>JAWLAE010000012.1:0-8397 GCA_041395625.1 Steroidobacteraceae bacterium | reverse complement strand
TTTCGCTGAGCCTGTTGTTGGCCCATGCAGCGGTATCCGCCGCGACACTGATCCACGCGGGGCGCGTGATCGACGGCGTGTCCGAGGCGGTGCTAACGAATCAGACGGTAGTCGTCAGCGACGGCAAGATCACCGCGATCGAACCCGGATTCCGCAAGGGCGGCAGCGGCGATCAGGTGGTCGATCTCAAACGCGGTACGCTGATGCCGGGCTGGATCGACATGCACGTGCATCTGACGAGCGAGTACAGCCGCACGTCGGAAATCGACGGCTACAAGAAGAACGAGGGTGATGTTGCGCTGGACGGTGTCGTGTATGCGGAACGCACCTTGCTCGCTGGCTTCACCACAGTACGCGATCTGGGTGACAGTTATCGCGCCTCGATCGCGTTGCGCAATGCGATCAACGCCGGCAAGGTGCCAGGGCCGCGGATCATCGCCGCCGGCAAGTCCATTGCGAGCACCGGTGGCCATGCCGATCCCACCAATGGCTGGGCACGCAAGTTCGGCGGCGACCCCGGCCCGGACGAGGGTGTCATCAATAGCCCAGAGGATGCGCGCAAGGCCGTGCGTCAGCGCTACAAGGATGGCTCCGACACGATCAAGATAACCGCTACGGGCGGTGTGTTGTCGATCGCCAAGAACAGCCAGAATCCGCAGATGACGGAGGCCGAGATCGCGGCGGTCGTCGAGACCGCGCACGACTACGGTTTCAAGGTGGCGGCGCACGCCCACGGTGCCGAGGGCATCAAGCGCGCGGTCCGCGGTGGTGTAGATACGATCGAGCATGGCACGTTCATGGACGACGAAGGCATGCAGTTGATGAAGGCGCGCGGCACGTACTACGTGCCGACGATCAGTGCCGGGCAATGGGTGTTCGACCAGGCGCAGGATCCCAACTACTTTCCGCAGCTGGTGCGTCCCAAGGCACTGGAAGTGGGTCCACAGATTCAACGCACATTCGCCAAAGCCTACAAGGCGGGTGTGCCGATATTGTTCGGCACCGATACGGGTGTGTCCAAACACGGTGACAATGCGCGCGAATTCGTTCTGATGGTCGAGTCCGGCATGCTGCCGATGGAGGCCATCCGTGCCGCCACGTCGGCGCCGGCGAAGTTTCTCGATCTCGATGCCAAGACTGGCAGCATCGCCGTCGGCAAGCTCGCGGAGCTCGTCGGTGTGCCCGGTGATCCACTGGCCGACATGGCGGTGATGCAACGGGTGGTGTTCGTCATGAAAGACGGCGTTGTTCACAAGAGCCCTTGAGCGCGCCGTCAGCGTCGACTCGCAGGCCATGCCCTTCACACCGCCGTCGCCGCAAGCGCTCAGAATACAGGGGCCGACGGGCGCGCTCGAGACCAAGCTCGAGGACCCTGGCACGTCGCCAGCCACCCGTTTTGGTATCGTCTGCCACCCGCACCCCGTGTATGGCGGGACGATGGACAACAAGGTGGTGCACACGCTGGCGCGCGCGATGCAGGAACTGGGCGCACCAACGCTACGTTTCAACTTTCGCGGTGCCGGTGCGAGCGAAGGAACGTTCGATGACGGCCGCGGTGAGGTTGACGATCTGCTGGCCGTGGCGCGGTTCGCGCGTGAGCGCTGGCCGTATGCCGAGCTGTGGCTGGCAGGCTTTTCATTCGGCGCCTGGGTGGCATTGCAGGCCGAGCATAGACTCTCGCCGGCCAAGCTCGTGACTGTCGCGCCGCCCGTCGGGCGCTTCGTCAGCGGTACCGTCGATACTCCGCAAGCGCCCTGGTTGCTCATCCAGGGCGATGCCGATGAAGTCGTCGCCAGCGCAAAGGTGTTGGCCTGGGCCGCAGCGCTCGCGCCGGGCCCCGAGCTCGCCGTGCTGACCGGTGCCGGTCATTTCTTCCATGGCCGGCTGCACGAGCTGAAAGACACGGTGCTACGCTTTCTCGCCGGCTAGCAGGCCTGCTAAGAGCTGCAGAACGCAAAAACCCGGCACCTTTGCAGGTTGCCGGGTCTTGCGCTGTGGCAGCTAACGAGTACCGACGATCTCGAGTCGTCTAGATTGTTAGCCGCTCAGTATGCGGGGGTCTGGCTGGTCGATCTCAGTTGACCATCGCCTTCATGCTCTTGAGCGGCATGATGCGGACTTTCTTGGAGGCCGGCTTGGCCTTGAACATCATCTTGTCGCCAGTGAAGGGATTGACGCCTTCACGTGCCTTCGTGGCGGGCTTCTTGACGACTTTCAGCTTCATCAGGCCCGGCATGGTGAACAGGCCAGGTCCGCGCAGGCTCTTCTTGATGATGCCCGTGAGTGAATCGAATACCGCAGTGACCTGCTTGCGTGACAGGTCGGTGTCCTTACAGATCTGTGCCACGATTTCCGACTTGGTCGGTGCGCCACCCTTCTTCGCCATACTGATGTACTCCTAGGAATTTTATAAAAAAACCGCGCAAAAAACCTTCGCGCGTCGTTCAGTCGGCGCGAACCATAGCATAGCCCCCGCGCTTGGCAAGCAATTTTTTCGAGCGATGACTGTCGGCAAATGCCTAGTTTTCTAGGCTCTGGTGCTCGGTCGTCAGTCGGGCATCTGTCGCAGCCTGCACACAGATGCGCGTGCTGCTGCGCAAATCGCACGCAGTCTGGCGGCATCACGGCACTCGACTGCGAGAGAATAAATGCGCTTAAGTGATTGGCGGACTTGACTTGATGCGCTCGAGTCTAGGTGCTCAGCGCAGCAGGATGAGCAGCGCCTGAATGGCGATGCCTGCCCACAATGGCGAGAGATCGAGGCCACCGATCGGCGGAATGATACGACGGATAGGCATCAGCACCGGCTCGCAGATCGAGTACAGGAAATCGTTCACCGGCGACTGCGCGCCAGGTGCGACGAACGACAGCATCGCATACACGAAGATCGCAACGAAATAGAGCCACAGGGTACTTCGCAAAATTTCGTAAAGCGCTGCTTGCAGCAGCAGCAGTGGAGCGACCGGACCGAAGCCGCCCCGCAGGCCCCACAAGATGGCGACGGTCGCGAGCGCGTAGAGCGCGATCGCGACGATCGAAGCCGTATCGATACGGCCGGCGGGCGGCAGTATGCGTCGCAACGGCAGGATGATTGGGTTCGAGAGCTTCACGATTGCCTGCGCCAGTGGATTGCGGAAGTTGGCGCGCACCAGCTGCATGATGAAGCGCAGCAGCAACACATACATGTAGAGTGACATCAGTGTGCTGACGATATAGACGAGCGCTTCCATCGTTTATCCTGCGAGTTCCTGACTGCGGCGCGCCGCTGCGGCGAGCGCGCGCCGAACGATAGCACGCAGCTGATCGGATTCCAGTGATTGCAATGCCGCCTGCGTCGTGCCGCCCTTCGAGGTGACCTCGGCGCGCAAGCGGGCGAGATCGCCATCGCTGGCACGCGCCATTTGTCCGGCACCATACAGAGTCTGGATGGCCAGCTCGCGCGCGGTGTCCTCTGCGAGACCGAGTTCCACCGCCGCGTCGATCATCAACTCAGCCAGCAGGAAAAAATAGGCGGGGCCGCTGCCCGAGAGCGCCGTGACCGCATCTATCTCGTGTTCGGACTGCACCCACACGCAGGTGCCGACCGAGGCGGCAACCTGAGCGGCCAGATCGCGCGCCGATTGCGGTGTGCCCGCCGGTGCGAACAAAGCAGTCGCCCCGGCGCCATTCAGGGCAGGGCGATTGGGCATCGCGCGTACGACCGGCACGCCTGTCCCGCACCATCGGCTGAGCGATGCAACGGGAATGCCGGCGGCAATGGACATCAGCACCGGCCGTCGCGCCTGCAGCGTGTCGCGCAGTGGCTGTAGCGTCGCGGCCATATCCTGCGGTTTCACCGCCGCGACCACGACGTCGGCGTGCGCGATGGCCAATTGATTGTCCGTCGTCACCTTGACGCGTAGCTCGGTAGACAGTCGCTCGCGCAACGCCGGGAGCTGTTCGCCGATGCTGATGTCGGCCGGATCTGCGCCGTGCGCGATCAGCCCGCGCACGAGTGCCGAGCCCATGTTGCCGCCGCCAATGAATGCCGCACGCATGGCGGGCTAGTCTGCCGATCTGTCGTGATTTTGCATCGGCCTACTATAATCAATGTGGGCGGGCGCTCACGGCTAACCCGATGGTCGCGCGCCAAAAATGGCCGTTCCCACACGCACCATGGTTGCTCCGGCCAGAATGGCAGCCTCGAAGTCGCCGCTCATGCCCATCGAAAGCGTATCGAGGGCGTAGCCTTGTTCGTTGAGCGCATCGAATGCGCGCTTGGTTTGCGCAAACCAGTACCGCTGACGCGCCGGATCGGTCTCCGGCGGCGGCATGCACATCAGGCCGCGCAGCCGCAGCCGCGGCAAGCTGCGCACGGCCGCAGCGAGATCCGGTAGCCCTGCCAATGACACGCCACCTTTGGAATCTTCATCGCCGATGTGTACCTGCAGGCATACATTGAGTGGCAGTGCATGAAACGGGCGATGCTCGGACAGCCGTTGTCCGATCTTCAGCCGATCGAGGGTCTGCACCCACGCGAAGTTTTCGGCGATTGGGCGAGTCTTGTTGGACTGAATGCGACCGATGAAATGCCAGGTGAGCTCGAGATCGGCCAGCTGCGGCAGCTTGTCGAGCCCTTCCTGCAGGTAGTTCTCGCCGATATGCTCGATGCCTGCGCGGGCGGCTGCGGCGATGGCCGCGGCTGGCTGCCCTTTGGCAACGGCCACGAGCGTGATGGAGTCGACATTTCTGCCGGCCCGAGCCGCCGCCTGCGCGATACGGGCCTGGACGTTTGCGACACTTTCCGGGCAATTCTGCGGGCTGGATAACATATAGGGGTGGTATACCCGGGTCTATACTCGTTGGCGAAATTTCCAGGGAGCCAGCATGGCCGTCGACGTCGCTCAATTACTCGCGTTTGCCGTCAAGAACAACGCGTCTGACCTGCACTTGTCCGCCGGTGTGCCACCGATGATCCGGGTGGACGGCGACATGAAGCGTATCAATATGCCATCTATGACTCACAAGGAAGTTCATAGCATGGTGTACGACATCATGAACGACAAGCAGCGGAAGGCCTACGAAGAGTTCTTCGAGACCGATTTCTCGTTCGAGATCCCGAAGCTGGCCCGTTTTCGCGTCAATGCCTTCAACCAGAACCGCGGTGCAGCGGCCGTGTTCCGCAACATTCCGTCGGTCATCCTGTCGCTCGACGATCTCGGCGCGCCCAAGATCTTCCGTGACCTGTGCATGCTGCCGCGCGGTCTGGTGCTGGTCACCGGGCCAACGGGCTCCGGCAAGTCGACCACGCTCGCCGGCATGGTCAACCACTGTAACGACAACCGGCCCGATCACATCATCACGATCGAAGATCCGATCGAGTTCGTGCACGAGAGCAAGCGCTGTCTGATGAATCAACGCGAAGTGCATCGCGACACGCTGGGCTTCTCCGAAGCGCTGCGCTCGGCGCTGCGCGAGGACCCCGACGTCGTGCTGGTGGGCGAAATGCGCGACCTCGAGACCATCCGGCTGGCGCTGACAGCCGCCGAGACGGGCCATCTCGTGTTCGGCACGCTGCATACGAGTTCTGCGGCCAAGACGATCGACCGCGTGGTCGACGTATTTCCGGCAGCCGAGAAAGAAATGGTACGCGCGATGCTCTCCGAGAGCTTGCGTGCCGTCATCTCGCAGTCGCTCTTGAAGAAGAACGGCGGTGGTCGCGTGGCCGCCCACGAAATCATGATCGGCACCCCGGCCATTCGCAACCTGATCCGCGAGGGCAAGATCGCGCAGATGTATTCCGCGATCCAGACAGGCCAGGCGCAGGGTATGCAGACGCTCGATCAGTGTCTTACCGAGCTCGTCGCCAAAGGCATCGTGAGTAAGGAAGAGGCGCGCTACAAAGCCCAGAATAAGGATGCAATCTGATGGTAACTGCTGCTGTACGGCCCGCTGAGCCGGCCAGAATGGATCGCGAGCAGGGCATCAAGCTGATGCAGGATCTGCTGCGCCGCGTGGTCGACAAGAAGGCATCGGACTTGTTCATCACTGCCGGATTTCCACCGGCGATCAAGATAGACGGCGAGGTGCGCCCGCAGAGCGAGCGTGCGCTGACCTCAGAGCAGGCGGCTGTGCTCGTGCGCGCCATCATGAACGATCGGCAGACCAAGGAATTCGATTCGACCAAGGAATGCAACTTCGCGATCGCGCCGCCGGGCATCGGCCGGTTTCGCGTCAATACATTCATTCAGCAGGGCAGCACCGGCTGCGTCATTCGACTGATCAACGCCAAGATCCCGACCTTCGAAGAGCTCGATCTGCCGCCCATCATGAAAGAGGTGGTGTTGTCCAAGCGTGGTCTCGTGATCATCGTGGGCGGCACCGGTTCCGGTAAATCCACGACGCTGGCCGCGATGACGGGCTATCGCAACGAAAAGACCCGCGGCCACATCGTGACGATCGAAGATCCGGTGGAATACGTGCACCAGCACAAAGGCTGCGTCGTCACCCATCGCGAAGTCGGCGTCGATACGGAAAGCTGGCATGCCGCGCTCAAGAACACGCTGCGCCAGGCGCCCGACGTGATCCTGATTGGTGAGATCCGCGATCGCGAGACGATGGAATACGGCATTCAGTTCGCGGAGACGGGCCATCTGGTGCTCGCGACCCTGCACGCCAACAGTGCCAACCAGGCGCTCGATCGCATCATCAACTTCTTCCCGGATGAACGTCGCGAACAGCTCTTGATGGACCTGTCGCTCAACATCCGCGCGCTGATTTCGCAACGTTTGCTGCCGCGCGAAGCAGGTGCGGGCCGAATTGCGGCGATGGAGATCATGCTCAATTCGCCGCTCATTCAGGATCTGATCTTCAAGGGCGAGGTCACCAAGATCAAAGAAGTGATGGCGCGCTCGAACCGTATCGGCATGAAGACCTTCGATCAGGCGTTGTTCGAGCTCTACGAGGGCGGCTACGTTTCCTACGAGGATGCGTTGCGCAATGCCGACTCGAAGAACGAGCTGCGCCTCAAGATCAAGCTCGACAGCAAGCGTGAGCAGAAGAATCTGGATGATGATGGCGCGCTCGCGATCCTTGACGAAGAAGACCAGGGTCGGTCGCTGTAGCGGCAGACCACGGGGGTGTTAGTAGAATGGCAGCAATGACAGAGCCAGTGGAATCGCCGGTTGGCGCCAGCTCTGGCAGCGGGCCGGCCGGACTCAATACCAAGCCACTGTTCAAGTTGATGGTCGAGAAGAAGGCTTCCGACCTGTTCTTCACCTCGAATGCTCCGATCAAGATCAAGATCGAAGGGCAGATCATTCCGATCAACAAACAGGTGCTCGCACCCGAGACCGTGCGTCAGGCCGCCTATGGCCTGATGACACCCGAGCAGCTCGAGTATTTCCAGAGCGAGCTCGAGATAGACTTCGCCATCTCGGAGCCCGGCCTCGGCCGGTTCCGTGTCAACGTATTCCATCAGCGCGGTTTCCCCGCCATGGTGATGCGCTATATCACCGCGGACATGCCACGGCTCGAGAATCTGAACATGCCGGAAGTCCTGCGCGACCTCATCATGATGAAGCGCGGGCTGATCCTGATGGTGGGCGCCACCGGCTCCGGCAAGTCCACCTCGATTGCGGCGATGCTCAACTACCGTAACGAGAATTCATCCGATCACATCGTCACGATCGAAGATCCGATCGAGTTCCTGCATACCAACAAGCGCTCGATCATCAATCAGCGCGAGGTGGGTCTGGATACCAAGACGTACGCACGCGCGCTGCGCAGCGTGATGCGCGCCGCGCCGGACGTGATCTTGATCGGTGAGATCCGTGATCGCGAGACGATGCAGGCAGCGATCGATCTCGCCGGCACCGGCCATCTGGTGCTCGCGACACTGCATGCTAACAACTGTGCCGAGACACTCGATCGGGTCATCAATATGTTCCCGCGTGAGCAGCACTCACAGGTGTTCCTCGATCTGTCCCAGTACCTGCGGGCGATCCTGTCGCAGCGTCTGATCACGGCGCGGGATGGCAAGCGTTGTGCGGCGGTCGAGGTCATGATCAACACCCCGTACATTCAGGAGCTGGTCAAGAAGGGTGATGTCACCGGCATCAAGGAAGCCATCGTCGCGAGCTCCGAGAACGGTGTGCAGAGCTTCGACGTGGCGCTGCTCGAGCTCTACAAGCAGAACCGGATCGATCTGGAAGAGGCGCTGAACAATGCCGATTCGCGGTCGAATCTGGAAGCGAAAATCAATTTCGGCTGAGCTTCGCGGTGCGTGAGTGGTGCGGTTGGCGCGTCGAGGCCTGCGCGTCGTGCGTCTGGATCGATCGCGCGCTGACGCGCAGTCAACTGTACGCAAATCGTCGTGCCCGATTCTGTGTCGACTTGCGGTTTCCTTGCAAAGCTGCA
>JAWLAE010000011.1:0-16961 GCA_041395625.1 Steroidobacteraceae bacterium | reverse complement strand
ATGCATGCTCGCCGGTCTGTTGGTGGCCTGTACGTCGCCAGGCCCGGCCACTTTGGTTGATCCCGTCGAGGAATTTCAGATGCCGCAACCGGCCAGCCGCGCCTATGCCTACGTAGTTGTCAGTGTCGCCGACATCGAGCAGGCGATCGGTATGTGGGTGCATCGCTTCGGCATGCGGATCGTCACGCGTCGCACCGGCAACGATCCGGGGCTCGCGCGGCTCTGGGGCCTGCAGGACGATGACATCATCGATCAGGCTTTGCTGCTGACGCCTGGCGCAACCGAAGGCGGTGTCCATCTCGTGCAGTTCAAATTGCCCGGCCCGGCGGTACGTGCCGACGCAGCGGCTACCGACCTGGTTCCCAAGAGCATCGACGTCGTGGTGCGGGACCTTGCCAGCCGCTACCAGGAGCTGACGACTGCGGGTTTCACGTTCCGTTCGGAGCCGCACCGACTCGAAGCCAATGGCATCGTGTTTCACGAGACACACATGCCGAGCCACGACGGACTCAATGTCGTGCTGCTCGAAATCGAGGGCCAACCGGCGCTGACTAGCCCCGAGGGCTACGGCGTGGCGCCGCAGATCGTTGCCACCACGCCCGACAATATCGCCGAGAAAGTCTTCTTCGAGAGCGTACTCAATCTGGTCGAAGCTTCCTACAATCGCTTCAGCGGGCCCGAGATCGAAAAGACGGTCGGGCTGCCGTCGGGCGCCAGTCTCGATATCCGCATACTTGGCGATCCGACGAGTCCGTACGGGCGGCTGGAGCTGGTGCAGTACGAAGGCGCGAAGAGCCAGAATCTCTACCCGCGCACCGCGCCGCCGGCGCGCGGTATGTTGAGCGTCACGTATTTTGTCCCGGACCTCGCGCCGATACTCGCGCGCGGTGCCGCCTATGGGATACGCGACGCAGGACAAGTGACCACGATCTTCGGGACCGGTCATATGGCGCAGGTGCGAAGTCCTGCAGGCTTGCGGATCGACTTGTTGGAACGCCCAGCCAACGGAGGCTGAATCATGCGTCTATACGACAATCTCGACTCCGGCAATTGCTACAAAGTCCGGCTGCTGCTGGCCCAACTCGGGCGGGACTACGAACTCATCGAGATCGACACCGATCGTGGCGAATCGCGTACGCCTGAGTTCCTTGCCAAGAATCCCAACGGCCGGGTGCCGGTGCTGGAGACGGATGACGGCGTCTACCTAGCAGAGTCGAACGCGATACTCTGGTATCTCGCGGAGGGCACGGAGTTCGTGCCCACGTCCGCCATTGGTCGTGCGCAGGTGCTGCAGTGGATGTTGTTCGAGCAGTACAGCCATGAGCCCTACGTCGCGGTCGCGCGGTACATCGTGCGCCATCTGCCGGTCGATCATCCGCGACGAGCTGAATTACCGGATCGCATCAAGAACGGCTTGGCGGCATTCGGTGTGATGGAGACGCATCTCAAGTCGCGCCAGTTCTTCGTCGATGACACCTACTCACTCGCGGACATTGCGCTCTACGCTTACTCGCACGTAGCCCATCAAGGCGGCTTCGATCTCAAGCTCTTCCCGGCTGTGCGACATTGGCTGGAGCGCGTGGCTGCGCAGCCCGGCTACATCCCGATTACGCTGAAGCCGGGGTAGGACAGAAACGCTGGGCTACGAGTGGTGAGCTCGCGGTCGGCGTGAATACTCGCGGGTCGAGCGCGCTTCGGAAATCGCTGTGCGATTTCCGGCGGTCCCGCGTCCGGACGCGGGGCGCATCTTCCCCCTGCGTAGAGGCCAGATTTTACCAGGCACAGGAGCGCCCCGCGCCCGGAACGCGGCGCTCTCTACGCGAGTATTCACGCCGACCGCGAACTCGCCACGCCTGACTACCAGCGATTGCGTAACTCGCGCAGTTTCAGGAAGACAGTCTGCGCGTGGGGGTGTTCGTCGAGATCGGGGAAGCGTTCGCGCAGTCGGGCGACGATCGTCGGATTTTGCAGGCGAAAGAATGTGTTGATGCGCTTCTCGTCAGCCAGGGTTGTCACGGGGGCATCCGCAGCGGAGTTTTGTGCTGCGTTGGCCTGCCAGCGAGCGGCGTCGGCGTTGTCCGGTTCCCGATCGAGCGTGAAGGCCAGGTTGTTAGTGAGATACTCATGGCCTGGATAGATGCGTGTGTTGTCAGGCAGTTTCGCGAGCTGCTCGGCAAAAGTCTGATAAAGCAACTCGGGCTGGCCTCCGTTATGGCAATTGCCGGCGCCGGCGTTGAACAGCGTATCGCCGCAGAACAGCGCAGGCTCCTCGGCGTGAGATAGCAGGCAGATGTGCGCGCGGGTATGACCAGGCGTGTCGAGGCATTCGAGCTCCACGGTACTACCGACACGGACGACGTCGCCTTTGCCGAGGCCGACATCGACATTGCCGATTCGATTCGCAGCACCCGCGTGCGCCAGCACCCGCGCACCAGTGGCGTTGACCAGCCCGGCATTGCCGCCGGTATGGTCCAGATGCTCGTGCGTGTTCAGGATCTGTGTGATCTCGTAGCCGCGCTCACGCGCCGTCGCGAGGCAGCTCTGCCAGTCGAGCGGGTCGATCGCGATCGCTTCGCCCGACTCCGGGCACGCGATCAGATAGTGGAAGTTCCGGTAGGCGTTCCCAGGCCAGATACGTTCGATGCGCATCTGGAGAGGATAGCGCAGTCACTTGCAGCCGCCAGGGGGCTGGCAATCGTTCGTTACTGCCACGCGCGACTGAACAGTTCGTCGAGCGCGCTGATGATAGCCTGCCCGTCGTCGACCAGCGAGCCGACGGGTGGACCGAGCTGCTCGACGGGCACGGAGACCATCTCCAAAGGATGCAGGATGACTTTCACGCCACGGATGCGAAAGGATGGATTGAAAGCGGGGAAAGGTGTGGAACCTAGATTGCCGGCGCGCACCAGCGGCACGACAACGCGGCGCCGGTAATCGTCGAACTGCGCGGACTGCACGTCGACGACGTACGGAATCGTGTCGGCGTGCCGGCCTGGATTGCGATGAACGTCGAACTGCGCCATCAGAGCGACGAGAATTCGTCGGCGATGGAGCCATGCTTGCTGTTGAACGTGTTCCAGACGGCGGACGTGGCCTCGGAGATGCGGTTGCGGCTCAGACGAGCGAGTCGCTGCTGCTCGAGGTAGTCGATCAGCAAGCTTTCGACGACGCCAGACAGATTGTCGGTGAGGTCGCGCACGCGATCGACGAGGTCGGCGTTCAGCGTGAGGTTCACAGGCCGCTTGCGGGAGCTGACGTCGAAGGCTGGTTCCATCATGCGCATGGTATGCGCATGATGGCGTCTGGTCAAGTAACAGGGCGAGGCCGATCGGTGCATATAGATCACCTGGTCGCATCAGAGAAGTTTAGGCGCTTCGTCTATCATTGCCCGATGCAAGTCCACGTCGTCCCTGTCACCGCGTTCCAGCAGAACTGTTCCGTCATCTGGTGCGATGCGACGCGTCAGGCCGCCGTGGTCGATCCCGGCGGCGATCTGGAGAGGATCATGGCGGTGGTCAAGGAGAACGATCTGCAGCTGCAGAAAATCCTGCTGACGCATGCGCATATCGACCACGCCGGCGCAACGGCGGAATTGGCGGCACGCGAAAACCTGCCGATTGAAGGCCCGCAACGCGAAGACCTGTTCTGGATCGAGCAGCTCCCGCAGCAAAGCGCGATGTTCGGTTTGCCCGCCGCCCGCGCGTTCGTGCCGGATCGCTGGCTGGAGCATGGCGATGAAGTCACCGTGGGAAACGAACGCCTGCAAGTTCTGCACTGCCCGGGCCACACGCCGGGGCACGTGGTGTTCTATCATCCCGAGCAGCACTTCGCACTGGTGGGCGACGTGCTTTTCAAGGGCTCGATCGGTCGCAGCGACTTTCCGCGCGGCGATCACGACACCTTGATCCGTTCCATCCGCGAGCGACTGTTTCCGCTGGGTGACGAGATACGTTTCGTTCCTGGCCACGGACCGATGTCCACGTTCGGCGAGGAGCGGCGCTCCAATCCCTTCGTCGGTGATAGATTGTTCGCTAACTGACTACTGCGCCGGAGCTATGCCATGCCAAAGCTGTTGAGTCTGCTGCTGATCAGTGCCTTGATCGCGCTGGGATGCAGCAAGAGATCCGAGGAACTCGTTACCGAGGCCGGTATTGAGGGTAGCGGCGAAGGAGCGAATGCGACTGTCTCGACCGAGGACGGTGACATGGTCTATGGCATCGGCGACTCGCCATCGATGCCGGCGGATTACCCGCAGGATGTCGTGGTGCTCGCCCACGACAAGCTCCAGACCGCGTTGACGATGCCCGGCTCCGTCGTGATCAGTTATCAGACCCAGCGCCCGGTCGCCGAACTATTCGCTGCGGTTCAGAAAGGCATGGAGGCGCAAGGCTGGAAACAGACTCTCGCCGAACAAAACCTGGGATCGAAGTCGAGCCTGCTGTTCTCCAAGGGCAATCGTCTGATGCAATACGAATTCGAGCCGCCTCGCGAAGGCGCGATCACCGTGATGCAGGCGCATACGGTGCTAGACGAGTCGGAAAAGTAAATAATGGTCGACCAGCAGAGCGACGAACACCCACGTCAGCCAGGTGATCGAGAAGCGGAACACGCGCATCGGTAGTTCCGCCCGCTGCGTCATTTTCAAGGCCAGCGCGTAGTACAGGAAAACGGCGTCCAGACCGATCACTGCGAGCAGGTAGATCGCGCCGCTCATGCCGGTGAGTACCGGCAGAATGGTGATCACAATCAACAAAACCGTATAGAGCAGGATCTGCAGTCTCGTGAACTCGACGCCATGAGTCACGGGCAGCATCGGGATACCGGCGCGCGCGTACTCGTCCTTGCGCGCAATGGCGAGCGCCCAGAAATGCGGCGGCGTCCACGCAAAAATGATGAGAAACAACAACAGCGCGTTCGGATCGATCGTGTTGGTTACCGCCGCCCAGCCCAGCACGGGTGGCGCGGCGCCCGCAGCACCACCGATCACGATATTCTGTGGCGTGGCGCGTTTCAGGAACGCGGTGTACACAACCGCATAGCCGATCAATGACGCTGCCGTGAGTAGCGCAGTCAGTGGATTTACGAGGCCCCACAGCAACGCCATCGATGCAACACCCAGCACTGCCGCGAAACTTAGCGCATTGCGCGCCTGCAGTCGGCCAGTCGGCAGCGGGCGGGAGCGCGTGCGTGACATCTGCGCGTCGATGCGCTCATCGAGTACGTGGTTGATGGTGGCCGCGCAGGCTGCAGCCAGCGCGATGCCGAGATTGCCGAACAGCAAGGCGTCGAGTGGTGGCCAGCCAGGACTCGCCAGCAGTGTGCCCACGATCGAGGTGAACACGATCAGCATGACGACCTTGGGCTTCGTCAGTTCGTAGTAGCTGCGCCACGAAATGGCCGCGGCCGGCAGACTCAGCGCTGGTTCGGGGGTCGACACGGCAGTTGGCGGGGTTTCTCGAACGGGCCGACAAGGTTAGCAGATCGGCTGCCGCAGCTCATCAACGCGCGCCGACTGGCCGCAAAGCGCGGGTCAGTGCCACCATGCCGATCAGCAGCAGGGCCGCCCCTGCGTTATGTGCGGCCGCCAGCGTCAACGGGAACGCCTTCAGCACCATGGCCGTGGCGATCGTAATCTGCACAAACAGCGCGGCCAGCACGAACAGCGCAGCATTCCGGGCGCTGCCAGCGCCCAGCCGGATCGCGGCCCAGGCCGCCAGGCATAACAGTAGTGTCGCCACGATCGCGCCGAGGCGATGCGTCAAATGGATGGCGACGCGGGCCGGATGATCGAGTACGCCCCCGGCGTAGTTGATATCGAGGCCACGCCACAGGACGAACGCATCGGAATAATCCGCCTCCGGCAGCCATGCATTCTGACACTTGGGCAGGTCAGGGCAGGCCATCGCTGCGTAGTTAGTGCTGGTCCATCCGCCGAGCAGAATCTGTACGCCAAGCGCCAGGAAAGCGAGCAGCGCCAGGCCACGGGCACGCCGTAGTCCCACGCCAATCGGCAGGCTCGAGTCGCCGCTCGTGCTGAGGTTGCCGACTGTGCGAGTTCGTATACGCATCGTCAGCCATAGCCACACCAGCAATCCGAGTGTGGTCAGGCCGCCGATCAGATGCGCGGTGACGATCAGCGGCTTGAGCAGCCAGGTGACGGTGAGCATGCCGAGCACGCCCTGCATCACAACCGTTGCGAGCAGCACGGTGACGAACGGCACGCTGACGATTCGCTGCCGGCGTGCCACGACCGCGAGCGCGGTAATCAGCACGATCACGAAGCCGAGCGTCGTCGCCGCGTACCGGTGGATCATCTCGATCCACGCCTTGCGGGATTCGAAAGTCCAGCCAGGCCACAGGGATTCGACATGATCGGCGTTCTTGGCGGCACCGGCCGGTGTCACATGGCCGTAGCAGCCCGGCCAGTCGGGGCAGCCGAGACCGGCATCGGACAGTCGCGTGTAAGCGCCAAATACGACGACGGCGAAGCACAGCACGATGCCGAACAGGGCCAGTCGTCGTATCCAATGTGCATGTTGCATTCTTGAGTCCTCCGCTCAGCCGACGTGCGACAATTTCAGCAGCTTTTTCAGATCCGACTGTAGATCCTTCGGATTCTCACGCGCGTCGTGTCGCATCATCAGATTGCCGAGCGGATCCACAATGTAGAGCGCGTGCGTCTGGTCACCTGCTGGAAAAGCGCCGAGCAAGGTCTGGCCGGCCGCATCGCTGGCGTCAACCACGAGCAGGCCAGCCTGCTCCGTCGACAGATAGTCATTGTCGCAGCAGTTGCCAGTTGCCAGGAGAATCCGTTGTACGCGTGGCATTTCATTGGCCAGCGTCAGGCGTGTCTGCCGGACCGCCACGAGTGCCGCCCGACAATCCGCATCGCAGCTACCGTCGGCGATATGCACCACGGACCATTTGCCGCCGAACAGGGCACCGCTGCCAGTTGCAGCACCAGCGGCGTTGCGCAGCATCACTTCGGGCAATGGGACCGCGGGCGAGATCAGTTCGCCCTTGTTAGTGCTATCTGTCGGCCGCCACAGTTCGCCGTAGTAGAGCGCAAACGAAATGGCGAGCGGCACGAAGAATATCGCCGCCAGAATGAGGAGCGTGCGGCGACCGCGGTTGCGCTGTGCGATGGCGACGTCTGGCTGCATGAATGAATGTCCTGAGCTACTTCTGTTGCCGAAGATTGAGGCCAATATACAAACCCGCCAGCAGCACCGCGAACGCCCACCATTGCACCGCATAGCTGAAGTGCCTGATCGGCTCGAGTCCCGGCGCGCTCCAGTGTCGTTCAAACCCACGCGGCGCATCGACATCCAGCAGGACGACGCGCGCCAGCAACGGTTGTGCATAGGCCGCCGTCAGCTCCGCCGCCGTCGGGAAGCTGGTGACGCGCGGCCAAACGCCTTCGGTGGCCGGTGCGGCACGCCCCGCGGCCAATCCCGCTGCCGGGAGTTCCTCAATTCTGCCAAGGATTGTTTCCTGCGGTGGAGCATCGAAGCTGACATCCGGCAATCGGTCGCGGAATCCGCCGAAGTGGATCCAGCCGCGATTGATCAGCACGGTGCCGCCGCTCGTCAACTCGAAAGGTGTCAGCACTTCGTAGCCCGCGCGGCCCTCGAAAGTGCGATTGTCCAACAGGAATTGCCGCGTCGGCGCATACGAACCACGCAGCCGCACGTGCGCATAGCGTGGCAGTGAGGCGAGGTCGGCGGCATCGGCATCGATCACATTGGCGGCATCGTTCTGGAATGCATCCCAGGTAGCCTGGCGCTCGACGCCTCGCCCCCATTGCCAGAAACCCAAGGTGACGAACAGACAGCCGAACGAGAGGGTCGCAATCGTCATGAGCCATGAAGGTGCGAACTCGCGACCGAACACTTTCATGGTCATAGCGATGTCAGACAATGCGCGCTGCTAAACGATCCCGATTCCGGCTGCGATTGTACCGGTGTGTGTCGCAAGCCGGCGCTATAATCGCTGCGTCGTGGATGCCATCAAAATCCTGATTGTCGTCGTCCTGGTTGCGATCGTCGCGAGCCTCGGCAATGCGCTCTTCCACCTGTCGAGCGGCAAGGGCGACTCGCGCAAGATGGCACGCGCCCTCACGGTTCGAGTCGGGCTGTCCGTTGCGCTGTTCCTGCTGCTGATGGCGGCCTGGTACCTGGGCTACATCAGCCCCCACGGCGCGCCGCCCGGCCGGTGATGGCAACGCGCAGATGACGTCGAATGATCCGATGGCCGCGCGGGCCGGTAGCAAGCCCTCGCTCTGTGGACCACTGCAAGGCGTCACGTTGGTCACAGACAACTCAGCCGCCACCACCCAGTTTCTGACGCAGGCAATGCGCATGCAGCTGGTTGCCGACGATGGTCCAGCGACGACCGAGGCACGGTGGCGACGCCGGCTATGGGGAATAGCGGAAGGATTGTCATGGCGCGAACTCACGTTCCGTGGCACGGACACCGCTCAGGGGATCACAGTCCGAGTGCTGGTCATGGCGGGGGGCGAGATCATCCGGCCAGGCATGGATTCACGTCTCACGGGCGGGCTGTCGATCGGCTATCCGGTTGCGAGCCTGCCGGTCACACTCGGGCGTGTGACCGCGTTGGGCGTCGAGAACACCGCCGGTATCGTGCCGCTAACTATCACGCGTCCCGATGGTACGAGCTATGTATCGGGCGAAATACTGTTTCGCGGTCCCGAGCAGATCTACATGCTGGCAGTCGGGCGTCCAGCCGACATGATCCCAGTGGGGCCGATCGATCCGACTACCGGTATAGGGGGCCCGGCCTACTCCGCGATGGTCGTGCCGGATGCACTGCGCGAGATCGAGTTCTACCAGCAAGTGCTTGGCTGGGAAGCGCGTCAGAACATCGTGCTAACGACTTCCGGGCCGGCCGGTGGCCTTGGTCTCGATGCCGGCACGCAGTTTCGATTCGTGCAGTTGTTTGCGCCGGGTGCGAGCAGCGCCTATGTCGTGCTGTTGGATATGATGGCTACCAAAAGGGACAATCCAGTCGTTCCCCGGATACCGAATCGGGGACTCGTGCTGTGGACATTCGGCACACACGTGTTCGACGAGGTGGAGCACCGGGTGCGGCGCTACGCCGCTGCTGGCAGCGGCAGCGGCAGTGCGCAGGTCGCTGGTGTCACTGGCGAGCGCACGCTGACAGTCCTGTCGCCTGCAGGCTTGATGATCGAGATCGTTGAGCAGCCGACTAAGGATCGCGCCACTTGAGGCACGAGGGCTAATCGAGGTGGTCGGGCCAATCACGGGTCGAGCGCGCTTCGGAAATTGCTGAAGCAATTTCCGGCGGTCCCGCGTCCGGACGCGGGCCGCATCTTCCCCCTATGTAGCGGCCAATCCGATACAGGAACAGGAGCGCCCCGCGCCCGGAACGCGGCGCTCTCCACGTGATTGGCCCGACCACCTCGATTAGCCCACCACGCATCGACCCGCGACCGGTACGTCCGAAATTGACGAGCGGGCTATTCGGTCCGGTTGTCGTGACTACGTGGAGAGCGCCGCGTTCCGAGTACGGGGCGCTCCTGTGCCGCTTTCAGTCTGGCGGTGCCGCAGGAGGAGAATGCGCCCCGTGCTCGGACGCGGGACCGCCGGAAATCGCCCTGGCGATTTCCGAAGCGCGCTCGACCCGTAGTCACGACAAGCGAACCGAGTAGCCCGCTCCCGTTCTAGCCCGCTCCGAAACGAACGTCTGCGCTAAATCCAATAGACGAACACGAACAACCCTAACCACACCACATCGACGAAGTGCCAGTACCAGGCGGTGGCTTCGAACGCGAAGTGACGCTGCGGGGTCATGTGTCCGTTCATCGTACGGAACCAGATGACCAGCAACATGATGGCACCGAGCGTCACGTGGAAACCGTGGAACCCGGTGAGCATGAAGAACGTCGAGCCGTAGATCCCCGTCGAGAGTTTCAGGCCGAGCTCGGTGTACGCGTGGTGATACTCCATGCCCTGCAGAAAGACGAACAGGAAGCCCAACGCGACGGTGAGGAACAGGAAGGTATTGAGCATCAGCCGGTTGCCGGCGCGCAGCGCATGATGCGCAATAGTCACCGTGACGCCGGAGGTGAGCAGGATCAGCGTATTGATGGCGGGCAAACCGAAGGCAGGGATGATCTCGAAGGACCCGTCTTCACGCGGACCAACTCGTGCCGGCCCGTTGGTCGGCCAAGCGTTCTCGAAGCTGGGCCACTGCAGCGCATGCGAGAGGATCTTCGTGCCCTCGCCGCCGAGCCACGGCACGGCCAGCGAGCGCGCGTAGAAGAGTGCGCCGAAGAACGCGGCGAAGAACATCACCTCGGAGAAGATGAACCACATCATGCCCATGCGGAACGAGCGATCGACCGCCAGGTTGTAGATCCCTCGCTGATTCTCGCCGATCACAGTCGAGAACCAACCGACGAACATGAAGATGAGCAGGGCGAATCCGGGCAAGATCACCCAGATGGGGAACCACTCGTTGAGGTAGGCGATGACACCGAACATCAGCACGAACAGCGAGCTCGAGCCGATGATCGGCCAGGGGCTGCTGTGCGGTATGTAGTATTTGTCTTCGGCGGCGGCTGCGTGGACCTGTGCCATGATCGAGTATTCCCTGCGGTAGTTAGCGAAGTCCTACGCGCGTTGCCGAGTCGTAGAACGTATAAGAAAGCGTGATTCGATCGACGATGCGCGGCAGATCCGGGTCGACGATGAAGCGCACCGGCATCGGGCGCTGTTCGTCGATCGCGAAATTCTGCGGCGTGAAACAGAAGCATTCCGTCTTGCGGAAATAGGCCACGGCCTGGCCGGGCGAGATGTTGGGCACTGCCTGCGCGATCGTGTCGCGGCCGGTGAGATTGTGGGCCACGTAATCGACTTCGTAGAGTTTGCCGGGGTGCACCTGCATGGTTTTCACGACCGGGCGAAATTCCCAATTGCCAACTGTGGGCAGCTCGGCCAGGAACTCGACCGTGATCAGTCGCGATTGATCCGGCGCTTCGGCGACGACACGTTTCTCGGTGAGGGTGGTCTGATCGCCGAAGCCGGTGATGGCACATAACACGTCGTACAAGGGCACGAGCGCGAAGCCGAAAGCGAACGAGCCGACCGCGAACAATGCCAGCTTCGCCGTCAACTGCCGGTTGGCAGTGGCACGTGCCGCGTTGGTGGACGGTTCGTCGAGCTGGCTCATTTTCAGGACGACTTCATTACTGCCAGCAGGATGAAGCCGAGATAGAAACCTAGCGCGACTAGCCCCAGAACGATCGCCGTGCGACGCACGCGTGCGCGCCGCGCCGCGTCGTCATCGTGCGGCACAGCGGCGACCTGCTCTATGGCGCTACGCTGGTTCATCAGTGCCCGGCACCGCGGGCAATCACATCGCGCGACGGCGGGGTGTCCCAGCTATGGTACGGCGCGGGTGACGGCAGTTCCCACTCGAGGCCATGGGCGCCTTCCCAGGCGCGGTTGCCGATTTTCTGGCCGCCCTTCACGCACTTCCAGACGATGTACGGGAACATGAGCTGCGAGAACCCGAACAGGAATGCGCCGACCGAGGAGACCATATTCCAATCGGCGAACTGAGTGGCGTAGTCCGGGATGCGGCGCGGCATGCCGGCGAGCCCGAGGAAGTGCTGCGGAAAGAACAGCACGTTCACGCCGATGGTCGACAACCAGAAGTGCCACTTGGCGAGACCCTCGTCGTACATGTTGCCGGTCCACTTCGGCAGCCAGTAGTACACGGCGGCCATGATCGCAAACACGGCACCCGGCACCAGCACATAGTGGAAATGTGCCACCACGAAATAGGAGTCGTGGTATTGAAAGTCCGCCGGCACGATTGCGAGCATCAGACCTGAGAACCCGCCGATCGTGAACAGGAACAGGAACGACAGCGCGAACAGCATCGGCGCTTCGAAGGTGAGCGAGCCGCGCCACATCGTCGCGGTCCAGTTGAACACTTTCACGCCGGTTGGGATGGCGATCAGCATCGTCGACAGCATGAAGAACAGCTGACCCGCGAGCGGCATGCCCACGGTGAACATGTGGTGTGCCCAGACGATGAACGACAGGAACGCGATCGACGCCGAGGCGTACACCATTGCGCCGTAGCCAAACAGCGGTTTGCGCGAAAACGTCGGGATGATCTCCGAGACGATGCCGAAGGCCGGCAGGATCAGGATGTACACCTCGGGGTGACCAAAGAACCAGAAGATGTGCTGGAACATCACCGGGTCGCCACCGCCAGAAGCCGCAAAGAACGTCGTGCCGAAGAAGTGATCGGTCAGCAGCATCGTGACTGCGCCCGCGAGCACCGGCATGGTGGCGATCAGCAGGTACGCAGTGATCAGCCAGGTCCACACGAACAGCGGCATGTTAAGGAGGCCCACGCCCGGGGCGCGCATGTTCATCACGGTGACGACCACATTGATGGCGCCCAGGATCGACGAGGCACCCATCAAGTGAACGGCGAAGATCAGGAAGGGGAAGGCATCACCCGTCTGCAATACGAGCGGTGGATACATAGTCCAGCCACTGGCCGGCGCACCACCAGGCACGAACAATGTGGCTAACAACAGCGTAAATGCGAACGGCAGGATCCAGAACGAGAAATTGTTGAGCCGTGGCAGCGCCATGTCGGGAGCACCCACCTGCATGGGGATCATCCAGTTGGCCAGGCCCGTCCACGCCGGCATCACGGCGCCGAAGATCATGACGAGCGCATGCATGGTTGTCATGGAATTGAAGAACGCGGGATCGACGAACTGCAGCCCAGGCTGGAACAGCTCGGCGCGGATCACCAACGCCATTGTGCCGCCCACGAAGAACATGATGCACGCGAACACCAGGTACATCGTGCCGATGTCCTTGTGGTTGGTCGCGTACAGCCACCGGCCGATGCCGCGCGGCTTGTGGTCGTGATGATCGTGATCAGCGGAATGTACTGTCGTGGTGGCCATGTTCGTTCTCGGATTCTTGCGGAATTTGGGGTTCTATCAGCCGGCGTTCGGCGCAACTGCGAGCGTCGGCGCAGCTGCCTGCGCGACATCGGTAGTCGCAGTCCCGTCGGTGGCTGTCTCGACCGGCGCGCTCTCCGGAGCTGGCTGCGCGGCGGCTTTCTGGGCGACCAGCCAGGCGGCGAAATCGGCCTTCGACTTCACATCGACGACGATCGGCATGAAGCCATGGTCGCGACCGCACAGCTCGGCGCACTGCCCGCGGTAGAGACCGGTCTTGTCCTCGTCGACCTTGATCCACAGCTCGTTGACGAAGCCCGGAATGGCGTCTTTCTTCATGCCGAAAGCCGGTACCCACCAGGAGTGGATCACGTCCTGGGCGGTCAGTAGCACGCGCACTTTGGTGCCGGCCGGGATCACGAGCGGGTTGTCGACGTTCAGGAGGTAGTCCGGAACCGTATGCGGATCGATGCCTGACTGCAGTTGCCGCGCAGCATCACTGGCGCGATCGAGCGACGAGAAGAAGCCGATGTCATCGTCCAGATATTCGTACTGCCATTTCCATTGGTAGCCCGTCACTTTGACGTTGAGTTCGACGTTGCGGGAATCTTCGATTTCCATCAGGGTGCGCGCCGCGGGCACGGCCATCGCGACCAGGATCAGCACCGGAACGATCGTCCAGACGATCTCGACGCGCGTGCTATGCGTCATGGTGGTATCGGGCACCGCGCCTTGCGACTTACGGAACTTGACGATCGAGTAGATCATCACGCCGAACACCGCGACGGCGATGGCGATGCAGACCCATAGAATGAGCGTGTGCAGGCCGTGAATCTCCCGGCTGAGCTCGGTGACACCCACGGGCATATCGAGATTGCCCCACTCGGCACTCGCCAGTGGCGCGAGCCCGGCCGCGAACAACGCACCGAGACTCACCAAGACCTTACGCGCACTAACCATCAGTATTCGTCCCTAACAATGTAAATTTTCACTATCACACCAGTTCGCCGCGGGGCATTGCCGGCGCATCATTCATCCGCCCGATCAGCGCACCGAGCTGCAACGCTACGCGGCGGCGCTCCTCCTCGGTGAGGAACACGCCGATCTCGCACGCCTTGCCCTGCGACTCGATCAGCAGGCTGCTCGGATGCAGCCTCGAGCTGGCGCGGCGCACCTTGACGCGCGTCCAGTGACGCTGGAACACCGCGACCGGACACTCCCGCTCGCCATCGGCGATCGTGACGCTGTCGTCCGAGATCAAAATCGTCTGTCGCTGCCGTCGCCGCTGCATGCTGTGAAGCAAGGCCCAGCCGAGCAACGCCATTTCCAGACCGGCGAACGGCAGAACGGGCCAGAACCCTTGTGCAGCGACGACGCCTGCGACCCCAAAGCTCGAGCCGCACATGAGCGCGAAGAAGATCGTCGCGCCCCGCACCGACATCGAGCAGTGTGGCGCCAGCACGATGCGGTGCGAACCCTCTGCCATCGAGAAATTATAGCGCGGGCATTCATACCACGCTCAAGGACTTACGCGGCTTTGTGTCCGATACACGGTAAGCGCGCGACGCAGCGCAGCGCTCGCTTCTGTCCAATGCGAATTCAGTGCATTTGCATCGGCTGCTGTGGAATTCGCCGGGATCACGGCCAGCGGCGTGCTCCCGAGTCGGTTCGTGAGAGTTGCGATGTTCTCGGCACGCATCGGCATCGTCGGATCGATGCTGTTGGCTATCCATCCCAGCAACGGCGTCGCTTGCGCGGCAATAGCTGCCGCGCTCAGGAGCGCGTGATTGAGACAGCCGAGGCGCAAGCCGACGACCAGCAGCACCGGCAAGTCGAGCGCACGGACGATATCTGCCATTGTCTCCTGGTCGCTGATGGGTGCCAGCCAGCCGCCCGCACCTTCGACGATGACGAGGTCGGCGTCCGCAGCGAGTGCCTCGTACTGACCTCGCACGGTCTCCCGGTCGATCTGCACGCCGGCCGCGCGCGCGGCCAGATGAGGTGAGGCGGCGAGCGGCAGCGCGTAAGGGTTCACCCGCTCGTACGGTGCGGCGACATTGGCCGCCGCCATGAGAGCCAGCGCGTCATCGTTGCGCGGGCCGGCCGGCGTCAGTTCGGTGCCCGCCGCGACGGGTTTCATTGTGGCCACGCGTTGGCCGTCCGCGACGAGCGCCCGCACTAACCCAACACTGACGTAGGTCTTGCCAACGCCCGTGTCGGTGCCGGCGACGAAAATCCCGGTGGCACTCATTTGGGGGAACTCGGACGGTTGCTGCGACCGATTGCTTCGACGTCAATGTGCACCTCGCCGGGCGCGTTGCTCGGGCGCGCCACGAAGTCATCCGGAGCCGCATCACTGCCCCAGGCACTGGCGTAGACCACTTCATAGGTCGCCGGCAGTTTGCCGTTGCGGCGGTGGTTCTCATAAGCGCCGACCACGGCGGCGAGTCGCCGGCGGCTGGTCAGCCCCCGGCTGCGCCCGACGGTCGCATTGCGCGCGCCGATCGACTTGAGATCCCGCATCAGATCGAGCACCGCGTCGTACCGCAGCTCGATACGATCGACGTCGAGCACCGGCTCGACGAGGCCGGCGCGCACCAGCGCATCACCGACATCGTGCAGGTCCAGGAAGCGGCTGACATGATTGGCGCCGTCGCCGGCAGCGGCCCACGATTGCCGCAACTCCGTGAGCGTATCGGGCCCGAAAGTACTCAGAAGCAAGCGCCCGGTTGGCGCCAGGACGCGCCGCACCTCGGCGAACGAATCCTGTAGATTATCACACCATTGAAACATTAAATTGCTGAAGACCAGATCAAAGGCTCGATTTCGGAACGGTAGCTGGTATGCATCGCCCACGACCCGACGGAATGGCCGCCACCAGCTCGATCGCCTGGCCGCCACTTCGAGCATCCCCGGCGCCAGGTCTACCGCGACTACCAGCGCCTTTGGGAAGCGTCGCTTGAGCTCCCGAGTGGCAACGCCGGTGCCGGCGCCGAGATCGAGTATGGTCCGCGGTTCGAGGCGCAGTTCGAGCAGCCGCTCGAGCAGTTCGGCGCGTACCGTAGCCTGGACTCGGGCGCCGGCATCGTATTGTCCGCTGGCGGCATCGAAGGCGTTCGCTACCCGCTGCCGCTCGAGCGCAAAGGGATCATTGTCGGCCGGACGTCTCATGAAGTTCGCAACGCCGCAATGGCTGCCGCGCACGCCGCCGTGTGAGAGAGGAACGGCGCATGACCCGCGCGGCGGATTTCGAGCAGCTTCCCGGCGGGCAGCTTGTCAGCCATGGCGCGCGCGGCTGCCGTCGGTGTCACGCGATCATACTGGCCCGCGATGATCAGCGTGGGCGCGGCAATCTGGGGTAGCGCCGCGCGCAGATCGTTTTGCTGCAGCAATTCGAGGCCGACAGCCAATGCGTCGGGTGAGGCTTCGCCGTGGCTCAGCAGCGCGGCTCGCAGTTCGGTCAGGGTCTGCGTAGCGTGGGCGCTGCCGCGTACCTGCAGTTCCAGAAATTCTGCGACGGTACGTCGATAGTCGGTCGCCAGTTGTGCCGCGAAGCCTGCGAGCACGCTGGCAGACAGGCCGGCGGCCCAGTTCTTGGTATTCAGAAACCGGGGTGTAGCCGCGACGAGCACCAGGCCCGAGACGCGCTCGGGCGCGCGCTGGGTGAACTGCAGCGCCAGCTGGCCACCCAACGACCAGCCCAGCAGCACGAACGGTGCAGGCAGGGTCAGCAGCAGTTCGTCGAGTGCCGCCCAGCGGTTGGCGTTGCTGCGGCCGTGGCCGGGCAAGTCGATGGTCAGCACGGTGTAGTGCTGTGCGAGCTCGGCGGCCAGCGTATCGAATACCCGCAGGTTGAGGGCCCAGCCATGCAACATCACGAGGAGCGGGCCGACGCCGCGCCGTTCGCAGTGGAGATTCGTCATCGCGCGGCGGTCTCCTCGAGTACGTCGGCGAGCGCTGCTACCAGGCGATCGACGTC
>JAWLAE010000010.1:0-25085 GCA_041395625.1 Steroidobacteraceae bacterium | reverse complement strand
TCTCAACTCTGCCCGCGCTCGATGCGGCCGAGCGAGCGCACGCCGAACAGGTGACGAGCCTGGTACGTGGACGGATCGAGGCGGCTGGCGGCTGGTTGGGGTTCGCCGATTTCATGCGTCTCGTCCTGTACGAGCCCGGACTCGGCTATTACAGCAGCGGGGCCACCAAGTTCGGCGCGGCGGGGGACTTCGTCACAGCGCCCGAGATGTCGCCCCTGTTCGGCCGCTGTCTCGCGCGGCAGTGTGCCGACGTGCTGGCGGTCACCGGCGGCGATCTGCTGGAGTTCGGTGCCGGCAGTGGTGCGTTGGCTGCCGTTCTGCTGGAGGAATTGGCCGCACTGGGAACATTGCCGGATCGTTACCGGATTCTCGAAGTGAGTGCTGACCTGCGTGCGCGGCAACGCACGCGGCTCGCAGCCTTGCCAGCCGCATTGGCGAGCCGCGTCGAGTGGCTCGATCGCTGGCCAGCGCAGCGGATCACGGGCGTCGTCGTCGCAAACGAAGTGCTCGACGCCATGCCGGTCGAGCGCTTCGTGCTGCGCGCGGGAGCCGGCGCGATCAGGGTGATCGACTCGTTAGGTGTGGCACTCGACTCGCACGGTGCACTGGTCGAGGCGACACGGACAGCTACACCCGCGCTTGCCAACGCGGTTCGATTGCTCGAGCGAGAGCTGCCGCAGCAACTGCCAGACAACTACCACGGCGAGATCTGTCTGGAACTCGAGGGCTGGTTGGCCGGCCTGGGCGCCGTGCTGCGCCGTGGTGTAGTGCTGCTGATCGACTACGGCCTGCCGCGCCCCCACCTGTACCATCCCGACCGCACTGCCGGCACGTTGCAGTGCCACTTTCGGCACCGGGCGCATGGCGACCCATTGCGGCACGTGGGCCTGCAGGACATCACAGCCTGGGTCGATTTCACCCGTGTGGCCGAGTCCGGCAGCCGCGCAGCTCTCGAGCTACAGGGTTTCGTGACGCAGGCCGGGTTCCTGATCGGCTGCGGGATGGAGAATGTGCTGGCTACCGCACGCGATGAACGCGAGCGGCTCGTCCAGGCAGGCGAGGCACGGCGCCTGATGATGCCGGGCGAGATGGGCGAGGCCTTCAAAGTCATGGCACTGGGTCGTGACTACCGGGCGCCTCTGCGGGGGTTCGGTTGGCAGGACCTGCGTGGGTCGCTATAGGGAGTTTGGACATGGAATGGTGGCAGGCAGTCGTGCTGGCGGTGATTCAGGGGCTCACGGAGTTCCTGCCCGTATCGAGCTCTGGTCATCTCGTGCTGTTGCCGCGGTTGTTAGGCTGGACCGACCAGGGGCTGGCATTCGACGTGGCCGTGCATGTCGGCACCTTGCTCGCCGTGGTCGGCTATTTTCGTCGCGATCTAGTGCCGCTCGCGACCGGCGCAGTGCGCTGGGTCGCGGGCGATCGGCAGGATTCGTATGGTCGCCTGGCCATCAATCTGCTGATCGGCACCATTCCGGTGGGCCTGGTGGGCCTGTTCGGCAAGGATTTCATCGAAACCGCGTTGCGCAGTCCTGCCGTCGTGGCGTTCCAGCTGGCGGTGTTCGGTATCGCGCTCTATGCGGTCGATCGCCTGTCCTCGAGCCACCGCGATGAACGCTCGCTCTCTATCCGCGATGCGGTGCTGATCGGCTGTGCGCAGGCGCTCGCGCTGGTGCCCGGCACGTCACGCTCGGGCATCACGATGACCGCCGGCCGCGCGCTCGGCTTGTCGCGCGAATCCGCAGCACGTTTCGCATTCCTGTTGTCCGTGCCTGGCATTGCGATGGCAGGTCTCTACGAGACCTACAAGTTCAGCACCGCTGGCGCACCGGTCGCCGGAACAGAAATGCTGATCGGACTGACAGTCTCCGCACTGGTCGGCTACGCCTGCATCGCAGTCTTTCTGCGCTATCTGCCGCGGATCGGTTTCCTGCCATTCACCATTTATCGGCTGGTGTTAGCTGCCGTCGTGTTCGGTGTCTTCTATTTGTAGCGGCTGTTTCTTGTGGGCGACCAGCACGTCGAGCCGCAGGGCCCGCAGGCGCTCGCCGATCGCCGCGCCGGATAGTCCGGCTCGCGCCGCCGGCGCAAGCGTGACTGCCGCGGCGCGCGCGCGCGCCGCGGCCATATAGGCGCGTTGTGGATAGGGCTGGTATTCTAGGCCAGTCCGGCCGCGCGAATCCGCTTCACAGACGACCAGCAACTCCGCAAATCGTTCAGGGCGACGAAATGCATCGGTGTGCTCCAGCAGCTCGAGCAAAGTTGCCGGCCGCAGCTCGAGCGCGCGATGCACATGCGTGTGAAAGCGCGTCGCCAGCAGCGCCAGTTCGCGAAAATCGTTCGGCACACGCAGACGCTCGCACATCACTTCCACCAGCGCTGCGCCGGTTTCTTCGTGCCCGCGGTGTGATGGCCACTGGTCAGGCGGCGTGAGGCCTTTGCCGAGATCGTGCGCCAGCACTGCGAAGCGCACGCGCTCATTGCCTCCCAGGCGTACGCTTTGCTGCAGTGCTAACAACTGGTGCAGGCCTGTGTCGATTTCCGGATGCCACTTCTCCGGCTGCGGCACCCCGAAGAGCGCGTCGAGCTCCGGCAGGATGACGGCCAACGCGCCGCAGTCCCGCAACACTTCGATGTACCGCTCCGGGTTCGGTTCGGCCAAGGCGCGCACCGTCTCGGCCCACACGCGTTCCGGCACCAGCGCGTCGACTTCGCCGGCTGCGACCATCTCGCGCATCAGCGCGAGCGTGTCGTCGGCGACACGGAAGCCAAGCGATGCATAACGCGCGGTGAATCGTGCGAGGCGCAGGATACGCACGGGGTCCTCGACAAAAGCGCTGGACACGTGCCGCAGCACGCGCGCGTCGAGATCGTGACGCCCGCCGTGCGGATCGATCAGGACGCCGTTGGCATCTTCAGCCATCGCATTGATGGTGAGATCGCGGCGCCTGAGATCCTCTTCCAGCGTTACATCTGGCGAGAATTCCGTGATGAAACCGCGATAACCGGGTCCAACTTTCTTCTCGAGCCGCGCCAGCGCGTACTCGTCGTGCGTTTCAGGGTGCAGAAAAACCGGGAATTCGCGGCCGACTGCTTGGTAGCCTTGGGCTTCGAGATCCGCCGGCGTCGCGCCCACGACCACCCAATCGCGCTCCTTCACGGGACGGCCGAGGAGCTTGTCGCGGACCGCGCCGCCAACCAAATACACTTGCATGCAGTCATGTTAACCGACCTGAGAACCTGGCTCGTCATCGCCGTTGTCCTGCTGCACAGCGGCTGCGGCACGCTGTACGTGGCGCAAGCGGCCCGCGGCCAGTGGCAGGTGATGAGCGCGCGTCGCCCGATCGCGCAGGTGATTGCCGATCCGGCCGTGTCCGAGGAGCTCAAAGCGCGCCTGGTCGAGCTGCAGGCGGCCCGCATGTTCGCCGTGACGGACCTCGGTCTGCCCGACAACAAGAGCTATCGGAGCTATGCAGATGTCGAGCGGGACTACGTGGTTTGGAACGTCGTGGCCGCGCCCGAGTTCAGTGTCGAACCGCGGGAGTGGTGTTTTCCGGTGGCCGGCTGCGTGGCGTATCGTGGCTACTTCGCCGAGCACAAGGCACGTGAGTTCGCCGCGCGGCTCGAAGACGAGGGCGATGATGTGGTCGTGATGGGCGTGCCTGCATATTCCACGCTCGGTCGCTTCGCTGATCCGATTCTCAATACGATGTTGCGTTACGGCGATGATGAACTGGCCGGCATCGTCTTTCACGAGCTGGCGCACCAGATCGTCTACGTCCCTGGCGACTCGGTCTTCAACGAAGCGTTCGCCGTAACGGTGGAGCAGGCAGGGCTGGCCCGCTGGCTTGCGCACCAGGGGCGGGCTCTAGATGCGGCGAAATTTCGGGCGCGACTCGCGCTCAATGCACGCGTCGTTGCAATCGTCACGCGCTATCGAGCCTTGCTCGCGGAGCTTTATCAGCGCCGGCTGCCCGACGACGACAAGCGCGCACACAAACGCGAGTTGTTTGCACGGCTTGCCAGCGAGATTGCCACAGTACAGTCCGCCGCCGGCGTCACGAGTCAGTTTGCCCGCGATCTCGCTGCGGCGCCCAACAACGCCAGGCTGGCGTCACTCGCTACCTACTACGTGTGCGTGCCGGGCTTCGAGCGTGTGCTCGCGCAGGTGGGGCACGACTTGCCGGCGTTCTATCGAGCCGTCCGCGCGCATGCGGCGCTGTCCGAAGCCGAGCGCCACGCAGCGCTCTGCACGGACGAACTAGCGGCCGGCGCGCCGCCTGGCGGCATCGAGCCGTGATTCGCGGGAGGCGCTACCGAGATACGTGGGCAAGACTGCGGCCATGGACCGCGGACGGATGCCGAGGCGCAGGAGTCCACCGCTGCTACAGACGCTGTCTTCCGACAGCGAACGATAGTTGTCAGTCGAGAATGGCTTGCCGGGCACGAAGTCCATGACGGCCGCCTGTATGCGTGCGACGAAGTCCGGCAGTCGCAGTATGTGAGAGGGCAGTGCGGCATAGTTCGCTGTGAGCCGCACGAGTTGTTCCAACGACAGGATATCCGGGCCACAAAGTTGGTAGCGTCGGGCATCGGGTGGCGCGCCATCGACGGGGCCGCCATGCAGGCACCGCACGAACGCTTCGGCGACATCGCCCACGTAGACAGGCGCAAATCTCGTATCTGGTTTCGCCAGCGGCAGCCAGCCGCCGCTCAGGCGCAGCAGGCTGGCAAAGCGATTGGTCAGAGAGTCGCCATCGCCAAATACGACCGACGGGCGAAAGATATGGTAGTCGAGCCTGCCAGCGTGCGCGTCGATGTGTTGCTCGGCGGCGCCTCTGCTGCGCAGATAATGACTGGGCCCGTCGATCCGAGCGCCGAGTGAGCTCATCTGCAGCAGGCGCTTGACCCGCGTCGCATGCGCTGCAGTGACAATGCTTGCTGCCAGTTCGGTGTGAGCGCGACGGAAGCCGGCACCTGAACGACCCGATTCATTGAGAATGCCGACCAGATTGATCACGACGTCGATCCCGGCGAACGCAGCCACCAACACGGCGGGCGCATGCACATTCGCGACCGACACTTCTACGCCTGGCAGTACACGCAGGTGTGACGCGGCGGCCAACTTGCGAGTCAGCACACGAACGCGATGGCCGGCCGCGTTCAGTCGAGCGATCAACTCGGTACCGATAAAGCCTGTACCGCCGAGGACACAGACATTCAAGATTTTGGCAGGATTGTTCATCCGCGCCTATGTTACCGGTATGCTGTTGAGTGTGCGAAGTTCCAACCGCCGTTGCTGACACTGCGTGTCGACCGTTCGTCCGAGTGCTCTTCCCGCGGGCGCCTTGTTAGACCGCTACCGCCTCGACGGCGCGTACACGGATTGCTATTGCGTACCTGTTGCTTGCGACGTCTCGCTCGTCCAGTACGTCGAGGCCTTCTATACGACTGGTTTGTTCAAGCTGGAGCGGCTGATAATCAAGTGGGCGGTTTCGTTGCCTTCTAGTGATTTCGAGGCGGCGCAGCTCGCTCGCGGCTCGATCGATCGATTCGCTGCGTGGACCGTGGAAGAACGCAATGACAGCCAACTGCTGCTGTGCGACATCCAACAGCGCACGCGATCCTGGCTGATGATCGAGTCAGCCGCTGACGCGCAATCCGGCGCGACAACACTCTATTTCGGCTCGGCAGTGGTGCCCATTGTCGACGCCGAAACCGGTGAACGACGGCTTGGCGCGGGCTTCACGGCGCTGCTGGGTTTTCACAAGCTCTATTCGCGTGCCTTGCTGGCTGCCGCCCGCTCGCGTCTGCTGGCCAAACAACGGGAGTCGAACTGATGTCGATCGAGGCGATGAATCTGCCGTACGCGACTGCTCTTCATCACGCCGGGTGAGGGCACAGTAAATCGCGACTAGCCGGTCGTAAGAAAAGTTGAGGCCGGGACATGCCCGGCCTCAACTGGTACGTTGGCTAACTTACTAGTCAGGCGCGACGTCGGCGTCGTGTCAGCGCGGTGCCTAGCAGGCCCAGGCCCAGCAGGCCCAGCGTGGCCGGTTCCGGCACGCCGGTCGGCGGCTCGACCGGGGTGGGCGGCACGACTTCCGGGGTGCCGGTGTCGCTCAGCGTGAACCACAGCCGGGTGTTGTTGACCACAGCCGAAATGTTGGCCTGTGTTGAGCCCTCGAGAATGAAGCCATTGCTCTGACCGTCGCCGAAGCCCACTGCGGCTGGTGTGCCGCCAAAGCCGCCTTCGCCGCCGCTCGCATCGCCGGTTTCCCACTGCATCGTGGTGTAGAAGAAGCCGATCTGACCCTCGCCCGGCGGAATGGTGTAGCCCGGACCGCGCAATACGAGCTGGAAGGTATTGAGCAGGTTGGTCTGCTCATCGAAGTAACCCACACGATCCCAGGTGACGATGAGCTGATTGTCCATCGTCCGCAGGTTCATCAGCCCGCTCGCCGCGCCACGTGTATCGACGTCGGCAAAGAAGGGCGAAATGATCGGCTGGCTGGCCCCTTGTGGACCCGAGGGCGTAAAGGCAGCGATGCCGTTGCCGAAGCTGATGTTGCCGTTGTTGTTGGCGTAGAACTGCGTGTAGTCCTGACCAAAGAAATTCAGCGTGAAACCGAGATCGATCGGACCGCGGAAGCCGTCGTCATTGCGCGATTGGCCGGGATTCGCCGCGTTGCCACCGTCCGTCATGATGACCGGGCTGCCGATACCGCCGCCGATGTCGTCGGTATAGAGCTGGGTCGACGGGATCAGCGCCGACTGCGGAATGGTGATGACGGCAGCCTGGGCCGCGAGTGGAATGGCAAGCGCCGCGATGGAAAGCGCAGCCGACAGGGGCGAGGTTTTCATTGTTTTAAAATCCGGTGGGGTGACAATTGGAGAAAGCAAGACCCGTGCCGTCCTGCACCACGGCCAATATAAGCAAGCACTTGCGGCGTCTCGGATCGGTTGATTGTCAGCAATTGTAAAGTTTTGCGACTCCCCTAAATAGGGGGCAGCCGGCGTCAAGGCGTGCGCAGCGGGATCAGCACCATCGCGTTGCCGCGTCGCACGGTGAGCACCAATGGCCCGCCGCCACGCGCGATCTTGCGCAACTCGGCGAGATTCACGACTCGCTGGCGATTGGCGGCCTCGATTCGATCGCCGGCTCGCAGCAGCTGCGCCAGCGCCGCCGGGCTGCGTGGCTCGATCGACCGCACGAGAACACCGCCCTCTGGTGCGTCGACCAGCAACGCGCCGTCGAGCTGGGGATGAATGGCATCGGTTCCAGTCGGCGGCCTCGCACCGTTGCCGGGCGTCGCGGTGGGCGGGTCGGGATCCGGGATCAACGCGGTTAGCCGTCGCGGACGACCGTCGCGCAGCACGGCGACATCGATGCGCTCGCCGACGCGCAACAGGCCGATAGCATTGCGCAGATCGGTGCTGGTGCGTACCGGCTTGTTGTTGATGGCGGTGATGACGTCGCCCGGCCGGATGCCGGCTTGATCGGCAGCGGAACTTTCAGCCACCTGTGACACAAGCACTCCCTGCGTCGATGCCAGGCCCAGCGATTTGGCCAGATCCGGCGTCAGCGAATAGATGTTGATGCCCAGCAAGCCGCGTCGCACCTCGCCGTATTGGATCAGCTGATCGATGACGCTGCGCGCCATGTTCACTGGGATCGCGAAACCGATGCCGATGTTGCCACCGCTGCGCGACAGGATCGCGCTGTTGATGGCGATCAGCTCGCCGCGCAGATTGACCAGCGCGCCGCCTGAGTTGCCTGGATTGATCGAGGCATCTGTCTGGATGAAATCTTCGTAGCCCTGTGGATTGATCCCCGAACGGCCCAGGCCACTGACGATGCCCGATGTCACGGTGTGCTGTAGGCCAAACGGATTGCCGATCGCCACCACGAAGTCGCCCACTTCGACCCGATCGGAATCGCCGAGCGCGATCTGGGTCAGCGTGCTCGGTTCCACTTTCAGCACGGCGATATCGGACGCCTCATCGCTGCCGACCACCGTGGCTTTGAGGTCGCGGCCATCCATCAGCGTGACCGTGATCTCCGAGGCGCTTTCGATCACGTGTGCGTTGGTGACGATATGCCCTTTGCGCGCGTCGAAAATCACCCCGGACCCAGCGCTCTGGAACTGGCGTTCGCGCGGGCCCATCTCCGGGATGTCGAAGAAGCGGCGGAAGAACGGGTCATCCAGCAGCGGATTGCGTGGCGCGCGCTGCCGAACTGTGCCACGCGTGGCGATGTTGACGACCGCGGGCGAGACGCGCTTGATCATCGGCGCGAGCGAGGGCATCGGCGTCTCGCCGACCGCCGCAGGCAGATTGACTGACTGCGCAGTGGCTGTCGCGGCCATGCCGCAAGCGAGCCAGCTGCAGACGACTAGTTTCAAGGCAGTGTTGTTCACGCTTCGGGCGCCTCGCTTGACGAGCGCATATCTTAACCGGCGTCCACTGCCAGCGGGGCGTCCGGCGGGCGCGTCTGCTACGGTTACGGGATGTCATCGCCAGTTGAATCCGTCGAACACGCGGGCCGCGTGATCATGGTCGGCTGCGGCAGCATCGGCCAGGCAGTGCTGCCGTTGCTCGCGCGGCATATCCACACGCCACCCGATGGAGTCATCGTGCTGTCGGCAGACGGGCGCGGCCGCAGCATTGCGCAAACGGCCGGTGCCCGTTTCGTGCATTGCCATCTGAAGCCCGCTACCTACGATCGTCATTTGCGTGAGTACGTGCGCAGCGGCGATCTGCTGCTCAATCTGTCGGTCGATGTTTCGAGCCTGGATCTGGTCGAGTGGTGCGCCGAGCATGACGTGCTGTACGTGGACACGTCGATCGAGCCATGGCCGGGCGTGTTCGATAATCCGATGTTGACGCTGCGTGAGCGCACCAATTACGTGGCGCGCGAGCGGATGCTGCGGCTGGGACGACGGCTCGGTGCCGACTCGCCGACCGCGATCGTCGATCATGGCGCCAACCCAGGGCTCGTATCGCACTTCGTCAAGCGCGCGTTGCTGGATCTGAATGTATCGCTGGGTCTTGACCTACCCCGCCCGGCGACACAGCTGGCTTGGGCAGAACTGGCGCGCGCCGCCGGGGTCACCTTGATCCAGATTTCGGAGCGCGACACGCAGGCGGCGGAGCGACCGAAGCGGCCCGGGGAGTTCGTGAACACCTGGTCGATCGATGGCTTCGTCGATGAGTTGATGCAGCCATCCGAGTTGTCGCTGGGTACGGACGAGCCCGGCCGGCCGACCGGCGCGTCGTGGCACCGGGATGGCTCCGGTTCGATCTATCTCAAGCGCCCCGGGGGTGGCACCTACGCGCGCAGCTGGCTGCCATCGCTCGGCGGCTTTCAAGGCCTGCTGATGAGTCACGACGAGGTGTTCTCGATCGCGGACTACTTGTCGGTGCGCAGTGCCCAAGGCTTCGATTTCCGGCCGACCGTGATGTACGTCTACCACCCGTGCGATGACGCGATGCTCTCGGCGCTGGAGTTCGAGGGCCGCGGCTGGCAGATGCAACCGGCGCGTCGTGTGCTGACGGGCGAACTCGTCACCGGGATGGACGAACTCGGCGTGCTGTTGGCCGGTCATGCGCGCAACGCCTATTGGTTCGGCTCCCAGTTGTCGATCGAGGAGGCGCGCCGGTTCTTGCCGGCCAACAATGCCACCAGTCTGCAGGTTGCTGCTGGCGCGCTGGCAGCGGCGGTGCAGGCGATCCGCCATCCGCGGCGCGGCGTGCTGGAGGCCGATGACCTGGATTTCGAAGCCTGCCTCGCCGTCGCCGCCCAATATCTCGGTCCGCTGGTCGGTGCGTATACCGACTGGACGCCGTTGCAGGGGCGCGGCGTACTGTTCGACGAGCATCTGGACGTCGATCGTCCGTGGCAGTTGCGCAACGTGCGGGCGCGCCAATGGCGCGCATAAGCTGTGGATGAGCTGTTGGCGAGGCGTGGACACAAAATATAGCGTTGTTCGTTACTGCGGTGGCCCTCGTCGGCACAAAAAAACCTCAAGCAAAATGCGGCCCAAAACTTTCTAATTGACTGAAAATGCTGGCAAAAATCTGCCGGCTCACGGCGGTGATCCGGCTTGACGACAGCATTTCACGTAATTAGTCTGATTGCCCCCCAACACAATATCTTGTGTCTCGCCGACTGCTGGGAAGGAAGTCGAAACAGGCGGCCACAGATGCGGGGATTGGGTAGGGGCAGGGCGTGGGGATCGCGACCATCTGACAGTGGTCGTCTATTGAGAGAGCAGTAGTCGTCGTTGCCAAGCTTGCCGGCAGCGCGGGCGGCGTTCTTTCCCTCGCGTTCTGGCGAGCAGTCAGACAGCGGGTCGAATGTGCGGAATCTCGTTCCGGGGAGTGTCAGGGTCTAATGAACAGCGTCGTCAAACTCGAGCACAAGGATATCGACAGCATTCCCTTTCAGGAGGCGTCGCTCGATATCTGGGACAAGAAATATCGTCTCACCGCCAAGGACGGTACGCCGATCGACGCGTCGATGGACGACACCTATAAACGTGTGGCTCGTGCGTTGGCCGACGTCGAGCAGTCCGCGGTGCGCGAGCACTGGTACGAGCGCTTCGTCTGGGCGCTGCGTCGCGGCGCCATTCCGGCGGGGCGCGTCACCTCCAACGCCGGTGCGCTCGAGCACAAGCCGGCGACGTCGACCATCAATTGCACGGTGTCCGGCACGATCAGCGATTCGATGGACGACATCCTCGGCAAGGTCCACGAAGCGGGGCTCACGCTCAAGGCCGGCTGCGGCATCGGGTACGAGTTTTCCACGTTGCGGCCACGCGGCGCCTACGTATCAGGCGCCGGCGCGTACACCTCGGGCCCGCTGTCGTTCATGGATATCTACGACAAGATGTGCTTCACGGTGTCCTCCGCCGGCGGTCGCCGCGGTGCGCAGATGGGCACCTTCGATGTCGGTCACCCGGATGCGATGGAGTTCATCCGTGCCAAACGTGAGAATGGCCGGCTGCGGCAGTTCAATCTGTCGCTGCTGATCACCGACGAATTCATGCAGGCGGTGCGTCAGGAGCGCGACTGGCAGCTCGCCTTCCCGCTGTCGCGCAAGGAGTTCGAGGCCGAACGCCCGGATATCGGCGACACCGGCAAGTTCGTCTGGCGCGAATGCCCTGCTAACGACTCGTATGTCACCGATGAGTCAGGACTCGTGTGCTGCCGGATCTACAAGACGATGCCAGCGCGGCGTTTGTGGGACGTCATCATGTCGTCGACCTACGATTTCGCCGAGCCCGGCTTCATCCTCATCGATCGCGTCAATGAGATGAACAACAACTGGTGGTGTGAGCACATCCGCGCTACCAACCCTTGTGGCGAACAGCCCCTGCCGCCCTATGGCTCCTGCTTGTTGGGCTCGGTCAATCTCACGCGCTTCGTCAAGAATCCGTTCACCGATTTCGCCGAGTTCAACTGGGACGAGTATCGCGAGGTCGTCAAAGTCTTCACGCGCATGCTCGACAACGTGGTCGAGATCAACGGTCTGCCACTCGAGCAGCAGCGTGAAGAAATCCGCCGCAAGCGGCGCCACGGCATGGGCTTTCTCGGTTTGGGCAGCACGCTCACTTGCCTCGGCATGAAGTACGGTTCGCCGGAGTCTCTCGGTTTCACCGAGGATGTCTCACGCGAAATGGCGGTGGCCGGCTGGCAGGCTGCACTCGATCTCGCCAAGGAAAAGGGCCCGGCGCCGATCATGAACGAAGAGTTCACGGTGACGGCCGAGTTGTTGCGCAAGCGGCCCGAGATGGCAGCCGACGGCTGGAAGCTGGGCGACAAGATACCCGGACGCATCCTGCACGCTCGCTACAGCCGCTACATGCAGCGGGTGGCCGAGGTGGCGCCGGCGCTCGTCGATCAGCTCGCCAACATCGGCGCGCGCTTCACGCATCACACCTCGATCGCGCCGACCGGCACGATATCGCTGTCGCTCGCCAACAACGCGTCGAATGGTATCGAGCCGTCGTTTGCGCACCACTATTTCCGCAACGTCATCCGCGAGGGCAAGAAGACCAAGGAAAAGGTCGATGTGTTTTCGTTCGAGCTGCTGGCCTACCGCGAACTGATCAATCCGCGCGCAATGCCGACTTCGAGCAATGCCGCCGAGAAGCTGCCGGATTACTTCACCACCGTCGATGACATCACGCCGCGATCGCACGTCGATATCCAGGCCGCCGCGCAGAAATGGATCGATTCGTCGATCTCCAAGACCGCCAACGTGCCGACGGATTTCGAGTATGAAGAGTTCAAGGACATCTACCTGTACGCCCACGAGCAGGGTCTGAAGGGCTGCACTACGTTCCGCTTCAACCCCGAGGCTTTCCAGGGTGTGCTCGTCAAGGAAGAAGACCTCAAGAACACCACCTATGTGTTCACGCTCGAGGACGGCTCCGAAGTCGCGGTGAAAGGTGACGAGGAGATCGAGTACGACGGCGAGCGACACAGCGCCGCCAACCTCTTCGATGCGCTCAAAGAAGGCTACTACGGCAAGTTTTAGACGGAGTTTTCGCACCATGGCTGCCATCAAGATAGACAAGAAGATCGCCAAGTACCGGGTCGAAAAGCCGGCCGACAAGCAGGCTGCCGACAAGCACGCGAAGGTGGAGGCTATTCGCGCCAAAGATGGCAACACCGCCAAGGTCATCCGCATGACCGAAGAGGTGCAGCGGCCCGAGGTGTTGATCGGTTCCACCTACAAGATCAAGACGCCGGTGTCGGATCACGCCATGTACGTGACCATCAATGACATCGTGCTGAACGAAGGCACCGTGCACGAGCAACGGCGGCCGTTCGAGGTGTTCATCAACTCGAAGAACCTCGATCACTACCAGTGGATCGTCGCGCTGACACGGATCGTCTCGGCGGTGTTCCGCAAGGGCGGCGACGTCACCTTCCTGGTCGACGAACTCAAGGCTGTATTCGATCCGCGCGGCGGCTACTGGCAGGCCGGCGGGAAGTTCATGCCATCCATCATCGCGGAGTTGGGCTATGTCATCGAAAAGCATCTACAGACGATCGGTCTTCTCAAGAAACACGAGCTTGATGAACATCAGAAGAAACTCATCGATGAGAAACGCACTGAATTTGAAGCGCGCAGCAAACAGCAGGACGCATTCGCCAAGTCCCACTTTCCCGAGGGCGCCCAGCTTTGTCTGAAGTGCAGCACTGCGGCCGTGGTGATGATGGACGGCTGCATGACCTGTCTAAACTGCGGCGAGTCGAAGTGCGGTTAGCTTGAGATTTAGTTAGTCGTTACGACACAGTATCTGCGATTTCGCGTGCCATCACCGGGTTCCCCGCCTGGTTCCCAGCCCTGACGGGACAAGTGGCGCGCGCCTCCACAAGGCAGCCGCGAGGCTGCCTTGTTTTTGAGATTCGCTGGCGATTGGTGGTGGCGCGGCTCGCGGGGACGCGTGGCACAGCTGGGTCGATCGCGCCCTGCGGGCGTTTCCTGGCACGCGCACTGCGCCCATCTTTCCCCTGGCGTTGCGGCGGGCTTGCACCCGGCACAGGAGGGCGCAGTGCGCGTGCTGCGGCGATCTCTACAGCTGTGCCACGCGTCCCCGCGAGCCGCGCAATAACCGTCCCGCACGCGGATCTCACAAACAACTTCGCTGGGAGTTGCGGATGCTGGTTGTAGCAGCGATCGAATATACCGTCAGAACAGAACAGATCCGAATACTGATGTAGCCAGTTGTAGTAACTTGATTGACAATTGCGACGGCGACGAGTGCAACCAAGTAGCGGCATTCGGTATAAGAGGTGGGATTCAATGCGATGCCGATTCGACTGTCGAATACCGCGCTAACGATCATTTGCCTGTCATGGTTTGTCTCGCTGCTATGCCTCTATCAGCTGTGGCGCAGTTCGGACTACCCGTTCTTCAAGATATCGCTGAGTCTGTTGTTGCCGATCCCATTGTTCGGCCCGGTGTTGTATTTTTGGATACGGTCCTTTCCGCAGTCCAAGCACCCGGATCTCATGGATCGTTCGAAGTATCACACGGATGTCTTGGACCGTTGGCGCGATCGATTGGAGGCGAGCGGCCAGTTGCCATCTCTGCAGCGGTGGGGCCGAAAGCGCCGCCGGCGCCGTTAGCACCACCTCACTCACAGTTCTTTTTCTTGTGGCCGATGTTCGGGCCAACGCGGCCGGCGAGGGGCGTCGTGAGGCGGCTGGCGCGGCTGTAGAGATCGCCGCAGCACGCGCACTGCGCCCTCCTGTGCCGGGTGCAAGCCCGCCCCAACGCCAGGGGAAAGATGGGCGCAGTGTGCGTGCTAGGGAACGCGCGGCAGCGCGCGATCGACCCAGCCGTGCAAGACGCCTCACGAGGCCCCAAACCGGCCCGCACGCCGCAACATCCGCCACAAAAAAAGAAGCCCCGCTTGCGCGGGGCGATTTGGTCGCTTGCTTGTGGAGGAGTGTCTCTCGTTCTTCTTAGTGGCCCATCCTGAGCCAGCTCGCGATAGACGAAGCAAGTGGTATGCCAGCGCTGCCACCGCGTTTGACAATGTGTGGCGATGACCGGAAACACGCGCCGACTTGGCGATTTTTTGTTCGCTGAGTCGTGGATTTTCCAGGGTGAGGGATATGTCACGTGTGCTTCGCTCGGGAACTTGTCAAAATTCCCGACGCTCGAAATTTCCGCGTGGTTCGACATAATGATGGCGAGCCTAGCGGGTCTCGAGTGTGCTTCTGCTGCGACTTGCCACGGTGATCCATGAAACGAGCTTCCAAGGCCGCGATTGCAATCCGAAACGCCTGGATTGCGTGCGCGTGCATCACGACCAGTCTGGTCGTGGCACAACCGGCCAGTCAGCCGGTGCAGTCGGCAATCCCGCGTCCGGCCGCGCTGCAGGACGACATCGACTTCTGGATCAGCATCTATACGCAAGTGTCGACGACCGAGGGTGTGCTGCACGATGAGCGCAACTTGAAGGCGGTCTACGAGAAGCTGCGCTTTGCGCCCAACACCCCACCGAAAGAACGCCAGAAGGTGGTGGACGAGGTTCGTGACCGCTACGCGCTGATCCTCAAGCGTGTCGCTGCCTACGTCGCCGCTGAGCAGAATGCGGCGAATACCGCCGGCTCGGCGGGCGGCCCGAACTCGACTTCTGGCGCGGAGCGCGTCGACGGTCAGCCTGTCACGTCACTCAGCAAGGATGAGCAGCGGGTGCGTACCTTGTGGGGTGCGGACGCTACGCCGCAGCGGTTGCTTGAGGCGGCCAACAAGATTCGCTTCCAACTGGGTCAGTCGGATCGCTTCCGCGAAGGCATCGTGCGCTCCACGATCTGGGCGGGACACATTGCCGAGACCTTCGCCAATCAGGGGTTGCCACCCGAGTTGGCCGCCCTGCCGCATGTCGAGTCGTCGTTCCAGCCGGCAGCCTATTCCAAAGTGGCTGCCGCCGGTCTGTGGCAGTTCATGCGCTCCACCGGTCGTCGCTACATGCGCATCGACGACGCGGTCGATGAGCGTCTCGATCCGTATCGCTCCACGGAAGCGGCGGCGCAGCTGCTCGCGTACAACTATCGGGTGCTGGGCTCATGGCCGTTGGCGCTGACAGCTTACAACCATGGTGCTGCGGGGATGCGTCGCGCCAAGGACGAGATGCGTACGGACGACTACGTCACGATCAACCGCTACTACACGGGACGCACGTTTGGTTTCGCGTCACGCAATTTCTATCCGTCATTTCTCGCTGCGCTGGCGATCGACCAGGATCCGGAGCGCTACTTCGGGCCACTGCAGCGCGCGTCCGAAGAGAAATGCAACGAGATCGAGTTGCCGGCGTATGTGCGCTTCAGTGCGCTCGAGAAGGCGCTCGGCATTCCGCGCCAGGAACTGCAGGCACTGAATCCGGCGCTGCGACCAGCGGTGTTCGACGGTTCGCGTCTCGTACCCCGTGCTTACAAGCTGCGTCTGCCGATCACGCGCGCCGAGGTGACGCCGCAGTGGTTGGCGACGAGACTGGGACCGAGCGAGCAGTTTGTCGCGCAGATAGAACCTCGTTGGCACAAGATTCGGCGCGGCGACAGCATCGGCAAAGTAGCTGCACGCTATGGCTTGGCTGGCGCGCAGCTGGCGGCGTTGAACGGCATGTCGGTGAATTCAAAATTGCGTTCGGGCCGTTTGCTGAAATTGCCTGACAAGATGCCGGCAGCCCTCGGTGTCAAACCGGCACAGTTGGCCGCGGGGAATAGCACGCCTGCTGACGGCGGGGCCGCGACGACCTACGTGGTGCGCCGCGGCGACTCGTTAGGCTCGATCGCCGCCAAGTCAGGTATCCCTGTGGAGACTCTGTTGCGGCTCAATTCCTTGCGCAATCCCGATTTCGTCTACGAAGGGCAGCGCATCAAGCTAGCCGCTGCGGGTACCGACAGCGTGGCGCGCAACGATGACGCGGAGGTGGAGGCCGACGCGGAGGCGGCGGCGGAGGCCGAGGCGGACCGCGAGCAGGCGGCACTCGCCGCGGTGGCGGCCGCTGAGCGGCCCACACCAGCAAAGTCCGCTACCAAGGCCACCGTCGACCAGCCGGCCACCCGCGCTGTGGCTGCGAGCGAACCAGTGCCGCAGGTCGAAGTGCAGAGTTCGGCGCTGGGCGCAGCGGCAGCGACAACGATCGAAGCAGGCGCGTTGCAGTTTCCGGTGGCGGCGGACGGCACGATCCGGGTGGCTGCGAGTGAGACGCTCGGCGCTTATGCCGAATGGCTGGAAATCGGCGCCAGCCGGATACGTACGCTCAACAAACTACGTCCGGGGCAGCCGGTGTTGTTAGGGCAGAAATTGCGGCTCGATTTCAGTCGCGTGGCGCAGGAAAAATTCGAGGCGCGGCGCACGGAGTTCCACTCCGATCTGCAGGCGCGCTTCTTCGCTGCGCATCGTATCGCCGGTACGGAAGTGTACGTGGCGCGGCGCGGCGATTCGCTCTGGAACCTGACGCAGCGCTACGCCAATCTGCCGGTGTGGCTGCTGCAGCAGTACAATCCGGATGTCGATCTCGCGGCGTTGCGCGCGGGTGCACAGGTCGTCGTGCCGCGTGTCGAGAGCCTCGTGAACGGCAGCAGCAGCGGCTGATCAGCGCGTTTCCGCGTACCGCGTCAGCGCAGACAGCGCATCGCCTTCCAGAACGAACGACCACTCGCCGCCGGCGTCGCGGGTAGCGATCTCGATGCGTCGTGCGCCTGCCAGCTGCGCGATCGTATCGGCGTCGGCGGCAACGAAGAACTGCTGACTCCAGGGTGCAGGCGCGCGGTATGGGCCGGATTCGAGCTCGGCGACGGCGGGCGAAGGCGACATCGTGCCGAACCGCACGGCTGCGCCATCGACTCGCACGACGGGCTGCTCGACGAGCGTTCCGTCCGCCGGGACGGCGAGCCAGACGAAATCCGCCCGCTGCCCCATGCGGTTGGTCTGAAAAGGGCTAAGGTAGGCGAATGGATCCTTGGCCGGACCGGGCGGCACCGTTACCGTGAATTCCAGCGGCTTGCCAAGCCGGGTGATAGTGATGCCGGTGCGTTCATCGAGCATCTGTTGCACGCCGCCAGCCTGCTCCGGGAGTGCTGTGCAGCCGGCTACTGCCAGACAGGCGAGGCCAAGCAGCAATATGCGCTGCGGCAAGCGTGTCACCTGGTCGAGACGATTTGTCATAGCGTCTACATCATACTATCGGGTGTGCGCTGGCAATCGCGCGGGTTGTGACCGGCGGCGTATCGCGTCGAATGGTGATGAGTATTATACTGTTAACCCAATAAGTGCCTGTTTAGAATCGGAAATGCCTGAGAATCCACGCCGCAATTTTGTCGCTACGTGCGTTGCACTGGCGGCAGTCTGCGCAGTCCCGGCTTTCGCTGACTCGGCGACGGAGCAGGTGCGGCGTGTGTCACCCGTGCAGGCTCCCAAAATGGCCGATCGGGTGGTGGTGCGTAAGTCCGAGCGTCGCCTCTATCTGCTGCGTGGCTCGGAAGTGTTGCGCGAGTATCGTGTGTCGCTCGGTCTCAATCCTGTTGGGCATAAAGAGCGCTCCGGGGACTTCCGGACGCCAGAGGGGCGCTACTGGCTGACGCGGCGCAATACCCGCAGTGATTTCTTTCTCTCCATCCAAGTGTCCTATCCCAACGATCGGGACCAGCGCAATGCCAAGCGCAATCGCTGGGATCCCGGTGGGTCCATCATGATCCATGGACTACCTAACAATCCTCGCCATCCGCTTGAGCACTATCAGAGCCGAGACTGGACCGACGGCTGCATTGCTGTATCCAATGCCGACATGGTCGAAATCTGGCTGATGACGGGCAACAACATTCCGATCGATATCGAGCCCTAGCTCGGCGCGCCCGCCGTGGGCGCTTTCACCCTCTAACAACAAATCTGAAGGGAAGCCCGTGGAAACGAGCATCACTATTCCGGAATTCGTGGATGCACAGATCGGACCACGCGGCAGTCTCGAAAACCTGTCGCAGTCCGAGATCGACAAACTGCTCGATTCGCAGGACGGCGGGCTTTATCCATTGTTTCGCAAGTGCGCGCTGGCGGTGCTCAACTCGGGCAGCGAGACTGACAATGCGGCGGAGATTTTCGAGCGCTATCGGGACTTCGAAGTAGAGCTGGTGCGCCGACCGTGGGGCATCAAGCTCGAGATCCGCAACGCGCCCGGTCAGGCGTTCGTCGACGGCGAGATGATCCGCGGCATCAAGGAGCACGTCTTTGCAGTGCTGCGCGACGTGGTCTTCATCGCCAACGAAGTCAACGAGAGTGGCCGCTTCGATCTTGCCGAGCCGGCGTCGCTCACCAATGCGGTGTTCCACATCCTGCGCAACGCTCGCGTCCTCGATTACAAGTCGAAACCCAATCTGGTCGTGTGCTGGGGAGGCCACTCGATCAGCGACATCGAGTATCAGTACACCAAGAAGGTGGGCTACGAGCTCGGCCTGCGCGGGCTGGACGTCTGCACGGGTTGCGGCCCGGGTGCCATGAAAGGCCCCATGAAGGGTGCCACGATCGGTCACGCCAAGCAGCGCATCGTGAACGGCCGCTACATTGGCCTGACAGAGCCCGGCATCATCGCCGCCGAGCCGCCGAATCCGATCGTCAATCAACTGGTGATCATGCCGGACATCGAGAAGCGGCTCGAAGCATTCGTGCGGCTCGCGCATGGCGTCGTCGTGTTCCCAGGCGGGGTCGGTACGGCCGAGGAAGTCCTGCATCTGCTGGGCATCCTGCTAGACCCGGCCAACGCCGAGCAACAATTGCCGGTCGTGCTGACCGGGCCACGCGGGAGTGCTGCGTACTTCGTGCAGATCCAGAAATTCATCACTGACACGCTCGGTGCGCAAGCCGCCGCGCGTCTGCACGTCATCGTCGACGATCCGCCAGAGGTGGCGCGGTACATGGTGCGCGGCATGCAGTCATTGCGCGAGTTCCGGCGCTCGCGCTCCGACTCGTACAACTTCAATTGGCTGTTGCGCATCCAGCCCGAGTTTCAGCTGCCATTCGAGGTGACCCACGAGTCCATGCGACAACTGCGCCTGCACCGCGACCAGCCCACACATGAACTCGCCGCCGATCTGCGCCGCGCTTTCTCCGGAATCGTCACCGGCAATGTCAAAGAGCACGGCGTACGCGCGATCGAGCGTTTGGGTCCCTACGAATTGACCGGCGACAAGGCTGTGCTCAGGCCACTCGATGAGCTGTTACGCGCCTTTGTCGAACAGAAACGCATGAAATTGCCCGGCAGCATCTATCGACCCTGCTATCGTCTGGTTTCATGATGTTCAATTGCACGCTGTCATAAAGTGCAGACGAGAACATAAGCGGCAATAAGCTGCGACCAGCATTGCAGACTGGAGCATCGAGCGCAGCGCGCCGATTCGCTGTGAATCAGTTCCTGTCGGCTGCCTGCGACGTAGACGTAACCTAACGTCAATCGTTTCAGGGAGCTTTCCAACATGAGTTCTTCAGACAACAGTCGAAGTGGCTTCGCGGGTGTACCACCGCCACTCGGCAGCGATGCGTACGCATCCTGGCTCGAGCGGATGCAGCGTTCGCGCGGTCGGCACGCTGCCATCACGCGCAATCTCTACACCTGGTCGAGCTACAAGAACTGGGCCGACAAGGCCAAGCGCAACTGGGACGACGAGCCGGTGAAGAAGTAGGCTCCGGCGGCGCCTACTCAGTAGGTGCCACCAGCTGCGACCACCGGCGTATCCTGCGCCGCTGCGGCTGGTGGATTACCGCCCAGCCAGGCCAGCAGAGTTTCCCATTGCGCGACGTCATCGCGCACGACGTAACTCTTCATTTCGTGCAGGCTCATGCCGAGTTCGGCAGAGCGGACATAATTCTGTGAGTCGCGGATCGTGGCCACGATCGGTATCCGTAGCTGATCGAGAAAGCGCATCAGCGACTGGTACATCAGGGTGTTCTTGCGCACGCGATTGGCGACTACGCCGATGCGGTTGTCCTCGCGCTTGATCTTGGCCACCAGCAACAGGTCCGCGATGCAGCGTGAGCATGCGTGCAGATCGATATCGGACGGCAGTACCGGCACGATGATCTTGTCGGCGTCCTGCACGAAACCTGGCAGTTCTTGGGCAGGAATGGCCGCAGGTGTGTCGACCACCAGCCGCTCCGTGCCCTCCGGAATGCGCAGTTGCCAGCTGCGCGTCGTGCGGCTGTCCTTCTCGAATGTCGCAATGCCGTGTATCGGCGGCTGCCCCGGCTTGCGCTTGCGCAACCAGCGCGTCGATGAACCCTGCGGGTCGCGATCCATCAAGACAGTCTGATAGCCCCTGTAGGCAAAATACCCGGCAGTATTGACTGCGAGCGTCGTCTTCCCTGAGCCGCCCTTGGGATTCAGGACGACGATGCGGCGCACGGCCTCTCGCGGGATGGTAGTAAGTTCAACACGGTAGATTAGGTTAACGACGCCGACGCTGCGCTGCAAGCGATGCCGGCGGATGTGCGACATCCGACACGCCAGCGCTACGCGCGCGTCTCTAAGCTGCGCGCCATTCTCATTCCTTTGGAATCACTACTATGGAACGCCTGATGTTCGTCTGGGACGAGCTGGACGATCTGATCGGCGCCAGCAGCCGCATGCTGGCCATCGCGGCGGTGTCCATGTGGCATGGGGTGATCTCCCGTCGCTGAGGGCACGCTGCCCCTTGAATTCGCCGGCGGGACCCCCATATGCCCCCGCCATGAGCAACGCCAACGATTCTACCCAGAAGCAGACCCTCGGTTTTCAGGCGGAGGTGCGTGAGCTGTTGCAGCTCATGATTCACTCGCTGTACTCCCACCGAGAGATCTTCCTGCGCGAGCTGATTTCGAACGCCTCGGACGCCAACGACAAGTTGCGCTTCGAGTCGCTCGCCAAGCCAGACCTGCTGTCGGGCGAAGCCGAGCTTGCAATCTGGATAGAGGCCGACGCCAAAGCGCACACGCTCACGATCCGCGACAACGGTATCGGCATGAGCCGCGCGGAAGTGATCGACAACCTCGGCACCATCGCGCGCTCCGGTACGGCCGAGTTCGTCAAACGCCTGTCGGGCGACCAACAGCAGGACGCGCAGCTGATCGGCCAGTTTGGCGTGGGCTTCTATTCGGCTTTCATTGTCGCCGAACGTGTCGAGGTGTTTTCGCGTCGCGCCGATCTGCCGCCAGGCGAGGGCGTGCACTGGGAATCGGCGGCTGCCGGTGAGTACACCATCGAGACGGTCGAGCGGGCCGAGCGCGGCACCAGCGTCGTGCTGCATCTGCGCGCCGATGCCCATGAATTCGCCGACGCCTGGCGGTTGCGGTCGTTGGTGCGGCGCTATTCCGATCACATCGCCTTTCCGGTGCGCATGCCGAAGGAAGGCGCGGCGTCCCTGGAATTCGAGGCGGTCAATCAGGCCAAGGCCTTGTGGACGCGGCCGCGTACCGAGATTACCGACGAGGAATATGCGGAGTTCTACCGGCATATCACGCATGATTCCACGGCGCCGCTCGCCCACAGTCACAACAAGGTGGAGGGCAAGCGCGAGTACACCAGCCTGCTGTATGTTCCCGCGACCGCACCTTTCGACCTGTGGCAGCGTGACGCCGCGCGCGGGCTGAAGCTCTATGTGCGGCGGGTGTTCATCATGGATGACGCCGAGCAGTTCCTGCCGCTGTATCTGCGTTTCATCAAGGGTGTGGTCGATTCCGCCGACCTGCCGCTCAACGTGTCTCGTGAGCTGCTGCAACACAACAGCGATGTCGAAAGCATGCGCGCGGCGCTCACGCGGCGCGCGCTGGACATGCTCGCCAAGCTGGCCCAGGACGAGCCTGACAAGTACCAGACGTTCTGGAGCGAGTTCGGTGCTGTCCTCAAGGAAGGCCTTGCCGAAGACCCGGGCAACCGCGACAAGCTGTTGCCAATGATGCGATTCGCCTCGACCGCGAGCGAGGACGACGCCGAGAATGTGACGCTCGCCGATTACGTCGCGCGCATGAAGCCGGGCCAGGAGCGGCTGTATTTCGTCGTGGGTGAGTCGTTAGCTGCCGCGCGTAGTCACCCGGCGATCGAGTTGCTGCGTGCCAAGGGTGTCGAAGTGCTGCTGCTGGGTCGACGCGTCGATGCGTGGGTGATGGATCAGCTCACGGATTTCGAAGGCAAGCGATTCAAGGATGCGACCCGAGGGGATCTCGAGTTGGGCGGTCTGGCGGACGCTGCCGATACGGCGCGGACCGAGTCGGCCCTCAAGGAAAGCAAGGCCTTGCTGAAGCGCGTGAAGGATGCGCTGGGCGAGCGTGTTTCGGAGGTGCGTGTCAGTACACGCCTGAAGGACTCGGTAGCCTGTCTGGTGGGTGACGAGCACGACATCTCGGCGCCGCTGCGCCGCGCACTCGAGGCCGCAGGCCAGCGGGCGCCGGCCGCCAAGCCGGTGCTGGAACTCAATGTCGAGCACGAAATCGTCAAGCGACTGGATGCCGAGTCCGACGCGACAGCATTCGCGGATCTGGCGCTCTTGCTGTTCGAGCAAGCATCGCTGGCGGAGGGCGGGCAGCTCGCAGACCCTGGTGCTTTCGTGCAGCGTCTGAATCGACTGCTGGTACGCCTCACTACGGACTGATCCCGTATAATTCGCGCCCGATCACTTTTTTGTCGAGGGCGCCATGGCGTTTCGGCCTGTCACATCCATTGCCGCGTTACTCCTGTTGAGCGCTTGCCAGCAGGGAGCGGTATCCAGCACAACCACCACATCGGCTGCAACAGCGCCGCCACAGGGAGCCAGCATGACTTTGCAGCAGACAGACACCAAGGTAGGTACGGGCACCGCCATCGCCAAAGGCCAGATTGCCGTCGTGCACTACACGGGCTGGCTCTACGCTGCCGGCGCACCGGACAACAAGGGCAAGAAGTTCGACAGCTCGGTCGATCGCGGCGAACCGTTCCGCTTTCCGTTGGGCACGGGCAGCGTGATCAAAGGCTGGGATGAGGGTGTCTCGGGCATGCAGGTAGGCGGTAAGCGGGTGCTGACGATTCCGCCCGAGTTGGGCTACGGCGCACGCGGCGCGGGCGGTGTGATCCCCGGTGGCGCCACGCTGGTGTTCGAGGTTGAGTTGTTAGGAATAGAATGATGCGCATCCTGCTGGTTTCGCTGAGCCTGTTGTTGGCCCATGCAGCGGTATCCGCCGCGACACTGATCCACGCCGGGCGCGTGATCGACGGCGTGTCCGAGGCGGTGCTAACGAATCAGACGGTAGTCGTCAGCGACGGCAAGATCACCGCGATCGAACCCGGATTCCGCAAGGGCGGCAACGGCGATCAGGTGGTCGATCTCAAACGCGGCACGCTGATGCCGGGCTGGATCGACATGCACGTGCATCTGACGAGCGAGTACAGTCGCACGTCGGAAATCGATGGCTACAAGAAGAACGAGGGTGATGTTGCGCTGGACGGCGTCGTGTATGCAGAGCGCACCTTGCTCGCGGGCTTCACGACAGTGCGCGACCTGGGTGACAGTTATCGCGCCTCGATCGCGCTGCGCAATGCGATCAACGCCGGCAAGGTGCCGGGGCCACGGATCATCGCTGCCGGCAAGTCCATTGCGAGCACCGGCGGCCATGCCGATCCCACCAACGGCTGGGCGCGCAAGTTCGGCGCCGACCCCGGCCCGGAAGAGGGTGTCATCAATAGCCCAGAGGATGCGCGCAAGGCGGTGCGTCAGCGCTACAAGGATGGCTCCGACACGATCAAGATAACCGCCACGGGCGGTGTGTTGTCGATCGCCAAGAACAGCCAGAATCCGCAGATGACAGAGGCCGAGATCGCGGCGGTCGTCGAGACCGCGCACGACTACGGCTTCAAGGTGGCGGCGCACGCCCACGGTGCCGAGGGCATCAAGCGCGCGGTCCGCGGTGGCGTCGACACAATCGAGCATGGCACGTTCATGGACGACGAAGGCATGCGGTTGATGAAGGAGCGCGGCACGTTCTACGTGCCGACGATCAGTGCCGGGCAATGGGTGTTCGACCAGGCGCAGGATCCCAACTACTTTCCGCAGCTGGTGCGTCCCAAGGCGCTGGAAGTGGGCCCACAGATCCAGCGCACGTTCGCCAAGGCCTACAAGGCGGGCGTGCCCATTCTATTCGGCACCGACACGGGCGTGTCGAAGCACGGTGACAATGCGCGCGAATTCGTTTTGATGGTCGAGTCCGGCATGCCGCCGATGGACGCCATCCGTGCCGCCACGTCGGCGCCGGCCAAATTCCTCGATCTCGATGGCAGGATCGGCAGCATCGCCGTCGGCAAGCTCGCGGAGCTCGTCGGTGTGCCCGGTGATCCACTGGCCGACATGGCAGTGATGCAGCAGGTCAACTTCGTCATGAAGGACGGCGTCGTTCACAAACGCCCTTAGTGGCGCTGCCAGCGTCGACTCGCAGGCCATGCCCTTCACACCACCGACGCCGCAGGCGCTCGCCATACCAGGGCCGGCGGGCGCCCTCGAGGCGAAGCTCGAGGATCCTGGCACGTCGCCAGCTACCCGTTTTGGTATCGTCTGCCACCCGCACC
>JAWLAE010000009.1:5000-49710 GCA_041395625.1 Steroidobacteraceae bacterium | reverse complement strand
TTTGCTGCGGCGATCTCAACAGACGCACGACGCGCAGGCCTCGACGCGCCCATCAGCCGTCGCGGACCGCGCGACTTGGCCGCAGCTAGGGTTTGCAACCAGATGTCGTGGTGGAGAGTGCATATGGCGCTCGTACCGGTGTGGTCGCCCGAGACGGATTCTGAACTCGTCGTCGTTGTCGCGTTGCTGGACGCGCACGGTATTTATTGCTTCGTGCACAATGCCGGCTTCGGCAGTCTGATGCCGGGCATGCAGGTCAACGCATACAACACCCGCCGTGTCTTCGTTCCCGCAGAGCAAGTCACCGATGCGCTGCATTTGTTGAGCGATTTCGCGGTGGCCACAACCGGGCCGCGATTGCCTGAGCCGATGCGTTGGTGCGACAAGCTGCGCATCATTTTCGAGGGCGTGGTGTTCGGCTGGTTCGTTCCGGGCTCACGCTTCAGGAGACAGCGGGTCGGAATGGCGAGTGACAATCGGGCTGCAGCGAGATCACGCCGCCGAGCTGTCCGGTCTCAAAGTTCGTTCGGTCGACCGGGTCGCGGCTGAACTGGAGTTGGGCGTTGCCCTGGCCAGATCCGGGCGTAGTGCCGATGTGGCGGTGCGCTGGTTGCAGAATGCGATCGACAAACAACGCGATCCGGCGCTGACGCATGCGGCTGTTGCGCTGGTGGAGTTGACTCGCAAGCGCCCTGCAGTATCGGACGCTGCGCTGCAGAAGGCGCTCGCGGCGGAGCGCGCCCGCAATGCCTGCTACTTCATACCGGCCCGGCAGAGCATCGACGAGTACATCGCAGATCTAGAGGCGAAAGTGTCCGCCAAGCCTGCTGGCCAGGCCGCCGACGCTGCTGTACCGTGAGCGGTTGCTCGCCAGGCTGGTACCAGCATGATCACGGTTCATCACTTGAGCAATTCGCGCTCGCAGCGAGTTCTCTGGTTGCTCGAAGAGCTGGAGCTCCCGTATGAGGTGCAACGGTACGAGCGGGATGCGGTGACGATGCTCGCACCTGCGGCACTCAAGCAGGTCCATCCGCTGGGCAAGTCACCCGTCATCACGCACAACGCCGTCACGGTGGCGGAGTCGGGCGCGATCATCGAATATTTACTGGCGCTCGATTCATCGCAGCGGCTCCTGCCTGCAGCAGGTACGCCAGAGCGACTGCGCTACACCTACTGGTTGCACTACGCGGAAGGCTCGGCGATGCCGCCGTTGCTGATCAAGCTCATCTTCGACCGCATCGAGTCCAGCCCGATGCCCTGGTTCGCGCGACCGATCGCGCGGGGTATCGCCGCCAATGTGAAGTCGAGCTTCATCGGTCCGCAATTGAAGACACATCTGAACTATCTGGAAGCCGAACTGGGCAAGCACCCCTGGTTCGCAGGCGCAGCCTTCAGCGCAGCCGACATCCAGATGAGCTTTCCACTGGAGGTAGCGGCCGTGCGCGGCGGCCTCGGAGCCAGCCGGCCGCGTCTCAGTCAATTTCTGCAAATGATCCATGCACGGCCGGCCTATCAACGTGCGCTGGCCGCCGGTGGCAAGTACGAGTTGCTAGGCGGCTGAAGTCCGCAATCCATGCCGCTACGATCCGCCGCACGCTGCAGGGACTGGATTGGTGTCTGGATCGATCGCGCGCTGACGCGCGTGCTCCTGGCAAGCTCACGGCGCGCATCTTCCCCCTGCGTCGAGGCTAACGACTGAGCGGGACAGGAGCGCGCCGTGAGCTTGCTGCGGCGATCTCAACAGACACCAATCCAGTCCCTGCAGCGCGTGGCACTGTCGCCAGCGCGATCGACCCAGATGCGAATCGAGCCCCCGAAGCCTGCGGCGGTGTCGCCGCCGATCAGCGCGTCAGTTCGCCGGCTTGCGGAACTTCAGCGTGAACCGATCGCTGTAGCCGGCAACCGTCGGCCGCTGGCTGTCGTACTTGAGTTCGTCGTCAGGTCGATAGTGCAGATCACTGAAGCCTACGAACTCGAAACCCGCGTCCGTGATCTCCTTGATCGCGACCACCGGATCCAGCCGACGCCAGTTCTCGACCGTCCCTGGCTCCATATGCCGCCGCGTGTGGTCGACGACGCCGTAGATGCCCCCCGGCTTCAGCATGCCGAACACCGTCCGGTTGAGCTTGGCGCGCGATTCGGGCGTGAAGTTATGCAGGTTGCGGAAGGTCAGCACCATGTCGGCGTTCGTCACCGGGTTCTCGGCTTTCTCGATGCTCATCACACCGTACTGGCCGGTCGGCTTGAACTCGAACGTGCCGTCTGCCACCTCGACCTTGTCGAGTTTCCACTCCTTGAGCTTGGGCGCGAGGCGCGCGCCGCCGATCGCCACGAGCAGCTTGCCTTCGTCAGCCAGGACTTGCCCGAGGATCTTCGTGTACCAGCCGCCGCCAGGCATCAATTCAACCACGGTCATGTTCGGCTGCAAGCCGAAGAACTCCAGTGTTTCTACCGGCTTGCGTTCTTTGGCATCACGTGCCCGTTCGTCAGCCGTGCGGATATTCGAGGCCAGCGCTGTCTCGATACGCTTGGCGAGCTCACTCTTTTCCTTGGGAGCCATCTGGGCGGAAACTGGCATCGCGACTACCGCGACGGCTGCCATCAGCACGATGGCGCATGCAAATTGTTGAGTCTTCATAGGGTCGTACCTCCTCCGCAATCGTTCGAGTCTACCTGATCCCGCCGTTCAGTGGGCTCAGTGCCACGCCGGTCGCGACTGAGTGCCTTCTTTCGGCGCACGGGCCGCTGGGGTGTGGGCGCGTCTGTTGAGATCGCCGCAGCAAAGTTGCAGCGCGCTCCTGTCCCGCTCGGTCGTTAGCCACGACGCCAGGGGAAGATGCGCGCTGCAGCTTTGCAAGGAAACCGCACGTCGACACAGGATCTGGCACGACGAATCGCGTACAACTGACTGCCCGCAGGGCGCGATCGATCCAGACGCGCCCACACCCCAGCGGCCCGTGCGCCCAATCCACTCAGCCCGCGACCGCCTCGGCATTGAACACGCTGAAGGCATCGAACACGGGACCGTCGACACAAACCCGCTTCATTGCTGGTCCCGACGGCGTCTCCACGAGCACCGTACAGCCAGCACAGCCACCGACCGCGCAGGCCATGAACTCTTCGAGTGACACTTGGCACGGAACATCGTGCTTGCGTGCGACGTCCGTCACTGCGCGCAGCATCGGTGTCGGGCCGCAGCTGAACACCGCGACTTCCGCTAACGACTCCGCCTCCAGCGAGGCTAACCACAGATCCGCCAGCTCGGTGACGAAGCCGTCATGACAACCGGCAAACCCAGCCTGGGAGGCAAGGCGGCTTGGAATACCCCAGCCATCCAGCAACGGCATCGATGCGATCACGCCCTCCGGTATGCCGGGCACCAGTATGGTCGAGGGGCGTGCCTTGAACGGGAACGGTATCTCGGAGCCCATCAGCACCAGCGGCTGCCAGCCTTGCGACGCATGCTGCTGCATCCAGTCGGCGAGGAATATCATTGGCGGAATACCGACGCCGCCGCCCACTAACAAGGCGCGTGGCCGCGCGGGGTCGGGCTTGAAGCCTTGGCCGATGGGCCCGAGGACGCTCAGCACGTCGCCGGTCCTGCGCTGTGCCAGCGCGCGCAAGCCGGGGCCGACGATCTTGTAGAGAATTTCTATCCAGCCGGCGGCGGCATCGACGCGCTGGATCGAGAGCGGCCGGCGCATCGGCACTGCCGGATCGCAAGTAAGGTGCACGAAACTGCCCGGCTCGGCGCGCGCAGCGCATTGTGGCGCCTCGATACGTAGCACGAACTGCTCGCCGGGCCACGCCGATTGCTCCAGGACTCGGCCTTCTTCGAGAAATATGCTGCCGCGGTGGGCGGGATGCTGGCCGGCGCTGCGGCCGGCGAGCGCCGCTGGCGGAGCGGGCACTACGCTCATCGCCCCTCCATGATCATCTCGAGCACGGCCATGCGTACGGCCACGCCGTTGCTCACCTGTTCGCGGATCACCGACTGCGGTCCGTCGGCCACGTCCGACGAGATCTCGATGCCACGATTCATGGGTTGCGGGTGCATCACGAGCGCGTCGGGTTTGGCGCGCGCCAGGCGCTCGGCTGACAAGCCGTACTCGGAGAAATAGTCCTCGGCATCCGGCACCGCAGCGCTCTGCATGCGCTCCTTCTGGATGCGCAGCATCATCACGACGTCCACATCCTGCAAACCGCGCTCGATGGATTCGTACCGCGTGCAGCCGGCGAACTGATCGGCATCGGGCATCAACGCAGCGGGCGCAACGATACGGATGTCGGCAACGCCGAGAGTCGTCAGTGCCAGCCAGGCGGAGCGTGCGACCCGTGAATGACGGATGTCGCCGACGATGGCGACGCTCAGGCGCTCGAATTGTGGCTTGTGATGACGAATCGTCAGCGCATCGAGCAGACCCTGCGTGGGGTGCGACAAGTGTGCCTCACCTGCCGACAGCACGCTCACGTGCGGCGCGACGTGGCCGGCCACCAACATGAGCACGCCTGGCTCCGAATCGCGGATGACGAACACGTCGACCTGGCAGGCCTGCAGGGTATAGATGGTATCGAGCATGCTCTCGCCCTTGGCGCGCGAGGAGAGCTGCACTTCGAGGTTGACGACGTCGGCGCCAAGGCGTCGCGCGGCCAGTTCAAAGGAGACGCGCGTGCGCGTCGACGGCTCCGTGAAGAGGTTCGCGACCGTGATGCCCGCGAGGCTGTTAGTGCGCGCCGGCGGTGCGCCGAGTGGCGTGACGAATCTCTCAGCGCGATCCAGCAGGGCCACGAGTGTGGTGCGCGGCAGGCCCTCGAGCGTCAACAAGTGCCGCAGACTGCCGTTGGCACGCAGAATCTCCTGCGGTGCCGGTGGTTTGACCGCCAACGTGTTCAAGTACTTACCCCTCCTAACGACTGCCGCTCGAACCAGCGCTCGAGGATCACCGCTGCGGCGCGCGCGTCGATGTCCTCGCGCCTGACGCGGCGCTTGCGTTCGCCGCTCGCGCGCTGCGCCGTCAGGCGTTCTTCAGCATCGAGCGACGACCAGCGTTCATCGATGAGTGCGACCGGCAGGCCAAAGCGCCGCGCGAGTTCCGCAGCGAACTGGCGCACGGTGGTGGTCATGCCGCTGGCGGTACCGTCGGCATTATACGGCTCGCCTACAACGAGCTGGGCCGGTTGCAAGGCTGCGATCTGCTTGCCGATTGCCGCCCAGTCCGGCACGCCGTTGTGTGCCACAACCGTCGCCAGCGGGGCGGCCGTGCGCGTTAGCGTATCGCCGCTCGCGAGACCTATACGTTTGTTGCCGAAGTCGAAGGCGAGAACCAGGCGTACGGCGTCAGGCATGACCCGCGAAGGCTGCCAGCTGGCTGGCTTCGACGCCGAGCAGGCGCAGTGCGGCGGGCCAGCGCTCATCGAAGGGCAGATCGAATATCACGTCATCGGCCGCTTCGACCGCCAGCCAGGAATTGTCGCGAATCTCCTGTTCGAGCTGGCCGGCCTCCCAACCGGCGTAGCCCAGCGCGATGCAGGCCTTCGCCGGGCCCGTGCCGGTCGCCATCGCCGCCAGCACATCGCGCGAAGTGGTCACCTGGATGGCGTCCGAAATCCGGTGGCTGGAATCCCAGCTACCGCCGGGCGGGTGCAGGACGAAACCGCGATCGGTATGGACCGGACCACCGCGCAGCACCGGCAAATCAGCGACGCCCGGGTGCGTCGGCTCGATCTTCATCTGGTCGAACACCTCTGCGAGGGTCATCGGCAATGGTCGATTCAACACGATGCCGAGCGCACCGCGCTCACCGTGCTCGCACACGAGGGTCACTGTCTGCACGAAATTCGGATCCGCGAGCTGGGGCATCGCGATCAGCAGATGATTGGAGAGACTGGTAGTGGGGTCGGTCATGCAGACTTGCTCGACATCAAGCCTCGGTTCGGGAGTTGCAGTATGGCGGTGCGACGGCTCAATCGCCACCTTCACTCCGCGTCGGCGGGCGCTGTCAGCACGCCGCGGCCCGGCGTGCTGCCCTCGAAACGCCATTCGTACGCAAAACGCAACACGCGATAGCGCGCGGCGAGGTCTTTCGGGAAGGGGTCGAAGGGACTCGCGAGCTTGAGTATGTCGAGCGTCGCCTGATCGAGCGGTAGCGAGCCGCTGGTTCGGCGGATCTTCGCCTCATGCAGCGAGCCATCCGCGGCGATGGCTACTTCGAGTACCGGGTTGCTATTGGCTTTGTGCCGGCGCGCCGCCACCGGGAAATTGAGCGTGCCCAGTCGTTCGATTTTGTCGCGCCAGGCCACGAGATAGGGTGCCAGCACTGCTTCGCGCGTGTCCGGCGTGGTCCACAGCTCGTCGCGTTGGGGGCCGCGCAGGCTGGCATCGTCGGGATTCGAGTCCCCCGGACGGATCTCGCGGCCATCGCCGTCGACGAGCAGTGGCATGTCCCGCGCGCTGGAGGCTTCGGCGGGCGGCGAGAAATAGAGGATCTCGGCCTGCGGCGCGTTGGTGGTCAGGACGCGCTCGCTGGGACTCAGATCCGGACCGCCGTTCCGGTCCGTTGCGACATCCCCGTCCGGAATGCCGGTTTGCGCGACTGATTCTGCGGCGGGTCGTGGCACAGCGCTGTTCTTGCCGTCTTTCCGGCCAGAACCAAGCTGCGTGCGCTGCGCGAGGTAGCGTGCAGCAGGGTTCTCACGTGCCTCAGGCACATCATCGGAGACCAGCAGCACCTCCAGTCCGGGCGCTGTTGAGCGTTCGTCAGCCAGCCCGCCGCCAAAGGTGACGCCGACGATGATGACCGCGTGCAGCAGCGCTGCCAGCAACACCGTGGTCGTCAGTCGGTCGCGGATCGGCGCCGCGCCCTCATGCATCGGCAACGCGCGGGCCGTCATGCGTTCGCCACCCCCCGCGCCTGCAACTTCTCGCCGATCTTGTCGATCAGCATGGCGCCGATATCGAGCTGGAACTGCTTGTCGAGCTCGCGGATTCCGGTCGGGCTCGTGACATTGATCTCAGTGACGAAGCCGCCAATCACGTCGAGCCCGACGAACAACATGCCGCGGCGGGCCAGCTCTGGACCAATCGCCGTCGCGAGCTCGCGGTCGCGCTGGTTGAGCGGGCGGCCGACCCCGGCCGCACCGGCGGCGAGGTTGCCGCGATTGTCACTGGCGGACGGCATGCGCGCCAGAGCATAGGGCACGGGTGCTCCGTCGATCAGCAGCACCCGTGAATCACCGCTCGTGGCGATCTCCGGCAGATAGCGCTGCACGATCGCGTAGCGTGTGCCGTAGTCGGTCAGCGTCTCAAATATGACCTGCATGTTCTTGTCGCCAACCTCGGTGACGAAAATCGACCGCCCGCCCATGCCATGCAGCGGCTTGATGACGATCTTGCCATGCTCGCGTGCGAACGCCGCCATGTCAGTCATATTGCGCGATATTAGGGTTGGTGCGCAGCACTCTGGAAACCAGGCTGTGAAGACCTTCTCGTTAATATCGCGCAGTCCCTGCGGTCGATTGACGACCAGAGCGCCGGCTAGCTCGGCACGCTCCAGAATGTAAGTGCTGTAGATGTACTCGGTGTCGAACGGCGGGTCCTTGCGCATCAGAACCACGTCGAAGTCGCCGAGCGGCAGGTCGGCTGGCGCCCCAAGCTCAAACCAGCGCTCGGGGTTCGCCATGACGGTGAGTGGCCGGCCGCGACCATGCGCCACACCGTCGCGCAACCATAGATCGCGCTGCTCCAGGTATGTCAGCTGCCAGCCACGTTTGGTCGCTGCGAGCAACATCGCAAGTGTGGAGTCCTTCGCAAATTTGCAGTCTGCGATCGGGTCCATCACCACGGCGAGACGAGTGTTCTGGGTCATGGCGGCTTCCTGGAAGTTGTCACGAGTGGAGCATGTGGAGTCAGGTTCGCAAAACGTGACGTGGATGGCATGGCGAGGGGTATACCGATATGTTAAAAATGCTGGTCAGGTCGCGTTGCGTATCGGCATTTTAGTCGCTGCAGCCGCTACCATGCGCGTCTCTATTACGGAGTGATCAGGGTGTGACGGACGACAATCAGGTTCTGAAGGGTCTCAAAGTGCTGGTCATCGACGACAGCAAGACGATCCGCAAGACCGCAGAGACCCTGCTTGCCAAAGAAGGCTGTGAGGTCTTTACGGCAGTCGACGGCTTCGACGCACTCGCCAAGGTGGCGGACCATTCGCCCGACATCGTGTTCGTCGACATCATGATGCCGCGGCTCGATGGTTACCAGACTTGTTCGTTGATCAAGCACAACAAGGTCTTCAAGTCGATTCCAGTGATCATGCTGTCCTCCAAGGACGGTCTGTTCGATCGCGCCCGCGGGCGCATCGTCGGGTCGGAGCATTACCTGACGAAACCGTTCACCAAGGACGAATTGTTGTCTGCAATCGAGACTCACATCGGGGCCAGGTAGCCATGACTCTCATTCTCATCGTGGACGATTCGCCGACCGAGGTGCACGTCATGAAAAGTGCGCTCGAGAAGTCGGGTTATCAGACGGCGAGCGCGGCCGACGGCGCGGAAGGCGTGCGGCTGGCGCGCGAGATGACGCCGGACCTCATTTTCATGGACGTCGTGATGCCAGGTGTCAACGGCTATCAGGCCACGCGCACGCTTTCTAACGACCCGACCACGCGGGGCATTCCGATCATCATGGTCACTTCGAAGGGCCAGGAGACCGACAAGATCTGGGGTTTGCGCCAGGGCGCGGTCGATTACATGGTCAAACCCGTCTCGCCCGACCAGCTGGTGGCGAAGGCACAAGCCACGCTCGCGGCCTGAGATGTCCGATTCGGTATCACTGAAGTCCCTCCGCGACCGACCGTTCGAGCTCCTGTCGGAACTCGAGCGTCGCGGGCGGGCGGTCACCGCCGCGGCCGCTACAGAAAATCCCGCCGGCCGTGAGTGGGTCGGCGTCGCTTTCAAGATGGCGGGCGAGCTGTATCTGGTCGCACGCGAGGAGACCCGCGAAGTACTCGCGGTGCCGACCAACATCACACGGATTCCGGGGGCCAAGACCTGGATCAAGGGGCTCGCCAATGTGCGCGGTCAGTTGCTGCCGATCATCGATCTGCGGCAGTTCCTCGGCAGTGGCACTACGCCCGCTACCCGCAACGCCCGGCTGATCGTCGGCTCGCACCGCGAAGTGCCGGCCGGCCTGTTGGTCGATGAAGTGCTGGGCTTCCGGCGCTTCGCCGACGGCGAGTTCACGGGTGACGCGCCGCCGACTGTGGTGCGCTGTGATCGATATCTGGCCGGCGCTTTTCGTCGCGGCGCCGAACAGTGGCCGGTGATGTCACTGCGGACGCTGCTCGAGAGCGCCAGCTTTCAGGATGCAGCCGCCTGATCGGCGCGAGATAACACTATGCCGAGCCAAGTCAATTCCGCGCAGACTGTGAAGGCCGCCGCAACGCTCTTGTTAGTGTCGGCCGTCGTCAGTGCGCTCGCCGGTATTGCCTGCGCCGTCGGTTACGCACAGACACAATCGCCGATCTTCGCTGGTGCTGCGCTGGCGGCAGTCGTCACGCTGGTGCTGGCATTGTTCGCGTGGCAACGCATCCGCCGTATCGAGCGGGAGGTCGTCGAGCGCGAGCGCGCGGTGCTCACGCAGCGCAAGGAAAGCGAGCGCAATCAGGAGGCGATCCTGCGGCTGCTCGACGAGCTGGCGCCGCTCGCCGATGGCGATCTCACCGTGCAGGCAACCGTCACCGAGGACATCACCGGCACCATAGCCGACTCGATCAACTACGCGATCGGCGTGTTGCGCGATCTCGTCAGCACGATCAATCAATCGGCCATTCAGCTGGATGGCGCCACCCGCCAGACGCAAGGATTGTCGCAGCATCTGGCCAAAGCCGCCGCCGCCCAGTCGAAGCAACTGATCGCCGCCACGGAATCGGCTGCCACCATGGCAGGTTCCACGGAAGAGATTTCTGGCAATGCGGAGCGGGCATCGGATGTCGCGCGGCATTCAGTCGACGTGGCACATAAGGGCGGCGACGCCGTGCGACGCACGATCGACGGCATGAATACCATCCGGGAGACGATTCAGGATACATCCAAGCGGATCAAGCGCCTGGGTGAGAGCTCGCAGGAGATCGGCAACATCGTCGAGCTCATCAACGACATCGCCGAGCAGACCAATATCCTGGCGCTCAACGCCTCGATCCAGGCGTCGATGGCCGGCGATGCGGGGCGCGGTTTCGCCGTGGTCGCAGATGAAGTGCAGCGACTTGCGGAACGTGCGGCGGCCGCCACGCGCCAGATCGAAGGATTGGTCAGAACGATCCAATCGGACACCAACGAAGCGGTGGTGTCGATGGAACGCAGTACAACGGACGTAGTCGGTGGCGCATTGCTGGCAGAGAACGCCGGGGCCGCGCTCGAGGAAATCGAACAAGTGTCGAATCAGATCGCAAGCCTCGTGCAGAATATCTCGGCGAGCTCGCGCCAGCAGGCGGGCGAAGCGCAGAACATCGCCCGCAACATGCAGGTGTTGAAGGAAATCAGCGCGCAGACGGCAGAATCGACCAGTGCCACGTCGCAGGGCATCGCCAAGTTGGCGGAGTTGTCAGCCGACCTGCGCGAATCGGCGGCCGGCTTTCGGTTGCCGGCCGATGCGCCGACCATCATTTCGGATACGCAGCGCGTACGCGCGCTGGCGGCCAGCGACCAGTCCGGCTCGCGGCCGCGTCCAATGCAGGCAGCTTCGTAGTTCCAATGTCCGAAGTCGCCATGCAGACGCTGGATCTCGTCGGTCGCGAGATCAACCACTCGCTCAACGAAGCGCGCAACGCGCTCGAGACCTACGTCGAGCAGCAGGAGAACATCTCACTGCTGGAGCGTTGCAGTGCCGATCTGCATCAGATCCAGGGTGTGCTGCGCGTGCTCGAGATCTATGGCGCCGCATTGCTCGCCGAGGAGATGGAGCACGTCTCGCACTATCTGCACTCCGCGAGTGCGCGCAAGAATCAGGCGGAGGCGCTCGATGCGCTGATGCGCGCGATGGTGCAATTGCCAGGCTACCTCGAGCGGGTACTCGCCGGCGGCCGGGACCTGGCGCTGGTGCTGCTGCCGCTGCTGAACGATCTGCGCGCCGTGCGCGGCAGTCCGCTGCTGTCCGAAGGGACGCTGCTGCTGCTCAATCTCAAGTCCGACAAGCAGGCTGCGCCGGCTGCCGGTGGTGGTGACGAAGCACTCACGGCGGCGCAGTGGGCGCGCAAGCTGCGGGCCCGCTTCCAGGTGGGGCTGATCGGCTGGATCCGCGGTGAGCGTACCGAACAGAATCTCGACATCCTCACCGCGGTTTCGCACCAGCTCGAACAGGTGGCAACCACCCAGCCGGTCTTTCAGCTCTGGTGGGTGGTCGGCGCGGTGCTCGAAGCACTGCGCGAGGATGGGCTCGAGGCCGGCGTATCGGTGAAGCGCTTGTTAGGGCTGGCGGACCGCGAGATCCTGCGCCTCTACAAAGTGGGCGAAGCACGCTACGCGCAGACGCCGTCGGTCGATCTGCTCAACAATCTTCTGTATTACGTCGCGCGCGCGACCAGCACAGGCCCGCGTATCACGGCAGTGCGGGCGTCGTTCCGGCTCGGTGAGCTGCTGCCGGTCGACGACAGCATCGAGCAGGAGCGCGAGAATCTGTCGGCACCCTCCATCAAGCTGATGCAGACGGTGGCTGCCGCGATCCGCGAGGACCTGGGCAAGATCAAGGATGTGCTCGATATCTTCGTGCGCCGCGGCGGGCAGGGCGCGGAGCTCGAGCCGCAGCTCGCCATGCTGCGCAAGATTGGCGACACACTCGGGGTGTTGGGCTTGGGCGAGCTGCGGGCTCGAGTGCTGGCCGAGACGACGCGCCTGGAATCGATCGTGGGCGGCGAAGCGCCGGCCGATCATGCAGCGCTGGTGCAGATTGCCGCGACGCTGATCAACGTGGAGGACCGGCTGGATCGCGACCTCGTCGGTCTGATCGTCCCGAAGACTGGCGCGCCGGGCGCCGAGGTCGGCGGCGGCGACGTCGATTTCCAGCAGGTGCAGGCGGCAGTGCTGCGCGAATGCAGCGTCAACCTGGTCCGCATCAAGGAAGCGATCTCGCAGAACGTCAGCGGCACGCTCGACGCAGCCGCGCTCGATAGCTGGCCGGATCTGTTGCGAGGTATCAAGGCCGGGTTGCTGATGTTGGGCAAGTCCCGCGCGGTGGACATCATCGATCGCATCGGCCAGCACCTCAAGAACATGCTGCAGCCCGGCAGTATGGTGGCGCCCACCAGCTATCTCGATCGCCTCGCGGACGCCATTGTCAGTGTCGAGTACTACATGGAGACGCTGCAGGCCGGGCGTGCCGACCCGTGGTACATGCTCGATAACGCCGAGACATGCCTCGAGGCGTTGGCCAACCTGCCGCGCCGTACAGTGCCGACGGTGGCGCCAGTCGGCCCAGAAGCGTTTGCCGCCACGGTCAAACTCGAACCCACCGAGATCGACGACGGCGAGGTGCTGCTCACTGATGTGGCCACCGCGGGCCTGGACCTGCCGGTGCTGAGCCGTACGATGACGCGTGCCGATCTTCCGCCCGAGCCCGTCGATCCCGATCTGCTGGCGCTCTTCATTGAAGAGGCACGGGAAGAAGTCGCCAAGATCGGGCGGCTTTTTCCGGAGTGGGACGCCAACCCGCTCGCGCTGGATGCGCTGGCTGACGTGCGGCGCGCCTTCCACACCCTGAAAGGCAGCGGCCGGATGGTCGGTGCGCTTGATGTCGCCGATTTCGCCTGGTCGATCGAGAATCTGATCAACCGCATCCTCGAGAACACGCTGGCGCGCTCGCAGGAAATTCTGGTGACCTTGCGCGAGGCAGTTGCGATCGCACCTCAGCTGGTCGATGCGTTGGCCGCCAACAGCGCGCCGCCTGCGGCCGTGGCGCCGGTGATCGACAGGGCGCATGCGCTGGCTGCCGGCAAACCGGTCGATGCCCGAGTGGCTGCCACCGGCCGCGTCAAAGCAGCGGAGTCGCGGCTAGATGCAGATACGGCCAGCAGCATTGCCTCGGGCGAATTCGCAACCAACACGTCGACGCTCACGCTCGATGCGGCCGAGCTCGACGCACCCATCGGTGCAAACGCCGATACGGGGATCAACAGATCGCTTCAGCCCCGATCGGTCGACGGTCCGTCCGGCGGCATGCAATTGAACGAGATCTACGTGCGGGAGACGGCCACGCATGTTGCCGCCGTGCGCGCGTTCATCGCCTATGAACGCGACCGCTCGGAGCCGCATGCAGTCAGCGAGGCGGTCTACCGTGCTTGCCATACGCTCACTGGTAGCTCGCGTATGGCAGAGGTTCGGCAAGGCATCCGCTTGATGGCGCCGTGCGACCACTGGCTGCGCAAGGCGTTCGACAGCGGTGTTGGCATCGAAACAGCAGATCTCGATCTGCTGGAGCAGTGCATGGACGCGATGGAATCCGTGGCTAACAACCTCGACGAGAACACCGGATTCTTCGTCTCGCACATTGCTCTGGTCGAGCGCATCGCTTTGGCCGAGCGCACACTGGATCGCCGGATCGTCGACGCCTCGCAGCAGATCGATATCGGCGGATTCCTGGTGGATGAAGACACTACCTCAGACGAGGCAGCATCGGCTACGGTCGTCGCAACCGAGACGCCGGCGCCGGCCGACGCAGACGATGACGATCTGCTGACCGATTTCGATCCGGAGATCGCCGGGATCTTTACCGACGAAGCCACCGAACTGATCGACTCGGCCGAGGGCGCGCTCGCGGCATGGAACAGCGACCGGGGCGATTCTGGCAATCTGCTGGCGCTCAAACGGCCGCTGCACACGCTGAAGGGTGGTGCCCGCATGGCCGGCATAACGCCGATGGGCGATCTCGCACACGAACTCGAAACGCTGGTGATGCAGATCGAGAGCGGTATCGTGCCGGCCGACGACGCTGCGTATTCGGTCGCGCAATCGTCACTCGATGAACTGGCGCGGATGCGCGAGCTGGTCGTTGCCGGCAGCGGCATACCGAGTGGCAGGCGCTTGATCGAACGTATTCGCGCGTTGTCGCAGCCCCGGCCCAGCACTGCCGCCCAGGCAGCGGAGCAACCCTGGGTCGAAACAGAGGTCCTGCCCGAGCCGGAGCCGGAGCCGGAGGCAGAGCCAGAGCCAGAGCCAGAGCCAGAGCCAGAGACCGCAACAGAGCCTCAATCAGAATACGAGTCGATTGAAATCCTGGCGGAGGACGACGCTGAGATCGATTTCGAAGTCGGGCCGGAGTTGTTAGCGGAGGGCGCTGCAGCGGTGCCGGTGGCCGACACGACAAGTGCCGGACCGGATTCGATCTCGACGGAATTCGTCGACTTGTCAGAGCCAGCTGAAGTCGTCCAGCAACCGCCTGCCGCAGATCTGGTGGAACGCCCTGCGGCGCGCGAGCAGGCGGGTTTGTCCTGGGTCGGTCGGACGGGCGAGAACGACATGCCTGCCCCTGCGCCGGTTCCGCCAGGCCGCGAGCCCGTGGCACAGGTCGACCGCCCGGAATTGGCGCGCGTCGATGCGGAATTGCTCGATCAACTGCTCAACAGTTCGGGCGAAGCCAGCATCGCGCGTGCGCGGCTCGAACAGCAAATGGGCTCGATCGACTTCAACGTTGGCGAGCTGTCTCGCACCGTGGCGCGCCTGAAGGAGCAGCTGCGCAAGCTCGAGATCGAGACCGAGGCCCAGATCCTGCATCGCTACGAAGAAGAGGGTGGCGCGCGGGGTGATTTCGATCCGCTCGAGCTGGATCGCTATTCCGCCATCCAACAGTATTCACGTGCGTTGGCCGAGACTGCCAACGACGTCGCGAGCATTCAGCAACTGCTCGAGACGATGACCAAGGATACGCATGGTCTGCTGCAGCAGCAGGCACGCACGATCACCGAATTGCAGAACGGGCTGATGCGCACGCGCATGGTGCCGTTCCAACGGCACGTGCAGCGGCTGTCGCGAATCGTTCGGCAAGCTGCGTCGGACAGCGGCAAGCGCGCCGAACTGATCGTGGAAGGTGCTGCGGGTGAGCTGGATCGCCAGGTCCTGGAACGAATGCTGCCGCCGTTCGAGCACATGCTGCGCAACGCCGTGGTGCATGGCATCGAGCTGCCCGACGAGCGGCGCGCACGCGACAAGCCCGAGACCGGGCGTATCACCGTTTCACTGCATCGTGAAGGCTCCGAAGTGGTGGTGGAAGTGGCCGACGACGGCGCAGGGATGAATCTGCGCGCCATCCGCGACAAAGGCGTGGCGCTCGGCATGATCCACAAGGAGCAGCAGCTGTCGGACGCCGACGTCATACAGCTCGTGCTCGAGCCAGGGTTCTCTACGGCCGGTACTGTCACGCAGTCCGCCGGTCGCGGAGTCGGCATGGACGTGGTGGCCACTGAGATCAAGAAACTCGGCGGTGCGCTGCACATGGAGACGCGCGAGCACGAGGGGTCACGCTTCACCATACGCTTGCCGTTGACGCTCGCCATCAGTCACGCGTTGATTCTGCGTACCGCAGACGAGTTCTACGCGTTGCCGCTGCCGACAGTCGAGGGTGTGGTGCGTCTGGCACGCAGTGAAGTGGCAGCGCATCTCGGCAGTGATGCCGAACCATTCGATTATGGCGGACAGAAATATCGCTTCCAGCACCTCGCCATGTACATCGGACGCGAACCCTCGCCGCTACCGGACAACGATGTCACCGTGCCCGTGGTGCTGGTGCGCGCGGGCGAACATTCGACGGGCCTCATCGCGGACGAGCTGGTCGGTAGTCGCGAGATCGTGGTCAAGTCGGTCGGGCCGCAGATCGCCGCTATTCGCGGCATCTCGGGCGCGACTATCCTGGGAGATGGCCGGATCGTCGTGATCCTGGATATCGGTGCACTGGTCCGCGCTGATTGGCGGCTGCGCTCAGAGGCGATGTTGCCGCGCGAAAAAACGGACAGCCGCACTTTCGTGCTGGTGGTTGACGATTCGATCACGGTGCGCCGCGTCACGCAGCGCTTGCTGGAGCGCAACGATATGCGCGTACTCACGGCGCGTGACGGCGTCGATGCGATGGAAGTACTGGCCGAGAACACGCCGGATATCATCCTGCTCGATATCGAAATGCCGCGCATGGACGGCTACGAGGTGGCGGGCCAAGTACGCAATGATCCGCGCCTGGCCGACGTGCCAATCATCATGATCACGTCGCGAGTCGGCGAGAAGCATCGCGCGCGGGCCATCGAGCTCGGCGTCGACGACTATCTCGGCAAGCCTTACCAGGAGGCGCAGTTGTTGGAGGCGATCGAGCCGCTGGTGCAGCGCCGTCGCAGCAAACGGGCAGGGCACTGACCGTGGCAGAGCGAGTTACCGAGATCTACAGCCTGCTGGTGCCGTTGCTCGACGGGCGGCTGATCGTGCCCCGCGCCTGCGTGGCCGAAGTCGTCGGGCACCAGACACCTACCGAGATGCCCGGTGCGCCGCCATGGTATGTGGGAACAGTGGAATGGGGCGGGCGACGCATTCCATTGGTATCGTTCGAAGGCTGTTGTGGCCAGACAATTCCGCCGGTCACCGGCCGCACCCGCATCGTCGTCATGCACGCTCTATCCAGCTCGCTGGAATTGGGTTTCTACGGCATCATTTCGCAGGGCTTCCCGCAACTCGTGCGGGTGAGCTCGGATGTATTGCGACCCGACAACTCGCGCGTATTCGCGGAACGTATCCCCATCATCTGTCAGGTGCGGATGGTGAACGAAGCGCCGTGGATCCCGGATCTGGAGCGTATCGAGGCGATGATCGCCGATGAGACGTCGGTAACTGCCGAGTGAACGACTTGCTCGAGTAGTTAGTCCGCGGCGGCTGAGTCGCCCAGGAATTGCAGGACACTGACAGCGGCGACCGCCGCTGTCTCGGTACGCAAGACACGTGCGCCAAAGTTCACGGCCTTGAAGCCTGCTGCGACCGCAGTGGCAGTCTCCGCGCTCGTCGGCCCACCCTCCGGGCCGATCAGGAGACTGACCGAATCCCCCATTGCGCCGCCATGCGCTCGCAGTGGTTGCGTTGCGTCCGGATCGAGCAGTAGCCGCAAGCCCGTCGCCAGGTCCAACGCAGCGGCCAGTGATGCCAGTGGCGCGATCGCAGGCAGGCGATTGCGACCGCACTGCTCACAGGCGCTGACGGCGACCGCACGCCAGTGCGCCAGTCGCTTGTCGGCCTGGCGCTCATCGAGCTTCACCACCGAACGCTCGAGCGCGACTGGCACGATGCGATGGACCCCGAGTTCGGTCGCCTTTTGAATGATCCAGTCCATCTTCTCGCCGCGCGCGAGTGCCTGCAGCAGGGTAATTTCGAGTCGCGTCTCCCGTTCGATAGCCTGATGGCGCAGCACGGCAGTGCGCACCGCGCCGCGCGTCGAATGCACGATCACGGCGTCATACTCGCCGCCGTGTCCGTCGAACAGCAGCACTGGTGCGCCGACCGCCAACCGCAGGACTCTCACTATATGCAGACTCGCAGCCTCGGGCAGCGTCACCTCGTGCCCGACCGCGAGCCGTTCGGGCACGTGTATGCGCGTCAGTCGCATGTGGCCAGCTCAATGCCTTCCGTGGCAATCTGCGCTAACAGCTCGATCTCGTCCGGCGTGATGACATAAGGAGGCATGAAATACACGACATCGCCGACCGGCCGCAGCAGTGCGCCGCGGGTCAGCGCGTGCCGATAGACGCGCCGGCCGCGGCGTTCGCGCCAGTCCCACGGCTCGCGGGCGGCTTTGTTGCGCACCAGTTCGAGCGCGAGAATCATGCCGTGCTGCCGGACCTCGGCGACATGTGGATGATCGGCCAGGTGTGCAACGCTCGAGCGCATGCTTAGTGCGAGTTGTCCATTACGCGCCAGCACTGGCTGGTCGCGGAAGATGTCGAGCGTTGCGAGTGCGGCCGCGCACGCGAGGGCGTTGCCGGTGTAACTGTGCGAGTGCAGGAACGCGTTCAGCTTCACGTATTCGTCATAGAACGCGTCGTAGACGGTTGCGCCCGTCATGACCACCGATAGCGGCAGGTAGCCACCAGTCAGGCCTTTGGAGAGGCACAGGAAGTTTGGGCTGATCCCCGCCTGCTCGCAGGCGAACATCGTGCCAGTGCGGCCGAAGCCCACGGCGACTTCGTCCGCGATCAGATGCACGTCGTAGCGATCACAGGCGGCGCGCAGTAGCTTCAGGTAGGCAGGATCGTACATCCGCATGTTGCCGGCGCATTGCACCAGCGGCTCGACGATGACGGCCGCCACCTCGTCGCCCTGTGCCGCAAGAACTGCTTCCATGTGCGCGAACTGGCGCACTGAACAGTCAGCCCAGCTCTCGCCGTGCGCGCGCGCAAAACAATCCGGCGACGGTACGGTGATCACATCCATCAGGAGCGGGCCATAGGTGGCCTTGTAGAGCTCGACGCTGCCGACCGCCAGTGCACCGAGCGTCTCGCCATGATAACTGTTAGCCAGCGTCACGAACCGCGTCTTGCGCGTCTTGCCGACGTTGCGCCAGTAGTGGAAGCTCATCTTGAGGGCTACTTCGACTGCGGTCGAACCGTTGTCGGCGTAGAAGCAGCGCGTCAGTCCCGGCGGGGCGATGGCTGCCAAGCGTTCTGCGAGCCGTACCGCCGGTTCATGGGTGAACCCGGCGAAGATCACGTGCTCCAGTTCGGCGAGTTGGGCCGTGACCGCGGCATTGATTTGCGGGTTCGCGTGGCCGAAAAGATTGACCCACCAAGAACTGATCGCATCGAGATACTGCCGGCCGTCGTAATCCTCGAGCCAAACGCCGCGGCCACGCCTGATGGCGATCGGCGGCAAGTCTTCGTGATCCTTCATCTGCGAACACGGATGCCAGATATGGCGCAGATCGCGCGCAGCCCACGTGGCGTTGGAGTCTTTGCTGGTTGGCTTATCTGTCATGCTGAATCCGATTCGAGCGTCTATTGTGGCATGATCTACGCTGGCTTCCCGCTACCGACCGCATGGCGCAAACTCTCGACGCGAACTCGCTGCAGATCGATCCGAGCACGGCACTGCTGGTCGGCGTACGACAGGTTCTGTCGCCGCACTGTGACGATCGGCCGGCTGGCATGTCCATCGATCTCGTCGTCGTACACTCGATCAGTCTGCCGCCCGACGAATTTGCGGGACCGTGGATCGACCGACTGTTCACCGGGTCTTTGCCCGCGGATGGGCATCCCTACTTTGCAACGCTAGCCGGCTTGCGGGTTGCCGCGCATACGCTGATCCGACGTGACGGCGAGATCGTGCAATACGTACCCTTCACGGCGCGCGCCTGGCACGCGGGGCGCTCCAGTTGGCAGGGGCGCGAGAACTGCAATGATTTCTCGGTCGGCATCGAACTCGAAGGTACCGAGAGCGCACCGTATGCCGACGCGCAGTACATAGCGCTGAACGCGCTGCTGGGGGTGCTCTTCGCCGCTTATCCCGGCCTGTCGCGCGCGGCGATCGTGGGGCATAGTGACGTCGCGCCGGGGCGCAAGACCGATCCGGGGGCGAGTTTCGATTGGCAGCGCGTGCGCGCCGCCTGATTCGCCGTTTTCTGCCACCAACAAAACAAGCAAGGCCAGACCAATGAACAACAGCGCCAGCTCCCGCAAATGGTATCCCTGGTTCGTCGCGTTCGTCGGCTTGGCAGTGCTGTTCATCAGCAACGGCTACACAGCCACCGCGCTCTCGGTGTTCGACGAATCGCTGCTGAACGAATTCGGGTGGGATCGAGGACCATTCAAGTTCCGCGACCTGCTGACCTTCGCGATCACAGCTGTTGTCGCGCCGTTCGTCGGTATCGTCATCGATCGCGTCAATCTGAAATGGCTACTGATCACCGGCATGGTGCTGCTGTCGGCCGGTTATTTCGGCTACAGCCAGTTGACAGCGGACGGCAGCGGCGGTCTTGCTACCCCGCTGGCGCTCGTGGCACTGGCTGGGCTTGCGGTGATGGCAACGATCGTTTGGCGCGAGGCCCAAGGGTATTTTGCGCGTACTGCGGCGTTGGTGGTGATTGCGGCAACCATGGCGGCGGTTGTCTACTACCGATTCATCGATCCGATGGCATTGCACCAGGTCTACATCATTCACGTGGTGTTCTCGCTGGCCCTGTCGACGGCCGGCACGATGGTGGTCGTCGTGCTGGTGACGTCGTGGTTCTTGAAAAGCCGCGGTTTGGCGATCGGCATCGCTCTGTTGGGCACCAGTCTAGGCGGCATCGTACTGTCACGTGCGAACATCGAAATCATCCAGTCGACCAGCTGGCGCGAGGCATTCGGCTATCTCGCGCTCGTGCCGCTGCTGTTCGCGGTCTTGATATTCTTCTTCCTGCGCGGTTCGCCGAAAGACGCGGGCGTGGTCGCGATCGGCCAGGAGGCGGGCGCCCGCGATCTGAAATCCTATGGACTGACGTTTGCCGAGGCGATCAGGACGCCCACGTTCTGGGTGATCGGCATCAGTGGCTTTCTCACTTACTACTCGATTCTGGCACTGTTCAATCACATGTTCCTGCACATGCGGGGCCTCGGCTTCGAACCGGCGCAGGCTGCGAACGCGCTGGCTCTGCTCGGTACACTTGCCGCGATCTCCAAGCTTGCGATCGGCTGGCTGGCGGACCACATCGACCGCAAGCTGGTGTTCCTCGGCGCTCTGGCGGTCATGTTCGTCGGCGTACTGCTGATCGCGATGGGCGGTCGCGAATGGGTCTGGATCGGCATTGGCATCACTGGCTGTGGGTGGGGCGGTCTTTTCACACTCTACAACATGCTCACAGTGAACAATTTCGGTTTGAAGGAGATTGGTCGTATCAATGGCACGGTCAGTTTGCTCGAGTCGTTAGGCGGGGGGCTGGGAATCTGGCTGACAGGCAAGCTGTACGACGTTTTTGGCAGCTACGAAGTGCCTTTCGATGTGATCGCCGCGGCAGTATTGCTCGGTTTCGCGATTGGGCTGTTCATCAAGAGCGGTTCTCCCGAGGCGATGGGCCTGCAACCGGCGGCCGTCGGACGGATCAAGGCCGGCAGCCTTCGATAACGACCCCACGGATGTCCTCGGGCGGCGTATCTGCCAATGAATAGCCAAGCTCCGCCGCAGTTGCCAGTTCGGCTTTTCGGACCTGATCCTCCTGCCAGGCAATTCGCGCCTGCCGCAGGACCCGATCGAGTGGCTCGCCCGCCCGGGCGGCGGCCGCAGCGTCGAGCGCAAGCTGCACGGCTTCAGCACACTTTGCGCTGTCTGCGACATTCTCAGGCAACACGGCTGCTGCCGGATCAACCGGCGCCGGCAGGCTTCGTGCGTCCTTCCTGCGCTGCTCGTCAGCGCGCTCTTCGAGGCGGGTGCGGATATCATCGGAACGTTCGTTCACTCGATAGGCGTAGATCAAGGCCGAGATCGCGAGCAGCCCAAACACGCCCCACCGCAGGAATACGGTCATCCCTTGCGTTTCTTGGCAGGCTTGGCTTGTTGGATCAAGCGCTCTTCCGGGGTGCGACCGGCGCGTAATCCAAAGCGCTCCTCGAAGAGCGGCCGTTTGCTGCCGGCGCGATACCACGTGACCAGCAGCGGAATCTTCGCCAACCGGAAGACACCCAGTTGCGGGCAGCGTCGGTGGGTTTCCCGCGCCAGTTCCTTTATTTTCGGGGTACTCGCTTTGGTGCGCAGCGTGAGATCGAAGTTGACCTGTTGATACTTGGGCTGCAGATGCAGATCGAAAAAGAAACCGCGGATATCGATGAGAGAGCGGATCTTGGTACTGAGTTGTGAGTACTTGAGTTGCTGGTCGCGTGCGACGACGGCGATAGTGATCGACGTGCAACCCGCGAGCGCCGCGAGTTGTGCATGCACCGGCGTCCAGCCGCGCGATCTACCGCGCAGATCTGGTGGATCGCCGATATCGAAACCCTCGGGCTCATCGAACATAATCGACGGTTGACCATCGAAAAAAGCTTCGAGACGCATATGTTCGTAAGACTGAGTGGTGACGTCTGACACCCCCACATAATCCGGATACCGCACGCCTTCCTTCACGATAGTGTCCTCGCAACGCTGATTGAACCCAAAGCGACGTCGTCGGTGACGTCCCTTCGAGCGGGAGCGTCGATCGTACAACCTGCGGCGCCTTGCGCGAAACCGTGACGCATTTGGCGTGCCTGCCGGCTAAAGAATCCAGCTCTGGGGACGACAAAGACTTCGAGTAAGCGCGCACGTCATGTGCCCGCTAGTCGTACCGTCAACAAGCCGAGAGAGTCGCCGTCATGAAGTTGAGAGCCAGTCCTGTCACTGTCCTGGCGGTTGCCGCGTTCGTCATCGGCTCCGCGCAGACTGCGGGCGCGGAGCAGCAGTCGGACGCCCATGATCTGCTGGATCTCAGCGTCGAGCAGCTGCTCAATACTGAAGTGACCACCGCCTCGCGGCGCGCGCAGGCAGCCGGTATGGTGCCGGCGCCGCTGTATGTCATCACGCAGGCGGACATCAAGCGCAGCGCCGCTCGCAGCATCCCAGAGTTGCTGCGTGCAGTACCGGGCCTGCAGGTCGCGCAGGTCGATGCCAACAAGTGGGCCGTTGGCGCGCGGGGCATCAATCGCCGCTTCTCCAACAAGCTGCTCATATTGATGGATGGCCGGCCGGTCTACAGCCCGCTGTTCTCGGGAGTGTTCTGGGATATCCAGGATACCGATCTCGATTCGATCGAGCGAATCGAAGTGGTCAGCGGTCCGGGAGCAACGCTGTGGGGGCCGAACGCCGTCAATGGTGTCATCAACGTCATCACACGTCGCGCCAGTGACACCAGCGGCCGTGCGGTGCATGCAAGTCTGGACGGCCTGGGCTCGAGTTCGCTGCAGGCTCGATTTGCCGGTGAACTCGGCAGCTCTGCCGCAGGACGCGTGTTCGTCAAGCGCAGCGAGCTCAATGGCAATGAAAATGTGCTCGGTATGCGCGCCGATGACGCAGCCCATACGCGTATCGGCACGCGACTGGACGGCGAGCGGGGGAATTCCCGCTGGCTGTTGAGCGCCGAGGGTTACGACGGCAAGAGCGGTTCGATGACGACACTGGCCCTGACGTCGCCGCCGTTCGTCAACCTGCGCGCAGTGGATGATACGGTCACCGGCGGATTCCTCAATTCGCAATGGAGTCACACGGATGCGGCAGGTCGCGACACCTCGCTGAGCGCATCCTTCGAGCGCTCCATTCGTGACAGCTACTTCTTCGATGAGGTCCGCAATACTTGGCAAGTCGATCTGCAGCGCTCCCAGCAGACCGCGCTCGGCCGCAACGTCATGTGGGGGCTGTCGTACCGACATAGCCAGGATCAGATCGATGGTGAACCACCCATTTCAATTCGTGTGCCACGGGCTACGGTCACCGTGGCCGGTGGCTTCGTGCAAGGTGAGTTCAATCTCATACCGGAACGGCTCGACCTGGTAGCAGGTGCGAAGCTCGAGTATGAGTCGCTCTCGGATGAGACGCACTTCGAACCAAACCTGCGTCTGCGCTATCGAGTCGACGATCGCAGCATGATCTGGGCATCGGCCGCACGTGCGGTCGGTATGCCGTCGAGGGGCGAACGCGACGCTGAGATCGTCGGGCCTTTCATCCCGCCGAACAGCGTGCGTAACCCGTCGCCGTTGCCCATCATCGTAACTGTATCGAGTTCCGGCGACATCCAGGCCGAGCTGGGCGATACCTTCGAATTGGGGCATCGCTGGCACAGCGACCGTCAGCAAGTGCGCGTCGAGTCGAGTTTGTACTACACGAAATACCGTCGCCTGATGCGCGCGCAGCCGGGTCTGCCCCTCTGCCGGCCGGCCGGCACACCAGCTGGTCCGCTCGGCTGTCCGCCCGGCACCGGCTTTCTGATCGCGCCGAACTTGCTGCAGCCAAATGGCAAAGCCAACAGCTACGGTCTCGAGTTGTTTGGCGAATGGTGGCCGCGCGAACGCTTACGCCTCACTGGTGCTTACACTTTTCAGCGTGTCGCCAACACGACCGACGTACCCACGTTGGAGCTCGCTGCGACATCGCCGGAGCACCAGGCGTATCTCAGGGCGTCGCTGGACTTGCTGCGCGCTGTGAGCGCGGACGTCAATGTCCGCTACGTAGATGTGAATGTCTTCGCCGGTATACCTTCGTACGTCGCCGTGGACGCACGTCTGGCATGGGCACCGCGCGTTGCCGTCGAATTCGCACTGGTCGGCCGCAACCTGTTCGATCCGGAACACCTCGAATACGTGTCCGAGATCGGCGACTTAGTGCCAACGCCCATCGAGCGGACGGTACAGTTCGAGTTGCGGTACCGGTTCTGAATCGAACCTGGTTCACGCAATGCGGTACCGAACGGCAATACTCGCTGCAGCCAGTCTGCTCGGCTGCGTGCTCGCGCAAACAGCGACGGCCGCGCCATCGGAGTACGACGTCAAGGCGGCACTGGTCTTCAAGATTGCGAAATTCGTCGCGTGGCCTGCCGCAGGCGCGCGGGAGCCCGAGAGCTTCGCGCTGTGCTATGTCGGCGACGCGGCGGCGGGGCGCAGCTTCGACGCCTTGACTCGGGAGCGGCTCACTGGGCGAGCAGTCAACGTGACACAGCTCGCCAGCGACGGCGACCCTCGTGACTGCCAGATTCTCTATATCACCTTGGCGCGCGAAGCTGCCACTACCGAGATGCTGCGTATCGCAGCGGAGCATTCGATTCTGACTATTGGCGAAAGCGCGGCTTTTGCCTCGCGGCTCGGTGGTGTGATGGCCCTCAGGACTGACGCCAAACGCGTCCGCTTCGAAATCAACCTGCTCGCCAGTCGGCGCGCGGGTCTGCAAATCAACTCACAGCTACTCAATTTGGCAACGATCGTCGGCCGCGACGATGCTACGTCAGCGAGCCAGATGCCCGTCGCTCCCGCCAGGAGCTCACCGTGAGATCGTGGTTTGCGCACATGCCGTTGAAAACCCGCCTGATCTGGAGTGGCGCGTTGACGGCAGGGGCCGCCCTGCTCATTGCTGCCATCGCCCAGATGACCTCGCTCTACTACCAGCAGCGAGACGATGCGCGGGCGCGGATCGAGTCAGTCATGAGTGTCGTTGCGGCCAACAGCACCGCCGCCATCGCATTCGATGACCGGCTCTCAGCGGAGCAGTTGCTCAACTCGCTGCGCGTCGAATCAGAAGTGCAGGAAGCACGTATCACGACAGCCGCCGGTGGAGTGCTCGCCACAATGGCGGCACAACCCGGCGTGCGGCTGACTGAATCGGAGCGGCGGCTCGCGGCTGAGTGGCTTGCCGATGCGCAATCCCATTCCGAGGCGAGCCATCGTTTCGATGGACTCATGTCACTGCATGCGGTGCGTCCGATCTGGCTGGATGGCGAGTTGCTCGGTCATCTGTACGTACGCGCCAATCTGCATAGCCTGCAGCAAGGGCTGCTCGCGCAGCTGGGAATCGTAGTCGTTACGACGCTGGCTGCGCTGACTCTGGCCTACCTGTTGGCGGTTCGCCTGCAGGCGGTCGTGAGTAGGCCGTTACTCGAGCTGGTCGGCTTGATGCAGGACGTATCGGATTCGCGCGACTACGGGCGGCGGGCACGGGTGAGCTCGAGTGACGAGATTGGTTCGTTGATGCGTGGCTTCAACGACATGCTCGGGCAGATCCAGACGCGCGATATCGAGCTCAATCTGCATCGCGAACAACTTGAGTCGCTGGTGGCCGAGCGTACGCGCAAACTGGAAGAAGCCAACGACTCGCTCCGCGCAGCCATGCAGCAGAATGTGCAGGCGCGCGAGCAGGCCGAAGCTGCCAGCAAAGCCAAGAGCGAATTCCTGGCGCGCATGAGCCACGAGATCCGCACGCCGATGAATGGCGTGCTTGGCATGACCGAGTTGTTACTGGGTTCCAAGCTGGATGCCAGGCAGCAGCGCTTCGCGGACACCATTCAGCAGTCGGCAGACGCGCTGCTGGCTATCATCAACGACATTCTCGATTTCTCCAAGATCGAGGCTGGCAAGCTGCGGCTCGAGGAGCGGGACTTCGATCTGCGTGCGACGGTGGAGGAAGTCGTTGCATTGTTCGCGCACCGTGCCAATGAGAAAGATCTGGAGCTGCTGATCGACTTTGCGCCCGATCTGCGGCGCTGGGTGACTGGCGACGGCCTGCGGATTCGGCAGGTGCTCATGAACCTGGTTTCCAACGCGATCAAGTTCACCGCCAGCGGCCACGTACTGGTACGCGTTCGCGGACGCCAGGATGACGTCGGTCCCTGCCGGTATGAACTTGCTGTGGTCGACACGGGTGTCGGTATCCAATCGAAGAATCTTGGGGCTATTTTCGACTCGTTCGTGCAGGAGGATGGCTCGACGACTCGCAAGTACGGCGGTACTGGCCTGGGTCTCGCGATCAGCCGCGAACTCGCTCGACTGATGGGCGGTTCGCTGGACGTAGACAGCTCCCCGGGCGATGGTTCTACCTTCACTCTCAGTCTGCGGCTCGCTGCCGCCCAGCCGCAGGAGCAACCGACCGGGCGACGCCAGCAGATCCCGCTCGGCACCCACGTGTTGGTAGTCGACGATCATACGACCAACCTCGAGATACTCGAGTCGCAGCTGCGTGCGTGGGGACTGCGTGTCACCGCCGCCAGCGGCGCTGCGCTTGCACTGCGTGCAATGGCACGCTGCGATACGGGGAACGACCTGCCGCAGATCATTCTCGCCGATTGGAACATGCCCGAGATGGATGGTGTGGAACTGCTGCGTCGGTTACGCCAGAATTCCCGCTGGCGGACCATACCCGCCGTCCTGCTGAGTTCGGTCGCCGACGACCTCGATGACGAAGCGCTGGTGGCGCTCGCGCCCGTCACGCGTCTCTCCAAGCCCGTGCGGCAGTCCGCCTTGCGACATGTCCTGCTGCAGGCCTACGCCGGTGCGCTGCAGCCGGAGTCGCCGCCAGCGAGTGCTCAGGCGCAGCAGCAGGTGGTGCCGCTGGGCACGCCCATGAACGTACTGCTGGTCGAGGACAACGCGGTGAACCGGATTCTGGCGAACGAGATGCTCGCCATGCTCGGCTGCACTACGAGCAATGCCGCCAATGGCGAGGAAGCGCTGCAGGCGCTCGAGCAGTCGCGCTTCGATATCGTGCTGATGGATTGTCAGATGCCGGTGATGGACGGACTGAGCGCAACGACCGCGTGGCGTCGGCGCGAAGCAGAGCAGGGTCTGGCTCGCACGCGGATCATTGCGCTCACCGCGAATGCGCTGGACGGCGACCGGGAGCATTGTCTGCTGGCCGGCATGGACGACTATCTGACCAAGCCGTTCACGGCGGCGCAGCTCCGCAGTCTGCTGCAACCGACATCGTTGCGTGTGGCAGGCATGGCGCATTGGTCGGGTGCCGATGACGTGCTCGATCGCGCAACTCTCGAACAGCTGCGGTCACTCGATGCCGGCGGCCAGCGTGGCCTGTTCGATCGTTTGTGTTCGATGTACGACGAGGACGCGCGGCGCTTGCTGGACATCATCGCCGCCGGTGTCGAGAGCAACAACACGGTGACCGTGGCGGCCGCAGCACACACGCTGAAGTCAGCCAGCGCCAATCTCGGCGTGTTCGCCGTATCGAAGCTCGCCGCGCAACTCGAGACCGCCGCGCGGTCGAACGACATGGCGGCGGCGCCAGCGGCGCTCGCCAGCTTACGGACGGCGCAAATCGCGGCCAGCGAGGCCCTTGCCCGGATCCGTCGTGTTGAGGCTGCCTGAGATGGCTCCCGCATCGTCGCCGAAGCGGCACATCGTGATCGCCGACGACGATGGCGGCTCGCGTCTGCTGATGCGCAGTGCGCTCGAGCGGGGCGGCTTCTGCGTGAGCGAAGCCGCTGACGGTGCTGCTGCAGTTGCGGTCGTATCCCGCGGCGATTGCGATGCGGTACTGCTGGATGTCGAAATGCCCCGCATGGATGGCTTCGAGAGTTGCGCTGCGATCCGCAAGATGCCACACGGCGCGAATCTGCCGATCATGATCGTCACCGGACGCAACGACGTTGAATCCATCGATCGCGCGTACCGAGTCGGTGCGACGGATTTCCTCGCCAAGCCAATTGCCTGGGGTCTGATCGCGCACCGCGTGCGCTACCTGGTCCGCGGTGGCAGCCTGATCACCGCCCTGGAATCGAGTGAGGGGCGTCATCGCGCGCTGCTCAGCGCGCTGCCCGATCTGCTGTGGGTGATCGACAGCGCCGATCGCGTCGTCGATGAGCTGGGAGCTGCCGACATGCTGTCGTTACCGCAGACGGATTCCGGGTCCGTCGTGGGTCGACACGTGCACGAGCTGGTAGCGCCCGAACAGGCCGATGAACTCATACGTGCCATCGCGATGAGTCGTGCCGAAGCGCGTGTCGTCGAACTGGAGTTCGGCATCGACGCCGGCGTCAACAGTCGTCGCTTCGAGAGTCGCCTCGTGCCCTACGACAACGGCCGGACACTGGCCGTACTGCGCGACGTCACTGAGCGGCATCGGGCCGAAGCGCGCATCCGGCAGCTGGCGTACTTCGATCTGCTCACCGGTCTGCCGAATCGCGAGTTCCTGTTCAAGTTGTTAGGCGATGCGCTGCCGCTGACGCGCACGACCGAACACCGACTGGCCGTGATGCATCTGGCCCTCGATGATTTCCGCCGCCTCAATGACAGCCGTGGACACGTATTTGCGGACGGCCTGTTGCGCGTGGTAGCCGCACGCTTGCGGCGCGTGGTTGGCGCCGCGCTCGATGGCTCTGGTCCGGTGACGCTAGCGCGGCTCGGTGGGGCGGAGTTCGTCGTACTCGTACGGTCGATCGATTCGGACGCCGACGTAACGAATCTGATCGCGCGTTGCATGAGTTCCTTCTCCCAGCCATTCAATCATGGCGACGAAGAAATGCATCTGACCGCATCGGTGGGTGTGGCGTTGTTCCCGGAACATGGCGTCGACAGCGACAGCCTGTTGCGTACCGCCAGTACGGCGCTGGGCGAGGCGCGCGCCACGGGCACGGCCCGCAGCGCGATCTATGACGCCGAGCTGCATGCACGGCTCGCCGAGCGCGTGCAGCTCGAAGGGGAGCTGCGACGGGCGATCGAGCAGGAATCCCTGTCGCTGGTCTACCAGCCGCAGTTCGACCTGACGTCGGGGCGCATCGTCGGAATCGAAGCGTTGGCACGCTGGCGACATCCCACGCGCGGCGCCGTTGGTCCAGACATCTTCATCCCGGTGGCGGAGCAGGCCGGCCTGATGGCTGCCCTGACCGATTGGGTGATGCGTACGGCATTGCGTCAGGTGGCTGTCTGGCGTGGGCAGGGCGCCGCGGCTATGCGTGTGGCAGTCAACATTTCGGCGACCCACTTCCTGCGCGGCGAATTCACAGCTTGGCTGCGGGGACATCTGTTGAGCGCGGGTGCGCCCGGCGCCGCGCTCGAGATCGAAATCACCGAGAGCATGCTGATGGTGGACGAGCTGGTTGCCGCGCGGACTCTGGCCGAGGTCCATGCGCTCGGCGTACATGTTGCCGTCGACGATTTCGGTACAGGATATTCGTCACTGTCCTATCTGAGGAGTTTCGCGCTCGATGCGCTGAAGGTGGACCGGTCGTTCGTGGCAGATCTGGGTGAGGCGACCAGTCAGCAGGCGATTTGCGCCGCGATCATCGCGATGGGCCGGCGCCTGGGCCTGCGAGTCGTCGCCGAAGGCGTCGAGACACCGTTGCAGTTGCAGCTGCTGCGCGAGCACGGTTGTACCGAGGCGCAGGGATTCCTGCTGGCCAAACCGCTGCCTGCGGCCGCGGTCGAGGCGCTGCTGCACCAGTGTCGCAGCAAGCCAGGGTCGGTGCTCGCCGCGGTCGTACCGAGCTTCGAGCATGCTGCATTGAGCGACGCAGCGGTAGCAGGACTGCTCTCTACTCGTTAGTCGGTGCGGGCACCCCGATCGTGCCGCCAGAGCACTTCCGTACCATGCTCGTGCCGTGCAAGTACCCGGGCGATGACGAACAGTAAGTCTGAGAGTCGATTGAGGTAACGCGGTACCGCGTCGTTGACCGGTTCGCTGTCCGCGAGCGCCCAGACGCAGCGCTCGGCGCGCCGAACGATAGTACGGGCAAGGTGACAGGCCGCCGCAGCCGGACCGCCGCCAGGCAGAATGAAGTCTTCGAGGGCGGGCAACGCGGTGTTGAAGTCATCCAGTTCGTGCTCCAGACGAGTGATCTGCGGCGCGCGGATCAGGGTATGGCCCGGGATGCACAGCTCGCCGCCGAGATCGAACAGGTCGTGCTGCACCTCAGTCAAGCAGCGACGCACGGCGTCGGGGATGTCGGCAACGGCAAGCACCACGCCGATACTGCTGTTGGCTTCGTCCACCGTTCCATAGGCATCGACACGCGCGTGGTCCTTGCGAACGCGCGTACCGTCACCCAGACCTGTCGTGCCGTCGTCGCCGGTGCGCGTGTAGATCTTGGAAAGCCGCTTGCCCATGAGTCATACCATCCTGTGTCCGTTGCGTTCGAGCCCGTTGACAGCCGCGACGACGCTCACGCACCCTGCACGAATGTCCACGCAACCTTCGCACAACACGCCGTCGACCGCGAGCCCGGAACTGGCGGCAGCGCTCGACGCCGCACGCGCGGCAGCCGCCGTCATCCAGGACCTCTACCGGCGGAACCTCGAGGTGATCACCAAGGCTGACAAGTCGCCGGTCACGCAGGCGGATGTCAAAGCTGAACAGGCAATTCGCGATCTGCTCACCGCCCGGTTTCCAGACTACGGGTTCTATGGCGAAGAAACCGGTCGGCACTCCATGGATGCCGCCAGCGTCTGGCTGGTCGATCCGATCGACGGCACCAAGTCGTTCGTGCGCGAATGCCCGTTCTTCTCTACCCAGATTGCATTGCTGCGCGAGGGGCGCCTGGTGCTGGGTGTGTCCAGTGCACCAGCGTACGGCGAGCTGGCCTGGGCGGAGCGAGGTGGCGGCGCCTGGCTCGATGGCCGGCGAATCGCGGTCAGCAACACCGGTACTCTCGATGCAGCCATCGTTTCGAGCGGCAACCTCAAATCGTTAGCCGCATCGGCTGCGTGGCCCCGCTACGGATCGCTGGTGCAGCAGGTGAATCGTATCCGGGGCTACGGGGACTTCGTGCACTATCATCTGCTCGCGCGCGGTGCGCTCGATGCGGTGGTGGAATCGGACGTCAATATCCTCGACATCGCGGCGCTCGTGGTGATCGTGGAAGAGGCGGGCGGGCGCTTCACCGATCTGCGGGGCGGTGCTGTTGGTCTCGATACAACCACAGTGCTGGCCAGCAATGGCCACTTGCACGAGCTGGTGCGGGAGGCGATTTCTTACTAAGGCTGCAGTCGAGTCGCCTGCCAGGCACCTGGCTGCGGGGGATCGGTGTTAGTTGTCAGTGTGCGCGTCCAGCGTGCGCGCTCGTGATACCGTGATTCGCCCTCGACCCAAAGCTCCACTGAGTCGGCCCACAGGTGGTAGCCGCCCCAGAATGGCGGCCGCGGAATATCGAATACGACGTCGAGGCTGTCGTTCTCATTCTCTGGGCCGGGCGTCGGCGTACCGAATCGTGCGGCGGCGGCCTCGATTTGCCTGAACAGATCTTGCCGGGCCGCCAAGGGCTGGCTCTGCGCGCTAGCCCAGGCGCCGATCCGCCGCTGCCACGGACGCGACCGGAAATATTCATCGCTCTCATGCGCCGGTGCCCGGCGCACGATGCCTTCGATCCGCAACTGTCGGTGTGCATGGTCCCAGTGCATGACGACCGCAGCACGGTCATTGCTGGCGAGTTCCTCGCCTTTGCGCGAGTCGTAATTGCTGACGAAAGTGAGGTACCCGGGATTGGCGTGTATGTCCTTGCAGAGCACCACGCGCGCCGACGGCCGCCCGTCGAGCGTCGCGGTGGCCAGTACCATCGAGTTGGGGTTGGGCTGATCGCGCGAGCCCCAAGCGTCGGCCAGCCAAGTGGCCGCGACCGACAAGGGCTCGGCAGGCAGCGGGTCAGGCAGCAATTCGTTGTAGAGCGACATCAGTTGAATGTTAACCCAAGCCGACGCCTGCCAGCAGTTTCGGCTTGCGGGACGGGCGGCAGGTCGATACAAGGGGTGCTCCGAATCCTGCACAACGGACAATATGACACTCGAAGAACTGCGCGGCAGACTGAACGAGATCGACCGCCAGCTGCTGACTCTGGTGGCGGAGCGGCAGGCTGTTAGCCGCGACATCGCGCGCGCCAAACGAGCGACGGGCTATCCGACGCGTGACTACAATCGAGAACGCGATGTCTTGCTGGGAGCACGCGCAACAGCCACGGAACTCGGCGTGTCGCCGCAAGTGGCGGAGAGCCTGCTGCGACTGTTGATTCGTTCCTCGCTGACGACGCAGGAGCAGGCGAGTGTGGCCGCGCGCGGCGCGGGCAGCGGTCGCCGTGCGCTGATCATCGGCGGTGCCGGCAAGATCGGCCGCTGGTTCGCCGATTTCATGGCGTCGCAGGGCTTCGTGGTCGAGATCGCTGATCCTGCGGGCGCACCGGCGCCGCATCTAGACGCCGGCGACTGGCGAACCTCGCCGCTCGTACAGGATTTCATCATCGTGGCTACGCCGCTCGGGGCCACGGACGCCATTCTGCGCGATCTGGCGCTGCGCCGACCGCAGGGAATCGTGTTCGACGTCGGTTCGCTGAAATCGCCGCTGCGGTCCGGCTTGCTGGCGTTGAAGTCGCACGGCTGTCGCGTTACGTCGGTCCATCCGATGTTTGGGCCGAGCACCGAACTGTTGTCCGGCCGGCACGTCATCTTCATCGACCTGGGTTCCGCGGCGGCATTGCAGGCGGCGCAGGAACTGTTCGCGCCGACGATGGTCGAGCAGGTGGTCATGAGTCTCGACGAGCACGACCGCTTGATCGCCTACGTACTCGGTTTGTCGCATGCGTTGAATATTGCGTTCTTCACAGCCCTCGCCGAGAGTGGCGAGGCGGCGCCGCGGCTGGCGCGCATGTCTTCGACCACGTTCGATTCCCAGCTCGACGTGGCGACGCTCGTGGCACAGGAAAGCCCTGACCTGTACTACGAGATCCAGAGTCTCAATGACTACGGTGCCGAATCCCTCGAGGCTCTGGCCAAGGCGGTCGAGCGTATCCGCACGGCAGTGCTGTCGCGTGATGCGGCCGAATTTGCCGGCCTGATGCAGCGCGGGCGCGATTATCTGGAAGACCGCCGCTCTGTCACTGAGCGGCGCGCCTGACCGCCGTCAGCTGAGCGAAGGGATCAGCAGCCATGTCGCCCAACAAGCCCGACGATCCACATCGCATTAAGCCTGAGCGCGGTGCCACTGATGAGGCCCATGACGCCCTGCGGCAGCGGTTCCGAAATTTACTCGAGCAAGTAACGCGCAATGAAACCCTGTTGCAGAAGACGCAAGCGCGGGAGCTGGAGCTGTTGCGCGCCACGTCGCTCTCCGAGCTGTTCGAGCGTACGGTCAACGGTCTGCGGGAGGCCTACGCGCTCGATAGCGTCACGTTGAACGTGCTGGATCCACAGCACGAGTTGCGACACATGGTTGCCGCCGAGAAGTGTTCGCCGGCGGTGCTGGCGCAAGTGCACTTCCTCGAGTCGATCGCCCGCTTTGCGCCACAGCTCGAGACGGCCGATCGCCCATGGCTCGGTCCCTATCAGCGTGAGGCTCATCGTGGCTTGTTAGCAACGAAGCTGCGCATGGGCAGTGTGGCGCTCATTCCGCTGCCGCGCGAGGGGCGCTCGATCGGTGTGCTCGCGTTCGCCAGTCTCGACAGCCGGCGCTTCACGCGCGATCTCGCCAGCGATTTCCTCGGCCACCTCGGCGTGATCATTTCGATCTGCCTCGAGAATACGGTGAATCGCACACGGCTGACGTTGAGCGGCGTGACCGACTATCTGACAGGCCTCTACAACCGCCGCTATCTGCAGGGGAGGCTCCGTGAGGAGGTGGCACGCGCCGAGCGGCAACGCGGCAGCGTGGCGTGCCTGATGATCGACGTCGATCACTTCAAGACAATCAACGACCGCCACGGGCACCTGGCCGGTGACGCTATCCTCACGGAAATCGGCCGCCGCATCGAACGGTCGATTCGAGGCAGCGACACTGGCGCGCGCTATGGAGGCGACGAGTTCGCGGTCCTGCTACCCGGCGCCGGCATCGCAGAGGCGGAGATTCTGGCGCGCCGGATTCACGCGGCGGGTGGTGGTGCCGCCGTGACGCTGCCGGATGGCACGGCGGTCAAACTGAGCCTGTCGATCGGCGTCGCCGCAGCGCGACCCGCCGCTGGCGATCGTGACGCGCATGCAGTGGCCGAGCGGCTGGTGGCTGCAGCTGATGCAGTGCTCTATCGGGCCAAACGGGCGGGGCGGGGCCGCGTCGAGTGCGAACCGGTGACCGTGACCTGACGCATCCCCGGACTTGTGGCACCTGTGCTTGTCGCGGCGCGACGCGGCAGGTAAAAGAGACGCCATGACGGACTCGATCGACTCGGATGGCTATCGGGCGAATGTCGGTATCGTGCTGATGCACCCCGAGGGCGACGTATTTCTTGGCCGCCGCGTCGGCGGCCGTGGCTGGCAGTTTCCGCAGGGCGGGGTACGCCGCAACGAAGCGCCAGAAGACGCTCTGTTTCGCGAGCTCAAGGAGGAGATTGGCTTGGAGAAGGCCGCCGTGAGCCTGATCGGCGCCACCCAGGACTGGTTGCGCTATGACTTGCCAAAGCGCTACCGGCGACGTGGCGCCGATTCCTTCTGCGTCGGCCAGAAGCAGCGCTGGTATTTGTTGCAGTGCACGCAACCCGATCTGGCGTTTCGTTTCGATGCCACGACTGAGCCGGAATTCGATCAGTTTCGCTGGACGTCCTGGTGGGAACCCGTGCGCGAGGTGATCTTCTTCAAACGGCCCGTCTATGTGCAGGCGCTGCACGAGCTGTCGTCGCTCGCACACCCCGCCGGGCCACCACCCTATCCCGACTGGTGGGAGCCGCAGCACCCGGCTGCGTTACCGGCCTGACGGCCGCGTCCACGAGCTCCGCTATGGCCGATGTACCCCCGCAGCTGGTCGTCAGGGCGTATTCGCCCGCGCGTCGCTGGTTCACCGTCGGCGCGCTCGCCCTCGCGGTCCTGTCGGCGTTGTACGCAACGTTCGAGCTCGGGCGCTACAACGCAGGTTATGACAGTCTCGCTGCGCTGCGGGAGCGCTCGCGGCTACGCGCGCAAATCGACCAACGAGATGCGACCTTGGCGGAACTGCAGGGCCAGATCGCGCATCTCGAAACATCCGACATCGGCCAGTCGAACGAGCGCCTCGAGGTGCAGCGCACGATCGGTGAATTGCAGGCCCAGGTGGCGAGCCTCAGTCAGGAATTGGCTTTTTATCGCGGCATCGTGACGCAGGGCGCAAATGCCAGCGAGGTCAAGGTGCAGAATCTCAGTATCGCAGCGACCGAGGAGCCGAACGCGTATCGGGTACGGCTCACGCTGGTGCAGCCGGTACGGCCGGATGCGGTCGTCAGCGGGACGGTGACCTTCGCAGTGTCCGGGAGTCAAGCGGGCAAGACCGCGCGGCTCGATTTCGAGGCGCTCACGGGCGGCAAGAAGCGCGAGCTGCCGTTCACATTCCGCTACCTCGAGAACATCGACGAGGCGATCCAGCTGCCCGCCGATCTGAAGCCCGAAGAGCTGCAGGTCGAGATCCGCTCCAGCCGGCGTGGCGTGGCGCCGCTGCAGCAGTCGCTAATCTGGAATGTCGAGAGCAGTTAGGGAGCCGAAGAGATGTTTGGTCGCAAGAAGCACACGAATCCGCGCATCGATACCCTGGTCGGCAAGTCCGCCAAGCTGGTCGGTGATATCGAGTTCTCCGGCGGACTGCATCTCGACGGCCGAGTCGTCGGCAATGTCCGCAGCGCCGGCGACGGCAAGTCGTCATTGTCGATCAGCGAGCACGGTGGAGTAGAGGGCACGGTGGAAGCAGCCAACGTCGTCCTCAACGGCAGTATCAACGGCGACATATTCGCGCGCGAGCGGGTCGTCATGGGCAGCCAGGCGCGAGTGAACGGCAATGTCAGTTACGGCATCATCGAAATGGCGCCGGGAGCCGTGATTACGGGCAAGCTGATGCCCCTGTCCGGGGCCAAGGCCCAGCAGCCAGTGCTGCAAGCGCCTGTGAGCAGTTCGCCGGTCACGGACGAAGAGATTCTGACAGGGTCGACCAAGATTGCCTGACCGGCCGCCCGCACGGCTGCCACAAACACGCGCCGCTTTGACCCGCTCGGAACGATTACCTAGACTGTGACTCCAAGTTAGCGATGGCTTTGGCCGCAGGTTCTTGTTCATGATTACGACCGACGCACTGGTGTTCAGCGATTCAGCCGCCCGCAAGGTTGGCGACCTCATCCGTGCCGAGGGCAATCCCAAGCTCAAGTTGCGCGTTTTCGTGCAAGGCGGCGGTTGCTCTGGTCTGCAGTATGGTTTCGAGTTCGACGAAGAGGAGCAGGACGGCGATACGCGGGTCGAGAACCTGGGCGTGACGCTGCTGGTCGACCCGATGAGTTATCAGTACCTCAACGGCGCCGAAATCGACTACAAGGAAGGTCTGGAGGGTTCGCAGTTCGTCATCCGCAACCCCAACGCCACTACGAGCTGCGGCTGCGGCTCCTCTTTCGCGGCCGCCTGATCCCTCGCTGACGCCGGTGGCGCGCCGGGCCGCGAAAGCGATCCCCGAGGTACTCGCCGCGGTCGATCTCGGTTCCAACAGTTTCCACATGGTCGTGGCGCGTCATAGCCATGGCCAGCTCACAGTGCTCGACAAGCTACGGGAAATGGTGCGCCTGGCTGCGGGCATCGAACCCGACGGCCGGCTCAACAAGGAAGTGGCGGCACGTGCGCTCGCCTGCCTGGAGCGCTTCGGTCAACGATTGCGGGACATGCGAGCGAACAGTGTGCGCGTGGTGGGCACCAGCGCCCTGCGCATGGCACGGCGCACGGATTCCTTCGTAGAACGCGCCCGCGCGGCGCTCGGGCACCCGATCGAGATCATTTCGGGCATCGAGGAGGCGCGGCTGATCTATTCCGGCGTCTCGCACACCATGGCGCCCACGCCTGAGCGTCGCCTCGTATGCGATATCGGCGGCGGTAGTACGGAAATCATCATCGGTGAAGGGCTCGCGCCGCTCGCTTTGGAGAGTCTGACGATTGGCTGTGTTCGGTTGAGCGAGCAGTACTTCGCGGACGGCCGTCTGTCGGCGAAGCGGTTCGCGCGAGCCAGGCTGGCGGCGCGATTGGCGATCGAGCCCTACCAAGCCGCTTTTCGCCGCCGCGGTTGGGATCAGGCCGTCGGCAGTGCCGGCACGGTGCGAGCAATCGGCGATGCAGTGCGCGAGCTGCAGCCGACCGCCACGGAGATCACGATCGATGGTCTCGAGCTGATCCTCGCCAGCATGACTGCGATCGATCACATCCGCGATCTGCCGCTCGATTCGGTGAATGCCGAGCGGCGCAAGTCTTTTGCCGGTGGGGTGGCCATCCTGGCGGAGGTATTCGAGCAACTCGGTATCGAGCAGATGCGGGTGGCAGATGGCGCCATGCGCGAGGGCCTGCTGTATGATTTGTTAGGCCGCTATACCGACGAGGACGCGCGCGAGCGCAGCGTGCGCGGCATGCAGCAGCGCTACCATGTCGATCTCGAGCAAGCCGAGCGTGTCGAGAACACGGCGCTCGCGTTCCTCCAGCAGGTGGAGGAGATCTGGGACCTCGCTGATCCCGATACCGAGCAACTGCTGCGCTGGGCGGCGCGGCTGCACGAGATCGGGCTCGACGTGGCGCACAGCGGCTACCATCGTCACGGTGCCTATTTGCTGGAACACGCCGACATGGCTGGCTTTACGCGCGAAGAACAGATGTTGCTGGCGCAACTCGTCGCGCTGCACCGACGCAAACCCAGCGCCGAGCGGCTGACGGAGCTGCGGCCTCCATGGCATGAACGCGTGCCATTCATGGCGGTACTGCTCCGGCTGGCCGTGTTGCTACATCGCGGGCGCAGCTCGACCAAATTGCCCGACATCGTGCTGACGCCGCGCAAGCGCGGCTTGGAGCTCGGCTTCCCGCAGCAATGGCTCGACGACCATCCGTTGACCGACGCGGACTTGCAGAATGAGACCGATTTGCTGAAGCTGATGGAATTCAAACTGACAGTGACGTCGATCGGAGCTCGATGATGTATCCGAATGCGGTCGGACTGCACTTCACGGCAGCCAACGACACGGCGGTCGCCGCCTTCGACGAAACGGTGCTGGCTTATGCCGGCTTTCGGCGCGACATCGGCGCGTGCTTGAAGACGACCCTGGCCGCGGATCCCGACATGTTGATGGCACATTTACTGAAAGGGCTGTTTTTCCAGTTCATGGCGATCCCGGCCATCCTGCCGCGTGCGGTCGTCGCACTGGCCGCCGCACGGACGCTCGCCGCCGACCACGGTGCCGATGATCGAGAGCGACTGCATATGGCGGGGCTAGACGCCTGGATACGCGGCGAATTGGGCACGGCTGCACAGGCGTACGAGAGCATCCTGGCCGAGCATCCGCGCGATCTGCTCGCACTCAAGCTGGCCAATTTCTTTCACTTCTACCGCGGCGACTCGCGCAAGTTGCGCGACAGCGTCGCGCGGGTGCTGGAGCACTGGCGGCCGCAGGATCCTGGCTACGGCTTCGTCCTGAGCCTGTACGCGTTTGGCCAGGAGGAAAACGGCGAGTATCGCGACGCCGAACGGCTCGGGCGCCAGGCGATCGATCTGAATCCGGCGGACGCCTGGGGGGTGCACGCCGTCGCGCACGTCTACGAAATGCAGGCGCGTCCGGCCGAGGGCATCGAGTGGCTACGGGGGCTCGAGCCGCACTGGAATGCGCTCAACAACTTCCGGTATCACCTGTGGTGGCACCGCGCATTGCAGCACCTGCACGGCGGCGAGCACGCTACCGTTCTGCGTCTGTACGACGAGCAGTTGTGGGATCCCAAGTCGGACGAGTATCTGGACCTGACCAACGACATTTCGTTGCTGCAACGCCTGGAGCTCGCCGGCGTCGATGTCGGCGATCGCTGGCAGGCAGTTGCGGACAAAGTGCAGGCGCTCAACGGCGTACGTTATTTTGCGTTCATCGACGCACACTATGTGCTGGCGTTGGCGGCCGCAGGTCGCATTGAACAGGCGGGCGCAATGCTGGCGGCGCTCCGCGAGCATGCCGCTGCGGCGCCCGTGCAGACCGTCTCCCTGGTGACGGCGAGCGTCAACGGCGACCTGTGCGAAGGTTTGCTGCGATTTCGGCAGGGCGACTACTCGGACGCCGCACGCTTGCTGGCGCCAGTCCGGGAACGAGTACAGTTGTTAGGCGGCAGCCACGCGCAGCGCAAGTTGTTCGACGCGATCGCTATGGCCGCCACGGCTGCCGCTCGCGCAACAACCTAGCCGGTAGCGAGGTGCGGCGCGCCCAGCGCGTACGACGACAGCAATTCCAGTTGTGCCGTCACCGGCGGTTCATTGCCTGGCTGCAGTCGGACATAGCTGCCATCGCGCTGCAGTTCCCACGCCTGCGTGTTGTCCCGCAGGTAGGTGTCGAGATCGCGCAGTATGCGGTCGCGATGTGAACGCCGCTTGACCGGAAAGGCGATTTCGACCCGCCGAAAGAAGTTGCGCTCCATCCAGTCAGCACTCGAGAGGAACAATTCTGGGTCGCCGTTGTTCTCGAAGAAGAACACGCGCGAGTGTTCGAGAAAACGGCCGACGATCGAGCGCACGCGGATGTTCTCGGACACGCCTGGGATTCCCGGGCGCACCGCACAGACGCCACGGATGATGAGATCGATTTTCACGCCCGCGCACGATGCGCGATACAGCGCTTCGATGGCTTCCGGTTCCACCAGTGAATTCATTTTCGCGACGATGCGTGCCGGCCTGCCGTTGCGCGCATGCGCTGCCTCGCGCTCGATCTTGGCCAGCATTGCCGCATGCAGGCCGAACGGCGACTGGATCAGCCTTGTGAGTCGCGGTGTCTGGGTGAGACTGGTGAGTTGCAGGAACAGCTCGTGCACGTCCTGCCCCACTTCCGCATCGCTGGTGAATAGGCCGTAGTCGGTGTAGCCGCGCGCAGTCTTGGGGTGATAGTTGCCCGTGCCGAGATGACAGTAACGGCGAATGCCGTCACCTTCGCGGCGCACGACCAGCAGCATCTTCGCGTGGGTCTTGTAGCCAACTACGCCGTACATGACGTGCGCACCGGCTTCCTGCAGCCGATTGGACAATTCGATATTGGCCTCTTCATCGAACCGCGCGCGCAGCTCGATGATCACGGTTACGTCCTTGCCAGCTTGCGCCGCCGCCACTAGCGAATCGACGATCGGCGAGTCGTTGCCGGTACGGTACAGCGTTTGCTTGATCGCCAGTACCTGGGGGTCCTGGGCCGCCTGGCGCAGGAAATCGAGGATCGGCGCGAAGCCCTGATAGGGGTGGTGCAGCAGCACATCCTTGTGCCGTATGGCGGCGAAGATATCGACATGTCCTGCCAGCCGTTTCGGCAAGCCGGGGGTGAAGATCGGATACTTGAGATCAGGCCGCTGCGCGAGATCGTAGATCGCACCGAGGCGGTTCAGGTTCACAGGGCCAGTGACCTCATAGAAGTCCGTTTCGGACAGCTGGAACTGCTTTATCAGGAAGTCGTCGTACTCGGGCGGGCAGTCCTTGGATACTTCGAGCCGCACCGCGGCGCCATAGCGGCGATGCGCCAGCTCGCCCTCCAGCGCACGGCGCAGGTCGTCGACTTCTTCGTCATCGACGAACAGGTCGCTGTTGCGTGTCACGCGGAACTGGTAACAGCCCAGCACTTCCATGCCAGAGAACAGGCTGGCGACGAAGTGCTGCACGATCGCCGACAGCAGCACCATGCGGCGCGTGCCGCCGTTGTTATTGGGTAACGGAACCACGCGCGGCAGCGAGCGCGGTGCCTGCACGATCGCCAGATTGCTGTTGCGTCCGAAGGCATCTTTGCCCGAGAGCCGCACGATGAAGTTCAGGCTCTTGTTCTGGATGCGCGGGAAGGGGCGCGCGGGATCGAGCCCGAGCGGTGACAGCACGGGCTCCACTTCCAGTTCGAAGTAGCGTTCCAGCCAGGCGCGGGTTTCGCTGTCCCATTGGGTGCGCGGCAACAGTTCAATGCCAACAGATCGCATCGCCGGCAGAAGTACGTCGTTGAGGCAGCGGGCCTGCTCGCGCACGATTTCCGTCGTCGCGTCGTGGATCGCCTGTAACTGCTCGATGACCGAGAAGCCGTCGGCTCCCGGCTGATCCGACCCCAGCTCCAGCCTTTGCTTGAGCCCGGCGACCCGGATCTCGAAGAATTCGTCCAGGTTGTTGGAAGAAATGCAGAGAAATTTCAGGCGCTCGAGCAGCGGGTTGGTGGAATCCAGCGCCTGCTCGAGCACGCGCCGATTGAAAGCGAGCAACGACATCTCGCGATTGATGTAATTGGCCGGTGCGCGGAGGTCGGGTTGGTCCATAGCAGCAGCCTGAGACAGGGTCATTGCAGATTCACGCAACCTGCAATCGATCTAGCCGCGCGCAGTTAACGGGCGACCAGCAACGGCCCGACCGGGAAATCGAGCGAGCGGCTCAACCCGGCGGTCTGCTCCTTGAACAAGGCCAGCTGTGCGGCTGGAATCGGCTCCGCTTTCGGCAACGGCACTTTCTGCGGGTCCTTGTGGCTGCCGTTGAGACGGTACTCGTAGTGCAGGTGCGGACCGGTCGCGAGGCCGGTCATGCCGACATAGCCGATGACCTTGCCGAGATCGACCTTGGCACCGCGCTTCATACCTTTGGCAAAACGGGACAGGTGACCGTAGACAGTGACGATCCCGCGTGAATGCTCGAGCTCGATGACGTTGCCGTAACCGCCCTTGCGGCCCACGAAGCGCACCCGCCCGCTACCCGCGGCGCGCACTGGCGTACCGCTCGGGGCCGCGTAGTCCACGCCCTTGTGGGCGCGAATGCGGTTGAGCACTGGGTGGCGGCGCGACAGATTGAAGCGCGAGCTGACACGCGAGAACTCGAGCGGGGCACGCAGGAATGCCTTGCGCAGACTGGCGCCGTCGGCAGCGTAGTAGTCCGCGTGGCCGGACTCATCGGTATAGCGCAGCGCGCGGTACTCGCGACCGTTGTTGATGAACTTGACCGCGAGGATATTGCCGTCGCGCAGATACTTGCCGTCACGCCAGATTTGTTCGTAGGTGACGACGAAGCTGTCGCCCTGCTGGATATCCAGCACGAAATCGATGTCATAGGCGAACACGTCGGCAATGCGCACCGCGATCGCATCCGACAGATTGGCATCGCTGGTGGCCTGAAAAAGTGAAGAGCGAATCGTGCTCTGCGCCGTCAGCACCCGTACGTCGAGCGGATTTTCGAGGACATCGGCCGCGAAGCCCGAATCGGCCCGCGTCACTTTCAAGGTTTCGCTGTCTGATAGACGGCGCTCGAGACCGAGCAGGGTGCCGTCGTCGTGTATTACCTTGACCAGATCCCCTGGGTACAGGCGATCGAGCTTGCCGCGCAGGTCGGGCAGCGCCCGCAGGTTCGCTAGATCCGTCAGGTCGAGCTCCAGCCGGCGAAAAATACGATCCAGCGTGTCGTTGCGTCCGACGATCACCTCGATCGTGGAGCCCACGTTGGCCTGCTGGATGTCGGTTGCCGCGCCGGGCGCCGGGAGCGCCGGTTCCGGCGCAGCCATATTGATCGTCGCCGCGTCGGACTGCGCTACTGCGACCAGCGGCTCGAGCGACGCGGGCTCCTCCACCCGGTACCAGGCAAACAACACCAGCGCAATCGCAAGTGCCTGCAGCCAGGCCGCCCGCCTCAGGGACAATCCGCGCCAAGTTGGCTGAACCACGATCGCCATGCTCTACACTTCACATAAACCGAAAGACTGACACCGTAACGCGTGGGTCGACACAGGGTCAACTGGCTGTGGAACGATCTGTGACTCGCCAGCGCTTTGCCTGCAGAATCCGTTTGCCGATACCGCATGCCCCCCACCCCTGCCCCAATGAGTACTCGATGACCGAAGCTTCCAACCTGCCGCTGCCCGCTGATCTGGAGGCGCAACTGGCCGAGCTGAATCGCGGCACGGCAGAAATCCTGGTCGCCGCGGAGTTGGCGCGCAAACTGCGGCGCGGCAAGCCATTGCAGATCAAAGCCGGCTTCGACCCGACGGCGCCTGATCTGCATCTGGGGCACACCGTGCTCATCAACAAGATGCGGCAGTTCCAGCGGTACGGGCATGAAGTTACCTTTCTTATCGGGGACTTCACCGGCATGATCGGCGATCCCACCGGCCGCAACGTCACGCGGCCGCCGCTGACGCGCGCGCAGATCGAGGCCAATGCCGCCACCTACAAGCAGCAGATCTTCAAGATCCTGGACCCGGCTAAGACGCGCATCGATTTCAATTCGCGTTGGTTTGGCGCAATGAACGCTGCCGGGCTGATCGAGATTGCCGCCAAGCACACCGTCGCCCGCATGCTCGAGCGTGACGACTTCGCCAAGCGCTTCAAGGGCAATCAGCCGATTTCGATCCACGAGTTCCTCTATCCCTTGGCGCAGGGCTATGACTCGGTGGCGCTCAAGAGCGACGTGGAACTCGGCGGCACGGATCAGAAATTCAATTTGTTGGTAGGTCGCCAGTTGCAGGAGGCGTACGGACAGGAGCCGCAAGTGGTCATCACCATGCCGCTCCTCGAGGGGCTCGACGGCGTCAACAAGATGTCGAAGTCGCTTGGTAACTACGTCGGCATCGACGAGTCTGCGGATACGCAGTTCGGCAAGCTGATGTCGATCTCGGATGATCTGATGTGGCGCTACTTCGAGCTGCTGTCGTTCCGGCCGCTGGCGGACATCGCGACCTTGAAAAAAGCTGTCGCGGGTGGACGCAATCCACGCGACGTCAAGTTCGAACTGGCAATGGAGTTGGTAGATCGCTTCCACGGCGCCGGCGCGGGTGCTGCCGCGTGTGACACGTTCGTCGCACGTTTTCAGCAGGGCGCAGTGCCGGACAAAATAGAGTCGGTCACGCTCGCGGGTGCGCCGCTGCGGCTCGCGAATGCGCTGAAAGCCGCAGGTTTGGCGCCGAGCACGTCGGAGGCCAACCGCCTGATCGACCAGGGAGCGGTGCGTACTGGTGGCAGTGCCGAGGGCCTGGCGAAAGTGAGCAGCCGCGATCATCAGCTCGAGGCCGGCAGGCATCTGCTGCAGGTCGGCAAGCACAAGTTCAAGTGGCTAGAGTTGACTGGCGGCTAGCCGCGCTGCCTGCGCGCCGCGTTTGGCGATCGAGGTGGCAAAATTGGGGCTCGCCGGGTTCACATCTAGCTGGCGCGTGGCCGGAATTACGACGAGATCCATGTCCTCGAGCGGGATCGCCCCCAGCAGCACCTGATCGCCCAGCACCATCGCACCGACGAAACAGGCCCGATTCTTGAAACGGAGCTGGATCGGCCCCACATAAGGCACCGTACCGGCGGAACCGTCCGCCAACGTCACCTCGCGGGTGTGGGTAGCGACGTCTTCGCCCGTCAGGCCTAGCTGC
>JAWLAE010000008.1:0-68229 GCA_041395625.1 Steroidobacteraceae bacterium | reverse complement strand
ATGCTGGATGCGGATTTGGCCGCGTCGTACGGTGTGCCGACCAAGCGTTTGAATGAACAGGTCCGGCGCAATAGCGGCCGGTTTCCCGCCGATTTCATGTTTCGGCTTACCGCGATTGAATGGTCTGCGCTGAACCGGTCGCAAATTGCGACCGGTTCCCAGCGGCATAGGAACCCGACCGCTCTACCGCTTGCCTTTACGGACCACGGTCGTCTGATGTTGTCGAACGTACTGCGTTCGGAACGGGCTGTTGAGGTCAGCGTATTGATCGTACGGGCGTTCGTGCGTATGCGCACAGGCGTTGCGGCCAATGCCGAGCTGGCTGCGCGTGTCGATAAGCTTGGCCGTGAGGTCGAACGCCACGGCGGCAAGCTCGCCACGAACGACGCCGCCATACTCAAGCTCCTGGCCGAGATCCGCCGGCTCACTCAGTTTCCCGAACCGGCTCGCCGAGGAATCGGCTTCACGGCCGAGTGGCCGAAGGGCAGGTGACTGCTCGCCTTGAGCCAAGTCCATTTTGTTGCGCAGCTTGTCGGCAGTGAGCCGAGGCGTGGCCTCGAAAGCGTGGGCGGCGGACGACTAGGTTGTTTGCTTAGCGGACTTCTGGCGGGCCAGTTCTATTCTTTAGTCGCTGTGGGCAAACTGCACCAGCTGCAGCCCAATCTGCGCAAATAGGGCAGATTTGCCGACTGCAAGCCGAGGTGTTAGTTGGGCATGCTGTCGGTGTGCCAAACAACACTGGAAAAGCTGCTGCGACTGATGTCGCCAGTCAGATTCGTGTCGTTCAAGTGCAGCGGGTGTTGCTCGATTCCGATCTGGCGGCGCTCGACGCAGTCCCGACACATCGACTCAATGAGGCGATCAAGCGCAATGCAGCCAGGTTTCCCGCAGATTTCGAATTTCGCCTTACGGCTGATGAGCAGTCGGCTTTGATATCGCAAACTGCGATATCAAAGCCTGGGCGCGGGGGTCGCCGCAAGCCGGCGTCAGCGGGCAATGGGTAGCTGGCCCCCATGTTCGCCGCAATGCCAGCACTTGCGTTAGGCGAAACCCAATGCCCAAGTCCGCACCCAGCCTCGGTGAATTGGAATCGCGGATTTTCACAGTCCGGGGATTGTCGGTGCTGCTGGACTCGGATCTGGCGCAACTGTATGGCGTTGATACCAAGGTGCTCTTGCAGGCCATGCGGCGGAATCGCGATCGGTTCCCTCAAGATTTCGTTTTTCAGCTTACCAATCAAGAGCTTAGAAACTTGAGGTCACAATTTGTGACCTCAAGTTCCGGCGTTGAACACGGCGGCCGACGCAATTGCCCGCACGCATTTACTTAGCAGGGCGTGGCAATGCTTTCCAGCGTGTTGCGCAGCGCCACTGCCGTGCAGGTGAACATCGCGATCATGCGGGCGTTCGTGCGACTGCGTCGCGCGTCGTTAGTCAGCGGCGAGCTGATGAAGCTCATCGAGGATCTGTCCGAACGAGTGGACTCCCATGATGCAGTCATCGGCGAGCTGGTCGAGGCTATTCACCAGTTGGCCGTTTCGCCACCGCGAGAACGGTCGCGGCCGATTGGGTTCACGGTCGATCTCGAGGCGGACCTGAAGTGAAATGGCCGGTTGTCGGAAGGGTGTGAGTGGCGCAGGCAGTGGTCCAGATGTGTGGAACCGAGCATTCTTTAAGGTCACAGATTGTGACCTTAAAGAGCCGACAGTGGAGCACCCAGGCGAGACGATAGAAGCCAATTCTCTCGAGATCCCGCGCATGGGCGTGGTCGGACCATTTCCGTACAAACGTGCCAGGAACGCAGGCTGCAAGTCATGCCTGCATTGGGCAATGCTGACTGCATGCCAAGAAGATCAGAATCAGTCGAGGCACGCGATATCGCCGATCAGATCCGCATCGTTCGCGGGCAGCGCGTATTGCTCGATTCCGATTTGGCAGAGCTCTACGGAGTTGAGACGCGAATGCTCAATCAAGCAGTGCGCCGCAATATCGAGCGGTTCCCAGCCGATTTTCTGCTGCAACTGACTGAATCTGAAGTGAATTCTTTAAGATCACAAATTGTGATCTTAAAGCGAGGACGCGGCCAACATCGAAAGTTCGTACCGCTCGCGTTCACCGAGCACGGCGCGATCATGGCTGCGACCGTTCTCAACAGCCCGCGCGCAATCGAAATGAGCGTCTACGTCGTTCGTGCATTCCTGAAGCTGCGCGAATTGCTGTCGTCGAATGCCGAGCTCGCCCGAAAGTTGGACGCGCTGGAGAAATCGGTCGCGTCGCTCGACGCAAACACGCGTCGCCAATTCGACGAGGTTTACAGCGCAATTCTGTCGCTCATGGGGCCAGACACAACTGAGCAATAGCGCGGTGAGGTGGGACAACCTAGTCCTGCGAGAGTAGGAGTAGACGCGCGCGTACCGGGAGTGATCAAATGCAACTGCAGCGACGGACGAAATTTGCTGCCGGCGCTGTGTGTAGTTGTTCGTAACATAATAATGACGATCAACCTTCGATGAGTCGACGCCGAAAGAAGTCTGATGGCAGTCTTATGGACGTCGCGAGCCGCCTTCCATGGTGGTTATGTGTGCTGCTCGCAATTGGCTCTTACTTCATCGCAGGCCACTTTGCATCCCCGCCGGTGACGCCGAGACTACCCAGTGACGTCGCGACCGCGCTTCCAATGGTGTTTGGAGGTGCGCTTAGAAACTTCGCAACCGTCATGCAGTTTGCACTCCCGTTGATCTTCCTCGGCGCGGCCGCCATGTCCGCTATCGATCGCCATCGGCGCCGTAGTCTGCACGACTCGGTGACAAGCGGAGACATTCGCGCCAAGGTGAGCGCCCTGAGCTGGCAGCAGTTCGAACTACTGATAGGCGAGGCCTTTCGGCGTCGCGGCTATCGGGTAATCGAGCGTGCTGCGGGCGGCGCGGATGGCGGGGTCGACGTCGAGTTGCGCAAGGGCTCTGACGCCTACCTGGTGCAATGCAAGCAATGGAAGGCGTTCACGGTTGGCGTACCCATAGTCCGAGAACTGTTGGGAGTTTTGACAGCGCGCCGTGCAGCGGGCGGGTTTGTCGTGACATCAGGTGCGTTCACGCAAGAGGCACGCAAGTTTGCTGCGGGCCAGAACATCGAGCTAATCGACGGCGGGCGTCTCGCCCAAATGCTCAAAGACGTATCTGTTGGGACTTCGCAGTTCGCCACGGCGGGAGACGCCAGTGGCGTCGCGGTTGTTAAGCCTGTTGGCGAGCGGCCGCAGAGCTCGTCTGCGCCGCAGTGCCCGAAATGCGGCGCGCCGATGGTCAAGCGCAAGGCAAAAAGCGGCCCGTCTGCTGGCCACGAGTTTTGGGGCTGCAGTACGTTTCCGAAATGCCGCGGGATTTCGCCCTTGCCCAGCTAATCGACCGCGCTCGGTGCTTGCCGAGGCCTCCGTGTACAATGCGATGAGCGGAGGGCTGCACCATGACCAAACTGACACGCAAGCAATTTCTGCATTCAAGCGTAGCCGCACTCGCGGCGGGCCTCGCACCTTCATTCGCGCTTCCTAATAGCAAGCGCGAGGCCGCGAGCGACGCCGTACTAACAGACGCCATCGTGCTGACCATGGATGCCGACCGGCGTGCCTACCGATCCGGTTACGTCTGGCTACGTGGCGATCGTATCCATCGCGTTGGCGCCATGCGCGAACTCGGCGAGCTGCCGGCGGGCATCGGGCGCCGCTCATTGCGCAATCGCCTCGTCATGCCGGGGCTCGTCAATTGCCATACGCACCTGTCCAACGGCATCCTGCGCGGCATCTACGACGAAATGCCGCTCGACGTGTGGTTTGCCAAGGGCATGTGGCCGGTGCTCGACGGTCTCGATGCGGGTGCGGCGGAAGCGGCGGCGGATCTGTCCCTGCTCGAGCTGATGTGCACCGGCGTCACGACCACCACGAGTGGCGAGATCCCGGCAGCGCACCCTGACATGATCGACGCGGTCCTGACAGCGGTGGAGCGCTCGGGCATCCGTGCGGTGGTGTCGCGCATCGCGATGGACAGCGCCGACGAATCCGGCGCCGCGCAGTACATCCCGCCGGCCTATCGCGACAAGCCTGGCTTCGCCGCCGATGAAGTGCGCCGATTGCAGAAGCGTTTCAACTCCAATCGCGTGAGGGTCGGTCCCGAGGCGCTCGGTGTGTTGCGTTGTACGCCGGAGATGATTCACGCGATGCATGCGGTGGCGGTCGAGAGCGGGTCGCTTTTCACGATGCACGCGGCGAGCTCTCAGGACGAACGGGACGAGAGCCGCCGACGCTTTGGTCACGGCAGTATCACGGAATTGGAACGTCTGGGTGTGCTGGGCCCCAAGACGCTGCTGGCCCACGCCATCTGGCTGGATGATCAGGAGATCGGCGTGCTGGCGGAGCGTGGCACGGGCCTGTCGCACAATCCAGTGTCGAACGCCTACTACGCCTCGGGCATCGCCCGGCTGTCGCAACTGCTGTCCGCCGGTGTGCGCGTCGGCGTGGGTGTCGACGGTGCCTCGACTAACAACAGCCAGAACCTGTGGGAATCGGCGAAGATGGCTCTGCTTTTTCAGAAGCAGCAACTCGAGCAGGCAAGTTTTGGCTCCGCGGAACTCGCGCTCGAGCTACTGACGCGCGGCGGAGCGGCGGCGCTGCATATGGAGAACGAGATCGGGTCACTCGAGTCCGGCAAGCGCGCCGACTTGATCGTCATCGACATCGATCGGCCGGCGCTCGCGCCTGCGCAGACGATCATCTCGAATCTCGTCTACTCGAACGACCCCTGGGCGGTGCGTGACGTCTACGTGGATGGCGAATTGGTCGTTAGGGACGGTAGTCACCTACGCCTGCGTCAGGACACAGTGGTGCGCAGTGCGCAACAGGCACTCGCGAGTGTGCTGGCGCGCTCGGGGCTGGACGACTATCTCGCGAAGCGCAGCCGATGGCGTTGGCAATAGCTGCGCGGTGACGATAAGCAGCGCGCGCGCAGCCTGGGGACGGTTACTGCTGAACCTGACCGATCCGGACACTGTAAACTGATGCCTATGCGAACTACGTTGGTTATCGACGATGCGCTGCTCAGCCACCGGGGCACGTAGTCGCGCGCCGTCGGTACTCAGTTCAGACAATCACGACGTTGGGCGGGACATCGTGCAGCGGCGTCGCGCCGGTGGGGCCGATCAGCACGAGATCCTCGAGATGTGCCGTACCGCCGATGCCGGTATCGAGTACCGGGCAGTCGACGCTCAGGACCATGTTCTCGACCAATGTCAGGCCTTCGACGCTCCGGCCGGTCGTTAGGCTGGGCTGCGGGTGATCGGAGTGATAAAGCCCGACGCTATGCGGGCGGAAGCTGACGCTGAAGTCGGCGCCCTGTTTCTTCAGTGACTCGCGCCCGAGTCGCTGCACATCGGGAAACGACAGGCCGGGCCGCAGCTGCGAGCGGATATCCTGCCAGGCAGTGTGAATCGCGGCGGTACAGCGGCGCATCATGGCGTGCGGCTCGCCGATCATGATGGTGCGCGCGAAGTCGCCGTGATAGTGCAAGAAGGTACTGACGCAGTCGATGCTGAAGGCCATGCCATCCTCGATCGGCTCATCGAAACGTTCGGATGATGAACCGTTGATCACGATGAACAGCGGCTGATTGCCGCGCCGGCCGCACTCCTCGAAGTAGCGTGCGCGCAGTGCGCGGGTGGTGCCGGCGGAACGAGCGGCGTGTGCGGTTGCCATCGCGGCCTCGACGTTGTGGCGCGCGGCGATCTTCATCAGGCGGATTTCGGCGGGGGTTTTCTCGAGCCGCGTCCAGCGGATCAGATCCTCGCCCGCACGAAATGTAGCCTTGCAACCGCGTCGCGTGAGTGTCGCGTCGATCACAGGGTTGTCGGTCGCGATGGTCTTGCCCTCCAGCTGGAGGGACCTCACGGCCTTCAACAGCGCCCAATCGGCGCCGGCAGACACGGGCTGCGCGGCGTCCGCTACGGCACGGCGCCGTCGCTCGCGCGGTGTCAGCAGCGACTCGGCGAGCACGCGGTGCATGCGAATCGGCGTGGCAGGTGGGTCGGTCTCGACACCGCCGCTGGCGGGGGCCGCGACGGCCGCCGGCTCGGAGTAGGGAAACAGCATCCGGTCGGGCAGGTCCACTTCGTCTGCGTAGCGGTAGTAGAGTAGAAAGCCCTGCATCACGAGCGTGAGTGGTCGCTGGGGATCACGCGGCACGATCGCAAAGGTGGAGTGGCGAAAGCCCATGCGGTCGAGCGCTGGCCACTGGTTAGTGGCATAAAATACATTGGCTGGATCGGTGACGATCAGCGCGTCCACATCGTCGCGTCGCATGAAGTAGCGCGCGCGCTCGATGTTCAAGAGCGGCTCCGTGGCCAGAAAATCGACGTTGGGCGGTGCGGCTCTGGTCGTGCAGTCAGCCACTGCCACGTCGGTGGTGTCAGCACCGACGCGCGTCGCCGCCCCGGCAAGGAGCGCGGTCAGGACGGTTCGTCGATCGGTCATTGGAGCTCCTTATGCAGCGAACTGCTGCGTCCCGAAGATGTGTAGCTTGTCAGCCGAGCGGCAGCCGCTCGCCCAGCAGCCGTCCCAGCACGAGCGCCGGCGTCAGCATCATGCCGGGCACGAAGGCATCACCTAGTGTCGCGCCGCTGCCCAACACCTCGCCGGCCGCATACAAATTGGGCACGGGCTCGCCATTGCCGCGCAATACGCGCAGGTCTTTATCGATCATCACGCCGGTTGAGGACGTGGCGGAATGGCCGAGATGTGTGATGGCGTAGAACGGTGGCTTCACGATCGGCAACGGCAGATGCTCTCGTCCTAACGAGTCGCCGCCGCGCTTCGCGACCGCCGCATTGTAGGCTTGCACGGTGCGGGCCAGGCCATCGGTGTTCATGCTGTTGCGGCGCGCCAGCTCCTCCAGCGTCGCGGCGCGCGTGAACATGGCGTGCGACTCGAAGTGCGAGAGCAGCTTCTCTCGCGTCCAGTTGGGGATACCGACCGGCGCCGCATCGAGGATCGCCTGATCGAACACGATGCGGTAGCGCACACCCGGCTGCTTGATCAGCGCACGCTCACGCGCCACCACCAGTGGCTCGTCTTCGCGAACGAAGCGCTCGCCGCGATCGTTCACCCAGATCTCCCACGGCTGGCGGGTCTGCGGCACGGTGATGAACCGCGCGTAGACTTTGGCGGGGAACGCGTCACTCGTCAGGATGGAGCCGGTGCCGGAGCGATGCAGCTCCTGGCCACGTAGGTAACCACCGACGGATACGGCCAGATCGAGGCCATCACCCTGGCTATGTGGATACGACGTGCCTGCGTAGGGCGGCACGCCGGCGAGCTGCTCGAACCGCTGGGGGTTCATCGCGTAGCCGCCGGTTGTTAGCAGCACATGTCGGCCACGAAACTCGACGCTCGCGCCGTCCACCTCGGCGCGCACACCCTCGACGGTACCGCTCGCTGATGCGATCAGGCCTCGAACCCGCGTACCGAGCTGCACGGCGACGCGGCCGCTGGCCACTTCCGGCGCGAGTTCACGACGGACGACGGCCAGTAGCGCGCGGCCTTCCTCGCGCCCCCAGAGGTAGCGCGGGATCTGGTAGGCCTTGCGGCCGGGCGAGTCACCGGTGACGGGGTGATCGGCCAGCGGTGTGAGGCCATTGTCTAACAACCAGTTGAGGGTCTGCGGCGCTTCGTCGGCTGTCAGCCGCGCGACGTTGCGATCGGCCAGACCATGCGACAGGCGCACGATGTCGGCGTAGTGATCGTCCGGTGTGTCCTGGATGCCTTTGGCGATTTGTGTCCGGGTACCGGCAGCGCTCACTTGCCCATTGGCCAGATGCAGCGTTCCGCCGACGTCGTTGGCTGCATCGACGAGCAACACGCGTGCGCCGCGGCGCGAGGCAAAAATCGCTGCGGGCAGACCGGCGGTGCCGGCGCCGACGATGATGTAATCCCAGCGCGTGGCCTCACGCTCCTCGAGCACGCGCGTCCAGCCGGGCAGGGACGACGCGGCGGCCAGGGCACCTGCGGTGACCACGAATTTACGACGATGCATGCTGCGGCATACTAATGGACTACGCCGCTCAGGGCACGCCTCGTGCAATACCGGTGCGTCGCCGGAAGATCACGACGGACAGGAAACCGAGGATGGCGAGCAGGCCGATCAGTATCGGCCGCTCGCGCACGAAGGGTAGCCAGCCGCCCATGGCATCGGCCAGGATCAGGCTCTGACGCGCGGCACGCTCGAGTATCGGCGTGAGGATGTAGCCGAGGAGCAGCGACACGGGCGGGAAGCCGAACTTGCTCATCAGCCAGCCGAGTACGGCAAAGCCGAACATGAGCTGCACGTCGAACATCGAGCCGCGCATCGCATAAGCACCGGCGGAGGCGAAGATCAGCACTGCGGGGAATAACAACCGCCGCGGCACACGCATGAAGTGCCGCACCAGCGGAATGATCGAGCGACCGACGGCGTAGTTCACGAGGCCCGCGAGCACCATCGAGGAATAGATCGCGTAGATGGGCGCGACATTGTCGCGAAACGCGATCGGCCCTGGCGTGATGCCCTGAATCAACAAGGCGCCGAGTATCAACGCCGCGGCGACGTCACCGGGAATGCCGAAAGCCAGCAGCGGGATCATGTTGGCGCCGATCACGGCGCTGTCGCCCGCCTCGGGTGCGGCCACCCCATGGATCGAACCGCGACCGAAGGTCTCGGGATTCTTCGAGGTGCGCTTGGCTTCGTTGTAGCTCAGGAACGCGGCGATGGTGGCGCCAAGGCCGGGCAATGCGCCGACGACCGTGCCGATGACAGACGAGCGCAGCAGCGTCGGCAGCAGCTCGCGTGCTTCCGCCGCCGACACGCGATTGTCCTCCGGCTTGGTCGAAAACGTCGTGGCACGCAGCGCCAGATCCTTCAGCGGCTGCTGCATCTGCAGGAACACCTCGGACACGGCGAGCACGCCGATCAGCATGGGCATGAGACCGATGCCATCGAACAACTCGGCGTTGCCAAAGGTCAGTCGCTCGGTGCCCGTGATCGGGTCGAGGCCAATGTTGGCGATGATCACGCCGAGCAGTATCGCCACCGCGCCCTTCCACGCGCGCCCCGAATCCAGCGACAGGAGCGCGATGAACGCGAACAGCGTCAGGACTACGTACTCGGGCGGACCAAATTTAATGGCGATGGACGCGAGCAGGCCGGCGGCCAGGATGAGGCACAGCGTCGAGAACAGGTCGCCGAATACCGAAGCTAACAACGCTACCTTGATCGCTTTGATGCCCTGGCCGGCCTGGGTCATCGGGTAGCCGTCGAAAACGGTGGCCGACGCAGCCGGTGTGCCGGGCGTCTTCAACAGGATGGCGGGCAGCGCGCCGGCGAACAGCGAGCCCTTGAACATGGCGAGCATCATGGGGATGCCGACCCACGGATCGAAGTACAGGCTGAAGGGCACTAACAATGCCACGGCCATGGCCGCGGTCAGGCCGGGAATGGCGCCGAGAATCTGCCCGAGGATGATGCCGGCGATGATTGCGAGGATCGCCGGGATCGTGAGCGACAGCGAGATGCCTTCGAGTATCGTGTCCATGACGTCAGACCGGCAGGCCGGGGATGAGGCTGTTCTTCGGGAAGCGCAGCTGAAAGCCGAGTTCGAAGATCGCGTAGATCGTGCCCAACAACGCCACCGAAAAGACGATCAGCACCAGCGGGCGACGCTCGCCCAGCATCCAGGCAATGAGCCCCGCCAACAGCGCACCGCCCAGATAGAACCCCGCGACCTGCGCGCCGACGAACGAAAAGATGAAGCACAGCGCTGCCGCGAGCACCATTCGACCGACGTTCTGCTCGGCATTGTCAGCGCCCGCGCTGGCAACAGTCGCATCGTGGTGCCGGAGCGTGTCGTACACGCCGATCGCCAAAGCGATCAGCAAGCTGACGCCGGCGATCATCGGCACCAGCCTTGGAGAGAAGCCGATGCCCGGCTCAGCCCGAAATTCATCGATGCCCACTGGCACGAGATAGAAGACGAACAGTAGCGCACCGGCTAACAAGCCCAGCACCAAGGCGAGATCGATGCGACGGCTATTCACTTGCGCAATATCCCGGCGGCTTCGAGTTCGCGACGTGTGCTCTCGATATCCTTGTGCACGGCAGCCTGAAAGCGGCGCTGATCGAGCAACTCCACGGAGCCCTGCAAACGTTTGGCCAGTTGTCGAAACCGCGGCGTCGCGGTTACCGCTGCCATGGTGGCGTCCCATTTGGCGATGACTTCGGCTGGCAGACCCGGCGGACCGATCAGGCCATAGAAAATGGTGGGCGCCAGCGGATAGCCGAGCTCGCCGAAGGTGGGTACGCCCGGCAACTCGGGCACGGGATCGGGACCGATCTCGGCGAGTACGCGAATGTCGCCGGCCGCCAGCGGACCGGCGAAGTCGGCGATCACGCCCACTTGCACAGTGCCACTCAGTAATCCTGTTAGTACTTCCGAGGAGCCCTGCATCGGGATGAACGCCGCGCGCACGCCTTCGCGACGGAACGCGGCCAGCGTGGCGACATACGGCGCGCCATTCATGCCGGCGGTCGACCAGCGCAGGCGCCCCGGATTGGCGCGGGCATGGTCGAGCACGTCGCGCCAGGTCTTGAAGGGGCTGTCGGCGCGCACGATGATGGGATAGGCGCTGACGACGAACTGCGAGAGATAGGTGAGATCGGTGAGCGGATCGTAGGGCACGCGCACGAAGTTCGGCACGACCACTACCGGGCTGCTCGAGACGAAGCCCAGCGTGTAGCCATCGGGCACGGCGCGCGCCACGGAGCCGACACCAATCGTGGCGCCGCCGCCCGTGCGGTTCTCGACGAAGATCTTCGTGCCGAGGATCGACTGCGCTTCGGCAGCCACCGCGCGCGTGAAGGTATCGCCGCCACCGCCCGCGGCATACGGCACGATGATCGTGATCGCTTTGGACGGATAGCCGGATTCGGCGCCGTTGGCGGCATCGATTCCCAACGCCAGCAGTGCGATCAGGCAAACACCGACGGTTCGACCCGTCGCTGACCAGAATTCTGCGCCTTTCATGCATCGCGATCTTGGCCGTCGCAGCCGCCAGAGTCACGCCTGTTCAAGCGCAGCGACCACATCGGCGGCCGCCTTGGCCGGATGCCGGGTCGCGAATCTCAACATTGAGACCAGAAATTGACCCAGGCGTGGAGCATCAGTACAGTTAATCTGTACAGATGCCAGACGCATACAGATTCATGACAGACGTCAACGTCACCGAACTGCGGCAAAGGCTGCAGCACTATCTCGACCGCGCGCGACGTGGCGAGGCAATTCGTGTTTTCTCCCGAGGACGGGTAATCGCGCAGCTTACGTCGGCGCCGGGGACCGCGGATGGGGCGGCTGCCGCGCGTCGCCTGCTACGGGGTTCAGTCGTACGCTTCGGCGATCCACTCGAGCCCGTGGTCGCGTCGGACGAATGGGATGTCAATCGTTAGTGCCCTATGCTGGTGCTCGACACACACGTGCTCGTGTGGTGGCTGAACGGCGCACCAGGCCTGAGTCGCAAGGCGGCCGCGGCCGTTCGCGCGGCAGCGAAGAACAAGGAGCTGGTCGTTGCCGCGATCAGCATTTTCGAGATTTCGACCGCTGTGCGCCGCGGACGTCTGCAATTACATGTTGCACTCGATGTGTGGCTGTCAGCACTCGCGCAGCTGCCTGAGGTCCGTGTCGAGCCCGTGACGATGGAGGTGGCGCGTATGGCCGGTGCCTTGGATGAGGCGTTCCCAGGCGATCCTGCGGACCGAATGATAGCTGCAACGGCCTGGTCGCTCGATGCGCCGCTCGTCACGGCGGACAAGCGCCTGCGCGCGGTCGAGTCGCTGGCAACGATCTGGTAGCGGTGGCGACTGAGCCCAGGCCGCTCGTGTTGTCGATGCCGACTACTATTGATTCAGTTTACTCAATTATCCTAAAATAACGACCGGACTTATTTTAGGCTCGCAAATCATGCGCCGAGCGCCGCCAGGCCGTTACGTGTCGGTCTCGACCGCAGGTGAGTCGTTCAAGGCTTTCGTCCCGGCACCGCTCCCGCCCGAGCCGCCGATCGTCTGGTCGGCCTCCTTGCGACGGCGCTTCGACGCGGCGTTGCTTGCGCTGGGACGTCTCGATGCACTGACGAGCTTGCTGCCCAACGCTTCGCTCCTGCTATACAGCTTCGTGCGTAAGGAAGCAGTGCTGTCCTCGCAGATTGAGGGCACACAGTCGTCGTTGGCTGACCTGTTGCTGTACGAAATTCAGGAGGCCCCGGGCGTACAGCTGGACGACGCACGCGAGGTCAGTCGTTGCGTAGCATCACTTGAACGCGGCCTCGATCTGCTTCGCAGCGGACTGCCTTTGTCGATGCGGCTACTACGCGAGATGCATGCAGCACTGATCGCGCATCCGCGTGGCCGCGGCAAGACGCCAGGGGCGTTGCGACGCTCGCAAGTTTGGATCGGTGGCACGCGACCCGGCAACGCGGCGTTCGTGCCACCACCCGCCAACGACTTGCCAGCGTGCCTGACAGCATTCGAGCGCTTTCTGAACGACAAATCAGATTCCGAGTCACCACTGGTCAAAGCGGCGCTGGCACATGTCCAGTTCGAAACGATACATCCCTTCCTGGATGGCAACGGGCGCCTCGGCAGGCTGCTGATCGTGCTGCAGTTGATAGCCGGCGGCGTGCTGCGCGAACCGATGTTGTATCCCAGTCTGTTCTTCAGTGCCCACCGGCCGATCTACTACGAACTGTTGAACGACGTGCGGCTGCATGGCGACTGGGAGCGCTGGCTGGACTTCTTCGCAGAGGGCATCGAATCGAGCGCCACTCAGGCGGTCTTGACAGCCAACGTTCTGCTGTCGCTGGTGACTACTGATCGAGATCGAATCACGCGATTGGCGCGTGCAGCACCGTCGGCGTACAAGGTGCATCTCGCATTGCAACGCCAGCCGATCGCCACTTCCGCTGCCCTGTCCAAGGCGACAGGGCTGACGGCTGCGACGATCAACAAGTCCCTCGAGCATTTGGAGAGGCTCAAGATCGTCCGTGAGACAACCAATCGCCAGCGTGGTCGAATCTTCATCTACGATCGCTATGCAGCCGAGCTGGGTGCAGAGATCCCGTCCGCGAGATGAGCTCACCGCGGCAAACCCGCCTTGCCAGACCGCTGCGTTCAACCCATATTGCCCTTCGGACATAGCCTGGACGGAGATGCGATGGCCATTGTTCTGCGCACGATATTGCTGAGTTCCCTGCTGGCACTTGCCGCCTGCGCCGCGGAAGCGGGTGGTGATCCGCCGGCACCCGCCAGCGAGAAGTTGCAGCCCATGCCGCGCATGCCAGAAACACCACCGGCGAAATCTGCGCTGCCGGGCGAAGCCATCCCGGTCGATGCCGTGCCGAAGATACTGCGCGATGCGGTGCTGAAGGACGCTGCGAGCAAGGCGACCGCGGGTACCATTACCAGCGCGCGCAAGGTCACCTGGAACGACGGCTCGATGGGCTGTCCGCAACCGGGGATGATGTACACGCAGGCATTGATTCCGGGCTATTGGTTAGTCGTCAGCGCGGGCGACCAGCGCCTCGAGTACCACACGGACGAGCGCCGCAACTTCCTGCGCTGCGAGCAAGCCTTGTCGCCGCGCGCGCAACGGGAAGATCCTGCGGACAAGCCCGTTGCACCGCCGCAACCAAGCGATCCGAAAACACGCCCAAAAACACCGGATACCTGAGCTGGCAGCGGCGCCGAATTTGACGTAGTTCTCACTCTGCCGGGGGGTGCTGAGAGGGGTTTCACGATCCCCGAGCACCGTCATTCAGACCGTGCTGATGGAACATAAGATAGTGCCCGAGAGAGGGTATCTATCTGATGGAACAACGATCGGCGGCAACTGATTGCCGGCTCCCGACGATTGCGCGGCTGCGCGATCGGCTGGCCGGCTCTGCCAACTCGCCCGCCAGCACCTGGTATCAGGACCACGGTGAGGCGGCCTCGTTCGATCGCGTGCGCGACATGCTCGACCAGGCGCAGCGCTTCGATGCGATCGTCATCGACACTAACAATGCGGATCAGGCGATCGAATGGCTGCGCGAGCTGCGGGCGCACGCTGAGTTCGGGCATCGGCTGCTGTTCCTGACGCAGGATCTGGGCGCCGAGGTGGCCGCGCTGGCCGACGGCCTCGCGCCGCCACCGACGCGCATCCGCACGGAAGTCGACGCCTTCAATTCGCGTTGCGCGTCGCTCGCGCACGACGAGTTCCTCGAGGAAGAAGAGCGACTGCTCGCCTTCCTCTACCTGCGCCCGGACTTCCAGGTGCAGCCGGTGATCGACACGCGCGACCCGGGCTACTACCGCTACCCGCTGCTCGATGCGTTCTCGCCCTCGGGGCACGACGGCCTGGCCTGGTCCGATGGGCTGCGCCGTTCGCGCCTGCTGGAGCCGGTGAAGCTGGTCGACCGGCTGCGACAGTGCGTCAGTTGTGCCAGCTCGCATCTCAACTACGTCGATATCTGCACGGAGTGCAAGAGCATCGACATCGGCGAGAACATCTTCTTGCATTGCTATACCTGCGGCAACGTCGCGCCGCAGGAGAGCTTCGTGGCGCGCGCTGGCCTGACTTGCGGTCGTTGTGACGCCAAACTGAAGCACATCGGCGTGGACTATGACCGCGCGCTCGAGAGCTTCAGTTGCAACGCCTGCTCGGCGCGCTTCATCGAGCCTGATGTCGAGGCGCATTGCCTGCATTGCCGTGCGACGTCGCCGACCACCGAACTGCCGGAGCGTCGTGTCCACACGTTCCGCCTCACCGATGAAGGCAGGTTGGCGGCGCGCAGCGGTTCGCGGCGCCAGTCGCCTGCGACCCACGACACGCAGCTCAATCTCAACTCGGCCTACTTCGAGCAGACGCTCACCTGGTTGCTGCAGTTACGGCAACGGCACAACGAAGTGCAGTTTGGCGTACTCGCCGTGCGGGTGACCAATGGCGAAGCGCTCGCGCAGACCCTCTCGCACGTGCGCGCGCAGCAGTTGATAGATTCATTCGGGCGCCGCCTGCACGAAGTGATCCGGGCCACGGATCTCGTGATGCGGGCGGCGGAAGGCGAATGGTTCGTGCTCTCGCCGCAGACGGATCGCAGTGGCTTGAACGCGCTGCGCAAGCTGCTCGAGTCGCTCACGGTGGCGACGGAGCAGGCTGACGGGCAGCGTCTCGCGATCGCTTGCAGCGACGTGGCGGCCGACGAACTCCTCGATCTCGGCATTGGCGCCCGCGTGCTGTTGGCCGAGCTGCAGGGGCGCGCGCAATGACGGAATTCCTCGGCGACAGCTGGTTCGTCCTGCAGGGCCTGCTCGCAGGCATCTTCAGCGCCGACTGGGCGGGCATCGCGCTCAAGTTCTTTCCGTTCGTGCTGCTGTTCGAGCTGCCGGTGCAGGCTACCGTCATGTTGGGCGCCTTGCGGCATCACCTGACACGCGATCCGCGCGCGGCGCAGGTGCCTTACGCCCCGACGGTGTCCTGCATCATCCTGTGCTATTCGGAAGGCGAGGCGGTGGTGCAGACGGTCCGCTCGCTCACGGAGCAGCTCTACAAGGGCCACATCGAGCTGTTAGCCATCCTCGACGGCTCGCAGCAGAACGTCGAGACCTACGACGTGCTGAAGAAGCTGCTGCCGTACGTGAACTCGCGCAGCGATCGCAAGCTGATCGTCGCGCCGAAGACGCAGCGCGGTGGCCGCGTGTCGAGCCTCAACCAGGGCCTCGCGATCGCTACCGGCGAGATCGTTTTAGCGCTCGATGGCGATACCTCGTTCGACAACGACATGGTGCAGGCGGTGGCGGTGCGCTTCGCGGACCCGAACGTGGCGGCGGTGTCGGGCAATCTGCGCGTGCGCAACGCCAAGAAGTCGCTGACGACCCGGCTGCAGGCGCTCGAGTACATGCTGTCGATCCACCTCAGCCGCACGGGTCTGGCGCAATTCAACATCATCAACAATGTCTCGGGTGCCTTCGGTTGTTTTCGGCGCGAGATGCTGAACAAGCTGGGCGGCTGGGACAGCGGCACGGCCGAAGACCTCGATCTCACCCTGCGGATCAAGAAGTACTTCGCACGCCATCCCAACCTCAGGATCGAGTTCGCGCCGGATGCGGTCGGGCACACCGATGCACCGGACACGTTCTGGGGCTTTCTGATGCAGCGCCTGCGCTGGGACGGCGATCTCTACTACCTCTACGTGCGCAAACATTGGCAGGGATTTCGGCCGGATCTGATGGGCTGGCCCAACTTCATCGCGCTGGTCTGGTCCGGGCTCTGTCTGCAGCTGTTCCTGCCGTTCATGGTGATCATCTACATGACCTACATGCTGTTCGCGTACCCGTTCAGCTATGTGCTGGGTGTGATGGCGTTCGTCTATCTCTTCTACCTGCTCCTGACGCTGGCGATGTACCTCGAGTATTGGTGGCTGCTCTCGGAGCGGCGTCGCTACGACCTGTCGTTCGCCTGGGTGATCCTGCTGTTCCCCGGCTTCACCTTCGCGACGCGCGTGTGGTGCGCGATCGCCACGCTCACTGAAATCTTCATGAAACAGCATCTCGATTCCTCGATGGCGCCCTGGTGGGTGCTGAAGAAGACCAAGTTCTGATATGCGCAAACCTCTAACAATCAGCTTCGTTCTATGGGTGTGCTGCGCCACCAATGCGCAGGCAGCGCTGCCGCCGCTCGCCGAGCTGGAGCAGCGCGCCCGCGCGTCGCTCGCGATGCGCACGCTGGATGCCGCCCTGGAGGCGGAACTGCGGCGCGCAAGGCTCAATCGGGCGAACACGGGTCCGCGGCTCTATGGCGCGACGGGCTACGCGAACAGCGATGAGATCATCGATGAGAGCCGCAATCGCAGCTTCGGCCGCCTGAGTTCCGAGGTGGGGCTGCGGCTGCCCGTGTTGGGCAGCCGTACGGATCTGCTGGCGGCGCAGCAGCGCGGCGATCTGGCCTTGCGCAAGCGCGCCGTCGAGACCGAGCTGGCGAAGCGGGATCTCATCCGCCGCCTGCGCGTGGCTTATGCCGACTACTGGGCCGCACAGCGCCTCGCCGCCTTGAGCCAGCGTTACCGCGACAACGAACCGCAGGTCACGGACATGCTGCGCCTCCGGACACGCGCCGGACTGCTGCTGGATTCCGATCGACTGGAGTTCCTGGCGAGCTTCGAGCTGGCGCGCCGCGACGCCAAGCGCGCCGAGCTCACGGTGCGCCAGGCGCTCGATACGCTCGGCACGCTCGTCGATGGGGATTTGACCGATGCGCTGCGCACCAGTGTCGGCGCGGCGCGCCCGGTGTATGAGCCGCGCTGCCTCGCGCAGTTCCGCGAGTCCGCCTGGCTCGAGCGCGATCCGGAGATGGCCTTCCTGAACGAACAGTTGGCAGCCTTCGAAGGCATGCCCGCGGGCAGCCGCTGGAGCGGCATCAATTCGGAACTGCGCGTCGGCTATCAGCTCGCCAATGAGACCACGACCGCGCGCAATGGCAGCTCGGCGATCGTCGCCTGGACTTTCGACGTGCCGCTCGACTACTATTCCGGACGACGCCTGCGATCCGCGTCCGCCTCGGCCGATGCCGCGCATGCGGCGCTCGAGCGTGATCTGCGGCGCGTCGAGCTCAACAATGCAATGCTGGACTTGTTAGCGCGCGAAAGCGAGCTGGAGCAGTCGCTGCAGTTCGCACGGCTGCGGCTGGGTGCCGCCGATGAATCGGTCCGCGAGCGCACGCTGCGCGCGCGGCGCATCGCCGGCGATGTGATGGAACAACTGCAGTCGGCGCGTCTCGCGCACTACGAGGCCGCCAAGAACGTGGTTGACGCCGAGCGCCGGCAACTCTACTGGTACGCCGACTGGGCCCGCTTCGAAGTGCCCGACTGCGCGGCTGACGCGCACGGTCTGCCGCCAAGCGGCCAGCCCACTGTACCTGAACCTGTTAGTCCGCAGCCAACCGTCGCGACACCCGTGATGCAAACAGCCTCGAACACCAGTGCGCCCGCGAGCTTGCCCGCCGCCGGCTCGCGCAGCCTATATCTCTGGACGAGTGAACCCTGGCTCGCGAGCACGCCCGACTCGGTGCGCGAGGGTCTCGCCGCGCTACGCGCCGAGGCGATCGGCACGCTGATGGTCTCGCTGGATGGTGGCCAGATCGCACGCTACGCGGCCGATCCGGCGCCATTGCAGGCCTTCGCGCGTCTGGCGGCGGCCGAGGGGATGACGATCGAGCTGCTGCTCGGCGAGTCCGAGTGGATCCGCCCACAGCATCGCGCCAAGCTCATGGCGATCGTGCAGCAACTGCGCGGTACGCCGTTTCAGGCCATCCATCTCGATCTGGAGCCCGACATGCTCGAGCAAGAGCCGGCTCGGGCGGCGGCCTTGCTGCCGGAGCTGCTGCGTACGCTCGAAGCCGTGCGCGCCGTGACGAATCTACCGCTCGGCCTCAGCCTGCATCCGCGCTACGTCAATGCGCCAGTAGGTAGCAAGACCTTCGGCGAGCGGCTCGCGGCGCTCGATGTCGAGGCGACGCTGATGGTGTACGTGGCGAACGAGGCTCGTGTCATCGAGATCGTGCAGCCGCTGCTCGCACGCCATCCGACGCTGCGCACGCGCGTGGCGGTGAGCCTCGAACACTCGCTGCCACGCGCAGAAAGCCTCTACCACCTGCCGGCGGACGAGCGCGCGCGTCGCATGGCCGCCATCGAAACGAGCCTCGCCAGCAAGAATTTCCTCGGCCTGTCGATCCAGCCCACGGACCCCTGGCTGGCATCGACGGTGCTGTTCGCCGCCGCGGAACGCTGAGAGCGGCGCGTGAAGATCAAGTTCCATCGCGACGCCAGGCGCAGCAAGGAGGAGGTGGGCGGCATGAAAGTGCCGTACGCCGCCGCCAAGCGTGCGACGCCGAAGTTGCGCTGGTACTTGATCCTGCTCGGCGTCTCCGCGCCGCTGATCATTCTGCTCACTGGCTTGATCGGCCGCTCGGTGAGCATGACCGCGGACGGCAACATTGCCCTGCAGCGCTATGAGCTGCGCGCGGCCGCCGCGGGTTACGTCCAGCACGTCAATGTGATGTTGCAGAGTAACGTCGACAACGGCGTGGTCGTCGTCCGTCTGCAGGACCCGGAGCTCGATGCGACCCTGGCGCGCGCCCGCGCCGAGTTGTCTGCCATGCAGGGTGACGCGCTCGGCGTCGCGCCCGCCGTTGCCAGCGGCCGCGATCGCCGCGCCGAACTGGCACTGCTCGAACAGACGCTGGCGCATCAGCGCGGTCGGCTAACGACTATCCGCGACCTGTTTCGCGCGGGTGCCGCCACAGCCGCGGAAGTCAACGAAGTCACGGCCGCCACGCAGCAGGCCGAGCTGGCGGTATTGCAGCTGCGCGATGCGATGCGCAATCGCGCCTTGCCGCGGGACGTGAACGAGCGCGAGCGGCGGCGATTGCTGGCCGATATCGACGGCCTCGAACAGAAACGGCAGAAGCTCGCCGTCCGCGCGCCACACGCGGGCCGGGTGATCGATTTGTTCGCCAACCCCGGCGAGTACGTCGCCGCTGGTGCGCCACTCGTGCTGATCGGCGATGCGACCGCGCCGCAGATCCAGGTATACCTAGAGCCCCGGTTCGCGACTCAGCTCGACGTGGGCTCGGTCGCGACCGTGCGGTTCCCGGACGGCACGCGCGGTGTCGCGACGGTGGTCGAGTCCGGCACGCTCACCAAACGTCTGCCGGCCGAGATGGTCGACCGCGGCGGCGCGCGGCCAATGACCGTGCTTCTCAATCTGGTCGGTGCCAGCGATTGGCCGCCCGAGATGCATATCCACGGCCTGCCGGTGCGCGTGCGCTTCCACTATGACTGGGAAGACACACCGCTCGGCGCTTGGGTCGGGCGCGCCCTCGCCTGGCTCAGTCGTTACGGTTGAGTAAAAAAAAGCCCCCACGATTGCTCGTGGGGGCTGTTAGTCATCGACGAACGATTATCAGAATCCCGGAATATTGAATTCCGAGCCGATCGTCGTGCCGCTCTTCGGGATCAGCACCGTTTCGGTGGCGCGTGTCGCGCCGCCGCGGTTGTCAGCGCCGAAGTCGGAGTTTGTCACCAGCATCACGCCGAGTTCTTCGCTCGTGCCTGGGATCGGCGCAAATTCCTGCACCGTTGCCGTGGCCGACTGCAAGTAGTCGATCGTGTCCGCGTCGAGCGTGGTGATGTTCTGTTCACCGCCCGGCGTGATCGTGAACGGACCCAGGAAGTCGGCGTTGCCGCCGAAGTACCAGCTCGAGGCGTAGAACTCGGCTGTCACCAGCCGGGTGCCCGCATCCGCCACACCCAGGCCCAGATCGTTGCCGCAGGCGCGCAGGATCGTGTTACCCGTGTTGGTGGCGTTCTCCGCGAAGAAGCGGATGCTGGTCGAGACGATCTGTCCCGCCGCGTTCAACCGCAGCACCGCCGACACCTGCCGACCGTCGCTCAGCGTCGTCAGCCCGGAAAGGTCGCGGTTCAGGATGATGTAATCGAATACACCGTCCCGGTTGGTGTCGAGATCCACCTCGAGGAACTGGCCGACCGGTGTCGAGACCCGCTCCCAGGTGTTGAACGCAAACTCCCAGATGAAGTTCGCGCCCGGCGCTCCGCAGATGCCCGGATCGAGCACCGAGTTGACGCCGACTGCACGCAGATCCGGATTCGGTGACTGCTCACCGCGTCCGCCTTCCGGGATGTTCGGACTGAGTCCGAGCAGGGAGAAGGCCTGCAGCTGCGCCGTTCCGACGCCGAGGTTGAACAGCGTCTTCTCGCCCGGCGCACCGCCTCGCTTGTCGAACGCTACCACGCGCGCCGCCTTGCGCGGCAGCATATGCGCCGGCAGGTTGATCGCGTGTGTCTGCGCCTGGAAGGTGATGTAGCCGTCGTACTCGTTGGCGGTCAACGGCCCGATCGCGTTACCCAGCGAACCCGCGTTCATCAGGTTGTTGCGCAGCTTCTTGCCGTCGATGAACGTCAGCAGTCTGACGGTTGCCGAGCGGCCCGGCGCGACGCGCACGACCGATGGAATCGCGAACACCGAGACGGCACGCGTATCCGAATCATCCTGATAGCGGAAATTCGGCAGGACACGATAGGTCTCGTGATAGTGCGAGATGTTGGTGATACGCACCGTCCGCACCAGTGCCTGTACCGGCAGGCTCACGTCGAAGAAGCCCGCGCTGGAAGCACCGCCGGTGACCTCGTCGGTGACGTCGGTCACGAAGGTCGGCGAGAACAGCGCGCGATCGACGCGCACCTCACCACCACCGATCCGGGTGATCGGCGCAGCCTGGTCGGGGAAGACCGAGCCGGCTACCGACGGCTGTGCAACGTTCGGATCCGCCGTGTTGACCAGCAGCTGCTTGATCTCGAGCGGCTTGAGGTTCGGCCGTGCGCCGCGAATGATCGCCGCCGCGCCGGCTACCATCGGCGCCGCGCCGGAGGTGCCGCCGAAAGCCGCCGTGCCAGTGAACGAGCCCGACGAAGCCGATACGGACGCGCCGGGCGCGCCGATTTCAGGCTTCGCAAGGTTGGCGTTCATGGTCGGACCGCGTGAGGAGGTCGAGGCGAGGGTGCCCGCCAACGACAGCTCGTTGGCCGGATCGAAGCGCACGACGCCGCCGGCGCGGATCGAGTTGGCATCCGTCAGGTTGATCATATAAGCCGGAATCGTGATCACGCCGCCGCCATACGAGAAGGAGAATGGCGCACTGCCATCGACCAGACCGATGATGCCGAGCGCCGCACCGGCGGCAGACACGATCGCCATCTTGATACTGCCGGCGCAGGCGCCGCGATCGATCAGGACGATCTGGCCAGCGAGCTCACCCGGTGCGAACGGACTGGCGCCCGCGGCATCGGGGCAGGCGAGACGCTTGGCGGCCGTGGCTGGATAGAACACCGGGCCTTCGATCGGCGCCGTGAGCGGCACCGCCCAGGCTTGGAACACCGCACCCGCATCGCGTGTGACCGGCGCCAGGATCTTCATGATCTGAAGTCCTGCCGACGGCACCGCGGTCTGTGCCACCGACAAGGCTGTCGGCGTTGCGCCGGGCGTGCCGGTGATGAACTGTTTGTCGGAGCTGTTGCCCGCTGATGCCACGGTCAGCACACCAGCCACGGTGGCGTTGTCCACCGCCGCCGACAGGTCGTCATCGAACGCCTGGCCGTAGGTGGCGCCGAGCGACATGTTGATAATGTCAACCCGGTCGCTGATGTTGCCGTCGCCGTTCGGATCCAGCGCAAACTCCATCGCCTGCAAGAGCGCCACACCGCTGCAGGAAGACGTTGGCTGTGAGCAGGCCTTGAGCGCATAGAGTTTCACGTCCGGTGCGACACCCAGCCGACCGCCGATGATGTCGGCGACGTGCGTGCCGTGACCACCGAACGTCGTGGCATCCGGCGCCGGGATCGGATCCGGATCGGGTGCCAGGGCTGGGTTGTTAGGCCATTCCTCACCGACGAAGTCGTAACCGCCAACGACCTTGGCGCTCGGGAACAGGCCGTCGTCAGCCGTCGTGCCCGGATCGTCGATCACGAGATAACCCGTGCCCGGCGCGACCGTCGGGATCGGATTGGCGCCCGGCGCGGTCGGAATGGGCGCCCAAGCCGCTTCATACGCAGCTTGCGTGCCGGGGCCGCCGAGGTCGCGGTGGGTGTAGTCGATACCGCTGTCGATGACCGCGACCCGCACGCCCTGACCTTTGGCGCCGGCAAATTGCGCAGTCTGCGCGCCGATGTACGGCACCGTCTCCGAGAGGTCCAGCCGGTAGTCGCCGACCGCGACCACGCGCGTGACCATCACGTCATTGGCGAGCGCTTCGAGATCGCTGCCGTCTACTTCGAGTACCACGGCGTTCAGCGCCAGCTGCACCGAGGCAACGACGGACGCGCTGGGTGCGATCCCCAAGGCACGATTGATGAACGCCGCTTGCTCGGCCTCGATCTGCCCGCGCGAGCTACCACCGGTCGCAACCGGCGCTGATGCGAGTCGCACCAGTACCAGCTGGCGCCCGGTGGCGTCACGCAGAGAGGGATGCAAGGTGGCAGCACCAGGATTCGCATCCTGGATAGCCTCGGGCAATGCCAATTGGCTGTAACGCCCACTGTCTGGCATGGCGAGCTTGTCCGCACCTGCCGCAGCAAGCGTGCTGGCCGTGAGCAGGGCACTCGCAAGCACCCAGCGCAGCGGCGCGCCACGATTTTCGCTCCGTCTAGTCATGTGTTTATCCCCTAACGAACCTGTTATTCCAGGGAAATACATGACGTCAACGCCCGCGCCGCGGTGGTTCTGTTGGTAGACCGCGCACGCAACGCGAGCTTGTGCGCTCGCGCCGTATCCCCAGGACCCGGTGTGACGCTACTCTCAGCAGACGGATTATTCAATTGCAGCGCGCTACCCTGTTTGCGCGCGATTGGACATAAGCTTGCGCGCCGCAGCGCACTGTCTAGGACGGTGTCGCCGCCTTCTTCTTGCGGGGCGCCGCTTTCTTCTTTTTCTTGGCCGGTGCCTTCTTCTTCTTGGCAGCCGCTTTGGCACGCACCGGCTTCTTCGCCGCAGCGCCGCCTGCCGTGATTTCGCCGGTCGCTTTGTCCACGGTTTCTGTCTTGGTCCTGGCTGCTGCTTTTTTCTTGCCTTTGAAACGTGAGCCGCGCGGCGGCGCAGCGGCCAGTAGCTCGCGGCATTCATCGAGCGTCAAAGTCTTGGGATCTCGCTCTTTCGGGATTTTCGCGTTGCGCGTTTTGTCGGTGATGTAAGGTCCGTAGCGCCCGTTCAGCACCTGGATCTCATCGACGCCGAAGTCCTGGATGATGCGATTGGCGTCGGCTTCTTTCTTCGCCGCGATCACCTCGAGCGCGCGCGGCAGCTCGACCGTGTACGGATCGTCGTCTTTCAGCGAGACGTACTTCGTGCCGTACTTGATGTAGGGTCCGAAGCGACCGACGCTGGCCTGCACAGGCTCGCCTTCCGGCGTCTCGCCCAGCTTGCGCGGCAGCTTGAAGAGCTCCATCGCCTCGGCGTAGGTGATCTTGTCCATCTTCTGGCCCGGCCGCAGGCCGGCGAACTTCGGCTTGTCTTCGTCGTCGCGTGTGCCGATCTGCACGAACGGCCCAAAACGGCCCATCCGCACGCTCACGGGTTTGCCGCTGGCCGGATCGGTGCCGAGCTCACGCGCCATCGCCACTTCATCGCGCGACACGTTCTTCTCGGTGTGCTCCACCAAATCGATGAAGGGTTTCCAGAAGCGCTTGAGCGGCTGGGTCCAGTCTTCTTCGCCGCGCGAGACGGCATCCAGCTCGTCTTCCAGCTCGGCGGTGAAGCCGTACTCCACGTACTTGGCGAAGTGCTTCGACAGAAAACCGTTGACGATCTTGCCGATGTCAGTCGGGATGAAGCGGCGCGCATCCATGTCGACGTATTCACGATCTTTCAGCGTCGAGATGATAGTGGCATAAGTGGAAGGTCGGCCGATGCCGTGCTCTTCCAGCGCCTTGACGAGCGAGGCTTCGGAGAACCGGGGTGGCGGCTCGGTGAAATGCTGCGCGCCGGTGATATCGATGAGCTTGACCGCATCGCCTTCTGCCATCGCCGGCAGGATGCGATCGGAATCGTCCTGCGGCTTCGAATCGTCGACATCTTCCTGATAGACGGCCATGAAGCCGGGCATCACGAGCGTGGAACCATTGGCGCGCAGCGTGTGGCGACCTGCGTCCTGCTTGATCTGCGAGCTCGGGACCATGTCCACGGCGACGGTATCGAACAGCGCATGCGCCATCTGCGAAGCCACCGCGCGTTTCCAGATCAGCGCATAGAGGCGGAACTGGTCGTTGTCGATCTTGCCTTCGATCTTCGCCGGAATGATCGCAGCCGAAGTCGGACGAATCGCTTCGTGCGCTTCCTGCGCGTTGCGTGATTTGGTCTTGTAGACCCGCGGCTCGTCGGCGACCGCTTGGCTGCCGTACTGCTGCGCGATCACCTCACGCATCTCGCGCACCGCGTCGTTGGCGAGGTTGACGGAGTCGGTACGCATGTAAGTGATGAGACCCACGCTGCCTTCGCCGAAATCCACGCCTTCATAGAGCTGCTGGGCGAGACGCATCGTGCGCTGTGCCGAGTAGCCCAGCTTGCGCGCGGCCTCCTGCTGCAGCGTCGAGGTGGTGAACGGCGGTGAAGGATTGCGGCGGCGCTGCTTCTTGTCGATCGCAACGACCGTCAGCTTGCCCTGCGCCGCGTCGCGAATGGCGTTCTCGACCGCGCGCGCGTCGGTCTCGTTGGTGAAACTGAATTGCTCGACCTTGTCGCCGGCGTACTCGGTGAGCTTGAGCGGAAAGGTCTGCGCGCTGTGTTCGCCGGCGGCGTCGAGTGTCCAGTATTCGCGCGGAATGAAGCGGCCGATTTCTTCCTCGCGTTCGCAGATCATGCGCAGCGCCGGGCTCTGCACGCGGCCGGCCGACAGACCCCGCCGCACCTTCTTCCACAACAACGGCGAGAGATTGAAGCCCACCAGATGATCGAGTGCGCGCCGTGCCTGTTGGGCGTTGACGAGATCGTTCGACAACTCGCGCGGCTCGGCGATGGCGCGTTGCACCTCGCCTTTGGTGATTTCGTAGAACACCACGCGCTGCACGGTCTTGCCGTCGAGCGCGCCGCGCTCTTTCAGGATCTCGTGCAGATGCCAGGATATCGCCTCGCCTTCGCGATCCGGGTCGGTAGCGAGGTACAGGGCTTTGCTCTTCTTCAGAGCCCGCGCGATGGCGTCGACGTGCTTCTCGTTGCGTTCGATCAGGCGGTACTTCATGGCGAAGCGCGCGTCGGGATCCACCGCACCTTCCTTGGCGAGCAGATCGCGCACGTGACCGTACGAGGCCAGCACCTCGAAGTCTTTGCCCAGATATTTCTTGATGGTCTTCGCCTTGGCAGGCGATTCCACGACTACTAAGTTGTCAGCCACAGCGCTCGTCGTTCGTTGTCTTCAATGCGGCGCTCGATCTTCGTCATCGAACACCAGGTTCTCCATCAGCGCATAGGCCTGTTCTTGTCCGGGTTGGCTCGAGAGCACCATCAGCACCAGCCACTTGAGCCGTTCGATATCGACATCGTCCATGTCGAGTGCCATCAGCCGGTCGATCACGATCTCGCGTTGCGACGGCGACAGGATGCCTTGTTCTTCGAGGCCCAGCAGATAGCCGCGACATTCGGTGCTGATCCGCTCGAGCTCCGCTGGCACATAGATGCGGATCGAAGGTATGGCTTCGTCGTCCGTCAGGTCGCTGGCGACCGCCGCCCGGTGGCGCTCACCGGCCAGGTCGGCGAGCCAGTCGAGCGCCCGTTCGACATCGGCCCGACCAAAACCCGCCCGCTCGAGATCCTCGGCTAGCGTGTCCCGCTCCGGCACTTCTTCGTGGTCGGTCAGCATGTACTGATCGAACACGTAAATAAGGATGTCTACGACGCTTCCGTTCATGTTCTCGGCTGGCTAAGGCTGTAACGACCGCCCGGCTGTGGCTGCACCAGACCCTCGAGTTCGAGGATCAGCAGCATGGAAGCAACAGATTCGCTCGGGAATTCCGTACGCTCGACCAGCGTGTCGACCGTCACGGGCTCGAAGGCGAGCGCATCTAACAGGATTTTGTAGTCGTTGTCCAACGTCGGCGCCCCTGCAGACGGGGCAACCGATGGCTGTTGCACCGCACTAAGCCTTTGTTTTTCCAGTTGAAATGGCAATTCGGACAAGACGTCTGCGGCGCTCTCGACCAGTTTGGCTCCTTGCCGGATGAGCTGGTGGCAACCGCGCGCCAGCGGGTTGTGGATGGACCCCGGGATGGCGAAGACATCGCGCCCGGCCTCGCCGGCGTGCCGGGCGGTGATCAGCGAGCCGGATTCGCGCGCCGCTTCGACCACCAGCGTGCCGAGCGCGAGGCCCGCGATGATGCGATTGCGCTGTGGAAAGTGCGCCTTGAGCGGCGGCACCCCGGGTGCAAACTCCGATACGAGCGCGCCATGGGCGAGGATTTGCGCCGCGAGCGCCGCGTGTTGCGGCGGGTATATCTGATCGAGCCCGTGGCCGCAGACCGCGAGGGTGAGGCCGTCGGCGGCCAGCGCGCCCTCGTGGCACGCGCCGTCGATGCCGAGCGCCAGACCGCTGGTGATCGCGAGCCCAGCCCGGGCGAAGTACTGCGCGAAGTCACGCGCCGTGGACCGGCCACCCGCGGTGGGATTGCGGCTGCCGACCATCGCGAGCTGCGGATGGCGCAGGATCGAGGCATCGCCCCGCACGAAGAGGACCGCCGGTGCGCCGCGCAGTTCGGCCAGTTGCGGCGGATAGTCAGGCGAGCTGCAGGCCAGTAATGTGCAGTTATATCGCTCGATCCAGCGTACATCTGCCGCAATCGTGTCGGTATCCACCGCCGCAAGGCTGGCGATGACCGCCGGCGGCCAGCCGGCCGCGCTGAGCGCCGAGCGTCGCAGCCGCTCGAGCGCCTGCAGGCTGCCGTCCTGGGCCAGCAGCGCGCGGATGTGCTCGGCTTGAATGGCGGGAGCACGCGCTACGCGTGCCCAAAGCGCAGGGCTGTCGGACATCGCAGCAGCATAGAACGAAAGAGCCGACCCCATGGTCGGCTCTTTCTGCGGTGCTTGCGGAGTTATGCGCTAGGGGTTGCGGACGTAGTCTGCAACTCGAATGGCGTTCTCCGCGGAGACGATCAGCCCATAGCTGATGCGATCGTAGACGCGGAACACCAACATCGTGCCTGCGCGTTCGTTCGGCAACCGCACCTTCGGCGAGAAGGCCGAGCCGGTCTTGACGCCGAGGAAGCTGCGCTTGCCGAAGTTGTCGCGTACGACTTCGCCGGCTTGGTCGACGGCCAACACATGGCCGGACTCGATGCCATGCCGTGCGCCACGGTTGATGACCACGATCTGGTACTGGCCAATCAGCTGGACCCCGTCGACCACCGAGATGATCTGCCCGGTGACCGCGCGGCCCGGGGAGCGCGGCTGGAAGTTCATCGGTGGCGTGAGGTCGTTGGCGATCAGGCGATCGCCCTGCAGCGTTTCGCGGGCCGTGTCAGTGAGCATCGCCTTGGCCGGATTGCCGGTCTTGGTGACGACCGCCGTGGCCGCGTAGATGCCCATGTAGCCGACGACATCACCATTTTCCGGATCGCGCAGCGCATCGCTGATGTGCACGACGTTGTAGCGACTGCGCTCGGGGCCGCGCAGGTCGCGCACGTAGATTTCATGATCGGAGCCGCCGACCATGTGCCCATCGCGGAACGCGAGCACGTGCGGCGCGGTCTTCAGCTGCTCGGCCGAGATCACGGACGGACGCGCCAGGAAGGCTGCGATGGCGCTGTAAGGGATGGTGGCGATCGGCCCGTCTAGATCCGAGCTGCGCAGCCGCGGCGACATGCGGGCGCCGCCCGCCTGCGACAGGCTGATGATCGGACGGCCGTCTGCCCCATACGCCAGCGACAGCACGTCACCGGGGTAGATCAGGTGCGGGTTTTCCACCTGCGGGTTGATCTGCCAGATCTCGGGCCACAGCCACGGATCGCGCAGGAACAGCGACGAGATATCCCACAAGGTGTCGCCGCGCTTCACCGTATAGCTCATCGGGGCGCCCGGGCGAATCATCGATTCGGCGGACTGCACCGGCTGCGCCTCGTCGTTCAGGCCGGCGATAGCCGCCTCGGTGGCTGTCATGTCAGGCTCTGCGACCCGGGGTCCAGAGTCCTCCATGGCAACTGGCATTGGGGGCGCCGCTTCCTGCGAGCGACCGCCGCCAAATACGCCGCAGCCTGCCAGCGAGGCGGCCGCAACGACAACAATGGCGGACTGCGTCAGGCGCAGACCGCGAAATTCATAGTTCAATGACATCCACCGCTCCTCCGGCCTGGGTGGGGCAAGCGACCCCCCTGTTATAATCGGAACCAGCACACGGGCATACGACCTAATGTCCAGTTTGTGTACTGGTTCACGAGGATAGCGCCTCGCCACGCCTGGTGAGCCATCCGAATGTTCAAACATTAGCAGCAATCTCGCGGAACATCATGGCGCACTTACAAATTCTTGAGTATCCAGACCCCCGTCTCAGGACCAGGGCCGGGCCCGTGCGCGAATTCGACGGGCGGCTGTCGCGCCTGATCGACGACATGTTCGAAACCATGTATGCGGCGCCCGGGATCGGGCTCGCCGCCTCGCAGGTCGACGTGCACCAGCGTCTGATCGTGATCGATGTCTCCGAAGCCCGGGACCAGCCGCTCGTCTTCTGCAATGCCGAGATCCTGGCGCGTGAGGGCGTGGCCACTTTCGAGGAGGGTTGTCTGTCGGTGCCCGGCATTTTCGACGATGTCGAACGGGCGGCGAAAGTCCGCGTCCGCGCGCAGGACCGCACCGGCGCCGAGTTCGAGCTGGAGCTCGAAGGCCTGCCCGCGGTCTGTCTGCAGCACGAGATGGACCATCTCGAGGGCAAGTTGTTCGTCGACTATCTCTCGGACATCAAGCGCCAGCGGATCCGCAAGAAACTCGAGCGCGACCGCAAGGAGCGCGCCAGCCGCGACGCGCCCGAGCGCGCCACCACCGACGCGCCAGCACTCTGAGTATTCGCATAGTCTTTGCCGGCACGCCGCAGTTCGCCGTTCCGGCACTGCGCGAGTTGTTAGCGTCGCGCGCGCAGGTGGTCGGGGTGCTGACGCAGCCTGACCGGCCGGCGGGGCGCGGGCGGGCGCTGCGCGCCTCGGCCGTCAAGGCGTACGCGCTGCAGTCAGGGCTGCCCGTGGCGCAGCCGGCGACGCTCAAGACCGACGAGGGGCGCGCGGCGCTCGTCGACTGGCGGCCCGAGCTGCTGGTAGTGGTGGCGTACGGGCTGATACTGCCGCCGGAGGTGCTGGCGCTGCCGCGTCGCGGCTGCCTCAATATCCATGCTTCGTTGCTGCCGCGCTGGCGTGGCGCCGCACCGATCCAGCGCGCCATCCTCGCCGGCGACCGCGAAACCGGGGTGGCCATCATGCAGCTGGAAGAGGGGCTCGATACCGGGCCGGTGTTGCTCGAACGCCGGATCGCCATCGGTCCGCATGACACCGCGGGCGATTTGCAGGATCGTCTGGCCGAGCTGGGTGCTGTTGCGCTGCTCGCAACGATCGATGGCCTGCTCGCCGGCACCCTCGTGCCTCGGCCGCAGCCGACCGAGGGTGTGAGCTATGCTCGCAAGATCGACAAATCCGAAGCGCGCATCGACTGGCAGACGAGCGCCAGCGCCATCGATCGGCAGATCCGGGCGTTCAACCCGCAGCCGATCGCCGAGACGACACTCCACGGCGAGTTGCTCCGTATTCACCGCGCACGAGTCGTGACCGAGTCCGACGCGCCACACGCCGAGGCCAATGTCATGCAGAGTCCAGGTCAGTTGTTAGGTCTGCGGGGCGACGTGCTGCTGGTCGCATGCGGGGCGGGCGTGCTCGGCATCGAGACGCTGCAACGGGCCGGCAAGCGCGCGGTCAGTGCGCGCGACTTCGTCAACGCCCGGCCGGTCGACGGCGCGCGGTTGGGTACATGACGCGCCCGTCACGCGGCAACGCGCGGCCCGGAGCGCGCGGCGGTAACCGGCCGAACAGGCCACCTGCGCCGGGCGCTGCAACGCTCGCCGCCGCCAGTGAGGTGGTGGCGGCGGTCGTCAGCGAGGGCCGCTCGGCCGACGATGCCCTGCAGGCTACGGCCGAGCGGGTCGATCGCTCGGCGATCCAGGCGATTGCGCTCGGCACACTGCGCTGGTACCTGCGTCTGCTGCCGGCGGTGGGCGCGCTGCTCGATCGACCGATCACGGGCGTGCCGCCGAATCTGGCCGCACTGCTCGTGACTGGCGCACATCAGGTCGAGTACTCGCGCTCACCGGTGCAGGCGTCCGTGCACCTGGCTGTCGAGGCCAGTCGTCTGGTGGGCGCGGCACGCGCCAGCGGCCTGGTCAATGCGGTGCTGCGGCGCTTCGTCGCCGAGCGGGCCGAGTTGTTAGCGAACTCACAGCTGCCCGTGAGTGCGGCGCTGAGTGATGCGGACATCGCGCGGCAGACGGCCCATCCTGTGTGGCTGGTCGAGCAGTTGCGGGCCGCGTGGCCGGAGCAGCTGGCCGCGTTGCTCGAGGCGAACAACGAGCATCCGCCGATGACGCTGCGGCTCGATCTGACACAACTGACTACCGAGCAGTTCATGATCGAGTGGCGCGCGCTCGGTCGCGAGGCGACGCCGGTCGCCTGGCGACCGGGTGCCGTGACGCTGGCACGCCCGGCGCCGATCGGCGTGCTGCCAGGGTTCGCGGCCGGGCGCGTGTCGGTGCAGGATGCCGCAGCGCAGTTGGCAGCGCCCTTGCTGGATGCACAGGCCGGCATGCGGGTGCTGGATGCCTGTGCAGCACCCGGCGGCAAGACACTGCATATCGCGCAGCTCACCCCCGCTCTCGAGCAGCTCGTGGCGGTCGACAACGATCCTGTGCGGCTGCGCCTGGTGCAGGAGAACGTGGCGCGCGCCAGTGCCGGCGGCAGACTCGTTAGTGTGGAATGCGTGCAGGCTGACATGACTCGTTCGGCAGAATCCGAGTCTGAGCTGCTGCGCCCGCAGTCGTTCGATCGGGTATTGATCGACGCGCCGTGTTCAGCCACCGGCGTCATTCGCCGGCATCCGGATATCAAGTTGCTGCGCCGGCCGTCGGATATCGATGGCTTTCGAACCACGCAGCGCGCGGTACTGACGACGGCGTTTCGGCTGCTGCGGCCGGGCGGTCGGCTGGTGTACTGCACCTGCTCCGTCCTGCCAGCCGAGAACGAACAACTCGTGCGCGAGTTCCTGGCGAACGAACCGCGCGCGCGCGCGTTGCCGTGGCCGGACGCTGTCCCGCAACCACCGGGCCTCTTGATTCGGCCGGTCGGCTGGCAGCTTTTGCCGGGACAGGGCGCAGGCTGCGACGGGTTCTATTATGCTTGCCTAGGCGCCATGGACTGAACGGCCCGGATTATCATGACGACGTCCCAGGTTGCAAAAAGACGCGGTAGCGCCGCGGTGACGCTGTTCGCCGTCGTCGCGATCGGTGCCGGCGCGCTGACGCGCGCGGACGCGCTCGATGGCACGCTGGACGTGCGCTCGGCCTATATCAATGTGGACAATGGTGTGTACGAGTTGTTTGCCCGGGTTATCTACCCGGCCAACGACGCCATCGTTGCGGCGCTGCGCGACGGGTTAACGCTGAGCTTCGACCTGGATGTGGTTGTAACGCGGGAGCGGCGTTACTGGCTCGACAGCGACGTCGCATCGCTCACGCTGCGGCGCGAGTTGCAGTATCACACGGTGAGCGATCGCTATCGCGTGCGCGACGCGCCCGACGGTGAACCACAGAGCTACGCCACGCTGGAGGCGGCACTGGCGGCGCTCGGCAAAGTCGAGGCTTGGCCGATCATCATTCGCTCGCAGTTGGCCGACGATGCGCGCTATCGCATCAGCGTACGTGCCGGTGTCAGGCGTGGGCGGCTCGCCGATGCCTTGCGAGCCGTTTTGTTCTGGAGCAATGACTGGCACCGCGAGAGCGCGTGGTACTCATGGTCGTTGCCGCAGTAGCCAGACGTCTCGGCACCGTCGGACTGATCGTCCTGTGGGCGAGTCTGGTAACTGGCATCCTGGTGCTGCTGGCGTTGACGGTGCAGAACTCGGCGCAGTTCGGCCGCATGCGGCCGTGGATCCTCCTGATCAACCTCGGCGCGGTCGCGATCGTGTCCGTATTGCTGGCGCGCAAGATCTCGCAGTTGATCCGCGACTACCGCGCGCATGTGCCCGGTTCGCGCATGACTGCGCGCACCGTCGTCACCTTCGGTGCGCTGGTGATCGCGCCGCTACTGATCGTCTACATGTTTTCGCTCGAGTTCCTCAATCGCGGCATCGACAGCTGGTTCCGGGTCGAGATCAAGCAGGGTCTGGCCGACGCGTTGGAACTGTCGAAATCGGCGCTGCAGGTGCGGACCCGTGAATATGCGCGGCGCACCGATCAGCTCGCCGGCCTCCTGACTAACAAGTCGCGCGCCGACGTGGTGCGTGCGATCGACGCCGAGCAGCGCGCCGGCGGCGCGCTAGAAATCGTGGTGTTCGGACCGCTGGGACAGATAGTCGCGGCGACCACTGCGTCGGGCGGCGAAGTGCTGCCCGCGCAGCCGCCCGCCGAATTGCTGCGCGAAGTGTCGGAGGGTCGGGCTTACGCCAGTCTCGATCTGCTGTCGGGTGGCGATTACGTGATCCGCACGGCGTCGCCGGTCGACAATCCCACCGGCCGCGCTAGCGGGCGCTACGTGGTGGCTACCTACTCGGTGCCGCGCCAGGTGGCGCAGTTGACCGAGGCGGTCCAGCGGTCGTACTCCCAGCACGGCGATCTGGCCGCATTGCGCGAACCGCTCAAGTACAGTTTCCGGCTCACGCTGACCCTCGTGTTGTTGCTCGCGATGCTGACCGCGATCTACGGCGCGCTGTTCTTCGCACAGCGTCTCACCCGGCCAGTTCAGGATCTGATCGCCGGCACCCGCGCGGTGGGCAAAGGCGATTTCGGTACGCGTCTGCCGCTGCCCTCGCGCGACGAGATGGGCTTCCTGGTCCACTCGTTCAATGACATGACCAAGCGTTTGCGCCGTGCCCGCGAGGAGACCGAACGCAGCAAGCAGGCGGTGGAACGTGAGCGCGAGCGTTTGTCGATCATTCTGGCGCGGCTTTCCAATGGTGTGCTCGCCCTCGACCACGAGTTGAACGTGCGCAGCGCCAACGCGGCCGCCAGCACCATTCTGGGCGCCGACCTGTCGAGTGCGACGGGTCAGCCGCTGGCGGCGCTGGGTGCGACGAGCCCGCGGCTCGAGCAGTTCGTCAAGGCCGTCGCCGAGCGGCTCACGGCCGGGCGCGCCGAGTGGCGCGAGCAGATCGAGCTCGGTCCGGAAGCTGGCGGTCGGGTGCTCGTATGTGCCTGCACGCAGGTGCCGGCGGACGAGCGCGATGATCGCGGCTACGTGCTGGTGTTCGATGACATCACGGCGCTGCTACAGGCGCAACGCGATTCGGCCTGGGCCGAGGTCGCGCGCCGCCTGGCGCATGAGATCAAGAACCCGCTGACGCCGATTCAATTGTCGGCCGAGCGGCTGCGACGCCGCTATCTCGAGCAGATGACCGGTGAGGACGCCCAGGTGCTCGATCGCGCCACCCATACCATCGTGCAGCAGGTCGAAGCGATGAAGGCGATGGTCAACGCTTTCAGCGACTATGCGCGCGCGCCCGACATGCGCGTCGCACCGTTCAACCTGAACCAGCTGGTTGCCGAAGTGGCCGAGCTGTATCGCACCCAGGACGGTGGGCCGCTGATCGAGCTCGCGCTCGATCCGTCGCTCGAGTCGATCGAAGCCGATCGCGGGCGCGTGCGGCAGATTCTCAACAATCTGATCACCAATGCCCGTGAGGCACTCGATGGCGTAGCGGCTGGCCGTATCCATATTGCGACGCGTCGCGAGGCTATCGGCAAGGTCGAATGCGCTACGCTAACGGTTGCGGACAATGGGCCGGGTTTCAAACCCGAGTTGCTGGGTCGGATATTCGATCCTTATGTCACCAGCAAGCCACGTGGCACTGGACTTGGATTGGCGATCGTCAAGAAAATCATCGAAGAACATGGGGGCCGGATCGAGGCCGACAATCGCCCTGATGGTGTCGGCGCCGAGGTGCGAGTCGTGCTGCCGCTGGTGGACAGCACGCGGACGCAGGCACCGCGGGAGCGTAGAGTCGAGCTTTGGAGGGAAAGGGCATGACCGCAGCACACATACTGGTGGTGGACGACGAAGCCGATATTCGCGGACTCCTGAAGGAGATCCTGTCGGAGGAGGGCTATGCGGTCGACGTGGCCGCCGACGCCAGTCAGGCACGCGCCTCGCGCGCGCGCCAGATTCCCGATCTCGTGCTGCTCGATATCTGGATGCCAGATACCGACGGCATCACGCTGCTGCGGGAGTGGTCGGCGAGCGGCGCGGGCGCCAGCTGTCCCGTCGTCATGATGTCGGGGCACGGCACGGTCGATACCGCCGTCGAGGCCACGCGTCTCGGCGCCTTCGATTTCGTCGAGAAACCCTTGTCGCTGCAGAAGCTGCTGCGCACGGTCGAGCGCGCGCTCGATGCCGGCAAGCGCCGCCGGCACACGGGCAAGTTGTTAGCATCCTCGGCCAGCATCCCGATCGGCCGCAGCAAGCTGATGCAGCAGTTGCGCGCCGAGCTCACGCAACTGGCGCACAACGATTCGCCGGTGCTGCTGGTGGGTGAGGCAGGCACTGGCCGGGAAGCATTCGCCCGTTATCTGCATGAGGCCAGTCCGCGCGCGCAGCAGCCCTTCGTTCCCTTGATCTCGAGTACGCTGCGCGAGGATACGGCGGAGGCCCAGTTGTTCGGTGTCGAGCGTGATGGCCAGACGACGCCCGGCCTGCTCGAGCAGGCCGGTGACGGCAGCCTGTTCGTCAGCGAGATTGAAGATCTCCCCGCCAGCGTACAGCGATCGCTCGTCGGTGCGTTGGAGACGGGGCATTTCATGCGTCTCGGCGGCCGGTCCCCGATACTGATCCGTGCGCGCCTGCTATCTTCCGCCAGGCCCGGCATCGAGGCGATCGGTGAATCATTTCGGCGCGATCTCCTGTCGCATCTCAACACCCTGATCGTGCGCATCCCGCCGCTGCGTGACTACGCCGAGGACGTGCCGGAGCTGCTGCGTCACTATGTCGATCGGCTGGTCGATGCGGATGGCCTGACCTTCCGACGCTTCGGTATCGCGGCGCAAAATCGGCTGCGCAATTATCCGTGGCCCGACAATATCCGTGAGCTCAAGAATCTGGTGCAGCGACTGCTGGTGCAGGGTGGCCAGGAGGAGATCCGGCTCGAGGAGATCGAGCGTGAGCTGTCGCTGCAATCGCCGCAGGACGAGCCGCTCGTGAAGCAGGATCTGCTGGCGCTGCCATTGCGGGAGGCACGCGAGCATTTCGAGCGCGCTTACCTGCAGCAGCAACTATTGCTGTGCAACGGCAAGGTTGGCCAGCTCGCCAAGCGGGTCGGGATGGAGCGCACGCACCTCTATCGCAAGCTGCGCTCGCTCGGCGTGGACTTCCGCAATATCTCCGACGATTGAGGAGCCGACGGAGCGGCTCGTCAGCTGATCTGCCCTAGCTGATCTGCCCTAGCTGATCTGCTTGGAACCGATTTGTGACAGGTCGCTCTCGACGCCCGTGCTGCTCAGTGACGTGACCGCGAAGTACCACATGCCTCGCCCGAGCCCGGTCACCTGGTAGCTGGTCTTCTCGGGGCTCGTCACCAAGGCCGTGTTCGTGAGCGCGTTGGGATCCCGACCGAAGTAGATGCGATAGCCCGCCAGATTGGCGATCGGTGTGCCGTCGGTGTTCTGCGTCGGCCGCGACCAGCTGAGCTGGGCTTGGCCGATGCCACCCATGTCTTCGAATTGTTTGCCGACGCCAATGGCAAACGGCTGCAGCGTACTGCTCGTCCGGCCGTCGGTTGCCGCGACGATGATGTCACGGTAGAGGCCGGCGTCGGTGCTGCGTGGCGTGCCGGACAGTCGTCCGGTGTTCTTGTCGAACGATGCCCACTGCGGTTTGTTGTTGATCGAGAACTCGACCTTGTGTCCGTCAGGGTCTGCGGCGACCGGCACGAAGTCATAGGGTTCATCGATCGGCGCGTAGCCGGAGGGCGTGCCAGCGACGATCGGCGCTTTGTTGGTGATGGCCGCGGCATTGTCCGGCTGCTCGATTGCCTCGACGACCACATCGCCGGTGGTGCTGATCGAAACTTTGGTTTCGTCCCACCCGCAGGCAGTCGTCAACAGCAGCGGCGCGAACAGCGCCGCACCGGTACGCAAGAGTCGATTTGCTCGCCGCATATGCCCCTTCCATCACTGGTCAGGGCAGTGCGCTCGGTTGAGCGAACGGTACTCATCTGGCTGCACTAACAACTAGTGCGCGACCGATGAATTGCGGACTTTTCGTCCGGCAGCCCCGCTATCCTGAGCACGGAATCCCGCGCTGTTAGACCGGAGGCTTTGCGTCCCCGTCTTTCGACGGGTATGCCCTGGTTGCGGTCGAATGTATGCGTACTGGCAACGAGTGTGCAAGTGTCGCGCGCCGCACAAAATCAAATACGAGAACTGTGACCAGCGGCGTCGCGATTCAAAGACGCCCATATGTGAAGCGGGGTAGCCCCGCGCTCGGCTGGCCCCTCGATCGCGACCGGCGTCCCAGAAATCCACGCCACGAGCACCGGCTGCTATGGGAGACGTGACTCTGACAAGCAACTGCACTAGGATTCCGTCGTGCTGTCCCGTATTCGCCAAGCCGCCCGTCGCTGCCCGCAGCTCTGCGTGCTGCTGGCGCTGGCTGCCGTTTCGTCACAGGGTATCGCCCAGACCCTGGATTGGTGCCTGCACGAGGGGATGGCGGCGCATGTCGCGAACGCCGCGGCGCCCTGTGCGCATGCCGGCACGCCAGCGGCCCATTGTGTGGGCGATACCGCCGAATCCGACCAGGCTCGGATGATCGCCGCGGCCGACGCTGCCTCAGCGCAGTCGTTCGTGCCGCTCGATACAACGCCAGCACTTGGTACCTGCAGTTATCTGCCCTGGGACTGGCTGGCAGCAACAGCTGCGGCTGACCTGCATTCCGCGCAGACTCTTCCGGTCTACGGCCGGGAGTCGAGACCGCGGCTCGCTGACGCGATACCGGGCTACTCGGCCCGTCTGCTGATCTAACGACCCGCACGCCACCCATCGTGCGCTTCACTCTGTGGAGCGCCGTCATGAGTCGTTGCGTTCGAGGTCGTCATGTTCCGCAAAATACGTTCTGTTTCCGCCCTGTCCGCGTCGCTGCTGGCCGTGTTGCTGCTGGCGGCCGAGCCGCGTGCTCTCGCCCACGAAGACCACGATCATGCCGAGGAACCGGCGGCCGCGGCGATGCTGCCGACCGACGGCGGCTCGCGCGCCGTGGTCGAGCTCACGTCCGAGCTGTACGAGGCGCTGATCCAATCGCACGGCGATCATCTCGACATCTATCTCGATCGCTTCGAGACTAACGAGCCGGTGCCGGGTGCCACGTTGTCACTGAGCGTCGACGATACTGCCGCCGGTGCAGCGGTCGAGGAATCGCCGGGTCTGTATCGCGTGGATATCACACCGCTGCCGCCGGGCAGTGCGGTCGCGTTGACGCTGGTCGTGAGCGCGCCGCTCGGGGACGATTTATTGGGTGGCACACTCGAGATTCCGGTGTCCAATGCCGACGCCGCAGGCGAGCAGTGGCCGGGCGCCGCCAGCGCTGTGTGGTGGGTGCTCGGCGCGCTGTTGTTAGGCGGTTTGACATGGCTAGTCCGGCGTGCGCTGCATGCGCGGCGCACGCCGAGCGCAATGCGTCCGGGCGCAGTGGCCGTGATCACCGCCGCGGCGCTAGTCGCGCTGTCGTCGACCACGACGCCGGCGCACGAAGGCCATGATCATGCCGAGGAGGAGGCGCCGGCCGCCGTCGCGGTCGGCGATGGCAGCCGCCCCGCACGGCTGGCGGACGGCAGTCTGTTCGTGCCGAAGGCGACGCAGCGCATTCTGGAACTGCGCACGCAGCGGGCTGCTGCCGGTTCGCAGCCGGTCGTGGTGCGATTGGCGGGCGAAGTAGTCGGCGATCCGCGCGCCAGCGCTGCGTTGCAGACCTTGCAGGGCGGGCGAGTCGCCGGCATTGCGAGTGACTGGCCGGTGCTGGGCGCGCGCGTCAAGCGCGGCCAGCCTTTGCTTCGACTGACACCCAGCGGCTCGGGCGGCGAGCGCGCGAGCACCGCCGCGGAGGCCGCACGCGTCGCAGCGGAGCTGGTGCAGGCGCGCGCCGAGCTGGCACGTCTGGAAGGTCTGCCGGGCGTCGTCTCGCGTGCCGAAGTAGACGCGGCGCGCTCCACGGTGCGCAGCCTGGTGGCGCAGCGCGCCGCGTTGCAGGGCTCGGCCGGCGGAGGCGAACTGCTCAGTGCGCCGCTCGACGGCGTCATCGCCTCGATCGAGACCTCCCCCGGCGTTATTGCGGCGCCTGGCGAGACCTTGCTGACGATCATCGATCCGGCCCGTTTGTCGGTCGAAGCGCTGGCGTTCCAGTCGGTGGCTGGCAGTGAGATAACCGCGGCGAGCGTTGCGCTGCCCAATGGCAAGTCCCTGGCGGCGCGGCTCGTCGGGATTGGCACACAGTTGCAGGGCGGTGCCGTGCCGGTGCGGCTCGATCTCGCCGACGTTGCGCCAGGGCTCAATGTGGGTACGCCCGTAGTGGTGTTTCTCGAGCGGGCACTGACCGCTCCGGGCCTGGCGGTGCCGGTCGAATCGTTAGTGCGCACGCCGCAAGGCGATCGGATCGTCTACGAGAAGATCGCGGCCGAGCGCTTCATGCCGCGCACCGTCCGCGTGCGACCCATCAGCGCGGGCCGCATCGCGGTGCTCGCCGGCCTCGAGGCGGATGCTCGGGTGGTCACCGGCGGCGCCGCATTGCTCACGCAGATCCGCTGAGCGAGCGCGAACCGATGTTCAACCAGATCGTTACCGCCAGCCTGCGCTACCGGGTGTTCGTCCTGGCGGGCGCGGTACTCCTGATCCTCGTGGGTCTGTGGACAGTGCCGCGGCTCCCAATCGACGTGCTCCCCGACCTCAATCGACCGACCGTGACGATCCAGACCGAGTCGCACGGGCTCGCCCCGGAAGAAGTCGAGCAGTTGGTGACTTTGCCGCTCGAGACCGCGATGCAGGGTTTGCCGGGCGTCGTCCGCGTGCGCTCGACCTCGAGTCTTGGACTGTCGTTCATCTATGTGGAGTTCGAGTGGGGCGCCGAGATCTACCGCGCGCGCCAGCAGGTGGCCGAGCGCTTGAGCGCCGCAGCGAGCCAGATGCCAGACGGCATCCGTCCGTCGATCGGTCCGATCACATCCATCATGGGTGAGATCATGCTGATTGCCGTGGCCGGCGGTGAGCCCATGGCATTGCGGGAGGTGGCCGAGTTCGATCTGCGGCCGCGGCTGTTGGCGATTCCCGGTGTTGCGCAAGTGATTCCGATCGGCGGACTGGTACGCGAGTATCGCGTTGCGCCGGATCCTGCGCGGATGCGGCAGCTCGACGTCACGCTCGAGGAGATCGAAGCGGCGGTACGCGGCTTTTCCTCGAATGCCGGCGGCGGTTTCCTCGACGAGCGGGCACAGGAGTTCGTGGTGCGTACGCTCGGCCGTGAGCGCGACCCCGAGGCCCTGGCAGGGCTAGTCGTGGCAACGCGTGCTGGCGCGCCGATTCTCCTCGGTGCCGTCGCCGAGGTTGGCTATGCGGCACGACCGCGCCGCGGTAGCGCCGGGTTCGACGGCGAGCCCGCCGTGGTACTCGGTGTGCAGAAGCAGCCGGGCGTCGATACGGTTCGCCTGACCAACGAGATCGAGGCGTCGCTCGCGGCGGCGCGGGCGACATTGCCGCCTGCGATCTCGACTCTGCAAGTGCAGTTCCGGCAGGCGACCTTCATCGAGAACTCGATCAACAACGTCGTGACCGTGCTGCTCGAGGCGCTGGTGATAGTCGGCATCGTGCTGTTCCTGTTCCTGATGAACACGCGCACCACGCTGATCTCGCTGCTGGCGATTCCGATGTCGGTGCTCGTTACCGCCATCGTCTTCCGGCTGTTCGATCTGTCGATCAATACGATGACCCTTGGCGGGATCGCGATTGCGATCGGCGAACTGGTCGATGACGCCGTCGTCGGCGTCGAGAACATCTTTCGCCGTCTGCGCGAGAATCGCACGCGTGCGATACCACGGCCGCTGCTGGCACTGGTGGCCGAGGCCAGCCACGAAGTGCGCTCCGGCATCTTCTACGCCACGATCATTATTGTCCTGGTGTTCGTACCGCTGTTCGCCCTGAGCGGCATCGAAGGGCAGTTGTTCGTGCCGCTCGGCCTCGCCTATGTCGTGTCGATCCTGGCGAGCCTCGTCGTGTCCGTCACGCTGACGCCCGTGCTGTGCTACTACCTGCTGCCATCGCTCAAGCGGCTGGATGAGCCAGACAGTGCCTTGGTGCGCCGGCTGCAGGGCTGGTATTCGCACTTGCTGGACCATGCTTTGCCGCGGCGGGCGCTCGTTCTGTCGCTGGCCGTAGCAGCCGTGGCACTCGCGGCGTTCGGTGCCTGGCGCTTGCCCAAGAGTTTCCTGCCAGCCTTCAACGAGGGCACGTTGTTAGTGTCGCTGGCGTTCACGCCGGGTATTGCCATGGCCGATTCCGAACGACTGGGTGCAGTAGCGGAACGACTGATCAGGCAAGTGCCTGAGGTTGTCTCGGTCAGTCGCCGAACGGGTCGCGCGGAGCTGGACGAGCACGCCGAGGGCGTGCACATGAACGAGATCGACGTCAATCTGCAGTTGGCCGAGCGCGACCGGGCGGTCGTACTGGCCGATATCCGCCGTCGACTGGCGCCGTTGCCGGGGTCGGTGTCATTCGGCCAGCCGATCAGCCACCGGCTCGATCATCTGCTGTCCGGTGTGCAGGCGCAGCTCGTGGTGAAGATATCCGGAGCGGATCTCGACACACTGCGCCCGCTCGCGGCGCAGTCCGAGCAGCTGTTGGCGAGTACGCCCGGCCTGGTCGATTTGCGGGTCGAGCGGCAGGTGCGCGCACCGGAGATACACGTGCGGGTTGATGAGGATGCCGCGCGCTTTTACGGCATCACGCCGGCGCAGGTGGCCGCGAAAGTCGATTTGTTGTCGGGCGGCGAGCAGGTGGCCGAGGTCATCGATGGCCTGCGGCGCTATGCGGTAACGATCCGCATGCCGGAGGAGACGCGTAGCCTGGCGGGGCTGCGTGATATTCCGATCGACACCGCGCGCGGTTCCGTGCCGCTCGGCAATCTCGCCAGCATCGAGGAGGCCGACGGCCCGAATGCGATCCAGCGCGAGGATGGTCGCCGACGGATCGTGATCTCGGGCAACATCGAGGGCGCGGGCGCCGATCGGGTGGTCGGCGAGATGCGGCGCCGACTCGCCGGCTTACAACTGCCCTCGGGCTACGGGCTGCGCATCGAGGGCCAGTTCCAGGCACAACAGGAGGCCGCACAGCGTATCGCGGGCCTGTCGTTAGTGTCGCTCGCGCTCATCTTCCTGGTGCTGTACACCCGCTATCGCTCGGCAGCGCTGGCACTCATCGTGATGGGCAACGTACCGCTGGCACTCGTCGGCTCGGTGGCGGCGTTGTGGATCACGGGGCTCGATCTATCGATCGCCGCGATGGTCGGCTTCATCACACTCACGGGCATCACCGCTCGCAACGGCATTCTGAAGATCAGTCACACGCTCAATCTGGTGCTGCGTGATGGCCTGCCATTCGATCGCGCAACGATCCGTCGCGCCTGTCTCGAGCGCATGACGCCCGTGCTGATGACCGCCGTGTCGGCCGGCATCGCGCTCGTGCCATTGATGATCGGCGGCGATCAGCCTGGCAAGGAAATACTGCACCCCGTGGCCGTGACGATCTTTGGTGGCCTGCTGACTGCAACCGTGCTGGATGCCGTGGTCACGCCGACTCTGCTGGAACGCTTTGGCAGGCCCGCGCTGCGGCGTCTCAGCGCTGAGCGTGATGATTCGACCACCGCAGCCGAAGCTTTCTGAATATTCACAGGAGACAATTGAATGAAACGTTTGATACTCGCAAGTCTGAGTGTACTCGCGTTGCTGAGTCAGCCGGTGCTGGCCAAGCAATGGGACAGCCATGCCGGCGCCTACCATGTACACCTGATCACCGTGGACACAGGCTTCGACCTGCATATCCATAGTGCCAAGGATCATTCTGCTGTCGACACTGCCACCGGCAAGGTCACGGTGCGCATGCTGGAGAATGGCAAGCCACAGACGGTGCCACTGACTGTGCGCCAAAAAGGCATTCTGGCCGGAGCCAAGCAACTGACCGGTGCCTGGACGATGCTGCTCAGCATCAATCTGCCGGGTAACAAGCCCGCTCAGTTGCGGTTCTCGTCCAAGATGAAGCCGGGCAATCAGGATGAAGCTGAGCACGAGCATCAGGACGGCGATGACCATGCGAAGCCAGCAGCCAAGAAGCACTGACATGCGGCTAGTGCTCGCGCTGCTGGCGATGGCGAGCACAACTGCCACGCACGCTCAGTCGGCCAGCGCGCTGCTCACGCTCGATGCAGCGCTGGCGCGGGCACTGGAGCGGAATGCGGTCGTACTGAGTGCGACGGCGGACCAGCAGGTTGCCGCCGCGCGCCTGCGGAGTGCGCGCGCCTGGTCCAATCCCACGCTGCATCTGGAAACCGAAAACGTCCTCGGTGAAGGCGAGTTCGCCGACTTCAACGCTGCGGAGACCACTGTCTCGCTGGCGCAGGAGCTGCCGCTGGGTGGGCAACGCGGCGCGGCACAGCGTGCTGCACGTGTGGGGCAGGCAGTGGCACAGGCCGGTGCAGAGCTCGCTCGGCTCGACGTTCGCCGGGACGTGACCATCGCCTACGCCGAAGTCATCGCAGCGGATCGGCTGGCAGAGATCACACGGCAGCGGGCGCGCATCGCTGCCGAGACGCAGCGCGCCGTCGAACGCCGCTTGTCAGCGGGCCTCGAATCGGAACTGGCGAGCTCGCGGATTACCGTGGAAGCGAGTGGCTTGCAAGCCGCCGCCCGACGCGCAGCGGCGGAGGCGACAGCGGCTAGGCGCTTCCTCGCCGAGCAGTGGCGCGCCGATAGCGTCACCGAGACGCTGGACGGTGCGTGGTTCGATCGCGCGCCAGCTGTTGCGGCCGCGTCGCTGGCGCCCGATGCGCACCCGCGCGTCCGTCAAGCGCAGCTCGCAGCCGACCGGGCGCGCGCGCAACTCGATGGCGCCCGCGCGCAGCGCTTCCAGGCGATCGAGGCGACTGTCGGTACGCGGCGCTTCAAGGACCAGGCCAGCGACAGCAATCAGGCATTCGTGCTGGGCGTCTCAGTACCGCTGCCACTCTGGGATCGCAATCGGGCGGGCATTGCGGAAGCGCGGGCCGAGCTGCTGCGCGCCGAGATCGAGGCGGAGCAAGTGGCGCGCGCAGTTGCAGCCGAGCAGGCCGCCGCGATCGCAGAGTTGCAGGCCGCCGCGCTCGAAGTGCAGGCGCTGACGACTGCGCTGCCCGCGGCCGAATCCGCCGCGCGCCTGTCGCAGCAGGGCTATGACGCCGGACACCTGTCGCTACTCGAACGCTTGAGCGCCGAGCGGGCGCTGTCGGACAGTCGGGAGCAACTCGAGCGCGCCCGCCTCGCTATGCATCGCGCGCGGGCGACGGTGGACAGCCTGTCGGCTCAGGGGCCGTAGAGCGCGCCCCAGCCACCTTCGATCATGGCGTTGCGGTCGACCAGCATGTTGCGCAGGCGCTGATTGGCGTAGAGCTTGTTAGGGAAGCCAGGCTCGATACGGGTGGCCTCCGTCAATTCGGCGAGCTGCTGCGCGCTGAGTTCCACTTGCAGCGCGCCGAGATTGTCGGTTAGCTGCTCGAGCGTGCGGGCGCCGATGATCGGCAACGGGCGCGACGGTTGTTGTAACAACCAGGCCAGCGCCACCTGGCCAGGCGTCGCGCCACTGCTCTTCGCGACGCGGCTTACCACATCCACGATGGCCAGATTGCGGTCGTTGATCGCGCCGGAGAGTTGCAAGCCCGCCTTGCGGCCGGCGCGCATGTCGCTAGATGCCGGTGCGCCCTGATCCGCACGGCTGTACTTGCCGGTGAGCAGTCCACTCGCTAACGGTGACCAGGGCAGCACGGCGATATTCTGATCGCGGCACATCGGGATCAGCTCGCGCTCTGCGGTACGATCGATCAAGTGGTACTCCGCTTGCATCGCAATGAACGACGTCCAGCCATGGCAGCGGGCCAGCGTATTCGCTTCCGTGATCTTCCAGGCCGGCGTATCGGACGCGGCGATGTACAGCACCTTTCCCTGGCGCACGAGATCGTCGAGGCTGCGCATCACTTCTTCCACTGGCGTGCGGAACTCCCACATGTGCAGCCAGCAGAGATCGATGTAGTCGGTACCCAGCCGCTTGAGACTCGCCTCGACGGATTCACGGAGATTCTTGCGGTGGTTGCCGCTGGCATTGGGTTGCCCTTCGGTCATGCCCATCGTGTATTTGCTGGCGACGACGTAGCGGCTTCGGTCGCTCCTGATGAACTCGCCGACCACTTGTTCGGATTGCCCGAAGTTGTAGATGTTGGCCGTGTCGATGAAGTTGCCGCCCGCTCGAGCGTAATGTTCGAGCATCGCCAGGCTGTCCGCACGGGAGGCATTGCGTCCCGCGGCCGCAGAATCTGTACTGAACGTCATCGCGCCGAGAGCGATCGGCGAGACGCGCAGGCCGCTGTGGCCGAGCAGGCGATAGTGGTCGAGTTGCATGGTACTTTCGTCCTTCCGATTTAGCTGCCACAGTATGGCTGCCTGCCGTTCAAGTGGAGAATTCTCGCATGACCTTGCCAATGAACAAGCTGTACCGCACCAATCAGGAAGAGCAGGCTCGGCAGGGCTTCGTCGGCGCGCTCAAGACGTTCGTCAACGGCAAGCTGGAGCGCGAGGTGGTGCGGCGTTACCACGAGGAACTGGCGCCGGCATATCGGGCCAAGCAGGGGCACGACGCGACCACGCGCTACGAGGCCATTCCGGTGCTCGAGCCCGATCCAGACTACCAACTGTGGTGTTCGACGGTCTACTCGTCGCAAGACCTGCTGTGGGAGACCACCGGCGAAACGGTCGATCGTCTGCTACCGGCGTTCGACCAGCGTGCCGCCGAGATCGAGGCGAATCCGGCGCGGCTGGGCAGCCTCAAGCTCGATCCGCGGCTCGAGTTGCCAACGCCGATCGCAAACACGGAAATCCACCGTCAGCCCGGCGGCTATTTCTATCGCCAGTCGCAGGCGGACCTGTCTGCTGCGCTGCTGTACATGGGCTCGGTGGAGAACTATCGAACGGCCAAAGGGTTCGGCGCGCCGGGCGAGCCGTGCGACACGAGTTCCGGCAAGGGTCTGGCAAGCATAGTTGCCGAGAAGTATCCGCAGCTCAAGCCTAGGCGCGTGCTGGACATGGGCTGCGGCGTCGGTGCGATGGCGATGGGCCTGAAGCAGGCCCTGCCGCAGGCCGAGGTGCACGGGCTCGATCTGTCGGCGCCATTCGTACGTTTTGCCCATCTGTGGGCTAACGACCTGGGTCTCGAGTTGCACATGCGTCAGGCGGATGCGGCGAGCACGGGTTACGACGACGGTGCGTTCGATCTGATCGTGTCGCAAATCCTGTTTCACGAGACCTGGCACGACAAACTGCCGGCCATCATGCGCGAAGCGCATCGCTTGCTGCGACCGGGCGGTGTGTTCTTCAATATCGACACTCCCTACCAACCAGGCCGTATCGGGATCCCGGAACAGGTACTCAACAACTGGCAGGTCGCCAACAATGGCGAACCGTTCTGGGTTGGGTTCTCGGAGACCTCGGTGAAGTCCGAGCTCGAGCGCGCCGGCTTCGCTGCGGCTGACGTGTTCGCCACCTACCAGGCGATGGGCGGTGGGCGCGAGTTCTTCATGTTCGGCGCGCAGAAGACCGACCGGAATGGTGCCTAGAGTGACAGCCATGAACAAGTTCGATGTAGTTGAGCGTACCAGCGTCGTATCGATGATGCACGATCCGAAACGCGTCCGGCCGCAGTTCATCCGCGAGCTCGATATGGACAAGGTAGTCGATGCCCTGTTGCGACTCACGATGGAGATCAGCGTGATCCGCGATCGTCTGGATATCTACGAGGCTCTGGGGGAGCAGTGTGGCATCACGGACGCGGCGATCGAATCGTTCAAGGCGACGCCCGAGATCGATGCGCGCAGACGGGAGCGGCGCGAGCGTTTGATTCGCGGTGTGATCTCAGATTTACGTTGATCGTTTCCAGGGGTGACTTTCATGGGGAAAACCATCCATCGTTGGCTGATCGTTGTCGCTGCGGTTTGCGGCCTGGGCGCGTTTGCACCAGTTGCTCCAGCTGCGGCCGATAACGCCGTGCGAACAGTCTTGATCACCGGCTCGAACCGCGGCATCGGCCTGGGTCTGGCTAGCGCCTATGCGGCCAAGGGCTGGCGGGTCATTGCCACCTGCCGCGACCCTGCAGCGGCATCGGACCTGAATGCTTTGGCGATCGCTCACCCCAACCTGGTCGTGAAGCAGCTCGATGTTACCGATGCAGACCAGGTGCGGCTGCTCGCCGTGGCGATCGAGGGCCGGGCAATCGATGTGCTGATCAACAACAGTGGTATTGCCGGCAATATCGAAGACCAGCAAGTGGGCAAGATGGATCTCAATGAATTTGAGCGCGTGTTGGCGGTGAACACTGTTGGGCCGCTGCGTGTTGCCGAGGCACTGCTGCCGAACATCGTGGCTGGTACGGAGCGGAAAATCGTCAATATCAGCACCAGCGAAGCATCGTTCGGCGTGGACCGGGGGCCAGGACGTATCCCGTTCTATCGCGCCAGCAAAGCCGGGCTCAACATGCTCATGCTCAATTACGCCAAGTTGTTGGCCAAGGACGGCATTGCCGTTGCACTGATCAATCCCGGCCCGGTCGATACAGACATGATGAAAGGTGCGAGAATGCCGCTGCGCAGCGTTGAACTTGCCGTGAGTGAACTGATCGCTGTCGTCGATCAGGTGAACATCGAGAACACTGGCAGGTTCTGGAACTACGACGGCAAGACACTACCTTGGTAGGAGGCGCGATTTCATGAGTATTACCCCCCATCCTCGAAGCTTTGCCGCCGTCAGTGGGCTGGCCATGATGATCATGGCGACGCTGGCAACCATCACGGTGTATGGCGCTGCCAAGGGCGACGCCGCAGCAGGTACGGCGGCTGCCGCTCGCCTCGATGGCAAGGTGGCCCTCGTGACAGGCAGCTCGCGCGGCATTGGGCGCGCGATCGCCGAGCGGCTCGCCCGCGACGGTGCCACCGTTGTCATCAATTACTCGAAGTCCGCTGCCGCGGCAGAGGAGGCTGTGGCGTCGATCCGTGCCGGCGGCGGCCAAGCGATCGCCATTCAGGCTGACATTGCCAGCGTGCCGGATGTCAGGCGGCTGTATGCCGAGATCGACAAACAACTCGGCCGTCTCGACATCGTCGTCAACAACGCGGGTTTTCTGCCGCCGACAGTCAAAGTCGCCGACGAGACCGAGCAGACCTTCGATGCGGTGTTCGGCTTGCTGAAAGGCACGTATTTCTCCATGCAGGAGGCCGCCAAGCGCGTCGCGGACGGCGGACGAATCATCAATATTTCGAGCAGCACGACGCGCAGCTGGTCGCCCGGTTATTCGATCTACGCGGGTTCCAAATCGGCGATCGAACAATTCACGCGCTCGCTGTCGCGCGAGCTCGGACCGCGCGGCGTCACGGTCAATGCGGTGATCCCGGGTCTGACCGACACGGACATGATCAGCGACTATCCTGCGGCCGTGCGCGAAGCAGTCGCGAAGAACACCACGCTGGGTCGGCTGGGGCAACCGAGTGACATAGCCGATGTCGTAGCCTTCGTCGCCAGCGACGACGCGCGCTGGATCACGGGACAGATGCTGGTCGCGAACGGCGGGCTGAATCCCTAACGAGTCGCAAACCCCGGGTCGACGCTTTGAAACAGCCGCCAGGATTGCGCGGCTGCGTCGATATCCCGGTTCGTCACGGAGGGGGAGTCGGGCGATCGATCGGGGGATCCGGGAATCGTGTGGCCAGCGCCGTGCAGGATGTAGAGCCACACAGGCGGCTTGCCGGGCTCGATCCATGCAAGGCGTTCGGCGCGTGATCGGTCGGTGTGGTCGCGGTCGGCATACTGCTGCGACACGGGGCCACCCACATGCCCTGCGCGGCGCGCCAACCATGACGCAGTGTATTCCGCCGCCAATACGTGACCGCGACTCACGTCGTCGCCGACGCGGACGATGCCACCGCGATACGGGTTGATGGTGTCCGCCGTTCCCGCAAACAATGCGATCGGCGTGGCGCCAGAGCGGGTTTCGCAATCTCGACCCGCTGGCGCCGGCAGATTGGCGGCGACTACGGCTAACCCTGCGTAGGATCCCGCGTCCTCTAGCGCGAGCCGCAATACCATGTGCCCGCCGTTCGAGTAGCCGATCGCGAACGTCCTGCGCTCGTCGATGCCAGATCGCCGCACCATTGCCGCGACTATCGCGCGCAGGAATGCTGGATCATCGACGTCGTGCTGATTCGCCGCGTAGCTTGCCAAGGCGCGGCAGTCGTTCCAGTGCCGCTCGAATCCGTCTGGATACACGACGAAAAATCCGGCGCGGTCGGTGAGTGCCTCCAGCCGCTGGCCCAGCAACTCGCGCATGCCGGGCCCATCGCCATTCGAACCGTGCAGAACGAAGACGATGCCACCGCCCGGCGCGGGCTGCGGTGGTTGGTGTACCCAGTAGCGTCGCTCCTCGCCGCCCGACAGCAGTGAGTGCGATTCGAGTGGGGTCGCACGGGGCGCCGCGGTCGCAGTCTGGATGCCCAGCAGTATCATCAGGGTCAACGAAGTAGCGGCAGCGCTGTGGGCGACAAGCAGCCGCGGCGTGGAAATCTTCATGTATCTGGTCTCGCGCATCGGTACGATGCAGTGAGTATTGCGCAGGAAGTCACAGCATGGGCGAATCGCCATCCTACACCCCACCGAAGGTCTGGACCTGGAAGCAAGGTCACGGTGGTCAGTGGGCGAACATCAATCGCCCAACGGCCGGTGCCACGCATGACAAGGAGCTGCCGGTGGGCAGGCATCCGCTGCAGCTCTATTCGCTCGCGACGCCGAACGGAGTGAAGGTTACGGTGATGCTCGAGGAGCTGCTGGCGAAGGGCCACGCGGACGCCGAATACGACGCGTGGTTGATCGACATTCGCGCCGGTGATCAGTTCGGCTCCGGCTTCGTGGCGGTGAATCCGAACTCCAAGATCCCGGCGATGCTCGATCGATCCACGCCGACACCCACACGCGTATTCGAGTCCGGCGCCATCCTGCTGTATCTGGCGGAGAAGTTTGCCGAGTTCCTGCCTGACGACCAGCCGCAGCGCGCCGAGTGCCTGTCCTACCTGTTCTGGCAGATAGGCTCGGCGCCCTATCTCGGCGGCGGCTTTGGCCATTTCTACACTTATGCGCCAGTCAAGATCGAATACGCGATCGACCGTTTTGCGATGGAAGTGAAGCGGCAGCTCGATGTGCTCGATCGGCAGCTCGCCGAGCGACGGTACATTGCGGGTGCCGAGTACACGATTGCCGATATAGCCATCTGGCCCTGGTACGGCATGCTGGTGTTAGGGCAGGCGTACGAAGCCGCCGAGTTCCTCGCGGTGCATGAATACAAGCACGTCGTCAGATGGGCCGAGTCGATCGCCAAGCGACCGGCGGTCGTTCGTGGCCGTATGGTCAATCGGAACTGGGGTGAAGTGTCCGAACAATTGCCGGAGCGACACGATGCCAGCGACTTCGATCGCTTGAATTCCGCGCAGCGAGCTACTCACCCACGCGAATGACGAGCGTGTCGAGCTCGCGCTTACGCAGTTTGGCGCGCAGCTTGTTGAGTTCGTCGAGGTCGGTGAGCGGACCGATACGCACCCGATGCCAGACGTCCTCATCCACCGCTACGCGCTGCACTTGCGAATTGATACCCTGCATCCGCAGTTGCGCACTGACGCGCTCGGCTTCGGCCAGCTCGCGATAGGAGCCCGCCTGCAGCACATACACCCCGGGTCGCTCGATCGGCCCCAGTGTGTTGCCGCGCTCGCTCCTCACCTCTTTGTCTTTCTCCGGCACGACCACCTCGAACTTGGGCAGCATGTCGTAGAAGTCGAGGTTCTTGGCTGCGTCCTCACCCTCGGACGCTGGGCTCTCGGTTGCGGCGTCAGCACGCCGTGGCTCGGGTCGAGGCGTTTCCAGCGCGCGCGCTTGGATGGCCCGCGTCTCTGCACCGCGGTGATAGACGTGCACGGCCAGCGCGCAGGCCAGCCCGATCGCAAGGCCAGTGCCAAATTCCGGCCAGTGGATCCGATCGAAGCTGAAGCCGCCGTTGCGGGCGTGCTTGTAGTCGCGCGACGTGATCTTGGTCCTGCCGGTCGCCATCGCTGCCAGTCCTTATCTACATCGTCTCGGGCGCGGCTACACCCAGTATGCCGAGACCATTGCGAATGACCTGCTGCACGCCTAACACCAGCGCCAATCGCGCATTGCGCAGTTCGGCATCCTCGACGATGAACTGCTCGGCGTTGTAGTAGGTGTGGAAAGAATTGGCGAGCTCTCGCAGGTAGTGCACCAAGGCGTGCGGGGCGCGCGCCAGTGCAGCGTGTTCGACCACCTCGGGATAGCGCGACAGCGCTGTCAGCACGGCCTCTTCGTGCACGCCGGTGAGACGCGCGGCATGGGCGAGTCCCTGAGCGCGGTCGAACCTGAGGCCGCGCGACTCGAGTTGCTTCAGCACGCTCGCGACCCGCGCGTGCGCGTACTGAATGTAGTAGACGGGGTTTTCGTTCGAGCGTGACTTGGCGAGCTCGAGATCGAAATCGAGATGCTGATCGTTGCTGCGCATCAGATAGAACAACCGGCAGGCATCGTTGCCGACCTCGTCACGCAGTTGTCGCAGCGTGACGAAGTTGCCTTCGCGTTTGCCCATCGACAGCTTTTCGCCGTTGCGGAACAGGCTGACGAGCTGCACCAAGCACACTTCGAGGCAGTCGGCCGGCTCACCCAGGGCGACGAGACCGCCGCGCACCCGCGCGACATAGCCGTGATGATCCGCCCCCAGCACATCGATCAGTTTGTCGAAGCCGCGCTGCCGTTTGTCGTAATGATAGGCAATGTCTGACGCGAAATAGGTCTTGAGGCCGTTCTCGCGCACCACGACACGGTCTTCGTCGTCGCCGAACTCCACTGCGCGGAACCACTCGGCGCCGTCTTTCTCATAGACCCGGTTCTCGTCGCGCAGCTTGTTGAGAGCCCGATCGATCGCTCCGCTGGTTTCGAGTTCCCGCTCGGAATACCAGCGATCGAAACTCACGCCGAAGCCATCCAGATCGTCGCGGATCTCCGCCAGCATCCGATCGCGTGCAAACGTCACGATCCGCTCGAATCCGGCCGCACCTAACAAGCGGCGCGCATTGCCGATCAGCGCGTCGATGTGCTTGTCCTTGTCGCCAGCCGGTGCATCCGGCGGCGCGTCGGCATACATCTCCGCACTCGCGCGACGCAAGCTGTCGCCGACCTCGGCGCGCAGGGCCGCGGCCACGGGCAGGATGTACGCGGCGCGATAGCCGTTGACGGGAAACGTCAGCGTTTCGCCGCTGGCCTCCAGATAACGCAGATAGACGCTGACCGCGAGAATGTCTATCTGTCTGCCGGCATCATTGATATAGAACTCGCGCTGCACGTCGAAGCCGGCGGCAACCAGCAGATTACCCAGCGTGGCGCCGTAGGCAGCCTGCCGGCCATGCCCGACGTGCATCGGGCCCGTGGGATTGGCCGACACGAACTCGAGCAGCACCTTGGTGCCTGCGCCGACCCGACCACGCCCGAAGCGTTCGCCCTCGTCGTGGATGCGCTGCAGGGTCGCGGCGAAGGTGTGCTTCGCGAGTCGAAAATTGATGAAGCCGGCGCCGGCGATTGCGGCGCCCGCAATGAGTTCATTGGGTGGTATTGCTTCCAGAATGGCCTGCGCCAGCTCGCGTGGCTTGCGGCCTGCGGTCTTGGCCAGGCGCAGGGCCACATTGGTGGCGAAGTCGCCATGGGCAGGGTCACGCGTACGCTCAACAGCGATGCTGGCGGGATCGGGGGCGTCTGGCAATACACTCGGCACCAGGCTCGCAAGGGCCTGGCGCAGCAGGTGCTCGAGTTCGGCTTTCAAGATTGGGCTTCGGCTAGGGTGGTCGAAGCGGACCATTGTAACGTGTCAACCGAATAGCGAGTCGCCCGTTTGGTCCGATGCCGGGCCGGAAGTCAGCGGGTGCAGAGGGGCGTACCGTGCGGTGAGGCAGCGGCCGTTCGAAGGCCGTGGTGCATGCTATTTGTAGTTTTCAGGAGTGAAACATGAAGAGTTCGACGTTACTTCCAGTTGCCCTCGTGGCTGTTGCCCTCGCTGCGACGACCACGATGGCCAGTGCGGCCGACGGCGCGCGCCAGCAGCGCGACCACGCGCCGCAGCGTGGTGAGATGTTCAAACGCTTGGACAAGGACGGCGACGGCCGGTTGTCGCGCGCTGAACTGCCGACCAATGATCGCGCGCAACAGCGCTTCGAGGCGATGGATGCCGACAAGGACGGCTACGTCACCCAGGACGAGGCGAAGGCCGCCAGAGAGGCGCGTCGGGCCGAGGGTAAGGCGCGGATGGAGCAGCGCCTGCGCGAGGCCGATATCGATGGTGACGGTCAGTACTCGCTCGCTGAAGTACAGGCCAAGATGCCGCGCATGGCCGAACGTTTCAATGAGCTCGATGCCGACAAGAACGGCTATCTGACCCGGGAGGAAATGCGGGCCGGCGCCAAACAGCGCCACCAGGAACTGCGCCGCAATCGCTCGCAGGACAAGCCCGCTAGCTGAGCTCCAGCGGGTCGATATCGAGCGACCAGCGCAGATCGCGCGGCGTCGTCAGGGATTCGAGGCGTGGCAGCCACGCGTCGATGAACTGATGCAATGCCGTGCGATCTGCGCACTCAACTAACAATTGCGCGTGGTAACGAGCGGCCCGCTTGGCCATCGCCGCCGGCACGGGCCCGAGTAGTTTCAGTCCCGGCGGTGGCTGGATCGCCACGCGCGCGTCCCGCAGGAACGCCACTGCTGTGGCTAGCGCAGGCGCCGATGCACGCAGGGCCGCCAGCCGCGCAAAGGGTGGCCAGCCGGATGCCGCGCGTTCCGCGAGTGCCTGGCGCGCAAATCCCTCGTAGCCTTCGTGCAGCAGATTCTGCAGCAGCGGGTGCTCTGGATACTCAGACTGGATCAGTACTTCGCCTGGCTTCTCGCCGCGTCCGGCACGTCCCGCCACTTGCACGATAGTCTGGGCCAATCTCTCGGGCGCGCGAAAGTCGGTGCTGAACAAGCCCTGGTCGGCATTCAGCACGACCACTAGAGTCACGTTCGGGAAATCATGACCCTTGGTGACCATCTGTGTGCCCACCAGGATCCGAGCCTCGCCGCTCGCGACTCGCGTCATGACGTCCTCGGCGTCACCACGTCGCCTAACGACATCGCGATCGAGGCGTGCGATCGGCACCTCGGGGAACCATTCGGCCAGCGTCGCCTCGACTCGTTCGGTTCCCTGGCCCACGGGTCGCACGGCGTAGCCGCATTGCAGGCAGTGCTCGGGCAACGGCGCTTGCGCGCCACAGTGGTGACAGCGCAGTTGCGCAGCGCCGAGATGCACCGTCAGGCGCGCGTCGCAGTCGCTGCAAGGCGCCATCCAGCCGCAAGCGGTACAGACCAGTGAGGGCGCATAACCGCGGCGATTGATGAACACGAGCACTTGCCCGTCGTTGGCCAGATGTCGACGGATCGCTTCGGCGGCCGGTGTCGACAGGCCCTGACGGACTGCGTGCTGGCGCAGATCGATAGTGGCTGCGCGTGGTGGCAGTGACTGGCCGGTGCGCCGAGGCAACGACAAGACCGTGTAACGACCCAACGTCGCATTGTGCAGCGATTCGATCGATGGCGTGGCGGAACCCAGCACGATGGGTACTGCCGATTGCTGCGCGCGCACGATGGCGAGATCCCGTGCCGAGTAACGAAAAGCCGTATCCTGCTGCTTGAACGATGCGTCGTGTTCTTCATCGACGATCAGCACGCCGAGGTCCGACACGGGCGCGAAAACCGCCGAGCGTGTACCGATCACGATGCGCGCATCGCCGGCGACCGTGGCGCGCCAGGCAGCCAGGCGTTCGGTGTCCGTCAGTCCGGAGTGCAGCACGGCGAGTGACACATGGAAGCGAGCTGTAAAGCGTGCGACCAGCTGTGGGGTCAGGCCGATCTCGGGCACCAGGACGAGCGCGCGACGACCGGCCCGCAACGCCGTTTCGATCACGCGCAGATAGACCTCGGTCTTGCCACTGCCGGTGATGCCTTGGAGCAGGAAAGCCGAGTACCGTCCCAGCGCAGCTTCTATCGCCTGGATAGCCACCAATTGTTCGGCCGTTGGGTCGAGCCGGTTGGTACGCATGAGTGCGCCGTCTCGTGCGTCCGTTGCGGCACGCTCCTGCTCGGCCGACGCAAGCCAGTCACGTGCCGTCAGCGCGCGTACCGCGTCGCGCCACCCAGGCACGGCGGCGTTGAGCAGCTCGACCGTCGCGCCATTGGTGCCGGACATGCGGGTCTGCTGTGCGACGAATTCGAGCACCGCACGCTGTTTGGGCGCGCGCCTCGGCTCGCCAGCTGCGATCGCTTCGAGTCCCGCCTGCGTTGCGTGCCAGCACTCGAGCAGCTCCACTGCCGTCGCGCCCTGTCGAGCCAGCTTAGGCAGGGCCGCCGCTACCACCTCGCCGATCGGGTGGTGGTAATAGCGGGCGGCAAACTCGAGCAGCCGACGCAACGAGGCGTCGACGACGGGCTCGGCATCCAGAATCTCGAGCGCCGGGCGGAGCTTTGCCTGCGGCACGTCGGACTGGTGGGCAAGCGCGAGGATCACGCCCACCAGCTGCCGGCGGCCGAATGGCACGCGGACTCGCACGCCTGGTTGCGGCCTGAACCGGGCCGATGCCGGCGCCAGGTAGTCGAACACTTGCCGCAGTGGCGCGTCGAGCGCCACTTGCAGGATGAGCTGGTCGGTCACGGTCGTCTCGCCCGGCGTTGTCCACAGCTCCTGTGGATAACTATGTGGACAAGTGCGGGCGCGAGGGCGAATTCTGCGGTATTTCGGGCCATGCAAGTAGGGCTGGTTGAATCGTAATCAAACTTAGCCAAATTCATACAAATCAATCAGTTATGTTTCTTGCAAGGGCTGCCGCCCGGTGCTTATGACAGACTCGTGACACCGGTTGTGCGGCATTGTTCGTAAGTTCCTGATTCGGCGAGGCAACGCATCCGGCGGGGCGGCGTCAACCGACGTATCGCAACCGCGTTATACCCGAGATGACCGCCTTTGCTACGCTCGCTCCGGTTTATAGCACGCCCATAGTCGGGCGGAGCCGGAGCGCAAACCTGAGTACGGCCGACACCAATATGCGTGCCCTGGAGGCATTCCTGGCCAGTGTCGAGCGCAAGGCTTTCCGGATAGCTCAGCTCGGTCTGCGCAATGAGGCCGATGCACTCGATGCCGTGCAGGATGCGATGCTGAAACTGGTGCAGTCGTATGCCACACGCCCAGCAGACGAATGGAGACCGCTGTTCTACCGGATACTCACGAATGGTGTCCGCGACATGCAGCGGCGACGTACGGTGCGCGGTCGCGTGCTGGCATGGTTGCCGCGCAACAGTGCTGCGGACGACGACGGCGAGATCGACCCGGTTGAGCTGGCCGAGAGTCCAAATCCGCAGCCGCCACATCAGCTCGAGATCGATGAGGCGATGGGTGTGCTGGAACAGGCCATTGCGGCCTTGCCACTGCGTCAGCAGCAGGCCTTTCTGCTGCGCAATTTCGAGGCGCTGGACGTAGCGGCGACCGCAGTTGCAATGGGCTGCTCCGAAGGCAGTGTGAAGACGCACTATTTTCGAGCGCTGCAATCCTTGCGAGCGCAACTGGGAGATGTGTGGTGAGCGGCGAACGGGACGACACGAACATCGAAGCGCGCGACCAGCGACTGGCGGCGCGCAGCCGCGAGGTACTCGCTGAGAGCCTCACGCGTCTCGATGGCCGCACGTTGTCACGTCTCAACCAGGCCCGCCACGCTGCTTTGGCCAAGAGGCGCGAGCCTCGGCTGCTCGCGAGCTGGCGTGCATTTGCACCGGCCGGTGCGCTCGCAGCCGCGCTCGTCGTCGGTACCGTATTGTTTGCGGCACGGACGGATATGCAGACACCGTCGGTGCTGCCGCTGGCCGTCAACGGTGAGCTAGAGTTGTTAGTTGACAACGAGGTGCTGGAGCTGGCCGAGGCGGGAGATGAGCTGGAGTTCTACGAGTGGGCAGCGCTCGAAGCTGCCGGTGACGGCGCGGTGCTCGGGACTTGAGGCGCATGCCGCATGCTGGGTTGCTCGGCCTGGTGGCTGTGCTCTGCGCGCACCCCATGGCGCATGGGGCAGACCCGCTGCCCCGTCCCACCGCGCCGGACGCCGCGCTGCTCGAGTTCCTGGCCGATCTCGATGAGCTCCCGGATGCCGAGTTCCTGGAGTTCTTGGCCAACAATGATCTCGATCGGATCGTCAAACGAGGCAGCAGAGCTGCGCCGGCGGCCGCAAAACCGTCGCAGAAGGTGATGCAAGATGAATGACAAGAGAAGCCAGTCTGTACGCAGCATCGCCTTGGCATTGCTGCTGTTCGGTTTTGCGACGGGCGCGCTTGCGCAAAGCAACGACACCGGCAACGCTACTGCGAACGCGGCAGCGCCAGCCGCCGTGCAGCCTTTGCCCTGGTCGCAGTTGTCCGCGGAGCAACGTGAGGCATTGGCGCGCTTCGAGGGCGAGTGGGACAGTTTGCCCGCGATGCGACAGAATCGGCTCGCGCGCGGCGCCGAGCGGTGGCTGGCCATGGATCCGGAACGGCGCGCCGCGGCTCGTGAGCGCTTCGAGCGTTGGCAGAATCTGCCGCCGGAGCGGCGTCGTCTGGCGCGGGAGCGTCTGCAGCAATTTCAGAATCTGTCGCCCGAAGAGCGCGAGCAGGTGCGTGAGAGTTTCCGCCAGTTCAAGGAGCTGCCGCCGGAAGAGCGGCGCAAGCTACGTGAGCGCTGGCAACGAGCAACGCCTGAGGAGCGCCAGCGGATGCTGGAACTGCGCCGGCAGCGGCTGGAGCAGCGCAGGCTGCAGCGGTCGCGTCCCGCCGGCTAGCTGGTTGCGTTAACCGACCGCCTTGACCGCAGCGATCAATTCTGCCGCCGCCTTCTGCCCGTCGCCATACAGCATGCGTGTGTTGTCGAGGAAGAACAGCGCGTTCTCGATGCCGGAGAACCCAGCGCCCTGGCCGCGCTTGATGACGATCACGTTCTTGGCCTTGTCGGCGTTCAAGATGGGCATGCCATAGATGGGGCTCGACTTGTCGGTGCGCGCCACCGGGTTGACGACGTCGTTGGCGCCGATGATCAGCGCCACGTCGGCGGTTTCGAACTCGGCGTTGATTTCATCCAGATCGGCGATCAGATCGTAGGGTACGCCGGCTTCGGCTAACAACACGTTCATATGGCCCGGCATGCGCCCGGCTACCGGGTGGATGGCGAATTTCACCGTGACGCCACGTTCGATCAGGAGCTGGCACATTTCCCAGACCTTGTGCTGCGCCTGCGCTACGGCCATGCCGTAGCCAGGCACGACGATGACCTTCTCGGCGAACGCCATCATCACGCCAACGTCGCTGGCTTCGATCGGCTTCATCGAGCCGGTCACGGGGCCGCTGGCGGCGCCTCCCGATTCGCCGAAGTTGCTGAACAGCACATTGCCGATCGAACGGTTCATGGCCTTCGCCATCAGCTGCGTGAGCAAGGTGCCGGCCGAACCGACCACCGTGCCAGCGATGATCATCGCCGCGTTGCCGAGCACGAAGCCTTCGAACGCGACGGCGAGGCCGGTGAGCGCGTTGTAGAGCGAGATGACGACCGGCATGTCGGCGCCGCCGATCGGTAGCGTCATCGAGATGCCGAGCACCAGTGCCAGCACGAAGATCAGGGTGACGAACAGCGGCGACGCGTTCAGATGCAGCGCCACCATGCCACCGATCACCAGCGCGCCGACGAACAGCGCCATGTTGAGGAGCTTCTGGCCACCGAACCGCAGCGTCTTGTTGAGCTTGCCGTCCAGCTTGGCCCAGGCGATCAGGCTGCCGCTGAAGGCGACCGAGCCGATGATGCCGCCGATGACTGCGAGGATCGACACAGTGAGCGCGTGGGCTTCACCCTGCGAGTGCTTGTAGAGCTCGATCGCCGCAATGGCCGCCGCCGCGCCGCCGCCCATGCCGTTGTAGAGCGCGATCATCTGCGGCATGTCGGTCATGGCGACCCGCTTGCCGCTCCACCACGCCAACAACGAGCCAACTACGATGGCCGCGATGATCAGCTCGTAATTGGACATTCCCGGATACAGGAACGTGACCAGTGTGGCTACGAGCATGCCAGCACCGGCCCACAGGATGCCGCTGCGCGCCGTCACCGGCGAGCTCATGCGCTTGAGGCCCATGATGAACAGGACGGCGGTGACGAAATAGCTCGCCTGTATGACGAAGCTGCGGTCGAATCCGTCGAACATCAGTGCGACCCTTTCTGTTTGGCCTTGGCGCCGCTCGCCTTGAACATCTCGAGCATGCGTTCCGTGACGACATAGCCGCCGACTGCGTTGCCGGCACCTAACAATACGCCTGCGAAACCGATCACTTTCTCGAGTGTGGTGTCAGCGTTGCCGAGCGCGACCATCGCGCCGACCAGCACGATGCCGTGCACGAAGTTGGAGCCCGACATCAGCGGCGTATGCAGGATCACGGGCACGCGCGCGATGATCTCGTAGCCGGTGAAGGCGGCCAGCATGAAGATATAGAGAGCAACGATACCGGTCATGACAGAGAACCCTCGGTGGCCTGGTGCTTGATTGCGCCGTCGTGAGTGAGACAGGCGTCGCGGAAGACCTCGTCTTCCCAGTCGATCGCGAGCTCGCCTTCCTTGTTGATGGCCGGGCGCAGGAAGTTCAGCAAGTTGCGGGCGTACATCTCGCTGGCGTTGTAGGCCAGCTGCCCCGGCAGATTCACGGGTCCCACGATCTTGACGCCGTTGTGGAGCACGGTCTCGCCGGCCTTGGTGAGCTCACAGTTACCACCTTGTTCGGCGGCGATATCCACGATCACCGCACCCGCTTTCATGCGCTCGACCGCCGCGCGCGTGACGATCACGGGTGCTTTGCGACCGGGCACCGAGGCCGTCGTGATTACCGCATCCATCACTGCGATGCGCGCATCGAGCGCTGCCTGTTGTTTGGCGCGCTCCTCGGCGGTGAGCTCGCGGGCGTAACCGCCCTGGCCCTCCGCGGTGACGCCCGTCTCGACGAACTTGGCGCCGAGGGATTTCACCTGCTCTTTGGTCGCACTACGCACGTCGTACGCTTCGACCACTGCACCCAGTCGGCGCGCCGTGGCGATCGCCTGCAAGCCCGCTACACCGGCACCGATCACCAGCACCTGCGCGGGGCGGATCGTGCCGGCTGCGGTTGTCAGCATCGGCATGAACTTGTCGAGCGAGTTGGCCGCCAGCAGCACGGCCTTGTAGCCAGCGATGGCGGCCTGCGACGACAATGCGTCCATCGACTGAGCGCGCGAGATGCGGGGGATGAACTCGACCGCAAAGCTGGTGATCTTGCGATCGCGCAGCGCCTTCACCTCATCGTGGCGCGCATGTGCCTGCATGAAGCCGACGACCACCGCGCCCGGCTTGAGCTGCCCGATCTGCTCGAGTGAGAGCGGCGCAACCGTCAGCAGCACGTCGGCTGCCGCGAGAACCGCGCCGGCCGTGTCGGCCCAATCACTTTTCTTGTAGAGCGAATCCGGGAATTGTGCCGAGATACCGGCGCCGCGCTCGAGCAGCACCCGGACGCCGGCCGTCACCAGCTTGTCAGCCACCTCCGGTACGATACTGACGCGCGTCTCGCCAGGAGCACGCTCCCGCAGTGCGCCGATGGTCATGGGCATGAGCTCTCGTCTCCCTTTGGGGGCGGCCGTGGTTCAATGGCCACGACGGTTCTGATTCCCCTGCTAAATGCAGGCCTTGCGCCGTTGAATTCTCGCACACGGCTGCCGTATCTTACAGGCCACATGAACACTATGGATCGCCAACTGGGGCTGGTTGAGGCTGGCACGAGTGGTTTCGACGACGAGCTGCGGGTCGTCCGCGCCGAGGGCTGCTCGCTGTCGCAGCTCGTGCTGCGCACCGACGTCTCGGGTATGCCGCTCGAGTGGATCGACTACAAGGAAGCGGCGCGCCTGTACCACCAGGAACAGGTGGCCTACACCTGCGGCAGCTCAATCTTCAAGTTGTACGGCGGCGTCAATGCCCGCACCGGCGAACGCACGGTGCTCGACGTCAATTCCATCGTCGCCACCGTTGGCCACACCGGCAACCCCGGCAACACGCGCCGTGATTACGTGCCGCCGCTCAACAATCAGACGCTGTTCCGCCGCGACGGTTATCTCTGCATGTACTGCAGCCAACGTTTTTCCGTGCGGGAACTGTCGCGCGATCACGTGCGCCCGTTCAGTCAGGGCGGCGCCGACGTCTGGACCAATGTCGTCACCGCCTGCCGCCGCTGTAACAACTCGAAGGCGTCGCGCACGCCCGAACAGGCGAAGATGCAACTGATCGCCGTGCCGTTTACGCCCACTTACGCGGAATACGTCTTCCTGAAGGGGCGCCGCGTGCTGGCGGACCAGATGGAGTATCTGCTGGCGCACTTTCCGCGCTCCTCGCCGCTGCACGCGCGTATCAAGCATTGGTTGATGTAGCTGCGCGTGGCTGATTTGTCAGCCGCAATTCCAGTGTGGGTGATCACCGGCGCGCTCGGTGTCGGCAAGACGACCGCCATCACGCAGTTGATGGCGAACAAGCCACCGGCCGAAAACTGGATCGTGATCCTGAACGAGTTCACCGAGTCCGGTATCGATGCCCTCACAGTGGCCGGCGGCGCGCGCGGCACATACGACGTGCGGCTCGTGCCCGGCGGCTGTCTCTGCTGCACGGGTGAGCTCGACTTTGCGCGCCAGTTGCGCGAGCTCACGCGCAGCGTGCGGCCGGATCGCATCCTGATCGAGCCATCCGGCATCGGGCATCCCGCGGCGATCACCGAGGAGCTGTTGCGGCACCAGTCTCGCGGCAGCCTTCTGGTCGAGAGTATCGTGTGCCTGATCGATCCCGCCCGTCTTGCGGCAGTGTCGAATCAGTCGGAGTCCGTTGAGGGCGCGCAGGCGGAGGTGGCGGACGCGCTACTGCTCGCCAAGTCAGATCTGGCAACCACGACTCAGCGCGCCGCGTTCGCGGCGTTGGCCGGCGGGTTCTTTCCGCCGAAGAGCTTTGTCGGTGAGATGCAGCACGGCCGGCTGCCGACTGCAGCACTGGCAGATCATCAGGCTCGGCAGCGCACTGCGCGGCCTCGCGCGCCTGCGCATCAGGCACATCGTCATACCGACGAAGCAGAAGTTGTTGCGACCCACGACACGATGATCGGCTCGTTCGCGGCCTCCCGCGATCAGCGCCGGCACCTCGACCGGGAAGTGCTTTCCTGGGTGATCGCGCGTGATGCGGTGTTCGCGCGGATTCGTCTACGGGAGCTGGCAGGCCAGCTGCCGGGAGTGGAGCGCTTCAAAGGTGTTTTTCGCACTGGTCCGGAGACTTGGTTGTTAGTGCAGCGGAGTGCTACCGGCGTGACGCTGACCGAATCCGCCTGGCGGCGCGACAGCCGCGCCGAAGCGCTATACTCCGAAGCCACGGCAGCAGACGCAGCCGGGCTGGAGCGCTCGCTGAGCGCCGCGCTGGCTCGCTGATGCGTGCTCTGCGACAGGGGGCTTCGTGATCTATCTCATCGACGCATCGGTCTATATTTTCCGAGCGTACTACTCGATGCCGCCTGACATGACGGATGTCGACGGCAACGCCGCGCACGCAACTTTCGGCTTTGCACGCTTCCTGTGTGATCTGCTGGAGCGCGCCAAGCCGCAATTCGTAGCGGTGGCCTTCGATGAGAGCCTGACCACGTCGTTTCGCAATCGGATCTATCCGGACTACAAAGCCAACCGGGATCCCGCGCCCGAGGATTTGAAGCTGCAATTTGCCTGTTGCCGTGAGTTCTGCCGCCTGCTCGGTGTGCGCGAGTTCGGCAGTCCGGAGTACGAGGCGGATGACATTATCGGCACCTTGGCCGCACGGGCGCGCAAAGCTGGTGTCTGTACTACGGTTGTTACACGCGACAAGGATCTCGCACAGATCATTCGTGAGGGTGATGTGTTCTGGGATTACGCCAGCAACACACAATACCGGTACAGCGAGATCGAGGAACGATTCGGCGTATTGCCCGAGCGGATTGCGGACTACCTCGCGCTGACGGGCGACAGCGTGGACAATATCAAGGGCGTACCGGGCGTGGGGCCGAAGACAGCCGGTCCGCTCCTGAAGGAGTTCGCGTCGCTGGAGGAGCTATACGACAATCTGGAGAGCGTGGCGGCCCTGCCGATCCGCGGCGCGCGCACGCTGGCGGCAAGGCTGGCCGAGCACCGCGAGGCGGCCTTCCTGGCGCGCCGCCTGACCGAGATCGCTTGTGACATGCCTTTAGCCGTGCAGCATGCGGAGTTGACGCGCGGCGTCGCTGACCAAGTCGCCCTCGAGGCGTTTTTCGACCGGCGCAAGTTCGGTCCGATGTTGCGGCGTCAGGCCGCACGCCTGACGGGAGCAGCCAGCTAGACGCCGCCGGGCTGGATCTGGAGCCAGTACCGACCCACCACTTCGACATGCGTGGCGGACGTGCCGCGCACCAGCACATCGTAGTCGCCCGCTTCGAGCTCACGCGCTCGAATCACGAAAGTGAGCGGATTCGCGGCGTCATATTTCTGCAAGTCCGAATGCCATACGGGTTGCTCGCCAACCCGCCGAATGATCTCGAGATCGTATTGAGCGTATTGCGGAGTGGTGGGTGAGAGACCATCTGGGCAGGTGAGTGCCAGGTTGCCATCCGTGCAGGTGAGTGTGACGACGTCCGGTTGCAGCACCAGGTGGTCCGGCACGTCCGCCAGCGGGTAAGACATGTCGGGAGCGCTGCTGCCGCGGTAGCGCGCGAGACTGACGACTTGCGTCGTAGTGCCCAGCTGGGTGCGCTCGGTCACCACCGCCGCTCGCTGCAGGCCTTCGCGCTCGCCCGCCCACCAGGCGAGGCTGCCGACAACCGCCATGGCGGCGATCGATGCGGCCAGCTTCGCATGCGGCGAACGCTTCCAGTCATTCGCACTGGCAGCGGGCGAACTTGCTAACCAGCCACGCCGACTTGCCAGCTGCATCCCTCGACGCAGCTGACTATCAGTCCGTAAGTCCGACGCGAGTTGTGGGTTGCCAACGATCCAGGCTTCGAACTCGGCTCGTTCCTGATCTGACATATTGCCGGCCAGGTAGCGATCCATCGTCGCTTGGCGTTCGGCAGGGTTATTCTTAGGGGTAACAGCCATGTGGGTTCTGTGTCGTCAGCCGCCCAGCCCTCTCAGAATCCACGGGATCAACATGCTCGAGAGCAATACACCGGAGGTTATACGCGGCTGCAGGCCGAGCCGGGGGCCCTCCTGGTCGATCAGGACCTTGAACCGATTGCGTGCTCGAAACAGGACCCTATCGAAGTGCGCATGCGTGAGCCCCAATTCGCGGCAGACGAGCGCTTTGTCGGCGCCATCGATATAGGTGCGCATGAGAATGATTCGATCGCGCTCGTGTGGCAGTTCCGCGAGCAAGCTAACTACCGCGCGCGCCAGGTGCTCGTCATCCGGTTCGGATGTCTCGATACCTTCTTCCTGCGCGCGCTCCTCGACCAGATCGGAATCGACCACGGTTTTCTGCCGGAAAGACTTGCGCAAGACATTGAGTGTGAGCATGCGCGCCGTCTGGGCGGCGTAAGCGACGATCTTCTCCGGGTCGTGCAAGGTGCGTCCGCGCAGCGCCTCGATCACGACGCGCAGCGTATCCTGGACCAGGTCTTCGACATCGATATAGCGGCCGAAACGGCCGTAACGCAGCAGGGTGACCAGCCCGGGGCGCAGCGCAGCTACTACGGCCGCTTCCGCATCGCGATCGCCCTCCAGAGCCTGGGCGGCAAGCGCCGGCAGATCGCTCACCGCTCATCCCAGTGCAAATTGTTAGGGCGAGGTGCGCCGTTCCTGACCGCAGCCGAGCGCAGCCATGGCGTCATTGCACGAGGCGTTGCTGTCGAGCCGCGACAGCTCGCGCAGAAACTCGACGTGGACCCATGGATACTGCGAGCTTTCAGTTCGTTTGCTCCGGCAAAACAAAATGGCCTTGATCTCGCGCGCGCCGCATTTATCGAGCGGCTTGCTGCCCCAGGTGAGGGCCGCCGCGCCGGCTAGATAGGCGGATGCGCTCGACGCACCTGCTGCCTGTGCAAGCGCGTATCTCCCATCTTCATTGTGAGTCGTTGTCACGACGATGTCTACGCCCGGCGCGCGCATGCGACTGTCGGTCGGATCGGCGTGTGCGGCGCCGGCGGCGCGCAGATCTTCGCCGCGCATGTCACCGGGCACCGCCGCGACCACCCCCGGCAGACAGCGGTAACGCGATGGATAGGTTTCGTGCAGGCTTTCGTCCCAGGCGAAGCTCGCTGTATAGCCTGTGACCAGTAAGCGCTCTGGCCGCTCGCCGCCGGTCGCGATCGAGACAGCTTCGCGCACCGCGCGGCTGTCCACCGGCCACTTCGCGCTGATATTGATGATGTTGGCGCGGTTGGCACCGGCCGCTTCGATCGCGCCGGCAATGGCGGACAGTCGAACCAGGTTGCCGTGCTCGACGCGGCTGATCACGACCGGCATCAGGCGGCTGTGGGGTGCCACACCCGCCACGCCGACGCCATTGTTCATTCGGCCGGCGATCGTCCCCGCCATCTGCGTGCCGTGCGGATAGCAGCCCGCAGGCGTGGCGCACGGTAGCTGGTCAAACAATCTCGCCATCGCGGCGGTCTGCGGCGCATCGGCGTCGAGCCACAGGCTGCCCGCCAAATCCTCGTGCCCGACGTCGATGCCGGAATCGAGTACCGCGACCAGTCGCGGCACGGATTGCGCCGCAACCGCTGCATCCCACCCGATATAGGCGTGCCCCCACAGTTCGTCCATGCAGGGGTCATCAGGAAAGCTCGCGCGCGCGCCGCGCTGCCAGCAGCGCGACGCCGCCGGCAGGGCGCCGGCCGTCAACGCCGGTGCCGCAGAAGTCGTGACGAAATCCGGCCCATCGCAGTCTGGCTCGAAATAGCCGATCTCCGGCGCCGCGAGGAATTCCAGCAACTCACCGGTTGTTAGCACCGTGCCGAACTCGATCGCCACGAAGGCACGAGACTGAGTGAGCATACGGACCCGCCGGCTGTGCTCGATGCGAGCGACCAACGCCGCGAGAGTAGTGCGTTGTTTCGGGTAGAGAATGAATCTGGGTGCAGGCGGTTTCGTTGCTTGCTGCGCGCTGCGCCGCCGCTTCGAATCGGGCGGATCCAGCGCCGCCCAGCGCGCGCAGGCCTTGCGCAGATCGAATAGCTCGGCTGCGCTCAGGGAGCGCAGATACTCGCCAACCTCAGCCGGGGCTTGCGCCTCCGCTGCCGCAGAAATGCCGACCGACCCGCACGGAGCGGGCCGGTCGGCTGCCATCACACTGGTAGTCAGGAAACCAGCGATGGCGATGCAACACCATGGTCGTTGCATTTGGCTTCATGGCCAAGCCGCGTTGCTCAGGGGGGCACGATTCCGTGAATGATCCCGTTGTGGGTCACACGCGACGGCGAATCGAGCAGAATTGCCAGCTCGGCCTTACTGGATTTGGAACTGGGCTGAATCAAAAACACAATCATGTCGTGCAGTTCCATCCCGCCCTTCACGGTCGACGCATGCATTGCCACCTCGCGGCTACGCAAGCGATGGCAGTCCGACAGCACTTCCGCGTTTCCGGCTTTCACGTCACTTAACGTGCAATACCGACTCCCACGTACGAAATTCAGCGTTACCCCGCAAGGGGCGGCCCAGTCCGCTTTCCAAGAACCGCGCTGATTGCTGCTAGAACGTGCGCATGCACGATACACATCATCCTCGGAATCGTAGATCAATGTAAGTTTGCCGCCCATTGGCACGTGATCTGTCTGCTCCGACGAATCGATCGTCGCTTCTGATCCGAGCCAGGCGGCGGCTTCCGCGTCGGCACTGCCTGCGTAAGCGGGAGACGAAACCATCCCCGATACTGCCAGCAAAGCCGCAGCACTCAGGGCCCAATACAATTTAGTGTTCATACTTCCTCCTTCATTCATCATGTAATCTTTGTGATTATTGTCGGCAAATTCATTGCGGGAAATTCGTCCGCACAATGAAACTCGACCAGACCGAAGCACTGTCGGCTCGAGGCTTCCTTCTGAGCTGCTGTTGCGCATGCTGAAGAGCAGTGATCGGGTTATTCGACTTGGCATAAGCTCGATAGAACTCGCCCATTAGCCTCGCCGTCGCTGAGTCCTCGATCGGCCAGAGTGAGGCCACAACGGCGTTCGAACCATTGGCCAGAAAACTGTGTGTTAGGCCCAGTACTCCCTCCCCACTCAACTCGCTGCCGTCGCCCGTCGCACAAGCGCTCAGCACTACCAGATTGGCGCGCATCCCCAGGCGAATGATATCGTTGCTAGACAAGTAGTCCTTCGGAGCCGGTGCACCGTCTCGACTCACGGAGCTTAGGTATAGTGCTGACAGCCCAGGGCTGTCAGATCTTGCAATTGCATGGGTCGCAAAGTGGAGCACGGCCAATCTATCGTATGGCAATCGACTCAAGCGATTGACGTTTGCGTCAAATCCTTCGAGTTTCAGCGCCTGTCGAGGTGCCAACGCAGCTACGACTTCGTCCGCCTCAATTGCCGAAAAAGGCAATCGCACAAAGCGCGAAGTCTTGCCCTTGCGCAATGCCAGACGATCTGATCCCGTATGGTCATCGGCTACTAGCATTCTGCTGTCGTCAGTCGCGTAAACCGGATCGGCGATGACAGCAACCAGACCTTCGTTGGACGACTTCGCGAAGGTTGAGGCGGTCAGTACTAACTTCAATGAAGAAGCGTAAGCAATCTGAAAGCGATCAAGCAAAATTGAGCTGTCGTGACCCGATGCTTTGGTCTCCAGCGCAGCAAACGGCATTGAATGAAGTGGCCCGTCCGGGACGATCAAAAGAGTGCCGCCCTTCTCGGACTCAAGTAGCGCAACGA
>JAWLAE010000007.1:0-75923 GCA_041395625.1 Steroidobacteraceae bacterium | reverse complement strand
AGCAGGCGTGGGGGCTGTAACCGTTACCACGGTCGATTGATTGGCCGTGCCGCCGGGCCCCGTGCAGTTGAGCGCAAAGGCGTTGCTGGCGTTCGTCAGCGGACCGGTGCTGGCGCTGCCGGAAGTGGGGCGGCTGCCGCCCCAGGCACCACTGGCATTGCAGCTGGTCGCGTTGGTCGATGACCAGGTGAGCGTCGCGCTGCTGCCACGATCAACAGCACTGGGATTCGCGCTCAGCGCAATCGTCGGTGCGCTGGGTGGCGGCGGAGCGTTGACCATTACATTGACGCTCTGGCTGGACGAACCGCCCGCGCCGGTGCAGGTTATCGCGAACGAGTTGTTCGCCGCCGTCAACGCGCCCGTGCTGGCGCTGCCCGAGATCGGGCGAGTGCCGCTCCAGCCACCACTGGCAGAGCAGCTAGTTGCATTGGTCGACGACCACGTGAGGGTGGCGCTACTGCCGCTATCGACGCTGCTCGGGCTGGCCGCGAACGACACCGTGGGCGCTGGCGGCGGGGGTGCGTTGACCGCCACATTGGTACTCTGGCTGGCCGAGCCGCCCGCACCAGTGCAGGTCAGCGTGAACGTATTGTTAGCTGCAGTTAGTGGGCCACTGCTGGCGCTACCCGAGGTCGGGCGACTGCCACTCCAAGCACCACCAGCGACGCAGGACGTCGTATTGATCGACGACCAGGTGAGCGTCGTGCTGCCGCCACTATCAACGTTGCCGGGGCTGGCCGCCAATGACACAGTCGGAGACGGCGGCGGTGCATTCACCGTGACATTCGTGCTTTGACTTGCCGAACCACCCGCGCCGCTACACGTGAGCGTGAAGCTGTTGTTGCTCGCCGTCAGTGCGCCCGTGCTGGCGCTACCTGTTAGCGGGCGGCTACCACTCCAGCCGCCGCTTGCGCTGCAGCTGGTTGCATTCGCGGACGACCAGTTGAGAGTCGCACTGCCGCCACTGTCGACGCTGCTCGGGCTGGCGCCGAGCGAGACTGTCGGCGCCGGCGGCGGCGGCGGCGCGTTGACCGTGACATTGGCGCTCTGATTGACTGCTCCGCCTGGGCCGGTGCAGGTGAGTGTGAAAGTATTGTTGGTGTTGGTGAGCGATCCCGTGTTGGCACTGCCGACCGTGGCGCGGCTACCACTCCAACCACCGCTGGCCGTGCAACTGGTCGCGTTGGTCGAGGACCAGTTCAGGGTCGCGCTACCGCCCGTGACAACGGTATTCGGATTGACTGCGAGCGTCAGTGTCGGTGCTGGCGACGGTGGCGCGTTGACCATGACGCTGGCGCTCTGGCTGGCCGAACCGCCGGAGCCCGTACAGGTGAGCGTGAATGTGTTGCTCGTGGCGGTGAGTGGCCCAGTGCTGACGCTGCCCGATGTCGGGCGGGCGCCGCTCCAGCCGCCGCTGGCCATGCAGCTGGTCGAGTTGGCTGATGACCAGGCTAGCGTGGCCGCAGCGCCGCTATCGATTACCCCAGGAGTTGCCGACAGATTCACGGTCGGCGCCGCCGCCGGCGGCGATGCGGCCGCACTGACCATGACATTGGCGCTCTGGCTGGCTGCACCACCCGCGCCCGTGCAGGTAAGCGTGAACGTATTGTTCGCGGCGGTCAGACCACCGGTGCCGGCACTACCCGAGGTGGGGCGACTACCGCTCCAGGCGCCGCTAGCCAGACAGCTGCTGGCATTGCTCGACGACCACGTAAGCGTGGCGCCGGAGCCGCTGGCGACAGTTGCGGGACTGGCCGTGAGCGTCACCGCTGGCGCAGGCGCTGGCGGCGGTGCATCCACAGAAACGCTGGCTGTTCGACTGGCAGTACCGCCAGCGCCCTCGCAGGTGAGAGAAAATGCCGTCGCGGCCGTGAGTGCACCAGTAACGACTTTGCCGGATGTCGGCTGACTACCGCTCCAACCGCCGTTGGCGGTGCAGCTCGTTGCATCTGTCGAAGACCACGTCAGCGTCGCCGTTCCGCCGGCCCGGACCGTAGCCGGATTGGCTGTTAGTACAACCGTTGGAGATTCCGGTGGTGCCGCTGCCGGAGCACCGATGACCGTCACGGCAACACTGCGACTGGCAGTGCCACCTGGACCAGAGCAGGACAGAACGAACATGTTTTCGGCCGCGGTCAACGGATCTGTTGCGCTGGTTCCGGCAACGGACTGGGCGCCGCTCCAGGCACCGCTCGCGACGCAGCTGGTCGCACCGACCGAATTCCACCTCAAGGTAGCGGCGCCACCTGTCAGCACGCTGACCGGGTTGGCGGACAGCACGATAGTGGGTGCCGATATGATAGTTGGCTCGTCCACCGCCACCGTGAGTGCTTCGCTGTCCGTGCCGCCCGGGCCCGAACAAGCGAGAGCGAACGTATTGACACCTGCACTGAGCGGCGGTGTAACGAGCGAGCCGGCGGTATCCTGACTGCCACTCCAGGCGCCAGTGGCCGTACACATCGTCGCGCGCGTCGCGGACCAGGTCAGCAGCACGGAATTGCCCAGTCGGACTTTCGTCTGATCGGCCTGCAGCGTGACTTTTGGCGCGCCTGTGTCGTCGATCCTGCTGGCGTTGCTATTGAAGCTGGGATCGCAGCCCGTCAGCACGGAGAGCAGCGACAAGACCGCGAGCGACGCCGTTCGCTGCGGTGAGAAAGGGCTGAAACGGGCTGTAATCATGATCTGGCAGCGCTCCGAACTTCGTGTGACACCAACGCGCAAGCGCAAGCGTCCCGATTGAGCCACCGCAGCAGAGCAACTTCAATAGCCTGGCCCGTACGCATTTGGCGACAGCCGCGCACAAATTCGTCACAACGTGACGGTACGCACACGTTGTTAGCTCAGCAATTCCGCGACTTACGATGAGCGGCGCAAGTGAATACTCGGGCCAGTACCTAACGGTGAATATTGCTTACATAAAGCAGCGAACCTGTCCGCTATGAGCGACAGTTTGCGCCGCCGTCGAGTGTCTTTTGGGCCCATTCCAGCACCGGCCACAGCCGCGGCGATACCAGTTCGCGCGCTTCGGCCAGGGTTGCCCAGCGCCCCTCGTGATGCTCTGGTCGGCCGATCAGCTCATTGACGGGCAGCGTGATCGTCCCAGTGTGGGTCTCCGCCAGATAGTATCGCGCAACCTTGTTAGCCCGATAAGGGCCAGTGTCGATGCATTGGGTACCCCAGCGGAAGTTCAGATCGGTGAGAGCAGCCTCCTCCGCCGCTTCACGTACCGCTGCCACCCAGGAATCCTCACCAGCCTCGACGAGGCCTTTGGGGAAATCCCAGTGTGTAAAGGCGCGCAACAGCAGGCAAAGCCAGCTATCTCCCGCACGTCTGACGACCACGACACCCGCCGAGAGCGTCGCGGCGCGCGCGACGCGGGCAGCACTCCCACTCACCAGATCTTGCCGCCTATATAGCGCCCGGCGGCGGGCAGGAAGCGTTGATAGCGAACCTCGGCGAAAGCACCCGCCTTGAAGTACGGATCGTTCTCAATGAGTGCACGGGCGGCAGCTTCGCTGCTGATGGCGAGCATATACAGGCTGCCGATCGTGCGGATGCCGCTCGGGTCGTGCATTGGCCCGGCGACGTTCACCTCGTGCAGTACTGACTCGATGTATTTGAGGTGATCGGGCGTCGCCGCCGCTCGCGCCGCGTCTCCGTTGGGACCATCGAAGCACAAGACAACGAAGCCAGTGCCTGGAAACTTCTCGTGCACAGGCTGCGGGGGTGTAGTCATGATCTCGGCAACTCCACGGACGCCGGCCGCTCGGCGACCTCTGGCTCGAAAGATAACCGGACATCGGCGAGAATGCCATGCAACGGCGCAACCGCACCGTCAGCCTCCGCTGCAGGCCTTGGACTCTCACCATGCTCGACATCGTCGCCGCTTGTCTCGTCGTCACCGCACTGTTGGCCTATTTCAACCACCGTTTCATCGGCTTGCCGACAACGATCGGCGTGATGGTCACCGCCCTGGTGTTCTCACTGGCACTCATTGCACTGGATGCGGCCGGCATCGCCACCAGCCTGCGAGACTACGAGGAATCCTTCCTGCGATCGATCGACTTTTCCGAAGTACTCATGCAGGGCATGTTGTCGCTGCTGTTGTTCGCCGGCGCACTGCATGTAGATCTGAGCGAGTTGCGGATCTATCGCTGGCAGGTGGGCGCCCTGGCGCTGGTCGGCACGGTCATTTCGACGGTGATGGTGGGCGTTGGCATGTGGTTGATACTGCCGTGGATCGGCCACCCGTTGCCGCTCGTCTATTGCCTGCTCTTCGGGGCACTCATTTCACCGACCGATCCGATCGCCGTGATGGGCATCCTTAAGTCGGCACATGCCCCCAAGAATCTCGAGTTGATGATCTCCGGCGAATCGTTGTTCAACGATGGTGTCGGCGTTGTAGTGTTCTCGACGTTGCTGACGACGCTGGCGAGTGGCGTTGCTCCAACCCTGGGCGAGGGTTTCGGGTTGTTGCTGCACGAGGCCGGCGGCGGCCTCCTGTTCGGACTCGTGCTCGGCTACCTGTTGTTCGTATTGCTGCGGAGCATTGACAGTTACCCGGTCGAGGTAATGTTGACACTCGCCGCCGTACTCGGTGGCTATGCGCTCGCCAGCAAGTTGCATGTCTCCGGACCGCTCGCCATGGTGGTGGTTGGTCTGACGGTCGGCAATCATGGTCGGGCACGCGCGATGTCGGATACCACGCGTCGCTATCTGGACATGTTCTGGGAAATCGTCGACGACATACTCAACGCCGTGCTGTTCGTACTGATCGGCATGGAGGTCATCCTGATCACGCTCTCGTGGAGTGTGTTGCTGGCAGCGGTCGTGGCGATCATCGTCACGCTGCTGGCGAGGCTGCTGACCGTCGGCGTTCCAGTCGGCACGTTCGCGCGCGCGTTCAATTTGCCCGCCGGCTCCTGGAAAGTACTCACCTGGGGCGGTTTGCGCGGCGGCATTTCGGTTGCTTTGGCCCTATCCCTACCGGTGGGGCCCGAGCGCGATGTGGTGCTCGCGCTCACCTATTGCGTCGTACTGTTCTCGATCCTGGTGCAAGGCCTGACCATCGGGCGCGTAACCCGCGCCGCCGTTCGGAGTTCATGATGTTGCCTCAATTGCTGCCTCTCGTTGAGAGCCGGAAGTTCCAGACCGGCGTGCTGGTCGTGATCATCATCAATGCGATTGCGCTTGCGATCTGAGCAATCGAGGTCGCACTACGCTAGCTGGTGCATGGTCACCGGTTCTTGCGCGATCCCTGGAGCTGCTTCGATTTCGTGGTCGGTATTCCGCTGGTCGCGGCGACCGAAGAATTCTCGGTGCTGCACGCCCTACGCGTCCTACGAGTCCTGTGCGTCATTTCCGCAGTGCCGCGCATGCATGTGGTTGTGCAGGCTTTGCGCTCTAACCGCGATCAGTCGTCATGAAGTACGGCCGAACGAGCGACGACACAACAGATTGCGTCGTCGCTCACTCGGGCAGGCTACGCGGCTACCCTGGACTCGCTCCGGTCGTTAGGAGTACCGGCTTCGTACGCGAGCACCGCGGCAGCGGCATGGATGGTGGCCGCGATCCGCACCGCGCTCTGGATCGCCTCGCGCGCGACGTCGTGCAGCCGCAGTTTCTTCTCGTGCGACGTGACGCACAGGCCGCAGCCGTTGACGGCTGATACCGCCAGCGACAAGAGCTCGAAGTCCAACTTGTCGATGCCGGGATTCGCCAACACGTTCATCCGCAATCGGGCGGGCATACTCTGGTACTCCGCGTCCTCTACGAGATGCAGGAAGCGGTAGTAGACATTGTTCATGCCCATAATTGCGGCCGCGGCTTTCGCGGCTGTCAGTTCACTGGTGCTCAGGTGCGAACTCGCCAGCAGTTCTATCTGCCGCGCGAGCGGCACATTACCCGAGGCGATGGCCGTGGCGAGTGCCACTGACCAGATCTGTTTGTCCGACAGTCCCGGCGCACCCTGGGTCGTCAGTACGCTGCCAAGGTTCAGCCGGATGTCTTTGGCGTAGTCCGGAATAGCGTCACGGATGGTATCGAGTGACATATCGGTCTCCTAAATGCGCAAAGTCAGATCAGGCCGCCTTCAGTGTGTCGTCGCCCTGTTGCCAATTGCAGGGGCACAGTTCGTCGGTCTGGAGCGCATCGAGCACTCGCAGCACCTCTTCAGGGCTACGACCGACGTTCAGATCAGTCACATATACGAAGCGGATCACACCGTCTGGATCGACGATATAAGTCGCCCGCTGCGCCACGCCTGCGTCAGCGTCCAGGATGCCGAGCGCCTGTGACAACTCCCGCTTGATGTCCGAGAGCATCGGGAACGGCAGGTTGCGCAACTCCTCTTTCGCTGCGCGCCAGGCATGATGTACGAATTCACTGTCGATCGAGACGCCGAGCAACTGTGCGTCTCGTGCCTTGAATTCCTTGTCCAGCTTGCCGAATGCCGCGATCTCCGTCGGGCACACGAAGGTGAAGTCCTTCGGCCAGAAGAACACCACCTGCCATTTCCCCTTGAAGCTCTGGTTGTCGAACGGCTGGAACGCCTTGTTCATGTCGTTCGAGACGACGCCCGTGAGTGCGTACTGCGGAAATCTCTGTCCAATGCCCAACATGATTAGTCTCCTGTAGGAAGTGTCTGTCGATGAGCGCAGATTACAGACTCGGTGTTCCATCATCCAATCGATTGATTATATAATGTCGATAGACCCTATCTATCGTCTGGCGTCGCTATGACTGACATCAAACTCAAGGACCTGCGTTATCTCGTCGCCGTGGCGGACACGCGCCATTTTGGCCGAGCGGCCGCACAGACGTTCGTCAGCCAGCCGACGCTCTCGGCACAATTGAAGAAGCTCGAGGACTATCTCGGCGTGCAGCTGATCGAGCGCTCGCCGAAGCGGGTCGCACTCACACCTACCGGTACAGCCATTGTCGCGAGGGCCCGGCAGATCATCGCGGCAACCGACGAGATCGTCCAACTTGCGCGCGGCAGCCAGAATCCGCTGGCAGGCCAACTCAAGGTAGCATTGCTGCCGACCATCGGCCCTTACTTGCTGCCACGCGTGGCGCCGCGTGTCCGCAAGAGCCTGCCGCGGCTGGAATTGATGCTCTATGAGTATCAGACCGAAGTGATGCTGGAGAAGCTCCAGGCGGGCGAGCTCGATGTCGGCATTCTCGCGCTGCCAGTGGCGCTCGACGGTCTGGAGTCCCGCGAGCTGTACCGCGAACCTTTCACGGTGGCAGTGCCGGCGAATCATCGGCTCGCCAAACACAAGTCGATCCGCGCCGCTGATCTCGAAGGCGAAACTTTGCTGTTGCTGGAGGATGGCCACTGCCTGCGCGATCAGGCCCTCGAAGTCTGCAGTCGCCTGCCTGTGAACGAGAAGCAGGACTTTCGTGCCACCAGTCTGGAGACACTGCGGCAGATGGTGGCCGCCGGATCCGGCATCACGTTGTTGCCGGAGCTCGCTAGTCGCGGCGCCTACGGCAGCGCGCGCGGCGTCGCCATTCGTCCGTTCGTGCGGCCTGCGCCGGTCCGCACCATCGGCGCCGTTTGGCGCAAGTCGAGCGCGCGCAAACCCGCGATCGATGCGCTGGCCGGCGAGATCGCGAAACACGTCTTCGCTAGCTAGCCGTTGCGGAGGGCACCTATGAGACGATCAGACACAGCAATGCGTCGCCAGGACTACATTCAGCTGGTCGAAGACCAGTATTTCGGCAACGTGACTGCCGGCAACATCGACGCCGTGTGCGCATGCTTCACAGCGGATGCCACCATCACGATCCTGCACGGCGACAACCCGCCGCGCCGCTTCTTCGCACAGCCTACCGCGGGCGAATTGCACTTGAGCGAGTTCTGGCGGCACCTGTGTGCGCACTACGAGGCGCGGTTCGAGCACTACGACCACGTCATCGATGTCGATGCCAAACGTTGCGCAGCGACGTTCACCGTCACCTTGTCGCCAAAACCCGGCTCGCCCTACGCCACGCGCGGCACGCTCACGCTGCGCAACTGCAATTTCTTCTGGCTGCGCGATTCGCTGATCGAACGCATGACCGTCTACTACGCCAATCCGGATACCGGCGGCACTGCGACGGGCAAACCTACGGGCTATCCACCGGCTTGATCGCCCACAGAAGCGGAACACGGATGTACCAAATGCCGAGAAATCTGGGCAATTCCACGGAAATGAGGCGTTGACGGGTCTAATTGGTCGCGTAGAATACGATTGTTGAAATATTCAACAATCGAGTCAAATGATGGCGACCGTGAATTTCAGCGTACCCGATGACGTGAAGGCGGAATTCGACAAGGTCTTCGGCGATCAAAACAAGAGCGCGGTCGTGGCTGAATTGATGCGGCGGGCCGTGCGCGAGCGACAGCTACAAGCAAGACGGGAGCGGATGTTCCGCGAATTGAGCGACGCGCGCGCGAGACGGCCGTCAGTTACCAGTGCGCAGATTCGTAGGGCCCGAACCACCGATCGACCGTGATCGTCGTATTGGACGCGAGCGTGATCCTCAAGTGGCTGCTGGTCGACGCCGCACGGGAGCCCGACACCGAGAGTGCTACGAGCATTGTTGAGTCGATTGTGCATGGCACGCTCGAGATTCTGCAGCCCGTACATTGGTTAGTCGAAGTGGCGGCCGTGATAGCTCGCCTCTCACCAAGAACCGCAATGCGCGACGTCGAAATGCTGGCCACGTTGCAGTTTCCGACGACCGATGGCCCGAACGTCGTGCGCAGGGCAACGCATTTGGCAATCGAGACCGGCCACCATCTGTTCGACACCTTGTATCACGCAGTGGCCCTGGAGCTAGACGATGCATGGTTCGTTACGGCAGACAATCGTTACTACTCGAAGGCTAGGGACTACGGCGCAATCGTCACATTGAAGGACTGGGAAACTGCGTCCTAGCCGCCGAGCGGGCGCAAGAATGCATGAATCTCCTTCGCCGTTGCCTCTGGCGAGCACTGCAATAGGCAGTGCGGGCCAACGACGTCGACCAGTGTTGCCCGCTGCAAGGCCGACGCGAATTTATGTCCTGCAGTCGGGGGAACGACCCGGTCCTCGGTGGCCCGCAGGTAAAGAGCTGGAACCTGAACTGCCGCCAGTTCCCGCGTGACGTCGACCCGCAGCGCTTCGTGGACGCGCACGCGAAACACTTCAGGTGCGACCCGATGTACGCTGGCATATAGCAATGCGCGCAAGGCTGGCGTGGCGAATCGTCCCATCAGCAGACGCGCGCCGAGCAAGTCCGCCACGAGATGCACTGGCAGCACTGCGTCGAGCTTGCCGACGGTTGCCATCCAAGCCCACGGGCTTGAGGCAAACGACCCACAAAGAATCAAACCTCGCAAGCTAGGCAGCTGCTCGGCCGCCAAAGAAATTGCGATGGGTCCCGAGAAAGACTCGCCGAGCAGAACGTACGGCTGATCGTCGGGCAGCAGAGCGCGTACCCGATCGGTCAGAGCCGAATAGCCGAGGGGCTCATCACATGGGTAGCGAACCACGACGGAGGGATAGCCGTCCCCAAGCGCCGCGATGAGAGGGTTGAACAGATCGCCGGTCCCATCTAGGCCTGGCAACAGGACCAGCATAGGGCTCATTGCGTACTAGCCTCGGGCCTAGACTGCTTCATGCCACTGTAATCCGGCTGGCAACGACGGTGGACCAAACACAAAGTGCAGTACACGCCGGGGACTGGCCACGGTCTGTTTCGAAGACGCGTGTAACAACAGCGGTCGCATGGCCAGCACGCTGCCCTGCGGCGCAACGCACAAGGTCTCGCGAAATTCCTGCCGCTGAGTTCGAATCTGCTCTGGAGTCAATCGGCCCTTCTTGTGCGACCCCGGAATGACCCGTAGAGCGCCGTTATCGGCGTTGCTGTCATCCAGATGCACTCGTACAGCGACCAGCTGCCGAAGAAGTGCGACAGGGGGCTGCACGAAACGCACGCCCTCCTTCTGCGACCAGCCCGTAAATGAAGTGTCAGCAACGATTGCCTTTACAGCGATACTCAGATCCTGGTGAAAGGCGACGAGCCAATCGCGCTCTCCGGACTTCGCAAAATAACTGCACTGGACAACCACAGATTCGGCCGGCAGGAGTTGGTGCAACTCCGGCTGGCGCCGCAGCTCGTTTCCAAGTTCGCGACACCAAGCTCGCTCCAACAAACGCCGCGACCCGGTCCGGTTGCGGACACTGGTCGCCAGCTTTTCAGCAAGTGATTCGCAGTCTGCCGCCGGCACTACTCTCGGCAGAATCACGAAACCCTGCCTCGAAAACTCGATGCTCGCATTCATTGTGTCGGCGAGTTTGCCGGGTCGACTAGCGGCACGGCAACGGCCGCCTGCGTAACCGTACCCCGCTATGTCGTTGGCCTGCGAGCACGCGTTGCCAACGGCGATGCCGGATTCAGGCAAACTCTGACGATGAGCCCGACCCACCAGCCGCCCGCAGGCAGCGGCAAACCGCACATCACGCCATACGACAAGCTGTCGTTCGACGCCGATACACTCGCCGCGATGCTGGCGAGCGGCGCGGCGCAGGCCGTGCTCACAGACTTCTTCGGACCTGCGCTCTATGCGGAACTCGCGGCCCTTGCGCGCGACGTGCAACGCACCCGTGTCCGCGGCGGCAAGCGTGTGTACGTGCTGCCCGGCATCATGGGCTCGCAATTGGGGCTGCTGCGCGCCAAACCGAAGCCGCCGGATGTGCTGTGGATCGACCCGATCGATATCGCGCTGGGCCGGCTCGCCAGACTGCAACTGAGCGATCGATCGCCGGTCGTGGCACTCGGCGTGCTGCTGTACGGCTACATCAAGCTGCATCTCCGCTTGCAGCGCGCAGGCTACGATCCGGTGTTGTGGGACTACGATTGGCGCCGTGGCGTCGACGATTCGGGTCGACGTTTGGCTGCGCAACTGCGCGAGGACACGTCGCGCGACATCCTGATCGTCGCGCACAGCATGGGCGGCCTGGTCGCACGTCATGCGCTGACACTGCCAGGCAGCATGAAGGTCAGTCGCATCGTGCTCCTCGGCACGCCCAACTTCGGTTCGCTGGCTGCGGTCCAGGGACTGCGCGGCACCTATTCGGTGGTACGCAAGATCGCGATGCTCGACTGGAAACACAGTGCAGAAGAACTGGCGGACGAGGTATTTGGCAGCTTTCCGAGCTTGTATCATCTGCTGCCGCCTGCGGGGCGCGCCGGGCCGATCGATCTTTTCGCACAGGATGCGTGGCCTGCCAGGGGACCGCAGCCGCGGGCGGACCTGCTGCAAGCGAGCGCGAATCTCGAACAGATCCTGGCGCCTGCGGACCATCGCTTCAAAGTCGTCGTCGGCGTCGGACGTACCACGGCCACCGAAGTTGCGCGCCGGGCGAACGACTTCATCTATACCTTCAGCGAGGCTGGAGACGGTACCGTCCCGACCGCCCTCGCGATCCTGCCGGGTGCGGACAACTACTTCGTCCATGCGGCGCACAGCGACCTGCCGCGTGCCACGCTGGTCATCGACGCGATACTGGAACTACTAACTACAGGTGCAACTAACGCGCTGGTCACTCATCCGCCGACTTTGCCGACGCGGCGACTATCGAAGTGGACCGATTCCGCACTGCGGCGCCTCTATACGGGCAAGATAGACTGGCCAACACTGACACCGGCAGAGCGGCGCGCGTTCCTCGATTCGCTCAATGAGCCACCCACGCAGGCGTCGATGACCCGCGGCGTCGTACCCGCCGCGGCGAAGTCGAAGCGACAAGCGGCCTTGAGTGTAGTGGTAGTAATCGGCGACATCGCCGCAGAACGGACCGCGGATGCGATCGCGCTCGCCATCTTTCGCGGCGTCAAGCCACTGGGGGCGGTCGCCGCGATCGACGGACGTCTGAACGGCACGATTCGCGAGCTCTCACAGCGTCGGATGCTGTCGGGTGACGTCGGTATGGTCACGCCGATCCCGGCGGTGTCGGGGCCCGGCCGTACCAAGGCTGTCTTGTTAGCAGGTCTGGGACGCTTCGATGACCTCGATGCGCGGACCATCGAGCACACGGCCGAGAATGTCGGCCGCCTGGCGAGACGCAGCGGCTACTCGCGCCTGGCAGCAGTTGCCTGGGGCGCAGGTGCGGGTATGCACCCGGCGAGTTCGTGTGTTGCGCAATTGTCGGGCTATCTGGCAGCCGCGCGAGCTGGTAGCGGTGAGCCGTTGCGACGAATCACCTTTGTCGTACGCGATCGCGCGACGGCCATCGAAGTACACGCCGCGCTGGCGCGGACGGCCGAGAGCCACTCCAACAAGCGCACCGATCCTGCATTGCGGCTCGAGCCATTGCCCGCGGCACCCGCAAAGGCTGTTCCGAAGCCGCCACCACTGCCGGTGACCAGCAAGCCGCGCGTCGCCTATCTTCTCATCAATGCAGAACGGACCAGCGCAGATCGTATGAACTGGCGCGCAGCGCTGCTCACGGCCGGCCGCGAAGCCGCCGTCTTCAGCAACGCCAAGACATTCGAGCCCCAGGAACTCGAGCTATTGGCGCAGCGAGTGGAGGGCGCGGCACTGACAACCCGCACCGTGCAGGCGGTCGGCGCGGCATTGCCGAAGCTGCTCCTGCACGCAAAAATCCGTACAGCCCTGACGACGGTTAGCGCTCACCCGCTGGCGATCGTTCACGATGCCGAGTCGAGTCGCGTGCCGTGGGAGACACTGCGCATCGGCCACTGGGTACCGGCACTCGATTGCGGCTTGTCGCGACGCTTTCAATCGAGCGAACTGGTGCCAGCCCGATTCAATGCGCGCCTGCGCGCCGATCGCCGTTTGCGCGTGCTGCTGATCGCCAATCCGACCCGTGACTTGCCTGGCGCCGAGCTCGAACGCCAGCGACTGACCGCTTTGTTGGGCCGCAAACAGCGTGTCGAGCTGGTGGAAGTGCGCGAACGCGCCGCGACGCGTTCCCGTATCACTGATGAATTGGAAACCGGGCACTACGACCTCGTGCATTACGCTGGTCATGCGTTTTTCGACCCGGCGCGCCGCGACAGCAGCGGTCTCGTGCTGGCCGATGGCGATCTCACGGGCGCGGCACTCGCGCGGCTGACGAGTCTGCCACCCCTGATGTTCTTCAATGCCTGTGAGTCTGGTCGAGTGCGGCGCAAGTCAGTCACCCGCAAGGCAGACAGTTCGATCGAGCGCAACGTGGGGCTCGCCGAGACATTGTTGCGAGCGGGGCTCGCCAACTACATCGGCACGCACTGGCCGGTAGGCGACTCCGCGGCGACCGAGTTCGCTACCCTATTCCACACCCGACTTTTGCAGGGTGAGGCCATTGGACCGGCGGTCGTGGCGGCACGGTTGGCGGTGCAGAAGCTCAGGTCACCGGATTGGGCCAACTACATTCACTATGGCGATCCGGAATTCGTGCTCAAGGACCCACTCGGCAAATCGCCAACTAGTTAGGCGTCGCTGCTGCCGGCTGCGGATCGAGCGCCTGCTGTAGCGACCGAATTTCTGCGAAATCCGCCGGCGGCTGCATCCACAGGCGTGCCTTGGTTTCGAGATAGTCGCGCATCGGGCTAGGCAGATCCGCGTACCGATCGATGCGCCACGCTACCAGATGCATGACGGTCTTCCCGACACCCGGAATGTCCCCATAGCGCAACCAGCTCAGCCGGTGCGTGGCCGGATCGACATCCGGCTTGCCCGACACGATGAAATCGTAGTTCTCGAATGCCTGATAGCGGGCGTCGTTGCCGGCCGGGAAATCGAGGAATAGCGGCGCCGTAAAAATGTAGTCGCCCCGCACCATGCGCACCTGCATGTCGTTGCCGGGGCCTATCCGTTGCAGGCGTGGCGCGCGTCCCTGCTCGACGAAAGTCTGGACCGCGCCGTCACGCAGTTCATAGGTGATGTACTGGTAGGGATATTCGATCGGCGCGAGCGGCGCACCGTTGATGCTGGTGAGCACTGCGTCCGTCAGCAGATCGCGGTAGAAGAACGTCTTGCGCGACAATTGCTGCACGATCTGCGGCGCGGCCGGGTCGCGCCAGCGCCGCGCCGTATCGATACCTTCCATGCGCATCAGGGGCTTGCCGCTGGGATACTCGTACACGGTTCCGGTGCAATACCAGTAGATCGGCTGTCCAGTACCGACGCGCATATCGACGAAGGTGGCGAACGACTGCGCGTCGAATCCTCGCGCATGCGCTGCAGGCGCCAGCGCTGCGCACATACCCAGCAGCGCCGGCAATGCTGCGCGCAGCGCCAACACTGACAGACGATAGGGTCGATTGACGACGGTTTTGGTTCTCATGCGCTTTAGTATAGGCAGTGTTCGCGCAGTTGAGGAGCATCCCGTTGGCGGTAGTCATGTGGTTTCGGCAGGATCTGCGGCTGGCCGACAATCCGGCGCTCGCCGCGGCAGTCGCCACTGGCCAGCCGATCATCCCGCTGTATTGTCTCGACGACTTGGGGGACGGTGACTGGCCCATGGGCGCAGCTCAGCGCTGGTGGCTGCATGAATCGTTAGCGGCGCTGGACGCAGCCTTGCACCAGCGGGGCTCGCGACTGGTGCTACGTCGCGGCGTGAGCGACCGAGTGCTAAGGGAGCTGAGTACCACGGCAGATGTGAGCGCCATCTACTGGAATCGCCGCTACGAGCCGGCCGTGATCGAGCGCGACCGAGCGATCAAGGCGTCCCTCGAGTCGTATGGTATTGAGGGCTGCAGCAGCAATGGCAGCCTGCTCAACGAGCCCTGGGAAATCCGCAACCAAGCCGGCAAACCATTTCAGGTGTTCACGCCGTATTGGCGACACTGCCTGAAACGCGATGACCCCATTGCCCCGCTCGCCGTACCCAAACAGCTAACAGGTCCGGCGAACTGGCCTGCGACCTTGCCGCTGGCGGCGCTCGAACTGCTGCCGAGGATGCGCTGGTACGAAGCGATGGCCAGGCAGTGGCAACCTGGCGAACGCGGTGCTGCCACGAGTTTGCGGCAGTTCGTGCAATCGACCGTCTGGAGCTACGCGGAGAACCGCAATCTGCCGGCGATCGACGGCACGTCGCAGCTGTCCCCTCACCTGCATTTCGGCGAAGTATCACCTCGGCAGATCTGGCACGCCGTCCGCAAGCGGGCCGAGCAGGAGCGGATACCGGCTGCCGAGTGGCGCACCAATCAGTTTCTGACGGAAGTCTACTGGCGGGAGTTCGCCTATCATTTGCTGTGGCATTTCCCGCACACGCCGAGCGAACCACTGCGCACGGAATTCAAGGACTTCCCGTGGGCAGCGGAGGACGCGCAACTTACCGCCTGGCAACGTGGCCGCACCGGCATCCCGATGGTGGACGCCGGCATGCGTGAACTGTGGGCGACCGGCTGGATGCACAATCGGGTGCGCATGATCGTCGCTTCGTTTCTCGTGAAGAACCTGTTAGTCCCCTGGCAGGACGGTGCGCGCTGGTTCTGGGATACGCTCGTCGACGCGGATCTCGCCAGCAACACGGCGGGCTGGCAATGGTGCGCCGGCAGCGGCGCCGATGCCGCCCCGTACTTCCGTATCTTCAATCCTGTCAGCCAGGGTGAGAAGTTCGATCCGGAGGGTGCCTACGTGCGCACCTGGGTACCGGAGCTCGCCAAGCTGCCGGAGAAGTACATTCACGCGCCCTGGACGGCACCTGCAGACGTACTCAGTGCGGCAGGCGTGCGCCTCGACCACGATTACCCGGCGCCGATCGTCGATCTCAAGGAAACCCGCGACCGTGCCCTCAACGCCTATCAGACGATGCGCGGCACCGCCGACTAACTGGTCGCGGCGCGACTCGCGGGCACCATCCGCGCCTGCCGCCAACCGCCATATCGGTAGTAGCCCATCGCCATGGCAGCTGACAGCATCGCAGCGATCACGAAGCTCCACCAGATCGCATCGGCGTGCCACTGGTCGAGCATCACCATCGCAAAGGGATAGCGGAACAGGATCAGCGCGATGAAGAGAATGATCAAAGGCGCCATGACGGCACCCGTGGCGCGCACCACGCCGAACAGCACGAACGACACGCCGAAGAATACGAACGACCAGGCGACGATCAGATTGAGTCGGGCTGCGATCTCGACAGCCGGTGAGCCTGCCGGCAGAAACAGCCCGAGCGCCTGACGGCTGAAGATCTCGATCAGCACGACGAGTATGCCGGTCATCACGATATTGGCACCAACGCCGACTTTGGCGACTCGTGCCACGCGATCCCAGCGCGCGGCACCGACATTCTGCGCAGCCATGGACGACACGGCCATGCCGATGGCGAATGCTGGCATCTGGATGTAGTTCCACACCTGCCAAGCTGCGCCGTAAGCGGCGGCGGTGTCGGTACCGAAGCGGTTGACGAGTGTGATCATCATGACGCCGCTCAGCGAGATCACGACCATCTGCAAACCCATCGGGATGCCCTTTTTCAGCAAGGTGCCGATGATCACTGGATCGGGCCGCAACTGCGCCAGCTCGTCACGATGCAGACAGAGCGGGTTGCGGGTGCGATACAGGAACGTCACCATGGCAATCAGACTCACCACATTGGCGATGAAAGTCGCCCATGCCGAGCCGGCGATGTGCAAGGCCGGAATCGGGCCCCAACCGAAGATCAGCAGCGGATTCAGCACGATATCGAGCACCACTGCCAACAGCAGGAACGCGAATGGCGTGCGCGAATCGCCGGCGCCGCGGAGCACGGACATCAGAAAGGCGAACAGATAGAGCGGCGGTACCGCGTAGAATATGACCCGCATGTAATCGACCGCCAGCGGCAAAGCGTCCGCGGGCGTGCTCATCGCGCGCAGCAGTGGCTCACTGGTGAGGCTGCCGACCACGGCAATAATGAGCGAGATCCCCGCGAAAAAAGTCGCGCTGGACCCCACCACGTGCTTTGCCTCCTGCTGACGGCTGGCGCCAATGTACTGACCGACGAGTATGGTGGCCGCCATCGACACGCCAAACACCCCGCCTAACAGCAGAAACAGGATGGTGTTGGCATTGGCGGTGGCAGTCAACGCTGCTTCACCGAGAAAGCGCCCCACCCAGATGGCGTTGACCGAGCCATTGAGCGATTGCAGGATATTGCCCGCCATGATTGGCAGAGCAAAAACGATGAGTGTGCGACTCACCGAGCCTTCGGTGAGCGAGGGGGAGCGTCGCATGAAAACCTTGGAAAAGCAGTAGCCCGGGACCCGAGGACTGGCCGAGGAGTATACGTGAGCGCCGCAGCCGTCTACCTCAGCGCACACCGCCGCCACGCTGTGGCCACGAACTTTCTTGTCGACTCGCTGCTGAGAGAACCCGAAGTCAACTCACACGCGACAGGCTATCATAGCCACGCATGAGCGTGATTGAACTGCCGCGGCCACTCCAACACTATTTCGCGTTCGCGGAATTGGAGCGACGCGGTGACAGTCGCCGCTTCTCGATCACCCTGCCGTACCGCGACGGCGAGCGCCTCGAACACATCCAGTGGTGGTGGCGAGTCGGCGACAAGGAACATGAGCTGATCGGTGACGCCGGCGTGACAGAACGCCGCACGAAAGAGATCGCCAGATTCTGTCGTCACATCGAGCGCTGGCTCGAGAACAATCGTCAGAGCCTGATAGGCGACGAACCGATACCGGTACTGCGCAGAAATACCGCCACGCCTGCGGCGCCACTCGCCGCGGCGGATACACGCTCGGACGAGCCCGAATCGAGTAGTGCCAACTGGCAACCGCCAAAGCTGGCCGCTGGTTGATCGTCGTTAGTCTCGTTCGTTAACGCAGCAGTCCGGCGTCAGGCCAGAGCAGCGACGATCCGCGCGCGCTGCGCCGCGTCGGGCAACTCCCCCAGGCCCGCAGCTAAATTATCGCGCATGTTGCGTAGCTTGCCGGTCGCTGGAATGACGCAGGTGACCGCGGGATTCGCGAGCACGTATTTCAGGAACACTTGCGCCCAAGTGGTCGCATCGAATTCCTCGGCCCAGTCCGGCACGGGCTTGCCGCGCACCCGCTCGAACAGCTTGCCGTCCTCGAAGGCCCGGTTGACCAGCACGGCCACGCCTTTGTCGGCGCACAGCGGCAGCAGCCGCTGCTCGGCCTCTCGCGTCACCGCCGAATAGTTGAACTGGACGAAATCGAGTCGCTCCCGCTGGATGATATCGATCAGCTGCGGATAGGACGCAACGGTGAAATGCGTGATGCCAATGTATTTGATCTTGCCTGCGTCCTGCCAGCGCCGCAGCGTGGCGAGATGCGCATCGAGATCGACGAGGTTGTGGACCTGCATCAGTTCCACGCGTTCGCGACGCAGCAGTCGCATGGAGTTCGTCATCTGCTCGACGCCCAGTGTCGCCGCATTGCCGGACGACTTGGGCGTCCAGACTTTGGTTGCGATGAAGGCCCGCTCCTGCTGCGCCGGCGTCAGCAGATCCCCCAGCACCGCCTCGGCAGTGGAGTACATCGGTGACGTGTCGATGACCGTCGCACCAGACGCGAAAAATGCCTGTAATACTTCCCGGAGCGGTGCCCGCGCCGAGTCCTCCATGCCCACTTCGAACGGACCAGACGTGCCCAGCCCGATCACCGGCAACGCCTCACCACTCGACGGTATTTTGCGCGTGATCATGTCCTTGCCCTCGTCATCGAGGTGCCCGCCGATATGCGCGCTCGCGATCGTCGCGTGCGCTGCCGCTGTCATCGTCGCCGCAGCCGCCAGGAATTCCCGTCGTTTCATGATGCTCGTGCCTACCTAAATGTGTTCCGCGTCCGTCTCGACCACGCTGCCCGCGCCAGACTGCACGATGCGCGCCAATGCACCCGCGGTCGGCAACACTTGTTCGGCATAGAAGTGCGCCGTACGCAGCTTGGCACTGTAGAAGCTGCTGTCGGCGCTCTTGGCTGCGAGCTTGTCCGCTGCCACGGCCGCCGACTTGGCTAACAACCACCCGCCGATCACCGTGCCGCACAGCTTGAGATAGGGCACCGACACCGCCATGGCTCGATCGGGCGAGGTCGCCAGCGCTTGCAGCAAGGACTCGGTGGATGCACGCAGGTGCGCCGCGCCTTCCAGCGCCGCGGCCTTGGCAGTCGCCGCCGCTGGCTCGCCGGGCTTGGCAGAGTCCAGTTCCTTCTTCATCTCATCGAGCAACGCGAACATCGCCCCGCCCCGGTCGCGGCCCACCTTGCGACCGATCAGATCATTCGACTGGATGGCGGTCGTCCCTTCGTAAATGGTGGTGATCCGCACGTCCCGCAAGGTCTGCGCCGCACCCGTTTCCTCGATATAGCCCATGCCACCGTGGACCTGGATGCCGATCGACGCGATCTCGATACCCATCTCGGTGCTGAATCCCTTGACGATGGGAATCAGCAGATCGCCACGGGCCTGTGCCGCCATGCGCCGCGCTTCGTCGGCGTGTTGGGCACCGAGGTCGAGTTGGTAAGCCGCATACAACGCCGTCGCGCGCATCGCCTCGGTATAGGACTTCATCGTCAGCAACATGCGCTTCACGTCCGGATGGCCGATGATCGGTGCCGGGGACGTGCCGGTGCCCATCGAGGCGCTGCGGCCGACGCGCGCCGCGGTCGCAGGCGGCTTGCCCTGCACGCGGGTGCGCGCCCAGTCCGACGCCTGCTGCAAGGCTCGCTCCGCCAGCGCGTAGCCTTCGAGTCCGACCGATAGCCGCGCGGCGTTCATCATCACGAACATGTATTCCAGGCCCCGGTTGGGTTCTCCCACGAGATAGCCCAGCGCACCCTGCTTTTCGCCATACATCATCACGCAGGTGGGGCTGGCGTGGATGCCAAGCTTGTGTTCGATCGACGCGCACTTGAGATCGTTGCGCTCCCCCAGCGAACCATCGGCCTTGACGAGGAACTTGGGCACGATGAACAGCGAGATGCCCTTTACACCGGGCGGCGCACCGTCGATCCGCGCCAGCACCATGTGGATGATGTTCGGCGTGAAATCATGCTCGCCGTAGGTGATGAAGATTTTCTGGCCGAATAGTCGGTAGTGTTTGCCGTCCGGCACCGCACGCGTGCGGATCTGCGCCAGATCCGAGCCTGCCTGCGGCTCGGTCAGGTTCATGGTACCGGTCCACTCGCCCGCGACCATCTTGGGCAGGAACGTCTGTTGCTGTTCCGGCGTCCCATACTGCTCGAGCGCTTCGATTGCGCCTTGCGTCAGCATCGGACAGAGCTTGAAGGCAAGATTCGCACCCGCCCACATCTCCTCGACGGCCGTGCCGAGCACGATAGGCACATGCTGGCCGCCGAATTCCGTGACGGCACGCAAGCCGGCCCAGCCGTTCTCGGCGTACTGCTGATAGGCTTCCTTGAAGCCCTTGGGCGTAATCACCCCCTCAGGAGTCCATTTGGCACCCTCGGTGTCGCCACTCTTGCAGAGCGGCTCGAGCACGGTTTCGGCGAAGCGCGCGGCCTCGGTGAGGATAGCCTCGGTAGTCTCGGCCGAGTAATCACTGAAGGCCGGACACTCGCGTATGTGCCCAGTGTCGATGAGCTCATCGAGTACGAATCGGATGTCCTTGACGGGTGCGCGATACATATCACTCTCGCTGTTGTTAGACTACAGGCACGGCACCGCTCGCGCGGTCCGCGCCGAGTCATTCTAAGCGCGTGCCAGCGCCGGAACGATGTTTGCGGCTGCGAATTCCACAAAATCGCGCACACGCGGATCGTTTTCAAGGCCCGCCGGGAAGATCGCATAGAGCGCCGAGGCGGCCGGTACGCCCCACTCCGGCAGCACCAACTTGAGCTTGCCCGTTGCGATACCCTGACGGCAGAGGAACTCCGGCAGCAGGCCGATGCCGAGATTGGCCACCGTCGCACTGTGCAGGACAGCCGGATCATCGACTGCCAGCTTGGGTGTGACCCGCACCTCGGCGCGCGCCGAGGCTTTGGTCATCTGGAAGCGATACTCGGGGCCATCCGGCGCAGGCGTCAGCAGTGCATGATCCCGCAGCCCCTCGGGACGCTCCGGCGCAGGATGTTTGTTCAGGTAGGCCGGCGTCGCACACAGCACCGACGGCGGTGCACCCAACAGCCGCGACCCCAGCCGCGGATCGTCCGGCTTGCCGGCCCGGATCGCCACGTCCCACTCGGCCTCGGATGACGGGTCGAGCACGACATCGAGCGCGCGATCCGGGAAGCTGTCGAGAAAGCGCGGCACCAGGGGACCTAGCAGGATGCGGCCAAAGGCCGGATCCGCCGCGACCCGCAGCGGCCCGACGCGCGTCGTGGAAAAACCGGCGCCGAGGCTGCGAACCTGTTCGGCTTGTTCACCGATCGCGCGCGCGTGCGGCAGTACGGCCTCGCCGGCAGCCGTCAGGAATATACGCCGAGTAGTACGCTGCAAGAGCTTGGCGCCGAGGCGCGCTTCGAGCTCGGCAATGGCTCGACTGACTGCCACTTTTGGCACGCCGTAGGCACGGGCGGCGGCCGAAAAGCCGTTCAGCTCAACCACCTTGGCAAAGACAGCCAGTTGCGCCGGCACCCAGAACTCAGTCAATTTTTTTGCACCAAAGGGTGGTACTAATCGTATCATTGTTCCATATTCGAATTTATCACACAAGGTTCTCACGCATGAAAGTCTCCATGTATGGCATGTCGATAGCGCTCTTCACTACCGGCTTGCAGCAACTCGATCACATCCTTGGCAAGGCTGAGGCCAATGCCAAAGAGCGCAGCTTCGCGCCGGAAGTGCTGCTCGCCGCGCGACTCGCACCGGACATGTTCGCACTCGACCGGCAAGTGCAACTTACCTGTGATTTCGCCAAGAACTCCGGCGCGCGCTTGGCCGGTATCGATCCGCCACGTTTCGAGGACAACGAGAAGACACTCGTCGAACTGCGCGCACGCGCGACCAGAACTCTGGAATTCCTCGCGACCCTCACGCCAGCGACAATCGATGATAGCGAGACACGCGAGATCAAGATCCCGTTGCGGGATCGCACGCTGGAGTATCCAGGTCTCGCCTTTCTGCAGAAATGGGCGCTGCCGAATTTCTATTTTCACCTGACGACCGTCTACGACATCCTGCGTCACAACGGCGTCGATCTCGGCAAGCGCGACTATCTCGGCGACTACTAGGATCACGTTCATGCAGCGACGGCGGTTGGGAGCGCAGGGACTCGAAGTTTCGGCGCTGGGCTTGGGGACGATGGGCATGACGGGCGTCGCCGGCATGGCCGACATGTACGGGCCTGCCGACGATGCGGAGGGCATCGCGACCATCCAGCGGGCCCTGGATATCGGCGTGAATTTCTTCGATACAGCAGAGGTCTACGGACCGTATCGCAATGAAGAACTCGTGGGTCGCGCGCTGGCCGGGCGACGCCAGCAGGCGGTGATCGCTACCAAGTTTGGCTTCAAGTTCACAACCGACGGCCGTATCGATGGCCTCGACAGCCGACCTGAGAACGTCCGTCGGGCGCTCGATGGCGCGCTGCAAAGACTCAAAACCGACTACATCGATCTGTGGTATCAGCATCGGCTCGACCGCAGCGTGCCGATCGAAGACACAGTCGGCGCCATGGCCGAGCAGGTACGCGCCGGGAAAGTGCGGTACCTTGGCCTGTCCGAGGTCGGCGCAGAGACCTTGCGGCGCGCGCATGCCGTGCACCCCATCAGTGCGCTGCAAAGCGAGTACTCGCTCTGGGAGCGCAACATCGAGGGCGCAGTGATCGATACTTGTCGCGAGTTGGGCATCGGTATCGTGCCTTACAGCCCGCTGGGGCGCGGCTTTCTCACCGGCACGATTCCGATGGCCGACGAATTGCCCGGGAAAGACTACCGTCGCCACGACCCGCGCTTTCAACGTGACAACTACGCGCGCAATGCGCGTGTACTTGGCGCAGTACAAGCCGTGGCGCGGCGGCACACGGCACCGGCATCGCAGATCGCGCTCGCCTGGCTGCTGCAGCAGGGCGATGACATCGTGCCGATACCTGGCACCAAGCGACGCAGCTATCTCGAATCGAACGCCGCTGCCACCGCGGTCCAGTTGAGGGCCGATGATCTGGCGACACTCAATGCCGTCGGCGCGGCCGCTGGGGCACGCTATACCGAGCGCGGTATGGCGACGATCGACCGCTGATGACCAGTGCCGTGATAACTTGACATAACATGATCAGCGCCCCGACCAAAAGTTGAGAACGCGAGCCGTATCACGGCGCTCGGCGAGCGCGTTTGCGACCCTACTAGTTGAGTTGCTCGGTCGGGGGCACAACCTGCCAAGTTTGGCGAGCAAACCAGTTACGGAACCAGCGGCGAAACGTGGCCACTCAGCCAGTGAACAAACCGGAAGACGCGAGCGATTCGCTCAACGCCATAGGCAAAGCCACCTGCGACGCGCTCGGCAATCTGCGCGTGCAGTCGGTCTCGCTGCATGACGCAGAGGGCGATATCCTGTGGCTGAGTGAGGGCGTGATGGGTCCGGATGAGAACAGTCTCGTCCTCGAAGCGACCCAGGCGCTGATATTCGCGACTGATCGCAGCTACATCTACCAGAACATGGGTGACGGTCGCGCGGCGGCATTCCTGCCCGCCCGCACGCCGACTGGTGAGTTGGTAGGTCTCGTAACCATCATCAGTGACAGCAAGTGGTTGGACCATGCCACTGCCGCACGATTGGTGTCGCCCCAGTCCACCGCTGCGATGCGCCGTCTGGCAATCTTCCGCAAGCCAGCTGCCGCCACTCCGCCGCCAAAGCCGGCACCGGCGAAGCCGACCAGGAAACCATCCCGGGCTGCTGCCACGGTCGACCGAACCTCGACCGGCCTGCGTTTGGTCACAACAGCGGAAACAAACGAACCAACCCGCGCGCCGCCGGACAGCAGCGTCGCTACCCACAGCACCGATCCCAACGTCTCGCTCATCATCAGCAGCAAGCATACGCCGCCCAAGCCGGCCGCTGTTGCGGCACCCAAGATTGGCAGCGGCAAGTTCCGCTTCGAGGGCAACGAGTTTCAATTGCACGTCCAGCAATTACTCAAGTTGCGCTCCGGCGGCGGCACGCGTCGCTACGAAGTTCTGGCGCGCCCCACGGGGCGCACGTCCACGCCGGACTCGATTTCCGACACCGTGCGGCGCGCCATTGGCACCTCGGAGCTCGATCGGCTCGTCATCAGCGAACTGCTGGCCTGGATCGAGGCACACCCGAGTGTGCTCGACAACAATCCCTCGAGCTTCTCGTGCAATCTGTCGATGAGCTCGATCGCCGACCCGAAGTTCCTCGCTTTCGTCGCGTCGCAGCTGAAGTCGCGCGATGTGCCCGCGGGAACGGTCGGCTTCGAACTGACCGAGCACGCCTGTGTCGAGCAGCAGCGCGATGTGGAAATGTTCATCGCCGCCTGTGAGAAACTCGGTTGTTATGTCGTCATCGACGACTTCACGCTGGACTCCCGGGTCGTGCCGTGGCTGGCCTCGCCCGCGATGCGCTTCGTGAAGATCGACTCGAAGATCACCACCAGCGCGATGACCGAACGTCTGCAGCAGGCGCTCGTGATTGCGATGTCGCAGATGTCGAAGGTGCTGGGAATCTCCTGTGTTGCAAAGCGCATCGATACGCCGGCTGCGCGACAGTGGTTGTCGGCAGTGGGTGTCGACTATGCGCAGGGCTTCGTACTGGAAGAGCCCAAGCCCCTGAGCGACTTGGGCTAAGACCGAGCCTCGCTCCCCCCCGGGGCGGACGGCTGCAGCGCCGGCGGCGGCTGCCGGCGAGCTCCAGCAGTCGAATCGTCCCGTACCACCACGCCATTGCGCAAGCGGATGCGGCGCTCGCAGCGGCTGGCCAGCTCCTCGTCATGCGTCGAGATCAGGAACGTCGTGCGCGTCTCACGCTGAATCTCCTGCATCAGTTCGAACACCTGGTTCGCGCTGTCGCGATCGAGATTGCCGGTCGGCTCGTCCGCGAGCACGAGCGCGGGCTCATTCATCAGCGCGCGCGCGACCGCCACGCGCTGCTTCTGTCCACCTGAGAGCCGCGTGGCGCGGTAATGCATCCGGTCTGCGAGCCCGACTCGTTCGAGCAGCATGGCTGCCCGCTCCCGCCCGACGCGTGTTTCGCGGCCGAGCCGTCCTGCATGAGGAAAGGCGACGTTCTCGAGCGCCGTGAAGTCCGGCAGGAGGTGGTGATACTGAAAGATAAAACCGATGTATCGATTACGGAAGTCCGCCAGTTGCTCTTCCGCGAGGCGCGTCAACTCCTGGTCGAGCATCCGCAAGCTGCCGGCGCTCGGCGCCAGCAAGGTCCCCAGGATCGTGAGCAGCGTGCTCTTGCCGCTGCCGGATGGACCCAGCATGGCCACCATCTCGCCGCGCTCGAGCGCGAAGTTGACACCCTTCAGCACTGGCGTCTCGAACTCGCGATCGACGAACGTCTTGCGCAGGTCCTCGACGACCAGCAACGGCGCATCGTCGCCAGGCACGGTCATTGTGCGATTGCCTCGACCGGGTCGACGCGCGAGGCGGCACGCGCCGGCAGGATGGCAGCGAGGACACTGGCGGCGATCGACAGCAACAGCGCCACCTGATACTCGCCCAATGCCGGATCGACCGGCAATGGCGCGCTACCATCGGCACCGCGCGGCATACCCGCGATGAAGGCGCTGAAGCCGTAGCCCAGCAGGCAGCCCGCAATGGACCCGAGTGTGCCGATCAGTGCGCCTTGCAGCATGAACACGGCCAACACGAAACGCTGCGACACGCCGAAGCTGCGCATGATGCCGATCTCCGGCCGCCGTCGGTAGGTAGTTAGCAAGAGCGCACTGGCGACGCCAATCACGATCGTGATCAGCGTGAAGAACTTGATGATGTCTCCGGATGACCGCTGCCCCTGCAGAGCATCCTTGAGCCGCTGATTTCTTTCTGTCCAGGCGACGACCGTGAGTCCGGTGCTGTCCGCCAGTTGTTGCGCCATCACGGGCGCCGCGTAGATATCGGCCAGCTTCACTTCGATTTCAGTCAGACCGTCCGGATAGTCGAACAACACGCGTGCGGTGTCGAGATTGACGTAGGCCAGGCGCGAATCGAGGCTTTCGACACCGGTGACGTACAGGCCACGCACAGTGAGGACGCGTTCGCGACCCTGATCACTCTGCACGAAAAGCGGCTGCCCGACGCCAATGCCGAGATCATCGGCCAGCCGCTTGCCGATCAGTATGTCGTTGAGACCTACCCGCGGCAGACCATCGACGATCGTGGTATCGATCGGTGCGATCGCTGACAGCCGTTGCGGCTCCACGCCCTTCAAGGTAACGGGGACTGTCTGCTGCCCGCGGGTGGCGAGCGCGGTGCCGATCACGTTGTAGCTGATACCTGTTACGCCGGGCAGGGAGTCGAGAATGGTCTCGATGGCGCGCCAGTCCTTGATCTGCTCGCGGCGTTCGAGTGCTCGTTGGCTGACTACCGCACGGACAGCATTGTCCCTGGCGTCGGCCACGGCCGGCAGACGCCGCTCGGGCTCGAGGATGACGTGCGCCGTGGAACCGACGACGCGCTGGATCTGGAACTCCGCCAGACCGTTGATCAGCGCTGCGTTGAAGGTGAATACAGTTACCGCAATAGCGACGCCACCGATCAGCAGGGCCGATTGCAGACGGTTCGAGGTGAGATAGCGCAGAGCTACTTTGATGGCGTATTGCATGCAAAGCCCGCGCTACAGACTGCGAAGTCCGCCGCTGCGCTCGCGGTTCGCCACGGCGCGCTCCGGTTCGCTGTTAGCCGTTACCCGCTGGCCGAGCAGCTCCGGTCGTGGCTGCGCCAGGATCTGGTCACCAGCGGAGAGGCCACTGGTAACGATGACGCGATCGCTCGGCCACTCGAGAAACTCGACCGGCTGCTCCGTGACTCTGCCGCCGCGCACCAACATGGCTCGAGCGCGCTCGTCGCGGCCGAGCAGCGCACTGCGCGGCACGGTGATCGCATTCGGCAAGCGTTCGATGATGATGTTGACATCCGCGGTGACGCCAGCGCGCAGCGTAGCGACCGATTGGTCGAGCTTGAGGCGTACTTTGGCACCGCCGGACCGTGGGTCGACCTTCGCGGCTACGTAGTACACCGTGGCGCCGAGTGGCTCGTCACGACCGGCGATCAACACGTCGGCGCTCAGGCCAGGCTGCACTTCGGGCAAGTAGCGTTCGTCCACCTCGGTTTCGATTTCAACATCGGCGAGCGGCGCCAGTTCGTAGATCACGGTCTGCACGCTAACGACCTGCCCCGGATCGACCGACCGCGAGAGCACGACGCCGGACACCGGCGCAACGATAGTGGATTCAGCGAGCCGGGCTGCCGCTTCACGCCGCGTCGCGCCGAGGCGGCGGATCTCGGCAAGCGCCTGGTCGCGCTCGAACTTCGCCTGGTCGTAGTCCTGCAGCGTTGTCAGACCGCGCTGCCGGAGCTCGGCGAGGCGCGCGAAATTGCGCTCGGCCTCCATTACTGTGCGGCGTTGCGCCGCAAGCGCGGAATCCACCTGATCGACGGACGCGCGCAGCGCCGGCGCGTCGAGTTTCACCAGCAATTCACCGACCTTGACCTGGTCACCCTCCTGTTTGGCAAGTTCGATGATCTGGCCGGGCGCTCGTGGCACCACATTGACGGTGACCCGCGGGCGCGTACGGCCGGTAATGGCCAGTACCCGCTCGGTCGGGCCGGTATTGACCGCGATCACGTCCACGGGCTCCGGCCGTTGCGAGCGCAGGTACAAGAACGCGCCGACCGCGATTGCAGCGGCGACAGCGAACCAGCCACTGTAGCGGGACAGCAAGGATCGCGGTTCGGGCTCGAGCATCTGAGTGTCTTCCGGCACGGGGAGGATGAGTTGAAATAGATTAGCACATATGGTCTAATATATTCCAGCTATTCCTGTTGAGCATCTCCCGGGAGACGTGTTCATGGCCCGCAGCGCTGGTGCCCGCAACGCTGACTACGACGCGCGACGCAGCGCGCTGATCCACAAGGCGCGCGAGCGGCTCGCGGCGCGCGGTGCGGGCCAGCCGAGTTTTCGGCAACTCGCGGATGCCGCCGGCGTCAGCGTGACCACCATGCGACATTACTTCGGCAGCCGCGAATCGGTGGTCGACGCCATCTTTGCGCATTCGTATGCGGGTGCCACGATGCATCTGGCGCGGGCACGTGTGCCGGACAATCAGGATCTGTCGCTCTCGTTACAGAGTTTTCTGCAAAGCATCGTGCGCGGCTGGACGCAAGGCGGTGTCGACACCCTGCATCGGATCGGCCTCGCCGAGGGTCTGCGCGACGACCAGGCGGGCCTGCAGTACCTCAATAAGGTGCTGGAGCCGACCTTGCAGGCCCTCGAACAGCGCCTCGGCGCGCACATCGCCGCTGGCTCAATGCGCGCCGCGGATACCCGGCACGCTGCGCTACTGCTGCTGGCGCCAGTGGTGCTCGGGCTGCTGCATCAGCACGACCTCGGCGGCACCCGCTGCCGACCGTTGGATCTCGGCGAGGTCATCGCGGCGCAGGTCGAGGTATTCGTGCGCGCCTACCAGGTGTAACGGACGCGATACCGCACGGTCGTCTCGCCGTCTTTCGGCACCGTTACCGGAAACACGATCGTGCGCGCGTCTTCTTTCTCGTAGGCATGCGACTGACTCAGGAGTTTCCAGTTGCTCCACCGGTAGAGGTTCTCCTTCACGATCACCTCCACGGGTTGTTCCTTGTGGTTGCGTAGTTTGAGTTCGAATTCCTCCTCCAACCACTGCGCTTTGACATCGACGGCGAAATCCGTCTGGCGACGCTCGCCCACGACATCGAAGGCCGAGCCCAGTTTGACCCGCACCAGTTCGTCTTTCGGCGTGTGATCGATGACATCCTCGCCGATGAATTCGAGGCTACCGTCTGCCTCATCCAGTTGTGATACACGGATCCGCCCGGCGGGCAGCGGCACACCCAGACCCAGCTTCTTGTCGTTGCGGAACTCGAGATAGACGTCCACCTTCTTGTTCATCGCGATGCCAATGTCGCGATTGGTATTGGGCGAGCCCCAGAAATACGGCTGCGCCAACCCATAGTAGAGCAGGATCTTCTTCGCCGGTATCTGCCGGGCCTGGTCGAACAACTCGATCTGCTTGGTGGAGTTGTTAGGCAGCGTGGCGCGGCGGCCGAGCGTGTAGAGATGGAATTCGAAGAACTCCTTTTGCTCGAAGCCACCGTCATCCGCCATGCTCTTGGCCGCCATCTCCATCGCCATGACGCGGCCGCGTTGCGAGGACGGCGGTGCGGCACGATGCACGTCACCGGCGATCAGCTTGAGGCGCGCGTCCGGGTAGGTGGTGCCGGATTGATTGATAATGCTGACCCACGCCGAGAGATCCAGAACGCCGCTGTTGGCGTCGCGGCCCTCGTTGAAGACCAGGTTGTAGTCCGCCCACCAGGTTACGCCACCCGTCTGGTAGGCGACGCGGGTGCGCTGCTCGCCGCCGCGCGGCGAATTCAGCTCCCAAAGCAGTGTCGGCTTGGTCTCGAGGCCACCCGGCAGGTCTGGAAAGCGCACCGACGAGTAGTCGCGCAGTGCATGGATCGCACCGTCGTTGCCACGTAACACCAGGCCGTCGCTCGCCGACAGCAAGGTGCCGCTCACCGTCGAGCTCTGGTTGCCCAGCGCGCGTTCGACCGTAATCGGCTTGTCGATGAACTTCTGCAGCAGCTTGTCGGTGCTCACCAGGTCGAACTGAAAGTTCTGCTCGAGGACCCGCGTGCGCGGCTCGGTGATCGAAGTGAACGTGACAGTGGTCGGATCGATCAGACCGGCGATGTCAGTGAATTTCAACTGCGAGCGACCCGCAGAGATCTGCATGGCACGATCGTGTCGGACCATTGCATAGCCGGGCACGGCCATCGCGTTCGGCACGCGCGCGCCAGGGATTGGCCGATACAGTTCCGGTGAGATCGCGCCTGGCTGCGCCGAGCTGTAGATGGTGATGGCAGTATCGTCCGTGGCCGCGGAGGCGGCCAGCGTCGCGGCGAGTGAGACGCCGGCGGCCAGCGCGGCAGCGCCAGCGCGTCGCCGGGAACGGGTAGGAAGCTTGTTTTTCATGGATACCTCGAGGGATAGTGCGTCGCCAGTGTTGAACGCTCGCGCCGTGCGCGACGGGTTGCACGCTCGGCTGCAAGAGCACGAAAAGGTGCTACGGTTCGCGTTTTCGGACCGCGACACCGCGCAATCTGTGAGGCGTGACACCGGTCTGAAACCACCAATGGGCGAGGATACCGGTGTGCGCCTGCAACTTGCCAATGCCCGACTATGCCCGGAATGGCGTCTGGCGCTATTGCGCCGACTGCACCACCACCTGTCGCGGCCGTCGCCAACCTCATCCCGCGCAATCGAGCCTGAACGATCATGCCAGCCCCGACTCCGGCTACTAACAACCCACTGACGGCAGCCCCGGCGCCGAGCGCGCCGATGGATCGCGAGTTCATCGCCCGCAATCAGATCATCGAGCGCTACCTCGCAGGCACACTGCCGCCGAAGGGTGCCAACGACTTCGAGCGGTTCGTGCGTTCGAACCCTGCCCTGATCGACGAATTGGGGCTGGCCGAGCGCGTACACGCTGGGCTGAACTTGCTGGAGGCGAGTGGACATCCGGAGCCCTGGGCCGAGCCGCGGCGTCGGTTCTGGCAACAGCTACCGTTCGTGAGTGGCATCGGCGTCGCGGCCGTCGTGCTCGCGCTCACGGCCATCATCCTGGGCGGCAAGGTATCGGACCAGGCCGGCGTGATCGCCAGACTCAAACAAGAGGTGATCGAGCGTCCGATCCAACCCACCAGCTCGCTCCGTCCGATTATCGTCGAACCCTCGCTGGCGGGCGCCTCGAGCGCCACCCAGGTCGACGTGACGCCCGGGCAGATGACCGAGCTCAAGATCGATGTTACGCAGACCAAGTACAGTACGTTCCGAGTGATAATCGATCGCACCGGTCATGGCCGGGTGGCGATTCTCGACAACATGATCAAGGATTCGAACGAGCACGTGCGCCTGCAGCTGAATCCGTCAGCGTTCGGCCCCGGCGACTATCTCATGACCCTCGAAGGCCTGAATATGCGGCGCGAGGGTACGCCTGTGGCATGGTTGCGGCTCAATGTGAGCCGCTGACTGGCTATCGATCAGGACGGCCCCAACAAACAGGCGGTAACCGGCGGGCTTTGAGACCCGCAGGATACCGCCGTCCATTGCCAGCCTGGCTGGTCTACTTCTTGCGACGTGCGCGCTTCGGCTGGTTGATTGCGCGGAACGAAATACCGAGCAACAGAGCCTTCTGCGCGACGGAACCGCGGGTGCGGCCCAGTTTCTCGGCCGCAGCGCGAGCCGAAAGCTTCTGCTTGGCGAGTGAACGCAGCTTGGCGACGTCTGTCGCGGTCCAGGCTTTGCCCAAGCGTGCCGGTTTTGCCGGCTTCGCCACTTTTGCTCTCTTCTTTGCCATGAGTCCTCCTAAACGCTAACAGCGCAATACTAACCTTTTTAACAGCCATGTGTCGCAATTAGTTAGCGAGTAGGGCCGTTGATACCGCATTTTGAACCTAGTTCACGGATTGCGGCAACGAATATTTGTCTCCGTTGCCCTACAAAGGTTCCTCAACGCGGTGCTTTTCGCCCGACGCTCACCTGATCCACCAACCGCGGTGCAGTTGCGCGCGGGTCGTCTGCTAACTCGACTCGCTGTCCAGCGCGCTCGGCTTCCCGCCAGCGTCGCGGCACACGATCAATTGCGAGTGCGAAAATACTGAGCGTGCCGCTCGAATCGACCCGCAAGCGTACCCAGTGTTTGAAATCTTCGATTCTGAGGCTGGCGAAGGCCTCGTTAGCGTGTCGGCCGAAGAATTGCAGCGAAATGAACAGATAGAGGCCCAGAATCCAGGCGCCGACCAAACCGCCCGCGAGGAACGTGAGCGTGCCGGCCACTAACAGTTGCGAAATGGTGCCAAATTCGAGGTGCAGCGCCTGCGTGGTCACCAGCAGGCTGAGCCAGCCGACACCGAAGGCCGCGCCCAGATGTGCCAGCGCATGCGAGACGCCGCCGATGATGCGCCACCAGCGCACGTGGGTATCGGTGAAGAAGACGAAGGCCGCGACGAAAACGATCAACCACAGTCCGTTGAAGGGATCCCGGATCGCGGCTCGCACTGCAGCATCGAGCGCCGTGGGCAGATCGACCGTATCGGCGGTCGTGAGGCTGGCGGATGCGAACCACGCTGACATCGCGTACAGGAACGCAGGTATCGGCAGATACTTGGGATTGAGAAACGGAAACAGGAAGTTGCGCCACGCCAATCTGGAGGAGGTCGCTGCATCCGGATACGCGGCGCGCTCTACGTAGCCATCGCGCAGCTTGTGAGTGGCCGGTGCGTGCGTTGGATGCAGGAAGGCGCCGCCGCCGCCGGCAGTGATCTTCTGTACACCTGCGGCATTCTCGTGCCGCTTGTACAGATGCAGATCGCCGGTGAGAAAAACGCTCACCGGGCGCTGCAGAATGCGGCTCTCCAGGAAATCGACGGTGGCACGCTCTTCGTAGGTCGAATGTTTGGGATAGGCATCCTCCAGGATCCAGCGTGGCTCAGGTACGCACAGGATGACCCGGGCGTCCGCCGCCATATCAGCCGCCACACGCTGGAAATACTGCACTTGCGGCTCGTCCAGATCGGCGCCCAACTGCAGATCGATGGCTAACAGCCACCAGCCATGCGGCAGTTTGAGCGCGAAATAGCTGCGAGTCTGGCGCGTCCGGCAACCGGCGAAACCGCGCTCGGGCCGGCAGAAGCTGCGTGAAAAGGCGATCAGACTGTCGTACCAGTCGTGGTTGCCCGGGATGGCATACACGTCTGGCCGCGCGACGCGACCAGCCAGCGCCGTCGCATATGGCCGCTCGGCACGCGCTTCGTACTCCTCGCGCGACGGATACGGGTACACCTCGTCGCCGCCGAACACCAGGACACGACCCTGGCGGGTCTGCACGTGGCGACCGTGGGGCTCCTGCACAGTCAGCTCGGGCTCGGCAACCGCGGCGGCGACTGCGTAGGTGGAGTTCCAACCGTCACCGATGTCGCTCACGTAGTCGAGCCAGAAGTCATCATTGGCATCAGCGTCGCCGGAGTAATCGAACCAGTGCTGGGGCTGGGTCGACAGAGCTTCGATCAGCCGCGTGTCAGAGTGACGACCGAACAGATTCGCAACGGTCACCAGCCACGCGGACTGCGCGAGCACCTGCGGGTCGTACCAGCCGACCATTTTGCGTCGCAGCGGTGTCGCCAGCAGATGCGCTACGAACTCCGGATTGTGCACATCGGGTGGCAGCTCAGGATCTTTCATATGGGCTCAACCGCCCCGCAGAGTGACCATCGGCGGCTGATTGACCACCGACCTGGTGGCCAGCCAGCCTGCCACGGACACTAACAATCCGCCACCGACGATGCCGATGATCCAGACCCAGGGCTCCGGCGCGTATGGCACCTCCAGCACGCGGCGCGCGACGAAATAGCCGGCAATCGAGGCGCCCACCGCGGCGAGCAGCCCGGACAGCACGCCGAGCGTGGCGAATTCCGCGAGAATGCCTTTCAGCACCGTACGCCGGTTCGCCCCGAGCGTCCGCAACATTGCGCTCTCGTAGCGGCGTTCGTCGCGACTCGCCTGCACCGCAGCCAGCAGCACGACCAGACCTGCCAGTAGAGTGAACAGGAAAACACTCTGTACCGCGAGCGCCGCCTTGTCGATCACGCTGCGCACTTGGGCCAGCAGATCGTCCAGATCGAAGACCGAGACACTCGGGAAAAGGCGCACGAGATCGGCCAGGCTGCGCGCGCTCTCGGGGTGGAAATAGGCGCTCGTCATCCAGGTGCCCGCTGTACCCTCGAGCTGACCCGGCGGGAACACCAGGAAGAAATTCGGCTGGAAGCTGTCCCACTTCACCTTGCGCACACTCGCGACCGACGCCACGAATGTTTCGCCGGCTACGTCGAACACGAGCTTGTCACCCAGCACCAGTCCGAGTGCTTCCTGCACTTCGGTCGACACTGAAACCAACGGCTTGCCGATGTCCTGCTCGGTAAACCAATTGCCGGCGACGATCCGATTGTCTGTTCCCAGCTCGCTGGTCCAGGTGATGTTCTGCTCGCGGTTCGCAAAGCCGCGACCGCGCGGATTCTCGAACGTCGCATCGGTCACGTCCCGACCATTGATGCCCGTGAGCCGGGCGCGAATCATTGGCAGGGCGCGCGACACCTCGGCCCCCTGTTGCCGCAGGAAATCGATAAATGCCGTGCGCTCATCGGGCGGGATGTTGATGAAGAAGTAGTTAGGAATGTCGCTCGGCAGGCTCTTGCGCCAGTCTGCCAGCAGATCGTTGCGCACCACGGCCAGCAGCAGCAGGACCATGATGCCGCAGCCAAAGGCGGTGAGCTGGACGACACTCTCGACGCGACGCCGACCCAGATTGGCAATGCCATAGCGCCAGGCCACGCCCACTCCACCGCGCATTTGCGTCGTCAAGCGCACCAGCAACCACCCCGCGAACGCCAGCAAGGCGAGGAAGGCGCTGAGACCGAGGACGAAGGCCAGGAAGATCGTCACATCGCGCACGACCCACAGGATCAGGAACAAGACCGCGGCGATGGCGGGCCCGAACGCCAGCATCACATAGAGCGGTGGCGGCCCGACGTCGCGGCGCAGGACGCGCAGTGCGGGCGTTCGTGACAGCTGCAGCAGCGGCGGCAGCGCAAAGCCGGCGAGTATCGCGATCGAGGTCAAGAGCCCGACCCACACCGGCGCCCAGTCCGGTGGCGGGAGATCGCCCTTCAGCAGATCCTGCAATGCTGCTACCAACCCAGCCTGGGCTGCAAAGCCGAGCAGCGCGCCGATGATGGCCGCAATGAGACCGATCAGCAGCAACTGCAGCAGGCTGACGGTGAGCGTGAACGCGCGCGTCGCGCCGAGCGTCTTCAGCAGGGCGACCGAATCCAGATGCCGCTGTACGTAGCGTCGGGCAGCCATCGCGACGGCGATTGCGCAGAGCAGCACGGCAACCAGGCTGGCGAGGCTCAGGAAACGGCCGGCCCGATCGATCGCTGTTTTCACCTGTGGCGTCGATTCGCTGATGTCGAGCAGTCGTTCGCTCGGGGTCTTGGCGACCGACAGCCAGGTGCGAAACCGCTGCACCTCGGCCTGATCGCCCGCAAACAACGCCGCGTAACTCACCCGACTGCCAGGCTGTATCAGCTCAGTCGCCGGCAGATCGGCGGCGTTGACGAGTATCGATGGCGCGAGGTCAGCAAAGGTAGCGCCCTGATCCGGCCGAGTAATCAGCACGCGTGTCACCTTGAAGCGCGCGGCTCCAACCGACAGCTCAGAGCCGACTTCCGCACCGATCGCTGCCAACAACTTGGACTCTGGCCATATCTCGCCAGGCGCCGGTATGCCATCGGCCGGCCGCGAGGCACCGAAAGGCACGTCCGAAATCATCACGCGGCCCCGCAAAGGGTAGCCCGAGGTCACCGCCCGCAGATTCGACAACTGACTGTCGTCGCCATTGAAGACGACGCTGATTAGTCCCGTCGAGCTCACTGCGGCAAGGCCGCGCGCCTCGGCTTCGATCAGGTAGCGGTCGTCGATCGGCCGCGGCGACTCGAGACGCAGATCTGCCGCCAGCACTTCGTTGGCTTGCAGATCGACCGCAGCGCCTATGCGTGCGACCAGGAAACCGACGCCGGTGAGCGCCGCGACGGCGACCGTGAGCGCCAACAGCACGATGCTGAGTTCGCCGGAATGCCACTCCCGCACCAAGGTACGTAGCGCCAGCGGCACGGCGCGACGAATCATCCGACTACCTCCTCGCGCAGCAGCTCGCCGCCAGACAATTCGAGTATCCGCGAACAGCGTCGCGCGAGTTCGCGGTCATGGGTCACGAGGACCAGGGTCGTGTGCGAGTTCGCGTTCAGTTCGAATAGCAGCGAGACGATCCGTTCGCCGGTGACGGTGTCGAGATTGCCGGTCGGCTCGTCGGCAAACAACACGGCGGGCTGGGTGACGAAGGCGCGCGCGATCGCGACGCGCTGCTGCTCACCCCCGGAAAGTTGGCGCGGATAGTGCCCGGTACGATTGCCCAGCCCGACGCGCTCACAGGTTTCCAGTGCTGCGCGACGGGCATCGGCTCGACCCGCCAATTCCAGCGGCAGCATCACGTTTTCGAGCGCCGTGAGCGACTGCACCAGATGAAACGACTGGAACACGAAACCCACGCGTTCGGCCCGCAGTTTCGCGCGACCATCTTCGTCCAGCGCAGTGAGATCGGCGCCCGCCAGCAGCACCCGCCCCGAGGTGGGCGTATCGAGGCCAGCCAACAGTGCGAGCAGCGTCGACTTGCCCGCCCCGGACGCACCCACGACCGCAACTGACTCGCCTGCGCCAATGTCCAAGGAGACATCGCGTAAAATCGTCAGCGGTCCTTCGGGACTGGTAACCTGCTTCGTGAGGTTTTCGGCTTTGAGCACAGTATCAGAATTCATCTATTTACCGGCGCGGGTCCTCTGCGTCGCGCTCGCCTTCGGTGTCGCGCTGGCCGGCATCCCAGTAGCGCACGCTGGCAGCGCGGCCGCGCCCACGATTCTCGTGATGGGCGACAGTCTGAGTGCCGGTTACGGCATCGAAGTCGAGCAGGGTTGGGTGGCGCTGCTGGCGCAACGCCTCACGGAACAAGGGTACGGGTACCGCGTCGTCAACGCCAGCGTCAGTGGTGAAACTACGCGCGGTGCGGCTAGCCGGCTGCCGCGCGCACTTGCCCTGCACAAACCGGCCATCGTGATCATCGAGTTAGGCGGCAATGACGGGCTGCGCGGGCTGCCGCTCGCGGTCAGCCGGGCCAACCTGGAAAGCATGGTGCAACAGGCACGCAAGGCCGGTGCGCGGGTCCTGCTGGTCGGCATGAAAATCCCGCCGAACTACGGCCCCCGCTACAGCCGCGACTTCGAGGCCGTCTTCACCGAGCTCGCTGCCCAGTACAAACTGCCGTTCGTGCCGTTCTTTCTGGATTTCGTGGCCCTGGACGCGGCGCGCATGCAGGCTGATGGCATCCATCCGAACGCCGCGGCACAACCGTTTCTGCTCGACAATCTCTGGCCCACCCTGAAACCGCTGCTCAAGAAGGGACCCAAGTGGACAAGCACTGGCTGAAATCCTATCCCGCGGGCGTCCGCGCCGAGATCGACGTCAACGAGTATCGCTCACTCACTCAACTGATCGAGCAGTCCCTCGAGGAGCATGCCGACCATGTGGCCTATGTGCAGATGGGACAGACGCTGACGTTTCGTGAGCTCGATGAGCAATCGGCGGCGTTCGCCAGCTGGCTGCAGCAACATGCTGGCATCGGCAAAGGCGATCGGGTCGCAGTCATGATGCCGAATATCCTGCAATACCCGATCGCGGTTTGCGGCATCCTGCGCGCTGGCGCTGTGGTCGTGAATACCAATCCCCTGTACACGCCGCGCGAGCTGGAACACCAGCTCACGGACTCTGGCGCCACCGTGATCCTCATCCTGGAGAATTTTGCGCACGTCCTGCAGGAGGTGATTGCCCATTCGAGCATCAAGCAAGTCCTGACAACCAGCGTCGGTGGCATGCTGGGTGTCATCAAGGGCACTATCGTCAATCTGGTAGTGCGCCACATTCGCAAGCAGGTGCCGGCCTATCAGCTGCCCGGCGCGCTCGAGTTTCGCGACGTGGTGCGCGACTCGGCCGGCCAGCGACCGCAGCCCACCACGCTCGAGCACGCCGACCTCGCGTTCCTGCAATACACCGGCGGCACCACCGGCGTCGCGAAAGGCGCGATGCTGACGCATGGCAACATGGTGGCCAACGTGCTGCAATCGAACGAGTGGATCGAGAAGAGCTTTCTCGCCGGGCGCGGCACTCTGATCACCGCACTGCCGCTCTATCATATCTTTGCACTGACAGCTAACTGCCTGCTGTTCCTGCGGCTCGGCTGGCGCAATATACTGATCGTCAATCCGCGCGATTTCCCGGCGTTCGTGGCCGAGCTGAAACGCTATCCGTTCCAGTTCATCAGCGGCGTCAACACGCTGTTCAATGCGTTGTTGCACACACCGGGCTTCGCGCAGCTCGATTTCAGCCAGTTGCGCGTCACGCTGGGTGGCGGCATGGCGGTGCAGGAGGCGGTGGCCAAGCGCTGGAAGGAAGTCACCGGCAAGGTACTGACCCAGGCATGGGGCCTCACCGAGACTTCGCCCGCCGCCTGCATCAACATTCCGGACGAGGATTTCAATGGCTCCATCGGGCTGCCGATTCCGTCCACTGACATTGCCATCCGCAACGATGCGGGCGCGGACCTCGGCATCAATGAAGTCGGTGAGATCTGCGTGCGCGGCCCGCAAGTGATGGCCGGCTATTGGAATCGACCGGATGAGACGGCGAAAGTCATGCGCGAGGGTGGCTGGCTGCTCACCGGCGACATAGGCCGGATCGATGAGCGCGGCTATGTCTACATCGAGGATCGCAAGAAGGACATGATTCTGGTGTCGGGATTCAACGTGTATCCCAATGAGGTCGAGAGTGTCGCGGTCACGCACCCGGGCATTCTGGAAGCGGCAGCGGTGGCGCAGGCCGACGAGCGCTCGGGTGAAGTCGTCGCACTGTTTGTCGTGCGCAAGGATCCGTCGCTCACTGAGGCCGCCGTGATCGCGCATTGCCGCGAGTCGCTGACCGGCTACAAGACACCCAAGCACGTCTATTTTCGTGACGAGCTGCCCAAGAGCAATGTCGGCAAGATTCTGCGCCGCGCTCTGCGCGACGAACTGCCCCAGGGCTGATCAGCAAGAGCTGATCAGCGGCGCGGGCGCGAACCGGCAATGGCCACGCCCACCAACAATTCGCCCGGCGCCCGAGGCTGGCCACTGGCCTGATCGAAACCATCGAGCAAAGAACTCGTGCGGTCGAGAATGCGATCGAGCGCAGCGTAGAGTTCGCGCGCGCTGGCGAACGGCAGCGTAGCGACGGTGCTGTTCGCCGCGATGGGCACGCCCGGATGCGGATCGAGTACTTGCGGCGCCACGGCTCGCAACCACGGCAGTGTCGCCTCGACCGCCTGCACGGCTCGCAACAGGTTGTCGCGATTGGCATTGGACAAGCGCAGACGGCCGTCGCGGGTCTTTTCGGCGAGCCCGCTGCGCAGCAGCTCCGCTTGCATCGCGCGCGGCGGGATGTCGCCGCCGTAGCGTTTGACCAGATCATGAAACGACGGCGGCGCGGTACGCGCGCCGCGCTTCGGCGGGTCGAGCGTCAGAGAGCGCCCCTTCAATCGCGCGTCTGCCCGCCATGCCAGAACCAGGCGCGCCGCCCGACTCGCCAGCCGGGAGGAACGCCCGGCAGTTATTGCCGGACGCAGCAACTGCGCCACTTCGCCGCGCGTCAGCCCCGTGGCAGCCGCGATCATCGAGCGATTGATTCGCCGTGCGCCCTGAGCGGCGAGCGCCTGCTTGGCCGCGACGACGAAGGCGCGCTTCGCGTGTTGCTCGAAGGCGCCGAAGCCATAGCCGGCTGATACCAGCAGGCGCGCCAGTTCCAGCACAGCGTCGCCGGTGACTGCGTCGAGCTGCGCTTCGAGCGCTCGGACAGACTTTGCCACTGCAGCAGACCCAGTCAGGCCCCGGCCGAGCGCGCTTGTGTCACGCGAGCATGCTCCAAGAACGCGAAGCGATCGGTCATGCCGGCTACATAGTCGGCCACCACTCGCGCCCGCCCAGCCATGCCGTGAGTCGCTGCCGCTCTCGCCGCGGCATCTCGGTGCTCCGCTGGCAGGAGCGCGCCATCGTCCAGCAGCGCCGCGAACAAATCGCTGACCACCGAGCGGGCGCGCCGCGTCATGTCACTCACCTGCGCATGTCGATAGAGTGAGCGGTTGAGAAAGCGCTTGAGCTCGAGATGCAGAGCGTACATCGATTCGCTCAGATTGATCAGCGGCTGCCGCTGGCGCCGCACGTCGTCGATGTGTTGCACGTCGGCGGCCACGATCTGCGCGCGGCTGGTTTGCACGAGATCGACGACCAGCGCGTTGATCATCCGCCGAATCGTTTCGTGCAACTGCCGACGCGGCGAGGTGTCCGGATAGCGCTGCATCACCTCCGAGTAGAACCGCTGGAACAACCGCACACTCTGCAGCTCAGCCACCGAGATCAGGCCGGCTCGTACGCCGTCGTCGACATCATGGTTGTTGTAAGCGATGGCATCCGCCAGATTGGCGAGCTGCGCCTCGAGGCCCGGCTGTTCGTTCCGCAAGAAGCGCTGGCCGACTTCGCCCAACAACTTGGCGTTTGCCGGTGAGCAGTGCTTGAGGATGCCCTCGCGGCACTCGAAGGTGAGATTGAGCCCCTGGAACTCGGCGTAACGCTCCTCGAGCTCATCGACGACCCGCAGCGATTGCAGGTTGTGTTCGAAGCCACCGTAGTCGCGCATGCAGAGGTTCAGCGCATCCTGCCCAGCATGTCCGAACGGTGTGTGCCCGAGATCGTGCGCCAGACAAATCGCTTCGGTGAGCGTTTCATTGAGCTCGAGCGCCCGCGCGACGGTGCGCGCTATCTGCGCTACCTCGAGGGAATGGGTAACGCGCGTCCGATAGAGATCACCCTCGTGATTGACGAACACCTGCGTCTTGTAAGTGAGGCGCCGGAAAGCATTGCAATGGACGATCCGATCGCGATCGCGCTGGTATTCGCTGCGATACTCGGGCGGCGGCTCCGCATGGCGACGACCGCGTGTGTGAGCGGGATCTGCAGCGTAGGGAGCGAGCCCGGCATCCACCGGCCGCGTCATGCAGGTACAGCGCCGAGCGTCGCGTCGAGCGCAGCCTCAGGATAGTCAGCTGTTACCGTGGCAGCGCCGATGTCGCGCAGCAGCACCAACCGGATGCGACCCGCCGCTACCTTCTTGTCGATCTGCATCAGCGCCCGCAGCTCGACAGGATCGAGTGCCGCGATGTCGGTCGGCAGGCCGGCTCGCTGCAGCAATGCCGCCAGCCGTTCCACTTGCCGCGCCGGGCACCAGCCCATCCGGGCGGACATGCGTGCGGCCAGCAACATGCCGGCGGCCACGGCTTCGCCATGCAGCCAGCTCTGATAGTGAGTAGCCGCCTCGATCGCGTGACCGAAGGTGTGGCCCAGATTGAGCAGGGCGCGCTCGCCTTGCTCGCGCTCATCACGTGCAACGATCTGGGCTTTCGCCTCGCAGGAGCGTTGTATAGCGTGCACCAATGCCGCGTCGTCGCGCGCCAGCAACGCGTCGAGATTGCGTTCGAGCCAGGCGAAGAATTCCGCATCCCGGATCAAGCCGTACTTGATCACCTCGGCTAGCCCCGCCCGCAGTTCGCGGTCCGGCAGGGTTGCCAGCGTTGCCGTATCCACCAGCACCGCAGTGGGCTGATGGAATGCGCCGATCAGGTTCTTGCCACCCGGATGATTGACGCCAGTCTTGCCGCCAACCGACGAATCGACTTGCGCCAGCAATGTCGTCGGCACTTGCAGGAAAGCGATACCGCGCTGATAGCACGCCGCCGTGAATCCTGCGGTGTCCCCCACGACGCCACCGCCCAGCGCGACGATCAGCGCATCGCGACCGAAGCGATTGGCCACGAGCACATCGAGGACACGCTGCACCGTAGCGAGGGTCTTGTGCTGCTCACCGTCCGGCAGGTCGACACGCACGACCCGGCGGGGCGCCAGCGCGGCGGCAAGCTGCACCGCGTAGAGCGGTGCAACGGTGGTGTTGCTGATCAACAGCACGTCGCGCTGCGGCACGACGCGTTCGAGCGTGCCGCCGTCGGCCAGCAGACCCCGACCGATAACGATCGGGTAGCTGCGATCAGCCAGATTCACGTTGAGCGTCGGCAAGGGCGGAGCAATTCAGAATGGGACGGATGCCCCAAGTATAAGCGTTGTGCGCACCGTCGCCGCGCTGAGATCTACCGGACTAATGGGAACTTCCGGGCAGAAATGCGCACCTGGGCGCGAGGCCACCGGTGCTAGTCTGGCGCCGGCAGGCTCTTGAGCGCGGCCCGGATTTCGGCTGCGACGGCTTGCACTCGCTGGCGATCGGTGCTCACTTTGAGATCGGCTAGTGCCTCGTACAGCGGTGCGCGGACCGTCATCAAGTCCTGCAGGCGGGTGGTTGCATCGACCGAGTGCAGCAGCGGCCGATTGCGGCTTTGCCGCACGCGCTCCGCCTGCTGTTCCACGGCGGTTTCGAGATAGACCACGAAACCTCGCTCACGCAGCGCCTGGCGATTCTCCGGAAACAGCACAGCACCGCCGCCAGTGGCCAGCACGATGGGCATGCGCTGCGTCAATTCGTCCAGCACCTCGCGCTCGCGCTGGCGGAAGCCCGCTTCGCCCTCGCGCTCGAAAATGAACGGAATGTCGACGCCCGTGCGCGCCTCGATCTCGGCGTCACTGTCGACGAACGGGAAGCGCAGCGAGCGCGCCAGATACTTGCCGACGGCCGACTTGCCCGAGCCCATCGGGCCGATCAGGAATACCTTGTTCGCTACGCTGGCCATCAGCGCAGCATACAAACAACTGGCGCGGAAAGAAAAAGGCCACCCGCGCAACTACGGCCGCCCAAAAAAGGGCGGCCGCCCGAAGGCGGCCGCGAATTCGCGAAATTACCCGTTGGCCTATTGCACTGTCACGGGAATCTGAAAGATCGTCTCAAGGGATCCGACACCAGCGGCCTGAACACCGGCGGTCTTGACGCTGAGCGTCGCGATGCCCGATCCCGGCGTACCACCGGCAGTCAGGCTGAACGAATACAGTGTCGAACTAGAGGGACCGTTCGAGAAGGAACACGGCACCTTGAAACTGCTCGGCTGACCAACCTGCAATCCCGCACCTGAGGCAGACAGCGCAACGTCAGTATTGGCAGGCATGGAATTGTCGTTCACATCGCGCACGTAGAACTGCACGATAATACTGCCGTTGACGCTCATCGTTATCGGATCCGTGCCGCCGGCAGCTGGGTTGACCCGCGTCACGACCGGGTTGCTACCCGACATGATGATCAAGTTCGCGCCTGCAATGCCTGAAGTTGACGCACTCGAATTGCAACGCCCCGTCGTATCGCGACATAACAGCCCGTTGAACAAGCCGTCGGCGGGGTCACGAATACCATTGGTATTGAAGTCGTAGAAATATTCGCCCGAATCGTAAACGCCGTTTTCGTTGTCGTCACGGAAACGCTCGGCTCGATCGATAAAGGTCTCACCGTTGTCGAATGCACCGTTGCCGTTGGCATCGGTAAACGTCTCTTCACCGATCGCCGTTGCAATCAGAGTCACGCGCCCATTGGACGGACGCGGTGCCGAGCTGGTCCAGGTTACGGCGCAGACTCCGCCTTCGGTAGGTGTTGTTGCCGTCGTACACTGACCACCGATCCGGCCGCCTTCCGTGTTGAATGTAACCGCAGTTCCGTCTGGAACCGGGTTGTTGAAGCGATCCGCAAGCCGTGCTGTCACGGTCACTGGTACGCCGTCGTAGCTGAGCGCCTCGACGTTGGGGCAAGCCACCGCCAACGACAAGCTGTCGTCGTCAGGCACGCCCGTGGTGATCGTGAGCTGGCTGGATTGCGTAGAAATTGCCGGGGTCGTATTGAGCACGCGCGCCGTAACGCGCACGGTAGTTGCCGAGTCGCCCGCCTGGACCACGGTCTGCACCCGGCCATTTGCGTCGCTGCGCGCCGTGGTTGGATTTAGCGCAATTCCACCTACAGTCGTATTGAGCGAAAAATCGACATCGGCATCAGCCCGTGGGCCACCCGAGGAATCGAGCACCCGGAAGACAACCGTCGACGTTTCGCTCCGGCCCGGTGCTCCCGTGCCTCGTAGGGCCACGTTCGTCGGCGTCGCTGATACGAACTCGATCGAACCAATCGCTGCCGTCGCGACAGTTACACTGCCACTGGCTGACAACTGTATACCGCCGATTGTCGCACTAGCTGAGATCACGTCGCTGCCACTGCAGCCAGTCGCTACGTATGTAGTGGACGCGATGCCAGTGGAAGTCGTAACGGGCGACTGAATGGTCGCTCTGCCGGACGCTGCGCACGGCGAACTGAAAGAGACATTCGCCGCCTGCTGATAGAGCGTGCCGTCCGACTGCTGCAAAACCGCCGTCAGGCTGGTACTGCCGCCAGCGGACAACATGTTGTTGGCGATACCGATGATGCCAGACTGGAACGCCGCACCTGTCCCGCTGCCAATGGACACCGTAGGAGCACCGGTGCCGCCTGACGTTACCATCACATTTGCCGTAGCTGTTAGGGTGCCACTGGCGGCGGTCACGACAATGGTGCGCGGAGTCGTGTCGCCGGCGGTATTCAAGGTGGCTGTGGCCTCGCCAGCCGCATTTGTAACTGCCTGCGCCGGAGTTATACCACCAGAGTTCGCCGAAAACCTTATGGCGACGCCAGGCACGAGCACATTGGAAGCGTCGCGCGCGTACGCTGTAATCGTCGCCGCGCTCGACCCGTCGCTGGGTATGGTTGTTGCGTCGGATGCGATCGATATCTGGGTAGCGGTGGCCGTGCCACCGCTTCCGGGCGGCAGCCCACCACCCTCGCGGAACGCGTCTTCCGTACCGCTGCCGCCACAAGAGGCGAGCAGCCAGGCCGCGGACAAAACTACTGCAAAAATCTTACGCATGTGTATTCACCTGATAACTGACGTGCTGTGCGGGTCCCTCTCCCGTCAGTACACGCTGACCCCTTCACGGAGAATCTTCGGAGTAACGAAGATCAGCAGTTCATCCTTGTTGTTGGTCTTGCGAGTTGTCTTGAAGAGGCGGCCCAGCACCGGCACGTCGCCGAGGTAGGGCACCTTCTGTTCCGTATCGCGCTTCTCGGTCTCGAGGATGCCGCCGAGCACCACGGTCTGACCGTCGTTCACCAGCACCTGAGTGCTGATTTCACGCGTGTCGATCGAGGGCACGTTGACGCCGCCGGAGCTCACGACTACCTGGCCGACCGAATCCTTCTTGACGTTGAGATCGAGAATGATGCGATTGTCGGGCGTGATCTGCGGCGTCACCTTGAGCGCCAGTACCGCCTTCTTGAACTGGATGGTGGTAGCGCCCGAGGAGGCGGCCTCCTGGTAGGGGATTTCCACACCCTGTTCGATCGACGCCTCGCGCTGGTTGGCGGTGATGACGCGCGGCGAGGAGATGATCTCGCCGCGGCCTTCGGCCTGTGCCGCAGACAGCTCGAGATCGACGATATAATCGGAGCCCAGCAGCATGAACGCGAGGCGTCCGGCGGGATTCGAAACCGGTAGATTCACGTTGTAGCGGTTCGAGGCAACACCGCCCACCGGCACTTCGAGCGGATAGGGCGTGCTGCCGCCACCGGACAGATTATCGAGCGCCGAACTGAGACTGGTATCGACCGATTCCGCGCTGCCCGAGGTGACGAACACGCCGTCGTTGCCATTGCGCTGACTGCCCGTGAAGCCGGCGCGTACGCCCAATTCGCGCGAGAAGTCGTCGTTGACGATGACGATGCGCGCCTCGATCAGCACTTGGCGGACCGGGATATCGAGCGTGCCGACGAGCCGGCGGATGTCGGCGAGCCGGTCGACCGTGTCCTGCAGCAGCAGTGTATTGGTACGCTCATCGACCGCGACGCTGCCGCGCGATGACAGCAGCGAGCCGCCCGCGCCCTGCGCCTTGATCAGATCGGCGAGATCGACCGCCTTGGCGTAGTTGACCTGCAGATACTCGGAGCGCAGCGGCGCGAGTTCCTGGATGTCCTTCTTCGCGGCGAGTTCCGATTTCTCCCGCGCCGCCAGTTCGTCTGCGGGCGCGATGATGATCACGTTGTCGTCGCGACGCTTGTCGAGACCCTTGGTGCGCAGCACGATGTCGAGCGCCTGATCCCAGGGCACGTTCTGCAGGCGCAGTGTCACGCTGCCCTGCACGCTGTCCGACACGACGATGTTCTGGCCGCTGGCATCGGCCAACAACTGCAATACGGCGCGCGTTTCGATGTCCTGGAAATTGAGCGTCAGTCGCTCACCGGTGTACACACGCTTGACGTCGGCCTGCTCGGCCGCCTTGCGGCGCGGCTGGATCTCGACGACGTACTGATCGTCCGACTGGTAAGCGAGCTGCTCGTAATCGCCGGTGGCGTTGATGGCGATGCGGGCGCCTTCGCCGACACGCGAGACGTCGAAGTTGGTGACCGGCGTGGCGAAATCGACGGCGTCGTAGCGGCGCATCAGGTTGCGCGGCACATCGGCGCCTGAGAAATCGACCACGATCTGATTGCCGAGCTGCTTCAGGCTGATCGGCGTGCGCGGATCGGACAGACGGACGACGACGCGCCCGGCGCCGTCATTGCCGCGACGAAAGTCGATCGAGCGGATGGCGCGCGGGCCGCTGGGCACGGCGCTTGGCGAGGAAGTCGGCGCACGAGCAGCCGCAGCGGCTGCTTGCTGCGCCTGCGCGGCAGCGGCACCGAGCGTCACGACGATGGTATCGCCCGCGACGCGTGTCTCGTAGGGCACGAGCCGGTCGAGGTTCATGACGAGGCGCGTGCGGCCCGCTGCTTCGGCAGCGAGTATCGTATCGAGGCCCGCCGAACGCACGTCGATCCGGCGCGACGGCAGCGCGAGCGCGGTGTTCGGCAGGTCGAAGGATATCCGTGCTGGATTGTCGATTGTGAACGACAGGGGCTCTGGTGCCGGTCCCGACAGCTTCATCGTGATCTGCAGCTGCTGACCTGGCAGCGTCTGCACGTCGATGGCCTCGAGTGTATTGGGAGCAGCCTGGGCGCTGGCCACAGTCGCGGTTGTCAAACCGACGATACCGGCTACCAACCACAGCAGCGTGGCGGTAACCAGTTGGCGGGCGTTGTTGTGCTTCATTCGATCCATCTCCCTGTCGCGGATCATCGTGTATTCAGGGCGAGCGCGGCGGGGCGTTCCATATACCCGCCGAGACCATCCGGAGTAATTTCCACGACGCTAATCTTGGAGGGCGTTACTTCGACGACCTTGCCGTCGCTCTGACCCATGTAATTGCCAGGTTGCACGCGATGCACGAGCCCGTCCTTGGTCTGCACCAGACCAAACGTGCGGGAATCGATCTTCAGCGTGCCGACCATCCTCAATGTGTCGAGCGAGAATTGCTCGAGGAATTCACGGTTGCGCCGCTGATCGGGCCGCAACTGCGGCGAACCCGTGGGCCCCTGCGCAGAGCCTCCCGGCTGAAACGGCGAACGCATGGGCGAAGCGGAGTATGCAAAGGACTCGTATGGCTTCACTTCCGGCAATGGCTCGACTCGGCCACCCGGCTGCTGCCTGGTATCGGTAATGAAACGTTCGAGCTCATCGTTCTTGCTCGAGCATGCCGTCAGCGTCAGCACTGCGGTTGCCAGAATCAGCAAACGCGCGCGCGAGCCGTTGGGATTTCCTGCCCTGATCATGCTTGTGTCCCTGCCCGTACTTACTCTGTGCCGCCATTGACGGCGCGATTGGCCTGGTCTGCCTTGCGTTTTTCTGCTTCGGCAGCCGCGATCTCTTCTTCATCCAGGTAGCGATAGGTCTTGCCGGTGAGATCGAGCGTCAACTGATCGAACGAGTCCTTCTCGGCGGCCTTGATCGCGATGTCGTGCAGCGTGACGATACGTGGCAGCGCCGCGATGCCGCTCACGAACTCACCGAACTGGTGGTAACTGCCCGTCAAACGGATCTTGATGGGCAACTCCGCGTAGAAATCCTTCTTGATTTCCGGCGCGGGCTGAAAAAGCTTTTCCTGCAGTCCCGACGCGACGCCGACCTGCGAGATGTCTACCAGCAGGCTGGGCACCTCGGTCTTGCCCGGCAACTGGCGCAGCAGTGCGCCGAACGAGCGGCCGATATCGGCCAATTGCTGTTCGTAGATGGCGAGATTGGCGGCCTTGGAATGCTTGGTCTGGAATTCGCCGCGCAGCGTCTGCTCTTCCTGGACGCGCTGATCCAGAATCGGCTTCTGTTTTTCCCAAACGAGGAACCAGAACAGCAGAGCGAGCACCAAGACGAACGCAACGGCGACCACACCGGCGCGCACTGGCAGGGGCCAGCGACCTGGGTCATTCGGGTCGAGGGCGCGAAGATCTTCCAATACGCTCATGTGATCAGCCCCCCGTCGCCTGGGCGCGGCGCTGGCGTGGCTTGTCAGCCTCCGCCTCGGGCTCGGTATCCGCGACCGTCACCTGATCCGCGAACAGAACGAACGACGAGCCCAGCGGCCCATTCTGCTTGTTCTCGATCACCTCGAGCTCCGGATTCTTGAGCCAGCTGGATTCGTCGATACGGCGCATGAACGCCGACACCCGGGTCGAGGACTGGGCGACGCCCTCGAGTTTCAGGCGCTTCTCGGCCTGGGTGATGCCGGTGAGATAGGTGCCATCGGGCACGGTCTTGGCCAGCTCGTCGAACACGTGCACGATCTCGGGACGCGAACGCTGCAGCTTTTCGATGATGTCCATGCGCGCGATGAAGCGGTTCTTTTCCTGCTCGAGGCTGTTGATCTTCTCGATCTGCTTGTCGAGCTCCGCGATCTCGGTCCGCAGCCGCTGATTGCGCTCTTCCTGCGAGCTGATCATGCTGTCAAACGTAAGGTAGCCGATGAACGCAACCGCGCACGCCGCCAGCGCAGCGCCGCCGAGCGCGATCAAGAACCGCGTCTTCTTCTCGCGGCGTTGCTCGGCGCGCCAGGGCAGTAAGTTTATACGTGGCATTAGTCGAAGCTCCGCAGGGCCAGCCCGCATGCAGTCAGCAAAGCCGTGGCATCACGCGCAACCGCCTGCGCTTTGGCGCGGGACGACAGCTTCATCGTACCGAGCGGATCGCCGCGCTCAGCGCTGATACCGACACGGCTCGAGATGACATCGGCTACGCCCGAGATATTGGCGCAGCCACCGCAAACCAGGATCTTTTCCGGCTGCTCACGGCCAGAGCCGGACGCCAGATAGAACTGCAACGACCGACTGACCTGCTGGGTCATGTCATCGATGAACGGATCGAGCACTTCCGCCTGGAAGTTGCCCGGCAATCCGCCTTCTTTCTTGGCGCGGCCGGCCTCTTCCATCGACAGCCCGTAGGTGCGCATGATCTCTTCGGTGAGCTGCTGGCCACCGAAAGTGAAATCGCGCGTGTAAATGACCTTCATGTTGCGCAACACCGAGAACGTCGTGCTGCTGGCGCCGAAATCGACCACCGCAATGGTGCGATCGATGCCGCCATCGGGCATCTGGTGCTGCATCAGTTTGCAGGCGTTTTCGAGTGCAAATGCCTCGACGTCGACGATCTTCGGTGTGAGGCCAGCCGCACTGACCGCAGCCTGGCGCTGCTCGACGTTCTCGGAACGCGTGGCCACCAGCAACACGTCGTTGGTCTCGGGGTCTTTTTCAGAAGGACCCAGCACCTCGAAGTCGTAGCTCACCTCGTCCATCGGGAACGGGATGTACTGGTCCGCCTGCATCTCGACCTGGGCTTCGAGATCGATTTCGCGCAAATTGCGCGGCATCTGGATCACCTTGGTGATCGCCGCATCGCCCGAAATCGCAATGGCGACTTCACGGCTCTTGGCGCCGGCCCGCTTCACAGCGCGCCGGATGGCCTCACCGACCGCTTCCGCGTCGACAATGGCCTTCTCGTTCATGGCATTTTGCGGCGTAGGCTCCGCCGCATACGATTCGACTCGATAGGAACCCCCTGACCGCGACAACTCGATCAATTTGACCGACGACGTCGTTATGTCAAGCCCAAGCAGGGGGCGATCCTTACGTAGAAGGAACATCACTTTCGCATACCTTTCAGTAAGTTACGCCCTGATTCGCGCAGTGGGGTTAGAATTGCGGACACTATATATCAGCATGAAGTTAAATTGAACGAGACCTTCCTCACGAAACCAACGTATTTGGATCGGGTAGGCATCCAAAACGTGATGGAGAGCCGTAAAGCCTAAGACCGTGGCAGGTCGGCGGACGTCGCCAGGAGGCTGACGCTGGGTATCTAGTCGACGGGCGAAGCGCTCGACCCGTGCATCGGTTCCCAACGGCAACCCCGCTGTCGTAAGTCCTTCCATTGACCCTTAGACCGGAAGCTTTGCGTCGTCACCTTTCGGTGAGTTTGCCCATCAACAGCATTTACTATGCATAGGTGCCGCGACGGGCGCAATAAGGTGTAACAGGCCGTGAGTCGAAAAATGATGCGTTTGGGGTTGGCAGCAGTGTTCAGTGTGATAGCCCTCACACTTCTGGCGGCCTATGCATTGACCTGCAGCTACATCTATGTGGAACCGTCGCTGCCCTCGGCCGCCACCATGAAGTCGATCGAGCTGCAGGTGCCCCTGCGGGTGTACTCGCGCGAAAGCAAGCTGATTGCGCAGATCGGCACCGAGCGCAGGAGCCCGGTCAAATACAGCGAGATACCGGCAGTCGTCCGCAACGCTTTCATCGCTGCCGAGGACGACCGCTTCTTCACCCACCACGGCTTCGACTGGCAAGGCATCATGCGCGCGTTGTTAGTCAATGTTGCATCGGCGGACTTCGCGCAGGGCGCCAGCACCATCACGATGCAGGCCGCCCGCAATCTGTTTCTAACCCAGGATCGAACGATCCGTCGCAAGCTGCAGGAAATCTTCCTCACTTATCGGCTGGAGCGTGAGTTCACCAAGCAGGAGATTTTGGGCCTGTACCTGAACGTGATTTTTTTCGGACAACGCTCTTACGGCGTGGCCGCGGCGGCCGAAACCTACTTCGGCAAGAACCTGAACGAGCTGACCCTGGCCGAAGCCGCGACGCTCGCGCGGGTGCCGCAGTCACCGTCCAGCTTCAACCCCATCACCAATCCCCAGGGCGCGGCGGAACGTCGTGCGTATGTGTTGCGTCGGATGCTCGAACTCGGCCTCGTCGACGCGGCAGCAGCCGAGGCCGCTGGCAGGGAGCCGCTGCGGGCCAAATCCCACCGGCCGGTCGCGGAAGTGGATGCGCCGTATGTCGCGGAAATGGTGCGTCTCGAGATCATCAAGCGCTACGGCGCCGCGGCGCAGAACGCCGGCTACCGGGTCTACACCAGCATCGATGGCCGCTTGCAGACTGCGGCCAATCAAGCGTTGCGCAATGGTCTGGTGGAATACGATCAACGTCACGGCTGGCGTGGCGCAACGTCCAAGACGGACCTGAGTGGCAACGAAACCGCCGAACAATTCGATCGGCTACTGGAAGAGTACACGACTGTCGGACTGCTTGCGCCGGCGGTAGTCGTGTCGGTAGCCGAGAAATCGGCGCGCGTCTATCTCAAGGAACGCGGCTTCATGCAGATCGACTGGCCCGGCATGTCCTGGGCCCGCAAGTACGAAACAGAAATGTTGTTAGGCCCGGAACCGAAGACCGCAGGACAGATTCTAACGCGCGGCGACGTTATCTACACCACCTTCGATGACCAGGGGGAGAAGTTGCGGCTCGCGCAGGTACCGGAAGCCGAGGCAGCGCTCGTGGCCGTCAACCCGAACGACGGCGCAATCGTATCGCTGGTCGGCGGCTTCGACTATTTCGACAAGAGTCTCGGCAAGTTCAATCGCGTGACGCAGGCCAAACGCCAGCCAGGCTCCGGCTTCAAGCCGTTTCTCTATGCTGCCGCGCTTGCTAACGACTTCACAGCCTCGTCGATCATTGTCGATGCGCCGGTGGTCGTCGAGAGCAGCGGCGAAGAGGCGGACTGGCGCCCGGAGAATTCCGGCGGCACTTTTGGCGGGCCGATGCGTTTGCGCGAGGCACTGGTACGTTCGCGCAATCTGGTGTCGATCCGCATTCTGAAAGAGCTGGGCCTGAAGGCCGCAACCGACTATGCAACGCGCTTCGGCTTTGCGCGCGAGGCGCTGCCGCAAAATCTCACGCTGGCGCTGGGCACCATGCAGGCCACACCGCTCGAGATGGCAACCGCGTACTGCGTCTTTGCCAACGGTGGCTATCGCGTGGAGCCGTACTTCATCGAGAAGATCGAAGCACCGTCGGGGGAGGTCGTGTATAGCGCGGCCCCAACGGTCGTCTGTCCAGGCTGCCCTCCGGGAGACGCCAGACTGAAAGGCGGCCAGCCGGCGGAGCGAGTGATTTCTCCCCAGGTCGCGTTCCTGATGGGCGACATCATGGCGGACGTCGTCAAGCGCGGCACTGGCCGCCGCGCCCTCGCGCTGGGTCGCGGCGATATCGCCGGCAAGACCGGAACTACCAACGACTCGATGGACACCTGGTTCAACGGCTTCAACTCCGATTTGGTCGCCACCGCCTGGGTCGGATTCGACCAGACGCGCTCACTGGGCGAGAGTGAGGAAGGCGCCAAGACTGCTATTCCGATCTGGCTCGATTTCATGCGCGTCGCGCTGCAGGGTGTTCCTGAGCGCCGGCGCCCGGTGCCCGACGGTATCGTGCAGGTGATGATTTCACCGACGACCGGTGGCCCCGCGACCGGTGAAGAACCAGGTCTGTTCGAGTATTTCCGGGCAGATCGCCTGCCGAGTCTCGGCATCATGGGGGGCAGCGACGTGCCGAACAATCCTTTCAGCGGCGCACCGGCCACCGTGCCTGCCGATCCGCGCCGTCCGCCACCCCCAACTAACGACCAGATCTTCTGATGAACCGGAGAATTCTGCCGCGGCCTGACAACCTGCGGCGCAGCGTTGCCCAGGAAGCTGCGCGGCTCATGGCCGAGCATGGCATCCGTGACTTTCTCACGGCCAAGCGTAAAGCGGCCGAGCGCCTGGGCGTGTTCGACAATGGCCAGCTGCCGCGCAACAGCGAGATTCAGGCGGCGCTGGTCGAGTATCAGCGGCTCTTTGGCGGCGAGGAGCATGCGCAGGAATTGCGGGCGCAGCGAACGGCGGCATTGGCCGCGATGGAGCTGCTGGCGGAGTACCAACCACGGCTGGTGGGCGCGGTGCTGCTCGGCACCGCGAGCGCGCACAACGACATTCAGCTGCATGTGTTCGCGGATAGCGCCGAGACGGTGAGCTTCATGCTGTTCGATCGCGGCATCCGGCACGAATTCTTCGAGCGGCGCTTGAAGTACAGCGCTGATCGGATCGTCGCCCACCCGGGGGTACGATTCGAGATCGACGACCATACAGTCGAGGCCGTAGTCTTCTCGCATGACGGCGTGCGTCAATCGCCGGTCAGTGTCGTGGACGGCAGACCGACGCGCCGCGCCGACGCTGCTGAAGTGCGTGCGCTGCTGGCCGAGACAACAACGGATTTAGTTAGTTAGTATGGTCCTATCCTCGAGCAGACGCCGCTCCCGTGCGGCTTTTTGGCACGCATTGTGGAGCGCACTCGCGGTCATCGGTGCCGTGAGCTGTGATGACAGCGCGGCGCCAGCCACCGCAGGGCCTGGCGGTGCACAGCGGGCACCCCTCGCAGTCAGCACGATCGTGCCGGAGCGCAGCCTGCTGGGTGTCGAGATCGAGGCGGTCGGTACGGCACTGGCGAACGAATCAGTCGCGATCACCGCCAAGGTATCGAACCGGATCACAGCCACCCGCTTTCAGGAAGGTCAGCGGGTTCGGCGGGGGTCAGTGCTGGTCGAGCTGGATAGTGCCCAGACGGCCGCTGAGCTCGCGGAAGCGGAGGCCAATCTCGCCGAGAGCCGCAACCAATTCGCGCGCGGCCGGGATCTCGGTCTTACTGCGGCGCTGTCGCGCGCCCAACTCGAGCAACTCGCGACAGCGGTCAAGACTGCAGAAGCACGCGTGGCGGCAGCGCGCGCACGGCTGGCCGACACGACGATTCGCGCACCCTTCGACGGCGAGACCGGATTTCGGCGCGTCAGTGTGGGCGGTCTGGTGGGTCCTGGTGACGTAATCACCACGCTGGACGACACGTCTGTCATCAAGCTCGAGTTCACCGTACCGCAGAGCTTCCTCGCCGATCTGGCAGTCGGGCTGGCGGTGGAGGCGCGGGTGGATGGGCTGCCGGATCGTGTGTTCACGGGCAAGGTGACGACGATATCGCCGCGCGTGGACCCGGTGACCCGCTCGTTGGCGGTACGGGCCGAGTTGCCTAACCCGGATGGCGTGCTGAAACCCGGCATGTTCATGAGCGTCAGCTTGCGGGGGAGTCCGACACCGATGCTGGTACTGCCGGAACAGGCCTTGGTGCCAGAGGATGGCAAGAACTACGTCTACGTCGTTGCGAACGGCCGCGCTCGGCGCCGTGAGGTAACGACCGGCCTGCGCCGTCCAGGCACGGTAGCGGTGGTGCAGGGCTTGACCGAGGGCGAGCGGGTGATAGTCGATGGCACGTTCAAGGCACGAGATGGCGCTGCCGTGATCGAGGCCAGCAGTGATGGTGGTGGAACGACCGCGCCAGCGGCACCGGTGAGCGGCACGTGACCCTGTCGGAATTTTGCATCCGGCGTCCCGTATCCGCGCTCGTGTTGTCGCTATTGTTAGTGATTTTCGGTCTCGTATCGCTGCAGCGCCTGACGGTGCGCGAGTATCCGGACATCAGCCGCCCGGTGGTCTCGATCAATACGATCTATCGCGGCGCATCGGCGGCTGTCGTCGAGAACAAGATCACGCAGCTGATCGAAGAACGCGTCGGTGGCATCGAGGGCGTGCTGAAGCTCGAGTCCGACAGCCAGGATGAGCGCTCCAGCATACGGATCGAGTTCGACGTGGAACGGGATATCGATGCCGCTGCCAACGATGTACGTGATCGTGTGGCGCGTGTGCTAGCAGCGCTACCGCCGGAAGCCGATCCGCCACAGGTGACGAAGGCCGATGCCAGCGCCGAGTCGGTGATGTTCATCAATTTCCGCGCACCGGACATGACCGCGCTGGAAGCCACCGACTATGTCGAGCGCTATCTGGTCGATCGGTTGTCGGTACTGCCCGGTGTATCACGGGCCAGTCTCTCCGGCGGTCGCCGCGCGGCGATGCGCATTGGCATCGATCGCCAGGCGCTCGCAGCTCGTCAGCTCACTGTCAGCGATATCGAAAGCGCCTTGCGCCGTGAGAATGTGCTGCTGCCCGCCGGCAGGATCGAATCGACGCAGCGGGAGTTCTCGCTGCGCACTGAAGTGGGTCTCGATACCGAGCAGGACTTTCGTGATCTCGTAGTCGGCCGCGGCGCCGGCGGGCATCTGATTCGGCTGGGGGAAGTGGCGGCGGTCCGCATCAGTGCCGAGGACGACCGTACCCTGCTGCGTACCAACGGCAGTACGGGTGTCGGGCTCGGCATCGAAGCACAGTCCAAGGCCAATGTGCTCGACGTCGTGCGCGCCGTGCGCGCCGAGGTGCAACGCATCAACGCAGAATTGCCGGAAGGTGCTGAACTCGCGATCAATGTCGACAACGGACGGGCCATCGAAGCGGCCCTGCGCGAGGTGTTGATCGCGATCGGCTTTGCGTTCGCGTCGGTGCTGCTCGTCATCTATCTGTTCCTGGGCACCGTGCGCAGTACCTTGATCCCGGCCGTGACCATCCCGGTATCGATCACGGCGGCCGCGATCGCGATGTATGCACTGGGCTACTCGATCAACGTGCTGACACTGCTCGGGCTGGTGCTCGCCATCGGCCTGGTCGTGGACGATGCGATCGTAGTACTCGAGAACATTCACCGCCGCGCCGAACGCGGCGAGCCGCCGGTATTGGCTGCCGTGAACGGCAGTCGCGAAATTGGCTTTGCCGTGATCGCGACTACGCTGACGCTCGCCGCGGTGTTCGTGCCGATTTCATTCCTGCCGGGCGATATCGGTCGTTTGTTCCGCGAGTTCGGTCTCACGCTGGCGGCCGCTGTGCTGTTCTCGGCGCTCGTTGCGCTGACACTCACACCGATGATGGCTTCCAAGCTGCCGCCTGAAGACCGGAGCCGGCACGTCGGCATCGCCCGCCATGTAGAGGCATTGTTCGGCCGACTGACCGCAGGCTATGGCCGACGCCTGCGCCAGCTCATCAATCGGCCGTGGCTGATCATCGGCGCGGTGTTAGGGCTCACGTTGTTAGGCGCGCTGACCTTCCGCAGCATTCCGGCGGAGTTCTCGCCGGGAGCCGACGTCGGCCGCGTCTTCGTCAGCATGACGGGACCTGAGGGCGCGAGCTTTGCCTACACCGAGGAGTACGGCCGACGGGTCGAGGCCATCGCGCAAGCGGAGATAGCGAAAGGTGATATTCAACGCGTGGTATTTCGAATGCCAGGTGGTTACGGCGGTGGAACTGGCTCTGTCAATACGGCACGACTGATCGTCGTGTTGGTTGACTGGCGCGATCGCGAGCGTAGCGCCCAGGAGATCGGCCGCTCGTTGATGAAAGAACTCGTGAAACTGCCAGGCGTGCGTGCGTTTCCGATCACGCCGGGGAGTTTGCGCGTTGGCTTTGGCTCGCCCGTTCAGGCCGTGATCGGCGGCCCTGACTACGAGCGCCTCGCCGAGTGGTCCGCCATACTCACGCCGATAGTCGAAGCCAATCCGGGCCTGACCAGCGTGGACACGAGCTGGAAGGCCAGCAAGCCACAGATCAACGTCGCGATCGACCGCAACCTGGCCGCCGATCTCGGCGTGTCCCTGCAGACAGTCGGGCGGACGCTCGAGACGATCCTGGGTTCGCGCATCGTCACGACGTTCATCGACCGTGGACGGGAGTACAACGTCTTGCTGCAGGCCGATGCGGCCGATCGAGCCACTGTCTCTGATCTGACCAACATCCAGGTGCGCTCCGACCGCAGCGGTGAACTGATCCCGTTGGCGAGCATCGTGCGTCTCACGGAGACTACCGGGCCAACGGAGTTGTCCCGTTTCAACCGACTGCGCGCTTTCGAAATCTCGGCGGATCTCGCCGAGGGTTACAGCATGGGCGAGGCGGTCAAGTGGTTCGAAGACACGGTGCCGACCGTGCTGCCGCAAGGCGCAACACTGATGTGGGATGGCGAGAGCGGCGACTACGTCAGGAGCGGAGGCCAGCTCTACTTCACCTTCCTGTTCGCCGTGATCATTGTCTTTCTGGTGCTCGCCGCGCAGTTCGAGAGCTTCGTACATCCCGCGATCATCATGGTAACCGTACCGCTTGCCCTGCTGGGCGCAGTATTCGGACTCAAGCTGCACGGCATGAGCATCAATATCTTCAGCCAGATCGCTGTCGTTATGCTGATCGGCATCGCTGCCAAGAACGGCGTGCTGATCGTCGAGTTCGCCAACCAGCTGCGCGATCGGGGCACCGAGTTTGCCGAGGCGGTCATCCAAGCTGCGACCACGCGCCTGCGGCCCGTATTGATGACCAGTCTGTGCACCGCCTTCGGCGCGATCCCATTCCTGCTGGCGAGTGGCGCCGGCGCCGAGCAGCGTCGACCGATCGGTATCGTCGTGTTCTATGGCACGCTCGTATCCGTTTTCCTGACACTGCTGGTCGTGCCAGCCGTTTATTCGCTCGTGGCACGGCACACGAAGTCGAGCTCGCATACGAGCAGACTGGTGGACCGTTACATCGGCGCCAGCGCCACGAGCAGTTAGCCTCCCGGAGTACTTATGCGCAAGCTCATCGGCACGATCTTGATCATCATCGCCTCGACGGCAGGTATGCCTGCGCTGGGCGACACCGAAAAGTTCGTCGTGATGATCGGCGAGAAGAATGTGGGCCATCTGCACGCCGCGGTGTCGGCTGCCAGAACTACCATTGATTTCGATGTCAAGAACAACGGCCGCGGACCGACCATTGCCGAGACGCTCGTCATCGACTCACAAGGCCTACCCCGAGCGTGGCAGATCCGCGGCACAACGACTTTCGGTAGCAAGGTAGCCGAAAGCTTTACGCGTACCGCGAAACAGGCGCAATGGAGCGATTCCTCTGGCAAGGATCGCGCACAGCCGGCAGGCCTCGCCCTGTACATCGGTCAAAGTGCGAGTCCGTGGGCGCTCGGGGTGTATGCGCGCGCGCTGCTGCAACAGCCCGAAGGCAAGCTGGCTGCTTTGCCGGGTGGCGAGGTACGCCTACAGAAGGGCGAGACAGTCAGCGTGGCGGGCGCCGCCGGCGACATCCGGGTGACGCGGTATGCCATCGTCGGCATCGATCTGGAGCCAAGGACGCTGCTGCTCGATGGCGAGAATCGCCTGTTCGCAGTCCCGTCGCCGCGCAGCGTACTCGTGCGTGAGGGCTACGAGAATGCCGAGCAGCAGTTGCGAGAACTTGCGGCAAAATGGGAGACCGAGCGTTTCGTCGACATCGAGTCGCGTGTTGCACATCGCTACGCGGCGCCGCTCCGAATCCGCAATGTTCGACTGTTCGATCCCGTAGCAGGAGCGCTGACCGATGCGGTCAGCGTGGTAGTCAGCGGCAATCGGATCGCATCAGTCGAGCCGATCGACAGCCCGAACACGCCCGGCGAGGTGACGATAGACGGCGCGGGCGGCACACTCATCGCCGGAATGACAGAGATGCATGCCCATCTCGGCAAAGACGATGCGCTGTTGAACGTGCTGGCCGGCATCACCAGCGTGCGTGATATGGGCAATCAGCCTGACGTGCTGGACAAGCTGATCGAGGCGATCGATACCGGTGTCATTGGCGGTCCACGCGTCGTACGTAGCGGCTTCATCGAAGGCAAGAGCCCGTTCAGCTCCAACAACGGCACGCTGGTCGACAGTGAAGCGAAGGCTCTCGACGCCGTACGCTGGTACGCCGCGCGCGGCTACTGGCAGATCAAGATCTACAACAGCATCAACCCTGCTTGGGTGCCGGCGATGGTGCGCGAAGCGCACAAGCTCGGCATGCGGGTTGCTGGGCATGTCCCCGCGTTCTCGACGGCCGACAAGATGATCGAAGCCGGCTACGATGAAATCACGCATATCAATCAATTCATGCTGGGCTGGGTGATCAAGCCGACCGAAGACACTCGCACGCTGTTTCGCCTGACGGCTCTGACGCGGCTGCCCGCCCTGCCACTCGACTCGGCTGCCGTGCAACGCACGATCCAGTCGATGGTGGATCGCAAGATTACGATCGACCCCACCATCGGCATCCACGAGAATCTCACCCTCAACCGCGATGGTCAGATCCCGCCTGGAGCGCGCGACTACTTCGCACATTTGCCAATCGGCGTGCAGCGCGACATGACGAAGGCCTGGAGCGATGCGTCGACGCCAGCACTCGACGCCGCTTATCGCGGCGCCTTCGACAAGATCATCGACACGCTCAGGATCCTGCATGAGCGCGGTGTATTCATCGTGCCAGGCACCGACACTGGCGGGTCGTTCACCTATCACCGCGAACTCGAGCTGATGCAGCGTATCGGCATGACACCGGCCGAGGTACTGCGTCGGGCGACGTTCGACGTGGCGCAGTATCTGGGTCAGGACCAGGAACGCGGCTCGATCGCCAAGGGCAAGCTCGCCGACTTCTTCCTGGTACCGGGCGATCCGACGGAGGATCTCAAGGCGATCAAGACCATCAGCATGGTGGTGAAGGATGGCCGGGTCTATTTCCCAACCGAAGCGTATCCGGAGTTCGGCATCAAGCCGTTCGTGGGTATGCCCGCTGTCACGCTACCGGTCACTCCGCAATAGACATTGCTTTGGGTGAGGGTGGTCTTGCTCACTGGCGTGTCTCGGTCGATCGCGCGCTGTCGCGCCAACGGGTCGGCTCGCCCCACAGCGGGCGCATCACCGCCAATCACTTTCTCTTGGCAACCTCGACATACTCGCGCTTCACCGGCCCCGTGTAGAGCTGCCGTGGCCGACCGATACGCATCGCTGGATCCGCGATCATTTCCTGCCAGTGCGCTACCCACCCAACAGTACGGGCGATCGCGAACATCACGGTGAACATGGAGCGCGGAATACCAAGCGCGCTGTAGATTATGCCCGAATAGAAATCGACGTTCGGATAGAGCTTGCGGGCGACGAAATACTCATCCTTCAAAGCGATTTCCTCGAGCCGCAACGCAAGCTCGAACAGCGGATTGTCAGCGCTGCCGAGCTTCGCCAGCACCTTGTGACACATCTCGCGGATGATCTTGGCACGCGGATCGAAGTTCTTGTACACGCGGTGGCCAAAACCCATCAGGCGAAAATGCGCGGACTTGTCCTTCGCCATCGCCAGGTACTTGGGAATCTGATCGACGCTGCCGATCTGCTCGAGCATATCGAGCACGGCTTCGTTGGCGCCGCCATGCGCCGGACCCCACAATGCGGAGACACCCGCAGAGATGGCCGCATATGGATTGGCGCCGGTGGAGCCGGCGAGACGCACGGTCGAGGTGCTCGCGTTCTGCTCGTGGTCGGCATGCAGAATGAACAGCAGATCGAGTGCCGCCGCGGCATCCGGGTCCACTTCGTAGCGCTCGCACGGCACTGCGAAGAACATGTGCAACAGATTGCTGCAATAGTCCAGATCGTTACGCGGGTAGACGAACGGCTGACCCAGCGAGTGCTTGTAGGCAGCCGCTGCGATCGTCGGAATCTTGGCGATGATCCGGTGCGCAAATATCTCGCGGTGGCGCGGATTATGGATGTCCATCGTGTCGTGGTAGAACGCCGACATCGAAGCCACCACCGCCGACACCATCGCCATCGGATGCGCGTTGTGATGAAAGCCGCCGAAGAAGCGCAGCAGCGATTCGTTGATCATCGTGTGATGACCGATACTGTGGCGAAACGCCTGCAACTGCGCGGCACTCGGCAGTTCGCCGTACAGCAACAGGTAGGCGACCTCCGTGAAGCTGCTCTTTTCCGCCAGCTGCTCGATTGGATAGCCGCGATGCATCAGGACGCCCGCGTCGCCATCGATATACGTGATCTTGCTCTCGGTCGACGCGGTAACGCCAAAGCCCGGGTCGAACGTGAATACACCGTGATCCTTGCTGACCGTGGCGATATCCAGCACGGCCGGACCGACGGTACCTTCGCGCACTGGTAGCAGGGACTTCTTGCCGCTGGCGGGATCGATCAGTTCGAAATTCTTGTCTGCCATGACTCTTTATTCTGACTGGACGTGAGACCTCGGGAAATCTTGGCGAGCGTGACAGGCTCGGCCGCGGGAATCAAGAAACGCCGTCGCATGTTCGCTGAGCGGCGAGGTTACTGCACCGTCTTGAACAACTGTCCCGGCGTGAGCGGTTTGTTCGGATACAGGCCGTTGATCAGCTCGAGCGTCTCGCGCTGGTACTTTTCTTCGGGCACGTCTTTGACATACGGCTCGAGTTTGGTATTCGCGCCAGCGGTCACCATCTTCAGGCGAAACGGCTCGGCCAAGGGAAACTCCGATGGCTTCAGGCTGCGCAGGGTCTGTGCGACCGATGTGATCAAGCCGTCCGCCTCTGGCCGACCGTTGGCCGACGCGCGGCTGGCACCGGCCACGACATAAGCATTCTTGCCGTGGTAAATCACTGTCCAGCGCACCGGGCCTGCGCCATTGTCGAGCGGCGAACCGCCGCGCGTCAGTACGGTGTAGCCTGGATCGCCATTGACGTTCAGCACTTCACCGCCCAGCAGCGAGTTGCCCTTCAGCTTCTCCAGCAGAAACTCGCGCGGTCCCTGCTTCTCGGGGCGCGCATCCGCGGTCACTTGCAGGATCGCATCCTTGTTGGGCGTATACGCCAGCAGGCGTGAGCGTTCGTTGTCGACGGTCCAGCCGCGCGGGAACGCCATGGTGATGCCAAGATCGGCGTGATAGAAACGATTGTCGCGAACGATGCCCTGCGCCTTGCTCGAGCCGTAGGAGATGCCGTCGATCCGCTGCAGATATTCATTGCGGTTGATCAACCAACCACCCGCGGGCGCACCTTGTACATTCGCAGCGCCTTTGGCCGCCTGCACCACCCGCGCGTCGGGCGTGGGGTGCGAAGAGAATATGCCGTGATAGATGCGCGGTTCGCGGCCCTCGAGCCGCGCGCGATCGCGCTCGAATCGCTCCCCGGCCTTGAACATCTCGAAGGTGCGCCCCATTGCTTCGGGCTCATAACCGGCGCGCGCCGCATATTCGAGACCGAGGCGGTCCGCTTCCATTTCGTTCTCGCGACCGTAGCCCTGCACCCAGGCCGCCGCGCCAATATTGGCGAGTTGGCCGACGGCGTTGGAGCCCGTCAGTACAGTTGCTGCGACCGTGCCGAGGCTCGCGAGCACACCGCGCGTTTGTCGGCGTGCCGGATGACGCGCGGTGATGTGGCCGATCTCATGCCCCAGGACGGAAATGATCTCCGCTTCCGAATTGAGGTTCACGAGCAGGCCGCGATTGACGTAGACGTTGCAGCAACCCGTCGTGAAGGCGTTGATGCCCGCATCGTCGATCACGTAAAACCGGAATTCTTCGCCGGGCAGATGACTGACGCGGGCCACGCGCTGCCCGAGTTCGTTGATGTAGTCCTGGATGGCCTGGTCTTCGTACAGGCCCATGCCCCGCACGATCTCCTCGTGCATTTTGCGCACGCGTTCGCGCTCGCCCGACATCGAGGACATGACGACATTGGACTCGCCGCTGACGGGATTCGTGGCGCAGCCGCCAATTCCGAATGCTGCCAGCAGCAGTACGCAGGCCAGAATGGATCGAGGCTGGTTCATCGGCGGAACTCCACGCGAGAGGACTAGAGCGCTGTGACGGACGCCCGCACCATGATAATGGCTGCGGCAGCTCTGGGTGAGACTACCCGCGATCCGCAAGGTTCAGGACCAGCCGCTGGCACCGGGCTGCGGCGCCGCGGCGATGCGACTACTTGGCGGCAGCGCCGGACTGAGCGGCGTATTTCTTGCGGAACTTGTCGACTCGACCCGCCGTGTCGACGATCTTCTGCTTGCCCGTGTAGAACGGGTGGCACTGCGCGCAGACTTCCACATTGAGATCCTCGGCAAGTGTCGAGCGCGTCTTGAACGTGTTGCCACAAGTGCAGATCACGTTGATTTCCTGATAGGTCGGATGGATGTCGGCTTTCATGCTCGTCTCACTTTGGCAGCGCGGTTTCTTGCCGCAGGCCGGGCGAACTTGGTCGCGCCTGCACAAAAAGGGCGCGAACTATATATGGCGCCGCGTGCCATTCGCAAGGTTTGCAACGCAGCCGCCTTATCCACAGAACGTGTGGATAACTCTGTGAGCAAAGCGCCCGAGCAGGCGCCAGAATTGCACTTTCTACGCAAATCTGTTGGATTGGTCAAAAAATGATCAAATAGTTAATTCTTTATAAATCAATCATCTATCGCACGTATTTCCCGTGCATTGATGCTTATGTCACGTAATCGACTCATTCTCGTCGGAGAGCACCGACAGCTGTTGATAATCGGGCCGCTGCAGGCCGGTCTGGCACATTGGCGCTTGCCGCCATGCTGTCCCCGGAGGGAAGAAAATCCAGCAACACCTCGTTTAGAAAGCGAAATCCGTGCTCGGTCGCACGCCAGTTTGCGCCCCGACTCGTCGACGGATCGCGGGCGAGCAGACCGCGGCTGCGGAGCTTCTCCAGGGTGGGCTCGATCGCTGCGAACGGCAGCCCAGTACGCGCAGTAAACAGGGCCGCCTCGAAGCCATCGACACAGCGCAGCGCGTTCAGCATGAATTCGAACGGCAGCTGCACGACTGCAACCTCGTTCGAGACCAACCCAGCCGGCCCGGCGCGAAGATAGCGGCGCGGGTCACGCGGCTGCTGTGTGCGGCGGATGACGCCATGCTCCGTGTCGGTCAACTTGCCGTGAGCGCCGGCGCCGACGCCAAGATAGTCGCCGAATTGCCAGTAGTTGAGGTTGTGCGCGCATTCGCGCCCAGGTGTTGCATATGCAGAAACCTCGTAGCGCTCGAAGCGGGCTGCCGCCAACCGCGGTTGGCAGGCCGCCAGCATGGCATCGATGCTCTCCTCACTCGGCACGACGGGCGGTGCGGCCGCGAATACCGTGCCTGGCTCGAGTGTTAGTTGGTAGTGTGAAATATGCTGCGGCTGCAAGGCGAGCGCCGCGTCGATATCGGCGAGCGCTTCGGCTACCGACTGCTCTGGCAAGCCATACATCAGATCCAGATTGAAGTTGTCGAGCCCGGCCGCATGCAACTCCTCGGCCGCACGACGTGTGTCGTCCGGACCGTGAATACGGCCCAGCGCGGTGAGCTTGGCCGCGGCGAAACTCTGCGCGCCGAGTGACACGCGGCTTACTCCGGCGGCGCGATACTCGGCGAAACGGCCGCGCTCGATCGTGCCCGGATTCGCCTCCAGCGTGAGCTCGAGATCCGGCGCCAGCGCAAACCGGGCACCGATCGCCTCGATCAGTCGCGCGATAGCAGCTGGTGAGAACAGGCTGGGCGTACCACCACCGAAAAATGCGCTCACGAGTGGCCTGCCGGCGACCGCGCGGGTCTGAGCATCCAGGTCCGCGATGAGCGCATCGATGTAGGTGTCCGTCGGCAACTCGCCATGCAAGGTGTAGGAGTTGAAATCGCAATACGGACACTTCTGCACGCACCATGGGAAGTGCACGTACAGTGCGAGCGGCGGCTGGCGGAGCAGGTTCATGGCGCGCGCCACATCAGGCTGGCATCGCACCGGGCGCAAGTTTCTGCAGCAGTGCGGCGATCGCCCGGCCGCGATGACTGACGGCATTCTTGGCTGCCGGCGGCAGCTCGGCGACTGTTAGCCGCTGCCCGCTGGGCACGAAAATCGGGTCGTAGCCAAAGCCACCGTTGCCACGCGCGTGATCCAGCAGCACCCCCTCCCAGCTCGCCTCAGCGATGATCGGTGCCGAATTCGCGCCCGAGGTCACGAACGCGATCGCACACCGATAGCGGGCCGTTCGCCGATGCGCCTCGACATCCCTGAGAGCCAGCAGCAGTTTGGCGAGATTCTCGGCGTCAGTCGCACCCTCACCGGCATAGCGCGCCGACCGCACACCCGGGAGCCCACCCAGCGCATCCACCTCGAGGCCGGAATCGTCGGCGAGTGCCGCGAGCGACGTACGCTTGGCAGCGTTGCGAGCCTTCAGCAGTGCATTGTCAACGAAGCTGTCACCAGTCTCCGGCGGCGGCTCGATGCCGAACTTGGTTTGCGGCAGCAGCGCGAGACCGAGCGGCAGCAACAACTCGGACAGCTCGCGCAACTTGGCCCGATTGCCGCTGGCGAGCACCACCGGCGTAGCAGGTGACATCGGAGTCTCGTCAGCCGCCAGCGCGCGTCTGCGCCTGGCGCGCAAACAACTCGCCGATGCCGCTGGCGGCGAGATTCAGCAGGGCGTCGAGTTCGTCTCGGCGAAATGCGTGTCCTTCCGCCGTGCCCTGAATTTCGATGAAAGCGCCGCCGTTGTTCATGACGACATTCATGTCCGTCTCAGCCTCGGAATCTTCGCTGTAGTCGAGATCGAGGACCGGCACGCCGCCGACGATCCCGACCGACACGGCTGCAACCTGGCCATGCAACGGCGTCATCTTCATTGCGCCGCGCGCGATGAGCGCATCGCACGCGTCGGCGAGCGCCACGTACCCGCCGGTGATCGCGGCGGTGCGCGTACCACCATCCGCCTGCAGCACGTCGCAGTCGATAGTGATCGTCCGCTCACCGAGCGCCGCGAGATCGGCGACCGCCCGCAGACTGCGGCCGATGAGGCGCTGAATCTCCTGCGTGCGGCCGGTCTGCTTGCCACGCGCCGCTTCGCGCGCCGAGCGAGTATGCGTGGCACGCGGCAGCATGCCGTATTCGGCCGTAATCCAGCCCCGGCCCTTGCCGCGCAGAAAGCCCGGCACGGATTCTTCGATGCTCGCCGTGCAGAGCACGCGCGTATCGCCGAATGCTACCAACACCGAACCTTCGGCGTGACGCGTATAGCCGCGCGTGAAACTGACCGTCCGTAGTTCATCCGCCAAGCGACCGCTAATGCGAGTAGTCATTCAGGCGTTACCGATCCAGCGGGCCACCGCTGCAGTTGTATTGTCGCTGCTGCCACCCAACACGGCGATCGACTGCTCGGCGAGTCGAGTTAGCTCGGCGCGCAGCGGCGCACCACCCACGGCGAAAGAAGCGGCAATTTCCTCGTCCTTCAAACCGCCCCACAGACCATCGCTGCAGGCCAGCAGCACGTCGTTGGGCTCGAGCCGGATACGGCCGCTGATCGCCATCTCCGGCACGTACAGTTCACCGCCCAGGCAGCACTCGACGAAGTTGCGCATCGGATGCCCCTGTGCCTGTTCATGTGAAATAACGCCCTCGCGCAACAGGAACTCGACGTGGCTATGGTCGCGGGTACGTCGCGCGATTTCACCGTTGCGTAGTAGGTAGATGCGACTATCGCCCACGTGGCCCCAGTAGGCCGCGCCCTGCTGGATGAGACAGACCGCGCAAGTGGCACGCGGCTTGTGCTCCATCGGTACCTCGACACCGATCTTGACCACCGCCTCGTGCGCTCGCCCGATCGTGAGATGCAGGAAGCCGAGCGGATCGAGCAGTGGCTGCGGCACCTGCCAGAACGCGTCGACGATCACTTTGAGAGCCGTTTCGGCAGCGAGCGCGCCGTCGGCATGGCCGCCCATACCGTCCATCACCACCAGCAATGCCGCGTGGTCGGATACAGCGACGGCAACGCGGTCCTGATTGTCGTTGCGGCCACCCAGCAGACTGATCTCGGCGTAATCGATTCGCAAGTTGTGTTCAGCGCTCTGTTAGACTGGCCCGCAGTTTAACCGAGCCTGCTGCCACCAGAGAGTTTTCCCGGCATGATTGCGAGCATGACCGGTTTCGCGCGACGCGAAATCGCTGGCCCCTGGGGAACCCTGGCTTGCGAGCTGCGCAGCGTCAATCATCGCTTTCTGGAGGCCGGCTTCCGCCTGCCAGAGGAGTTGCGCGCGCAAGAGGCCGTACTGCGTCAGGCACTCAGCAAGTCCGTCAAACGCGGCAAGGTCGATTGCACCGTACATTGGCGGCCGCTGGCCGATGCGGCGACCGAGCTCGATGTCGACGACGCTGCACTCACTCGTGTGATCGCGCGCATCAAGCAAGTAGTCCGTGAACTGCCCGACGGGGCAGGGATCAATGCGGTCGATGTGCTGCGCTGGCCCGGCGTCATCCGCTCAGCCGCGATCGATACGGACGCCGTGGCGGCAGCCCTCGGCGGACTGTTTCGCGAGGCACTGGCCGAACTGATCGTTACCCGGCGGACCGAGGGCGCCCGCCTGCACGCGCTGCTCGATGAACGGTGCGTCGGCCTGCAGTCGCTCGTCGCGCAGTTGCGCGAGCGCCTGCCGGCGATCGAAGCACGGGTGCGAGCGCGCCTCGCCGAGCGCATCGCCGAGCTCGGCGCCACCGTCGATCCGGAGCGGCTCGAGCAGGAAGTCGTCCTGCTGCTGCACCGCCTCGACGTGGCCGAGGAACTGGATCGACTAACAGCTCACCTCGACGAGGTGCGCACGGTGATCAGCAAGCCCGAGCCAGCCGGCGCCGGCCGCCGCCTCGATTTCCTGATGCAGGAACTCAACCGCGAGGCGAATACGCTCGCCTCGAAATCGCAGGATCTCGACTCGACTCGCATCACCGTGGATATGAAGGTGCTGATCGAGCAGATGCGCGAGCAGGTGCAGAACGTCGAATGAGTGGCGCACTGTTCGTCGTGGCCGCGCCGTCTGGTGCCGGCAAGACCAGCTTGGTCAACGCGGCCGTCGAGCGCAAGCCCGGCCTGCGAGTCTCCGTCTCGCACACCACTCGGCCGCAGCGGCCCAACGAGCAGCATGGGCGTGAGTATTTCTTCGTTACGGTGGCAGAGTTCCAGCGCATGATCGCGGCTGACCAGTTCCTCGAGCATGCACAGGTGTTCGACAACTACTACGGCACTGCCCGCGAGCCGGTCGAGCGCTTGCGCGCGGCGGGTCACGACGTGTTGCTCGAGATCGACTGGCAGGGCGCGCGGCAGGTGCGCGCCTCGCAGCCAGATTGCCGCAGTGTGTTCATCCTGCCGCCATCGCGCGAGGCCCTGGAACAAAGACTGCGCCAGCGCCGTACTGACAGCGACGCCGTGATCGCTCGCCGTCTGCGCGATGCGGCGGACGATATGTCGCACTACCGCGAGTTCGACTACGTGATCGTCAACGACGATTTCGCCCGCGCTACCGAGCAATTGCTGGCCGTGCTGGGCGGCCAGGGCGATCCATACCGCGCCGATCGCACCGATCGCCCCGAGCTCACGCGACTGACGAGCAGCTTGCTGGCCCTGCGGTAGAGTGGCAGCGGGCGGTGGGGGCCCGCACACGCGTCACTGGCTTCCGGTCACCCATTTGCGTACCATTTAGGGTTAACGCGCTGCATCGTCCGCGCCCGTCCGTTCCTCACAAGGCACCCGTATTTATGGCTCGCATCACTGTCGAAGACTGCCTCCCGCACGTCGAAAATATCTTCCAGCTCGTCCTGCTGGGTGCCGCCCGCGCACGTCGGCTCGCCAACGGCGCCGAGGCCACCGTGCCCTGGGAGAACGACAAGCCGACAGTCGTCGCGCTGCGCGAAATCGCCGAGGGCAATATCACGCCCGAGATGCTGAACGAGCCAGAACCGCCGCCGCCGGAAGATCAGCCGGTCGAGCTCGATCACCAGTCGATGTTCCGCGCGCCGCAGTTCGGCCTCGGCACCGATCGCGATCTGGCGGAATAGGCAGCCGCGCCACCGCAGATACTAACGAGGCAGCCGTGACGTTATGGATTATGCGTCGTCGCTCCTCAATCTGCTGCCCGCTGCCCGTCGCAAACCGGGACTGCGCGAATTACTGAACAGCGCCGATAGCTACCTGCCTGCGGAGCAGGTGGAACGCATCCGGGCGGCGGCCGAGTTTGGCGCGACCGCCCACGAGGGCCAGAAGCGTCAATCGGGCGAGCCATACATCGCGCATCCGCTCGCCGCCGCGCAGATTCTCGCCGATCTGCATCTCGACCCTGACACGATCATTGCGGCGATCCTGCACGACGTCATCGAAGACACGCCGATCTCGAAGCAGGATCTCGCCGAGAAATTCGGCGCGCCCGTCGCCGAGATCGTCGACGGCGTCACCAAACTCGATCAGATCCAGTTTCGCTCGCGCGAGGAAGCGCAGGCCGAGTCGTTCCGCAAGATGGTGCTGGCGATGGTGCGCGATCTGCGCGTCATCCTCGTCAAGCTGGCGGACCGCATGCACAACATGCGCACACTCGCTGCCAAGACGCCCGCGCGACGCCGTGCGAATGCGCGTGAAACTCTAGATATCTACGCACCGATCGCCGAGCGGCTGGGCCTCTACAGCCTGAAGATCGAACTCGAGGACCTCGGCTTCCGCTCCCTGTATCCGCATCGCTATCGGGTGCTGGAGAAGGCGCTGAAGCGGGCGCGCGGCAATCAGAAGGAATTCCTCGGCAAGATCGCCACCACGCTGCGCACGAACCTCGACAAGGCTGGATTCGAGGCCGAAGTGCAGACACGCGAGAAACATCTCTACAGCATCTACCGCAAGATGCTGCGCAAGGGCGCGTCGCTGTCCGAGATCGTCGACGTCTACGGACTGCGCGTGGTGGTGGCCGATGCTGACACCTGTTATCGCGCGCTCGGTGTCGTGCATGCGTCTTACAAGCCGATGCCAGGCCGCTTCAAGGACTACATTGCGATCCCGCGCGTCAACGGCTATCAGTCATTGCACACGACGTTGTTCGGACCCAACGGCGTGCCGATCGAGGTACAGATTCGCACCGCCGATATGCACCATGTGGCCGAGACCGGCATAGCGGCGCACTGGAAGTACAAAGGTGGCGATGCACTCGACTCCGTGCAGCAGGACCGCGCACGCGAGTGGTTAGCCAATCTCATGTTGATGCAGGAATCCGGCAACTCGGAGGAGTTCCTCGAGAGTGTGCGGGTCGATCTGTTCCCCGACAAAGTCTATGTGTTTACCCCCAAGGGGGAGATCCTGCGCTTGCCGCGCGGCGCTACCGTGGTCGACTTCGCCTACGCGGTGCACACCGATGTCGGCAATCGCTGCGTTGCGGCCAAGGTCGATCGACGCCTCACACCTCTGCGCACACCGCTACGGAACGGTCAGACGATCGAAGTGATGACCGCGAAGGGCGCGCGGCCCAATCCCGGCTGGGTCAATTTCGTGGTGACGGCGAAAGCGCGCGCCGCGATCCGGCAATACCTCAAAGGCCTGCACCGGCGTGAGGCCATCGAGCTGGGCGCGAGACTCGTCGACCAGGCGCTCGGCGAGTTCAATCTGTCGACCGACAAGATACCCGCCGACGTCATGGCCGCCGCGATCGCCGAGCTCGGCATGAAGGATCGTGACGATCTGTTCGAGAAGGTCGGTCTTGGCGAGCGCCTGGCGCCGCTCGTGGCGCGACGCCTGTTGCCCAGCGCCGGCGGCGCCGAGCTTGGCTCGACGGCGGCGGCACCGCTCGCGATCGCCGGCACCGAAGGCCTGCTGGTCAGCTATGCCCGCTGCTGTTTCCCGATACCGGACGATCCGGTGTTCGCATTCCTGTCGTCGGGTCGAGGTGTCGTGGTGCATCGCGAGGACTGCGCCAATGTGGCGGACTATCGGAAGCACCCCGAGAACTGGTTGCCGGTGTCCTGGCAGCCCGCAGCGGACCGGTACTTCAGCTCGGCGATCCGCATCGAAGTGGCTAACAAGATGGGCGTGCTGGCGGCCGTGGCAGCGGCGGTCTCGAGCAACGACACCAACATCGAACGCGTCTCACTCGAGGAACGGGATTCGGAAACCTCATCGCTCACCTTCGAGTTGAAGGTGAGCGACCGCAAGCATCTGGCGCGTATCATGCGCGTGATCCGGCGCATGCCCGACGTGCTGCGGGTTTACCGTACAATCGCCACCACCGGACACGAGGAATAGATACATGAGCCAGACACGGCAGGCAATTTCGACAGACCAGGCGCCCAAGGCGATCGGGCCTTATTCGCAGGCGGTGCGCGTTGGCGACACCGTGTATCTTTCGGGGCAGATCGGCTTCGATCCGCGAACGATGGAGATCGTGAGCGGCGGCGTTGAAGCCGAGACGCGACGCGTGTTCGAGAACATCAAAGCGGTGGTCGCGGCGGCGGGCGGCTCGATGGCGCACATCTGCAAGGTGACGATCTTCCTCGCGGACATGGCTGACTTCCCGAAGGTCAATGAAATCATGGCCCAGCATTTCAGCGAGCCCTATCCCGCGCGTTCGACCTTCGCCGTGGCGGCGTTGCCACGCGGCGCTCGTGTCGAAGTGGAATGCGTGCTGAGCCTTGCGTGAATCGGCTGGCCGCGCTTCGTCAGCGGCGCCTGCCGAACGCCAGGCGATCGCCAGCCTGCGCGGCGTCGGACCGGCGCTGGCCGAGAAGCTCGAACGGCTCGGCATCGCGCGCGTTCAGGATCTGCTGTTCCTGCTGCCTGCCCGCTACGAGGACCGCACGCGCGTCGAGCCGATCGGCGGCCTGACACCCGGGCGCCGCGCGGTCGTCGAAGGCGAGATTCAACTGACGGAAGTCGCGTTCCGGCGCCGACGACAATTGCTGTGCAGGATTTCCGACGGCTCCGGCTTCCTCACGCTGCGCTTCTTCTATTTCTCCGCAGCCCAGCATAAGAATCTGCAGCGCGGCGCTCGCCTGCGTTGTTTCGGGGAAGTGCGGCGCGGGCCGCTCGGCCTCGAGATAGTGCATCCCGAGTATCAACATGTCGGCACCGAGCCGGGTCCGCTCGAGGCGGCGCTGACACCGATCTATCCGAGCACTGAGGGCGTCCAGCAGGGGCGGTTGCGCGCGCTGATCGCGCAGGCGCTGCGCGAACTCGAGCGCGACGGCGTACGTGACTGGCTGCCCGCCGAGCTGCTGCAAAGCCAGCAGGATCAATCGAGCCAACCATTGCCTGACCTGAAGACCGCGCTCGAGACGCTGCATCGGCCGCCGCGCGACATCTCGCTCGCCGCGCTGGCGAGCGGTCGACACCCCGCTCAGCGGCGCCTGGCCTTCGAGGAGTTGTTAGCCCATCACCTCGTGCTCCGACTGCTGCGCAAAAGCACGCGAGTGGAGCGCGCCTGGAGTTTGCGTGGCGGCGCCCCGCTCGCCGATCAGTTCGTGCAGTCCCTGCCGTTCGAGCTGACCGGCGCGCAGCGCCGCGCGCTCGCCGAGGTGACTCGGGATCTCGACGCCGCCAACCCCATGGCGCGTCTGCTGCAAGGCGATGTCGGCTGCGGCAAGACAGTGATCGCCGCCGCCGCCGCCGCGCGCGCCGTCGGCGCCGGCTTGCAGGCAGCCATGATGGCGCCGACCGAGTTGTTAGCCGAGCAGCACGCGCGGAATTTCGACGCCTGGTTTCGCCCGCTTGGCGTCACGGTGGCACTGCTGACGGGCTCGCAACCGGCGCGTACCCGACGCAGTGCACTGGAGGCGATCGCCAGCGGCGAGCTACGGCTGGTGATCGGCACACACGCTCTGTTTCAACAGGGCGTGGCGTTCCAGTCGCTCGCGCTGACGATCGTCGATGAGCAGCACCGCTTTGGTGTGCAGCAACGCCTGCAGCTTGCCGAGAAAGGCACGCAAGATGGGTGCGTACCGCACCAGCTCATCATGACCGCTACCCCCATACCACGCACCCTGGCCATGACTGCCTATGCCGATCTCGACGTGTCGATCATCGATGAGCTGCCGCCGGGGCGCACGCCGGTCAAGACCGTTGTCGTACCGGAGACTCGTCGTGATCAGGTAGTGATGCGTATCAATGAACAGGTGCGTCGTGGTCGGCAGGTGTACTGGGTTTGCCCACTGATCGAGGAATCGGAGGAACTACTGTATCAAGCCGCGGAAGAAACGGCCCGCCAACTCACCGAAGCACTGCCCGACGTGCGTGTCGCGCTGGTGCACGGCCGCATGCCCGCACGAGCCAAAGAGCTCGCCATGCATCAGTTCAAGGCGGGCAAGATCGATCTGTTAGTGGCAACCACGGTCATCGAGGTGGGCGTCGACGTGCCCAATGCCTCGCTGATGGTCATCGAGAATGCGGAACGCATGGGGCTTGCACAGCTACACCAGCTACGGGGCCGCGTCGGTCGCGGCGCGCATGACAGCAGTTGCGTGCTGCTGTATCGCGCGCCCCTATCGCAGATCGCGCGCGAGCGGCTGGCCGCCATCCGTGAGACCAACGACGGCTTCGAGATCGCGCAGCGCGATCTCGAACTGCGCGGACCGGGAGAACTGCTCGGTACCCGGCAGACCGGTCTCGCCGAGCTGCGGGTCGCCAACCTCGTGCGCGATGCACCGTTACTACCCGATGTGCAGCACGCTGCGGACCAGATGTTGCGTGATTATCCTGACCGCGTTGCGCCATTGACGGCACGCTGGATCGGCAACGCGGAACGCTATGGTAACGTTGGCTGACAACGACATGAAAACGACTGCGCCCGTCATCGTGAACAGCTGGCAGCTCGATCTCGAGCGCTATCGGCGTCGCGCATTCCACTACGCGGAGGTCATGCGCCTCAATCGACCGATCGGCACTTGGCTGCTCATGTGGCCAGTGCTGTGGGCACTTTGGATCGCAGCCGATGGCAGCCCGCGACCGCTGCATCTCGTCGTGTTCGTGCTCGGCTTGTTCGTGATGCGCGCGGCGGGCTGCGCGTTCAATGATCTGGTCGACCGCGATGTCGATCCATTCGTAAAACGTACGCGCGATCGGCCGATCGCCGCCCGGCGTGTATCGCCGCGCGAAGGCCTGGTGATTTTCATCGTGCTGCTCGCGCTGGCACTGGCGCTCGTGCTGCAGCTCGATGCCGCCACCATCAAGCTATCGATCGTCGGTGCGGCACTGGCCGTCAGCTACCCGTTCTTCAAGCGCTTTTTTCCGATCCCGCAGTTCTACCTGGGGCTCGCATTCACCTGGGGCGTACCAATGGCCTTCATGGCCGCACTCGGTACGGTGCCGCGAGTGGGATGGACGCTGTTCATCGCCGGCATCATCTGGACGACCGCTTACGACACGCTGTATGCAATGGTGGACCGGGACGACGATATCAAGCTCGGCGTGCGCTCCAGCGCGATCATGTTCGGCGACATGGACCGTGCAATCGTGGCTGCGCTGCAGGCCCTGACGCTCGTGGCGCTTTATCTGGCAGGCGACAGCATGCGCTTCGGGCTGTGGTACCAGCTGGGCGTGGCCGGCGCGGCGGTATTCTTTGTCTACCAGCAGTGGCTCATCCGCGATCGTGACCGAGAGCGCTGTTTTCGCGCCTTCTTGAACAACAATTTTGCCGGCATGGCGGTCTTCATCGGCGTGCTGCTGGAGTACACCTTCCGGGCCTGACGAACGATCAGGCGCGACCCGCGCCGGTAACGCCCGCGCGGCGGCCCACAGTTCCACCGTTGCGATGCCTGCGGCGCGCAAGAGCCGCGCCAGCTCGTCAGCGGTACTGCCGGTGGTAACTACATCGTCGACGATGGCGACATGGCGTAGCCCGTGCAGCACGGCCCCCGCACGTCCCGGCGCGATCGCGAAGGCGCACCGCACATTGCGGCGTCGCTCGGCCGGCGAGAGCGAGGTCTGCGAGCGGGTCGCCAACAAGCGCTGCACGGCCCGCGGCGCGCAGCTCAGCTGCAGATGCGAGGCGACGTGCTTGGCTATCTCGGCGGCCTGATTGAAACCGCGTTCACGATAGCGCGCCCGATGCAGCGGCACCGGGACGAGCAGTTCCGGCAGTCTGCCACCCGCACGCTCTGCCACGACCTGGCGTGCCAGCAGTTCTCCGAGCACGCGCGCATAGACACCCTCGCCGCGATACTTGAGCGCCTGCACCAGTTGATCAACCGGGAACTCGTACCGCAGCGGGGCGACCACGGCGCTCAACTGACCGGCGCGCCACCCACCGGCTTGGGACCAGGGCAACGCCGCCGCGCAATCGGCACACAGATCGAGCCCCGGTGTGTGGCTGCGCGCCCCGCACAGGCAGCAGCGGGCAGGCAGCAGTTCAACTGTAAACCTGCGTAGGCGCTGCAGGTTGACAGTGGCTGCAATCCTCTCGAACATCGCACTCACGGACATGGCGGCCAGCATCGCCTGCTCCACCCGCGTTTCACAGAGTGCAAATCCGATGCAAACCGCTGCAAAGAATCCGGCGACATTGCCACCAGACAGTACCAGTATGGAGGGTTTGGTCGCGCGCCTGGGCATCGTCCGTCACGACTGGACGCTGCGCGAGATCGAGCAGTTGTTAGCGCTGCCATTCGCCGATCTCATCTATCACGCGCAGCGCGTGCATCGCCAACACCATCGCGCCAATACGGTGCAGATGAGTACGCTGCTGTCGATCAAGACGGGCGCGTGTCCCGAGGACTGTGCGTACTGCCCACAGAGCGTGCGCTACGACACCGGTCTCGAACGCGAAGCGCTGTTGCCGCTCGCCGAAGTGAAGGCGCAGGCCGAAGCGGCCCGCGCTGCCGGTGCCACGCGCTTCTGCATGGGCGCCGCCTATCGCTCGCCCAAGAAGAAGGATCTCGACACCATCACCAGCATGATCCGCGAAGTACGCGCCCTGGGTCTCGAGACTTGCGCGACGCTGGGCATGGTCACCCCGGCGCAGGCACGCGAGCTGAAAGATGCCGGCCTCGACTACTACAATCACAATCTGGATACCTCGCCCGAGTTCTACGGTGAGATCATCACGACCCGTAGCTATCAGGATCGCCTCGATACGCTCGCTGCCGTGCGCGAGGCAGGACTCAATGTCTGCTGTGGTGGCATCATCGGCATGGGCGAGGCGCTCAGCGACCGGGCCGGCTTGTTGGCGCAGCTCGCCAATCTGCCGCAGCACCCCGAGAGCGTGCCTATCAACCAGCTGGTGCGCGTGGCTGGCACGCCGCTCGCTGACGCGGCCCCCGTCGATCCGCTCGACTTCGTGCGTACCATTGCCGCCGCGCGCCTGCTGATGCC
>JAWLAE010000006.1:0-109177 GCA_041395625.1 Steroidobacteraceae bacterium | reverse complement strand
GTCGACGCGGCCTGGCAGACCGGAGCGTCCGAGTTCGTCGGTGCCCGGCGAGGCCAGCGGCACGACAACGCCCTTGGAGGTGCGCGCCTCGGTCCAGAGGACATAGACCCGCGCCGCACCCTGCCGAACCTGACCTCGGGTCTCGCCGACGAGCTTGGTGCCCCGCTCCAGCAGCGCGACGCTCCCGTCGGCGCTGAACGCATCGGTCGCCAGAATGCAGGTCGTCATGCCCGGCAAGGTCGAGTCGAGCGCCGTCTCCAGCGTGCAGTCGAGGAACGCGCCCTTGGGCAGCAGCATCCGCCGGGTCGGCAGGACCTGCGCCTGGACGGCCGGCGTCACGCTGGGGCGCAGCAGCGCATCGAGATCCCCCGCTGGGGCAGCGCCCTCGCCGCCGACGCTGCCGACGGCCTCGGCGTCCACGGCAGCCGCAGTCCGGTCCGCACTGGTGACGAACGCCCGTCCCGACAACTGCCTTTCGAGGCGCAGATCCCGCGGCTCCTGGACTGGCGGCGCGTAGCCGGGCGTCCGGGTGGCCGGTGGATCTTCCGCCGGTCGCAGCCAGGCTTCCGGGATGTCCTCCGGAGGAGGCTCCTCAGGGGCGTCGCCCAGCACGCTCTGAGCCAGCGCCGGTGGGTCCACCCGACCGAGCGGGCGAAGGTTGATCTCTCCTTCCGCCTTGCTCTTGGCCGACGACTCCGCTGCGGTCCGCGAAGCCGTGCGCGAGGTCATGACCTTGCCGTAGTACCAGCCCAGCAGCCCCAGACCGATGGCCGCCATGAGTCCGAAGGCCAGCAGATTGCTGACTCTCGATTGCAGGGACGGCGGCCGTTGAACAGCACTCGCGGCACGTTCGCCTTCCACCCCGCTCTCACCGTCTGGCGAACCCGAAGGAGGTTCGGCGGGCGGCTGCCGGAAGCGGTCGAGCAGGCTCATGGCCGAGCCCCTTTCACATCGCGCTCGATCTGCGGCGACACCGTACCGGAATCCAGGCGCAGCCCCGCGCCCGCGTATCCCTTGTTGACGATGCAGCCTGTCAGCTTGCCCCGCCGCAGCACGAAGCGTGAGGCCACGCGATGGATCACCACATCGCCCGTATCCATCGAGAAGTTCAGCAGCGATTCCGAGCCATCCTCGTTGCGCACGAAGATCGCCGGGATCTCGGACCGGTCGCCAAACGTGATCCGCGTATGCACGCCATCGTCGGAGGTCGCGACCGGCTGCAGGGCGCGGTTGCCGCAGTACCAGTAGTCGCGGTTGCGAGGCCGCGCGACATCCCCGGCGGCAAGGTCGCGATCAACCTTCGCCTTCAGATCTTCGCCGTTTGCGGCTCGCACAGGGGGATAGGTGAACCGAACGGCATACATAACCTCATCGGTCAGCCGGTTCGGTGCGCGCGCAGCGACCGTATAGTCGAAGCGATAGGCACGCCGGTCAGTGAAGACCACGAGGTTCGTAGACACGATGGCTGCGCGCGGCTTCAGCAGCACCGAGCTGCCATGCGCATCCACGGTCACGCCCTCAAGATCGCCGCCGCCGGTCCCCGAGAAGCGCTCACCGTCCTCGAAGATGAGTTCCACCGCGTAACCGACGAAGCCGTAGAGCTTGTAGACCTGATCGGGGTTGTAGGCAGCGGTGCGGACGCGCGCATCCACCTGCCCGCGCACCGGTACCGTCTCGGCGAGCGCAGCCGGCGCCGTGAGCAGGGCAGGCAGCAGGAGCACGCCGGCCAGCACGCCCAAGGACTTCACGGCTTGCTCCCGGCGGGCGCGGACGCGGCGGTCGGCGGACTCGCCGGCTCCGGCTGCGTGGCTTCCGCCTCGGTCCGGAGTTCGACGATCTTGAACCCCAGCGGATTCCAGCGGCGCATCCGCGGGTCCTTGGACGGCGCACCGTAGACATACTGGACCGTCGCGATCCAGTAGCTGTGCTGCTCACTGCCATTGCCCGTGCGCAGCGCTTTCACGTACCGGACCTGCGCCAGGTCCTCCGTACCACTGCCGCGCTTAAAGAAGGTGATCGAGCTGACTTGCACGCGCACGCTGGAGCCATCCTTGTGGCGGTTCAGCGGCGACTCCGGATTGCTCCGGTCCCACAGCGTCATCCATTCCTGATGGCGTGCTGGTGCGTGGAAGCTCGAACATTCCTCGTAGTCGCTCTCGGCCGTCGAGAAGTTGAAGCGTTCGCACACCGTCAGGTAGTGATCGAGGAAGTAGCGTGTCACCACTTCCGGCATGGCCGCCTGGCCGGCGAACACGGGCACGACATCCACGATGCCGGTGGCGTTGTCGACGCGGATCACGAACGGGTCCACACGCTTCAGCGGCATCAGCAGTACCAGCGCGAAGATCGCCGCCACTGCGAGCACGCAGGCGCCGACAGCCACGCGCCAGGCCGTGCGCACACTGCGCTCGCTGGCCGACACACGATCCGCGTCCCAGGACGCGGCCTCCGCGAAGTACGCCTGCAGGGCGGCATCGCGTTTCATGGGGTCTGCTCTCTTGCCGGATTGACGACGGCCGGAACCTTCACCGGCGCGGGTGCGTTGATCGGTCGTAGCCGTCCGTCGCAGTCCACGCGCCGCGCCTGCGTGCTGCATCCACTCACGAGTCCTGCCATGACGGAGGCAAGCAGGAGCACGACGGTTGCCTTGATCCTTGGCATGGCGATCACCCGTACTTCAGAGTGTTCTGGCGCGGCCGCTTCTCGCGGGCCATGCGAGCCCCGATCAGCCGCTGACCTGCCTTGCGGGTCATGCTGTCCCAGCGGCTCTTGTCCTGATCCAGGAAGGCACCCCGGGAGAACTCCCCCATCTTCCCGAGACCGGAGCGGCCCACGCCCATACCCATGCGCAGCAGATTGCCGACGGCACCGAACCCCGACAGGGCGATGCCGCTCGCCATGCCCTGCGCCATCGACGGCACCTGCCGCATGATCAGGAACGTGAGCGCTGCCGCCGCGCACACCTGCAGTGCATTGGCGATCCCGATGCCCCCGCCGGCCGCCACCGCAGACTCCGCGGCGGTGGAGATCACCTGCAGCATCAGTGCTGCCACCAGGATCGTCAGGACGGCGAGAAATGCGTAGTTGCTGAGCTGCGCGAGCCACGCCTCGAAGAACCGCTTGCTGGAGTCGAAGAACAGCAGCGCAAGGAAGATCGGCCCCATGGCAAGTAGAACAGCCAGTGCGATACGGCTCATCGCAAGCAGGAACATGGTGTAGACGGCGGTGAGCCCGACGATCAGGTAGATCGCCAGTGCGCCGAAGTAGAAGACGATGTCCCGCCCGAAGACCTCTCCCTTCTCCATCAGCAGCGAGGCGGCATCGTCCCCGTCGAAGAAGATCTCATCGACGACGGCCACCGGCTGGAACGCCGGCCCACCGGGATTGCGCGCAGCAATGATCGACGCCGCCAGTTCCGTGGGCGCATTGAAGAACGTATCGACGAAGACGTCGTTGTAGAGCCAGAGCTGCAGCGACAGCCCGAGAACCACACCGAGCGTCAAAAGCCGCTTCGCGCCCTCGACGAATGGCTCTTCGATCCTGCCGGTCAGCTGCAGATAGCCCCACACGATGACGTAGAGGACGCCGAGCGTGACGATCACCGGCTCGAGGATGCCGGCGATCACGGCCAGCGTCTGCCCGATGTACGCGTTCAGGATGCCGGTCAGCCACGCGTTGAACTCGCCGAAGAAGCCCATGCCTCACCGCCTCCCGCTGGGATCGAGGCCCACCGGCGCCTGGTCCCGTAGCGAGCCATGGCTTTCCAGCCGTTCGGCCTCCCGTGCGTTCACGCAGTCCGGGGTCTGGCCGAGCCCGCCCGGATCGTTCACGCACCGCGCGAAGACCTCGCGCCGCAGCGTCGCATCGGTGCGGTAGTCGGAAACGGTGTGCTCGGCCACCGGCGGTCCCGGGGCGCAGGACACCGCCGCGCCGACGAGCGTCGCCAGGAGGATCAGCACGAGCATTCCGCGCGACATGGCGGCCTACGGATTCAGGCCGACAGCAGGGAGCCGGCGCAGGGAGCCGAAGTTGCTGATCGCCAGTTCCCGCGCCCGCTGCTCCTGGGCGCGCTGCTCGGCCTCCGCCGCCTGGTTGAGCACCATCAGCTTCGTGTGCTCGTTCTGGAGCATGGCCTGCTCGGCGCCGATCCTCGCCTGCAGATCAAGGACCGCCTTGGCATCCGTGGCCCGGGGGATGGCGTCGATCAGTCCCTGCAGGGATGCGAAGCGCTGGCTGCTGGCCTGCAGGGCTTCGCGACTCGTGGCCTGAAGCAAAGCGACGGAACGGCGCGCCGCTTCGAGCTGCTCGATCTGCTCCGGCGACATCCGTGCCGTCTGCGCCGGGGTCAGCACTGTGACCTGCCGTAGCGCGGCCTGCATTTCTGCTGAGAGCGCCGCATAGCTCGCCTGTGCGCCGCGCAGTGTGGCTTCGAGCGTCGCCCAGTCTGCGGGCAGGTAGTTTCGCGTAACCCCCGAGAGCAGCTGCTCCATGCCGCGCTGTCCCGTCAGCGACTGAAACTGCTGCTGCGCCTGGGTGAGCTGGTTGCGGGCCGTGGTCAACTGGTTCTGCAGGACCTGCAGCTGCTGGGCCATCTGCACAATGGCGCGAATGTCGATCACGGGCATCGCCGCGTGGCCGACGGACGTGCACAGGACGCAAGCGAGTGCGCCAACAAATATGTGGGATACCTTCACGATGACTTCTCCGGTGTGAGGAATGAGGGCAACCACTGCCCAGGGTCGGGGCCCGTCCGGGCGATGAGCCGCTGCAGCTCCTCGACGGTGCTCGCCCGCCCCGAGATGACTTTCAGCTCTGCGTCGAACCCCTTGAGATCGAGCTGGCAGACCACGGAGTAGTGGCCTTGCTTGATGAGGAACTGCCGCGAGCCGGGCTCGATCTGCTCCTTGATGAGCTTGAACTCCCGCTCCGACAGCCCGAACCCCTCGATGTACTCCGCTGCGTTTGCATCTGGATTCGGGAACAGGATCTTGGTCGGCGTCTGCTCGATGATCGTGCGGCTGATCGGGCTGTCGAGCACGTCACTGGCGCTCTGCGTCGCAAGGCACATCACGCCGTTGAGCTTGCGCCAGGTCTTGGGGCCGTCCTTGGCGAACCCCTCGAAGGACGGATCGGACAGAAGCTTCCAGAACTCGTCCATCCAGCAGACGAACTTTCGACCATCGAGCAGCTGGCGGATGACGTGGAACAGGTAGAGCGTCACCGGGGCGCGCGTCAGCGCGTTGTCGAGAAACTCGGTTACATCGACGCCGAAAAGGCTTGCCTGTGCGAGCTGCCCGACGAGCGAGTCCTCGGCGTTGTCGAACACCCAGGCGTAGTGTCCCTGCGTGCTCTCGCACCATCGGGCAAGCCGCATGTGGATGCCCTCGGCACGAGTGGCGTCGGTGAACTCGATCAGCCGCGAAAGCCGGCGCGCCGACGGCTCCAGCGCAAGGGTCCCCATCAACGCGGCGTCGAGATCGCCCTCCTCCCGGATCGTCAGCGGAACGGTCCCGCGCACCAGCGCACGCAGCCAGACCTTCAGGAACTCGATGGTCTCGGCGGTCGGCGGGAGTTGCAGCGGATTGAACCCGGTCGGCACGCCATTCCGAAGCGGCAGATAGGTGCCACCCAGTGCCCGCGTCAGGATGTCGAGGCCACGGTCCTTGTCGAAGATCACCTGCGTCACGCCCTGCCGGGCGAGCAGGGTCACCAGAAAGCCGATCAGCACGGATTTTCCCGATCCTGTCGGGCCGCAGATAAACGTATGTCCGGTGTCCTTGCGGCTGCCGCCGTCGGGGTCGTGGGGATCACTGGCGTGCAGCGAGAAGTGGTAGGGAGAGCGGGCACTGGTGACAAGAAGCGCCAGCGCGTCACCCCAGTGATTCCCGGTCGGGCGTCCCGCCGGAAAGTTGTGCAGCGGCGCCATCGCGCAGAAGTTCCGCGACGTGATCGGCGCCTTGCGCGGCCGCATGGGGAAGCAGGCAGGCAGCTGCGCCCAGAATGCCGCCTCCAGCGCGAGATCCTCGCGCGCCGTCGTCATGCCGGTGTCGGCCAGGATCGCCCGCGCCAGCGCCACGTCGTCGTTGAGAGTTTTCAGGCGCTGCTCGTTGGAGGTGCCGATCTGCCGATCCACCAGCGGCGACAGCACCTGCAATGTGAAGTGGTGATCGCCCATCACGAAGTCGTTGGAAGTCAGGTCATCCAGCGCGTCCTTCAGCTGCTCCGCCTGGCTCACCGCGAAGTCGCCGGCATTGGCCATCTGGTTGTAATGGCGCTGCAGCAGGCCCTGCCCCGCTGCCTTCGTCAGGAACGCAAACGACTGCGTCAGCACGAACTCGAACGGCGCCGACAGCAGCACGTTGTACATGCCGACCGTCGTCGGCGAGGCGTACTCCTTGATGCCAAGCATCGCGCCGAAGCGCGTCTGGGTGGGCAGGCGGTACTCGATGGTTTCGCTGCCGAAGATGATCCGCGTGGTCGCGAGCACTTCGTCGAGCGGTGCCGTGGGCAGCGGCACGGGCGACAGGTCCGCATTCACCAGCTGACCGAAGAACTCCAGCACGCGCGAGTACAGGCGTCCGCCGGATTCGTAGACGCCGAGCCGCTCGGGATCATAGCGGGCAAGTGAGGAACCCACGGTCTGCGCGAGCTTCTCGCAGGCATCGAGCGCGTCGGCGTGCTCTGCGAGCCTGTGTTCTCCTGCTTTGGCGCTGAGCAGGCGCGCCACCAGATTGGGAGCAGCGCCGGCAATCGGCCGGTAGGCGACCGACAGGTACAGTTCGTTGACCATCAGGGTCTCTGTGGACAACCGTGCCTGGTAGCGGGTGGCTAGCCGTTCGGCGAAGTCGGCCGCCGCCATGTCGTCGGTCTTCACTGCCCCGACCCGTTCGCGACGCCGGATGACATGCATCCAAAGGGCTACGTTCGGCGCGGCGATATTCCGCCACAGCACGTTCAACCGTTCGTGCCAGTTGTTCAGCACTTCGTCGTCGGCGGTCTCGAAGCTTGCGCCGTCGAGGCGGAACACCTGGACGTAGTCGCCCGCCTCCGTCCGCACAACATGCGGCGAGAGCTGTACGCGATACGGAATTCGGAACGCCGCCGGCAGCTCGCGCCTCAGGGCGGTGGCGCGCTTCATGAGAGTCGCACCGTCGCGATGGCCTTGCGCCGACCGTGCCTGTCTGGAAGGTCGAGCAGCAACGGGCTGTAGCTCGCGCCCTTCCAGAATCGGATGCTGCTGAAGTACGCGAGGAGTCGCGTCTTGGCCCACATCAGCAGCAGGTCGAAGTAGCGGGCGTCCCGCGCGCACAGCAGCATGCAGATGCCGTGGACCGGCAGCATCATCAGCAGCACCAGCAGGTTTTTCGTCAGGAGGAATACCTCCATCGTGAAGGCGGCATTCAGCAGCAGCGCCGCGTACGTCACGCCGAAGCGCATCGGCGGGCGCGTCACCCCGACGAAGAGCGGATCGGCAGTGACCCCGGCATTGCGCGGTTCCACGGCCGATGCCCCCTACACGCCGAACAAGGTCCGAATCCAGGCCACGATCTGCGGCGCACCGAAGATCGCCGCGATGCCGATCAGCGCACCGATGACCCAGCCCCAGGAGATCCGACCGACGGCGGCAGCGATGGCCAGCGCGATGACGATCAGCACCGCGACGGGCGTCGCGATCGTCAGTGCAAACGTCACCAGTGAATTGGCTCCGGTATCGAACGGAGATGCCTGCGCGAAGGCCGCGCCAGGAGCGAGGAGTGCCGCCGTGGCGGCGAGGCGGACGATCAGGTCGTTGCCTCGGCAAGACTGGGTGCGCTGTTCCACGAGTCATCCCCTCCTTCCCCTGGGGATGTCATCGAATCACGCGCGTCGAGCGGCAAAGCAGTGCAGGTTTCCGGGGAAATCCACCAGAAACCCCGCAAAACAGTGGGTTTCGGCCAGGAACTGTATTGTCATTCCTCCTGCGCAGCGTCCATCCTAGTCCCAGAAATCAACGAGATGGGGGCGCCACCGGCAGGCTGGGCATGGATCAGCTCTCCGCAGAAATGCAGCTTCGCCTCGCGTCGGAGCGCCTCCAGTGCGGCGTCGGCCGGCTCGCGTGCTGCCAGCAGGAGATCGCGCCACAGGCGCGGGTGGTTGTCCCAGCGCAGTCGAAGGGATTTCGCGCTCTCGACGGCGAGTGTGCGTACCTGCTGCATCGTCAGGGTCGCGATGCAATCGGCCACGGACGGCGGCATCGCGAAGATCATCGAGGCCACGCTGCGATCCTCGCGGGCCACTTGCCAGCCAAACATCAGGGTCTCAAGAGCGAGCCAGTCCCAGCGGGTCGTGGGCGCCGCGCCGTTGCTGTGGCTGCGCGCGTGCGCGCCGTTGCCGACGGCCATTCGCCACCACGCTACGTCTCCAAACCGCAGGTCGACGATCACGAACGGAAAGAGCGACAGGCGTTGTCGCGCGACCGGATCGAGGTGGCGCCAGAGGTCCCGGTACGATCCGACGACAGGGAACGGATGTCCCGTCGCGCCGTCGAGCGAAAGCTCCCAGCAGAGTTCGATGAACTGCTGGTTCAGTTGATGGGCCAGGCCGATCGACCGGGCGCCCTTCCATTTGTGTTGCGAGAGCTGCTGACCATCCGCCCCCTCTCCGTCCCCAGAATCTTTCGTGCGCACCGTCGCCAGATCTCCCACACAAAATGGCATTGTTGGGAGCCGTCACGGCGGAAACGCCCTCAGGTTTCTGGGGCATTTGTGGCAGAAACTTCAGCAGGTTGACCTATGGACACCACCAGCGGCGACGCGCGGTTCGACCGCTACTACCGGAGGATTCAACTGGGTCTGCGGCTCTTGTCGCACGGCGCCCGTGCGCAGACCGCCTGCGATTGGAGCGGGCTCACACCTGATCGGCTCATCACCCTCAAGCGTCGCTGGCTCCCCGATGCCGGCGACGGATTCCGCGGTCCGGCACCGACTTCCTTTCAACCGTTCTTCCGCTCCTCCGTGCGTCTGAGTCACGCGACCGTCTTCATCAGCATTCATCAGGCGCTGTGCCAACGCTTCATGCCGCATGGCAAGTCATGGGACCTTCAGCCGGGGCTGGAGAACGGCGAGCGGCTGTGCACCGCCTTCGAAATCTTCCGCGAGTGGGAGCCAACCGCGGACATGGAGTTCGACCAGGCCGCGCTGCTGGCGCGGGGCGCGGCGAGTTCAGAGGACATCGAGCTGTTTCGATGCCTCCACTGCCAGAGCGCCATGCTGATCGACAAGTGGGCGCGGCGACGCGAAGTCTGTTCGGGTTGCCGCGGTAGACGCTCTGCTAGTCCCTGACGAGAACCATCAGGACGAGGTGGTACAGGGCGGCGAACACGCCGAAGCCCAGCGCCATCCCGGCGATCTGCAGGAACGGGAACCGCGGACCCACGGCCGACAGCTCGAAGGCGACGGCCGCCACCAGACCGAAAACCAGCACGAAGGCGCAGAGGGCGTCCACGGCCGGCTTCAGCAGCAGCAGGCCGGCGATCAGCGGGAAAGACACGACTTTCCAGGTCATCCGGGCCGATGCGCCCAGGGCGGGATGAATCTGCGCCATGCCTGTCTCCTGGGTCGGCTACCGCGCGAAATAGTCACTAATAGTGACTATAAATCACATTCCATAAACCTCGGCTTGTCAATGGTTTACGGAACACCTATTTTAGTCACCATGGGTGACTCAAAAAACGAAAAGCTAAACCGGCTTCTGGAGACCCTCGGGGATACGACCCTGGTCTCCAGCCGGTGGCTGCGCGCCCAGGGATACCCCAGCAACCTCGTCGCCCGCTACATGGCGAGCGGCTGGCTGCAGTCGCCTACGCGTGGAGTCTACCTCCGCAAGGGCGGCAAACCGACCTGGGAAGGGCTCCTGCGAGCCCTGCAGCACCTGGAGCAGCTGCCCCTCCACGTCGGCGGCCGATATGCGCTCGCCCGTCAGGGCCATGAGCACTACCTGCGCCTTGGCGAGTCCGCGACCCTGACCCTGTATGGTCCGGCAAAGTTGCCAGCCTGGGCAGGCAAGCTGCCGCTCCGCGAGCGAGTGCAGGCGTGCGGCAAAGGACCGTTCGACTGGCCGGCGCTCTTGTTCGGCGCCGAAACGCCCGACGACACCTTGAATGCACAGGGGCTCGAACGCGCGACCGACGACACGAACGCGGCCGGCGTCGTGTTCTCCACTCCCGAGCGGGCAATACTGGAACTGTGCGACGAGACACCAGACAGCGCGCTGGTGCACGAAGCCAATGCCCTGATGCAAGGACTCGCCACGCTCCGACCGCAGCTCGTCAGCGCGTTGCTGCAGCACTGCGAGAGCGTCAAGGCAAAGCGTCTGTTCCTCGCCCTCGCCGACCGGCATCGTCACGCATGGCTGGCACATGTGAGCATGAAGAACGTGGATCTCGGTCGCGGCAAGCGCGTCCTCGTCCCGGGCGGCAAGCTGAACGCCAAATATCAGATAACCCTGCCGGCCGATCTCGATGAACAACTGGGATAACCGCTACGCCGAGCGCGTGAAGCTGCTGGTCGAGATTCTGCCGACACTGGCGGAAGAGAAACGCTTCGCGCTGAAGGGCGGCACGGCGATCAACCTCTTCGAGCACGACCTCCCGCGCCTCTCCGTCGATATCGATCTGACATGGCTGCCCGTTGGTGATTTCGCCAGCGATGTGCGCGACATCTCCGCGGCGCTGGAAGCCAACGGCGAGCAACTGCGCACCGGACCGTTGCGACTGCAGGTACAGACCAGCGGAACGGAAGCGACGGGCGTCCATCGCCTGATCGCAAGCCGCAACCGCGCGCGCGTGCAGATCGAGACGACCCCGGTGATGCGCGGCACCGTTCATCCGGTTCGGACCATGCGCGTACGCCCTGGCGTCGAGCAGAACTTCGGATTCGCCGAGATGCAGGTTCTCGATTTCGCGGATCTCTATGCAGGAAAGCTCTCCGCGGCTCTGTCTCGCCAGCATCCCCGTGATCTCTTCGATCTCCAGCCCCTTCTCGATCAAGGGCGAATCGATGAACGCCTGTGGCGAACGTTCCTCGTGTACCTCACCTGCAGCTCGAAGCCTGCTGCGGAGATGCTGTCGCCGCAGGAGCCTCGCGACTTCGACCAGATATTCAACGCACATTTCGCGGGCATGACCGCAGAGCCGGTAACCGCCGCGGCGCTACTCGATGTCCGGGCGCGGCTTCTCCAGCGCATCTCCGAGCTACTCGATGACCCCTCGCGAGCGTTCCTCGAATCCATCGAGCGTGAAGCGCCGGACTTCAGCCTCATCGAACTGCCGCATGCGGCCGTTCTGCCCGGCGTGCGTCGCAAGCTAACGAATCTCGGGCAGCGATCTGCCGCGAAGCGCGCTGCCGACTACGCGCAGCTCACGGCATTTCTCGAAGCTCGTCGTCGACCGTGAACGACAGAGTTTCTCAGGTACTTCACCGGAAAACCGTGAACGACCATTGATCTCGTCGTTCATTCAGGCGGCGTTTGGTCCATCTCTTCCCTGAATCCGTGCGCTGCTTTTCGCGTCTCGCCTGCGCATTCTTGACCCCATCACGTCACGTAGATGAGGCAAGAACATGGATACCCGATCGACGGATGAAAGCCCGCCTGCCGCCCCGACGATCATTCGCACGTCGCAGGACCTTCGCCTGCCTCGGTGGGTCAACGAACCGCTTCCGGACCTGCGCGCGCTGCTTAGCGCGAACGAGATCGCACGCCTGACTCGTCGTCCGCGCTGGCTGCTTCTTGGCCTCGCGGTCCTCGGACGATTCCCGAAGCAGCGCACTCACTGTGGAAAGCCGGTCGGCTGGCATCGGGCCGACGTGCTCGACTGGCTGACGCAGAACATGACGGTAGAAGCCGACCAAAGCCCACGATCGGGACGTTGTCGGCACGCGACCCCACGCCAGGCTTGCCTGCCGTTCGACGCGAGCCGGAGTAACAAAAGAACTCAAGAACCCGAGCTGCGCCACACTGCCGGAGGGCAACGCCCGTGACAGCCGCTCCCGGCGCACTTGAAGGCGAAGTCATCCGAACCTGTCAGCGCGCCGTCCGTCGCCGCGAGCTGCGAAAGATCGTCCCCCTTGCGGACACCACGATCTACGAGATGGAGAGGCGCGGAGATTTTCCGCGGCGCTTCTATCTCACCTCAAAGTGCGTAGTGTGGGACCTGGACGAGGTCGAGCAATGGCTCACAGCCAAGCGAGAAGCATGCCCGCTTGGCAGCGAACAGCCCAACCATTACCCGAACGTTCGATGTCGCAGGCGTCGGCCGTGCCGATCTGCCGGCGAGTTGGAATCTGAACAAAGGACGCGCATAATACGCTGATCCGCGTATTGACGTTAGATGGACGGCAGCGTGAGCTTGCAAACATGAGCGAAACCACATTCGGAAAGGCGATCAGTACCGGCAGAAAGGCCAAGGGCTGGAGCTTGAAGGATTTGGCAGAAAGGGTTCTTCGGGACGATGGTGAGCCGATTTCGCCGCAGTATTTGAACGATATTGAGCATGACCGACGCAGCCCTTCTTCGGACCGACTGGTTCAGCAGTTTGCGGAGGCCCTGGGCATCGAGGCTGATTGGCTCTACTTTCTCGCCGGCCGGTTCCCGGAAGACATTCGCGGCAAGAAAATGACAGAGAAGGATGTGACCCAAGCGATGCGCGCTTTCCGCAGCGGTGGCAAGCGCAGCTAGGACTCATCGTGCAGTACGTCCCCGACAAGACCGGCCGCTTTTCGAGGCGACCGCATTACAAACCGGACGAGCTGGACCGCGAATGCGAGAGCGCGATTACTAGTTTCCTGAGGTCTCGGGGAGAGGTTCGCTTCCCCGTTTCGACCCAAGATCTGACGCGCCTCATCGAGCGCGACACCGATGACCTTGACCTGTATGCAGACCTCTCGGAGTACGGCTCGGACGTCGAGGGCGTTACGGAATTCACGCCAGGCAGAAAGCCGACTGTAAGAATCTCGGAAAGACTCTCGGGTGACACTCGCTACAGCAACAGGTTGCGGACCACGCTTACACACGAATACGGGCACGTGAAGTTTCACGGTTACCTGTGGGAAACCGAACCGCCGCAGAAGGACCTCCTTCGGTCGAACCCGAACGCAAACAAGCAGGTCTGCAAGCGCGACGACATCCTCAACGCCAGTCAGTACGACTGGATGGAATGGCAGGCCGGTTACGTGTGCGGCGCAATATTGATGCCCGTCACCCTCGTTCGTCGGGTCGTGGTTGCCTACCAGGAGCAACACAACATTTTCGGTGCCGTGAGCCCCAGTGACAGCCACGGGCTGGCGTTAGTTGACGAGATAAAGGCTGCTTTCGAGGTATCCGGGGACGCCGCGCGCGTCAGATTGACCAAGCTCGGCATCCTCGCCGACGGCGCGCCGTCCCGGTCGCTCTTCTAAGGCTGCTCTAGCCGCAAAAACTTCCGTTCGGGAATTGGGCTTGCAACTACCTGCGGCCTGCGATACGCTTTTTAGCGGATCGGCGGATTGGCGTTCCGCCGGTCGGCTTTGAATCCACCCGGCAAGGAGTGACTCGAATGAGTGACGAACAGCAGAAGCAGCCCCATCACACGACGTACAAAATCATCGTCGACCAAAAACCGCACGACTGGCCCAAGGCGACCATCACCGGCCTTGAGATCAAGTCGCTTGCCGGAGTTGATCGTGCTGCCTACGACGCATGGCAGGATGTCCGCGGTCCGGAAGATCGCCTCGTGAAAGACGATGACCAGATTGATGTCACCGAGAAGGGGACGGAACGGTTCTTCACGGGGAAGAAGACGACGACTGAAGGGTAACCACATGATCACTCTTCCGCCTGCAGATCGCGACTACCTTGCTTCGAAGGGCATTGCATTCGAAGCCACTGAGGAGAATGGGAGCAAAGCCATCATCCTCAGGGGCCGGCCGCTGCCATGTGGCCGGTTTGACGCCACTTCCGCGGACGTCCTGATCCTGCTCCCCGGCGGATATCCCGATATCGCCCCGGACATGTTCTATCTCGAACCCTGGGTACGGCTGACTACCACCAACACATATCCCCGAGCGGCTGACCAGCCACTGGAATTCGGCGGCCGGCGTTGGCAGCGATGGTCACGTCACAACCCGGAGTGGCGCCCCGGAACAGACGGCATCTGGACAATGATCAAGCGCGTCGAAGAAGCCCTTGAGAAGGCTGCCGCATGACAACCTACAGCTTGACGTTGCAGCACGAACACTTCGAGCAGCTGAAGTCTCACCTGATTCGTGACGATGGCTGCGAACATGCCGCCTACATGCTCTGCAACCGGGCGGTGGTTCGCAATGACCCGTGGGATCGCCAAGCGCACACCAAGTTCCTTAGTTCACGAATCATCCCTGTACCGGATGAACATGTCATTGAGCGAACAGCGAACCTCATCACATGGCAGACGGCGTCATTCGTGTCGGCATTGAGGCAAGCCAACGCCAACGGCCAAGAGATAGGAATCGTGCATAGCCATGGTGCAGGCCAATGCTTCTTCTCAGCGCAGGATGACGCCAACGAGCCTGATCTCGTACAACTGGCTGTAAACCGCAATGGCGTCGGAACCAAGATGCTCAGCCTTGTGCTGACCGCTGATGGTCTCCTCACAGGTCGCACTTGGCTAACTCCATTACCGAATGGCGCCGCGCCGCTGCGCATGGTGCGCGTTGCTGGCGAGCGTCTAGCCCTGCACTACCCTGACCGCGCCGCCACACTCCCCATTCCTGCCTTTCATAGGCAGGCTCTGGCGTTTGGCCAAGCACTCAATCAAGACTTGCGTCGGCTACGCGTGGCCATCGTGGGATGCGGCGGCACTGGAAGCGCGGTTGCGATGCTGCTTGCACGGCTCGGCGTTGGCCAAATCTCGCTCATCGACAACGATGTTGTTGATGTAACAAATCTGAATCGGCTTCACGGCTCCCGCCAAGCGGACGCTGACGCAATGCGCCCGAAGGTCGAGGTGGTAGCGCGCTCGATAACAGAATTGGGACTGGGCTCCCGGGTTGTGCCGATCGAAGCGTGGGTCGCAGATCCGGCGTGCCGAGACGTACTTCGAGCCTCTGATGTCATCTTCGGCTGCACAGATGATCATGAGGGACGACTCTTTCTGAACCGCTTCGCGTACTACTACCTCACTCCTGTTTTCGACATCGGCCTGGCCATAGAGCCTGCGCCGGAGGGGTCACAGACAATCCGAGCCCTCGATGGGCGCGTCACCGTCTTGGGTCCGAACCACACTTGCCTGCTTTGCCGGGATGTCATAGATCCGGAAGCAGCCCGCTCCGAGACAATGCGTCGAAAGAATCCTGAGGAATATGAACGTCGGAAATCCGAGTCGTACGTTGTCGGCGCAGGCAATCCGAGCCCCGCGGTGGTGACCTTCACAACGGAGACCGCCTGCATGGCGGTGAATGAGCTGATTCACCGCCTGCAAGGTTTCAGGGGCCCGGAGGGAGCCTCAGCCAACCGCGTGCGGAAATTCCACTACGGAGAGGACCGGCGACCAGGGCACACGTCCAGGGCAAGCTGTCAGATTTGTGGTTCCAGTGCGCTATGGGGTGCCGGAGACGTAGATCCGTTCCTAGGCAGGATGGACTAGGGATGGATGAGATTCGTTCAGCTGTTCGGGCGCTTTTTGTTTGGCTTGGCGTTGCTGAGAAGCCAGACTTCTACATGCGCGTCGTCGCGGACCATCCACTGCAAGCCGATATGGCTCCGGGAATCATTTATGTTGTCGGCGGGCCGGGTTTCCAGAAGTGGGCGTATTTCCTGTGTCCGAGCGACGCCCGCGAACTCATCCAGTTGTCGCTTCAGGCGAATCACCGTCCGCGCTGGGCCATCTCACGCGATATTCTAGGACGCCCAACCGTGCATCCGTCGGTTCGCCAAACCGCAGGAACTTACGCGCACTTCTGGATTAAGAAGGGCCACGTCGTGTGGTGCGAGGATTCGGGGCGACGACCGAGCTTCAATCATTTCGTATGAGGTAGTCAGGTTAGCGCCTGCGCTGCGATCACCTTCATCGACGACGGCAGCAGTACTGGCGTGTGCGTCTTGCCCGCCACCCACGCGTCGATCATGTCCGCCCATTCCTGAAGCATGTGCCGCCGCTGCTCGGCGTACTGGGCGCGGTTGTACGTGCCCCGCGAAGACTCATTGCGCTCGTGCGCAAGCGCCTTCTCGATCCAGTCGCGGTTGAAGCCCATCTCGTTGAGGATCGTCGACCCGGTGCGGCGCAGGTCGTGAACCGTGAACATCTCCAGCGGCAGATTCTCCGCCTTGGCCTTCTCGGCGATCTGCGACGTGACCCGGTTGAGCGTGCTCGCCGCGATGTGAACATCGGCGTCATAGCGGGAAGGGAATACGTAGGGCGAGCTTCCGGCCATCAGCTTCAGCGCGGTGAAGATCTCCAGCGCCTGGCGCGACAGATAGACGCTGTGCGGCCGGCGTGCCTTCATGCGCTCCTTCGGGATCGTCCAGACGCCCTTGTCGAAGTCGATCTCGCTCCACATCGCCTTCGCCAGTTCGCTTTTGCGCACGAGCGTCAGCAGGATCATCCGCAGCGCCAGGCGGTGGATATGGGCGAACGACACCTTGTCGATCAGCGTGAACGCGATCCGGATCTCCTCGGGGCTGAGCGCCCGTTCGCGCGGCTTGAACGTGGCAATGGATGTCGGCGCCACCTCGTTGGCCGGGTTCGGGACCTTGTGCCCGTGCAGGTTCGCGAAGTTGTAGATGCCCTTCACGATGTCCCGGACGTGGATGGCCGTCGCGGGCGACCCCCGGTTCTTGATCTTGAGGCACAGGATGCGCACGTCGTCCGACGACACCTCCGGCAGAAGGCGGTTCGAGAGTTCGGGTTCGACCTCTCGCCGGTAGATGCCCTTGCGCATGGTGCGGGTGCTCTCCGCCATCGGGCCCTCGTCCAGCCACTTCGTGGCGAACTGGCCCAGGGTCTCGGCGGCTGCCAGCTGGCGCTTCTCCCGCTGCTTCACCCGGGCCGGTGAGTGCCCCTGGGCGAGCGTGTTCCGGGCAGCGATGCACTTCTCGCGGGCGGCGGACAGGGATAGCCCCGCCGGGCCGTAGCGCCCCAGGGTGAGGGTCTCGCGCCTGTTGCTGATCCGGTAGTCGAACCGGAACGTGATCGTCCCGGCCGGCGAGACCGTCACGTACATCCCATCCCGGTCCGTCACTTTGTACGGCTTTTCCCGGGGCTTGAGCTTCTTCAGGGCGATGTCGGTAAGCATGGCGGGCCCCCGTTCTGGCGCGGCCCCAATTTTACCGTCAGAAGCCCAATTCCCTCAATCCTCACCGCGGAAATCAGGGGTTTCTGCTATTTTTCCCCTGCAATTCCACAGTTTTCTTGTCTGCATTACCGTCGACTTTATGACGGTAACAATCGGGGTCTCTTGGGGTGCAGGAAACCCATACCGTCAGTTTTACCGTCAGAGTGTCCCGCTTGAGGCCGATAGATGGCGAAAGGTTCGGAGAGCTTATTTGTTTTTATTCAGTGAGTTAGGCTCTGATTTCGCGGGGTGCCGATAGACCGCGAAACACCCCTAATCACTCCCACTCAATCGTCGCTGGCGGCTTGCCCGACACGTCATATACCACGCGCGACACGCCATCGATCTCGTTGACGATCCGGCGTGAGACGAGATCGAGGAAATCGTACGGCAAGCGCGCCCAGTGGGCTGTCATGAAGTCGATGGTCTCCACCGCGCGCAACGCGACCACGTAATCGTATCGTCGACCATCGCCCATCACGCCGACCGAGCGCACGGGCAGGAACACGGCGAAAGCCTGGCTGGTCTTGTCGTAGAGCTCGTGGCGGCGCAGCTCCTCGATGAATATCGCGTCGGCACGGCGCAGCAGATCGGCGAACTCTTTGCGTACTTCACCCAGGATCCGCACCCCGAGTCCGGGGCCCGGAAACGGATGCCGATAAACCATCTCGCGCGGTAGTCCGAGCTCGACGCCGAGCTTGCGCACCTCGTCCTTGAACAACTCGCGTAGCGGCTCGACCAACTGCATGCGCATGTTGGCCGGCAGCCCACCGACGTTGTGATGCGACTTGATGACATGCGCTTTGCCGGTCTTGCTGCCGGCAGACTCGATGACATCGGGGTAGATGGTGCCCTGCGCGAGGTAGTCGATCCCCTGCAGCTTGCCGGACTCCTCGTCGAACACCTCGATGAAAAGTTTGCCGATGATCTTGCGCTTCTGCTCGGGGTCGGCCACGCCGCCGAGCGCAGCCAGGCAGCGCTGTTCGGCATCGACCCGAATCACTCGCACGCCGAGGTTGTCGGCGAAGGTCCGCATCACCTGATCGCCCTCGCCCAGGCGCAACAGCCCGTGATCGACGAACACGCAGACCAACTGATCACCGATGGCCCGATGCAGGAGCGCCGCGACCACCGACGAATCGACGCCGCCCGACAAACCTAACAACACGCGCCCGGTGCCAACTTGAGCCCGCACCCGCGCGATCGCGTCGTCGATGATGTTGCCGACACTCCAGAGGGCCGCACAACCGCAGATCTCGCGCACGAAGCGCTCGAGCAGGCGCGCGCCCTGCAGCGTGTGCGTCACTTCGGGATGGAACTGCACGGCGTAGAAACGACGCGCTTCGTCGGCGATCGCTGCGAGGGGCGCATTGCTGCTGGCACCGACGGCAATGAAACCTTGCGGCAACTGCGCGACGCGGTCGCCATGACTCATCCACACGTCGAGCACGGCACGGCCTGCCGCGTCGCGACGATCGGCCAGGCCGTCGAACAACCGGCAGGCACCCTGCAGCGATACCTCGGCGTAGCCGAACTCGCGGTGCTCGGCCGCCTCCACCTGACCACCCAATTGCTGCGCCATGGTTTGCATGCCATAGCAGATGCCGAGCACGGGCACGCCCAGCGCAAACACCAATTCGGGCGCCCGCGGCGGCGCGGCGGCGTTGACGGACTCGGGTCCGCCGGACAGGACGATGCCGCGTGGCTTGAATGCCCGCACGTCTGCGTCACTGATGTCCCAGGGGTGGATCTCGCAGTAGACGCCGCTCTCACGCACGCGCCGGGCGATCAACTGCGTGTACTGCGCGCCGAAATCGAGTATCAGGATCCGGTCGGCGTGTATGTCTGCTTGCGGCACACCACTCATGAGACGCGGTAGTTAGGCGCTTCCTTGGTGATCGCCACATCGTGGACGTGGCTTTCGCGCATGCCAGCGCTCGTCACGCGAACGAACTGCGGCCGCTTGCGCATCTGCTCGATGCTGTTGCTGCCGGTGTAGCCCATCGCGGCGCGCAAGCCGCCGGCCAGCTGATGCAGGATGGACACCAGACTGCCTTTATAGGGCACGCGCCCTTCGACGCCTTCCGGCACCAGTTTCTCGAGTTCGGTGGCAGCGTCCTGGAAGTAACGATCGGCCGAACCATGCCGCTCGCCCATGGCGCCCAACGAGCCCATTCCGCGATAGGCCTTGTACGACGCACCCTGATACAGCTCGACCTTGCCCGGCGACTCCTCGGTGCCGGCGAACATGCTGCCGATCATGACGGCGTTGGCACCGGCGACGATGGCTTTGGCCAGATCGCCCGAGAAACGTATACCGCCGTCGGCGATCACCGGAATCTCATCGCGGATAGCTTCCGCCACATTGGCAACGGCGGAGATCTGCGGCACGCCGACACCGGCGACGATGCGGGTGGTGCAGATCGAACCCGGACCAATACCCACCTTGACGGCATCGGCGCCGGCCTTGACGAGATCGCGCGCCGCCTCGGCGGTCGCGATATTGCCGCCGATCACCTGCAGATCCGAGTACCTGGCCTTGATGCGCGCCACCGTTTCGAGCACGCCGCGGGAATGACCATGGGCGGTATCGACCACCACGACATCGACTCCCGCGTCGCGCAGCGCGGCAACCCGGTCGAGGGTATCAGGCGTCGTGCCGACGGCCGCACCGACGCGCAGCCGGCCAGAGGGGTCTTTGCAGGCACGCGGAAATTCCTTCGCTTTCTGGAAATCCTTGACGGTGATCATGCCCATCAACTCCATGTCGCCTCTGATCACTAACACCTTCTCGATGCGGTGTTTGTGCAGCAGCAGCAGGACTTCTTCTTTGGGGGCATTCTCGAGCACGGTGATCAAGCGCTCTTTCGGTGTCATCACCGTCGACACCGGGGCGTCGAGTTGTTCCTCGAAACGCAGATCGCGATGCGTGACGATGCCGACCACCTGCCTGCCCTGCACGACCGGCACACCGGAGATACCACGCGCCTTGGTGAGATCGAGCACTTGGCGGATCGTCGTCTCGGGCGGCACGGTGATCGGGTCCTTGATCACCCCGCTCTCGAACTTCTTGACGCGCGCCACTTCGCGGGCCTGACCTTCGATCGTCAGGCTCTTGTGCACGATGCCAATGCCGCCTTCCTGCGCGATGGTGATGGCGAGGCGTGCCTCGGTCACCGTATCCATGGCGGCCGACACGACCGGCAGGTTGAGGGTGATGCCGCGCGTGAGGCGCGTCGCGAGGTCGACCTCGCGTGGCAGCACCTCCGAGTAAGCTGGGACTAATAGGACATCGTCGAAGGTCAATGCTTCTTCGAGAATACGCATGCGGCAGTCGGGGTGGCTGGCGGTGCGAGATTGTACGGCCCTTGCCCGCAGCGGTAAACCTCGACACTGCCGGCTGTCCGCACGCCATGCATAGGCCATGCATTCGCTATACACTAGTAAAATGAGTTTTTCCGTGCGCACGCCGCCCTCGCGCCGCGGCCTCGCCGGGCCGCCGTCCGAGCGCGATGTCTATTCGGTCTCACGGCTCAATCGCGAAGTACGGCTGCTGCTCGAATCGGGCATGCCAGTGATCTGGATCGAGGCCGAACTGTCCAATCTCTCGGTACCCGCGTCCGGCCACTGGTATTTCTCCTTGAAAGATGGCTCGGCGCAGGTGCGCTGTGCGATGTGGAAGACGCGCAATGCTGGTGTCGCATTCCGGCCGCGCGACGGGCAGCAGGTGCTGGCACGGGCCCGTGTCGGCCTGTACGAGCCGCGCGGCGACTTCCAACTGATCGTCGAGCATCTGGAGGAAGCCGGCCTCGGCGCGCTCAAGCGCCAGTTCGAGCAACTCAAGAACAAGCTGGCCGCCGAAGGCCTGTTCGCCGCGGAACGCAAGCGGCCGCTGCCCGAGGTGCCGCGCCGTATAGGCGTGGTGACGTCGCCGTCGGGCGCCGCGATACGCGACATCCTGCATGTGCTGGCGCGGCGCTTTGCCGCGATTCCGGTGCTGATCTACCCAACCGCCGTGCAAGGCGCGGCGGCAGCGACCGAGATTGTCGCCGCGATCGAGACGGCCGGACGACGGGCCGAATGCGACGTGCTGATCGTCGCGCGCGGCGGCGGCTCGCTGGAAGATCTCTGGTGCTTCAATGACGAGCGGGTCGCGCGCGCCATTGCCGCCTGTCCGATTCCGGTCGTTAGTGGCGTCGGTCACGAAGTGGATGTGACCATTGCCGATTTCGTGGCAGACGTGCGCGCGCCGACGCCGTCGGCTGCGGCACAGTTGGTAGTGCCGGACGGACGTAGCTGGCTGGCCTCGCTCGAGCAGACTGAACTGCAACTCGCGCGCTGCATGCGCCGCGCCTTGCGCACCGACACGGAGCGACTGCTGAATCTGCGTCGGCGCCTGTCCGTCTCGCACCCGGGCGCACGTCTCGCACAGCATGTGCAACGCCTCGACGATCTCGAGCAACGACTGGTGGCAGCGCAACGCAGCGCATGGCTGCAGGCGCGGGACCGCTACTCACGGATCGCGGCGCGGTTCGCCGCCAACAATCCCACGCATCGGCTGAGCGCGCTCGAAGCACGGCGCGCGGCGCTCGAACTGGGCTTGGTGCATGCGATGCGCATTCGAGTCACGAACCTAGCACAACGTCTGACACTCGCAGGTCGCGCGCTCGATACTGTAAGCCCCCTGGCCACGCTGCAGCGCGGCTTCGCCATCGTGACACGGGCCACCGACGGACGCCTCGTCGCGAGCGCAGACTCCGTGGCAGTGGGCGAGGCGATCGACGCACGCCTTGCGCACGGCCGCATTACAGCCACCGTTACCGCTACCCACAAAAATGCAGCGCATGAAACTTAGTCTGGCACTCTGCCTCTCGATCGCGCTGCTCTGCCTGGCGACGCCAGTCCGCGGGCTTGCCAGCGATACCCTGCCCCGCCAGCTCGCCGTCCCCGGTGGTGTCGTCATCGTGCCACTCGGTCCAGCCGCGGCCGCGCCGCAAGTGCGTTACGACGGCAACCCGGCGTTCGTCACCCGCGTTGGCGATCAATGGCAAGCGGTGATCGGCATTCCACTCAGCGCCAAGCCGGGCCAACACGAGCTGTTAGTCGAACGCCCGGGCACAGGCCAGCAGGCCACGACCGGAACGCTGCACTTTGCCGTCACCGGCAAGGACTACCCTGCGCAGCGCCTCAAGGTGGCACCCAGCCAGGTCGATCTCTCGCCCGAGGATCTGGCTCGCTTCGAGCGCGAGCGCCAGCTACAAGCCGATGCGCTTGCCACTTTCTCACCCCGCGTGCCGGTGACGCTGGTGTTCGAGTGGCCGCTGCGCGGCCGGCTGTCGAGCCCGTTCGGCTTTCGGCGCTACTTCAACGATCAGGCCCGTAATCCGCACTCGGGGCTCGACATCGCGGCACCGACCGGCACGCCCGTCAAGGCGCCGGCTGCCGGCGTTGTCGTCGCGACCGGCGATTATTTCTTCAACGGCAAGACGATCTTCATCGATCATGGCCAGGGCATCGTGACGATGTACTGCCACCTCTCGAAAATCGGCGTGCAGCCGGGCGATGAAATCTCGACCGGTCAGGCGATCGGCGCGGTCGGCGCCACCGGGCGCGCGACCGGCCCGCACCTGCATTTCGGCGTGTCGCTCAATCGAGCGATGGTCGAACCGTTGCTGTTCCTCGCCAACTGACGCGCTCAGGCGACGCGATTCCTGCCCGCCCGTTTGGCCTCATAGAGTTGCTGGTCGGCCAGCTGCTGCAGCGCGACGGCATCGAGTGCCTCGTGCCACTCCGCCAGACCGACGCTGAGCGTCACGCGCAGATGCGGATGCAATGCCGACCAGCGGTGGTGCTCGACCGTCCGACGAAGTGCATCACAGAAATCGACGGCATCCGCCCGACTGGTAGCCGGCAGAATAATGGCAAATTCCTCGCCACCGATGCGGGCGACCAGATCTGTCGTCCGGCAGGTGTTCATCATGAGCGCAGCACTTTGCCGCAGCACTTCGTCGCCGACGGTGTGGCCTAGTCGGTCGTTGACGATCTTGAATCGATCCAGGTCGGCGATCGCGAGCGTCAGTGGTAGACCGGCCGTGCGGGCGACGTCGATTTCCGCCAGCAGGCGTCGCTCGAACCGTCTTCGATTGGCGATGCCGGTGAGCGGGTCTTCCTCCGCCTGGCGCTCGAGCTTCAAGCTGCGCTCGCCGAGCGCCGCGATCAGCTGCTCTTTCTCGCGATTGGCGCGCTGCAGCTCCGCCGTTCGTTCGGCGACCTTCTCCTCGAGGCGCCGACGGTAGTCATCCTGGTCCTCGAAGGCGCGGGCATCGGCCAACGCCACGCTGGCCTGTTCGGCCAGCTGTTCGAACAAATGCAGATCCGCCTCGGCATACCTGCCGGGGCGCGAATGCTGCACCCCTAGCACGCCAATCACGTTGCCGTCGTACAGCAGCGGCACCATGATCAACGAGCCGACCGCGGCGTCGGGCGACTCCAATCTCGAGCGCAGGCCAGCCGGTGCATCCGCCCAGCGCTCGATCAAGACCGGCCTTCCCTGTTCAACTACCCAACCAAGCAGGCCCGCCGTGAGCGGCTGCTGGCGGCGCGGCAAGCCCGCCAACTGACGCTCGTGCACGCGAATATCGAGCACTTGCTGCTGCGGCTCGACCAGTGCCAACTGGAACTCATCGAAGCGCAAGAGCGAACGCGCCTCGGCGAGAATACGCGCGCCGAGATCATCGATGCGACGCGCGCCCTGCAGTGCACGTCGCGTTTGCACGAGCCGCGCGAGCGAGCCGCGTTGAGTCGCAGCCACCGACAACGATCGGCCGATGCCATTGAAGCTGAGGACGAACACGATCATCAAGGCCAGGAACAACCCGAAGGTCGCGACACCACCGGAGTTGAACAACACGGCGGCAAGTACGCCTGCGGGCACGAAGATCAGATCGGACAGCGCGTAGAACGGTGTGACGATGCGGCGGATAGCGCGACCATCGAGGTAGAAATAGAGCGTGATGAGCACGACGTTGATCACCTGCATGACCACCGCCATGGCCAACAGCGGCACGACATCGGTGAGCGCCAGCGCCTCGATAGGATGCCGTCCGCCCAATGCATGATACACCGCGCCAGCTGCGAGCAGCATCACCGCGGTCATGCCGGCATTGTGCAAGCCACGCAGCACCGCAGCCCGCCACGAGCCGTGGCTGTAAGCTCGGTTGACGAGCGGCCAGAGCAGTGACGCGAGCGCGCAGATCGCGGCAGCGACCGGCGCCGTATACACCAGCAGCAAACCGACGTGCAGCAGGCGCTCGAGTGAAATCAGCCCGACCCGCGGGGCGGGCAGCCCGAACTGCCAGATGAAGAGGTTCGCTGCAACGCAGGCCAGCACGACCCACGCTGCCGGAAAGTCGCCGCTCGCGCGCAGTCCCAGCAGCAGCCACACGCCCGCGCCGCCCGCGAGCAGCAGCGCGTAGAGAGCCAATGGTCGGTAGCGCGAGGCCATGGGACCAAACTTTACGCGGATTGGCCGCACCGTGCCGCGCGACTGAGCATAACGCCGGGTGTCGGCTTATTTGTCGCGGCTCTCGCGGGTCTTCTTGATGCGGCGTTCGCGCCGTTCCATGTTGAAGGTGCGCGTACCGCGTTTCTCCTTGGGCTTGTCGCGCAGGAACGGATTGGCGTCGCTGCGGAATTCCACGGCTACGGGCGTCGCATACAAATCGAACTGTTCGCGGAACAGGTTCGCGAGATAGCGCTTGTAGGCCTCGGGTACCGAGCCGGCCTGGCTGCCATGCACGACAATGCGCGGCGGGTTGCGGCCGCCCTGGTGCGCATAGCGCAGCTTGATGCGCCGGCCGCGTACGATTGGCGGTGCGTTGCGCGTCACCGCCGCCTCGAGTGCACGTGTCAATTGCGGCGTCGGGATCTGGCGCATGGCCCCTTCGTAGGCTCGCACCACGGCCACCATCAGATCGCCGACTGCCGTGCCATGCAGAGCGGAGATGAAGAACACCGGCGAATACGGCACGAAGTCGAGCTTCAGTTCCAGCTGTCGGCGGATCTCCTCGCGCTGCTCGGCTTCGATGTGATCCCATTTATTGACCGCAATGATCAGCGCGCGGCCCCGCTGCAGCGCCAGCCCGAGCACGCTGGCATCCTGCACACCGATGGCGTCATGCGCGTCGACCACCAGCACAACGACGTGCGCATAGTCGATCGCCTGCAGCGTCGCGGCGACACTCGCGAGTTCGACCTCGTCTTCGACTTTGGCACGGCGGCGCACACCCGCCGTGTCGATCAACAGAAAATCACGCTCATCACGCTTGAACGGCACGAGGATACTGTCGCGGGTCGTACCGGGCAGCTCACTCGCGATGACACGCTCCTCGCCCAACAAGCGATTCACCAGCGTCGACTTGCCCACGTTCGGGCGTCCAATAATAGCGATGCGGATGGCACCATCTTCTTCGGGTTCGCTCGCCGGCGGGGGATCAAAGCCCGCCAACACCGTGTCCATTAACTTCAGACAGCCCTGGCCGCGCGTCGCCGAGATTCCCCATGGATCGCCCAGGCCCAGTGAGTAGAAGTCGGCGCCAGCGATGGCAACATCCATGCCCTCGGCTTTGTTGACCGCGAGCAGCACGGGCTTGCCCGACTTACGCAATTCGCGCGCGAAAACATGATCCTGCGGCGTCACGCCGGCGCGGGCATCGGTGATGAAAACGACCCGGTCGGCCTCTGCTACAGCGCGCTCGGTTTGAATGCGCATCAGCGCATCCATACCCGACGGCTGCTCCACGAGTCCGCCCGTATCGATCACGACATAGGGCACCGGGCCGAGCTTGCCATAGCCATATTGCCGGTCGCGCGTGACGCCCGGCACGTCGGCGACGATCGCGTCCTGAGTGCCCGTGAGCGTATTGAAAAGCGTGGATTTGCCGACGTTCGGCCGCCCGACGAGGGCTACGACCGGCAGCATGCTGTTCCCCTCATGACTCGCGGCAGCGCGAGTCGTTAGTTTGCGGCTGCGTTGCGTGTGGCGCGCAGCGCGCTGATACGACCATTGTCCGAAATGACATAGACGACGCCGTCGACCGCGACCGGCGGCGTCGACACTCGACCGCCAATGCCGCCGATGCGTGCGGCGGGCGCCCCGGTCGCCCGGTCGAACCAATGCATGTAACCGTCGAGATCGGCAACCGCGACGAATTCGCCTACGACGACTGGCGCGGAGAGGCGCCGGAACTTCAGCATATCCTGGCGCCAGAGCTCGACACCCGTGCGCCGCTGCAGCGCCAACAGCTCGCCGTTGGCAGCCGCGACGTACATCGCATTGTCATCTATATCGACACCACGATAGCTGGACACATCCCGCGTCCACCAGATCTGCCCCGAGTCGAGCGCCAGCATCGCTGCCCGACCCTGAAAGCCGGCGACGAATACGTCGTCGTCTGCCACCTTCGCGGCGGCGTCGATATCGACCAGCCGCTCCAGTTCGGTGCGGCCGGTCGGCGCGCTGACCGGCGTTTCCCAGATCGTGTCGCCATCCGCGAGACCCACCGCGAGCACCTTGCCGTTGTCGAATCCCGCGATCACGAGGTCTCTGGCGAGCGTCGGCGGTGCCGTGCCGCGCAGTGACAGGCGCGGAACCTGCTCTTCAGTCTCCCAGATCTGAGCACCGTCGCTGGCCGAGAGGCCACGCAGGCGACCGTCAACCGTGCGCACCACGACTGTCTCGGCTCCCACAGCCGGTGCCGCCAGAATCTCGCCGCGCACTTTCGTGCGCCAGCGAATGGCGCCGTCGGCAGCGGCCAGTGCGATGACTTCGCCCTCGCTGGAGCCGACCACGACCAGATCGGCATTGGCACCGGTCGCGCCAGCCAGATCCGCTTTGGTGCGCGTCCGCCAGACCGAACGACCGGTCGCGAGCTCGAAGGCCGCGACTTCGCCGCTGTGGCCCGCGGCATAGAGCCGCTCACCCTGCACCGCGATTCCCAGCCCCAGGCGCAGAACTTCGTCGCTGCCGCCAACACTGGCGCTCCACAGCCGCGTGACCTTGGCCGACTGGCCGAAATCCACCAGTTCGGATGGCAGATCGACCGGCTTCTCCTTGGAACAGGCTGCTAACAACATGAGCGCAGCGAGCGCCGTCAGTTTGTTCATCGACCAATGCCTCATTAACGAGCGCTTCACGGCGCGGGTGCAGCGGCGGATTCGGCCGGCGCAGGCTGCTGCGCGACCGTCGGGCTGCCACCCAGGTCGCGAATCTTGAGATCGAGCAGTTCCAGATCGACGACGGCCTCGTCACCGGTACGACGGGCTTCCTGATAGGCCTTGAGCGCCCCGCTTGGATCCCCTTTTGCAAACAGGATATCCCCGCGCGCTTCCGCATAGCGCGGCTCGAACTTGCCGGGCTGGCCCGCTGCCAACGTGGTGAGCGCTTCATCGTGCTTGCCCAGCGCAGATTGCACACGGGCCAGTCGGAGGCGAGCCACGAGCCGCAGTTCGGGATCCTTGGAATTGTTCATCACTGCAGTGAGACGCTCGACCGCCTTGTCTAGTTCATTCGATTCGACATGCGACCGGGCTGCGACCAGCACAGCCAGATCCGCGTACGGCGTATTGGCGTAATCACGCGTCAATTCGTCGACCAGCGTAAAGGCGCGCGTACGGTCGGCGCGATTGAACGCGTCGACCGCCTGCTCGAAGCGGGTACCGGCTTCTTCGGCCAGACGCACCTGGCGCGCCTCCCAGCTCCGCCAGCCAATGAGGCCGCCGATGCCGATGGCCACACCGGCCAGGATCCACGGCAGATTCTGTCGCAGCCAGGCTTTGACGGCTTCCCATTGTTCCTGATCGTCTAAATCGCTCACATCTGCCTCTCTTTCAATTCGTCAGCGCCGCCCGCACTTGCGCCGGCAGCTCTGCCAAGGACATATCCAACTGGGCGCCGTCGCCGCGGAGCGGTTTCCAGGCGGCGACTCCGCGCGCAATCTCATCATCGCCGATGATCAACGCGAATGCCGCACCACTCTTGTCGGCGCGGCGGAACTGCGCCTTGAAATTGCCACCGCCCAGATTCACGTGCACCGAGCGCTGTGGCAAGGCACTGCGCAGCTGCTCGGCGGCCACCAGCGCGGCGCGTGTTGCGGCATCGCCCTGCGCGATCACGTACACGTCCGGCGGCCTGCCAGCAGGCGCGGCGCCCGCCAGGCGCACCAGCTCGACCACGCGCTCGACGCCCATCGCAAAACCGATAGCCGGCGTCGCGTCCCCGCCGAGCTGATTGATCAGCCCGTCATAGCGCCCCCCGGAGCACACCGCATCCTGCGAACCCAGTGCATCGGTGGTCCATTCGAAAACCGTACGTGAATAGTAGTCGAGGCCGCGCACCAAACGCGGATTGATTGTGTAGGGGATCGACAAGGCGTCGAGGCCAGCACGCAGCGCGACGAAATGTGCCGCCGACTCGGCGTCCAGGTGTTCGGTCAGCAGTGGCGCGCCGGCTATGACTGCCTGCATCTCTGGATTCTTGCTGTCGAGAATGCGCAACGGATTGCCATCCAGCCGGCGTTGGCTATCGGCATCCAGCACTGCGAGATGGCCACGAAAATAGGCTTGCAGCAGCTCGCGATACTGCCGGCGCGACTCGGCCGTACCGAGCGAATTGATCTGCAGCTTGACGCGCGCGACGCCGAGGCGGCGCCAGAGCCGCGCAGTGAGCGCGATCAGCTCGATGTCGACGTCGGGGCCGGGAAAACCGATAGCTTCGACGTCGACCTGATGGAACTGGCGGTAGCGGCCTTTCTGCGGCTTCTCGTGGCGGAACATCGGTCCGACACACCATACTTTGAGGCGCGCACCGCGCAGCAGACCATTGGAAATCGCAGCCCGCACCATGCCCGCGGTCGCCTCGGGCCGTAACGTCAGACTGTCGCCACCGAGATCGGTGAACGTATACATCTCTTTCTCGACGACATCGGTGAACTCGCCGATCGCGCGTTTGAACAACTGCGTGTGCTCCACCACCGGCACGCGCATTTCTTCATAGCCGTAGGAGGTCAGCAGGTCCGCGGCGGTCTGCTCGACGAATTGCCAGACCGCGATTTGATCGGTCAGCACATCGTTCATGCCGCGCACCGGCTGGATCTGATTAGTCATACATTGCCGCCGAATCAGCGCGCGCGGGTTACGGTGCCGGACGGATTGACCATGAGGCGTGCCAGCTTGCCGCGCCGCAGCTCGGCGGGAATATCGATCGGGCGGCCGTCAACCGCCAATGATGCCGCGTCGGCATTGCCCAGTACGATGCGCATCGGACCGGGACCGCGAAATGACTGCACAGAACCCGCGGTTGCCACGTCGTGGTAGAGACGCCGACCGCCGGCATCATAGACCTCGACCCAACTGTCAGCCGACAGACTGAGCCGCAGCTCGGTAGTGCGCGCCGGCGCGGCGACGGGCGGCGCAGTGCGTGGCGCGTTCGCGGTCGAATTGGACGTGCCCGACGTACTTGGCTCAGCAGGCGTAACAACCGGGTCAGGTGGCGCGGGCGCCGGCTCGACCGCAGCGCTGCCGGGGCCTTCGCTGCCAGTCGCGCGCTGGTTCAACTGCTCGAGCGGCACGCCGATATCTGGTGCAACGACAGGCGCCGACATGTCAACGGCCGCCGGCGCTGCCACCGGCTTGCGCAATACCCACCAGGCGACAGCCGCGAGCACCACGGCCAGCAACGCGGCCAGCACTGGCCCGAGCCACTTGCGCGGATCGGTCTGTCGTTCCGCCTTGGCGATCCGCGTGAGATCGGGCCGCGCGCCGGCGCTCGACAATTGCTGGTAGTCTGCTAACAACTCCGCCGTCGGCAGCTCGAGGAATTCCGCATACATGCGCAGATGGCCGCGCACGTAGACCGGCGGCCCGAGGGTCTCGAAGCGATCGGCCTCCAAGCCGGCGATCACGGCCGGATCGAGGCGAGTCTTGTCCGCCGCTGCGACCACCGAGTGCCCTAGGCGCTCACGCGCAGCCGCGAGGCGCTGGCCGATCGTTGGCGACGTGTCTGCTGGCACGCTGTCACTCATCGTCGTGTCCCGCTCGCGCTCAGCTGGTGCTGCGCGGCAGTGTTGCGAGCGCCCGCGTCTGCGGCGAATCCGGGAAATCGACCTTGAGGCGGCGCGAGAAACGCTCCTCGGCGCGCACGTCCCCGGTGGCGCGTGCGGCGCGCACGCCCAACAAAAGCAGATCAGCCGTCGGCGAGAAGCTGGCGAGATAGCCGTCCACCTGCACCTTGGCATCCGCAGGTCGTCCGAGCTGGAGCATCAGATTACCGAGCTGCAGCGTCGCCTCGGCGTAGTTCGGGCGCACGGCGAGCGCGCGCCGGTAGAGCCGCTCAGCCTCGGAGAACCGCTGCGCAGCCTGGTAACACACGCCCGCATTGGTGTAAGCGGCCTCCGGCGCACGATACAGCCGGTTGTTAGCCACTTCTTCGAAGCGCTTGACGCCTTCTTCATGGCGACCGCGCTTGCAGAGGTATACAGCGTAGTTGTTGAGCACGTCAGGGTCGCGCGGTGCCAGCCGCAGCGCCGTACGGTAGTGATCGTCCGCCTCGCGCGGCTTGTCCAGCCGATCGTTCAGCAGCCCGAGCGCCGTGTGCACGTTCGCGTCCCGCGGATTCTGCGCCAGCGCGCGCTCGAGCTTGTCCTGCGCCAGCGTCAGATTGCCCTGCTGCAGATAGGCGATGCCGAGCTGAATATTGAACTCGGCGGCATTCTCGGCATTACTCGATTCAGGTCGCTGCGCGGAGCCGCTGACACAGGCCGTCAGCAACAGCGTCGCGACTCCGACGATCGATGCCTGGACCAGTCGGTGAGATGGCTTGCGCTTCATGCCTGCACCTGTAGACCGAAGCTCTTGGCTCCAAGGCGAATCGTGGTGCGGTCCTGCACGCGTCCCGCCAGCTGACCACACGCGGCATCGATGTCTTGGCCGCGTGTTTTGCGGATCGTGGCGATCAGCCCGCTCTGCAACAGGGTATCGCGAAACTGCTGTATCACGGGCGCCGGCGAACGATGATAGCGCGTTCCCGGAAACGGATTGAACGGGATCAGATTGACCTTCGCAGGCCTGCCGCGCAGCAGTAGGGCGAGCGCACGCGCATCGGCTGCACTGTCGTTGATGCCCGCCAGCATCACATACTCGAACGTGACGCTGCGGCCATTCTGTTCGTCCAGATAGTGCCAGCACGCTTCGAGGAGCTCGGCGATCGGGTGCTTGCGGTTGATCGGCACCAGCTCGTTGCGCAGTTGGTCGTTAGCGGCATGCAGCGAGACTGCGAGTGCGCAATTGACCTCTTCCGCCAGCTTGTAGATCTGCGGCACCAGCCCCGACGTGGACAGTGTGACGCGCCGACGCGAGATATCGAACCCGAAGTCGTCGAGAAACAGGCGGATTGCAGGCACCACGTTGCGAAAATTCGCCAGCGGTTCGCCCATGCCCATGAAGACGATATTGGTGATGATGCGTTGCTCGTCGGGCGCGAAGCCAAGTTCCTGATTGGCCAGCCACACCTGGCCTACGATCTCGCCAGCGGTGAGATTGCGATTGAAGCCCTGCTGGGCAGTAGCGCAGAAGCTGCAGTCGAGCACACAGCCTACCTGTGAGGAAATGCAGAGCGTGCCGCGATCCTCTTCGGGAATGTAGACCATCTCGAAGGCTTGCGAGCTGTCGGCCGACAACAGCCACTTGCGCGTGCCATCGGCCGAGTCCTGCCGCCTGACGATCTCCGGCACGCGCACTTCGGCGCGCGCCGCCAGCTGCGCACGGAAGTCTTTGGCCAGATCGGTCATCGCGGCAAAATCGCCGACACCACGCTTGTACAGCCAGCTCATCAACTGGCGCGCACGAAACGGCTTGCTGCCGAGTCCGGCGACGAACTCGACCAGTTCAGGCTGCGGCAAGCCGAGCAGATTTACGCTCGCGGACAAAGCTCGGTCTCGCGGAAGAAGTACGCAATCTCGCGCGCTGCCGTGTCCGCACCATCGGAACCATGTACGGTGTTCGCCTCGATGCTCTCGGCAAGATCCGCGCGGATAGTGCCAGGCGCCGCTTTCTTCGGATCGGTGGCACCCATGATCTCGCGGTTCTTGGCGATGGCGTTCTCGCCCTCGAGCACCTGGATCATCACCGGTCCGGAGGTCATGTAGCGCACCAGATCGCCAAAGAACGGTCGGGCGCGATGCACCTCGTAAAAGCCCTCGGCTTCGCGCTGCGACAGATGTGCCATGCGCGCGGCGATCACCCGCAGACCGGCGGCCTCGAAACGGCGGTACACCTCGCCGATCAGATTGCGGGTGACACCATCAGGCTTGACGATAGACAGGGTGCGCTCATGCGCCATGGTCATTTCCTCGCAAGGGGGACGAAAAAGCAAGCCAGCGGGGTACTGCCAGGGCAGCCGCTGATCCAGCCCGCAATTGTACCGATGAATGCCGCTAGGCGGCAATCAAACAACGCGCGGAAGTATCGGTAAGAAAAGGGATTTTGTGCAGGCTAGACGTTGAAGCTCTCGCCGCACCCGCACTCGCCCTTGATGTTGGGATTGTGGAAGCGGAAAGCCTCGTTGAGGCCCTGCTTGACGAAGTCGACGGTGGTGCCCTCGATCAGCTTGAGGCTCTCAGGATCGACGAATACCTTCACGCCATGTTCCTCGAACACCGCATCGGTCGCCTGCCGCTCCTCGGCGAAGTTGACGACGTAAGCGAACCCGGAACAACCAGTCTTGCGTACACCCAGTCGCAGCCCGAGTCCGGTGCCACGGCTCGCGAGCGAGTGCCTGACTCGGTCTGCAGCAGATGGGGTCAAGTGTATGGCCATAAAGCGATTTTACTCCGAAAGAGCGCTCGATAGCGCTGCATTCAACGCATCTTCGACCGTGAGCAGCCGACTGAGTTTCTCGATCGGCACCGATAACACCTGGGCCCACTCATGTGGCCCGCCGGGCGCCGCCGCCCTCCCCACCAGTCCCTCTGTGAGCCAGGCGCACACGGCCAAAGTATGCGGGCAGCCGTAAGCCTGGAACCGTGCGGCGGTCACAACCCCGGCAGCCGCCTGCAGATGGAAGCGCACATGCGTCCCGGCTGCCGCAGAACCGGCCTCGCCCGTATGGGCTGTGGCGCCCGCCGGCAGCACTCCCGCCCCCGGCAGCTCGCGAAAGTAGCGCGCTGCCAGCGGCGACAGGCTGGCGGCGAGCAGTGTGCCGGTCATGGCGCCACCGCGCGCAGGCGCTCGACTTCCCGTCGGATCACACGTGCCGCGAGCTCGAGATTCGCGGCGGTCGTGTACCGGCCAAAGCTGATTCGCAACGAGCTCTGCGCCAGTTGTGTGCTGCGCCCGACGGCCCGTAGCACATACGACGCCTCACGACTGGCCGAGCTACAGGCCGAGCCGGTGGAAACGGCGATTTCCTCCAGCCCCGTCACCAGGCTCTCGCCCTCTACGCCGTCGAACGAGACGTTCAGCAGGTTCGGCAAGCGCGCCGTCGGATGGCCGTTGCGATAGACGGCGCCGATGGCCTCAAGCTCCCGCCAGAGCTGCTCGCGCAAACTCGTGCAGCGCTCCCGCTCGCGGTCGCGGTCGCTCGCGATCAGCTCGGCCGCGAGGCCGAAGCCCACGATCTGATGCGTTGCCAGCGTGCCGCTGCGCAAACCGCGTTCATGACCACCGCCGAACGACACCGGTGCAATGCGCGGCCGCGCGGCTTCACGCACGTACAGCGCGCCGATGCCCTTCGGCCCATAGATCTTGTGCCCGCTGAAGGCCGCGAAATCGAGCGGCGATAGCCGGACATCGAAGGCCACTTTGCCCACGCTCTGACAGGCGTCGGTATGGAAAGGCACACCGCCGCGGCGACACTCCTCGATCAGCGGCTCGAGCTCTTGCAGCACGCCGGTTTCATTGTTCGCATGCATCAGGCTGACGAGCTGGGTGTCGGGACGCAAGGCCGCGCGCAGCGCGAGCGGATCGATCAGGCCATCGCTGTCCGGCGTGAGATAGGTGACCACGAAGCCTTCGCGCTCCAGTTGACGCGCCGGATCGAGCACGGCTTTGTGCTCGGTACGGGCTGTCACGATATGGCGCCCACGGTCGGCATTGGCGCGTGCAACGCCCAGCAGGGCGAGGTTGTTAGCCTCGGTGGCACCCGATGTGAAGATGATCTCGCGCGGCTCCGCTCCGATCAGCGCAGCCACCTGAGCACGCGCTCGCTCGACGCGCGCCGCGGCAGCAAGCCCAAAGCCATGTGTGGTCGAGGCCGGGTTGCCGAATTCGCCGTCCTGCATCAGGCACTCGGCCATCGCGGCGACGACACGTGGATCCACCGGCGTGGTCGCCGCGTAGTCGAGATACACCGGTTGCAGCGACGCGCTCACGCCGGCGGATCACCGGCACGGCGGCGGCGGCGCTCGACGGCAGTGAGAATGCCGCGCAGGATGTTCACTTCGTTGGCATCGAGCTCGGCGCGCTGCAGGAATTTGCGGATTCGCGTCATCAGGATCGTGCCGTTCTGTGTGCGGTCGCGGAACTCGATCAGTTCGAGCACTGCTTCGAGATGCGCGTACATGCGCTCCATCTCGACGCCACTGGCGAGCGGTACAGCCGCTGGCGGCTGCTCGTAGTTAGCGCCGCGGGCCCGGTAGAGCTCGTAGGTCGCGAGCTGCACGGCCATCGCAAGATTGAGCGAGGGATAGTCCGGATTGGCCGGGATCCGCACCAGCACGTGCGCCAGCGCCAACTCCTCGTTGGTGAGCCCCGTGCGCTCCGCGCCGAACAGCAGCGCAACGGGGCCGCGCGTCATTTCAGTGACGGCGCGCGCGACTGCCTCGCGCAGGTCGAGCACGCGGAAATTGTGCTCGCGTTCGCGCGAGGTCGTCGCCGCCACGAAGCCGCAATCGGCGACCGCCTCTTCGACGCTGCCCACCACCCGCGCGTTCAGCAGCACATCGTTCGCTCCCGATGCACGAGCCGTTGCTTCGGCATGTGGAAACAATTGCGGCCGAACGAGCACCAGCTGATCGATCGCCATCGTCTTCATGGCACGCGCTGCCGCGCCGATATTGCCCGGATGCGAAGTCTCGACCAGGACGATGCGAATATTGGCGGCTTGCATGGAACTTGCGGGCACTGCCTGTATGATACGCAAGGCCTTTGCGCCACGCCGCTACTTACGAATATGCAGCCCTTACTGAATCTCGCGATCAGCGCCGCGCGGCGCGCGGGCGATGTCATCGTCCGCAGTCTGCCGAAGCTCGACAGCCTGGATGTGTCGACCAAAGGGCGGCATGACTACGTGTCGGAAGTCGATCGGGCCGCCGAGGAACAGATCATCGCGACGATCCGACGGCTGTATCCGGACCATGCGTTCCTGGCGGAAGAAAGTGGTGCGTCCGGTCGGCCCGGCGATGTACGGTGGATCATCGATCCGCTCGACGGCACCACCAACTTCCTGCACAACTTCCCGACCTTCGCCGTCTCGATCGCCTGCGAAGTTCGCGGGCGGCTCGAGCACGCGGTGGTGTTCGATCCGATGCGCCAGGAGATGTTCACCGCCTCACGCGGCATCGGCGCGCAGCTCGAAGGCAGGAAGATTCGCGTCAGCAAGCAGCGCACTCTCGAGGGCTCGCTGATCGCTACCGGTTTTCCGTATCGCGCGGTCGAGCCACACCTCGACAATTACCTCGCGATGCTCAAGGTGGTGATGACCAGTTCCGCGGGTGTGCGCCGACCTGGCGCGGCCGCGCTCGACCTCGCTTACGTAGCTGCCGGGCGCGTCGATGCGTTCTGGGAGATGGGCTTGCAACCGTGGGATACCGCTGCTGGCACACTGCTCGTCATCGAGGCCGGCGGGCGCGTCGGCACGCTGACAGGGGCTGACTACAACCAGGGCGGCAACATCGTCGCTGGCACGCAGCGCGTGTACACAGCGCTGCTCGAGGCGCTGGCACCGCACGTGCCGGCCGCGCTACAGCACGCCTGAGCTGACTACCCGGGTGTCGGTGGCGTCACTGCCTTCGCCGGCGTGCGTTCATCGACGATCACGGCAGTAACGATGTCCGAGCCGACGTTGACGGCCGTGCGTGTCATGTCGAGCAGGCGGTCGGCGCCCAATATGATGCCGATGCCTTCGGCCGGAATTCCGAAAGTAACCAGCAGACCGGCGATCAGTGGCAGCGAGCCACCTGGAATCGAGGCCACGGCCACGGCTGACAACACCGCGAGCACCAGTAAGGTGCCCTGCTCAGCCCAGCCAAGGTGCACGCCAAAAACCTGCGCGACGAACAGCACGACACAGCCTTCGTAGAGTGCCGTGCCGGACATGTTCATGGTAGCACCCAGCGGCAGCACGAAACCCGCCGTCGTGGGCTTGACGCCTAACTGCTCGCGCGTGACGGCCAGCGACGCCGGCAAGGTCGCGCTGCTCGAACTGGTCGAGAACGCGGTGATGAGCACGGGCTTGACGATCTGCCAGAACTCCGTCGGCCGCCGCTTCGACCAGATGCGCAGCCACAGCGACATGGTGCCGAACAGATGCAGCAGCATCACGGCGAGACAGGCGATCACGAACACGCCGAGGGCGATGACGATGTCCCAACCCACCTTGACGATCACGCTGAAGATCATGGCCGGCACGGCATAGGGTGCGAGTTTCAACGCGAACTGCACGATGCCGGTCATCAGCCGCGTCACGAGCTCGAGTCCTGCGACCACTTCGTCGCGTTTGGTATCGCCCAGCCTGATCGCCGCCGCGCCCACCAGGATCGCGAACAGGATCAGCGGCAACACTTCGCCCAGCATGTTGCGATCGTTGCCGACGAACGCGCCGAACAGGTTGCGCGGCATGAACATGTCGACGATCGTCTGCGGACTCATCGCCGGACGCTGGGCGCTGCGTTCGACCGTCTGGGCCGCCGCGCCGCCATACTCCTGCATCAACTGAGTCTTCGTGTCGGGGTCGAGCGCATCGCCGGGCCGTACCACATTCATCATCACCAGGCCGAGGAACACGGCGATCGACATGTTGATGAGGAACAGCGTGAAGGTGCGCGTCGCCAGCGGCCCCAGGTCCCGCAATTCGCCGAGCTGCGCGACGCCAGCAGCGAGCGAGGCGAACACCAGCGGGATAACGACGAAGAACAGCAACCGCAGGAATACCTGCCCCAGCGGATCGAGTGCGAAATTCGCCAGCCAGCGCGCGCCGTCGAGCACCGGCGGCGCCACGGCACCGATCAGGAGCGTCACGACGCCCGCGACCGCGCCGACCGCCAGGCCGATCAGGATACGGTTGGCGAGCTTCGGGTCGATATCCGACATGGGTTGTTAGATACCTGAGCGGCTACTTCGGTTCTTCTCGGGCAACCTCGCGGCCCACCGGGCTGTGCCGATACCCGTACAGGAAGTAGATCACGAGCCCCACTGCGGCCCAGACGAAGAAAGTCACCTGCGTCCGGAATGGCAACGAGAAGAACAGAAACGCGCAGCCAGCGAGTGCCAGCGGTGCCATGACCCACACGATCGGCGTGCGGAACGGTCGTTTTCGGTCTGGATCCTTGACCCGCAGAATCAAGACGCCGAGCGCGACGATCATGAACGCGAACAGCGTGCCACTGTTGGAGATATCCGCCAGCACACCAACCGGGAAGAACGAAGCGAATACCGTCACCGCCAGACCCGTGATCGCCGTGACGATGTGCGGCGTGTGGAATTTCGGATGGATGCGTGTCAGCACATCGTTGAACGGCAGCAGTTTGTCGCGCGCCATCACGAAGAATATGCGCGTCTGCCCAAAGAGCATCATCAGGATCACCGACGGCAAGGCAAGAAACGCTGCCAGACTGATGAGCCCGGAGATGGTCTTCCAGCCGATCGCATCCATCACGTGCGCCAGCGGCTCGCCGCTACAGGCCAGTTGTTTGGCGTTCTCCGCCAGCGTGCAGGCATCTGCCAGACCGCGCGTGCCGGGCTCGAATGCCAGGCCCGTCGCCGGGTCGACGATCGGTTGCGCGCCGATCGAACCAATGGCGCCCGCTGCCACCAGTACATAGAACACCGTACAGATCGCGAGGCTGCCGATCAGGCCGAAAGGCACGTTGCGTTGCGGATCGCGCGTCTCCTCGGCGGCCGTCGAGACGGCATCGAAGCCGACATACGCAAAGAAGATCGAGGCAGCAGCCCCGGCGATACCCATGCCGGAAATCTCGCCAATGAAGCCATTGGGCGCGAACGGCTCAAAGTTGGCGCCGTTGATCACCGGAATCGCGAGGATGCAGAACACGGTGAGCGCGACAACCTTGATGCTGACCAGTACGGCATTGACCCGCGCGCTTTCGCGGGTGCCCAGGATCAGCAGGCCGGTCACGAGCAGCGCGATGACTGCGGCCGGCACGTTCATGATGCCGCCGACGTGCGGCCCCTTACTGAGCAAATCGGGAAAGTCGAGACTGAAGAAGCGCTCGATCGAACCGACGAAGTAGTTAGACCAACCGACCGATACCGCGCTCGCGGCCACGGCGTACTCGAGGATCAGCGCCCAGCCGACCACCCAGGCAACGATCTCACCGAGCACCGCATACGCATAGGTATAGGCCGAGCCGGACACCGGCACCATCGAGGCGAGTTCCGCGTAGCACAGTGCGGTCACCGCGCAGACCGCGCCGGCAATGACGAATGACACCATCATGCCGGGGCCGGCCTTCTGCGCAGCCTCGGCCGTCAGCACGAAAATGCCGGTACCGATGATGGCGCCGACGCCCAACATCATGAGCTGAAAGCCGCCGAGCGAGCGGTGCAAGCCCTTGGCTTCCGCCGTGGCCAGGATCTGATCGAGAGTCTTGGTACGCCAATTCATCGAGCCCCCTGAAGAACGGTTTGGCCGATCATACGGGCCAGACACCATCACGCGCCAGTAATGCAGCCTCGATCGGAGCGATCGGGCGCCCTGCCCTAACCGCCCTGGTCCTCGCCCTCGCCGCCGCGACGCGCATCCAGCAGTTGGCGCAGCCTGAGATTGACAATCTCCACGCCGACGGCAAAAGCCATGGCGAAATACAGATAGCCCTTCGGTACCGAGAACTCGAAACTCTCGGCCACGAGCACCGCACCAACGAGGATCAGGAAGGCCAATGCCAGCACCTTGATCGTCGGGTGGCGGTCGACGAACTCGCTGATCGTGCCAGACACCCAGATCATCACCATGATCGCCACGACGATGGCGGCAACCATGATCGGCACTTGATCGGGGCGCGCCAGGCCGACCGCCGTGAACACCGAATCCAGGGAGAACACGATGTCGATCAGGGCGATCTGCACGACGATCGCCACGAAGTTGGCGAACACGCGTGTCCGGCGATCGTCCGCAGCGCCTTCGAGTGTGTGATGGATCTCGAGCACGCTCTTCGCGAGCAAAAACAAGCCACCCACGAACAGGATGACATCGCGGCCGGAAAACGTCTGATCCAGCACGCTGAACCAGGGCGCCGTCAGGCCGGTGAGCCACACGATCGCGAACAGCAAAGCGATGCGCGTGAACATCGCCAGTGCGAGGCCCGTGATGCGCGCGGCTTCCCGTCGCTCAGGCGGCAGCCTACTGACGAGTATCGAGATGAAGATGATGTTGTCGATGCCGAGCACGATCTCGAGCGCCGACAGGGTTGCAAAGGCTACCCAGGTACCCGGATCGCTCAGCATCTCGATCATCGGTCGTGCCTCGTCAACCTAACAAGCAGGCGGCGCGCTCACCGCGCAGCGTGTGCCCGCTCAGGGCAAATCGTCGAGCGGATCTTTGCGTTCGATCGGGAACAAGTGCACGCCCTTCAACCCCAGATCGAGTGCCAACGCGCTCGCGACATAGATCGAGGAGTAGGTACCGATCACGATGCCGACGATCAGCGCCGTCGAGAAGCCCTTCAATGCCTCACCACCCAGCACGAACAGCACGGTCACGACTAACAAGGTGGTGCCGGAGGTCATTATCGTCCGCGACAGGGTCTGGTTGATCGACTGGTCCAGTACGGCTTCCGGTGTCGAGCGCTGGTTGTGCTCGAAGCGCTCACGGATGCGATCGAACACGACGACGGTGTCGTTGAGCGAATAACCGATCACCGCGAGGATCGCCGCGATCACGGACAGATCGAACGACAACTGCGTCAGCGCGAAGAACCCCAGCACCATCAGCGGATCATGCATCGCCGCGACGATGGCACCGACCGACAAACGCCAGGTATGGAAGCGCAGCGCGACGTAAATGAAGATGAGCACGATGGTGACCGACAGTGCCCATATGGCGCTCTCCAGCAGCTCACTACCAACCTGCGGCCCGACCACGTCGAAGCGTCGGACTTCCACGGACGGCTCGACTGTCCGCAGCGCCGCCGTGAGCTGCGTGCGCAAATCGGCGCCCGACTGCCCGTCGGCTAGCGGCGGCATGCGAATGACGATGTCACGCGACGTACCGAAATTCTGCACCTGCGCGTCGCGGATGCCAGCGGCGGCCAGCGCCGCGCGCGCCGCCTCGATATCGGCAGCGGCCGGGTACGCCGCTTCGACCGTGACGCCGCCGGTGAAGTCGACCGACAGATTCAGGCCGCGCGTAATGAGCAGCGTGAGCGAGGCCACCATCAGGATGACCGAAATCCCATACCAGACCTTGCGCGTTTTCATGAACGCGAAACTGGTCGTCTTGCTGAAGAACTCCATGCGAGTCGGCCCCTAGACTATTTGGTGAGAGCGATGACGATCAGATTGACAGGCGGGCCACTTTGCGTCGCCCGCCATACACCAGCGTGATCAGCGCCCGTGCGCCCAGCAGCGCGGTGAACATCGAGGTGATGATGCCGAGTGTGAGCACCACGGCGAAGCCGCGGATCGCCCCCGTGCCGAAGATCCACAGCACCACACCAGCAATCAGCGTCGTGATGTTCGCATCGGCGATCGACGACAACGCTTTCTCGAAGCCTGCACGAATCGAGCTCTGTGGCGTATTGCCGTTGCGCAATTCCTCGCGAATGCGCTCGTAGATCAGGATGTTGGCGTCCACCGCCATGCCGACCGTGAGGATGATGCCGGCGATGCCCGGCAACGACAACGCGGCACGCAAGCCTGACAGCAGTGCAGTCAGCAGCACGACGTTGGCCAGCAAGACTGCGCACGCGACGAGCCCGAAGCCCTTGTAGTAAACCACCATGAAAACAAACACGACGGCCATGCCAATCAGGAGCGCACGCACGCCCTGCTCGATGTTCTGCTTGCCGAGCGACGGACCGATCGCGCGCTCCTCGACGATGAATATGGGCGCTGCCAGCGCACCGGCGCGCAGCAGCAGAGCGAGATCGCGCGCCTCGCTGGTCGTCAGCCCCGTGATCTGGAACTGATTGCTGAACACGCCCTGGATCGTCGCCAGACTGATCACTTTCTCGGTCTTGATCTCGCGCGGCACGAGCTCCCCGGCAACGTTCTTCTGCATCTGGCGCGAGATCTCGATGAATACGACACCCATGCGACGGCCGACGTTGGCGCGCGTGTTCTTCAGCATTTCCTCACCGCCCTGCGAGCTCAGTCGCACGGACACGGTGGGACCGTCCTGCGTCGAGGTGCTGGTGGCGTCGGTCAGTTGATCGCCGGTTACGATGATGTCGCGCTTTAGCAGCACGGGCTGCTCGTTCTTGTCGCGATAGAGCTTGGAACCCAACGGCGCACGACCGCGGCTCACGGCCTCCGCGATCGAGTTCGTCTCATCTGCCATGCGGAACTCGAGCGTCGCCACCTTGCTCAAAAGGTCCTTCACGTCGGCCGAGTTCTGTACACCCGGCAACTGTACCGCGATGCGCTCGGGCCCCTGCCGCTGCACCAGCGGCTCGGACACGCCGAGTTCGTTGACGCGATTGCGCAGCGTGGTGATGTTCTGCTGGATGGCGTAGTTCTGGCGCGTGCGAATCTGGTCGGCCGTCAGCACCGCGTCGATCGCCGGGCCGGTCGCCGTGTCGCTGCGCTTGAAGGCCAGATCGGTGAAGCGCTCTTCCAACAACTCGAGCGCAGGCGACGGATCGGTACCCGGGGGCAATAACACGCGCACCGCATTGGGCGTCTCACTGTCGAGCGCCAGCGCTGTGACGTCAGCGACGCGAATCTCTTTTTCGCTCAGTGCCCGGCGGAAATCCTGCTCGTAGGTGGACAGCAATTGCTCCACGGCGCCCTTCACGTCTACCTGGAACAGCAGATACAGACCACCGCGCAGGTCCAGTCCCAGCGGCATGGGCCGCAGACCGATCTTACGCAGGAATGCCGGCGCTCGGGGCGCGAACGACAGTGCCGTGATGTACTCGCTGCCGAGCCCATCGTTGACGGCATCGCGTGCTTTCAACTGCTCGCCGACGTCGTCGAAACGGACCATGACCCGACCGGTATCGATGAAGGTCGTCGAGAATGCGACGTTACGGCTCTGCAGGAACTCCTCGACGCTCGTCTGCGCCGCGGCATCCATGGTAGCTCGATCCTTGCGCGCCACCTGCAACGCCGGATCCTCACCGAAGAAATTCGGTAGTGCGAACACCAGTGCGACTAACAACACAGTCGCTACCAGCCAATACTTCCAACGGGCAAAATCGAGCATCGAGATCTGGCCTCACGCGCTCTTCAGCGTGCCCTTGGGCACGAGCGAGGTCACCTGGAACCTCTGGACCTTGATACGCACGCCGTCGGCGATTTCGACTGTGATGAACTGCTCGCCCACTTCAGTGACCTTGCCGAGCACGCCACCAGCAGTGACCACCTCGTCACCCGTCGCGAGCTTCGCTAGCATCGCCTGGTGTTCCTTGGCCTTCTTCTGTTGCGGCCGAATCAGCAGGAAATAGAAGATGACAATGAACACCACCATCATCAGTAGTGGTGCGAAGGAGCCACCGGGCGCTGCGCCAGCGCCCTGTGCGTAGGCGTCGGAAATAAATGGATTCATAGCATCACACCCTAGAGAAAAGCGTTGTAGATCAGGTAATTACGGGCCCAGGGCGCCGAGCGCATGGGCGAAATAGCCGGCGATTATGCCACAGCCTCGGCCGAAGCCAGCCGTCGAGCCGAAAAGTCACGCGCAAACCGCTCAAGATCGCCCTGCTCGATCGCTGCCCGCAGCTGCCGCATCAGATCAAGGTAGAAGTAAAGATTGTGGATAGTGTTGAGGCGCGACCCCAGGATCTCGTTGCAACGGTCGAGGTGACGCAGATAGGCCCGTGAGTAGTGCTGGCAGGTGTAGCAGCCGCACTCGGGGTCGATCGGCCCAGTGTCGCGCAGATGCGCGGCATTGCGGATATTGAGAACACCGGTCGCCGTGAACAGATGGCCATTGCGCGCATGGCGCGTGGGCATCACGCAGTCGAACATGTCCACGCCCCGCAGCACGGCCTGCACGATGTCCTCCGGCCGGCCGACACCCATCAGGTAGCGCGGCCGATCCGCCGGCATATGCGGCAAGACACCTTCCAGCACTGCCAGCCGCACGTCCTCGGGCTCGCCCACCGCGAGTCCACCGATCGCCAACCCAGGGAAGTCGAGTCGCGTCAGCGCTTCAAGTGACGCCAGTCGCAACGGCACATGCATGCCGCCCTGCAAGATGCCGAATAGCGCACCCGGCGGACCCTCGGGCGCCAGACCGTCATCGACCGTCGGCAGGCGCGCGTAATGAGTGGCGCTGCGCGCCGCCCAACGCATGGAACGCTCCATCGAGTCGCGCGCATCGGCCTCGGTCGCCGGATAGGCCGTACAGTCGTCCAGCACCATGACGATGTCCGAGCGCAGCGCATGCTGCACGTCCATCGAGTCCTCGGGCGTCAGTCGCACCGCCGATCCATCGATCGGCGATTGAAAGCGCACGCCCTCCTCACTGATCTTGCTCAGGTCGGCCAAGCTGAACACCTGGAAGCCGCCGGAGTCGGTGAGGATAGGCCGCTGCCAATGCATGAAGCGATGCAGGCCGCCGTGTGCTGCCACCACGCCAGGACCCGGTCGCAGCATCAGATGGAAGGTGTTGCCCAGAATGATCTCGGCACCTAACGAATCGAGCTCCTCGGGTGTCATCGCCTTGACCGTGCCGTAGGTGCCCACTGGCATGAATGCCGGTGTCGCCACTGTACCGTGCCGCAATGTCAGCCGACCGCGGCGCGCCGCACCGTCGACCGCCAGGCACTCGAATAGCGCGCTCATGCGCGTGCGCCGGCCGTGGGTGTGATGAACATCGCGTCGCCATAGCTGAAAAATCGATAGCGTTCTGCGACCGCGTGTCGATAGGCGGCCAACACATGCTCGCGACCGGCGAAGGCACTCGCCAACATCAGCAAGGTAGACTCCGGCAGATGGAAATTGGTGACCATCGCGTCGACCACGTGAAACCTGAAACCAGGCACGATGAACAACTTGGTGTCACCTATGAATGGCGCCAGCCCACCATTGCCCACCGCAGTTTCCAGCGCGCGCACCACGGTCGTCCCGACGGCGATGACCCGGCCGCGGCGCGCGCGCGTCGCCGCGATCGCCGCGCAAACACCGGCGCCCACCTCGGTGAACTCCGCATGCATCACATGTGCACCGACCGATTCGCTGCGCACCGGCTGAAACGTCCCCGCACCGACGTGCAGCGTCACGAGCTCCGTGCCGATCCCACGCGACTTGATGCGCGAGAGTAACAAGTCGTCGAAGTGCAGACTGGCTGTAGGAGCAGCAACGGCGCCAGGCTTGCGCGCGAAACGGCTCTGGTAGCGCTCGCGGTCAGCCGCGGTGGGGTCTCTTGCAATGTAGGGCGGCAGCGGCACATGACCGTGTGCTTCGAAGAACTCGAGGGCCGTCGTCGGCAGCTCCGCAATCCACAACTCCCCCTGGCGCGCGACCATTTCGACCACACCACCGCTGGTCGTGATTCGCATACCGGCACGCACGGCCTTGCTGGCACGCGCATGAACGAGCGCGCGATGTCGTTCCAATGGACGCTCGAGCAGGAACTCCACCTGGCCACCGCTCGGCTTGGTCCCATAGAGGCGCGCCGGAATGACGTGCGTATCGTTGAAAATCAGCAGGTCACCCGGTGCCAGCAACTCGGGCAAATCGAGGATCCGCCGGTCGCTGACCGCACCGGTGGCGCCATCGAGCAGCAGCAGACGGCTGGCAGAGCGCTCCAGGAGCGGCTCCTGCGCAATCAGCTCGGTGGGTAATTCGTAGTGGAAATCAGCGCGACGCACCCAAGGAATGCTAGCAGGCGCGCGCCGCGCGTTCGTCGCGATCTATTAGGATACGGGCCGATCGGCCGGCAACTGGCTGGACTCGGATCGGGTCTGCCTGCGGCCAGCCGGCACGGCTGGGAGCTGCACGTCGAGCGTCAGTGGCTTGCGTTGGCGCAGTATCCGCAGAGTCAGCTTTTCGCCGGGCTGATAGGACCGCAGGATCCTAAGCGCATGCGTACCGGAGTCCGGCACGCGCGTGCCGATCGACCGGATCACATCGCCGTCCTCCAGTCGGTAGCTGGAATCGGGCGGCGCCCGCACGACGAGGACACCGCTGTCGGTCCCAAAGTAGCGTCCCAGCTTGGGCGTGAGCGTAGCGAGCTCGAGTTGCGCCAGCTCGCCGCTGCCGCGGGTCAGGAACTCGAACTCCCAGCCACGCTCAGCACCCCGGAAAGCAGGCGGCAGCGGCGCCTCCGGCGGCACTGGTGCACCCGGTGGCAGATGCATCATGTAAGCCGCCAGCTGGCCTGCACGGGTGGTGACTTTGAGGTCGAGCGGCTTGCCATCGCGCATGACGCCAAGCTGCACGACATCGCCCGGCTTCACCTCCTGCATGCGCCGCATCAGCTCGAGGTGGGCAGCGTCTTCGGCAGCCAGGCTCTTGCCATTGAGGCGCACGATACGATCGCCACGCTGCAAGCCCGCCTCGCTCGCCGGTCCACCGGGACTGACTTCCTTGACGAGTGCCCCGGACTTGTCAGGTGTATCGTCGATGTGCACGCCGAGCATGGCGCGCTTGCGGAGGTCATCCACCGGAATCATTTGCTGCATGACCCGGTCGCTCATTTTCGCGGACAGCTGCGCAACGTCCTGCGCCGCGCGCTCCAGGCGTTCGCGGGCCGCTTCCAGCTCGCGCTCCACTTCGCGATCACGCTGCTCAGCTGCGGCCGCCGGCGGTGGGCGCTGTGCGACAGCGGCAACCGCCCAGGCCAGCGCCAGGCCACCTACCAATACCGTGGAGAACAACGTTCCGATTCTCTTCATGGTCACTCCTAACGACTTGCTACCAGCGCTTCGGCGTAGCGCACCTGCACCCAGGATTTGAGTAAACGCTCCCGCTCCCGCAGGAGTTGGGGCACCTGCGCCTGGCCCGCGACCTGCGGATCGCTCAAGGTATCGTCGATCCACGCCATCCGATCCTCGAGCGCAGCGGCCAGCAGATAGGACTCCCCCTTGACGACCGCCGCCTCGGCCAGTCGCGGCACGGCTGCGCCCTCTGCCGGCCCGCTCGCCCGATCAGCCTGGGCTGCTGCAACAGCATTCGGGTCGGATGTCGCAATGCTCACGCTCGTCTGCAGGCGCTGCAGGGCGCCGACAGCAACTGCCACGAGTGCGCATGCGGCCACGGTGGTCGATATCCGGCGCGTCCGCTGGGCGTGCTCGGTACTGCGCTGTACACGGCGGCTGAACTCATCGTAGTCGTAGGGCGGCGCGCTCGTCGCGCTCATCGCCCGCCAGTTGCTGATCACTTGCTCGTGTTTCACTAACAGTCTCTTTCAGTAGATTGACAGGGGCCTCGACGCCGCCGGCGGATCCCGCCCGGCGACCAGCTGCGCCTTGGCGCGCGCCACGGCGGACTTGGAAAAGCTCACCGAACGGCCGAAAGATGTCGCGATCTCCTCGTGCGACCAACCCTCGACCTCGTACAGCCAGATCACGAGTCGCGCACGCGGCGCCAACGCAGCCAGTGCCCGCTCGGCGTCGATCATCTCCGGCAAGCGCGCGTCCCGGGCCGCCGGCTCGTTCGCCTCGGCATTGGCGAACCCATCGAGTGCAACGCGGGCCCGATTCCATGGCGAACGCAATGCCATCAGGCAACGGCGCACTGCGATCGCCTGCACCCAGGCGCCAAAAGGCGCATCGTCCCGGAACTGCTCGAGGTGCTCGTACATGGCGATAAGCGTGTCCTGCAGGAGGTCCTCGGCCAGCGCCTTGTGCCGCACGATCCGACGAATCAGGCCAAAGGCATTGCCGGCAACCGCGTTGAACAGCGTCTCGCGCGCCGCCGCATCGCCCCCACGGGCGGCGGCCACGGTCTCGGGGTCGACGACGGTCTCGGAAAGGCGTCCCATAGCGATCAGATGCAGGACCTTAGAGAAAGGTCGCAAATCCCCTTATACTCCCGCTCCCGCGCCGGGATGGCGGAACTGGTAGACGCGGCGGACTCAAAATCCGTTGCCCTAAAAAGGCGTGTGGGTTCGATTCCCTCTCCCGGCACCATTATTCGAGTTCGGATGAAGTTCTGTAGTCAATGTGGCTCGCCTGTCGAGCACAAGATTCCTGCGGGTGACAATTTGCCGCGGCATGTCTGTACGAGCTGCGGGACGGTCCACTATGCCAACCCCAAGTTGGTGGTAGGCTGCGTACCAGAGTGGAACGGCCGAATCCTGCTGTGCAAGCGCGGCATTGAGCCGCGTTTGGGCTATTGGACGGTGCCTGCCGGATTCCTGGAGAACGGTGAGACGCTCCAGCAGGCCGCAGCGCGCGAAACGCGCGAGGAGGCCTTGAACGACATCGAAATGGGCTCGCTCATTGCTATCGTGGACGTGACGCAAGCACATCAGGTGCACGTGTTTTTCCGTGCGCGCATGCTGCACGAGCGTTTTGGACCGACGGCCGAAAGTCTGGAAGTCAGATTGGTCGATCTGGACGATATTCCGTGGGACGATTTGGCGTTCCCCAGCACAGAGTTCGCGCTGCGGCGCTATCTCGCAGACCGCGCAGCGGGCGAAGAACGACACCACTTTGTCGAGCTTACCGGGCGTTTTAGCTGATTGCGCCCGCGCGTGGCAAAATGCGCCCCGGCCTCGCGGCCCCACAACATCGATTCACAGGAACCGCTCCATGACCTTCGTCGTCACCGAAGCCTGCATCAAGTGCAAATACACCGACTGCGTTGAAGTGTGTCCGGTGGACTGTTTCCACGAAGGGCCGAATTTTCTCGTGATCGACCCCGACGAGTGCATCGACTGCACGCTCTGCGAGCCCGAGTGTCCGGTGGAAGCGATCTTCTCTGAGGACGAGGTACCGGCCGACCAGAAGGAATTCACGCAGATCAATGCGGATCTCGCCAAGAAATGGCCGGTGATCACCGAAATGAAGCCTGCCCCGACCGACGCCAAACAATGGGAAGGCGTACCAGACAAACGCAAGCTGCTGGAAGAATAGCGCCTAGCGCGCCGCCAGACTCTCTTGCAGCTTCGATGCGAGCCCCGCTGGGGGCAGATAACCCGGGATCAGGTCGCCGTTCTCGAACACGATGGCAGGCGTGCCGCGCAGCGCCAGATCCTGGCCCAACTCGTAGTCGCGGGCGACGACGGTGGCCGCGCATTTCGGTGCCTTGATCGTCTCACCACGCTTGGAACGCGTCAGCGCATCCTTGCGATTGGCGGAACACCAGACCTTTTCCGCTTTGCTCCACGCCTCGCTCCCCGGCCCAGTGCGCGGATATAGCAGGTAGCGAATCGCGATACCACGCTTGTTGTAGTCGGCGATATGGGAATGCAGCTCCTGACAGTAGCCGCAATCGATATCAGTGAAGACAGTCACCGTGTACTTCGGATCCTTGGGTGAGAACACGATCATCTCGCTTTCCGGAATGTCGCCGATCAGCTTCTTGCGCACCGCGCGCCGTCGTGTCTCAGTGAGGTTGTCGTCGGTGTCGAGATCGTAGAGATCGCCGGCGATCAGATAGCGCGCGTCACTCGCGACGTAGGCCACCGCGCCGCGGCGCGTCACTTCGAACACGCCCGGCACAGGCGAAGCGCGCACGTCCTCCGGCTTCACGCCGTCGATCTTCTTCGCGATCGCCACACGTGGATCGGCTTTGGCTGTACTGCTGTTAGCCTGCTGAGCTTGCGCGAGCGACCCGAGAACGAGCGCCGCACCGAGCAGGAGGATCCGCCAGAGATTGACCATACGCAGCAACACCTTCATCGATTCGATCTGCCAGACCATGAAGAGCCCATTCAAGGGCAACGGCATTTGGACCACCCCGGGCCCATAAGGTTCGGCGCCTGAACCCGGCGCGGAGTCTAGCAGAGTGCCCTGCCGGACACGCCGCGGCGCAGCCTACCCGCGGGGGTGGTGCTGCTGGTGCAGGTCTTTCAGGCGTTCGCGTGCGACGTGGGTATAGATCTGGGTGGTGGAGAGATCGCTGTGCCCGAGCAGCATCTGCACGACCCGCAGGTCGGCACCGTGATTGAGCAGGTGGGTCGCGAAGGCATGCCGCATGGTGTGCGGTGACAGACCCTTGTCGATCTGCGCCTTGCGTGCATAGCGCTTGATGATGTGCCAGAACGCCTGGCGCGTCATGCGATCGCCGCGGCGCGTCGGAAACAGGAAGTCCGTGGTGCGATCGAGCAGGATCTCGTTGCGTGGGCCGCGCACGAAATCCGTCAGCCAGCGGACCGCTTCTTCGCCGAGCGGGATCAGGCGCTCGCGATTGCCCTTGCCGACGATGCGGATGACCCCCTGGTTGGTGTTGATCTGGCTGTACTTGAGATTCACGAGTTCCGTGACGCGCAGACCCGTGGCGTACAGCACCTCGAGCATGGTGCGATCGCGATGGCCCAGAGGATCAGAGATCAGCGGCGCGTTCAGGAGCGACTCGACTTCTTCCTCGGTCAACGATTTCGGCAACGAGCGTCCGATCTTCGGCATCGCAATCTGCGCGGTAGGATCATCGCGCAAGACTCCCTCGCGCACGAGATAGCGGAAGAACCGACGGAATGAGGACAGCTGCCGTGCGGTGGACCGCGGCCGTGCGCCATATTCGACCCGGTATGCAATGAAGGCGAGCAGGTCGGCGCGTGTCGTACGGGTCAGCTCGACGTCTCGATCAGCCAGCCAGCGAGACAGTGCCGTGAGGTCGGCGCGATACGCGGCAAGCGTGTTCGAGGCCAGGCCTCGTTCCATCCAGACGGCGTCGAGAAATTGTGAGACCGTTGGATCGATGGCAGCTGCGGTGGTCGATTCGGCAGTCGCTGTGGCGTGCTTGGCCAAGTCCGTACTCATTTCGAAAGCGGAAAATTCCTGACGCGGAGTATGCGGACCGCCGCGCGCCCACCGGCGTGATCACCTTCACAGCCCGAGAAAAGCATTAACATAAAGAGAACCAGTTCACATCACGGTACCCGGCGACTCAACCGACAATTCACCATGACCGAACGAGCGGCAGCACACACACTCGAGCAGCGCAGCATGTGGCTTGCGCCACTGCGCCTCGTGTACGGCCTGTACGCGGTGACAACGTTCATTCTGCTCGCGCTGCTCGCGCTGCTGTGCATTCTGCTGCTGCCACGGCTCACCTGGCGCCGCGCTGCAGCACGCAACGCCGCGCGCGCCGCACTTTTCTTGGTCGGCATGCCCGTGTCGGTCAAACACCAGTCGCTCGTACCAGACGACCAATGCGTCGTCGTCGCCAATCACGCCAGCTACCTCGACGGCATTGTGTTCACGGCTGTGCTACCCGCTCGATTTGGTTTCGTCATCAAGCGTGAAATGGATTCGGTGCCACTGGCGGGGCTGCTGCTGCGCCGCCTCGGGTCCGAATTCGTGGATCGTTCGAACCGCGGGAAGAGCGCCAGCGATGCACGTCGGGTGCTCCGCACGGCGACCAATGGGCACTCCCTCGTGTTCTTCCCAGAAGGTACGTTCTCGCACGAGCCAGGGCTGCTGAAATTCCATACGGGCGCGTTCGCCATTGCGGCGCGCGCACGCTGCCCCGTGGTGCCGGCTGTGATTCGTGGCACCCGGCATGCGCTTCCCAGTTCTCGCATTCTGCCGCTGCCGGGACGAATCGAAGTCGAGTTTCTGACACCGATCGTCAGTAGCGCGGATGTCGCGCCCGACGCGATCGAACTTCGCGAGCAGTCGCGACGACGAATCCTGGACGAGCTCGGCGAACCGGATTTGTCGAACGCTGCGTGAAAGTAGATGCGGGCCGGGTCGGTCGCGCGAGGGTGGCGGGGCGAGTGCTTGAATCGTGCTGTCAGCGGCAACGCCATTTGCCGCCGCGCCGTAGACCAACATTTTGTCAGCGATGATTCTTTTTGGCGAGTGGTCAACAAGGCGGCGCGCAATGCGCGGCTCAGCACGCCGACGGCGAGGCGTGCCGTGACCACCGGCGCGCACTCGCGCCGCCACCCTCGCACACCCACCCCGGCCCGCGGGTGCGCTCACACAACGTTGGAGCGTCCGGTGAAACGCAACTCAAGTAGTGGCTTTCCGCGACAATGAGCGGGTGCGGGATGAGGGGTGGGCGAGCCGCGCACACTGTCAGCAGGGCACGCCCGAATGGGTTATCAACCCGGCGCGCTCGTGGCATCGACCGTTCGAGCGGTGCCCTCGAGCCACACTCCCATCGGCTATGTTCTTCAACGGCGCGCCGGCAAATTCCCACCTGACTACCTGTCGACCGGCCGCGGCTCGCCCACCCCTCATCCCGCGGCCGCCACTGTCACGTCACGTCACGTCACGTCACAACCTACATGTTGCGCCGATATTGACCACCCACTTGATAGAGCGCGTGCGAAATCTGCCCGAGCGAACAACACGCCACCGCATCCATGAGAGCTGCGAAGACGTTACCGCCAGTCGCCGCCGCGCTTTGCAGCTCGCGTAGCGCATCCGGCGCACGCCCCGCGTTGCGCTGCTGAAATGCACGCACCGCGTTCACCTGATCGTCCTTCTCCTGGCCAGTCGAGCGAATCAGTGCCACCGCCTGATGCTCCTGCGAAGCATCATGTTCTGACAGGAAAGTATTCACGCCGACGATCGGTAGGCTGCCGTCGTGTTTCAAGGTCTCGTAGTAAAGGCTCTCCTCCTGGATCTTGCCGCGCTGGTACATTGTCTCCATCGCGCCCAGCACGCCGCCACGCTCGGAGAGCGACTCGAATTCCTTATAGACCGCCTCCTCCACCATATCCGTCAGTTCCTCGATCAGGAACGAGCCTTGCCAGGGATTCTGTGTCTTGTTGAGACCGAGCTCACGATTGATGATCATCTGGATGGCCACCGCGCGGCGCACGCTCTCCTCCGTAGGAGTAGTCAGTGCTTCGTCGTAGGCATTGGTGTGCAAGCTGTTGCAGTTGTCGAACAGCGCATACATCGCCTGCAAGGTCGTACGGATGTCGTTGAACTGGATCTCGCGCGCGTGCAGCGAGCGACCCGAGGTCTGGATGTGATACTTCATCATCTGGCTGCGCGCACTCGCGGCGTATCGATCACGCATGGCTCGTGCCCAGATGCGGCGCGCCACGCGCCCGATTACCGCGTACTCCGGGTCCATGCCGTTGGAAAAAAAGAACGACAGATTGGGAGCGAAGTCATCGATCGCCATGCCGCGCGCCAGGTAGTACTCGACGATCGTGAAGCCATTGGCGAGCGTGAAGGCTAGTTGCGAGATCGGATTGGCGCCGGCCTCGGCGATGTGATAGCCGGAAATCGACACTGAGTAGAAATTTCGAACGTCATTGTCCGAAAAGAACTGCTGCACATCGCCCATCATGCGCAGCGCGAATTCGGTCGAGAAAATGCAGGTGTTCTGCGCCTGATCCTCCTTGAGGATGTCGGCCTGCACCGTACCACGCGCCAGCGACATGGCTTCGGTACGCAGGCGCTCGTACTCCGCCAGCGTCAGCACACCCGGCGCCACCAGCTGCCGGGCGGTGATGCCGAGCAGCGCCAGTCCGGAGCCGTCATGGCCCTCCGGCAGATCGCCGTTGTACACGGGCACCGCTGCACCGCGCTCACGAATGCCGGCATGCAGCTTGGCGATCAGCTGCTTTGCCGCGGGCCAGCGTCCTTCCTTTTTCAGCATGCGCTCGACGCGTTGATCGATGGCCGTGTTCATGAACATCGCGAGCAGCATCGGCGCCGGCCCGTTGATCGTCATGGACACCGAGGTATTGGCGGCGCACAAATCGAAACCCGAGTACAGCTTTTTCATGTCATCGAGTGTTGCGATCGAGACGCCCGAATTGCCGGTGCGCCCGTAGATATCAGGACGCGTATCCGGATCCTCGCCATACAGCGTCGTGGAATCGAACGCAGTCGACAAGCGCGTGGCCGCGCTGCCGCGCGCGAGATAGTGAAACCGTCGATTGGTCCGCTCCGGCGGTCCCTCGCCCGCGAACATGCGGATCGGATCTTCCTGCTCACGGCGATAGGGATACACGCCGCTCGTGTACGGATAGGATCCCGGCAGGTTCTCGGCGCTGATGAAGCGCAGGATTTCGCCCCAGTCGCGAAACTTGGGCGTAGCGATCTTCGGCACGTGATTCCGGCTCAGTGTCTCACTGTAGTTGGCGCCGGTGATCTCCCGATCGCGCACGCGGTAACGGTACTCAGGATCGGTGACAGCTTTGACGCGCGCCGGCCAATGATGCAGCTCGCCGAGCGCCTGCTGCCCAACCTCGTCCAGCGCCTGGTTGTACGCCGCACGCAGCGCGATGCGCGTGGCATCCCCGCCCTGGTCGCCGTCGACCGAAGTCAACGCCACCGGATAGCGCTCCAGCGGCGTCGGCAGCGGCGCATCGTGCAGCGCATTGAGCGCCTGATAAACACCATAGGCACGGCTTGCAGCACCCGCTCGCCGCTCGATCTCGGTGTGGGCGCGTCTACCAGCCTGGGCGATCTCCGCCAGATAGCGGGACCGCGCGCTCGGAATCAGGGGATCGCGGGTCGTGAATTCGGTTGGGCCCAGATCGAGCGGTGCGCCGTCGCGTGCCGACCAGGCATGTGGCCCGATCTTCTTGGCATCGATGGCGGCTACGATCGCACCAAACAGTCGATTCACGCCGGGATCGTTGAACCGGCTGGCAATCGTCGGGAAGACGGGTGTATCGGCATCCGCGATCTTCAGCCGATCGATGTGATTGCGGCGCCACTGCTTGCGCACGTCGCGCAGACTGTCCTCGGCGCCGCGCTTCTCGAACTTGTTGAGGACGATCATGTCGGCGAAATCGATCATGTCGATCTTCTCGAGCTGACTGGCCGCGCCGTACTCGTTAGTCATGACATACAGCGACAAATCGACGAGATCGATGATCTCGGTGTCGCTCTGACCAATACCGGCCGTCTCGACGATGATGAGATCGAAGCCCGCCAGTTTGTAGAGCGCGATGACATCCTTGAGCGCCGCGCTGGTCGCGAGATTCCGCCGGCGCGTGGCGAGCGAGCGCATGAAGATATTCTCGGCTGCCAGCGAATTCATGCGAATCCGGTCGCCGAGTAACGCCCCGCCAGTGCGGCGTCGAGTCGGGTCGACTGCCACCACCGCGATCTGCCGGTCAGGGAAGTAGCGCACGAAGCGCTGTAACAACTCGTCATTGAGGCTCGACTTGCCGGCGCCGCCCGTGCCGGTCAGGCCGATGACCGGGACCTGCTTGCGCCTGCCAGTCGCCTGCTGCTTGGCCTGATGCTGGGCAATGGCACGCAGAACCGCGTCGCGTGAGCGGTCGCCGTCGGTTGCATCTTCCAGCGCCGTGATGGTGCGCGCGATCTGGCGGTGATCGCGCGGATTGAGCGGCCCAAACTCGAACGCCGGTCGCCTGGCCGCTCGCACTCGCGCCAGTACGTCATCGATCATTCCGACGAGGCCGAGTGTGCGGCCATGTTCGGGCGTATAGATCTTCTCGACGCCATGTTGCTCGAGCGCGGCGATCTCGTCCGGCGCGATCGTGCCGCCCCCACCGACCACCACCCGAATGTGCTCGCTGCCGAGTTCGCGCAGCATATCGACCATGTACGCAAAGTACTCGTTGTGTCCGCCCTGATACGAGCTGACAGCAATGCCGTCCGCGTCCTCCTGGATCGCGGCGCGCACGATGTCCGCGACACTGCGATTGTGCCCCAGATGCACGACCTCGCCGCCGCCAGCCTGTAGCAGTCGTCGGATCATGTTGATGGCGGCGTCGTGGCCATCGAACAGGGACGCAGCGGTGACGAACCGCAATGTTTCCCGTTGCACCGCAGGATCGCCGCCCGCCTGGTCCGCCGGCGTAGCACGCCGTACATTCTGCTGCGCTGTCGACATAAGACACTCCTGGAACACTGCTACGGCAGGCGCGCTAAGTTACCGAGTGGTAATATAATTACCGATGAGTATCGAACGACGGCTGTCGGATGTCAAAAGGAGTCGAGCTTGTCCCGCAAAACCTCAGCTTCCAAGCAGCGACGCAGTACGCGCGCGCCGCTGGCCAATGCCGCGCCACCGGAATCGCCCTGGTCCCGACCTCGACGACGAGCACAGGAACGAGAAATCAAGCGCGACGCAGTGATTCTCACAGCGGCGCGCGCCTTTCAACAACGCGGCTACCACAACACATCACTCGATGATCTCGCGGGCCTACTCGGCGTCACCAAACCAACGCTGTACCACTACGTACGCAACAAAGAGGAAATCCTGTTCGAATGTTTTCGCACGGGGCTCGACCAAATACGCACCGGCCTACGCGAGGCTGACGCCAGCGACGCCCCGGCACGCGAGCGTCTCGCAATCGTGGTACGTCAGTACGCCGCCGCCATTGCTTCCGATTTCGGCTGGTGCATGGTGCGCGCCGAGGATCAGGATCTCAGCATCGAGATGAGTTCGGCGATCAAAGCGCTGAAATCGGAGATCGATCAGGGTTTGCGCCGGCTCATCCGCGCCGGCAGCGCGGACGGTTCCATCGCCGCAGCGCAGGACCCCAAGCTGGCCGCATTCGCGCTCGCCGGCGCGCTCAACTGGATGGGGCACTGGTATCGACCCGACGCCGCACTGACGGCCGATCAGGTGGCAGACGGATTTCTAGAGTTGTTCGGTCTGGGCCCGACCCCAAAAGCGCACCGAGCTCGATACAATGGTGCTTCCAAGCGGCTCAGTCAGTGAGCCGGAGAGAGTAAACAAGATGTCGAATCAAGTCGTAATCGTGAGTGCCAAGCGCACGCCGGTCGGTGCCTTCATGGGCGCATTGTCTGGCGCTACCGCCATTGACCTCGGCGCCGCCGCCATCAAAGGCGCCCTGGATGCCGCTGGCATCGCTGGCAAAGACGTGCAGGAAGTCATCATGGGCTGCGTGTTGCCCGCCGGGCTTGGCCAGGCACCTGCACGCCAGGCTGCGCTCGCGGCGGGCATTCCCGTGGGCACACCGGCGACGACCATCAATAAGATGTGCGGCTCTGGGCTCAAGGCGATCATGCTGGCAGCCGACCAGATTCGTGCGGGCGATATCGACGTTGCGGTTGCCGGCGGGCTCGAGTCGATGTCCAACGCACCCTATCTGCTACCTAAAGCGCGCGCTGGCATGCGCATGGGGCATGGAGAAGTCCTGGACCATATGTTCTACGACGGACTGCAGAGCCCATTCGATGGCCAGCTGATGGGCTGCTTCGCCGAGAATACCGCCGACAAGTACAAGTTCACGCGTGCCGAGCAGGATGCGTTTGCGACCGAATCGACCCAGCGAGCCGTGCGCGCCGTGGAATCTGGCGCGTTCGCCGACGAAGTCGTTAGTGTCACGGTCAAAGGCCGCAAGGGAGACAGCGTGGTCGACAAGGACGAAACGCCCTACACAGTCGATCTCAAGAAGATCCCGCAACTGAAACCGGCATTCCGCAAAGATGGTACGGTGACAGCGGCGTCGTCTTCGTCCATTTCTGACGGCGCGGCGGCCGTCGTGCTGATGAGCGAAAAGACCGCCTTGGCCCGGGGTCTCAAGCCGCTCGCGCGCGTCGTCGCCTACGCCAGTCACGCACAGGAGCCAGAGTGGTTCACTACCGCGCCGTCGGGCGCTATCAAGAAGACGCTTGCAAAGCTTGATTGGCAGCCGGACCAGGTGGATCTCTATGAGGTCAACGAGGCGTTCGCGGCGGTCACGATGGCGGCGATGCGGGATATCGGCTTCGCCCATGATCGCACCAACGTCAACGGCGGAGCCTGTGCGCTCGGGCATCCAATCGGCGCCACGGGCGCGCGCATCGTGACCACCCTCGTGCATGCATTGCGCAAGCGCGGAGGCAAGCGCGGGCTGGCGTCGCTTTGCATTGGCGGTGGCGAAGCGACCGCGCTGGCGCTCGAAATCATCTGAGCAGGAACACACGATGAACATCAAAGAAATTCGGGCCGTTATTTCAGGTGGCGCTTCCGGCTTGGGCAACGCCGTTGCCCAACATCTGGTCGCGCAGGGCGCGAAGGTCGCGTTGCTCGATGTACAGGAAGGCCCTGGGCAGGCAGCGGCCAAGGCTTTGGGCACCGCTGCCAGCTTCGTCAAGTGCGACGTGACGTCGGAAACCGAAGTCAATGCGGCGATGGAGACCGCTCGCGCGCGCATGGGAGGCATCAATCTGCTGGTCAATTGCGCTGGCGTGATTGGTGCCGGGCGCGTGCTCGGCAAGAACGGGCCGATGGCAGCCGAGTTCTTCACCAAGGTGATCCATATCAACCTGATCGGCACTTTTCTGTGCGACAAGGCCGCCGCGGCGATCATGCAGCACAACACACCGAATGCTGATGGCGAACGGGGCGTGCTGATCCACACCTCATCGGTAGCCGCATTCGAAGGCCAGATCGGCCAGGCCGCCTACTCAGCGACCAAAGCCGGCGTAATGGGCATGGTGCTGCCGCTTGCGCGTGAGTTCGCGCAGTTCGGCATTCGCGTCTGTGCGATCGCACCAGGCATTTTTCGCACGCCGATGGTCGCTGGACTGCCGCAAGAGGCGCAGGACTCCCTCGGCAAACAAGTGCCATTCCCACCGCGCCTCGGCAAGCCCGAGGAGTTCGCGCAGCTGGTGCAGACTATCGTCGAGATCGCAATGTTGAATGGCGAAACCATCCGGCTGGATGGCGCCATTCGGATGCAACCGAAATAGCCGCAGTCGTGAGGAACCAACGATGACAAACGAGGCGATCGAACGTGACGTCATGGAGTACGACGTCATCGTGGTCGGCGGCGGACCGGCGGGTCTCGCCAGCGCGATTCGCCTGAAACAACTGCAGCCGAACCTCAATGTCTGCTTGCTGGAGAAGGGCTCGCAGATCGGTGCGCATTCGCTGTCGGGTGCCGTGATGGAACCGGGCCCGCTGGACGAGTTGTTACCCGCGTGGCGGCAAGCCGATTTGCCGATTTGCGTGCCTGCGAAACGCGACGAGTTCCGTTTGCTGAACCGCACCGGTAGTTACAAGCTGCCGTATATTCCGCCGTCGCTCCACAATAAGGGGAACTTCATCATCTCGTTGGGTGGGCTCAATATCTGGCTGGCCCAGCAAGCCGAGAATCTCGGCGTCGATGTGTTCGCCGGCTATGCGGCCGCGAGCCTTCTGTACGACGACGCGGGCGCCGTAGCAGGCGTGCAAATCGGCGACATGGGCATCGAGAAGAACGGTGAACGCGGTCCGAACTTCACGTCTGGACCCGAGGTGCGTGCCAAGCTCACGATCCTGGCCGAGGGTTGCCGGGGCAGTCTGACCAAACAACTCATCGCACGCTTCAAGCTGGAAGCCAACTGCGATCCGCAGAGCTATGCGCTGGGTTTCAAGGAACTGTGGCAATTGCCCCCGGGTCGTACCGAAACCGGTCTGATCCAACACTCTTTCGGCTGGCCCGTCGATCCCAAGACCTACGGTGGCAGCTTTCTCTATCACCTCGACAACGACCGCGTATACATCGGCTATGTCGCCGGCCTCGACTATGCCGACCCGAACTTCAGGCCGTTCGAGGCGTTTCAACAGTTCAAGAATCATCCCGAAATCAAGCCGCTGCTCGACGGCGGCGAGATCGTCGCGGCTGGCGCGCGCAGCATCGCCGCGGGCGGCTGGCAGTCTCTGCCACAGATGGAAATGCCGGGTGCCTTGTTAGTGGGCGATACTGCAGGGACACTCAACGTTCCAAAGATCAAGGGCATACATCAGGCGATCCGCTGCGGCGCGTTGGCGGCCACGCATTTCGTCGAAGCCGGCCAGCCGGCTGGTTTCGACGCTCGCTGGCGCGCATCGGCTGGCGGACGCGAGTTGAAGAAAGTACGCAACGTGAAGCCGGCCTTCAAGCGCGGCCTCTGGGTCGGGCTGCTGAACGCGGGTCTCGAAACGGTGACCGCCGGCAAGCTGCCGTGGACTTTGAAGAATCAGGCCAGCTACGCAGCCATCAAGCGAGTGGATGAGTATCAGTCTCCGGATCGCGGCTGGGGCGATCGCACGCTGCCACCGCGCGACCGGCTCGCATCGGTATTCTTCGCCACGACGACCCATGACGAAAACCAGCCGGTGCACTTGCATGTGCGGGATACGACCATATGCGCAACTCGCTGCGCGGCAGAGTATGACAATCCGTGCACGCGATTCTGTCCGGCACACGTCTATGAAATGGTGCCGGACGACAATGGTGGCAAGCGCCTGCAGATCAACGCCGCCAATTGCGTCCACTGCAAAGCCTGCGATATCAAGGATCCGTATCAAATCATCGATTGGGTGACACCCGAAGGCGGCTCAGGCCCTAACTACCAAACCCTGTGAGCAACGGATGAGGTACGGGCGATGAGCGAGCCGTTGTGGCGCCCTGCCCCGCAGCGCATCGCTGCTGCCAACGTCACGCGTTTCATCGATTGCGTCAATGCGCGGCGCAGTGCCGAGATTGCCGATTACGCTGCCCTGTACGAATGGTCGGTCGAGAACCCTGCGGAGTTCTGGATCGAGCTGGCGCACTTCGCCGACGTGCGCGCCGACTGGAGCACGGGTCTCGCGCTGGTGGACGGCACACGACTGCCGGGCGCCAAGTGGTTTCCAGGCGCACGGCTCAACTTCGCCGCCAACCTGCTGCGGTTCCGGGATTCGAGTGAAGCGCTGGTGGCCGTCGATGCGCGCGGCAACAGACGTGCGCTCACCTACCAACATCTTTTTGGCGAGGTAGCACGCGTCGCTCAGGGCCTGCGGGCTGCCGGAGTTGTCGCGGGCGATCGGGTCGCAGGCTTGCTGCCCAATGTCCCGGAAGCAGCCATCGCCATGCTGGCAACTGCCAGCATCGGCGCAATCTGGTCTGGCTGCGCGCCCGATGACGGCATCGAACAGTGGCTCGACCACTGCAGACAGATCGCGCCCAAAGTGCTGTTTGCTGTCGATGGTTGCGATCGCGGCGCCGGGGCACCTGGCATTCTCACCCAGGTACGGCAGCGGGTGCCATCCGTCGAACTGATCGTGGGCCCGGCAGGCCCCGACGCGGTGGCATTCGAACAGTTCGGCACCGCCGCTCACGACATAGACTTTGCCTCACTACCCTTCGATCAGCCACTCTACATCACTCGTACAGCGCACACTTCGAGTGTCATCCACGGCGCCGGTGGCGTACTGCTGCAGCAGCAGAAAGAGCACCTGCTGCACATCGACGTCCGGCGCGGTGACCGCTTGTTAGTCAACAGCGCTTGCGGTTCGCCGCAATGGCATTGGCTGCTGAGCGCGCTGGCCATAGGTGCAACCTTGGTGCAGTACGACGGTGCTCCGGACTCGCCGGACGCCAGCGCCCTGTGGCGGTTGGTGGACGCCGAAGCGATCACGATCCTGAGCACTGACGCGATCCACCTGCAGACACTGCAGCGAGCGGGCGAGCAGCCTGGTTTGCGACACGACCTCAAGACCTTGCGCACGATCTTGTCCACCGATCCAGCGCTGCCGCCGCCAATCTACGACTACGTGTATCAATACATAAAGGCAGACCTGCTGCTGGCAGCGATCGCGGGCCTGGCCGAGGCCGCGGCTGGCTTCTGGCTGAGCAGCCCCGTCCTGCCGGTGTATCGCGGTGAGCTTCAGACGCGTGGTTTGGCCTTGCAGACTGACGTCGTCGACGAGTCGGGGCGGCCGGTGCGGGGGCAAGCCGGCAGTCTCGTTTGCAGGGCGCCATTTCCGTCCATGCCGCTCGGGTTCTGGAACGACCTGGACCGCACGCGCTACCGGTCGGCCTACTTCGAACGCTTCGATAACGCCTGGTATCACGGCGACCTCGCCAGGACTACCGAACACGACGGCATCGAACTGCTGAGCCAGCGCGCATGACCAAGCGCAAGTCTGTACTCGCGGATCTTTACTTTGCCGAAGCCGTGAAGCGCGGCTTTCAGACCGACCCGGCGCAACTGGCGGCGCTAGTACCGCTCGAGAGGTTGCGCCGTGAACTCACCAAGGCCACTCGACCGCGCAGTCTCGCCAGCCGCCTAAGCACTGCATTGGGTGGCCGTCGCGCGGCCGCTGCGCCCCGCGGCGTCTACTTGTGGGGCGATGTCGGCCGCGGCAAGACGTGGCTGATGGACCTGTTCTTCACGAGCCTTGCGTTCAGCGAGCGCCGGCGCAGTCACTTCTACCGTTTCATGCATGAGGTGCATGCCGAGTTGAAGACACTCAAAGGTGAATCCGACCCGCTCGAGATGGTCGCAGAGCGCATCGCCAAAGCAACGCGCGTACTGTGCTTCGACGAGTTGTTCGTCGCCGATATCGCAGACGCCATGATACTTGGCGGATTGTTCGGGGCGCTGATCCGCTACGATGTCGCACTCGTGTTCACGTCCAACGTGCCACCCCACAGGCTCTATCACGGTGGCCTGCAGCGGCAGCGTTTTCTGCCCGCGATCGCACTGCTCGAGCAATACACTGAGGTCGTCGAACTCATGGGACCGCTCGACTATCGCCTGACACAACTCACGCGCGCGCAGCTGTATATCTCGAGCAGCGATCCCGGCGCCAAGGATACGCTGGCGGCGCTATTCGACGATTTGGCGGACGGTGATGAAGAAACTGACGGCTACATCGAAATAGACGACCGCCGGATTCCGGTGCTGCGCGAGAGCGACAACGTCGTATGGTTCGAGTTCGCGGCGTTGTGTGACGGCCCGCGCAGTGCGCCGGACTATATTCACCTGGCGCGGGAGTACCAGTCGGTGTTGATCTCCAATGTGCCGGTGTTCGACTTGAGCAACGAGAACGCCGCGCGACGCTTCATTACACTCGTCGACGAGTTCTATGACCGCGGAGTCAACCTGATCTTGTCCGCCGCTGCACCTGCGCAGCAGCTATATCGCGGCGACCGCTTGAAGTTCGAGTTCGAGCGTACGGCCAGCCGGCTGATCGAAATGCAGAGTCGCGACTACCTGGCACGAGTGCACGTCGCCAGCTGACTACCAGTCCGGGTCGGCCTCACTCGCGGTCAGGTTGCTGGTCAGGTTCCGCCTGCGCAAAGGCCGCCACTCGGGCGCACTCCGCGGCAATGCGCGCGATCGTCGGGAACGCTGCGAGATCGACTCCAAAGCGTCGCGCGGCGTACACCTGTGGATAGAGGCAGCAATCCGCGAGCGACACGGCCGCGCCATGGCAGTAGCGCCCAGTTGCAGGCTCCGCCGCCAACCGTGCCTCCACTGCCTCCAGGCCGCGCGAGATCCAATGATGCAGCCAGGCGTTGATCGCAGCCTTGTCCAGCTGCAAGGTGCCCGACAGATAGCGGGTGACGCTGGAATTCTGCAACGGCTGGATGTCGCTCACGATGATCTGCGCCAACCCGCGCACACGCGCCCTGCCGGCCGGATCGTCCGGCAACAATGCAGGCGACGGAAAGACCTCCTCGAGGTACTCGAGTATCGCCATCGACTGGTTGATCACCCCGCCATCGTGCACCAGTGTCGGCACGCGGCCCTGCGGGTTGAGCTGGCGATAGGCTGGCAGATTCTGCTCGCCACCGTCGCGGATGAGATGGACTGGGCATGACTCGTAGGCGATGCCCTTCACATTCAGGGCAATGCGAACCCTAAAGCTCGCCGAACTACGCCAGTAAGTATAGAGCTGCAACATCAGGCGAAGATTGTAACTAATCCGGCATCCAACACCAGCTTTGGAACGACGACGGTTTTCGTCGGAACCAGCGCTCTCCCGGCTATACTACGCAGGACGTCAGGAGACTCACCACCATGCTTGGCAAGATCCCCGCCGCACGCGTCGCACTAATCGACGCTATCATCCAAGCCGCCCAACGCTTGCGCCGCTTCAAGAAGAGCGGCGTGGAGCGTGACTACCTGCGCAATTACTTTCGCGGCGTGTCCGAGCACGACCTGCGGGCACACACCCGCGAGAGTCTCGCAGCGGCCGCGCTCAAACACCTGAACCTGGGGCGTACACGCCGTCGCGGCCAGACTCTCATCCAGCTCGACGATGGTATCGAGCGCCCGGAAGGCTCACCGTATCGCGCCACGGTCGCCATAGTTACAGACGATATGCCGTTCCTGGTCGACTCCCTGGGCATCGTCTTAAACCAACTCAATATTGCAGTGCACCTGATCGTGCATCCGGTAATGGATGTTCGACGTGGCAAGTCCGGACGCCTGCTGGCAATCGGTGCGGCGGGACCGGATGCGATGGTCGAATCGTGGCAATTGATCGAAATCGACCGACCGCGCGACGATGTTGCTGCCGCGGAGCTCGTGCGTCGGATTCGGTCGACGCTCGCGGACGTGCATGCGGCCGTCAAGGACTTCGACGCGCTGCGCGAGCAAACCCTGCGCGTCGCACGTGAGCTCGATGCATCAGCACTACCGGTGGCGCGCTCGGACGTCGCTGAAGCGCGAGCCTTGCTCACGTGGATGGAAGAACGTCACTTCGTCTTTCTCGGCTATCGTTACTATCGACTACGGCGCGGCGCCAAGTCCGACACGCTGGTTCGCGACCGCGAGAGCGGCCTCGGCATTTTGCGCCCCTCGCGAGTTCGCAATCGCAAGCGCGACTCCAAGGTGCTGACGAACACATTGCGCGACCGCGCCCGTGAGAAATCGCTGCTCGTACTGACAAAAGCCAATTCTATCTCGACGGTGCATCGCGCCAGTTACCTCGACTATGTGGGCGTCAAGACCTTCGACTCGCGCGGGCGCGCCAATGGTGAGCATCGGTTCCTCGGTCTGTGGACCTCGAGCGCCTACCACATGTCGCCGCGGGACATCCCCTTGCTGCGCCACAAGGTGCAGACGATCATCGCGCACTTCGGTCTGCCAGCGCACAGCCATGACGCAAAGGCACTCGCAAACGCGATCGAGACTTATCCACGCGACGAACTGTTCCAGGCGGATACCAGCGATCTCATCCGTATCCTGCGCGGTATCGTCAATCTGTACGAGCGCCACCAGGTGCGGCTGTTCGTCCGGCGCGACGCCTACGAGCGATTCTATTCCTGCCTCGTATTTGCACCACGCGATCGCTACAACACACAAGTTCGCGAACGCATCGAGGCGATCATGCGCGCGCGCTTCGCTGGCACGCACATCGAGTCACAGGTGCAAATTTCCGAATCGGCACTCGCGCGCCTGCATCTGTTGGTACGCACCAAGCCAGGTGCGTCGCCAGTACGGGACATAGCCGCCATTGAACAGGAAATTGCCGCAGCCGCCACCACCTGGAGTGATCGGCTGCGCGCAGCGTTGCTGCGGGACGCCGATGAGAGTCGTGGCCTGGAGCTGGCGCAGCGCTATGCCAGCGCCTTTTCGCCGGCGTACCAGGATGACATCGAGCCGGCGCACGCGCTCGAGGATATCGAGGATCTCGAAGCGCTGGCGGTCGATGCGGGGCGGTTGCGGCTCAATCTCTACTTCCCGGATCTCAAGCAGCGCGCCAAGAACGGGAGGCTACTCAATCTGAAGATCATCAAGAGCGGCTCCTCGATACCCATCTCGGACGTGCTGCCGATGCTCGAGAACTTCGGCTTGCGAGTGCTGGCCGAGCATCCTTACGAAGTCCTGCTGCAAGACGGCGAACTCGCCAGCGTCCAAGACCTGGAACTCGAGATGCACGACGCGAGCGACGTCGATCTCGAACGGCTCGAGCCGATGTTCAAGACTGCCTTTCGCGCGACCTGGAACGGCGACAGTGAGAACGATGGCTTCAATCGGCTGTTGCTTGCCGCTGGCCTCGAACTCCGCGAGGTCGTTGTGCTGCGCGCATACTGTCGCTACCTGCTGCAGACTGGTTTGCCGTTCAGTCAACTGCTGATGGAGCGCGTGCTCGCCAATCACGCGACCATCACGCGGCAGCTCGCACAACTCTTTCAAGTGCGCTTCCAGCTCGATATCGGCGCCAAAACGCGCGACAAGGAAATGGCGCGGCTCGATCGGGCCATCGTCAAGGCGCTCACGGGCGTCCGCAGCGCCGACGACGATCGCATTCTACGCGCCTACCTGCGCGCGATCCGGGCGACACTACGCACTAACTTCCACCAGACACTGGCCGATGGTGGCTTGAAATCATGGCTGTCACTCAAGTTCGATCCGCAGCGGCTGCCAGACCTGCCGCTGCCGCGGCCGAAGTTCGAGATCTTTGTCTACAGTCCGCGGGTCGAGGGCGTGCATTTGCGCATGGGCTTTGTCGCCCGCGGCGGGATACGCTGGTCCGACCGCCGCGAGGACTTCCGCACTGAAGTGCTGGGCCTGATGAAAGCCCAGAACGTCAAGAACACCCTGATCGTGCCGGTGGGCGCCAAAGGTGGCTTCTTTCCGAAGCGCTTGCCGCATGGCGGCAGTCGCGATGACGTGCAGCGCGAAGTCATTGCAAGCTACCGGACGTTCATCCGCGGACTGCTCGATGTCACCGACAATATCGTGGGCGGCAAGGTCGTGCCGCGCGACTGCCTGGTGCGTCACGATGGCGACGATGCGTATCTGGTCGTAGCGGCGGACAAAGGCACGGCTACGTTCTCGGACATCGCCAATGCGATCTCCATCGAATACGGCCACTGGCTTGGCGATGCATTTGCCTCCGGGGGCTCGGCTGGCTATGACCACAAGAAGATGGGCATTACCGCGCGCGGTGCCTGGGAGTGCGTCAAGCGTCACTTCCGCGAACTGGGCGTCGACACGCAGGGCCAGGAGTTCACGGTCGCCGGCATCGGCGACATGTCGGGCGACGTGTTCGGCAACGGCATGCTGTTGTCTCGACACATCAGGCTGCAAGCCGCCTTCAATCACCTACACATCTTCATCGATCCCGACCCGGACGCGGCAGTGAGCTTTCGCGAACGACAGCGGTTGTTCGATCTGCCACGCTCCAGCTGGTCCGACTACGATCGCAAGCTTATTTCAAAGGGCGGCGGCGTGTATGAACGCAGCGCAAAAACGATTGCACTGACGGCCGAAGCACGGACTCTGCTCGGGATCGAGACGGCGGCGCCAACGCCAACCGAGGTGATTCGCGCCATCATCCGCATGCCTGTGGATCTGCTCTGGAACGGCGGCATCGGTACTTACGTCAAGGCGACCGACGAGAGCAACGCTGAGGTCGGCGACCGAACCAACGATGCCATTCGTGCGAATGGCAAGGAGTTGCGCGCGCGAATAGTAGGTGAAGGCGGCAACCTCGGTTGCACGCAGCGAGGGCGTATCGAATACGCTCTCGCAGGCGGCCGGATCAATACCGATTTCATCGACAATTCCGCGGGCGTGAATACCTCGGACGTCGAGGTGAACCTCAAAATCCTGTTCTCGCAAGTGGAGAGCGCCGGACGACTGAAACGAACGGCGCGCGATGCATTGCTCAAACGCATGACCACCGCGGTGGCCGAACTGGTCCTGCGTAACAACTACCTGCAGAGCCAGGCGATTTCGACGCTCGAGCTGCATTCGGCCGAGCGCCTGATCGAGTACCAGAGTCTCATCCGATCGCTCGAACGCGCCGGCGATCTGAACCGGTCCATCGAGTACCTGCCGACCGAGGACGAGTTTCTCGACCGCCGCAAGCGCAAGCTCGGTTTGACGCGGCCGGAGCTCGCCATCGCGCTGTCGTACAGCAAGATCTGGCTGTCCAATCAGTTGATCGAATCCGATCTGCCGGAAGACCCCTATTTCATTACGGAGCTGGAGCGCTACTTCCCGGAACCCGTGCGGACCAAGCTCCCGCGTGATATCTCCCGACACCCGCTGCGCCGCGAAATCGTCACGACCGCCACCACCAATAGCATCGTCAACAGGATGGGACCGGTGTTCGTACTGCGCGCCCAGGAAGATACGGATGCGGATCCAGCGCGGATTGCGCGCGCCTATACGATCGCGCGCGAGGCATTCGCCATGCGCGACTTGTGGGCGGGTATCGAAGCACTCGACACGCGTGTACCCGCACGTGTGCAGTACGCAATGATGTACGAGGCCAGTCGTTTGCTGCGACATACGAGCTATTGGCTATTGCGAGAACGTCGTCGACCACTGGCAGTCGACGTCGCGGTGCGTGATCTGCGCGTGGGCGTCGCGGATCTTGCCGACAGTCTCGAGGAAGCCTTGGGAACTGAAGAGCGAAGCAGGCTGGCTGCACGTGCAGAGGCGTTGACGGGTGAAGGTGTGCCCAGCGCAATCGCTATCCAGGTAGCACGCCTGCCATGGCTTGAACCCTCGCTGGACATCGTCGCCCTGGCCAGCAACCAGCAAGTAGGCGTACGGGAGGCGGCGCTGGTCTATTTCGGCATTGGTGCTGAGATCGGTCTCGACTGGTTGCACGAACGGATCGATCATCTGTCGGTCGACGGTCAATGGCAGGCCGTCGCGCGCGCAGCTCTGCGGGACAACGCTCGGCGCGCGCATCGTGAGATCGCCGCACGCGCACTGAAGCACGGTCGTCAGCGCGGCGCACAGGCACGTATCCAAGCCTGGTCCAGCTCGATGGGCGAGGAACTCACGAGCTGGAAACGCACGCTGGTCGATATGCGTGCCAGCGGTGGCACTGACTTCGCAACGCTATCAGTCGGAGTGGAAGCCATCAGAAGTCTGACGACCACCTAGTTGGACGTTGTCTGGCCCACGCCTCCGGTCGAAGTCCATGGGTGTCAGCTTGATCATCACGACCTACGAGCGCCCTGACGCATTGCAGGTGGTGCTCGAATCCGTTGCTAGTCAGCGAACTCCCCCAGCCGAAACAATAGTGGCGGACGATGGCTCCGGCACGTCCACCACCGCAGTGGTGCAGCGGTTTGCCGCCGCGCACTCAAACCCGTTGATTCATGTGCGCCAGGAGCATCGCGGCTTTCGAGTCACTCGTTTGCGAAATCTCGCGATACGCGCTGCCTCGGGTGACTATCTCGTTTTCGTCGATGGTGACATGTTGTTACATCCTCAATTCGTTGCCGATCACCTCGCCGTTGCGCGTGCCGGTTTCTTCACACAGGGCGTGCGGATCCCGCTCTGCGCTCGCACTACTTCGCGTGTGCTGGCCGCCGACGAACCGGGCTCGCCAAAGCCAACGACTCGGGGTGCGGGCCTGCGGCGTTTGTACGGCATGCGGGCGCCGCGCGTGGCGCGCCTGCTACGGCGCACGGCGAATGGCCTACTCGCCATCAAGGGCTGCAATCAGGCGTACTGGCGCAGCGATCTGCTGCGGGTCAACGGCTTCAATGAGGAGATCGAGGGGTGGGGACCCGAGGACAAGGAACTCGCCGCTCGTCTAGCGCAGGCGGGCGTCCGCAGACAATCCCTGCTGTTCGCGGGCATCGCATGGCATCTGCATCATGAACCCGCGTCGCGCGCACGGCGGGCAGCCAACGAACAGATCCTGCGAGACTCAATTGCGAATCGCAGCACGCGTTGCGCGCGCGGCCTCGACAGCCATCAGCCCGACAAAACGGTATCATGACGACGACACACAGCTTGAGGAGTTCGAAGCGTGCCCGGCAAACTGATTCTCCTGCGACATGGCCAGAGCACCTGGAATCTGGAAAACCTGTTCACCGGCTGGCATGACGTCGATCTTTCGACGCAGGGCTTGATCGAAGCGCGCCAGGCCGGAGTCGAAATCAAGCGCGCCGGCCTCAAGCCGCAGATCTGCTTCACGTCTGTCCTCAAGCGTGCGATCCGCACGCTGTGGATCGCGCTGGACGAACTGGACATGATGTGGCTACCGGTCGAGCGCTCGTGGCGACTCAACGAGCGGCACTACGGCGCACTCCAGGGGCTCAACAAAGCGCAAACGGTCGCAAAGCATGGCGAGGTACAGGTCAAGATCTGGCGCCGCAGCTACGACATCCCGCCACCACCATTGGCGGACGACGATCAACGCCATCCGCGTTTCGACCCACGTTACGCGGATGTCGACCGCACGCTGTTGCCGGCCGCCGAATCACTCAAGGATACGTTGGCACGGGTGCTGCCGTATTGGAACGAACGGATTGCGCCAACGCTACTTGCCAACAAAGACGTGTTGGTGACTGCGCATGGCAACAGTCTGCGGGCACTGGTGAAGATGCTCGACAACGTGTCGGAACAGGACATCGTCGAACTTAACATCCCGACGGGCATCCCGCTATTGTACGAACTGGACGCCAAGCTCAAGCCCGTCGCGAGCCGTTACCTGGGTGATCAGGACAAGATCAAAGCTGCCGCCGAGGCGGTACGTCGGCAAACCGAAAAGAAATAGTTCAGCCTATCAGCTCTGAGTTGTCGCCCTTGCGCTCGACATGTGATGCCGTCCAGCCATCGTACGTGCCGCCGACCTGCTCCGCGAGCTGAGTGAAGCGCCGGCTCTTGGTCTTCATGTCGGGCACAGAAAGTCGCATGGCGATCAACGCATGTACGCTGTACGGCTGACTGGGGTCTTCGTTCTTGTGCTCGACGTCGGCCGAAAACCCTTCGGCGGTCAATAGCTGGGCCACTTTTTTCGCGGCGGCCTCGTCAGGCATACCAAAGAAGAAGTCGACATTGTGCGGCTGGAACGGATCAGAGCCGTTCTTGCGCAGCTGATCGATCACCTTCTCGTCCCAACTGTCGTTGCGCACTTTGCCAATCTTGCGCAGCGACCAGACAATGCGTCCGATCGTTGCGACCGCCGCTAACAACAACAGCAGGAAGACGAGATTCATCGCGACTCAACCATACTTGGGTTTGCGTTTCTCGAGAAACGCACCGATGCCCTCGCGCCCCTCGGCGCTCGCCGCCTGACGTGCGATCGTCTGGCTCTCGAGCGCCATGTGCGACTCGAGTGCACCCATCGACTGGGCCAGCAGGCGCTTGGATTCACCGAACGCATGCGTTGGTCCGGCCGCCAGCCGTTCAGCCATTTCGATCGCGCGCGTTACGACCTCGGCCTCAGGCACCACGGCATTCACAAGGCCCCATTGCTCGGCCTCCGTGGCTGTCAAGACGCGATTGGTGAGGATCAGCTCGACCGCACGCTTCAGACCGACGACGCGTGGCAAGTAGAACGAGGTACTACCGTCCGGCGTCAAGCCGACTCCGGTGTACGCCAGGGAGAACTTGGCGCCGTCGCCGGCCAGCGCGATGTCACTCATCGCCACCAGGCCCACGCCTGCACCGGCCGCGGTGCCATTGACGGCTGCGACGACCGGCGCATCCATGCGCACGAAGTGCGAGATTGCCGTATGCAGGTGCGACGTGAGTTCGCGCAGATAGGGCTCGATCGCCTCGCCGCCCGCAACCATACCGCGCAAGTCACCGCCGAAGCAGAAATGTTTGCCGGCGCCAGTCAGCACCACGGCGCGAACTGCCGCGTTGCCCTCGCAGGCAATAGCCGCCGCTGCGAGGTCGCGCCCCATCTGCATATTGAGGGTGTTAGCGCTTTCGGGTCGGTTCAGCGTAACGATCGCTATTGCGCCGCGTACTTCGATGCTTACAGTTTTCTCAGTCATGATTATTCATCCGGTGCGATCGTGACACGTATCCCAGTCAGACTATCCGTCATTTCCAATTGACAGGAGAGGCGTGAATTGTCCTGAAAATGCGCCAGCTCCGAGAGGAGCTCGCGTTCGTCCGACATCGGCGCAGGCAGGCGCTCCACCCAATCGCGATCGACATAAACGTGGCACGTGGCGCAGGAACACATCCCGCCGCATATGGCGGCAACTCCATAATCCAGCTCCCTCAACGTTTCCATAATCTTTAGGCCGCTCTTCGCTTCCACTTCGTGTTCTGCACCGTCGCGATCGATCACCACTAGCTTCGTCATTCTGTTTCCTGTTAACTATCTGTTTCTAAGGGATAATTCTTCTCGAGCGATCGACCAAGACGGAGACTCATCAGTCAGGCGATTCCTCAAGCTGCGCAAGTCTGCCTTCGACGCGCAGCGGATGCCAGCCGCCGATGACACCGGTCAGCGTGGCTCCGGAGAGCGGACACCGACATTCTCTTTGGACCGCTGGTAGAGGGTCCAGTAGGGAATCACCAATAATACATCGGTGCGTTCGCAGCACCCATCACGGCAGGCGCCGTCGCATAAAGCCCTCAGCTGCGCGGCTTGCCGCGTCCGAATAGCCGCGCGCGCGCCGCGCGCGATACCAGAGATAGCTTACCAACAAGTGCCAGTCGGCGAGCGCAAGCAGCATCGCGGTCGTGGCGCCTTGCACCCGTAATCCGGACTCATCGAGCAGCAGCTCGCTGTGGCGCACAGCCTCGGGGTAGTAGGACAGCACACAGGCCAGATCGAGCAATGGGTCGGCGATCCGAGCGTACTCCCAATCGAGCAGATAAAGTTGCCCTGCGGCGATCAGATTACGGTGGTCGAGATCGTTGTGGACGATTGAACTGACGCGCGACGTACTCTCTGCAACGTCGAGCAATCGCGCGCCACGCTCCGACAATGCAGCGAGATCAACCACCTCGGCTGGCGCAAGCCGCGAGATAGTCGCGACGTAGGCATGCACCACGTCCATCGGCTCGTGACACGGTATACCCGGTGCCGGAAGTGCATGCAGCAAGCGGAGGCGGTGCGCCAGCACGCGCAGATCGGCGACGTTCGCGAAATTGGCGGCACTCCAGCCTTGCCCGTCGATGAACTCCGTGACCAGGAACCGACCCTCGCCATCGGCGGCGACGATCTTCGGCGCCAAACCGGCCGCCGCCGCATGTTGGTGCAGCTCGAGTTCACGTTGCCGATCGACCGCAGGGTTGGTCGAAGCCTCCGAGTGCAATCGCACGACGAAGCGGCCGCACGGTGTATGCACCCGCGCTGTTCGATTGCTGAGACCACCGGCCAGCGGCTTGATCGACAACGGCGCTTCGCCTGATTCGCAGCCTGGCACGTACCGCAAAATGTCGGAAGGAATCACCCTGGCGCCGCCTCCCGCCGATACTGCCGCCACCAGGTTGCCAGACCGATGCAAGCAATGACGATGTAGAGCGCGAAAAGCAGTGACGCAAAATACAGCCCTTGCGCCGCGTACAAGAACACGAGCACCGTGTCGGTTACGATCCAGTACAGCCAGTTTTCGATCCTGGCGCGCGCCACCAACAGCGTCGCATAGAGGCTGAACCAAGTGGCAGCCGAATCGAGGCGTGGCCAAGCCGCATCGGTCTCGGCGGCGAGATAGCTCGAGGTCGCCCAAGCCAGCGCGCCGAGCACGACCGCCGCGGCAAGATGGCGGCGCAGCGGCCAGAACCCCACCTTGATTTGCGCAGCCCCGGACTGCTTCGTCCAATGCCACCAGCCGTAGGCGGACATCAAGACATAGTAGATCTGCAGCAGCGCCTGCATCGGCAACTGACGACTGGCGGCGAGGCCAGCCAGCAACATCGAACTGCCCGCGCCGGCTAGCCAGCACAGCCGATTGCGGCGCACTGCCAACAGCGAATAGGCTACACCGAGGATCAAGGCGAGAACTTCGAGCGGCGAGCTGGCCGCAAGCCCCGCAAGGACGGCCTCGAGCATTTGTTACGCCACCAGCGGGCCGAGGATCTTCAGCACGAATACCGACTTCCCATCGCGGTCGAACACCGGTCGCAACTCCTGCGTGAGTAGCGCCATGACAAGGTCATAGGGACCAAAGATCTGGGTACTCATGCTGGTGGTCACGACTTTGAGCCTGCAGTCCTGGTTGAGACGATCGATGAAGCGGGTGATTACCGGTATGAACTCGCGGTCGAGTGGATAGAGACTGATCTCAACGCCGATTTCCATCTTGTCGCACTCACTGCTACTGCCAGACATAACGAACAGTAACGCCGAGCTGCCGTGGGTCGCCAGCTTGTGTATAGCGCTTTTCCGGAAAGTCCGGCGGCTCGTTGCCGAAGAAAAAGCCGCGTTGGGAGTATTCCACGTCGAACACGTTGCGAACCCAAAACTCGACCGTCGCAGCTAGCCCTGCGTAGCCGAGCTTCAGATTCGTCAGTGTATACGGCTCCGAGCGCTGATCGTGGCTCGCGGAGAAATAAAAGGCATCGCGGCCGGCGACGTCTGTACGCACGAACCAGCCATGCGGATGCCGGTACTCTGCGGCGAGCGAATACTGGTAACCAGGTGCATGCGGTTGCTCGCGACCCGCAAGGTCGCGCCCCGCATTGACATACTCACGATAAATCGCCCGCAGCAACCCTAACGACCCATCGATGGACCACCGCGGTGTTACGCGCCAATCAAAGGATCCCTCCAGACCCTGGTTGCGACCGCGCGCTGCGTTGTCCGTGAAGTACACGAAAGTGAGCGGATCGCCCGGAGTCAGCTGAGTCGAATTCTCGACCTGCTGATCACGACGCAACATCGAGAACAGGGCCAGAGCGCCGCTCAACCGCCCGTCGACGCTGCGCGTTCGCAGCCCGAGCTCGACGCTGTCCAGATACTCTGCCGTAAACTGGCGCTGCGCAGCCGGAATGACGGCGCCGATGTTGAAACCTCCAGCCTTGTAGCCGCGGCCAACGGTCGCATAGACGGAGTGGTTAGTGCTGAGAAGACGACGAACTGTCAGACTGCCGCCCCACAGAGTCTCATCAGGAGCAACACTTTCGCCATCACTGTCATGGTAGCTCGCCGCCCGATGCTCGAGGCGCACGCCAGCGGATACGGTCGTCGCGGTCGCCAACTCGGTAGCCAGCTCGCCGTACAAGGCGACGTTGGTGGCGCGATACTCACTCGTCAGGTCGCGCAACGTGGTGCCATTGTAGCGGTCCAGCTGCGTCCCATCTTCTGTCAATCGCAGTGCATACACGCCGACAGTCCAATCGAGCGGCGCGGACTCGGCCGACGTGATTCGCAAATCCTGACTGATTGTCAGCCGCTGGCGCGCAAACGCCTGCGTGAAGTCATAAGGTCCGCTGGCGCCCCAGCTCAGATCGTTGCCCCAGTCCCCGTCGAAAGAATAGTTGCTGCGCGAGTCTGCGACCGCACTGACGGCGCGCAACGCCGCGGACTGCCAGCCCGCGTAGTCGAATCGCAACGCCGCGCCGCGCGAGCGCTGCGCATCGCGGCCGGGCTGGTCGGACAGCGTCGTGCGCGAATTGTCGATCGAGAATGCATCGTAGCCGTTATCCGTGTCGACCCAGAACGTCGCGAGATTGGCCGTCAGATCATTGCCGACCGCCAGCCGCAAGCGCGCACGGAGTGTCGTTTCATCATAACCGTTGGTGTCATCGCGGCCGAGATAGTCATTCTCACGAAATCCGTCGCTCCGCTGGCGCTGCGCGGCCACGCGGTAGACGCCATCGAGTGACTCACCGAGCGGGCCGCTCACCACACCGCCCAGTCCGTGGAGGCCATAGTCACCCGCATCCGCCTGCAGGCGTGCTTCGAAGTGCTCGGTCGGTGCCCGTGAGCGGATTGAAATCAGTCCCGCCAGTGCGTTCGCACCGTACGCCACACCCTGCGGGCCACGCAGCACTTCGACCTGCTCGATATCGAACAGCGTTGCCGGCATGCCGACGCCAGAAAAATCGACGTCATCGATCAGGAAACCGACCGAGGGGTTCGGTGCCCCCTGCCACTGCTCGAGCTCGCCAATACCACGCAGCTGAAAATACCGCGGCCGGGAACTGCCGGCGGCCCAGTTCAAATTCGGCACCAAAGCCAGCACATCGGCGAGGTGCTGCTGACCGGCATTCTGCAGTACTGCTGCCCGCAGTACCGTCGTGCTCGCCGTCACAGCGGATTCCGGCCGGTCGCGAAGTTGCGCCGTTACCACCACTTCCTCCAGTGTCTGGTCAGCCTGGGCAAGGCAGGAGGCCGCCGGCGCGAATGCCAGCGCGGAAATGAAACACAACTGCAATATGGGTGACTGCATATCCCTACGCCGGTACTAACCGGATCAGGTTCTACGGGTTCGTCAGCCAAACTGACGTCTCAGGCCCTGACACCAAGGGGCCGCCCCGACGAGTTACCGGCATCGTAGTCGCAAATGGCCCGGATGTGAAGAAATACCGCCGGTCATTGTGCGACGGCTCAAAATGACTAAACTGCGCGCCTCGATTCTGATCGTCACCCGCGAGTAACTGCCGTGACCCGCAGCATGCAAGTTTTCCAGGTGGATGCCTTCACACGTACGCGCTTCACCGGCAATCCAGCCGGCGTCGTGCTCGATGCCGATCAGCTGAGCGATGCCGAGATGCTGGCTGTGGCACGCGAACTCAACAATGCCGATACGGCGTTCGTGCTCGCCGCCGACGGCGACGATCACGATTTGCGTGTGCGTTTTTTCACCCCGCGCACCGAGAGCAGTTTCGTTGGCCACGCAACGGTTGCCACCCACTATGTCTTGTCGCGCGACGGCCGACCGCGGCACGCGATCCGGCAGCGACAGAAATCCGGCATCGTCACCGTCGACGTACGTGGCACGGATGCAGCGCGCCAGATTGCTATTCGTCAGCCCGCGCCGCCGCTGGGCCGGGAATTGAACGATCGGGAACGCATGGCAGTGCTCGACGCCTTGGCGCTGTCGAGCGCGGATCTCGACTCGCGTTGCCCACTGCGGATCGCTGGCAGCAGCAGCACTCGGTTGTTAGTTGGTGTGCGTGGGCCGGACCAGCTGAAACAATTGAAGCCAGACTTCGCACGTTTGACGACGCTGTCCGCGCAGTTGGGTGCATCGGGCTTTTTCGTGTTCACACTGGCGCCTAAAGTTGCGGATGTCCAGATCGAATCGCGGATGTTCTGCCCCGCATTGGGCATTCCCGAGGATCCGGTCAGCGGCAATGCGCATGGCCTGCTCGGCGCCTACCTCGTCGCCAACCAGCTATTGCCGCATGATAACCACTCAGTGCGATTCGTAGGTGCGCAAGGCCACTATCTCAAACGCGCCGGTCGTGTGGAGATCGAGCTCAAACTCGTGGATGGTAAACTGGACAGCGTCCTGATCATCGGTCAGGCCGAGATTGTCTTCGAGACAACGCTGACGCTGTAGGCGCTGGACTCATATTTCTCAGACACATTCGTTGTGTCTCTTTAGGTCGAACTCACCAAGTCAGCGTTGCGCGTCGATAGCGCGCGAGTCCCGACCGAGCGCGGCAACGTACTCCTTTGCGCGCTGGCGGTAAATCGCGCCGGCACGCGCGATCATTTGCAAGTCCTGCGCGCTGGTCTCGCGCACGATTCTGCCGGGCGCACCCATGACGACCGAGCCGTCTGGAATGGTCTTGTCCGGCGGTATCAGGGCACCAGCGGCAATGACACAGTTCCGCCCGATCGTCACCCGATCCAGCACCATCGCGCCATTGGCGATCATCGACTCGTCCCCCACCGTACAACTGTGCAGAAACGCGCGATGGCCGATCGTGACGCCTGCGCCAACCCGCGTCGGCGAACCTTGGTCGGTGTGAATGATCGTGCCGTCCTGCACATTGGTGCCATCGCCGATCTCGATCCAGTCCGAGTCGCCGCGCAGCACACACTGGAACCACACCGACGTCTCATGACCCAACCGTACCGACCCAATGACGTCGGCACTCGGCGCCACGTACCAGTCGGCGGAGGCCGTCTCGACGCGCTTATCGCCCAACACATAGATCATCCGCAGACCTCGCACACGACGCGAGCAGCACCGCAGCATTGCGATACCATCAGCCCATGCTCAAACCACTTCAGTCTACTGCACGGTACAACATGACGTCAGATGCGAATTGCACGTCGACTGGCATCCAAGACCGCCCAGCTTCCGGCGCCCAAACTTGACCAAGGTGGTTGGCTGTTTCCCAATACACAGATGGGTGTGATTGGGCGCGAGAAGTAGCCGGCCTGAAGCCGGCTACTCGCGGAACAACGCGCTCAGCCGCGCGTGTCGAAGCACTGCCGCGGGGAGTCGAGGCTCGATACGCAGACTTCGCGGTATGAGAACGAAACGGCCTCATCGGGCGCAGTGTCACGAACGCTAGATCCCACCGTCCAGGACGTTACGAGTGCCGCAGAAAGCTCAACCGTGGCGACGAGATTACCGCCGGCATCCTGCTGCGTGAGCGTGACACGTGGATAGAAGCGCCCCGTCGTGACCGAACCGAACAACGATGCACTGCAAGCATCGAATGCTTTCTTGATCGATAGGTTGCTGACCATTGCACGCCCGGAACCACCCCCGCTGCCACTGCTGGTCGATTCGTTGGCTGCGCCCCACGACCAGCTGCGCACCGCGAACGTGCCGGATCCCATTGACGACCTGCACGACAGGCCGTCGACGGCCACTGTGATCGTACTGGGCATCGCGCGGCGAGCACGATCGAAGCCCGCATTTGCTGTCGTGCCAGTCGCAGCGGCGTTGGCGGCAATGAATGTGGTGAACAAAGCCGTGGCAAGTGTCTTCATGGCGTATCTCCTGACGTACCAGTTATCAGGCCATGCAGCCGCAGGCCTTTGACATAGCGTAGTGCGGCAGACAGACAGCAAACGTGTGATGGGTCACGAATTCCAGGTAACTAGCCGGCCATGACCTCCGCCAGGATTTCGTAGGAACGAAGTCTCGCGCCAGTATCATGGATCGCCGCCACCACCATCAGCTCGTCCGCGCCAGTATCGCGCAGTACTTGCTCGATGCCAGTTCGCACCTCGAGCGGCGAACCAACGACTGAATACGCCAGCATCTGCGTGGCTAACTGTTTTTCGGCTGGGCTCCAGAAAGCCTCTATGTCGTCGATCGGTGGTCGTTGCAGGCCACGCTGCCCACGCCGTAGCAGCGCGAACGACTGCTGTACAGTCGTGAACAAGCGCTGCGCGGCAGCGTTGGTATCGGCCGCCACCACGTTGATGCCAATCATTGCGTACGGCCGCTCGCACTGCGCCGATGGCTGGAATCGATCGCGATAGATCGCCAGCGCCTCGTGCAGCGCATCCGGCGCGAAATGCGACGCGAACGCATACGGCAGGCCCAGCGCAGCCGCGAGCTGCGCACCGTAAAGGCTGGAGCCGAGTATCCATAACGGTACATTCGTGCCGCCACCCGGCACCGCTTGCACAGGCTGGCCGGGCTCCACGGGTGCCAACAGAGCCTGCAGCTCTTGCACGTCCTGCGGAAACTGATCGGCGCTGCGCGGCTCGCGACGCAAGGCGCGTACCGTGATCTGGTCGGTGCCGGGCGCGCGGCCCAGGCCCAGATCGATGCGTCCAGGGTACAGCGACTCGAGCGTACCAAACTGCTCGGCGATCACGAGCGGCGAGTGGTTAGGCAACATCACGCCGCCGGCGCCGATACGAATGGCACGCGTGCCGGCTGCCAGATAGCCCATGACGACCGAGGTGGCGGCGCTCGCAATGCCCGGCATGTTGTGGTGCTCGGCTACCCAGAAGCGGCGATAGCCGAGTCGCTCGGCATGCTGCGCCAGCTCGAGACTCCTGGGAAGCGCCTCGCGCGGCGACTCGCCGACCCGCACGGGGACGAGATCCAGAATCGACAGCGGCACAGCCGGCCGCTCGAGCGACGTCACTTCTTGCGCCGGGCCGTCGTCTTCTTCTTCGGTACGCGTTTGGCTTTCGCTGCGCGGCGCACGACAGCTTTCGCTTTGGCGCGCTTGGCAACGGTCTTCTTCTTGGCAGTCTTGCGGGCCGCGACACGCTTGCGCGGTGCCACTTTGCGCGGCTGCTTGCGTCGAGTAGTAGTGGCAGTGGCCGCCGCCCGCGTGCCCTCGCCCTGATACTCGACCACGCCAGCAAGCGCCTTGACGCCCCCAGTCTTGATCGTGCCTAGATGGGCGCCGGATGCCAGCTCGATCTTGAGGACGTCACCGGTGAAGAAGCTGCCTACGTAGCCATACCGACCATCGCTGGTTATATCCATGATCGCCCAGCCGAAGCCGGGCAATGCGATCTCCCGCGTCGTCGCACCGGCGTCGTTCACGACTTCGATTCGTGCGCCCCGCAGCACGTAGAGCATGCCGTTCGGCGCATATTCCATCGAGAAGAACATGGCCGGCGGCCCCTGCCACGGCGGCTGGAAGGACTGCAGATCCGGCAGTTGTTTGTCGTTGACGAGGTCATACCGCATCAGGCGCGGGCCGGTCTCGGAGCAATACACAAGCGTCTTGCCGTCCGGCGAAATGGCCGACATGGTGACGCCGAGAAATCCGCCCATGCCGCCTTGCGTCTGCGTCGCCAGCTCGCGGATCAGCTTGCCGTCACGTGTGAAATGCCAGACGTGCCCATCACCGAAGCGGTCCGTGCCAGGCATGAACGGCAACTTGGTGTGCATCCGCGCCGCGATCTCGGGCTTGATCGTCGACCCCACCACGTGCTCGCCCAGATAGAGCGTGCCGTCAGCCGCGAAGTTGACATGGGAGAACGGCCGTCGTGGGAACTCGTCGCGCCTGACCACTGTGCCATTCGAATGAATGTTGAGTACCACGAATTCCTGACTGTCGAACGCCCACAAGACCCCGCGCGGATCGAACTTGAGCCCACCGACGAGATGCGTGGTGTCCTTCAGCCATAGCAGCCCTTTCTGATGGCCGGCAGCGTCGTACTGAATGATCCGGCCGCGGCCCGCGTGATCGTCGTTGGGATCGTTGAGTTCGGTGACGGCAACGAACAAGTCACCACGCGAAAAAGGCTGTAACGTCGATTCTTGCATCGGGAGATCCTCTGCTGAGACAGCCGCACCGAGCACGGCCACCACTAAAACCCAAGCGGCAGTCAGGCACCGCATCGGCGCTCAGGCGCTCAAACCATAGCGCGACAGGATATCGCGCTTGGCGAACAACATGCCAACACTGCGACGCAAGAGCCGCCCGCTCGTGAGCCACGTGATATCGCTGCCCTGCTTCGTGTCTGCCAGGATGCGTGCCACGATCCAGGGCGTCGTGGTTTCGACATGCTCGCCGATGAAATTGAGCGGCTTCAATGTCTTGGCTCGCTCCGCCGGCGGCACAGCCGCGATTTCCCGCAGCATGCCCTCCGTCAGGTTCACACCTGGACTGATCGTGCCGATGAGCACCGCCGGCGCCCGTTCTTTCGCTTCCTTGACCAGCGCCGTCGCGAAATACTTGAGCGCCCGCTTGGTCGTGGAATATGCAGTCATGTTCGCGACCACTCGCCCGGACGCCCCGCCGCCGCCGAGCGTGAGATAGATCCGTCCGCCACCCTGGCGCATCATCCCTGCCATCGCCACATCACAGGCAAGCTGCGTGCCGATGACATTGGTGTGCACCATCCGCTCGATGTCCGCCGGCGCTGTCTGCAGAAAACTCGCGCCCGTACGGGCATAGCCGGCGTTGTTCAACCAGATATCCACGCGGCCAAACTCGCGTGCGGCGAGATCCCAAAGCGCCTGCAGCTGGGCACGATCAACTGTGTCGCAGACGGCGCCGATCACTTTCGCGCCCTGTTTGGCGAGCGGGCGCAATCCTTCGAGCGCCGCGTCGACGCGCGTCTGCTCTCGACCGCAGATCGCGACATGATGCCCACGCTGCAACAGCTCGCGAGCGTAGCCGAATCCAAGCCCCGCGGTCCCCCCGGTAATCACTACCGATCTAGCTGTCACGCCTGCTCCCTGTCGCTGCGACACCTGCATACAATAGGCGAAGACCAGCCAGCTTTGCGATACTGACTGATCCTCGAGGAGCGCCCCATGCCCAAGAACTTCGTGATTACCGGCAGCACGCGCGGCATCGGCCACGGTATCGCCGACAGTTTATTGGCACGTGGTCACGGCGTGGTCATCAGTGGTCGATCGCAAAGCTCGGTCGACGCTGCTGTCGAATCGCTGACGGCCGCGGCCGTGGCCGGCGGTGGCAAGGCTCACGGCATCGCCTGCGATATCACGCAGCGCGCCCAATTGCAGGCACTTTGGGACGGAGCAATCGAGGCGCTTGGCCGGGTCGATGTATGGGTCAACAACGCCGGGATCTCCAACCGCCGGCAGCGCGTCGGCGAACTCCTGGAAGCTGACGTACGGCAGGTCGCCGAGACCGACCTGCTCGGCATGATGCACGCCACCCAGATCGCCATGCGAGGCATGGTGACGCAAGGCTCGGGCACCATTTACAACATGGAGGGCTTCGGCTCGAGCGGCATGACGACCCCGGGCATGAGTCTGTATGGCAGCAGCAAATTTGCGCTCACCTATTTCAACAAATGCATGATCGCCGAGGCGCGCGGCACGCCCCTGAAGATCTGTTATCTGAGCCCGGGCATCGTCGTGACAGATCTGCTGAGACAGGACATGGCCGGCACGAGCGGCGAAGACTGGGAGCGGACCAAACGCGTCTACAACATTCTGGCGGATCGCGTCGAAACCGTGACGCCCTTCCTGGCAGATGGCATCGCCACGGACCAGCCGAACGGCGCGCGCGTCGCCTGGCTGACCTCTGCCAAGGCCGCCGGTCGTTTCATGGGCGCGCTGTTCCACAAGCGACAACTGCTCACCGATGCCGATCGTCCCAGCGCCTGACGTATCACTCCGCGAGTCGTTAGCGCAGCGCCAGAAAACGAGACGGGGTAGTTAGCGCTTCGTGATCCTGCCAGCCGTGCACCTGCGGCGCCACCAGTCGATGCGCCGTTGCGCTGTAGAGCGGCACCACTGGATACTCGCGCAACAGGATATGCTCCACCTTGCGGTAGTTGGCAATCCGCGCGGCCGGTTCCAGCTGGCGCTCGGCCAATGCGATCAGCCGATCGACCTCGGCATTGCGATAGAACATGAAGTTGAGGAACGAATCGCTCGCGAACCGGCCGATGAACGTGCCGATGGTCTGGATCGTCGCGAACGGTACGTAGTCCTGCAGATCGTACTCGCCAGCGCGCAGGCGAATGCTGTACGCCCGCGTTTCGAGGCCTACCAACTCGACGTCGACACCGAGCGACCGCCACATCGCGCCGACCGCGAGGAACATGCGCTGGGTGACCGGATTCGCAGCGAACAAGGCCTGCAGCTTGAGTCGTTGTTGGGGCCCTATACCGTGGCGCGCCAGCAGTTCCCGCGCCAGCGCGAGTCGCCGCGCGCGCGGCCAGGCAGCATGCTCCGGCAGCACGGGCGAGCCGTACTCACCCACCGCAGCGGGCACGATCGACTCCCAGGGCTGCTCATCGAGCTGCCTTACTTTCTCAGCCAACACTTGCCGATCGACGGCCATCGACAGCGCGCGCCGCACGTCGGGCTCGACCAACTTGCCACGCCGACAGTTCAGACCGATCCAGCCGGCTCCCCACGCGGGCGTCGTGCGCAATTGAGCCCGTTGCTGCTGCTTGGCCAGGGCGAGCGCCGTACCATCGGCGATCTGGGCGACATCGAGTTGCGCACTCTGGAACAAGCGCATGCGCGTGGCATCGTCGATACCTGAGACCCATTGCACGCGCGGCACCGCCACTTGCCGTGCAGACCAGAAATGCTCGTTGGCCGTGAGATCGACGGTGCCGCTCTGCGCCCAGGAGCGCACGCGATAAGCGCCATTTGTAACCAGCAGGTCGGGCTTCGCCCACTCACGACCATGTCTTTCGACAACATGCGGCGGCACCGGATACAACGCGGCCAGCAGTGCAGGCAGGTCGGTTTCCGGTTGTACTAGATCGATGCGCAAGTTGTTCGGATCGAGCGCCACGACGCCAAGCTGGTCGGGCTGCAACTTGCCGGTCCGCACCGCGGCGCCATTCTTGATTGCGTCGAAGCGAAACGCCAATGTTGCGGCCGCCTCGGGCGACATGAAGCGCCGCAGCGAATAGACGAAATCGTCTGCGGTCAGGCGCGCACCATCTGACCACCGACAATCGTCACGCAATCTGAAAGTCCAGCGCAAGCCATCGTCGCTGCGTTGCCAATTGGTCGCACAGCCTGCCACCAGTTTGCCGGCCGCGTCCGTAGTAGTTAGCGCAACGAAAAGCTCGGCCGCCATCTCGGCATCGAACGAAGACCCGAGCCGATGGGGGTCGAGCGTCGTCAGCGTGCCGCCACGCGAGCGGCGCAAGACCGCGGATGGATCGGCAGCAGATAGGGGACTGACTAGCGTCGCAGCCAGTGCTGCGCCGCCGTGCAGGAAATCACGGCGTTGCATCGATATGACTCAAGTCCGGTGGAGCGATCGATGCTAACGCATCAAGCACCGCTACGCGCCCCCTGGGTGGGCTCCGGCACGCGCAGTATCAACCAGAGCGCGGGAACACACAGCAGCGTCGCGGTCAGGAACGGGCCTGCGTGGCTCATGCCCATATAGATTGGTCCGGACAGCGCGGGGCCAATCACTCGGCCCAAGCTCGTGCCTGACTGAAAGACACCCATGACCGCGCCGCGCTCCTGCGGCGACGCCTGGAAAGACGCCAATGACGTGAAAGCGGGGTTCGTCAGACCATAGCCCAGACCCATTACTGCGAGGCCAGACCACAGTACCGCGGGGTAATGCACGAAGCTGATCATGGCCAGACCGATGCCGAATCCCGCTATGCCCAGGACACCGACGCCGCGCTCGCCGACCCGGCGTGCGAGCGTGCCGGTGAGGCCCGCTTGTGCGATCACCGCCAGCAGTGCCAGCAGCGCGAATGCCACACCCACCAGCTTGCTGTTGTGGCCATGCGTGTCGAAAGCCCAGATGGGGTAAACCGACTGCATCATCGCCGAGGCCGTTCCGATCATGAAAGTGGTTGCGACGATCGATATGAGCACTGGCCGGCTCAACAGCGTCTTCCACGGCGAGTGTCCCGCCCGGCGTCCGGTCGCACCAAAAGGCTTGCGGTTTGCGGGCGGTAGGCTCTCGCTCAGCAGCAACCAGGTGCCGAGGAATGCCAGCGTCGAGAGCGCTGCGGCAACGTAGCCAGGCCAGCGCAGCGATACCAGCTCACTACCGATCGTACCGAGCGGCCCACCGATCAAGGGCCCCAACATGAAGCCGATGCCGAACGCCGAGGCGAGGATACCTAACGATTTGGCCCGCTCTTTTGGTTCGGTGACATCCGTCACGTAGGCGAATGCGGCGCCGATGTTGCCCGACATGATGCCGCCGATGGCGCGGGTCAGGATCAACAACCAGACAGAGTCGGCATGCGCCATGACGAGATAGCTGACGAGCGCACCCAGCATGCTCAACATCAGGATCGGTCTGCGGCCATAGGCATCGCTCAGCCGACCCCAGACGGGCGTGAACAGGAACTGAAACAGTGAATAGACACCGGGCCCGGCGAACGTCAGCCAGAACGGATCGGCGTCCAGCTGCTTCATCACGAGCGGAAAGGACGGCGTGGTGAGACCGAAGCCGATCAGATCGATCAGGACGATCAGCCAGAGAACGAAGATGCGTTTGTTCATGCGGGATCCAACACCCCCAAACGGGGCACGCATGTTCGCAGCTACGCCCTCGGCACGGGACGCGGAATCAGACCTCCACCGCAGCCCGGTCGCGGACCGGGCCCGGTGCGATCCGCCGCACCCACAGCGCCCAGACCAGCAGGATCAAGTTGGCCGCCGCCATGATGAGAAATGGCGCGCCGGGCCACCAGGAATCGAACAGCGTCCCGCCGGCGACCGACACGAACAGAATGCCGATCGCGCCGAAAAAACCGTAGACGCCCAGGACCGAGCCGCTCAGTTCGCGCGGTGCTTCCTGTCCGATGAGCACCTGGCTCGAGAGGATGGCGCTCATCTGACCGATACCGAGCAACACAGCGGGCAGGATGGCCGCCGAGGAATTCGGGTCGTCGACAGCAGCGAAAGCCGAATAGCCGATCACCGCTAACACCATGGCGATGATGAGCGCAGTGATACGATCGAACTTCGAGGAGATCCAGGCGAACACGCCAGCCCAAACGAGCGCCGCTGACTGCACGATCGCCATCAGTATGCCGGTACGCGCCGCCGCCGTGGCCTCATCCGTGCCGGACTGCATCGAAGCCACGGTGGCCCACAGCGTGAGAAAAGTGCCGACCACGGCAATGTCGCCACGCGAGGCAAACGCGGTGCCATAGGCGAGCGCGATACGCGGATTGCGGCCAGCCGCAAAGCCCTGAGTCATCAACTTCAACAATGGTTCCCGGGCTGGTTTCTCGGTCGGCGTGCCTGGTTTCAGCCCACGCATCAGCAACGCACTGACCAGACAGATGGCGCCGGCCGTAAAGAGCGTGCAGCGGCCCGCCCATACCGGACTGGCGCCGGCCGCCTGAATCCAGGTAGGTAGCTTCGCCAGCACGATCGCGAACAACACCACGCCGAGGCCGTTCATGACGTATACGAAAGCTGTCAGGCTCTCGCGCGAGCGGTCCTTCGGATAGTCAACGAGCACCGTAGCCAGCATCGCGCCGGTAGCAGATGCACCCAAGGCAAAGATCACCCGATAGAATGCGAACTCTGCGAGCGAATGCGCCAAGGGCAGCAATGCATAACTGACAGCGAGCAAAATGAACCCGAGCGCGAACACTGGGCGACGACCAATCCGGTCGGCCAGCGCCCCAAAGGCACCAATACTGGCGATGATGACCAGTTCAGCCAGCACCTCGAGCCAGCCGCTGACCGTGCCCTGCTCCGCAGTGGCAACGTTCAGCGTGACGTTGAACAGATAGGGCTGCATCGTCTTGAGAAACGTCAGCAGACCGATGGCGACGAATGCGCCGTAGAGCAACGTGAGCACGTTGCTCCTGCGCACACCCGGTTGCAGAAAGACCGGGCCGAATTTCACGCTGTCGCCGGACCAGCCAGGCGAACTCATCCGGCGGCACCGTCACCATTGAGGCTCGTCAGCGGCACGCGGGGGAGGACGAACACACCATCCGCGCGTCCTGGCGATGGCAACGAACAGGCGCGCCGGCCGGTGAACTCGGCCTCGAGGCGTGGCGTATCGATCTTGTAGCCACGCTGTTCGAGTTCACGGACTTTGCGCCGATAGGCCACCTGCAATGCGTCAGTCCGCACGGTCATCTCGTCACGCAAACTGTCGGGCACGAGCTCCGGCTTCAGATACTGGATCACTTGCGCGTCCTCGGAAAAGATCTTGATGTTCCGCTTGATCGTGTCTTGATCGAAGATCGCGGCCTTCATGAAGTTGCGGCCCATCAGCCACCAGGACTTCGTGGTGTATTCGTCGACCGGCGTATGGGCCGAACGCAACCAGATGCGCCAGCCCGGCCGCGGAAACAACTCGAGCCCGACGATTGGACCGGACAAATTGAACCAGGGACGCGCCTCCACCTGCTTCAGCTCCTTGCGATCGGAAAACAGCGACCACAAACCCCTGGAGCTGTGCGGTACGCTCATGATCATTTTCGAGCGTCCGCCCCAGGCCGATTCCTCGACGGTGAACTCGCTGATCTGCGGTCGCTCGCGATCACCGAAGGTCGCGCCATGAACGAACGGTGCATGGGCGAAATCGAGCCCATTCTCGACTGCGCGGTGATAGTTCACTTTCCAGTCCCACACGCCGCGTACCCAGCGAATCTCCGGATCATCGTACTCCGGCATGTCCGGGATAGGCGGACGCACAGCATCGGCAGCATCACCGATGAACACCCAGATCCAGCCGTATTTCTCGACTGTCGGATACGAATCGATGCGCGCACGGCTGGGGATCTTCACGTCCGGCTCGGCGGGAATCTTGGTCACACGACCATCGCGATCGTAACGCCACCCGTGATAAGGACACTCGACGCAACCATCGACCGTCCGGCCGCGCGACAAGGCAGCGCCGCGATGAATGCAGATGTCGGACAGGCACGCGAGCTGGCCCGCACCATCGCGAAAGACCACCAGATCCTGACCTAGCAGTCGCACCTTGATCGGCGCACTGGTCACCGCCGCCGCTTCGCCGGCCACATACCAAAGATTCGTCAGCATCGTCGCTCCAGCACTGGCAATTGCGCCAGACTCGTTAGTTTAATCGTCGCATCGTCTGCGGGAATGAGCGCAAGCGTATCGCATGCGGACCACACCGCGACCGCACTAGAGCGACTGCATTTCGATCCCTGTACTGGACAGAGAACCTGTCCCGTGGCGACACGCTCGAGCTCAACACTCGAGCCTCACCCGACCTGCCCTGATCCGGATTATGCCGACGCCGCTGCGCGGCGTGTCGCCTGGATTGTGGGTTGCCAGTACACAGGCGCCGCCCGCCACGACAAACTGCTGCGTTCGCTCGAGCAGATCCGCCCGGGTTGCAGGGTCCAGCCCAGCGAACGGCTCATCCAGCAACGCAATACAGGGCTCGTCGACCCAGGCGCGTGCGAACAGCACGCGGCGTAATTGCCCGTAGGAGAGCTCCACCAGTGGACGCGTCGCGAGCTGCCGCGCGCCGAACTGCCGCAGCGCCCGTTGTGCCGCTGTCCGGTCGACGCCAGACAGAGCTTCGTTCAAACCGACGCTCGCGTGCCGACCAGAGGCCACCGCCTCGAGCACCGGCAACGCGCGCGGCTGCTCAGCCTGCAGATGCGGAGCCACATAGGCCACTCGACGCTTGAAGTGCTCCAGCGACACGCCGACCGCAATTCCCCGTCGCTCTATTTTGCCGCCGGCAGCGACCCCGTGATCTCCATACAGCGTCCGCAGCAAGGTAGTCTTGCCACTGCCGTTCCGCCCGGTGACGACCCAGAATTCGCCCGGGCGCACGGCCATCGAGACGTCCACCAGAGCTCGGTGACCGTCGAGATAGACGGACGCATTCTGCAGGCTGACGATCGGCACGAGTGCCGCTCGTGGGTGAAGTTGGCCACGGCTGCGCGTTTTCCGGTGTGCGCCTTGCACACGCCGGCGCGGCTGCTCTGAGTGTCGAAGCGCACGTCGCACAGTCGTCGCAGACGCTCGTTGCTGGCTCACAATGCGGCCGCCCTCGAGCGACAGACTGTGGGTAATGCAAGCCGGTATATCGTTGGCGTGGTGGGTGCCCAGCACCCAGCTTAGCGGTGTACGGTCCGTCGACTCCAGCCAGCGCAACCAGCGTGCGTGATTCTCGGCATCGAGACCATTGGCAGCTTCATCCAGCAGCAATAGCTTTGGGCGAGCTGCCAGTACGCGCGCTAACAAGACGAGCCGGCGCTCGCCGTAGGAAAGCGTCAGAAATCGTCGCCGCGCGAGTGCGGCAATGCCAAGCTCGCCGAGCACTTGGTCAATTCGGTGGCGGTCAGCGGCTGACAAGCGATCGAGCGGTATGTCGGTACGGTAAAGGCCGGTACCAACGACCGCCGCTACCGTAAAGTTCCAGTCGTAGCGTTCGTAACGATCCTGGCGCTCCGCACCGACGTAAGCGATCTCATCCAGTACGACGGCCGGTGAATCGTGCCGCTCGCCAGCGAGCCAATAGCTGCGTCGCTCGCGACCCGTCGGCGTAGGCCACAATGCGCCGCTGACGAGCTTCAGCAGCTGCGTCTTGCCGGCGCCGTTCGCACCGGTAAGCGCCCAGCGCTGGCCGGGCTCTATGGTCCAGTTGATATCGCGCAGCACGGCGCGACCACCGCGATCGAGATCGACCTGCTGCAAATCCACCCGCAGGCCGCACAAGCTCATGCGCGAATTCGCCAGACGTCCTCCATGAGCTGACAACGACCCTCGCGACCAAGCTTGATGAGATGCGCCTCCAGCGAACAACGGGCAATCCGCCTGAGCGCCGGCTGTACATCGTTGTACACCTGCGGCAACAACTCATCCACCGTCGCGATCCCGACCGATTGCAGCGCGCGCAGCGCCTTGGCCTCGCGCCGCAGTCGATGCGCGATCACCGCATCGATCGCTGGCCTTGGCGGACCGAACAGACCGCCATGACCCGGCGCGATCTGCAGCAATGCGTAGTGCTTCAGTCGCTCCAGAGAATCGAGGTAGGCCGTCATATCGCCGTCGGGCGCGAGGATCACGGGCGTCACGCCCTCCAGCAGGTGATCGCCGGAGAACAGCACGCCGACCTCCTCTAGCAGATAGCACACGTGATTCGAGGCATGGCCAGGTGTATCGATAGCGACGATGGTCAGGCCGCCGACGTCGAATCGCTGCCCGCGAACCGGTTCGTCATCTGGAACGAAAGTCAGGTCCTGGCGACCATCATCAGGCGGCGCGCGGCCGATCAGTTCCGCGCCCAGGCGCTGCGCAACTTGGCGCGCCGCCGGCGAATGATCAGCGTGAGTATGGGTCACGAATACGTACCGCGCGGCGCCGGCAGCGGACACGATCGCGTCGATATGCGCCTGGTCCGCTGGCCCTGGGTCGACAATGGCAACCACAGGATTGCCGATAAGGTAAGTGTTAGTTCCAGGCCCCGTCATCATCGACGCGTTGGGCGCGACGAGGCGGCGAACATCGGGCGTGAGCGCAACGACGACGCCGGGCGTAAAGCCGTTGGCCTCGCGGCCTATGCCATCTGATCCCGCAGCATCGGTTTGGCTTGCCATCTACCGGATGAGCTTACCGGTACCTCGCCCGGCACGAAACCCGGTTCCCGACCCCACAGCGCGAACAATCGGCTGAAATCCGCGCTGAGAACACTATCGAACAGCTCGTCGAAGCTCGCCAGCACGAAGTAGGTCTTCTGGTAGGCGTCGATCAGATAGTCCGTCCGCAGCACGCGCTCGAGGTCGAACGTGAGCCGCTGCGGATTCTCGGCGCGCAGCGCGTACACCGTCTCGCCGCTCGACGACAAAATGCCGGCACCGTACGCCTGCAAACCTCGACTGCCCTCGATCAGGCCAAATTCGACCGTGTACCAGTAGAGCCGCGCGAGCATCTTGAGTGCGCCGGCATGCGGTGCGCGCGTGCCGAGCACACCATAGGCCTGCACGTAGTCCGCGAACACCCGATGTGTCAGCATCGGCAAGTGGCCGAAAAAATCATGGAATAGGTCCGGCTCGACCAGATAGTCGAGCTCGTCCCGACGACGCATCCAGACCGTCACTGGAAATCGTCGCGCCGCCAGATGCGCGAAGAAATGCTCTTCAGGTATGAGTCCCGGCACGCCGATGACTTGCCAGCCGGTAAGGTTCTGCAAACTAGTGCTGGCATCGGTGAGCCGGGGAATGCTGTCGGGCGACGCGCCGAGCGACTGCACCCCGGCGCAGAACTCCGGCGCTGCATACTGTGGCAACAACTTCAGTTGACGGGCATACAGCTCGCGCCAGATCGCCTGCTCGTCGACGGTATAGCTGTCGTAGTCCTGCGCAACCTGATAGTCGGCCGTCGCATTGGCATAGTCACCACGCAGGTTGACCGCATTCAGTGTGGGCGCGTTGGGTGCGTTCACCATGTGGACATTGTGACCATTCACGCCGGATTTTGTTGCCAAGTATCTGTCAAAGGTTTGTACTTCGATAGAGTTTTCCTCTTTTTTGTAGATCTTTTTTAGTGATTAGCTCCAATATTACTCTCGACAAGACCGATGTGCGCATCCTGGAGCTGTTGCAGAAGGACGGCCGCATCGCAATCGTCGACCTTGCCAGGCAGGTCGGCCTCTCCCCCACACCCTGCGCCCGGCGAGTGCGGCTGCTGGAAACCAATGGGGTCATCGAGAACTACACCGCGATCATTGATCCACGGAAGGTTGGTCAGGGCTTGCAGGCGATGGTGCAGATCAAACTGGAGCAGCACACCGATGAGCTCATCGAACGCTTCCGCCGCGAGATGCTGGATCGGCCGGAGGTGCTGGCGTGCTATGCCATGGCGGGCGAGATGGACTTCCTGCTGCACGTGGTTGCGCGCGACATCGATGCGATGTCGCAATTCACGTTGCACAAGCTCCTGCGGATGCCTGGCGTGCGCGATGTCCGCTCCAGCATCGTGCTGCAGACACTCAAACACTCCGTGAAGGTGCCGCTCCGACCAGCCTAACTATTCGTTCGGCCGAGCGCACAGAAGTCCTTAGCCGCGCGCCCCGAACACGTGCCGCTGGCCCCCGCCGCGCTGCCCCGCGTAGTCCGCAAACGTCGCCGCCGGATCGAACCCCGCGTCTATGATCGCCTGCCGCATGTCGGTTTCTGCAAATCCCATCCAGAACGGCTCGCCGTTCCAGCGCACCTGCCAGTCGTTCATGATCTGATCGGCGACGCTCTGATTGGCCACCTGGGTCGCGACATCCAGATGGAACATCGCTCCGCCCCGGGCGAGCACTCGACGGCATTCACGCAGGATCGCGGGCAGCTTGTCGCGACTCGTCTCATGGAACAGGATGCTCGATACGACCAGATCGAAGTGGCCGTCTGGATAGCCAGTGGCCGCGGCATCACGCTGCTTGTAGTGAATCGCCGTGCCTTGGTCCTCGGCGAACAGATGCGCGCAACGTAACAGCCCTGGTGCAACGTCAATACCATGCACTTCCGCGCGCGGAAACTCACGTGCCACGCCGTGCGACGACATACCCATGCCGCAGCCGAGATCCAGAATCCGGCGTGGATCGATATCCGGGAAGCGCTCCTTGACCAGCCGCGCTAACAATACGCCGCGGCCATCCAGGCCAGCTGCGACGGCGCCCTTGCCCGGTGAGTAGATCTGACCACTACCAAGATAACGGATGCCCGACGTCAGGTCGTCAGGCGAGTCGTCCGACATATAGCCGTGCGGCTGACGATGGATCTCCGTGTTGCCGATCGGCTGCGGGATGCAAAGCCCAGGATCGAGCTGGAGTGAACCGCGCCGTTGTGCCGGCGGCGGCAGCGCCGCAAAACGCCGCGCAGCCGCACCCGCAACCCGCTGAGTGGTTGCCTCGATTGCCCGCCACATCATCGACTGCGAGCTGTGCGTCAACGCTGCCCACTGCTTGAAGGCAAGTGTCCGCTGCAGCGGTGCCGAGAGATCCGCGCGACTCGCGGCCAAGCCACGCGCCGCCAGTGCCGGTGTCACGACCTGCTCGCAGACTTGCCTGACAACGTTCTGTACGGGACCATTCGTCAGTAGCTTGACGCCGAGAACGAAATCCTGGCGAAGCTTCTCGTCACCGACTGGTTCATACACAGACCGTTGTGGCATCGCCCATCTCCTGCAACTGACCTCAGTCATTGTTTGCGACACGCACGCCGTCCTCGATCAAGTCTGACGGAAAGATGATGACGGTTGCGCCTTCGTCCAGCCCACTGCGCAGTTCGGCATAGTCACTGCCGCGCTGACCAATTTCCACGGCCTGCAGCCGCGCGCGACCGTCCGCCACCGTGAAAGTGTGCCACGCATTCTGGCGTCGGAAAACCGCGCTGGTCGGGATCTTGAGGACGTTCTCACCGGTCCAGACGACGATTGCAGCCTCGATCCGGTAACCGGCACCGAGTTCGGCAGGCGGATCGATCAGATCGCCGATCACATTCACGCGTTGCTCTTCGACGCCGAGCGTCGAAATCTTCGTGAACGCGCCGGGCTCCACATAACGCACTCTCCCTGGCAGCACGCGCTCACCGCCCCAACCCGTCACGCGAATTTCATTGCCGGGGCGGACCTTGACGGCGTCCTCGGTGAGCAGATCGACTATCAGTTCCAGACCCTCGCCGCCGGTCAGCTCGAACAGCGGGGTGCCGGCCTGTACGACACGCTCGCTTTCTTCCACGACCCGCAGAATCGTGCCGCTCACAGGCGTATGTACCTCGATCACGACCGTACCCTCACTACTACCGCTGGTGCCGAGCAAGCGTGAGCGGGCGCTGTCGACATCAGCGCGCGCAGCCGCAGCCGACGCACGCGCACTCGTGGCGCGAGCGCGCGCGGCGGCAGCCTTCTGCACATAGATGTCGCGGCTTTCGGCGCTGACGAGTCCCTTGGCAAACAAGTCCGCACGCCGCGACGCCTCCTCTCGTGCCAGCTGGTAGGCGCCTTCCGCTTCGCGCAAGGCCGCATCCGCCGCCCGACTGCGCGCCTGTACAGCCGCCAACTCGTTGCGCAGCGTTGCCGACGCACGCGCATCAGCCGGTGGTGGCGCAATGCGCGCCACTACATCGCCGGCTGTGACCGTGTCACCTGCGTCCAGCTTCGTCCGCAATAGCCTGCCCGTGACCGGCGCCGCGACGGTATAGCGATCGCGAGCGCGCGTACGGCCCTGCTCGTCCACGCTCACGACCAACGGACCGCGCTCGATCGTAGCCGTTTCGACCACGATGCCCTTTGGGAGCAGTAGCACGCCGAGCAGTATGACGACGAGCAGCGCGATGCCCGTGAGCCACAGCCAGCGAGGCCGCTTCTTTTTCTCCATAGCTGACTATTCTCTCGTTTTGAGTACGGCGATCAAATCCAGGCCATCGACTCGCCGTTTGACAATTGCGCCGCTGATGATTGCGGCGAGAATCGCAATGGATGCAGCGATCAAGTAGGTCACCGAACTGATGACGAACGGAATTCGATAGGTCTCGGTCTGCAGTGACGACACTACGGCCAGGGACAAACCGTAACCGAGCAACCAGCCGAGGGGAATCGCCAGGACCGTGACGACCGCCTGCTCGCCGAGCAGCAACACGACGGTTTCACGGCGGCGGAATCCCATCACTCGGAGGCTCGCCAGCTCACGGCCACGCTCCGCCAGCGAGATCCGTGCGCCATTGTAGATGACACCGATCGCGATCACGCTGGCGAAGCCAAGCAGAAAGCCGACCCCGACGAACAGGCTGTCGCCAAGCTGCTGCTGGAAGGATTCCAGCATGGACGAAGGTGACGCCACGCCGGCGACCGCCGGTAGATTCTTGAGTTCGCGCTCGAGTGCACGGCGCGCATCGGCAGCCACCGACAGGTAGGCGCCGGAAACCATGCGCGGCCCACCGACCAGCCGCTGCAATGCCTGCTGATTCATGTAGACGGACATGCCGAGGAAATCGTCGACCACACCCACCACTTGCACGACACCTGTCCTGCGGCGCCCCTCGAGGATCTCGACGTACAGCGTCCCGCCGATTGTTACCTTGAGTTTGGCCGCGAGAATCCTGCTGAGCACCACACCTTCGAGCGGCAGCGGCTGGACCCGGCCACTTGCCGCGACGATCCGCCGCAATTTTCCGTCGGGCGCCATGCCGACGATGCTCACCTCGCGATCGAGTTGCCCGGCATTCAGTCGGGCCGGTACCGCACGAAATGACTCGACCCGCGTCACGCCATCGAGGTGCTGCAAGTTGCGTTCGATCGCGGCATCGAGCGGCTCATCGAAAGTCAGCAGCAGATCCTCACGCTGAATCACGCGGAACTGCAGGTCCATCATGTATTTCACGCCATCGAACATGAACAGGCCGATGACCAGTATCGCAACGGAGAACGCCACGCCCAGCGACGACAGCAGACTCTGCACCGGTTTGCGCTCAAGATTTCGCAGGATCATCCGCGCCGCTGACGACAGCCATGCTGTCAAGCCGTGTCTTTCGAGCCAGCCGGCATGAAAGCGCGCGGGTGCTTCCGGACGCATCGCCTCGGCTGGCGGCAGTGCAATCGCTTGCCGTACCGCCGTGATTGCTCCGGCCACCGCGGCGACCAGGCTCACGACGACGGCCAATGCGAGCAATGGCAGACTGAGCCGGTACTGTAGATTCGGAAAGTCGAAATACTCACCGTAGAGATCGATGTAGGCTTGGCCTAACCACACCCCCGCCGCCGCACCGATCACGGCACCCAGCACCACTGCGGCGAGCGCAAACAACAGGTAGTGCTGGCCCACCTCGTGGTCGCGGTAGCCGAATGCCTTGAGCACAGCGATCTCGCTGCGCTGCGTGCGGATCAGCCGCCCGAGCACGAGATTCAACAGAAATGCCGCGACCGCCAGGAACACCGCCGGGAGCGCCGTGCCCATGACGCGATTCTGATCGAGCTCCCCCTGCAGGATCAGATGCGAGGGCTGGTCGGCGCGCGAGTACGCGCCCAGACCGGCGTATCGATCCAGCAACGTATCGAGCCGCGCGATAACCGCCTCTTCGTTCGCCTCCGGTGATACGCGAATCATCGCTTCGTTGAAAGCGCCATCCATGTCATAGGCCGGCCCTAACACCTCGCGACTCATCCAGAGGATGCCGTAACGTTTGTCGTCCGGATAGAGCGAACCCGGCGGCACGGCGTAGGTATGCTCGGGCGAGATCGCCGTGCCGACGATATCGAGATCGCGCGCCCGGCCATTGATCACCGCGCGGATCTTGTCGCCCGGCCGCAAGCCTCGTGCTACCGCAAAATTCTCGCTGAGGATGACCTCGTCCGCGGCGCCGGACACCAGATAGCGGCCACTGCGCAGCCGGATGTCGTTGACGATCGGCCGGCCATGCTGCGGCAGTGACACGAAGCGGCCCTGAGCGGGCGCGTCGAGACCCTCGAGAGCGAGCGTCGCGTAGAACGTGACGCGTGTATCGACCGCTGCCACACCCGGTATGGCCTCGATCTCGCGACGCACGCTGTCCGGTGCACGCTTCAGTAACACCCAGACATCCGCAAAACGCATGTCACGATAGTATGACTGCTGCGCTTCGATCAATGTTTCGTAGCTGCCGCGCATCGTCACCACGGTCATGATGCCGGTCGCCACCACCAATGCGATCGAGAACATCTGGCCCCGCAGCTGCCACAGTTCCCGGCGGAGTTTGCTTGCGAGGGCAGTCAAGGGACTGCGCTCACCACGTGATCTCGTCCAGGCTGACTCGTGTCGCGTTACTGCGTCGCTCGACGATTTCACCACTACTCATTCGCACGACGGTGTCACCCAGCCCGCCGATCGCGGCATTGTGCGTGATGATGGCTGTGGTCGTACCGGTCTCGCGATTTACTCGATCTAGAACCGCGAGTACGAGCTTGCCGGTCTCGGCATCGAGTGCGCCGGTCGGCTCGTCACACAGCAGTATGTCGGGTCGTTTGGCGATCGCACGCGCGATGGCGACACGCTGCTGCTCACCGCCGGAGAGCTGCGCGGGGAAATGGTCGAGCCGCTCCCGCAAGCCGACCAGGCCGAGCGCTTCATGCGGCGCGAGCGGCCGCTGCGCAATGTCGGTCACCAGCGCGACATTCTCACGAGCCGTAAGACTCGGGATCAGATTATAGAACTGGAACACGAAGCCCACGTGCGCCCGGCGGTATTCAGTGAGACCATCGCTATCGAGCTGATCGAGGCGCAGATCCCGATATCGTATCTGTCCGCTGCTCGCAACGTCGAGTCCACCCAGTATGTTGAGCAGGGTCGATTTGCCGCTGCCGGATGCTCCCAGCAAGACTAGCAGTTCGCCCGCATGCAACTCCAGACTGACGGCCTTCAGCGCACGAACCGTCACGTCGCCCATATGATAGTTCTTGCTGACCTCGCTCGCGGCCAGGATCGTCTCGCTCGTGCTCATGACGGCACGGACGCTGCAGCCGCAGTCAACTGCGCATCCTCCGGCAACCAGCGATCCATCGCGACGCAGTCCCCAAGATCACCGGTGAAATCGATCGCGGTTCGCAGCATGTCGAGTATCCGATCGACGCCAATGATGAGCGCAATGCCGGCGGGTGGCGCGTCGATGAATTCTTGGAGTCGATGTCACTGGACTGTCTTGTATGAGTTGCAAGTGTAGCAGCGGGTAAGGACTAACCGCGATTGACGCATGGTAGCAGCAAACGTACCGTGATCGATTGTCATAGATACTGATGCAAATGAATCCACCAAGCACTCGCAAACTTTCGGACGATCTGCTGCTGAAGATGGACGCATGGTGGCGCGCTGCGAACTACCTGTCAGTTGGGCAGATCTATCTGCAGCAGAACCCGCTGCTGAAAGAACCCTTGACGAAGGAACACATCAAGGCTCGATTGTTAGGTCATTGGGGAACTACGCCCGGGCTGAATTTCATCTATGTCCATCTCAATCGTGTGATTGCGGCGCTGGATCTCGACATGATGCTGGTGGTAGGCCCTGGTCATGGCGGGCCCGGCATCGTGGCGAACACCTGGCTCGAAGGCACCTACACCGAAACCTATCCAGCGGTTTCGCTGGACGAAGCCGGCATGCAGCGGCTGTTCAAGCAGTTCTCCTTCCCTGGCGGCATTCCTAGCCACATCGCACCCGAGACGCCTGGCTCGATCCACGAGGGTGGTGAGCTCGGCTACGCACTGAGCCATGCTTTCGGCGCAGCGTTCGACAACCCGGATCTGATCGTGGCCGCCATCGTCGGTGATGGTGAAGCGGAAACCGGGCCACTCGCGACCAGCTGGCACTCCAACAAGTTTCTCAATCCGGCGATCGATGGTGCCGTACTGCCGATCCTGCATCTCAACGGCTACAAGATCGCGAGTCCGACCGTGCTGGCGCGCATCCCGCGCAAGGAGCTCGAACAACTGATGCGCGGCTACGGCTACCAACCCATCTTCGTCGAAGGCAGCGAGCCCATGACGATGCACCGCCAGATGGCGATTGCGGTCGACCAAGCCATCAAGCGGATCGGCGTGATCCAGCACGCGGCGCGTGCGAATGGCCAATCGGAACGGCCGATCTGGCCGATGATCGTGCTGCGCACACCGAAGGGATGGACGTGCCCGAAGGAAATCGATGGCAAGCGCGCCGAGGACTCGTGGCGCTCGCACCAGGTGCCGCTCAAGGACATGCACAGCAAGCCGGAACACGTAAAGATCCTCGAGCGCTGGATGAAGAGCTACCGGCCGGAGGAGCTGTTCGGAGCAGACGGCGCGTTGCGCGCGGACTTGCGTTCGCTGGCGCCACAGGGCCTACGCCGTATGAGTGCCAATCCACATACCAACGGTGGTTTGCTGCTGACCGAACTCAGATTGCCTGACTACCGCGACTACGCAGTCGACGTGGCGCAGCCGGGCGCAACCGATGCTGAAGCGACCCGGGTGATGGGAAAATTCCTGCGCGACACGATGAAATTGAACCTCGATGCGAAGAATTTTCGACTGTTCAGTCCGGATGAGAACGACTCGAATCGCTGGCAGGACGTGCTCGAGGTGACTGACCGCACCTGGATGGCGGAACGCCACGATTACGATGACTCGCTCGCCCCCGACGGACGTGTCATGGAAATGCTGAGCGAACACCAGTGTCAGGGCTGGCTCGAGGGCTATCTACTCACCGGCCGGCATGGCTTCTTCTCCTGTTACGAAGCGTTCATCCACATCATCGACTCGATGTTCAACCAGCACGCCAAGTGGCTCAAGGTCTGCAACGGTATCCCCTGGCGGCGGCCCATCGCCTCGCTCAACTACCTGCTGTCCTCGCACGTCTGGCGGCAGGATCACAATGGTTTCTCCCACCAGGACCCCGGCTTCATCGACCACGTGGTCAACAAGAAGGCCGAGATCGTCCGTGTCTACCTACCGCCGGACGCCAATTGCCTGCTGTACGAAACGGACCATTGCCTGCGCACGCGCAACAGGGTAAACGTCATCGTCGCGGGCAAGCAGCCGGCGCCCGTCTGGCTATCCATGGCGGATGCCATTCGTCATTGCACCGCGGGCATTGGCATCTGGGAGTGGGCCAGCAACGATCGCGGCAACGAGCCGGACGTCGTCATGGTCTGCTGCGGTGACGTGCCCACGCTCGAAACGCTGGCGGCCGTCAGCCTGATGCGTCAGTACCTGCCCGAGATCAAAGTACGGGTGATCAATGTCGTCAATCTCATGAAACTGCAGCCGCCGAGTGAACATCCGGAAGGGCTCAGCGATCGCGACTTCGATGCGCTGTTCACCGCCAACAAGCCGACCATATTCGCTTTCCACGGCTATCCCTGGCTCATTCACCGCCTGACTTACCGGCGAACGAACCATGACAACTTCCACGTTCGGGGCTACAAGGAAGAAGGCACCACGACCACGCCTTTCGACATGTGCGTGCTGAACGACCTCGACCGCTTCCATCTGGTCCAGGACGTCATCGATCGACTGCCGCAACTCGGTGCGCGTGCAGCGTATGCCAAACAGGCAATACGCGATGCGCTCATCGATCACCGCCAGTACATCAATGAACATGGCGAAGACCATCCGTCGATTCGCTTGTGGCGCTGGAATGCCTAGGATCGGTGCAGGCGTTGCCTCAGCTCCCCATCATTGGCTTCACGCGCCCACCAGATTCCCTGCATCGACGGGCAGAAAAATCCCCGTGAGCGCGGCGCTGGCGGGATCGGCGAGGAACAAGACCGCATGGGCAACGTCGGCTGCCGAGGCCAGACGTCGCAGCACACTGAACTGCCCTAACGATTCAGTCAGTTCGTCCTCGGTTTGCCCAGCCGCGAGATTGCCCCACAGCATGGCAGTTGGCACAGGACCCGGCAGGACCGCGTTGACGCGGATGCCGTAGGCGCCAGCCGCGGCTGCGGCGGTTCGCGTGGTCATCAGCACCGCCGCTTTCGATGCGCAATACGCGCTCGCGGTCGGGATGGCCTTGATCGACATTCCCGAGCCGATGTTCACGATGGCACCACCGCGCTGCTTCATCCGCAAGATGCCGTGTTTGCAGCCGAGGAAGACGCCGTCAGCATTGATAGCGAAGTGCCTGCGCCAGAGATCGAGCGGCATTTCCTCGAACGGGATGTTTGGCGCATAGAAGCCGGCGCAATTGACCAACACATCGAGGCCACCCAGCTCGTGATCGACGAAATCGAGGAGCGTGACCCAGTCGCGCTCGTTCGTCACATCGAGTGACCGCTGGCTCACGCACTCGCCCAGCTCATCGCACAGCGCCAACGCGGCAGCTTCGTCGAGGTCAGCAACCACGACCCGTGCACCCTCAGCGACGAAGGCACGGACGATCGCACACCCGATGCCACCCGCGCCTCCCGTGACGACTACCGTCTTGCCGCCAAATCGCTGCACTTGCATGATCCGCATTCTAGAACGGGATCTGCTGACCGTCCCAGGCGAAGAAACCACCATTTGCAGTGACATCGAGGCGCTCGACCACCTGGAGCAGCTGCGTGGCGGCGAACTCGGGCGTAAACAACTTGCCTTGCGGCACGTTGGTCTGAAACGGCTTCGAGAGCGCTGTATCTACCGTCCCTGGATGCAGACTGACACAGATCGCAGTTGGATTGCGACGTACGAGCTCGATGGCGCAGGTGCGCAACAGCATATTGAGCGCGGCCTTGGAGGCGCGGTAAGAGTGCCAGCCACCCAAGCGGTTGTCGTCTATGGAGCCGACTCGCGCCGACAGCGCGCCGAAGACACTCTTGTGCCCTTGCACTAGCAGATCGAGCAAGTGCTTGGCCACGAGGGCCGGTCCGATCGCGTTCACCTGGAACGATTTTGCCAAGGACTCCGCATCGAGTTGGCGCCAACTCTTTTCGGGTTGCAGTGCGGATGCTGCATGCAGGATGCCCGTTGCCACCAACACCAGATCGAGCGGACCCTGCGCTCGCAACTGTTCGGCCAGGGCCGCGATGGACGGCTCGTCGTTGATATCGATTCGGCAGTCCACTACTTTGCCAGACTGGTCTGCTACCGCCGCATCGGTGCGATGGCGCGCGGCGGCGTAAACGATGCCGACCTGTGGCGAAGTCGCGAGTGCCGCCACGAATGCCGCGCCGACACCGCCCTGACTACCCACCACCAGCGCGCGCAAACCACTGCGAAACGAACCGAGCGATGCTCCTCGATGATCATTCGGCACGCGCGAAATCTCCAGCCAGCGCCTTGTAGAGCGCCGCCAAAGCAGTCGCTCGTGCGACCACGCCCTGCACGAACCCATCGGCGAATTCCAGTTGGGTGCGCTCAGCATCGAGCACCGCGAGATAGTCGCTTGCACCGGCATCGAACCTGGCGCGCGCGATGGCTGCGGCCTCCCGGGAGGCAACCAGACCAGCATCGAGTGCTACCAACGCTTCGGTTGCGGCACGATAGCCCGCCAATGCATTCTCCGTCTCCTCCAGCGCGCGCAGGACTGTTTCGTCATAAAGAGCCAGCGCCTCACGCTGGCGCGCCTTGGACGCCTGCACGCGCTGGCGCACGCGTCCGACATCGAGAAAACTCCAGGACAACGTCGGCCCATAGCTCAATCGTTCGGCCCTGCCGTCGAACAGCTCGTCGCGCACTTGCGAGGTGTAGCCGAATGAGCCGTTGAGCGACAAACGCGGCAGAAAGTTCGCTTGCTCGACACCAATGCGAGCGGTCGCTGCTGCAAGGCGGCGCTCGGCCGCTGCGATATCCGGCCGGCGTCGCAACCACGACTGCGGCTCGCCGACCGCGACCAGCGAAGGTGGTGCTGGCAGTGGCCGCTCTGGCGCTAACCACTCACTTCGCAGATCTGCCACCGACAGGACGGTGAGCACCGCAAGACGCTGCTCTTGGCGAACGATCTCGGCTTCCAGATTGGGCAACAATGCAGCAACCGACGCCAGCAAAGTGCGTTGGCGCGCGGTATCGAGCGCGGTGCCGCGGCCAGCATCGAGCCTGGCCTCCAGAATCCGCAGATCCTCTGCCAGGTTGTCGCGATTGCTGCGCTGAATGGCCAGCCGGCCCTCCGCACCACGCAACGCAAACCAGGTCTGGGCCACCTCGGCGACGGTCGCCAGACGAATCGCGGCCTGCTCCGCAACCGCCGCATCGAACTCGCTCCGCGTAGCTTCGGCGGCACGGCGCGCGCCGCCGAAGACGTCGATCTCCCAGCTGGCATCGAAGCCTGCACGATAGACGGTCGTATTGCCCTGCCCTGGCGGCAGGAAGGGATCGCGTCCACTCGGCTCGCTACGCTCGCGACTGCCCCCGGCTGTAACGGTCGGTAGCAAGCCATAGACAGTGAGGCCGCGCAACGCGCGCGCCTGGTCGAGTCGCGCGACGGCCTGCTGGATGCTGCGATTCTCTTGCTGAGCACGTGCGATCAGCGCGTCGAGCTCCGGCTCCGCGAAGCTGCTCCAGACTTCACTGACGACCGGCGCCGACGTCGCATAGCCAGCGTCCTGTGCTTGGGAAAACACCTCGGGAATCGGCGCACGTGGCTCGCGGTAGTCAGGACCGATCGCGCAGCCGGCCACGATAACGACTGCCGCTGCACCACCTGCTGCGCGCCAATCAAACATGGACGGCCCGCCTTTCGCGGCGCGTCGCCAGCCGGCGCAGCAGCACGTAGAAAACCGGTGTCAGGAACAGTCCGAAGAACGTCACGCCTAACATGCCCAGGAAAACGGTGACACCCATCACGTAGCGGATCTCGGAACCCGCACCGCTCGCCAGAACGAGCGGCACGACGCCCATGATGAACGCGAAACTCGTCATCAGGATGGGTCGCAGCCGCAAGCGCGACGCTTCGATGGCCGCCGCGGCGATATCGCGGCCCTGATGCTCCAGTTCGCGCGCGAATTCGACGATGAGGATAGCGTTCTTGCAGGCGAGGCCCATCAAGACGACCAGACCGATCTGCGTAAAGATATTGTTGTCGAGAAACGTGGGCGGCGTCGAGCTGCCGAAGATGCCTAACCACAGCCCATGCAAGGTGTTCAGCAACCAGGTGCCACCGATCGCGGCTAGCAGGCACAACGGCACGATCAGAATCACGGCCAATGGCAATGTCCAGCTCTCATACAGGGCCGCCAGCACCAGAAACACCAGCAGTACGCACAGTGGATAGACCAGCAGCGCGGTGTTCCCCTGGATCGATTGTTGGTAGGACAAACCGGACCACTCGAACGTGAGCCCTTGCGCGAGCGTCTCATTGGCGAGGCGCGCGGCGGTTTCCAGCGCCTGCGCGGACGACATCATCGCCGGATTGGCGCCACCGGACAGATCCGCCGCCGGATAACCGTTGAATCTGACCACGGGATCGGGGCCAAACGACTGGCGCACGGTGACGAGCCCCCCGACCGGCACCATGTCACCCGCGGCGTTGCGGACTTTGAGCCGACCGATATCGGCGATGTCGTCGCGGAATTGCGAGTCCGCCTGCGCGTATACCGTGTAGGTGCGACCGAACAGATTGAAGTCGTTCACATACGCCGAACCGAGATAGATCTGCAGCGTTGCGAACAATTCAGTGAGCGCAACGCCTTGTTGTTTGGCCTTGGTCCGATCGACGGTTGCTTCCAGCTGCGGCACGTTCGGCTGGAACGACGACAGAATCGAAAAAGGATCGAAGCCGGGGGTCTGCCGTAGTCGCCCGGTCAGTGCCTGCACATTGTTGTTCAGCTCGCCGAAGCCTACGTTCGCGCGATCCTGCACGAACATCTCGAAGCCCGCAGCGTTGCCGAGACCCAGCACCGCAGGTGGCATCAGCGCGAAACCCAAGCCCTCCTGTATCTGACTGTAGGCGATGCCAAGCCGTTGCACGATCTCGGTCGCCTCGATCGAGCGTTCCTCGGGCGGCAGGAGCCCAATGAACACGGTCGCGAAATTCGGTGTGTTCGAGTTCTGCAGCGCATTGAGACCGGGCAGCGCAACCACTTTGTCCACACCCGGCATCTGTAGCGCGATGTCGGTCAACTTGCGCGTCACTGCCTCGGTGCGATCCAGCGACGCGCCCTCGGGCAGTAGCGCGCCGGCGAACAGATACTGCTTGTCCTGCGTGGGAATGAAACCGGCCGGAACCGCCCGGAATGCCAGCACCGCGAGTGCCAGCATCACCGCATAGCCCACGATCGCGTAGCGTCGTTTGCCGATCAGGCTCGTGACGCGCTCAGCGTAAGCAGCACTGGAGCGCCGGAACAGACGGTTGAACGGGCGAAAAATCCAACCGAAGCCGTAGTCGATCCAGCGTGCGATTCGATCGGGCGGTGCCGCGTTGTCGCGCAGCAAAGTGGCAGCCAGGGCTGGCGACAAGGTGAGCGAATTGACGGTCGAGATGATGGTCGCGATCGCGATGGTCACGGCGAACTGCCGGTAGAACTGTCCCGTGACACCACCCAGAAACGCGATCGGCACGAAAACGGCCGTCAGCACCAGACCTATCGCAATGATCGGGCCGGATACTTCCTCCATCGCCCGATGCGCCGCATCGCGCGGCTGCAGACCGGCTTCGATGTTGCGCTCGACGTTCTCGACCACCACGATCGCATCATCGACCACGATGCCGATGGCGAGCACCATGGCGAACAGCGTCAGCGTATTGATCGAAAATCCGAGCAGCCACAGTACCGCGACAGTCCCGATGATCGATACCGGCACGGCCAGCAATGGAATGATGGAAGCGCGCCACGACTGCAGAAAGAGCACGACCACTACCACGACGAGCAGTATCGCCTCGAGCAGCGTAGTAACGACCGAGCGGATCGACTGCCTGACGAAGACCGTCGGATCATAGTCCACCGACCAGACGATGCCGGGTGGAAAGTCCTTGGCCAGGCGGGACATCGTCGCCCGCACGTCATCCGATAGCTGAATGCTGTTGGCACCGGGTGCCTCGAAGATCGGGATGGCGAAGCTGCGCACGTTGTTGCTCAACGCGCGCAGCGCGTATTCCGACGCGCCGAGCTCGACGCGGCCAATATCAATGATACGCGTCAGCTGACCGTCAGCGCCGGTCTTGACGATGACGTTACCGAATTCCTCCACGGTGCTGAGTCGGCCCTGCAGATTGATGGCCATCTGTATGTCAGTGCCTGCCGGCTGCGGCGGTGCACCGATCGAGCCAGCCGACACCTGAATGTTCTGCTCGCGCAGCGCCTGCACCACATCGGTGGCCGCGATGTTGCGCGTCGACAGCTTCTCCGGGTCCAGCCAGACTCGCATCGAGTAATCACCACCGCCCAACAACGCGGTCTGGCCAACGCCTTCGATGCGATTGATCTCGTCTCGTATATGCAGCACCGCGAAGTTGCGCAAATAGAGATCGTCGTACTTCGGGTCTTCTGATTTCAGGAATACGACCATCGTCAGCGACGATGACGACTTGACGGTCGACACCCCGAGCTGACGTACGGCATCTGGCAGCCGCGGCAAGGCCTGCGCGACCCGGTTCTGCACTTGTACTTGCGCGAGATCGGCATCCGTACCGATCTCGAACACGACATCCAGGGACATCACGCCGTCCGAGGCAGCGACCGATTTAAGATAAATCATGTTGTCGACGCCGTTGATCGCCTCTTCGAGCGGCGCAGCAACGGTCTGCGACAATACGGTCGGATTGGCCCCTGGATAAACCGCGCGAACCACGATGGTCGGCGGCGTCACCTCCGGATACTCGCTGATCGGCAGGGCCGGAATCGCCAGCAATCCCGCCAGAAAAATCAGAATCGACAGCACCGCCGCGAATATCGGCCGGTCGATGAAGAAGCGCGCTGCGTCGAGTTTCATGGAGCGGTTTGCGTAGCCGCTTCGTCAGCCGACACTTGCAGCTCCGGCTGATCCATCGGCACCAGCAATGGCTTCACTGACATTCCTGCAAAAAAGATCTTGCGTACACCGTTGACGACGACACGATCATGGGCGGTGAGCCCGTCGCGCACCACCCGCAAGCCGTCGACTTGCACGCCGAGCGTCACGTCCTTGCGCATCGCCAACCCATCGTCCCCCACGACATACACGTACTTCCGGTCCTGATCCGTCAGCACCGCTCGTTCATTGATCAACAACGCCTTGCGCTTGCCATTGCCCAGCAGCTGCACGCGCGCGAACAAGCCGGGCGTAAAGACGCGCTCGGCGTTCGAAAGGATGGCGCGCGCACGTATCGTCCCCGTACCCGGGTCCAGCGCGTTGTCGACGAACACCATTTCGCCCTCGTGCGGATAACCCTCCTCGTTGGCGAGTCCCACTCGCACCGGGTTGCGTGTGTCGCGCGAACTGCCGCGTTCACCAGTGCGCGCCAGATCCTGGTATTTCAGGTACATGCGCTCATCGCCCTGGAATTCGACATAAACGGGGTCGATCGACACCAGGGTTGTTAGCAAGGTCGTGGGGGCGGTCACGAGATTACCGGGGCGCACTGCAGCGGCGCCGACAACGCCTGCGATCGGCGCCTTGATATGCGTGAACTCCACGTCGAGTGCTGCCTGTTGCTCGTTGGCGCGCGCCGCCTGCAGGTCGGCGCTGGCTTGCCGCAGTGCGCCGCGACGAGTCGCCAGCTCCTCTTGTGAGACCGCGCGGATCGCCAGCAACTTCTCGGAGCGCTGCAACTCATCTTTGGCAACATCGACACGCGTTGCCGCGCGCGCGGTATTGGCCTTGGCGCTGGCGAGGGCCGCGCGATATTCGCGATCGTCGACCGTGAACAGCAGATCGCCCTTGGCCACTTCGCTGCCCTCGCGAAAATGCACCCCGGTCAGGTAACCGCTCACGCGTGGCCGCAGCTCGACGGACTCGATTGCTGCAATGCGCCCATCGAAGGCATCCCACTCGGTGATCTCGCGCTCCGCGACCTGCGCAACATTGACCTCCGGCGGCGGGAACTCCGGCGGACCCCCTTGCGGCGAACAGCCGGCAAGGACCACTGCGAGCGCCAGTCCGACGAAGCAGCGCCGGCGCTGCGCCACCGCAGCACGAAACGATTGAGTCATGGTTGATGTCCGATCAGGCCCGCAGGCAGTTCGGGCGGGTCAGCGCCCTGCCCCCGAACGATCGAGGACGGCAGCGATTCTACCGCAGAATGCGGCCGCCGATTTCTCGATGACCTGTCGTGCCATGCGGTGGCGTCGGCCCGCCGATCCTGCTAACGTCGCGCGCCCAAAAAGTACAGGACACGTCACGGCATCGCGATCGGATCGCGCTCTTCGGCTGTGCAATCGCGCCATGCTCGTTACCAGCAATCTTACGATCCAGTTCGGTGCCAAGCCGCTGTTCGAGAACGTCACCGTCAAATTCTCGGACGGCAATCGATATGGGCTGATCGGCGCCAATGGCTGCGGCAAATCGACCTTGATGAAGATTCTCGGCGGCGAGCTCGAGCAAAGCTCGGGCGCCGTGATGCTGCAGACCGGCATGCGGCTGGGAAAGCTCAACCAGAACCAGTTCGCCTACGAAGACGAACGCGTGCTGGATGTGGTGATGCAGGGTCACCAGGAGATGTGGCGCGCGATGAGCGAGCGTGACGCGATCTATGCGGACCCGGACGCCACCGAGAACGACTACATGCGCGCTGCCGATCTCGAAGCCAAGTTCGCCGAGTACGGTGGTTATAACGCCGAGGCGCGCGCGGGCAGTATCCTGGCTGGCGCGGGTATTGCCGAAGCGTTGCATCATGGGCCGATGCGGGAAGTGGCGCCCGGCTGGAAATTGCGCGTGCTGCTGGCGCAGGCGCTGTTCTCGAATCCTGACGTACTGCTGCTGGACGAGCCGACCAACAACCTGGACATCAATTCGATCCGCTGGCTCGAGGGCGAGCTGAACGAGTATGACGCCACCATGGTGATCATCAGTCACGATCGGCACTTCCTCAATCAGGTCTGCACGCATATCGCAGATCTCGACTTCGGTGAACTCAGGATCTATCCGGGCAACTACGATGACTTCATGCTGGCGTCGAGCCAGGCGCGCGAGCGCGTCGCGGCCGCGAATGCCAAGGCCAAGGATCGCGTGGCCGAATTGCAGGAATTCGTGCGCCGCTTCTCCGCCAACGCGTCCAAGGCGCGCCAGGCTACCTCGCGCCGCAAGCAGATCGAGAAGATCAAGATCGAGGAGATGAAGCCCTCGTCGCGGCAGAATCCCTATATCGTGTTCGAACAGGCCAAGAAGCTGTACCGCTCCTGCGTTGCGATCGAGAAGATGAGTTTCGCTTATCCCGGCACGGATACGCCGGTGTTGCGCAACATCAATCTGGAGATCGAAGCCGGCGAGCGGGTGGCCATCATTGGCGCCAACGGCATCGGCAAGACCACCCTGCTGCGCTGCCTTGCGGGCGAATTGACACCGACCAAGGGTGAGATCAAGTGGGTGGAGAATGCCGCGCTCGGTTATATGCCACAGGATCCGCAAGCGGAGTTCGCTCGCAAGATCAGCCTGTTCGACTGGATGATGGAGTGGCAAGTGCCGAGCAACGACCAGGTCGTGCGCGCCACACTCGGTCGCATGCTGTTCTCGGGGGATGAAACCAAGAAGTCGGTCACGGTGCTGTCGGGGGGCGAAAAGGGCCGCATGATCTACGGCAAGCTGAGCCTCACGCGGCCCAATGTGATGTTGTTAGACGAGCCGACGAATCATATGGACATGGAGACGATTGAATCGCTGCAGATCGCGCTCGAGAAGTATCCAGGGACCTTGCTATTCGTTTCGCACGATCGCGAGCTGGTTGGCGGCCTGGCCACACGGATACTCGAACTCAAGCCCGGTGGCACGCTGGTCGATTTTCGCGGCAGTTATGACGACTACGTCGAGCGGTGCCTTTGACCGGTAGAACGGAATTGGCGCACCCGGAGAGATTACTCCGCGCGCACGCGCGCCTCGCCCCTGCGGGGTCGCCCTGCGGGCGCTCGCCAACGCTACGCGTTGGCGTCGAACTCTATCGTCTATTTGTCGGGAGTTTGAAATCGTCCGTCTTACGAACTAGCTCCGACAACGGATTCGGATTTCGAAGGTTGGCGCGCCCGGAGAGATTACTCCGCGCGCACGCGCGCCTCGCCCCTACGGGGTCGCCCTGCGGGCGCTCGCCAACGCTACGCGTTGGCGTCGAACTCTATTGTCTATTTGTCGGGAGTTCGAAATCGTCCTGCTGACGAACAAGCTCCGACAACGGATCCGAGCC
>JAWLAE010000005.1:0-293850 GCA_041395625.1 Steroidobacteraceae bacterium | reverse complement strand
AGAGGGCCTCGGTGTCGCGCTCGACTATTCTCGCGATCCTCACACCGGCTCCTGCCCAATGGCCTGAGTCTCCGCGATCAACTGGTTGACCCGCGCCCACGCACGTTCGGACGCAGCCTGCGCTCGTTCGTCGGGGGTCTCGAGCATTTCAATCATCGACTGCGTGCCGAGCAGGCGCTGCTCCGCATACTCCGCCAATACAGCGTGCAAGCGTGCCGCACGCGAGCCTGCGGCGGTTGGCACCGGCAAGGCGTGCAGGTAGTCGACCAGCGCCTGCGCAGGCGGCAACGCTTGGCGTCGCAAGTCGGTCGCAAACCGCGCGGCCATCAGCCGCTCTGCAGCCGCTGAGGTTGGTCGCGACTGACTCATCGCCGTTGCAATCGGCTGGATCGCATCGACCGCCCGTTTCTCCGCTGCGACAAACCCCTGCAGATCGCGCGTCAGCTGCAGACTCTGATGGCGGGCTGCCGGCGGCGCTGCCAACGGCCAGGCGAGTCCAGCGAGCGGCACGGCGATCACCAGCATTGCGGCGACCAGCTGGCGTGGCGCGAGCGTGGATCGTGCCGCGCGCTCGAACGGTCTCGCCAGCAGCCAGCCTGCTGCGAACCCTGCTAACAATCCACCGACGTGCGCCGCGTTGTCGACGCCGGTGTGGGTCGCACCGTTGAACAGCGAATAGGCACAAAACAGCAGCGCGCTGTTGCGCTGCGAGCTCACGATCGACAGCGGCAATTCGCCGCGCCAGCGCAGCAAGTAGGCGATCAGGCCACCATACACGCCGAAGATTGCACCTGAGGCACCGGCACTGTTGACGAGCGGATGCCACCAGCCGCTCGCTACGCTGCCCGCAACACCGGCGGACAGATACAGCAGCGCGAACCGACCACTGCCAAACAGCCGCTCGGTCAGACTGCCGCCCATATAGAGCGCCCACATATTCATGGCGAGGTGTACGACGCCATAGTGCAGGAACGTCGAGCTCAGCAAGCGCCAGGGCTCACCGGTCCAGGTCTGTGGCCCGAAGTTCGAACCGAATTGCAGGTGTACCGCGGGATTCGGCTTGAGCACACCGGCGCCGAAGTACGCCATGAGCGCGAACACTGCGACGTTCACGGCGATCAGCAGCGGCGTAACCCGTGCAGTCGGCGCGACCTCGGCTACCTGCGCCTGGAAGCGCAGGCTTTCAGCTACGGCTGGCGTGAACGCAGCGGTCCGATCCTGTGGTACCGCACGCCAGATGGACTCGAGATCCGCCGCGTCCACACTCCAGATCGTCAGCTGAAAAGTGCCATCACGAGCAACCAGGGAGATGGCATGGTGCTCGGGCACATACTCGCAGTTGGCGAGGTCGGCGAGCATTATTGTCACCGATGCGGCCCGCTTGATTCCGAATAACAACCGCTCGGACGCCCTCACGACGATTTGATCCGCCTGCAGCTCAAGCTCGCCCGCTCCGACTAGCCCAAAAGTATTGGTGACGGGTTGCAAGATGAGCGGGCTCACGAGCGGCCGCAAACGCACCGCGAATCGCGCCCCCGGCGTCGTGCCGGCACGCATCGCCTGCAGCGTCCGCGTCGCATTGGCCCAGTTGCGTGGGTAAGTAGCACGGTCCATGCCTGCGAGCACGGCCTTCAGCTGCTCCACCGAATGATCGCTGTAATCAATCTCGCCATCGATTCGCAACATCCGACGCCCTCCCCAGCGCGCCCGACGATATCCCGCGATCTTATAGCAGACGGCTGTCGACGCGGAGACCGCGAGCGAATCGACCCTAACAGCCACGGGGCGCAACAAGATCAAGGCGATGGTGACGCGGATTCTGGGCCGCTATGGATATCCGCCGGAGTTGCAGACGGTCCAGACCTCGCGACGCGATCGACCAAACAGTCGGGCGCCTGCCAATTTTCGGCGCGCACGAGAACAACCCGAGTTATGGCTACGCATCATTGCATCTGATGCCGACGCATCATATGATAGCGGCAACCGGCCCTGTAGGGAAAACGAACCCATGCGCACTACCCTCGATATTGAAGACGACCTGCTCGCCGCCGCCCGCGAACTGGCGCGCAAGCAAGGCCGCACCTTGGGCGAGGTAATTTCGAGCCTCGCGCGCCAGGCACTCACGGGCGCGGCTACCAGCGGGGTTCGTGAACCTCGCGCCGCCTACGGGTTCCAGCCGTTTCCGGCGAATGGCAAGTTGGTCACGAACGAACTCATCGACGAATTGCGTGACCGTGAAGGCGTCTGATGCGGGCGCTGCTCGATGTCAACGTTTTGATCGCGTTGCTCGACGCGGCGCACGTGCATCATCGCCTGGCAACAAGTTGGCTCGGCGCGCACATCGAGGCCGGCTGGGCGTCGTGCCCACTCACGCAGCTCGGCTGTGTACGCATCATGTCCCAGCCTGGCTACCCTAACTCCCAGCCTACCGCGCAAGTAGCAGCCCGTCTTCGGGCGGCCACGCAAAGCCCGCATCATGTTTTTTGGCCCGCCGAAGTCGACGCCTTGCACGAAGACCGAATCGATTGGCGGCGCATTCTGTCGTCGCGACAAGTAACTGATTGTTATTTGTTAGGCTTGGCGGTGGCGCAGAGCGGCTGCTTCGTCACCTTCGATCGGCACGTTGTGCTATCGGCTGTGGCGGGGGCATCGAGGCAGCAGGTAGTCGTTGTAGGCGCTCCTTAAGCCGGGGCGGGCGACCATTGCCGGCAAGCAGCGCGGCGCTGACGCTGTCACGGCGCGGCTCAATGCCATTCATGCTGAGGACCCTGCTCGCCTCGATCCTGCATTTGCCGGCGCAAGGTCTACCTTGCTGGCCGATGAAGCGTGGTGAACTGTGGTGGGCGTCGATGCCGGCGCCTGCAGGTCGAGGTCCAGGTTACCGACGGCCGGTTGTCATTGTGCAATCGAATCCCTTCAACACGAGTCGCATTGGTACGGTCGTCGTGGCTGCGGTCACCTCCAATCTGAAGCTGGGCGCTTCGCCGGGAAACGTGCGCGTAGGCAAGGCCCAAAGCGGCTTGGCCAAGGCCTCTGTCATCAATGTCTCGCACCTGATCGCGCTGGATCGCGACCTACTCACGCGGCGCGTGCGCGCCCTGCCGGCTGACGCGATGCGGGCGATCGACGAGGGCTTGCGATTGGTGCTGGGCGCCTAGCGTTACTCCACAATCGAGCGGGCATGACTGCGGCTGCAAACGTTTAGCGCGAGCAAGTCGGTGACGCAAGTGCTGCGGCCCAGAAGGGAAGAACCCGCTTATCGCCACTAACCGGGCAATTATCCCCAGGAATCAAGCGTAGAGCTGGCCTCACAATCGCCCGTGGATCTGAGGTGTCTAGCGAACCCGGGTGCCAACGGTGTGAGTCCGACAATCTTTACGGCGAGCGGGTTTCGCTTTTACTTCTTTTCGCGGGAAGAACGTCGAATGCATGTGCATGTTTGGTCTCCCGATGGTGAAGCCAAGTTCTGGCTTGAGCCGGATATTGCGCTGGCGCACAATCATGGCTTGGCTGCACACCGCCTTCGCAGGGCGCAGGATCTTGTCAATGAACACGCCAGTGAAATCTGTCTCGCCTGGAAAACGCACTTCGGGGGTTGAGGTGACGAACGTCTCGTCGCATGGCTTCTGGCTTCTGCTGCGGGGCGAAGAGTTGTTTGTGCCGTTTTCCGAGTTTCCGTGGTTTAGAGATGCATCGATCGCGCAGATTGGAAACGTTCAAGTCCTGTCGCCGGGTCATCTGTACTGGGCGGCGCTCGACATCGACCTGGCCGTCGAATCGATTCGCGAGCCAGCGAAGTTTCCGTTGATCGCCAAATCGTAATTGGCCTGGTCGCGGCGCACCTCAGGCGGCCTCCTCGCCTCGGTGACAACATCTATCCATGAACACCAGTAGTCCGTCTCGTCCACCCAGCCTTTGGTCGGCCGCGGCGGCGGCTGCCGCTAAAACGCCTGAAGCGCGCAATCGACTGGTCGATTTCCTGCGCGCGGTCTCCATCCTGGCGGTGATCTCGGGCCATTGGCTGTTGGCGGCGCCGTACGTCGGCGGCGGCGAGCTGCGCATCGGCAACATGTTGCAGACGCACCCCTGGACCCAATGGCTCACCTGGGGCTTTCAGGTGATGCCGATCTTCTTTCTCGTCGGTGGCTACGCCAACGCGGTGTCCTGGCAGGCCGCGCAGCGCGACGGGCGCAGCTATGCGGACTGGTTAGGCGCGCGGCTGCAGCGACTGATCGGCCCCCTGCTGCCGCTGTTGCTGGTATGGGCGTTTCTCGGTGCCGCGGGCAACCAGCTGGGTGTGCCGGCGGAGTTCGTGCGCGCGGGTTCGCAGGCAGCGCTGGTGCCGATCTGGTTCCTGGCGGTGTACATGCTGGTGGTGCTGCTGGTGCCGCTCACCTATGCGGCCTGGCAGCGGCTGGGCTTCGTGTCATTCGCGGTGCTCGCAGCGCTGGCAGTCCTCGACGATGTGTTGTTCTTCGCCGGCCAGAAGAACGCGGGTTGGTTCAATTATCTGTTCATCTGGCTGGCCGTGCATCAGTTGGGCTACGCGTGGTTCGCGGGGCGGATCGCGAGCGCGCGCACGCGTTTCGCGCTGGGCCTCGCGGGGCTCGCTTTGCTGGTGGGCCTGGTGTTCGGCGGGCCGTATCCGCTCAGCATGATCAGTGTCGCGGCTGACGAAGTGAGCAATACGCTGCCACCCAAGCTCACGCTGCTGGCGCTCGGCATTACCCAGACTGGCATCTTGTTAGCCGTCGAGCAGCCACTCCGGCGCTGGTTGACGCGCGGTCGGGTGTGGACGACGACGGTGCTGCTCAACGGCATGATCATGACGATCTATCTGTGGCACCTGACAGCCGCGGCGCTGGTGATCGCGATTGCCATCATGCTGGGGAACCTGGGCCTCGATCGTGTCCCGGGTAGCGGCGCGTGGTGGTTGGCACGGCCGCTCTGGATGCTCCTCTACGTGGCAGCGCTCGCCGTACTGACGCTGTTCGTGGCCCGTTACGAGCGCGGCAGCGGCGCGCCGCGTTCGGTGGCAGCTTGGCGACAGGTAATCGGCACGCTGTTGGTCTCACTCGGTCTCGCCATCCTCGCGATGAGTGGCGTTGGCGGCCACGGCTCGCTCGGGCTCAAGGCCTGGGTGTTGCTGCTGCCATTCGGCGGCGCGTGGCTGGCGGGGCTCATTCAGGCAGACGTGCCGTGGCGGCCCCGCGAACCGCGGGCGGGTGATTAGCTAGCGCGCCCCCGCCTGTCATGCGGCGGTGCTGCCGAGGCACTGAGGCGCTGTGCTATTTCTCAGCACTTTGCCCGAGTTTGGGCCGCCCGCGCCGCTTCGCGACGCGGCAGTATTCCATTGCTCGTTCTGTATCGGAATAAGTCCAGTATGCGTACGGAACGCCATACATTAGTATGGTGTTTTATACTATTCTATGGGATACTCTGTACCAGCTAGTTTTGAGTGGGACCCAGCCAAGGACGCGGAGAATCAGCGCAAGCATGGCGTGTCGTTCAGTGAGGCACAGCTGGCATTTCTGGACCCCGCCCGCCTGATCGCGCTTGACGTTTCCCACAGCCACATTGAGCAGCGCTACTACTGCATTGGTCGGGTCGATGGCGGAATACTCACGGTTCGATTTACGTACCGCGAGAGCTGCGTTCGAATCATCGGTGCCGGCTATTGGCGTAGAGGCAAACGACTGTATGAAAGACAAGCACAAATACACTAACGAACCGATGGGCAGGCTGAAGATCATGCCAGACTTTCTGCCGCCGCCTGATCAACTGGTGTTGCGAGAAGATGCCGTAAAGGTGACGCTCACTCTCAGCTCGCGCAGCGTCGATTTCTTCAAGGCGCACGCGGCCAGAGAGAAAGTGCCTTATCAAAAGATGATCCGCAGCGTGCTGGACGGGTATGTCAGCCGCTATCAGGAAAAATAGAAGCCACTATCGAAATTTCCGACGAGCTGCTCGCACGCTGCCGGCGCGTCGCGACCAAGGAAGGCATCACACTCTGCGCACAGGTTCAGGACGAGTTATCGCTCTTTCTAATGGCTCGAGCGGTTGGCCGCAGTCGGGTAGTTAGGCATCACAGCAGTCCTCGAGACGAGAATCACATTGCGATTCGCCGTCAATCTGCTCAAAGCAATCAAATTCACGCGCCCGATCGGCCAAACATAAGGGCACACTTGTCCGCGGTTCCCGATCGCTCCGGAGTATGAGTCTCGCTCACGCGGCCAGTTGCGGCGATCAATTCGCTGCGACGTTGACAGATATGCACATTCGTACATACAATTAGAATGCGATGGACGGGTACGAATGGGACCCCGCCAAAGCTGCGGCCAATTTCAAACGGCATGGAGTGCACTTCGCCGACGCCGCACTCGCGTTGGAGGACGTCCGAGCATTGACGACGTCTGACCCGGATGCGTGCGGCGAACAGCGCTTCATCTGCTTGAGCGCGGACCCCTTGGGACGCGTGTTGGTCACGGTGTTCGCGCATCGGGGCGGGAACATTCGGATTATCTCGTCTCGAGAAGCCAGTCCTGCCGAGCGGCTACGATATGAGGAAGGGTGATGCGCAAAGAGTACGATTTTTCGAAAGCCAAACGTGGCGCTGTGGTGCGCGCCACGAAAGGCAAGGTACGCATTACGATCCGCCTCGATGAGGACGTGCTTGCTTGGTTCAAAGCTCAGGTCAATGCCAATGGGGGCGGCAACTATCAGTCGCAAATCAACGCCGCACTGAGAGAGCATATTCAGCGCACTGATGAACCTTTGGAGGCGATCTTGCGCCGCGTTCTGCGCGAAGAGCTTGGCGGTCGATAGTTCGCGTTGTTTTTCCCGAGCACCTCCGATGTGATCAGTTTCACGGGTCTGCCCGAGCGGCTCACTCACATCCATCCCGAGCACTGCTTTGGACGTCCACGGCGCGTTGGTTCGTGCGACTTGAGGTCCCATCTACCCATGTGTCACAATATGGCTACCCATATCACAGCTCAGCTTGCAATGAAGACCACGATCGAGATTTCCGACGAGCTGCTCGCACGCAGCCGACGCGTCGCGACCAAGGAAGGCATCACGCTGCGCGCACTGGTTGAGGACGGGTTGCGGCTTGCGCTAAAGGCTCGCTCGGTTGGCGGCCCGCCACGCGCGCTCAACCTTCCGACATTCGGTGGATCCGGTCTGTTACCTGAGTACTGCGGCCCCGACGGTTTGCACCAGGCAATTCTCGACTCGTACGATGATCGCAGTTGATACCAACATACTCGTCTATGCTCATCGCAAGGAATCGCCATTTCATCAAGTTGCGGCGGCGCGCCTGAACGATCTGGCAACCGCACCGGCACGCTGGGCGTTGCCATGGCCGTGCGTGCACGAGTTCCTCGCGATCGTCACCAACGCCAAGGTATATAGAGAGCCCACCCCCCTCGATACGGCGCTACGCGTCATCGAAGTGCTGTTTCAGCAGCCCAATTGTGACTTTCTGGCCGAGGGCGACGTGCATTTGGGCGCGCTCTCAGAGCTCGCGCGCGCGGGTCGCACGACGGGCGCGAAGATTCACGACGCACGAATTGCGGCGATCTGTGTGGCGCACGGGGTACGCGAACTGTGGTCTGCAGATCGTGACTTTTCGCGCTTCCCACCGCTGCGCACGGTCAACCCTTTGGTGGGTTGATGTATGCATGAGCACCGGTTGCAATCGGTCCTGCTCGTGGCACTCATTCTGATGAGCACCACAGTTCTCACTCGCGCCGCCGATCTCCCAAACGACCCGATGGAGCCCATCGCCGACGCCACGGGCGCCATCACCGGGCCGCTGTCGGGCGCCTTGTTAGTGACACGCGATCTCCCCGGCACGAAGCGCGCCTATGTCGACGGCGTCGGCATGACCATCGAGGGGCCGCTGCCCATCACGCCGACCACACGCGCCTTGCAGCGCCAGCTGTGGCAGCTGCCGGAAGACATCACATGGGACCTCTATCTGCTCACTCGCCCGGCAGTTGCCGACAGCATCCGGGTGCTGGTGATCGTGCCGGACTGCGATACGCCGGTGATCCGCCGCAGCTACGACCGCGAGGAAACGGGTCCGTACGCGCTGGGCTTTCCGTTGCGCGATGTACCGACGCTCGACGAACGCGTCACGGCGCTCGGCTTCAAGCGCACGCTGCCGGCGGTGAACCACTACGAGCTGCAACTGCGCGACGGCACGCCCTACCCGATCACGGAGGCGAGCTACGAGATTGCGGATAACAACCGGCTGGTGTTGCTGTCCCGCGGCGGTGGTCTGCCGCAGAACGGCACGCTCGATCCCGCCACCGGGCTGGGCGGACCGGCGTACTCCAGTCTGATCGTCGAGAACGTCGATGCGATGGAGCGCTTCTTCTCGGAGGTGCTGGATTACGAACGCCGTACCAGCCGCGAATGGACCAACTTCCAGCCGCGCTTCCGCTACGTCACGCTGCACGCCAAGGGCGCGCGCACGGGCAACCTCGGCCTGGTGGAGTACGCGCCCGAAGATCGCAAGCCGGCGTCGGGTATCGCGCCGCGACCGCCGAATCGTGGCCTGGCGGGCTGGTCGTTCGCGGTGACCTCGCTCGACGAGGTCATGACTCGGGCGCGCGATCAGCACATCACCGTGATCGCGACACCGGTCGCAATCGACGACCCGCGTTTCGGCCGCGTGCGCATGGCTAGTGTGTTAGCCCCCAATGGCTTTCTGATCGAATTGTATGAGCGTCCGTAGCGACCGGCGCGAGTTCCTCGCCCTCGGCCTCGCCTCGTTGGCGGCGCCGTCACTCGGCCGTGCCGCCGGGGAACCGGTGGTCTTGCGGCGGGCGGTGGCGAGCGAAGTCACGTCGCTCGATCCGCAGCGGCCGACGGGCACGCTGACGCGCGAGATGGCCGCGGAGATGTTCACCGGTCTCGTCACGGTGGATGCGATGGGTCGGCTGTCGCCCGGTGGCGCGTCGGGTTGGACGATGTCGAAGGATGGTCTGCTGTGGACGTTCGCCGTGCGGCCTAACATGCGCTGGTCGGACGGCGCTGCCCTAACAGCCGCGGACTTCGCGTACTCGCTGCGCCGCTATCTGCAGCCGGATACGGGTGCGCCGGAGGCGGACCGGCTGGATTCGTTGGTGGGCGCGCGGGATTTTCGCTTCGGTCATGGCGCCGTGAGCAAGCTCGGCATCACGGTCGACTCGCCTACCCAGTTGACACTGCGTCTCGAGCGCCCGGATCTCGATCTGCCCCTCGCACTCACGTCTGTGTCCTGCGTGCCGGAACATGTGATCACAAAACACGGACGCCAATGGGCCAAGCCGGAAACGCTCGTGAGCAACGGCGCATACACGCTCGATAGCTGGGCGGCCGGTGCGCGCGTGATCAAGCTGCAACGCAACCGTCATTTTCATGACGCAAAGTCGGTTGCCATCCGGAACGTGCACTGGCTGACAGGCTATGACGATGCCACGCGCTATCGCCTGTTCCAGCGCGGCGAGGCTGAGATCGCCGCGCTCGAGGATGCCAGCGCGCTGGCGCGCGCCCGCAGGGAATTCGGCGCGCAGGTGTCGTCGGTCACCAAGTGTGCGCTCGGCGCCATCGGCATCAATCTCCTACGCAAGCCACTCGACGATCCGCGCATCCGCCGCGCACTGGTGTTAGCCGCGGACCGGACCATACTCGCCGACAAGGTACGGGGTCTCGGCGAGCGGCCGTGGGATGGGTTCCTGCCGCTCGGTATTCCGGACTACGAGAAGCCCCTGCTGCCGGAATACGCTGCTTGGCCAATGGCGAAGCGGCGCGCCGAGGCGCAGGCATTGATGGCCGACGCGCGCGCGGGCACCGCCGTGCCCTTGCAGCTTGGCATCGGTTTTCCGGCGAGTGGCACCGGGGAACGCGCGTTCCTGGCGTTACGGCAGATGTGGCGCGCGATCGGCGTGCAGCTCGAGCTGCAGCCGCTCGAGGGCCGCGCCTATCTCGCCGCGTTGATCGAACGTCGCTTCGATCTGTTCAGCCACAACTCGTTCGCCATGGTGCCCTCGGCGACGCCATTCCTCGAGCGTTTTGCATCGACGGCGTCGCTCAATTTCACCGGCTACAAGAATCCGACTTTCGATCGCAACTACGCGTTGGCGCAAAGCGAATTGACCGTGGCCGCACGCGCCAACGACTATGCCGTGCTCGAGCGTGAACTGTTCCGTGACCTGCCGATGATCCCGCTCTTCATCGGCGCGACGCACCGACTGGTGTCGCCGCGTGTGAGCGGGTGGACGCAGCATCCCGGCGTGTTGCAGCCGACGCAGTTCCTGTCGTTCGGCGGGCGCAAGCGCGCGGGCTAGCGATGCTGATCGATCAGCACCGGGTTGCCATCCGGATCTAGCAACGTGATGCTCGCCGGGCCCTGGGTACTCTCATCCGCCTCGGTTGTCAGCGCGACGCCCTGCTGTTTCAGTCGCCGCTGGATCTCGCGCACGTCGCTGAACGCCGGCAGCTCCTTCGCATCACTGTCCCAGCCGGGATTGAACGTGAGGATATTCTTGTCGAACATGCCCTGAAACAGGCCGATCAACGTCGTGCCGTTCTTCAAGATGAGCCAGTTCTGCGCCTGCTCGCCGCCGAACACCCTGAAGCCGAGCTTCTCGTAGAAAGCCTTGGACGCCGCAATGTCCTTCACGGCGAGGCTGATCGAAAATGCGCCTAGTTCCATTGTGGTCTCCTGCAAACTAAGTCTTGAAATGAGGTAGCACTTCCCTACCCAGCAGTTCGACGGTGCGCTCGGCCATCGCGAGCGGCATGTTGCCCATGGTGACGCGAAAATTGATGTGGTTGACGCCGGCGGCCGCATACATCTCGACCGTCTGCCGACAAGTGGCGGGGCTACCTACAATATAGATCTCCGCGCCGACCCGTTCGAACAGATCCTGCTGATGATCCAGCGCCTGGCCACTGTCGTCAGTAATTAGCCCCATCCGGCCGTAGAAGTTGAGCACCTGGCTGACGTACGCCTTGCCCTCCGCACGTGCCGTGCTATCCGACTCCGCGACGAAACACGTGCGATTGATCGCGACCGTGCCGCGCGCCGCATCCTTGCCCTGGTCGGCGAGTCGTTGCCAATACAGACCAGCCAACTTCTTGATCAGTTGGTAGTGAAACTGCGTAGCCCCGATCCAGCCGTCGGCCATATCGGCTGCACGCCGCACCGACCGCGGCACCGTGCCGCCCACCAGGATGGGTGGCCCGCCTGCTTGCACGGGCCCAGGATAGACAATGCCCTTGTAGGAAAAATGCTGGCCTTCGAAACCATCGGCGCCCGACCAGGCGCGCTTGAGCAGGGCCAGCGCTTCATCCACGCGCGTGGCAGTCTCCTCGGGCGGGATGCCGAAACGCCGCAAGGTCGCCGGGCTGCCATTGCCGACGCCCAGCACGAGACGCCCCTGCGATAATTGATCGAGCAGCGCGCCATCGTAGGCGAGTCGCAGCGGCTGCCAAATCGGCAGCAAGGTGACGCCCGTGCCGAGTCGCAGGCGGGTTCTGTTCGCCAGGGCTGCGAGTATCAGCAACGGCGACGGCACGTGGCCGGTCTCGGGCACGACGGGGCGATTCTCGCCTGCGAAAATCGAATCGAAGCCGTAGCGCTCGGCGAGTGCTAACAAGCTGCCATAGTCGTCCAACACCTTGTGCAGCGGCTTGTGGGGATTCCAGAAGTCGATCGCCAGACCGAATTTGACTCTCACGCTGTCACCCCATTCGTCAGGCAGTAACCAGGCGGCCGCAACGACTGCTTGAATGTAGCGGCGTCCGGCGACAGTCCCCTCGTCGCAATTGATCCGTCACCCTGTATCCACTGAAGTCGGAAAGCGTACGATATCAGTCTACCAAATCGCCGGTCGCTGCAACGAGGAACACCTATGGCTCGCGGAATCACGATCTCGTCATTCGTTGTACTGTTACTCGCCGCGAGCGTGGCCGCCACGGCTGCACCGAGCGCATCACAAGTGCTGCAGCAGCACATCGAGGCGATCAAAGCGCGCGACATGGCCGGCATCGAGGCAACGATCACGGCGCAAGATTCGTTGCAGTTGATCCTGCCAAACGGCAAGCGCACGGCCACCCGCGCCGAGTATCTGGCGTTTCACGAGGAGTTTTTTGCGAGCTCCAGCTGGTCGATGCGATTCGAGCCGGTATTCGAATCAGTCGGCAAGGACCTGGCGGTGTTCACGGTGCACAGCTACTACAGCGATGTAGAGGACGGCAAACCCGTCACCGGTGAAAGCTGGCTAACCTTCGTTTTCAAGCTCGAGCAACGCCGCTGGCGGCTCGTCAGCGATCAGAACACGCGCATTCCGCGCTGAGCCGTCAGTCCCGATACGCGATCCGCGTACGGTACTCGTCCAGCTCGAACTGGTAACGTCGCCGGTCACTCTCGAGCTGCGGGATTTCGCCCTGCAGACGTTCGCGCAATTCCACCATGTGCTTCACATCGAGCAATGCCTGCGCTCGTTGTTCGCTCGTCGTCTTGCCGTCGACGATCACCAGGCCCGCACTCGTGATGCGGTTCTCGAGGCGCGCTGTCTCCCGATGGACATATGACAGCCGTGAGTTGACAGTATTGAGGCGTACCCGTCGCTCACGCAGTTCCTGGCCCGATTCGTACGCCAGTGTGAAATCCTCGGCGAGGTCAGCGGCGCAATAGCCACCGTAGGTTTGGCCATTGAGGCCGGCGCGGAAGCCATTCTCCGGCTGGCAGTACTCGCGTAGGCCTTCCGCGCGCCCGCGCTGATAGGCATCCAGATCAGTCGACACACCGGCAGCAGCACAAGACTTGCGATGCTGCGCAATCCGGCTGCCCGAGCGGCCCGCGACACCATCTTCATAGCCCACGGTGCGCCAATCCACGGTGCGACACTCGTTCTTGCTCATGGAAGACGCGCAGCCGGCCAGCGCCACGGCAGTCAGTGCAACGGTCACTGTGGCGATTCTCATGACATCTCCCATGCGGCGAATGCGGCCAGTGCAAGAATCTGCACCCGCGTACCATAGGCCCCGAACTCCCGCATTCCTGTGAGTAGGGTCACGATTATGGGGAGTCAGGCATTCCACATAATCCAGCCGCGCTGCGTCATGAATTACCGTCACAGCTACCACGCCGGCAACTTCGCCGATGTCCACAAACACGTGACGCTGGTCGCGCTGCTCGATGCGCTGACGCGCAAAGAGGCGGGTTTTCTCTATCTCGACACGCACGCGGGCCGCGGTGCCTACCGACTGGCACTTGGAAAGCATGCTGCAACGCCGCCAGAGTGGCGTGAGGGTGTCGGCCGGGTGCTGGCTGCGACGCCGCAAGCACCGGAACTCGCTCGCTGGCTCGATCTCGTGCGAACCAATCCGGACGAATACCCGGGTTCTCCTGTGCTCGCGGCACGCGTGCTGCGTGCACAGGATCGCCTCGCACTGTTCGAATCCCAAATAGAAGAGTGCATTGCGCTACGCAAGCAGCTAACAGATTCTGCCGGCACGACGGTCAGCAATAGTGACGGCTACCACGCGCTCAAGGCGCTGCTGCCGCCGCCCGAGCGCCGTGGTCTCATCTTCATCGATCCGCCTTACGAAGAGCCGGCTGACTACGATCGCGTCATAGCCGCGCTGTCAGCAGGGCTGCAGCGATTCGCCACCGGCGTATACTGCGTATGGGCGCCGGTGAAGCATCTTGCGGACTTCGAACGCTGGCTTCACAAACTGAGCCGCGCGACCGAGCAACCGCTGCTCGTGTCGCAGCTATGGCGCGCGCCGCGCGATGCCCGTGCGGGGCTGGCGGGCTCGGCGCTGGTCATCCTCAATCCACCGTGGCAGATCGAAGAACGCATGCGGGTGTGGTTACCAGAACTGCAACGACTGTTAGCCGACACGAGTGGCGCCGGATCGGACGTGCTAACTATCCAGCCGAGCCGGTCTTGAGCGAGGCGAGCACAGTGTCGAGCACGGCCTCGACATCGCCTCGCTGGCCGCGCGACAGCACGGCCACCGCGCCACCGTCGACGGGCGCAATGATGCCGGAGTACGGCGCTTCCACGAAGCGCTCCTGACGCGCGACTTTTTCACCCGGCAGAATCATCACGGTGACCGGGCCACTGGCCGACTGCACCACCAGATGCGGCACGAACTGGCCGCGGAACCAGCAACTGTGCGCGTAAGTGACGGCGGCGCCCGGCGCCAAATCGACGCCCGACTTGCGCAGCACGAACGTGAGCGCTGATTCAGGCACAGCAGCGGACTTATCCCAGCTAGCAGCTTCTCCGGCCATATGGGCGACGATATCCGCAGCCAGCGCATCGCTCGGCCGAGCGGACCACAACAACACACCGATTGTCACCGCCAATACTAACGAGGCGGCCATGGCCCAGCGCGTCAAAGACGGCCGCGGCCGGTGCACTGCACGTGCGGGCATCGGCACGACTGCGCTGACCGCTGGCGCAACCGGCACGGCCAGCGCCTGTTCGATTGCCCGTTCCAGCTTCAGCGTCTGCTGCTGATAGGCACTGCACGGCTCACACGTCTCGAGATGCTCGGCCAACGCCGTTGGCACCACCCGCGGCTCAGCACCGATCTGCAAGCGGGCCTGCTCGCAATCGTAGGCACTCGTCGGCTGGTTGTGAGTCGTCTGTTCGTTCATCGGTCCGTCGCCTCTTCCGAGGCTGCATAGGCATCCCGTAATTGATGGCGCGCGCGAAACAACCGGGTGAGCACGGCCTGCTGCGTGAGCCCCATCTCGTCGGCGATCTCCTGCGTCGAGAAGCCGCCCAGCACCTGCATGACGAGCGGCTCGCGATACTCTTCGGCGAGGCCGAGGATGGCCTGCCGCAAATCGTGCCATTCGCCGTCGGGCTGCTCTGCCAGTTCTGCCGATTCCGCCGTCACCAGTTCATCCAGTTCCACTGTAGGCAAACGCTTGCGCTCGTAGAGACGCGCGTGCTCGCGCCGGGCGATCGTGAACAGCCAGGATTTGACGGCTCCCGTATCTTTGAGATCGGTCTGCGCGCGCCATGCACGGATCAGCGTCTCCTGCACCACGTCCTCGGCCACCTGGCGATCCCTCGCCAACCAAAACGCGAAACGCACCAGATCTGGCCGCAACTCTTCCAGCAGGCGGTTGAACCCCTGAGAGGCGCGCTTTCCGGCGTCCGCTTCGATCATGTATAAAGACCTGCCATTGCCGGCACTTATTGCGAGGGACCATTCATTGGATCAGTACGGCGTCGTGGGCCACCCGGTCAGCCATAGCTGGTCCCCTTTCATCCACGGCCTGTTTGCGCGCCAGACGGACCAGAACCTCACCTACCGGCTCTATGACATAGCGCCGGCGCAGTTCCGCGGCGAGGTGCTGGAGTTCTTCGCCTCCGGCGGCAAGGGCCTGAACGTGACGGTACCACACAAGGAAGCAGCCGCCGACCTCGCTAACGAGTTGACCGCCCGCGCCGAGCGCGCGGGCGCCGTCAATACGCTGATGATGCAGGGCGACCACCACCTCATCGGCGACAACACCGACGGGGCCGGACTGGTACGCGATCTCACTCTGAATCTCAGCATACGCATCGCCGACACGCGCATCCTGATTCTGGGTGCTGGCGGAGCGGCGCGCGGCGTACTCGGCCCGCTGCTCGCCGAACACCCGGCCGAACTCGTGCTGGCCAATCGCGGTGCGGAACGGGCCATCAATCTGGCGTCGTTGTTCGCCGATCTGGGCGCCGTGCGCGGTTGCAGCTTCGCAGAACTATCGGGCGAACCGTTCGATCTGGTGATCAATGCCACCTCGGCCGGGCTCACCGGCGACGTGCCGGACGTCTCGCCTGCGATCGTCGGACGCGACACTGTCTGCTATGACATGACTTACGGCAAGAACGACACGCCGTTCGTCTCCTGGGCCCAGCAGCGCGGCTGCGAACATGCAGTGAAGGGCTGGGGTATGCTGGTCGAGCAGGCAGCCGAGTCCTTCCATCTGTGGCGCGGCGTGCGGCCCGATACCGGGCCAGTGCTTGCCGCCCTGCTCTAACCACTCGAGTACTGTATGACCAATCCGCTGCTGCGCGGCGATCTGCTGCCGCCTTTCGATGCCATCACGCCTGCGGCGATCGAGCCTGCCATCCGCGAGCTGCTGGCGAGCCACCGCCGCGTCATCGCGGCGCTCGAAGCCCAGCCGCAGCCAACCTTCGAGAACGTGGTGATGCCGCTCGAGCACACACAGCATCGACTGGCGCAGGTGTGGTCGCCAGTGGGCCTGCTGAACAGCGCCATGAATTCCGAGGCACTGCGCGCGGCCTACAATGCCTGCCTGCCCCTGCTGACTAACTACTACACCGAAGTCGGGCAGAGCGAGGCGCTGTTCGAGGCCTACCAGGCGATCGAACAGCAGGAGGGGCCTGGCCTCGATCCCGAACAGCGCCGGGTGCTAGAGCACCAGCTGCGCAACTTCCGGCTGGGCGGCGTAGGTCTGCCGGCGGATCGCAAGACACGCTTCCGGGCGGTCTCGGAAGAGCTGTCGCAATTGCAGTCGAAGTTCGATGAGAACGTGCTGGATGCCACCAACGCCTGGAGCCGCCCCGTCACCGATCCGCGTGAGCTCGATGGTCTGCCGGCCGCGGTGATCGAGCAGGCGCGCCAGCTCGCCGCCGAGCGCGGCGTCGGCGGCTGGGTGCTCTCGCTGCAGCAACCGACCTACGTCGCGGTGATGTCGGATGCGAAATCGCGCGAGCTGCGCCGCGATTTCTACGAGGCCTGGAGCACGCGGGCCTCGGACCGCGGCCCGACCGCGGGCCGCTTCGACAACACACCCGTGATGCAGCAGATCATGGCGCTGCGACACGAACAAGCAAAGCTGGTGGGCTACCGGAACTACGCCGAGTACGCGCTCGCCACCCGCATGGCGAAATCCCCGCAGGAGGTGCTCGAATTTCTGCAGGCCATGGTTCGGTCCGCGCGGCCGTTCGCCGAACGGGAACTGGCGGAACTCGAGCGCTTTGCCGGTCGGTCGCTCGAGGCCTGGGACGTCGGCTACTACTCCGAGCAATTGCAGCGTGATCGCTACGCCATCTCACAGGAAGCCCTGCGGCCGTATTTCCCGCTGCCGCGCGTGCTCGACGGCTTGTTCGGGGTCATCAGCCGTTTGTTCAGCCTCCGCATCGCGGAACGCCAGGGCGTGGCGGTGTGGCACCCGGACGTGCGGTTCTTCGATATCCACCAGCACGGCACCGTCATCGGCAGCTTCTATCTGGACCCCTACGCGCGCACTAACAAGCGCTCCGGCGCCTGGATGGACGACTGCGTCGGACGGCAGGCGATCGACGGCAAACTGACGCTGCCGGTCGCCTATCTCGTCTGCAACGTCCTGCCGCCAGCGGCCGGCCAGGCGGCGCTGCTCACCCACGACGACGTGGTCACCCTGTTCCACGAGTTCGGCCACGGCCTGCACCACTTGCTGACGCGCGTCGCCTACCCGAGTATTGCGGGGATCAACGGCGTGGCCTGGGACGCGGTGGAATTGCCAAGCCAGTTCCTGGAGAACTATGCCTGGCACCCGGACGTGCTGCAGTCGATGAGCCAGCATGTGGAGACCGGGGAACCGCTACCGGCCGACACGCGCGACAAATTGCTCGCCACGCGCGTGTTCCAGGCGGGGCTCGCGACGATGCGGCAGCTGGAGTTCGCGCTGTTCGATTTCCGGCTGCACGCCGAGTACGACCCCACGAGAGGGGCGCAGATCCTGCCGCTGCTGGCAGAGGTGCGGCGCGAGGTGGCCGTGATCCGCCCGCCGGACTGGAACCGCTTTCCACACAACTTCGGCCACGTGTTCGCCGGCGGTTATGCCGCGGGCTACTACAGCTACAAGTGGGCCGAAGTGCTGGCCGCCGATGCGTTCGCAGCCTTCGAGGAGCGCGGTGTGTTCGATCGGTCCGTGGCGCAACGCTATCTCGACGCCATCCTGTCGCGGGGCGGCAGCCGCGAAGCGCTGGATGCGTTCGTCGAATTCCGCGGGCGCAAGCCGGAGATCGAGCCCTTGCTGAAGCAATTGGGTTTGGCCGCGTAGACCGCAACGCTCTGTGTTGACAACAGCTATACAGCGGCGTAACTTCTGTATATCTGTTGTATAGTTACTGTGGACGAGCAACCATGCGTGATGCCGCCATCAATCTGCGTGCACGACCCGAGCAGCGCGATATCATCGACGAGGCGGCGCGGCTGCTCGGCAAGAACCGCTCGGACTTCATGCTCGAGGCGGCCTGCGACCGGGCGCAATCCGTGCTGCTCGATCAGGTGTTCTTTCGACTGGACGCCGCGAAGTTCCGTCAGTTCGTCAAGCTTCTGGATGCGCCGCCAGCCGCCAACCCAGGGCTCGAGCGGCTCATGACGATCAAGCCTCCCTGGGCACGCAAGACCACGAAGGGCTGAACTTGCGGCTGGGGTTGCCGCAACCGCTGACTTCGTCGCATCGGCTGGACCAATTCGATTGCGGGGAGCCGTCACTGGACGAGTGGCTCAAACGCCGCGCCCTCACCAACCAATCGAGCGGCAGCAGCCGGACATTCGTCGTGCTGGACGAGCGCGACTTGGTACGAGGCTACTACGCGCTGGCCGCGGGTGCTGTCTCGCATGCAGCCGCGATCAGCAAGGTTCGGCGTAACATGCCGGACCCAGTGCCGGTGATGGTGTTAGGACGGCTGGCGGTTGACCGTGGTGCGCAGGGGCAAAATCTGGGTGCGGCGCTGTTGCAGGATGCCGTCAAGCGCGCGGTGGCAGTCTCGAACGATGCCGGCGTGCGGGCGTTGCTCGTGCATGCGCTGCATGAGCCTGCCAAGCAGTTCTATGTGCATTACGGATTCCAGCCTTCGCCGACCCATCCTCTGACCCTGATGATTCGCCTGCCCACGACGTGAGCAACAGTCCGATGATAAAAATCGCCACCTGGAACGTGAACTCCCTGCGCGTGCGGCTGCCGCATCTCACCGAGTGGCTGGCGGCCAATCCGGTCGATATCGTCGCGCTGCAGGAAACCAAACTGCCGGACGCCGACTTCCCGACCGCAGAGATCGCAGCGCTCGGTTATCAGTCAGTCGCCAGCGGACAGAAGACCTACAACGGCGTCGCCGTGCTGGCACGTCAGCCCATGGTCGACGTGCTCACCGATATCCCCGGCTTCGACGATCCGCAGCGCCGGGTACTCGCCACGACGGTTGGCGACATCCGCGTCATCAATTTGTACGTGCCGAACGGCCAGGCAGTCGGCTCCGAGAAGTTCGAGTACAAGCTGCGCTGGCTGGCGGCACTGCGCGAGTGGCTGGTGGCCGAGATGGCGCGTTACCCGTCACTCACGGTGCTCGGCGATTTCAACATCGCGCCGGCGGATGCCGATGTACACGATCCTGCCGCCTGGGTGGGGCAGAACCTGGTGAGCGAACCAGAACGCGCGGCGCTGCAGGCGTTGCTGGCGATTGGGCTGGTCGATGTGTTCCGCCAGTTCGAGCAGCCGCCGGCGCTCTTCAGCTGGTGGGACTACCGGCAAGCCGCCTTCCGCCGCAACCACGGGCTGCGCATCGATCTGATTCTGGCGAGTGAGGCCCTGGCTGCACGCTGTCGTGCTTGCGTGATCGATGTCGAACCGCGGCGCGCCGAACGGCCGTCCGATCACACGCCGGTGATCGCGCACTTCGATTGACAAAAGCACGGACAAACGTGACGCACGTCACGGCCTGTCAGTCGTTTTCCCAGCTTGGCTAGTGTTCGACGATCGCGCTGCTCTAGACTGGTCCATCCTGTTCACCCGTACATCCGATGCAGCAGCGGCGCAGCGATCACGACGTCACCGGCACAGTCCAAGTCAGTTCGGCGCCTGCTGTACGGCGCGCTATCGAAGAGCTGTTCGCCAGCGTCTGGCCCGGCCAGGCATTCCCCGCCTTTGAACAGGCCTTCGAGGACTTCGAGCGCATGTTCACGGGCCGTATGCCCGGCTACTTCGGCGTCGACACCGTCTATCACGATCAGCAGCACACGCTCGATATCACGCTGGCCACGGCACGCCTGATCGTCGGCTATGAGCTGCAGGCCGAACCAGGCGCGCGCTTCGGCGCTGAGCGTGCGTCGATCGGCATCATCACGGCCCTGTTCCACGACGTCGGCTATCTGCGCAAATCGACCGAACGCGAACGCGCCAACGGCGCCGAGTTCACCAGTGTGCATGTCGCCCGTGGCGCGGCGTTCCTCGAAGACTATCTGCCCAAGATTGGTCTCGCGCGCTGGACTTCGATCGCCACGGAGATCGTCCACTACACCGGCTACGAAAAACCCTTCGATCAGATCTCGGCGCCCGATCCACGCGATCACCGCATCGGCCATCTGGTCGGCACCGGCGATCTGCTGGCGCAGATGGCCGACCGCTGTTACCTGGAAAAATGTCGCGATCGACTGTATGCCGAGTTCGTGCTCGCCGGCGTAGCACTACCGATCGCTGCGAACGGCGCGGTGAACGTGAAATACGCCTCGGGACTGGATCTGTTGCGCCAGACGCCGCAGTTCATGGCGGAAATGCGTGCCAAACGGCTGGAAGCAGGCTTCGACCATGCCTACCGCTATCTGGAAATCCTGTTCGACGGCCGCAACCCTTACATCGAAGCGATCGACCGCAACGTGCAGTATCTCCAGCAGATCCTGCGCAGCGAAAACTGGCGCCTGTTGCGTCGGCAACCGCCGCTGTTCGCAGCCATCAACAACCCGATGGCCAACACGCGCGCACTGATGTTGAGTACGATCAGGAAAGCCTGGGGCTGACGAGCGCGCTGTCGGCGGGCGGATCGATCCGAGCGACATACCGACCAAACAAGTCATCGAGACTGGCCAGCAATTCATCCCGGCCTTCGAGATCGCACCCTTGCAGCGCTTCTCGCAGCATCGCGGGCGCAAACTGCCGCAAGGCCTGATCGGCGACGGGTGCATAGGACAGATGCCAGGGCTCGGGTTGCACGCCACCACGGGCCGTGCGGTAAGGCCGGAAGAACCCAAACGTCGTGCTATTAGCATCCAGCCATGCGGTGAGCGCAGCATACACGCCACCGGGTGCATACTCGGCTGGCGCAAGCTGCGGTTGGTAGTCGTCACTAGTCGCAGCGGCATCGATCACGTCGAAATCCGTGCCCCAATGATGGCGGCTCGCACCGGGAATGGCGGACCAGGCCAGAATCGCGGCGATACGCTCGGCCGGGCTCAGCGCAGCGGCATCCAGCAACGCCCCGTCGAGTGCCAGCAATGGTCGCTCGCCGCGAAACTTGGCGTTCCAGATCGCAAGCTGGCGCTCGAAATCGCGGAAGCTGGAGACGGGCACCAGATCGATGCCCGCGACACGCGCGGCCGCACGCATCGCCAGAAATGGCGCGACGACATCGCGATGCAGGGTGCAACGTGGCTCGGTCAGCTCCTGCAGATGCGTGCGGGCGCGACCGGTGAGCTGCAACGTGTCGAACGCACGGCTCATGCGTCGGGTTCGCCACCGGCGGCGCTCAACTTGTCGAACACCTCGAGGAATGCCGCGGGTTCCTGCGCACCCGAGAACGCGTAGCGTCCGCCGAAGATGAAGGTCGGCACACCGCTGACGCCGGCTTTCTGCGCCGCCTGTTCGAGTCCGACCACTTGCTCCACGGTGGCGGCATCGTCCAGCGCCGCGCGCGCAGCCGCAGGGTCCACGCCCACTTCGACCGCTGCGCTCACCAGCAACTCCGGATCGCTGAGATTTTCGCCATGCGTGAAATGCCCGGCCATCAGCCGCTCCAGCAGCAGGCCTTGCAGTGCCAGAGCCTCGGGCGTCCCGCCGTTGCCCACTCGCTGCAGCAAGGCATGCGCACGCCGGGTGTTAGGTGTCCAGGACGCATTGCTGAAGCGGAAATCGATGCCGAGCGCAGCACCGATCTCGACGAGTTGTGCCTGGGCCGCGGCGAAGCGGTTCTCGTCGCCGAATCGCTGCCGCATGTACTCTGCGCGCGGCATGCCCTCGGCTGGCAGTTGCGGATTGAGCTCGAACGGCAGCCAGCGGATTGCGAACTGCTGCGACGGCCGTTGCGCTAGCGCCGCCTCGAGCCGGCGTTTACCGACATAACACCACGGGCAGACCAGATCGGAAAACACGTCTACGGGCATGATTTGAGAATTCATACCCCATATTCTAGGGATGCGCGGGCCCTCGCGCATGAGACACTGTCGGTTACTGCCGACACTAATACTCTAATGAGTGCCGCGAGCGCACACGCGCAGTTAAGATGCCAGAAGCCCATATCTCGCTCGGCCGGAGAGCATTGATCGCACCGTGATTGGCGCCAGTCTCAAGTCCAAGTATCTCGCTGTGGCGGCGCTGTGCGCGCTCATCAGCCTGGCCACCGTTGCGGGCATGATGGTCTACCAGAACTGGAGCGCCTATAGCGGCATCTCGCGGCTGCTAGATGACACGACCAATCAACGTGTCGGGGAAGAACTGCGCCTGCGCTCGGCAGCGGTAGCGGATCAGCTGGCTGCGGCGGTCGCCGTGCCCACGCTGATGCGGGACCGCGCGGCCATCGAACGAATCGGCAATGAGTTCGCCACCGAAGCGACTATTGTGAGCATCAGTATCCGGGATGCGGCGGGCGAGGAATTGTTCCGCTTCTCCAGGGGCGATGTGCCCGCGGAGCCGCTGACCCGCGCCGCGCTCCGGTCGGTACGCGTCATGCGGCCGGACACCCTGGGCAGCGGGCTGCAGAGTGTCGGCGAGGTCGAGGTGAAGGTGCGTGCGGCGCAGCCGGCCGACGCTGCTGCGCGCGCCGATGTGCGACTCGCGTCGCTGCGTCGCCAGCAGTTGATCCGGGGCCTGATTGCGGCGGGCGTATTCGGACTCACGGTCCTGCTCGCTGGTCTGACGCTGGCCTGGTGGGCGGGCCGACGCCTGCAACTGCCGCTGGCGCAGCTGCTGAAAGGCGCCGAGCGGATCTCGCAGGGCGATTACTCGCGACCGCTCGATGTCGGCCGGCGCGATGAAATCGGTGATCTGCAATCGGCACTGGAACGCATGCGGCACAAGCTGCGGCAGAACACGGTCAGCAAGAACTACATCACCCACGTGCTCAGCAGCATGACGGATGCCGTGTTCGTCACCTCGCCGGACGGCGTGATCCGCATGGCGAACCACGCCGCGTGCAAACTGATGAGCTACGGCGAAGAAGAGCTGGTTGGCCGCACGATCTCATCGATCCTCACCGAAGAGCAGCGCGCAGGCTTCGATCTGCTGCAGGCGGCGCACGAGACGCGCGAAACAGTGGTGAACACCCGGCAGGGGCAATCGATCCCGGTGCTGCTGTCCGGCTCCGTGATCTCGTCCGACGATCCGCAATATCAGGGCACGATCTTCGTGGCGCGCAACATCACCGACCGCAAGCGCGCCGAGCGTCGCATACGCTATCTGGCGCGCTACGACGCGCTCACCAAAGTGCCCAACCGCATGCAGTTCCAGCATCTGCTGCAGCAGGCGATCGCGCGCGCGCTGCGCAGCAAGCAGGCGCTGGCGCTGCTGTACATCGACATGGATCACTTCAAGGAGATCAACGATACGTTCGGACATGCCGCCGGCGATCGCGCACTCGAGATCCTGGCCGAGCGGCTGGGGCAGACGGTGCCCAAGGACACCGTGGTCGGCCGTCTCGCGGGTGATGAGTTCGCGCTGTTCATCGAAGGCCTGCCGGCGGACGAAGACAATCGTGGCACGATCGCGCAGTTCTCGCGCAAGCTGCTCGAAGACATCAGCCGTGCCTTCCAGGTAGCCAATCAGGAAGTTTATCTCACAGGCAGTGTCGGCATTGCCATGTGCCCGCGCGATGCCACCAACGTGATCGACATCATTCGCAACGCCGACGCCGCGATGTATCACGCCAAACAGAACGGCGGCAATTCGTTCTCGTTCTACTCACCCGAGATGAATGCGGCGGCTGTCGAGCGGCTGATGCTGAAGAGCAAGCTGCGCCGCGCGCTCGAACGCGACGAATTCCTGGTGCGCTACCAACCCAAGGTGGACCTGCGCGACGGCCGCATCGTCGGCGCCGAAGCGCTGCTGCGCTGGCGTCTGCCCGGTCATGGCGATATTCCGCCGGGACAGTTCATCCCGCTGGCGGAGGAGACCAATCTGATCCTCGAAGTGGGCGAATGGGTGCTCAACCGCGTGTGCATGGACTACCGCGAGCTGCAGGTAGCGGTGGAAAACCCTGGGCGGATCTCGCTCAACCTGTCGCTCAAACAACTGCGCCAGGCCAGCTTCATCCTCCGGTTCCGCTCGGTGTTCCGCAAACACGGCGTCGCGCCGTCATGCTTCGAACTGGAGATCACCGAAACCACACTGATGGCAGATGCCAAGCGCACCGTGCGACTGCTCGACGAGCTCTATGCCATGGGCCTGCATCTGTCGATCGACGATTTCGGCACCGGCTACTCGTCACTCTCGGCCCTGCAGCAGTTTCCGATCGGCACGCTGAAGGTGGACCAGTCCTTCGTGCGTGACATCGGCGAGGACGAAAGCGACGCGACGATCGTGCGGACGGTGATCGAGATGGGCCGCAGTCTCGGCATGGAAGTAGTGGCCGAGGGCGTCGAGTCCGCCGTCCACATGGCGTTCCTGCGCGCGCACCATTGCCCCTTCGGCCAGGGTCGCCTGTTCGGCGAGCCGCTCACACTCGAGGATCTGCGCCTACTGCTCGAGCGGCAGCGCGTGAACGGGCCAGCATTCGGTCATCTGATCCGCGAGAGCGCCCTGCAAGTCGACGCCTCCCAGCACGCATCCTAGCCCCGCCCGCTACCGGGCGCGACGCGGCGGCGGCGGCGCAAATCCCAAGCGCGAATCGTTCCACAACCTGTTAGCGGGTTCGCAGTCGATGATGCCGCGCTGGCACAGCGTCGCGTGCCACTCATACTTGATCAGGACCCGCGCCTGTTCGCGCGGATCCGCGCGGAATCGGACCCGCACTGCGCCTTCTTCGCGACGGTCGCCGTAGCCCGTGCCCGGCGTGGCTTCCGATTCCTGCATGGCATCGGCCGTAGCGGGCGCCGAGGCCGCCGGCGCGCCGCGCGCCGCCTTGTCGTTCGCGGCACTGCGTTCACGGCTCGGCGCCTGCGCCCGATAAGGCGGGTGCGCTACTGGCTGCTCGCGATAGGCCGACACCGCGATCACACCGCGTGCCGAGCGATCGCCGAACGCCTCCGAATACGAGTCCTGCCAATCCGTGAAGTAGAACTCGTTCACCGCTTGCAGATCCGTGCGCCAGCCCGAGTAGTCAGCACTCTCCCACGGCCCAAGGATGTACATCGGCTCGGTCGGCGCGAGCTCCGAGCGTGCACCGGAGATGATGTTGCGACCATCGACCGCGACGACCACGGCGAGCCGCTCGCCACTGCGGTTACGCACGCGGATCCGGTAGCGTTGTCCGCGCTCCGCCGCGAGATAGCTGCGCAGCGCGCGATCGCCACTGTCGGTGGCGTATTGCGGCAGCTCGATGCCGTTCGGTCCGATGATGGCGATCTCCACCGGTACGCGCGACGGCGGTACCCGGCTGTGCGCGCTGGCGGCCGTCGCCAGCACGAGCAGCAGCGCGAACACCATCATACTCAGCGCGAGCGAGCGCTTTGCCGCCACCCCAGTTGTCGTCATCATCGCCGTCAGAGCTTGCATTTGACATCTCCTGCTGGTCGCACCATGCGCCGCTGTCTCACTGAACGGACGGCAGGGCCAGAGCGGGTTAGCCAGCTACAATTTGGCGATGCTGGAATTCGACCATGTCAAACTGCGGCGCGGCGCACGCGTCCTGATCGAGGACGCGACGCTCAGGATCTCGAACGGCGAGAAGGTCGGGGTCGTCGGCCGCAATGGCTGCGGCAAATCCACGCTGTTGGCACTGGTGCGCGGCGAGCTGACACCCGACGACGGCGACTTCTCGCGGCCCGACAAGCTCGCGATCGTCTCGATACTGCAGGAGCTGCCGCGTACCGCCGACAACGTGCTCGACTACGTGCGTGGCGGCGATCTGGCACTCGCAGCAGTCGAGCAACGGCTGGCGCTCGCACGCGAGCAACAGGACGGCTTGCGCGAGGCCACGCTCCTCGGCGAGTTCGAGTCGTTAGGAGGTTATGATATCGGCGCTCGTGCCGCCGAAACGGCCGTGGGCCTGGGCTTTGCGGCCGGCGAACTGGCGCGGCCCGTGGCGACGCTGTCCGGCGGGCTGCAGATGCGCGCCAACCTGGCGCGCGCGCTCATGGCGCGCGCCGACGTTCTGCTGCTCGACGAACCCACTAACCACCTGGATCTGGACGCGCTGCTATGGCTCGAACGATGGCTGCAGCGCTATCCCGGCACCTTGCTGCTGGTGTCGCACGATCGTGAGTTCCTCGATGCGGTGGTCGGCCGCATCGTGCATATCGAAGACGGCCGCGTGGCTGTCTACAGCGGCAACTACAGCGCATTCGAACGCCAGGCAGCCGCCGAACGCGTGCGCGTGGCGGCACTGGCCGAGCGCCAGAGCCGTGAGGCGGCGCGCATTCACGCGTTCGTGGAGCGCTTTCGTGCCAAGTCCAGCAAAGCGCGCCAGGCCCAGAGCCGGCTCAAGTGGCTGGCCAAGCTGGAGGCGGCGCCACCGCTGTCCTCGCCGGAGACCTTCGAGTGGCGCTTCGAGGCCCCGAGCAAGCTGCCGCAACCGCTGGTGGCACTCGACAACATCAACGCCGGCTACGGCGAGGCAACCATCCTGCGTGGCGTGTCGCTCGACATCGTGCCGGGCGAGCGCCTCGGTGTGCTCGGGCGCAATGGCGCTGGCAAGTCCACGCTGATGAAGGCGGTCGCAGGCGCCCTGCTGCCACAGAGCGGCGATCGGGTAGCGGCGCCGGACCTCGTGACCGGCTGGTTCGCACAACTCGAGCTGGACCGGTTCGCGGACGATGACACGGCGATGCAGTTGCTGGCGCGGCAGACGGCCGACGGCGTCGCGACTGGCACACCGGGCGGCTGGAGCGAGCAGCGCTGCCGTGACCATCTCGGCCAGTTCGGCTTTCGTGGCGAGCGCGTCTTCGAACCAGTCGGCCAGTTCTCGGGCGGCGAGCGAGCGCGTCTTGCACTGGCGGCGTTGGTAGCGCAGCGGCCAAACCTGCTGCTGCTCGACGAGCCGACTAACCACCTGGACTTCGAAATGCGCCATTCGCTGGCGATGGCGCTGCAGGATTTCGCCGGTGCCGTCGCCGTAGTGTCGCACGATCGCGCGCTCCTGCGCGCCGTGTGTGATCGATTCGTGGTCGTCGGCGATGGACGAGTAACACCATTCGACGGCGATCTCGAGGACTACGCCGCCTGGCTGGAAGCACGCGATCGCAACGGCAGCGACCGGAGCGCAAGCGTCCGCGCGGCGGCGGCAACTCCACCAACCGTCGACCGGCGCACTGAACGTCGACTGGCGGCCGCTGCACGCCAGCGGACGGCGCCACTACGCGAGGAGCTGCGATCGCTCGAACGAACGATCGGCTCACTGACGACCGAGCGCGACGCGCTCGCTGCCGCGCTCGCCGAGCCGGCATTGTATGCCGACGCCACCGGCAGCACGCGGGCGCGCGAGCTCGCCCAGCGCGACGCGGCCTGCCGCGCGCACCTGGCGACGGCTGAATCTCGATGGCTGGAGGTGGCCGAGGCACTCGAGGCGGCAGATGCTGCCGCACTCAAGCCCTGAAAGAAAAAGGGCGGAGCTTGTGGCTCCGCCCGAACGGGGGGTCACTCGTCAGAAGGACGGTTGACCCGATGAATCATACGCGTGCGCCCAAGTTTGTCAATGTTTTGATCAGGATATTTGCGATATATATTGTACAAATGCTGTACACCCTGGCACGGCTGTGCGCGGCCGGGCTCAATCCGCGGGACCGCCAGGCCGCGCGGAATACCCGCCTCTCTATAGAATGCTAGCGATGCCGGACGAGGTGCCAGCCAACGACACGGAGCTAATCGAGCCGGCTTTGACGCCTCGCCGCCCGCGGCGCCGCTGGCGCCTGACATTTCGCTTGGGCCTGCTGCTGTTCATCAGCGTCTGTGCCGTGCAAGGCGCGCAGCACACACTCAAACCGCTGCCGCGCGGTGTCGACGTCGCGGGCCCGGTAGTGAGTGTCCCTGCCGATAGCATCCGCTTGCTCACGGATCTGACGCATGCCGATGCCTACGGCAGGCCACTGATCGAACAACAGATCTTCGATCAGGTGTTTGCGATCATCGCCAACGCGCGGGATTTCCTGGTGCTCGACTGGTTCCTGTTCAATGATCAGCGCGGCGCGCTGGCACCTGGACAGGTGTTTCGACCACTGTCGAGCCAACTACGTGACGCGCTGATCGCACGCAAGCAGGCGCTGCCCGGTTTGCGCGTATTGTTAGTGACGGACCCCATCAACGACGTGTACGGCGGCGATCCCTCGGCCGATCTGCAAGCCTTGCGCGCTGCCGGCATCGACGTGATCGTCACGGACCTGGACCAACTGCGCGATTCCAACCCCATCTATTCGAGCTTCTGGCGCACCGCAATCGACTGGTGGGACGGCGATGCCAGTGGTCCGGGGTGGCTGCCTCATCCGCTCGATGAGGGCCCGTCGCGCGTCACTTTTCGCGCCTGGGCGCGGCTCCTGAACTTCAAGGCCAACCATCGCAAGTTGATCATCGGCGACAACGGCGCCGGGGACCTCGTCGGCATCGTCACCTCCGCCAATCCGCACGACGCTAGCAGCGCGCACTCCAATATCGCATTGCGTGTCGCAGGCGACGCGCTGCGGCCGCTGCTCGAGAGCGAGATCGAGATCGCGCGCTTCTCCGGCTGGCGCGGCAACCTGCGGCCGTATGAAGCGGCGGACGAGCCGGAGATCGTCGTCCGAGCGCCGACCCCGTCCCGCTTTGCACCGGATATTGCCCGCGTGCAGGTGCTGACCGAAGGCGCGATTCTGGCCGAAGTCTTGCTGCACATTGCCGCCACCGCGCGTGGGGACCGCATCGATTTGGCGATGTTCTATCTCGCCGAGCGAGCCGTCGCGGAGGCCCTGCTGCAGGCGGCGGCGCGGGGAGTCGACGTGCGCGTGATACTCGATCCCAACAAGGACGCTTTCGGCCGCACGAAGTCCGGCATTCCCAATCGGCCGGTTGCCAGTGAGCTGGTAGCGGCGAGTGACGGCGCAATCAAGGTGCGTTGGTACCGCACACACGGCGAGCAGTTCCACGTCAAGCTGTTAGTTATCGAACGCGGGCAGACCGTGTGGCTCACACTGGGCTCGGCCAACTTCACGCGCCGCAACCTACGCAATTTCAATCTCGAAGCCAATCTCGCGGTGGAAGTGGCGGCGGACGCGCCGCTGGCCGGCGACATCACAGCGTATTTCGAACGACTCTGGTCGAACCGCGACGCGCCCGACTCAGAGTACACTGCCGACTATCCCACCTGGGCGGACCCGGCGCAGTCGAGCTACTGGCTCTACCGACTGATGGAAGGCTCGGGATTGTCGACGTTCTGAAGGGCGGTTGTCAGGCGTGCGCTCAATTGCGCGAGTGCGTCCTGCGTCGCCGACTCGAATGCGGCGACCACACTGGACATCCGATCGGCCGCTGCCGGCGCCGATGCCTCGACCGAGAATGCCGCCAGCAACGCCCGATCTTCGCGCCGCCCGAGCGCTGCGTCCAGCACTACCACAATAGTCGGCGCACCGTCCTGCGCGCTGTATTGCGCTTCGAAGCGACGCAACACCAGATTCAGGCTGTAGTCGGGCGCGAAACCGCCCGCATCGCCGAATACAGCGCGGTACTGGCCGCTGTTGCGCAGCGTCTCGACCACCAGCGACTCCACCAGTGCGGGCGCGTTATCCGTCCAGCGACTGGCGGCATAGGAATCGAAGCGCCGGTCGACCCGTACGACGGCGATGCGGTGCGTGTCGAGCCCGGCCGTCGCCTCGACCCGACGCACCTGCAGGACCGGGCGCAAGTCGTTAGCCGATGGCTGGCCGGTGTGGTCGACTGGTGCGACGGCGGCACGCAGTACGTAGCTCTGCACGGGCGCTTCATTGCTCTCTAGCACGGAGGCGCAGCCGCTAGTGAGCAGCGCAGCGAACGCGAGCGGCAGGACAGCGCGGCGCGGCGGAGTCTGCATTTTCATCGTGGAATCTCCACACCGCGCGATTGGGGCTGGAACAGGAGTTGGGAGGGCTCGGCCTTCAGACTCTGCGATAGCTCGCGGAACTCGTTGGCAGCGGCGCGGCTGTCGCGCAGCAGGCGTTCGAACTCCGGCAGGCTGTCACGCAGCACCGCGCGAATATCACCACGGTTCTCCGCGATCATCGCATCGAGCCGGGTCGTCGTACTGGCGAGATTGTCAGCGACCTTGCGCACCTGCTCGGCAGCCGTCGCGAGATCCGGTCCGGCACTGTCCGCCAGATTGCGCACGCCACTGGCGGCGGCACGGAACTCCGCACTGGTGACACGCAGCTCAGTCATCAGCGTGTCCAGATTCTGCGCGACGGCCGGCAGCGTGCCGGCGGCAGTATCGAGATTCGACAGCGTCGCGGAAATGGCCGCGATGTTCTTGTCCGACATGATCGCGTTGAGCCGATCGATGGTACCGGCGGCGCGGCCCACGAGATCGGGCAGACTGGAGAGGAACAGATCGAGATTCGAACGCACCGACCGGATGACGGGGTAGGTGTCGCTCGGCACCGGGTCCATCAGCGCCTTGTTGCCCGCGCTCGCTAACAAATCGATGTACAGCAGCCCGGTGACGCCCTGCAGCGAGAGTTCGGCCACGGTGGACTCGGAGATCGGCGCGCGCTCATCGATGTCGGCGAGCACCTGCACGCGATCTGCGGCGCGTGGATCGATCCGCATGTCGGCGACCCGGCCCACATCGACACCCAGATAACGCACGGTACTGCCGCGGTTCAGGCCGCTCACGGTGCCCTGGAAGTAGATTTCGTAGCGCACGTTGTTGCGCCGGTCGCTACCGCCCGCGTACCAATAGACGAAGAAACTGGCCATCGCGATGACCAGCAACACGAATGCGCCCACAGCCGCGTAGTTGCCTTCACGTTCCACGCTGCGCTCCGTAGCGCTCGGCGCGCTCACCATGGAAATAGGCCTGGATCCATGGATGCGGATTGCGGGCAATGCCCGCCAGCGTATCGGTCAGCATTTTCCGATCGACTATCACGCCGACACGATTGCAGGTTCTGAAGATCGTGTCGAGGTCGTGCGTAATCATGACGACCGTGAGTTTGAGTTGTTGCTGCAGATCCATCAACAGGGTGTCGAATGCGGCCGCACTGATGGGATCCAGCCCCGAGGTGGGCTCGTCGAGAAACAGGAGCGGCGGATCGAGCGCCAGCGCACGTGCCAGCGCCGCGCGCTTGACCATGCCGCCCGACAGCTGCGAGGGGTACTTGTACGCGTCGGATTCGGCCAGGCCCACCAGTCGGATCTTGAGCAGCGCCAGCGCATCGCGCGTCGGCGCGGTCAGCCGCAGATGCTCGAGCATCGGCAGTTGCACGTTCTGGATCACTGTCAGGGAACTGAACAACGCGCCCTGCTGGAACGTGACGCCATAGCGCGCCTTGAATTGATGCAGCTCCCGCTCCGAGAGACCGTTCAACTGGCGGCCCTCGAGGCGCACCTCGCCGCCTTGCGGCCGGTGCAAACCGAGGATGGTCCGCAGCAGCACCGACTTGCCGGAACCGGAGCCCCCCACGATGCCGAACACTTCGCCCGTGTGCACCGTCATGTCGAGACCGTCGTGCACGACCTGACGGCCAAAGCGATTCACGAGACCGCGCACTTCGATCGCGGGCACCTCATTGGCCGGCGTGGTGGCAGCAGTCATCATCAGATATCGAGCTGCCAGAACACGACCGCGAAGATCGCATCGGCAAGGATCACCAGAAAGATCGACTGCACCACCGCCACGGTCGTCAGGCGACCCAGCTCGCGCGACGAGTCGCGCACCTGCAGCCCACGATAACAGGCCGACAGCGCGATCAGCAGCGCGAACACCGGCGCTTTGATGACGCCGACCCAGAACGTCGTGGGCCCGATCGCGGACTTCATCTCGGTCAGGTACTGCACGATCGGCATGTCGAGCAGGAAGTAGCACAGCACCGCACCCGCGGTCAGACCTATCGCATCCGCCACCACGGTAAGGAGCGGCAGCGCGATCACCAGACCCGTTACGCGCGGCAGCACCAGTACTTCGATCGGGTTGACGCCGCTGGCGCGCAGCGCATCGACTTCCTCGTTGAGCTTCATCGCGCCGAGCTCGGCCGCGAATGCGCTGCCCGAGCGGCCAGCGACGATGATCGCGGTGAGCAGCACACCGAGCTCGCGCAGCACACCGATCGTCACCGTATCGACGACATAGATCTCGGCACCGAACTGCCGCAGCTCTTCCGCGGATATGTAAGCGATGATGATGGTGATGAGGAACGCGATCAGCGACACGATCGGCACCGCCGTGATGCCCGTGTCGTAGATGTGCCGGGCGACCGAAATCGGTCGTAACCGACGCCAACTTGCCAGCGCCTTACCGCTCGTAGCTGCCACGCGGCCGATGAAATCGAGGCCGGTCTTGGCGTCCTCCACACGCACCATCACGTGCTCTCCGAGCGCCGAGATCGGCTGGAACTCCGACTCCGATGATGGTGGCGGCACTGGCGGTCCGCCCTGGGACAGGGTCTTCTCGACCAGCTGTAACAACTCCGGCGCCGGCGTGCGCCACTCGATCTGGGTACCGGCCGCCGCGGCCTGCTGCAGCAACTGGCGCAGGCGCCAGGCGCCGGAGAGATCCAGCAATTCCACCTCCGCACCAGAAATGACGAGCGTGCCGGCGCCGCCCCAGTCGAAGCTGGCGAGCTCGGCATCGATAGCGGCCAGGTTGGCTGCGCGCCACGCGCCCCGCAGCGTCAATTCGAGTCCGTTGGCGGTGCGCTCGATCTGGGTGTACATCCTGTGCGCTAAGATCGCATCCCTATGACGACGACGCAAACTGGCTCAGCCGCTACGCCGCGCGGCGCTCAGGATGTCACGATCGGTACGCCGCTCACGGCCAGCGCCACGCGGGTGTTGCTGCTCGGCGCAGGTGAACTCGGCAAGGAAGTGGCCCTCGAGGCGCAGCGGCTCGGGATCGAGGTGATCGCGGTCGATCGCTATGCCAACGCACCCGCAATGCAGGTGGCACATCGTTCGCACGTGATCGACATGCTCGATGGCGATGCCCTGCGCCGCGTGATCGCAGCCGAGCAACCCGCGTTCGTGATCCCGGAAATCGAAGCGATCGCCACGGCTACGTTGCTTGAACTCGAGCGCGAGGGCCAGGCAGTGGTGCCCACGGCGCGCGCCGCGCGGTTGACGATGGATCGCGAAGGCATCCGGCGACTGGCGGCCGAGGAACTCGGGCTCGCCACCTCAGCCTACCGCTTCGCCGACAGCGAGGCCGATTATCGCGCCGCGATCGACGCAGTCGGTCTGCCGTGTGTCGTGAAACCCGCGATGTCGAGTTCCGGCAAGGGTCAGAGCGTGGTGCGCAACCAGGACGACGTCGCTCCCGCCTGGCAGTACGCCCAGTCGGGTGGCCGCGCCGGCGCCGGGCGCGTGATCGTCGAGGGTTTCGTGGATTTCGACTACGAGATCACGCAGCTAACGGTGCGGCATATCGGCGGCACCGCGTTCTGCGCGCCGATCGGTCATCTGCAAATCGATGGTGACTACCGCGAGTCGTGGCAACCGCATCCGATGAGCGCGCGCGCACGAGCCGAGGGCGAGCGCATTGCGCGCGTTATCACTGATGATCTGGGCGGTCGCGGCATGTTCGGCGTCGAGCTGTTCGTCAAAGGCGATCGCGTGTGGTTCAGCGAGGTCTCACCCCGACCACACGACACCGGGCTCGTCACGCTGATCTCGCAGGACCAGTCGCAGTTCGCGCTCCATGTGCGCGCGATCTTGGGTTTACCCATTCCCAACATCGCACAGCATGGTGCGTCCGCCTCGTGCGCGTTGTTAGTAGAAGGCGCGACGAATGCCTTGCGTTGGCAGAACGTCGGCGATGCGCTGGTGGACCCAGACACCGCCCTGCGTCTGTTCGGCAAACCGGAGGTGCAAGGCAAGCGCCGCATGGGCGTGACGCTGGCGCGCGGTGCGACGCTGGATGCGGCGCGTGAGAAAGCTCGTCGCGCCGCGGCGGCGTTGGTTGGCAGCGCAGCTCTCTAGCCTAATCCGATGATCGATCGATGCGAGAAGCCCAAAACCCAGGCTTGCGACGATGGTGCGCAATCGCAATGACGGCTACGGCTTCGTCCCTGCAGATATACACAACACTGAACGGAAACTTGCGTAGCAGAAATCTACGGTATCGCACATGGAAAGGCGGCCATCGCTGCGGTGCTTCGCGAATCGCAAGCATCGCTGCGTCCAATTCACTGATAAACGCAGCAGCGGCAGCTGGGCTGCGACGGGAGTACCACACGCAAGCTCTCTCCGCTTCAGCCAGAGCAAGCGGATGGAGGTGGACTGTTCGTTCAACCACGCGGAGCGCGCGCCAGACGCTCCCTGACCACGTCCCATGGAATGCCTTGGACTACCCCGGATTCCAGCTCCCGCGCCCGACGATCGATCTCAACGCGCCAAGCCTCTTCCACGCCCTCCTCCGGCTTTCCATCCAGACTATCGAGAAGCGCACCGATCAGATCGGCGCGATCTGACTCGGGCAGAGTCATCGCCGTGCGATACAAGTCTTCTTTTGTGGCGGCCATGACCGAATGCTACACCGACGTATCTGCGAGTGAAATCGTCATATCTGTGTCTTATTTGGGCATTTCAGGGCGATTTGACCTCAAGCTCACAAACTTCAACTCTTCGGCGCTCGCCAGGCCGCCAGGTCCTGCTTCAGCAGCTTGACTAACGACTGATGATAGAAATCGCGGCTCTGCGCCGCCGCTGCATCCAGGAACGCCAGCATCTCGGCCTTGTCCTGCGGCGCCTTGCAGCCCTTGAAGCGCCCTTCCATCACCCACATCGGATAGCCCAGTTGGCCAGCGATACGGCCGTACTGCGCGGAACGGTGGATCAACTCGGCCGCACGGCAGGCATCCTGCGGCGCCTTGTTGAGGCCCTCGAGGTGCAGATAGCCGATTACGAACAAGGCCTGCGGATAGTTGGCGGCCACGGCCGCTTCGCGATGCTCGGTCGCTTTCTCGCCCTGCCCCGAGTAGCCGTAGACGCGGCCAAGTTGGTAGCGCAGCCGCGGGTTCTCCGGATCGCGGGCGACGGCGACTTCGCAGGCGGCGATCGCCGCGGGCAGGTCCATTTGCGGCTTCTCCAACCCCGGCGCGACGTGCAAGGGATCGTCGCCATGGGAGGCGAGTCGATCGCAACCCGTGGGTTCCTGCGAATACTTCGACACATCGAATTGGAATGTCTCGCCCGCTCCGGCAGGTGCAGCTAGCACTCCCAGAGACAGCACGACCGCAGTTGCAAGTCCAGCAAATCGCATCATGGCACCCTCACGCAGATCGAGCGGCGACAGGCCGCAGCAGCATTGTGGCTGCCGCAGCGGCGCGGGGCAATCTCAGGTGTCATCCCGGTAGCGCCGAATGCGCACTGCCGCGAAAACCAGCAGTGCCGCGGCGGCCAGCCCCAGCCACAGGTCGGGCGTGAGAAAGAAGCCGGCAGGATCGATGGCTGCCAGCGCCCGGTCGATCGGCTGTACTGCGGCCGCACCGAATTCTCCGGCATCGGCTGAGCTGTAGCGCGCATCGACGCTGAAAATCTCGGCCACACCCAGCATCCGGCGACCGATGAACTCGCCGATGTAGTCGCTGCCCATCAGCAATTTCTCGCCGACGGCCAGCAATACTGGCGGCATCACCGCCCACAGGAACACATTGCGACGCGCCCAGGCAGAGACCAGCAGCAGGTAGCCTGCGATTGGCGCATACCACAGCGCGCCGACACAGAACGCCAGCAAGGTCAGCCCCTGGAATTTCAGCCAAACAGCGGTGTCCCAGGCCGGCATGACCGAGCCGATCGACGAGCCACCGAACTTCAAGGCCCAGATACCGCCAAACACGATCTGCGTGAGAGCGGCCATGCCGATCGCCAACAGCGGTGCGATCAGCAACCCCACCAAGCCCTTGGAAAGGACGGTCACACCGTCGGATACCGGCAGGGACTTCCAGAACAGAATGCTGCGGTCCTTGCGCTCGCTGTAGAGCGAGTCGAGCAGATAGAAGAACACGACGATCCCGATTGCCAGCATGTGGACCGTGAGAAATGTCACGAGCGTCATCAGGTAGATCGTTTGTTTCTTGTTGGCCGGCAGTTCGGTCAGCGACTGTAGCGCAGCGCGTTCCTGCGGCTCCAGATCGTTTGCGGCTACGCTCGAGTCCAGATCGATCGAGATGTTCACCCGATCGCCGACATGGACACCCTCGAACGCCGCCAACACGACGATTGCGACGCCGATCAGGAGCGGCACCAGCCACAGTGCGCGATGCTCCCAAAACTCGCGTTTGACCAGGGTCACGAGGACGTTCATGCCGCCACCTCCGCGACCGGCGACACCCAGGCGCCAGCAGGCTGCATCTTCGCTACGAACAGATCGGCGATGCTGGGCGTGCGCGTTTCACCGAGTGGCCGCAAGTCCTCGATGTTCCTGCCCTCGAACATCATGGCGGTGCGGCCGAACACTTCGCGCTCATAGAACGGCCCGAGGGCGCGAGCCCGTGGCAAATTGTCCGGCGTCGGTATGAGCTGCACGTAGTGCTCGCTCAATGACTCGACCGATTGCGACAACTTGATCTTGCCCTGCTGGATGAACACGACATCGGTGAGCAGGTGCTCCACCTCTTCCACCTGATGGGTGGTCACGAGGATCGTGCGCTCCTTGTCGAAATAATCGTTCAGGAGCGTGTCGTAGAAAGAACGTCGGAACAGCAAGTCGAGGCCCAGCGTAGGCTCATCGAGCACCAGCAGCTTGGCATCGATCGCCAGGATCAGCGCAAGGTGCAGTTGGGTGACCATGCCTTTGGAGAGCTCGCGTACGCGCTTCTTCATGCCGATGTCGGTCTTGCGCAGGAATTCTTCCGCGCGGGCACGCTCGAAGCGCGGATGCACGCCAGCGACGAAATCGAGTGTCTGCGACACCCTGATCCAGCGCGGCAGCACGGCCACATCCGCGATGAACGAGACGTTCTGCATCAGCGCATCACGCTGTTGGTGCGGATCGAGACCTAACACCTTGAGCTCGCCGTCGAACGATGTGAGTCCGAGGATTGCCTTGATGGCCGACGTCTTGCCGGAGCCGTTGGGTCCGATCAGGCCAACGATGCGTCCGGCTTCAACTGTAAGGTCGATGCCTTGCAGCGCGCGGGTGCTGCCGTAATTCTTGGTGAGACCGCGTGCTTCAATCACGGTTGTCATTGTTGTCGTCCTGGTTCGTGCCGGTCCCCTGCGACGCGAGCGTCGGGAACGGTTGCGAGGGGGCGGCCGCAGCGCCGCGGGTCAACAAGTCGGCGGTAGATAGCCCCAGGCGCTGGATCGTGGCGTAGACCCGCGGCCATTCCACGTCGAGGAAATTCTGGCGCTCGTCCTTCATCAGTGCGCGCGTCGCACCTTCCATCACGTACATGCCGCGACCACGCCGCTTCTCCACGAGCTGCTCGTCCACGAGCTGTTGGTAGCCCTTGAGCACCGTGAGCGGATTGAGCCGGAACTCGGCCGCGACACTGCGGACCGACGGTAGCGGATCACCTTCCTTGAGGACGCCCTCGAGGATCATCGCTACCACTCGGTCGCGCAGTTGCCGATAGATCGGCTGGCTGTCGTCCCATTGCGGATCCATGCGCACTCCGGCTGTGGCCTTAAAGCTGAGGTCCATCTGCCCGGTACCACTCAGTCGTGTACTGGGCAATGACTGGACTAGCGTACCAGAGCACTGGCCACAGTCGCGGCCAGCTGTGTGGTGGATGCCGCAAAGTCGTTCACGCGGACGATCGACGTCGAGTCGACGAATGTCCAACTGGCTGCGGTGGTCAGAACCACGGCAACGATGGCGCAAGCGAAGGCTTTGGTGAAGTTGGCAGACATTGTGAGCTCCTTATGGTTGACGGGTTTGGCGTGCTGCCCTATGCAGTTCGCCTCTCGCCTTGGTGTTATATATAACTACAACACTAGTTCAGTGTCAACCCCGTAACCCCAAAATATTTCCTGCTGCGTTTAATCCTTAGGCTGGACGGGCTCGGCGGAGGGACAGCGTATGGCTCCTAAGTTATTGTTTCTAATAGGTATTGTAGGGGTTCATGGTGTCCTGGCGGCGGGCATGGCCGAGAGCGACCCGCGTGTGCCGCGAATCGGCATGGTCTGCCATCCAATCGATGCGCCTTGGCCCGACTTCACGCCACCGCGCATGCTAGTGACCTCCGCGCACTGGCTGCACACGGGTGACGGACTGGTGCCGATCTACGTGGTGCTGGATGCGAGCGCAGCCCTAGCCGGCGGCTCGTGAGCGCGATCATTGCAAGCTTCACGGCTGCCCCGTTGCTGGACGGACAGACGAGTTGTGAGCACTACGCGCCGCGAGCGCGGGCGCGTACAGTTGCGGCAATGGACGATTCCAGCCGCGACGATGCGCAATTGATGCTCGACTATGCCGGTGGCAATGCACGTGCGTTCGAATTGCTGTATGCGCGCCACCGTGCCGCACTCTATCGGTACCTGATGCGACACGCGCGCGATCCGGAGCTGGCTAACGACTTGTTCCAGGAAGTCTGGGGTCGGGTCATCGCAGCGCGGTCCCGCTATGAGCCGCGCGCCAAATTTCAGACGTTCCTGTTCACGCTGGCTCACAACTGCTTCATCGATCATTGCCGGCGCAGCGCCGTGCGTCCGCGCGGCACGTCCATCGACGACACGGACACAGCGGACACACTGGCGGCGCCCGACCACTCCCGCCCCGATGTCGAACTGGAACGCGCTGACAACAGCGCCCGCTATCGTGCCGCGCTGGCTGCATTGCCGGCTGAGCAGCGCGACGTATTCTTGTTACACGAGGAATCGGCCTTGTCGGTCGAAGAGATTGCCAAAGTGGTCGGCGTGGGTGCCGAAACCGCGAAGAGCCGACTGCGCTACGCCGTCAACAAACTCAAGCGGGCCCTGACACCGGCAGCGGGTGAGCTGCGATGAGCCGCGAGGACTTGCCGAGCCAGCCCGACGACGCCAGCGAGCTCGAGTTCGAAGCGTACGTGCGGCGCCGGCGAGCATTGTTTCCGCGCGACGACGCAGTCGATTCGCTCGAACCGTCTCCGGACATCGATCGCGCCGTGCTGGCGCGTGCGCGTGCAGCGATCCATGCCGAGCCGCCGACGTCGGTGTATCGCGGCACGCGCTGGGCTTTGCCTGTCGCGATCGCTGCCACCGTCGTGCTCGCATTCACGATCGTCCTGAACGTGGGACTGCCAACTCGCGGCGACTCGGCTGGACAGCCGGCCGGCGAAGTGAGCGTGCAAAACGCTGCGCGCGCGGTACCCGCTGAATCCGCTGAGGTGGCTGACGCAGCAGCCGCACCCGCGGCAGCACCGCAGCAGACTGCACCCGCCGGGCCGGCGGAGCGGCGCGATTTTGCGCCGCCACCGCCGCCGCTACTGTCCGATCGAAGCCGAGCGATTGAAGCGCCCACGGAACAGAATGGTATGGCCGAGCGAAATTACACCGCACGCGAATCAGAACTGATGGCTACGACGGAATCTTCCGCCGCAGACATCGCGCCTGCCGCCAAGGCTGCACGCGCTGCCGACGCGTCGCGCGCGCTGAGTGAACTTGCCAGACAACAGGGTCAGGCGGCCGCCAGCGAGGCGGTGCCCGCTGCCGACGCACAGGCTGGATCTGCGCCACCGCTATCGGCAGACGCCTGGTGGGATCGAATCGAGCGGCTCCGGGCCAACGGCCAGCTGCGGGTAGCCGCCCACGAACTCGAGAATTTCCGTCTGGCCTATCCGGACGACCCGCGGTTGCACGAGCTGCCGGCTGCGCCGACCGAGCCGAATCGATGACGAATGACGCCGCTCGTGGTCACGGGCGGCGCTCGAGGCAGCTGTGGCCGAGCGAGGCTGGTAAACTCGCGCGCCTCTCGTCGCTGGAGCTCTGTTAGATGAAACCCGCTGTCAATGTCGCTATCACCGGCGCCGCCGGCCAGATCGGTTACGCCCTCGCTTTCCGTGTCGCATCCGGTCAGATGCTGGGCGCGGACACGCCGGTCAATCTGCACTTACTCGAGATCACGCCCGCCTTGCCGCAACTCGGCGGCGTGGTGATGGAACTGAACGATTGCGCCTTTCCGACATTGAACAAGATCGTCGCAACGGACGATGCCAAGGTGGCCTTCAAGGATTGCCACGTCGCACTGCTGGTTGGCGCTCGACCGCGCGGTCCGGGTATGGAGCGCAAGGACCTCTTGCTGGCCAATGCACAGATCTTCTCGGCACAGGGCAAGGCGCTGAACGCTGTCGCTGACCGCAACGTGCGGGTGCTGGTCGTCGGCAATCCGGCCAACACCAATTCGCTCATCGCCCGCTCGAACGCGCCGGACCTCAATCAGCGCAATTTCACGGCAATGACCCGGCTCGACCACAATCGCGCGCTGTCGCAGCTCGCCGAGAAGACTGGCAGCCATGTCACCCAGATCCAGCGCATGGTCATCTGGGGTAACCACTCCTCGACGCAGTACCCTGATCTCGGTCATTGCACGGTGGACGGCAAAGCTGCGCATTCGCTGGTCGATCGCAAGTGGTACGAAGACACCTTCATCCCGACTGTGCAGCAGCGCGGTGCAGCGATCATCAAGGCACGCGGGGCGTCGTCGGCAGCGTCAGCGGCGTCTGCCGCGATCGATCACGTGCGCGACTGGGTGCGCGGGACGCCGGCCGGTGACATCGTCAGCATGGCCGTGCCCTCGGACGGCAGCTACGGCATCCGCGCGGGCGTCATCTATTCCTATCCCGTGGTCTGCAAGAACGGCGACTACCAGATCGTGCAAGGCCTCTCGATCGACGAGTTCTCCCGCCAGCGAATGGACGCGAGCCTCGCCGAACTCGCCGAAGAGCGCGAGGGTGTACAGGAGTTGTTAGGCTAGACACGTGGCACTTTGCGTGCAGGCTGCTGGCGCAATTCGAGGAAGACCCTTGCGATCGGCGTCATCGCATCACCCGATGAATCGTCGCGCGCACTCGAGGCAGTGCCGGTGACCGAGCGCACGGTGCAAACCAATATCGATCTCGGCTGCGGCCTGTTCGATCACTACGCTCATCGATGGCAAGCCCGCAGGCGACGGAAATGCGAGTGGCGAACTCCCGCAGTGCACGTTCGGCTCGCCCGGAGCTGGCCGGGGCGGATGCCAACGACAGCCCTACTCAGCTTGCCCAACGGAAGGCAATCGTTATTTCGCTCACATACCTACTGATCATATAGTTAGTAGTCTGCAACATTGTGCTGGCAATGACGATCGTCTTGTGGTAGCATAACTAAGCTATGCGAAATCAAACGTTGCTGACGAGCCACGCTGACTGGCTCGATAAAGCGCCGTTTGCATACAGTCTGTCCACACCGACGGCCCAGTTGGAGTTTGCGAATGCCACACTGTGCGGTTGGCTGGGTTATTCCCGACGTGAGCTGCTCGGTAAGCGGCGTTCGCAGCTGATTGACGCCGGCTCTTTGCCAGCGCTGGATGCTGCGGTGGCGTCGCTCGACTCCGCGCCTAACGGCATGAGCAGCTTCGAGGCGGACATAGTATGCAAGGACGGCGTCCGTCTACCAGTCGATCTGCATTTGCGGCGGCTCGACCCTGCCTTGACGGCTGGTTGGCCGCGCTTCGAAACGATTGCGTTCGACCGCAGAGCCGTCCGCCGGGCCGCGCGTCGGGCACGTAACACCGAGCGCGAAGAACTTGCCTTCCGCCTGCACGACACGATCGCGCAGGACTTGTGCGGCCTGCATCTCGAGATCGCGGCAATGAGCCACTCGTTCGCGGGTCAGCCAGCCATGCATGAACGGCTGGCGGCGCTGGAAGAGATCGCTGTGCGCTCAATTGCGTCGGTGCACGAATTGATGGGCGAACTGCGCTCTCCGGAGGTCTTGCGCACGGGTCTGCTCGATTTGATCCGCAGGAACCTGCCTGAGTATCCGTTGTCGGGCGCTGTTCAGGTCGACTTGCAGCACAATCTTTCGAGTGACATCACGACCCCGGCTGCGAACGCGCTCGGTCTGTCGTGCGCGGAAGCGATTCGCAACGCGGTCAGACATTCCGTCTGCAACCGTATTATCGTGCGGATCGTACAGAGGCGAGAACGGCTCATGATCCTGGTGGGCGATGATGGCCTCGGCATCGCTTCGACAGCAGTCGATGGTGATATCGGACTCGGGCTACGCTCGATGAGAGTCCGGCTCGCAAGAGTTGGCGGCAGAGTGCGCATCTGGTCGCGCCCAGGACAAGGCTCTATCGTCGCACTGTCGGCGCAGTGGTCGACACCTCCTGCCAAGTCCGACAAGTAGCGCTCACAACTCGCGCCGCAGCGCACAAAAGCGTTATATTGTGTAGTGTCTGCCGGAGCGCCCGCCGCCACCGGCCTGCAGCGCCATACCGCGCCACGTCTGGAATCAGGAGCGCGCCTCATGTTCGGAGCCATTGTTGCCTTTCTCGTCGTCGCGGGCTTTGCGTACTACGTTGCGCAAGTCGGCACGATCTTCACGCTGCTGTTCATCGGCTTCGTCATCTTCATGACGTACAAGCGGCTGCCGCTGCTGATTTTCACGGTCGTGTTCACCGTGTTGCTCGCGGGCTATACGTTCATCGCGCCGCCGGCCGGCATCTGGAAGGGCTTCCTGTGGGTGATGCTCGCTGCGCTGTGGCTGTTCAACGTCCGGCCGCTGCGCAAGGCGCTGATCACACGGCCGTTCATGAAGGCCTATCTCAAGATGCTGCCGACCATGTCGCAGACCGAGAAGGAGGCGCTCGAGGCCGGCACCGTCTGGTGGGACGGTGAGCTGTTCACCGGCAAGCCAAAGTGGGAGAAGCTGCTAGCGTCGAAGGCACCATTGCTGACGAGTGAAGAGCGCGCCTTTCTCGACGGACCGTGCGAACAGCTCTGTCGCATGGTCGACGATTTCGATTTCACACACAACCTCGCCGATCTCTCGCCCGAGGTGTGGGAGTTCCTGAAGACCAAGGGCTTCTTCGCGATGATCATTCCGAAGCGCTATGGCGGGCTCGAGTTCTCCGCCTATGCGCATTCCTGCGTATTGGCCAAACTGAGCAGCCGCAGCGCGCTCCTGTCGTCGACAACTGCGGTGCCGAATTCGCTCGGCCCGGCAGAGCTGCTCAATCATTACGGCACCGAAGAACAAAAGAACTACTACCTGCCGCGACTCGCCAACGGTGAGGAGGTGCCCTGCTTCGCGCTCACCGGTCCGCGCGCAGGCTCCGATGCCGCCTCGATGCCGGATACCGGTGTGGTCTGCCGCGGCACGTGGCAAGGCAAAGAGATCATTGGTCTGAAACTGAACTTCTCCAAGCGCTACATCACGCTGGCACCGGTTGCCACGGTCATTGGCCTCGCCTTCCGCCTGTTCGATCCGGACAAGTTGCTGGACGGCGAGCGGGATCGGGGCATCACCGTGGCGCTGATTCCGCGCGACACCGACGGCACCACCATTGGTCGCCGCCACTTCCCGTTGAACGTGCCATTCCAGAACGGCCCGATTCAGGGCAAGGACGTGTTCGTGCCACTCGACTTCATCATCGGTGGTCCGAAGATGGCCGGCCAGGGCTGGCGCATGCTGGTGGAACAGTTGTCAGTGGGACGCTGCATTTCGTTGCCATCGAACGCCACGGGCGGCGCCAAGACGGGTGTCTGGGCATCGGGCGCGTACACGCGCATTCGTCGCCAGTTCAACATGTCGGTCGGCAAGTTCGAAGGCGTCGAGGCGGTGCTCGCGCGTATGGTCGGCTTGACCTACACGATGGACGCCGCGCGTTCGGTCACGGCTGGCGCCATCGATGGCGGCGAGAAACCGTCGGTCCCGTCGGCCATGCTGAAGTACCACGTCACCGAGATGGGCCGTCAGATCGCCAACGATGCGATGGACGTGCACGGCGGCAAAGGTATCTGCATGGGGCCGCGCAATTACCTGGCGCGCAACTACCAGGTTATCCCGGTAGCGATCACGGTAGAGGGAGCCAATATCCTCACCCGCTCGCTGATCATCTTCGGTCAGGGCGCCATTCGCTGCCATCCCTTCGTGCTGAAGGAGATGGAGGCGGCGCGCAACCCGGATCGCAAACAGGGGGTGGACGATTTCGACAGGGCGCTGTTCGGTCACATGGGCTTCGCCATCTCCAACGCGGTTCGCTCGCTCGTGATGGCGCTCACGCATGCGCGCTTCACGCGCGTGCCCGATGTCGGGCCGACCAAACGTTACTATCAGCACGTCGTGCGGTTCTCGGCGTCGTTCGCTTTCGCCGTCGACGTTGCGATGCTGACCTTGGGCGGCTATCTCAAGAAGAAAGAGAATCTGTCAGCGCGGCTCGGCGATGTGCTATCAGCGATGTACCTTGCCTCGATGGTGCTGAAGCACTACGACAATCAGGGGCGGCCCGAGGCCGATCTGCCGATCGTCGAATGGGCCTGTCGCCATCAGCTCTACCAGGCGCAGCAGGCGCTGCACGGCTTCCTGCAGAACTTCCCCAACCGGCTGTTGGCGGGCGCCATGGCCGCGCTGATCTTTCCGCGCGGTCTGTCGTATTCCGCGCCGAGTGATCGGCAGGGACGCAAGCTCGCCGAGGCGATCCTGTATCCCACCGAGGCGCGGGAGCGGCTCTGCGAGTACATCTACAAGACACTGGAGCCTAACAATCCGCTCGGCTTGCTGCAGGAAGCCCTGGTGCTGGCGGAGCGAGCCGAACCACTGCAGAAGAAGATTCGCGTGGAAGGTGAGAAGACCGGTCGGGTCACGGCACTCGACGTGCCCGGCCAGATCTCGCAGGCGCTCGCGCTCGGCATCATTTCGGAAACCGAAGCCACGTTCCTGCGGGACTACGATCGCAAGATCATGGAGTTGATCCACGTCGACGATTTCTCGCCCGCCGACCTGGCCGCGAAGAATGTCGGCGATTTCAACGAGATCTTTGCGGCCCCGGACGACACGCAGGTAGCCTGAAGCGTTCCACGGGAGGTTGCGTTGAGTGGCGCCATGCCCACCGTACCGACAGCCCAGCGGTGCCTGAACTGTGGCCTGCCGCTCGCTGGCAGGTACTGCTCGGGATGCGGGCAAAAGCACGAAACGCGCGTGCATTCAGTCTGGCATTTCGTGCGCGAGGCAACCGAGGGGTTGACGCACGCCGATTCGCGTCTGTGGCGCACGCTGTGGCATTTGCTCGCTCGACCCGGTCTGGTCACGCAGGAGTTCTTTGCCGGCCGTCGCGCACGCTATCTGCCGCCCGTGCGCCTCTATATCGTCGTGAGCTTGCTGTTCTTCCTGCTGGCCGGCATCTTCGCCGAGAGCGGCTCGACGATCGCATTCGACGATATGGAACGGGATATTGCGGCTACACCGGCCGAGACGCCTGCCCAGCGCGCGACTCGACTCTGTCAGCGAATCTCCTACCAAGGGCCTTGGGTCGCCAGCATCCAGCCACGGCTGGTCGCGGGCTGCGAGAAGACAGTTCTCGATCGTGGCGACTCGCTACAGCAGGAGTTCCTGCAGAACGTGCCGCGGGCGTTGTTCATCTTGTTGCCGCTGCTCGCGCTCGGCATGAAGCTGCTGTATCGCCGGCCGCGTCGGTACTTCATCGAGCATCTGCTGTTCTTCATCCACATTCACAGTGTGGTGTTCTTTCTGTTCGCGCTGCTGCTGATCGTCAGCGCGATCCCAGGACTGCGCGCGCTCGAGAATCCACTGTGGGTGGCACTGGTCATCTACTTGAGTTGGTATTTGTACAAGGCGATGCGGCGCTTCTATGGCGAGAGCCGCGCTCGCACGCTCACCAAGTTCGCGGCACTCGGCGTCGTCTATACGGTACTGATGATCTCGGCACTCGTGCTGACAGTACTCGTCAGCGTGGCGACAGTTTGATGAGTATATTTCGCAGATGGGGTTTCTCGGCGCGCGGCTGGCGTGATGGCCAGCGCGGCGAGTACTGGCTGCTCGCGCAGATCGTACTGTTAGTAGTATTCGTCGGCCTGCCGGCCTGGCCAGGCGCTGGCCCCACCGCGGCGCGGGCCGTCGGGCTGCTGCTGATCGCAGCGGGCGTGCTGCTCGCATCGACCGCGATACGCAGGATGGGGCGCAGTCTCACGCCGCTGCCGCATCCGCCGGACGACTCCCGGCTGGTCACGGGCGGCGTCTACGCGTACGTGCGCCATCCCATCTATGGCAGTGTCATTCTGATGACACTGGGCACCGCGATTGCTCTCTGGTCGCTGACGCATCTCGCCGGTACGCTGGTGCTGCTGCTGTTCTTCGATGCGAAGGCGCGGCGTGAAGAGACCTGGTTGAGACAGCGCTTCCCGGACTACGCCGCGTACGCGAGTCGCGTCAAGAAGCTGCTGCCAGGCATCTACTGACACAGCGCCAGATGCCTGCTCAGCGCGCCATCCTGCACGTCGACATGGATGCCTTCTATGCGTCCGTCGAGCAGCGCGACTATCCGGAACTGCGCGGTAAACCGTTGATTGTCGGCGGCACCTCGGGACGCGGCGTCGTCGCGGCTGCCAGCTACGAAGTGCGCAAGTTCGGCGTGCGCTCTGCCATGCCGATCGCCGAAGCGCTGCGCCGCTGCCCGGAGGCGATCTGCGTGCGGCCCCGCATGCAGCGCTATCAGGAGGCGTCGCGACAGATCTTCGCGATTTTCCATGAATTCACGCCGCTCGTGCAGGGCCTGTCGCTCGACGAGGCGTTTCTCGATGTCACGGCTAGCCAATCACTGCACGGCGACGCGGCCGGCATCGCGCGCGCCATCAAGGAGCGGATTCTCGCGACCACCGCACTCACCGCCTCGGTCGGCGTGGCGCCTAACAAGCTCGTCGCCAAGATCGGCTCGGATCTGAACAAGCCCGATGGGCTGACGCTCATTCCGCCGGAACGAATCCACAGCGTGCTCGATCCCTTGTCGGTACGACGCTTGCCGGGGCTCGGCCGCAAGCTCGGTGAGCGTGTCGAGCGCGCCGGCATTCGCACGCTCGGCGAATTGCGGCGCGCACCCGATGCGGTGCTGTGGCCGCTGTTCGGGCGGGACTGTGTGCGCATGCGCGCGCGTGCCGGTGGCGTCGATGAGCGGCCCGTGGTCGCGGACTGGAACGAGCAATCGATCAGCGCGGAGGAGACTTTCGCAACGGATATCGGTGACCGCACGCGGCTCATGGGCGAACTCGTGCAGCTCGCCGATCGTGCCGGCGCAAGGCTGCGTAACAAGTCGTTGAGCGCCGCCTGTGTCACCGTCAAGATCCGGCGCGCGGATTTTCAGACTCAGACGCGCCAGCGACGTTTCGAACCACCCAGCAATGATTCGCGCCTGCTGGCGAGCATCGCCGCGCAGTTGCTGCGCCAGTGGTTAAATGAACAGCCGCGCGCCAGGATTCGCCTGTTGGGCGTCGGCGTGTCACATCTGGCACCGGCTGAGCAGCTCGACTTGTTCGCCGGCACCGGCAGCACCGTATCGCCTCGGCTCGACTCGACGCTGGACAGCATCCGCGCAAAGTTCGGCATGCAAAGCGTGCGCCGTGGCAGCAGCCTGCCCCACCTGGATGACGTCGATTGATCCAGGATCGTGCCCCTGTAGGTAGAAGCACCTATCGATGTTGGTAACTCCTGTTACAGACAGCGCCCGAGCCAGTCACGGATATTGCGGCGACCACATCTCGAGGCGGCTCCCATGAAAATCAACGAAGGCACAGTCGATCGCACCCTGCGGGTGGTCGTTGGCCTGGCCGTGCTGGCATTGTTCTTCGTGATCGAGGGGCCGAACCGATACTGGGCTCTGATCGGAATCGTGCCGGTTCTGACGGGCCTGATGGGCTACTGCCCGGTATACGCCTTGTTCGGGCTCAATACCTGCCCGCTCAAGGGGCAAAAGAGCTAGGCCTGCCGCGCGCCTGCACGGCTCGCCGCGACGCGGCCAGCCGTGCAATACTGTTTGCCCGGCTGACTATGGGGACAGCCGCACAAGCCCATGTATCGCGCCTTCTTTGGACTCAACGAAAAACCGTTCGCGATAACGCCCGATCCGCGCTACCTGTATCTCAGCGAGCGCCACGCGGAGGCACTCGCGCACCTGGTCTATGGCATCAACGAGGCGGGCGGCTTCATCCAGCTGACCGGCGAGGTGGGTACGGGCAAGACCACGGTCATCCGCTCGCTGCTCGCCCAGATTCCGCGCAATGCCGAAGTGGCGCTGATCCTGAACCCGCGCATGTCGGCGCCGGAGTTCCTGCTGACGATCTGCGAGGAACTGGGTATCGGCGTTCCAGACAACGCCGCCGCCAGCCTCAAGGATCTGGTCGACATCCTGAGTCGCTACCTGCTGCGCGCGCACGGCGACGGCAAGCGCGTCGTACTGGTGGTCGACGAAGCGCAGAATCTTTCACCGCAGGTGCTCGAACAGGTGCGTCTGCTGACCAATCTCGAGACGGAAACCCAGAAGCTGCTGCAGATCATCCTGATCGGCCAACCGGAGCTGCGTGAGCTGTTAGGACGGGTGGAATTGCGGCAATTGGCGCAACGCATCACCGGTCGCTACCACCTCGACCCGTTGTCGGCCGACGAGACGCACGCCTACATTCGGCATCGTTTGCGAGTAGCGGGCGCGACCAGTGACGTGTTCTCAGGCAGCGCACTCACCGAGGTGCATCGCTGGTCGCAGGGCATCCCGCGGCTGATCAACGTCATCTGCGATCGCGCCTTGCTCGGCGCCTACACGCAGGACATCCATCTGGTCAGCAGCCGCATCGTGCGAGCCGCGGCTGCCGAAGTCTTCGGCAAGCGCCTGCAGCCGAGCTGGGTACCCTGGACCGCGGTGGCGGCGGGGCTGGTGCTCCTCAGCGCCGCAGGCGTCGGCGCCTGGTTGTGGTGGAGCGGGCGGACGACAGTAGCGCCGGCGACCGCCGCCTCGACCACGGAGGCAAACGCTGCGCCCGCCGCAGCGCCTGCGGCACAGCCGGCGGCTGCGAGTGACGCCGGGAGCGAGACCGTCACCGGCGCGCCGCCTGGCAGCACACCGGAACTGGCAGAGTTGTTAGCGCGCTTCGACAACGAAACCGATCCGGACAACGCCTACAACAAACTGTTTGCGCTCTGGGGAGTGCGGTACGTCGCCAGTCGCACGGACCCCTGCTCACAAGCCAATCGGGCGGGTCTCGAATGCCTCGTGCAGCGCGGCTCACTCGCGCAGCTGCGACTGTTCAATCGACCTGCCATCCTGAACGTCAGCGACTCTCAAGGACGGGCCCACCAGCTCGTGCTGACCGGTCTCGACGATGAGCGCGCCCGCGTCGATCTCGGCGGCGCTGTGCGGGAGATCGGCATCGGCGACCTGTCACGCAACTGGTTCGGCGACTACGTGCTGCTGTGGCGACCGGCGGAAGGCGGCGCAAAGCCACTGTCGTTCGGCATGCGCACGCCTTCAGTCCGTTGGTTGCGTCGCAGTCTGCAACGGGTCAACGGCCTGCCAGTGGAGGAACAACCGAGCGATCGCTATGACGCCGCACTCGTCTCGCTGGTGCAGGATTTCCAGCGCCGCCATCGCCTCGACGTGGATGGCATCGCGGGCGTCCAGACGCAGATAGCGCTGGATGCGGCGCTGGGCGAGCCCAACACGCCATTCCTGCGCACGAACGGCAGCACGGGCGGCTGACAGATGTCGATCATTCTCGATGCGCTGAAGAAGTCTGAGAACGACCGGCAGCGGCAAAGTGCGCCGGGCATGTTCGAGGTGAAAGTGGCGCCACCACGGGCGCGCTTCCCGGTCTGGGCAGTCGGATTCGGCGTGCTGCTCGGCATGAGCTTGCTGGCATTCGTCGGCCTGCTGTGGCGTATGGGCGTTGCAGAGCAGGCAACCGCGCAGCGGACCGGCGACGTGGACGCGGCCACGCGTGCAGCAGACGGCAGCGGTGCCACAACCGTCGCGGAGCGGCCACGACCGACGGCTGATTCGGTGACGATCGGCGGTGCGACCAACAATCCGGCCGGCGTCGCGACTGTCACCGTGACCGTGCCAAGCGGCGTGACTGCGCCCAACGTGACGGTCGGTCCGGGCCAGACACCCTTCGGACAAGTGCCGCAGTCACTCGATCCGGGTGGCATCGTGGCGCCGAGCTCGGCGCCACCACTGGTCGAAGAGCCGGTGCTGGCTGCCGGTGCGCAATCCATTCCGCCAGACTACAACCCGGCAGACTACGCTCCAGCGGTCTCGGCAGACACAGCGGCGCGGAACGCCCGCAACAAAGCTGGCGACATCCCAACCCGGGACGAGGTGGTGACGAGTGGCCAGGCGCGCGTTCCAGATCTGCGGCTCGACCTGCATGTCTACGCTAACAACCCGGCTGAGCGCTTCGTGTTCATCAACATGCGCAAGCTTCGGGAGGGCGAAGCACTGCCCGATGGCGTGCGCGTCGAATCGATCACGCCAACAGGTGCCGTGCTCTCGTTCCGCGGCACCCGCTTTCAGCTACAGAGCGAATAGGCGTTGGCAGTTGCGGCTGCCGTCCCAACGGCCGTGCTCGATGCTGCTCAACTGAGTGCCGCACTGCGCGCCGGCATCTACCGATTGTTCACGGTCACTGACCATTTGAACAAGATCAACGTCTTCCCAGTTCCGGACGGTGACACCGGGACGAACATGTCGATGACCTGTGCCGCCATGCTCGGCATATTGGACGCCCAGCCGGAACCAGGCGCCGGCGCCTTGTTGGTACGAGTTGCCGACGCCGCGCTCGATGGCGCGCGCGGCAATTCCGGTGCGATACTCGCCCAGTTCATGCAAGGTCTGGCAGACGCTACCGAGCACCTGCCGGTGATCAGCATACCAGAGTGGTTAGCTGCGTTGCGCAGCGCAACGGACTATGCGCGTGGCGCGCTCAACGAACCACGCGAAGGCACGATACTCACCCTCATTCAGGAACTCGCGCTCGCGAGCGATGCGGCGCGCACTGCTGGCAATGACGAGAACTGGCGCGACTTGCATGCGGCGGTCCTGCCGCGACTGGAAGCGGCGCTCGCCGCGACCCGCGACGGCCTGCCGGAAATGCGCTCGGCCAACGTGGTGGACGCTGGCGCCGCCGGTTTCGTCGCCATCATCGCTGGCATGGCGCACTATTATTCAACCGGCGAGACGGGAGATCGGCCGGTGCTGGACTACACGATGCACTCGGAGCAGGCACCCGCCGCCGCGTTCGACGGACACTACCAGTACTGTGCCGAGTGCATCGTCACTGGTGTGGCAATCGATCAGCGTCGCTTGCGCGAAGAGCTGTCGGCGCAGGGCGCCAGCCTGGTGGTGGCGGGCAGCAACCGCAAGACCCGGGTGCATCTACATACGAACGACCCGCAGTCGTTGTTTGCAACTGTCGAGCGCTACGGCGCCGTATCGGGCCAGAAGGCCGACGACATGCTGGCGCAGCAGCACGCCGCACATCACGGACACACACAGCGCGTCGTGATCGTCACGGACTCCGCAGCGGACCTGCCCGATGATGCCCTCGAGCGCCTGGACCTGCACGTCGTCCCGATGCGGGTGCATTTCGGCTCGCACAGCTACCTAGACAAGGTAACGCTCACGCCAGCTGAGTTCTACCGGGAACTCGCCGCGAATCCGGTCCATCCGCAAACTTCACAGCCACCGCCAGGTGATTTCCGGCGGCTGTTCGAGTTTCTGACCTCACATTTCCATGATGTGGTGTCGATCTGCGTGAGCTCGCGCGTCAGTGGCACGTTCAACGCCGCGGTAACGGCTGCGCAGCGCGTGTCGACGGATCGCATACGAGTGATAGACAGCCGCACGGTATCGTTGGGCCAGGGGCTGCTCGCAATGCGGGCGGCCGAATGCGCCAAGAGCGGCGCCGATCTGCAGACTGTCATGGCCGCAGTCGACTCAGCCCGCGCTGCCACTACCACGCTCGCGTTGCTACCAAGGCTCGACTACGCCGTGCGCGGCGGACGCGTCCCGCGGTTGTTCAAGTTGTTGGCCAAGGCGCTGCGCTTGGCGATCGTGCTCGGTGTGCGACCCGACGGCCGTGTGACCGTAACCGCAGCAATCTGGGGGCGGCATAGGCTCATCCAGCGATTCGCGGACAAGCTGCGACGGCGGATGCGGCCAGATCGCCGTTACTGGGTGGCCGTGGGCCATGGCGACGCCGAAGCGAGCGGCCGGGAATTGCTGCAGGCGATAGCCACCACTCAGCCGCAGGTCGAAGCCCAGCATTTGCTGGCGTTGGGCACCGCACTCGGCGTGCACGGCGGCCCCGGCACGCTCGTAGCCGCCATCATGGAGCTGGAGCGGCCTCTTCAACCGGACGATCCGCGGCCTTCCAGGCGAGGAAATCACCCTCGAGATGCCGCAGATTCTTGAAACCCGCGTCGTGCAGAGTGGTCAGCGCCAGGGCTGAGCGACGGCCGCTACGACAATAAACAACGATCACCTGGTCGCTTGCGCCAGTCAGTTCATCGATGCGTGCGGCCAACTTGTCGTGCGGAATGTTGATGGCGCCGGGCACATGAGCTGCCGCGAATTCCTCCGGTGTGCGCACGTCCAGCACCAGCAAGGGCTGCGATTCATCGGCCAGCGCGAGGAAATCCTGCTGTGAAATGGTTGGCGCACTGTCACCGAATTGTGGCGCAGGTTGCGCTGCAGTTGCAGCCGGCGCAGCTGCGGCCGCCTGATCCTGTGCGAAGCCGACTGTACTTGCACTGATTGCCAGCGCCGCCCCAACCATCGTGGACAGGAAGACGCGTGGTGGTGACATAGCTTGTCTCATGACTCAACTCCCGAGCTGATCCACACTGGGCATCGATGGATGCGCGGTGTGTCCATCGTTGGATCGGCACACCGCGCTCGCTCATCTAGCCGACAACAACCGCTATTTCGCCAGAATGAAAGTGACCTTCATGCGCACGCGATATTCGGTGATCTTGTTGTCCTTGAGAATGACTTCCTGTGACGCGATCCAGGCTGCCGTCACGTTCTTCAGGGTCTTGGTGGCACGCTTGAGGCCGGCCTCCATGGCGTCCTCGAAGCTCTTCTTGGAAGCGGAAGAGATTTCCGTAACACGGGCTACTGACATATGAGTTCCTCTCTTGTCTGTTGGCTTGATTGCAGGTCGAATGGTTAGTTAGCGTTGCCAGCTCGAGATGCTACTGCCACTGCTGTGGCACGCGCTCGAGTCGCGACGTGTCGTAACCCAGTTTACGCACACGCTCGACCAATGCCGCGTAATCGGCCGCTGGAATCTGCGGCTTTCGAGCCATGATCCAGACATAGTCGCGCGCGCTACGCGCAATGATCGTCTGCGTATAGTCCTCATCGACACACGCAACGACATATTCCCACTTTACAGGGAAATACCAGAAGAAGCGCATTCCCCATACGGCGTTGCCAGTATTCGGACGCACCACCCCACGGGGCTCATAGCGGCGCTCGGGCCCGTCGAAGGCGCCGTCGCGAAATGTGAAGGTCGTGGCGATGGTGCCGTCGACGTCCAGCCGATAGGACTCCACCGCGTTGTGGGCACCGCGCTCCAGTCGCGTCGGAATGCTCGCGATGACATACCAGTCGCCCATGAAGCGCGGCAGATCGACCCGCGGATGAGCGGGAATACGGTCCTGCGGACCAGTCACGCAAGCACCGGTCACGCAAGCAGAGACGACCATCGCCAGCAGTGGTAGAAATCGTTTTGGTCGCAAGGCCTCTGTCATCCGTACCTGCAATATCCTCGTCGTAGGCCGCAGCCTGTTTGCATGCGCAAGCATGCAGCAGTAAGGTGCCCTTTACCAGTTGACCGGGATGTGAGGGTAACGCCCAACCGTGCGTGCCCTCAATGGCCGTGGTGTGTACTATCTTAGGCAGCATGAAAACCCATCCTGTAAAGATTTGGCGTAGCGTGCTGACGAGCGTTGCGCTAGCGCTCCTCGCGAGTACGGCGCTGGCTGTCGGGGCAATCGATAAACTAACGACCTCCGAGCAGACCAGTGGGCTGAAGACCGCACTGACCCAGGCGGCACAGGCGGCGATCGGGCAACTCGGCCAGTCCGATGGCTTTCTCGGTAATCCGGAGGTACGCATTCCCCTGCCAGGCAAGCTGGAGAAAGCGCAGCGGATGCTCGAAATGCTCGGGCTCAACAAACAGAGCGACGAACTGATCACGGCGATGAACCGCGCGGCGGAAGCGGCAGTCCCGGCAGCCAAAGGCCTGTTCGTCGATGCCATCAAACAGATGTCAGTAACGGATGCGGTCGGCATCCTGACCGGGGGCGAGGATTCCGCGACCCAGTACTTCCGCACGACGATGACCGAGAAACTCACGGCACGCTTTCTGCCGATCGTCGGCCGCGAGACCAGCAAGGTGGAACTCTCGCAACGCTACAACGAGGTCGCCGGCAAACTGTCGCAATTCGGCCTGATCGATTCGCAAGATGCCGAACTCGACAGCTATGTGACTCACAAGGCGCTCGACGGCCTGTTCCTGGTGATGGCGAAGGAAGAAGCGGCGATCCGCAAAGATCCGCTCGGTCAGTCGAGCTCGATACTCAAGAAGGTGTTCGGCGCGCTCGGGCGCTGAGCGCTGCGATGGCGGGCGGCGTGAGACGAAAGACGCGCCATTCGTCGAGCGGCTCTGCACCGAGGCTTTGGTAGAAGCGGATCGCCGGCTCGTTCCAATCGAGCACCGCCCACTCCATGCGGCCACACTGGTGTGCTTCGGCCTCCCGCGCGAGTGCGGCGAACAGCGCGAGTCCGACTCCCTGGCGACGGAATGCGGGGCGCACGAAAAGATCCTCGAGATACAGACCTCGACGGCCGACGAAAGTCGAGAAGTTGAAGAAATACAAAGCGAATGCGGCCAACTCGCCACCCTGTTCCGCCAACAGCACGCGTACCACGGGCGCCGGCAGCTCGAGCTCGCGACGAAAGTCGGCAGCGGTAGCGCGCGCAGCGCTGCTCATTCGTTCATAGTCGGCCAGCTCGCGCACCAGCATCGCCACACTGTCAGCGTCCGCCGGGCCGGCCGTGCGAATAGTCAGCATGTCGGTCGTTGCGCGCAACGTGCACTCACTCGGCGATGTACCAGCGCTCACCGACCTGCTCCAGCACGAAGCGCGGGTATGGCAAGCCCTGATTGCTGACATCGTAGATGGCACGTTTGCCACCCGCTTCCAGCTGTGGCGCAATGCCACGCACGATACGCAGGCCGGAAACGAGCGTCTCGCGCGTATTGTCGCTGCGCTCGCAAGCCTTGACGAGGCTCCGCTGCGCGCTGGCCGAGGTCGTGCGGCGGAAGTTGGGCGACATATGCACGGTGTAGTACTCCGTACAGCGCCCGGCGATCAATGCCTGCTCTGCCGCGTCCAACAGCTCGAGCACGGCGGGGCTGGGGGGCGGCGCCGGTACCTTGACCGCGGCTGGCGGTGCGCTGGTGGCGGGCCGACTGTCGCGGCCCGCGATCAGATCGGCGAGCTGCGCCTGAAGCTCACTTGGGATGGCTGCCTTCCAGCCCTTGCCGTACGGTGACAGGGTGACGAGCACGGTCACCTCGACGTCGCCCAGCTCGCGGGGTGGCTTGCCGCGCCCAACCACGTGCACCTGTTTGCCGTCGGCGACAGCCTCCAGCCACTTGACCGACTGGAAGGGCCGTACAGCCAACTCGAGGCGCTGCGCCAGCTCCGCGTAGAAACGCACGGCCGTGAGCTTCTCGATATCGGCCAGCGAGCGTCCGGGCCCGAACAAACGGCTGCGGATGGTGCTGTCACCCTGCCCGTCCTCGGTACGCAAGCGGTTGAGTAGCGATGTTCGCAGCGCCTCCAGCTCGTCGGGATGGAATGCCATGGCAACTTCCTGTGCATTGCCGACCGCCAGCGCCGCTAACAACTTCTCTGCCGCCTGCGACTGCGCGCCGCTCACACCGGCCAGCGATTCGCCAGTGAAAACACCGGCGAGCAGCATCAGGATCGCTGCGGCCAGCCTGGTCAATGCACTCCTGGTCATTTGCGAAGCCCCTTGGTCGCCCTAACGACCAGCATGCGCGGCAACTGCGACCGCCGGCCCGTCGAGCAGCTCGAGATCGACGACGATCGGCCGATGGTCGGAGCCGACCTCGGGGCCGCGTCGAAACGCTACAACTTCGAGCTGCGGCGATACCAGCGCGTGATCGATCTGAATGCCGAGCGGCAGCACGCCGACCGGCCAGGTGGGCTGCCAGCCATAGCCCGCGGCCGCCGAGCGCAATCCCGCGTCCGCCAGCAACGTCGACTGAAAGTGCGGTGACAACGCCGACGAATTGAAATCACCGATCAACACGAGTGGTTCGCGCACGGTCCGCGCGCCGCTGGCGAAGCCTGCGTACTCGCGGTTGCGGCGCACGGCATGTGCAGGTGTCAGCGGCCAGGTCGCGTGCACCGCAATCACGCGTATCGGCGTGCCGCGGACTCGAACGACCGCCTCGACATTGCGTGAATTGGCCGTAGCCAGCCTGGGAACTGATTCGACGTCGATCGGCCAGCGCGACAGCATGACGGTCTGAAAGCGACCGTTGAACGGCGACGCCTTGCGGTACGGATAGTCGGCCTCGAGCGCAACGAGCTGCGTGAGCCAGGCTGCCGACACCTCCTCGATCGAGATGACATCCGGCTGCTCAGCGCGTAGCCAGTCGAACAGACGCGTGAACTCGTGATTGCTGTGAAACACATTGGCAGCGGCGATACGCACCGCCAGAGGTGGGCGGCTGTTGGTATTCGGTGCACTGCTGGATGCATGGGCCGTCTGACCACCCCAAACCCGCACACTCTGCTGCGGCGCTTCAATCGACACTGCGATGTACCATGCGTTCACCAGCAATACGAGACCCGCAGACGCGACACCACGCCAGGATCGACCGATGGCCAGCAGTGCGGCGGCGGCGAGTGCTGCAAGCGCGAAGTGGAGCCTGAAATTGACCGCCAGATCGGCCAGCCAGGCGAACCGCGCAAAGCCCGCCAGCACGGTGGCGACCGCCGCCAGCGCGAGCAACACTAGTCCTGTCCGCACTCCAGTACGTGGGCTCATGATCTATACGGTAACGGTTGCGTCCCGATCTTGCACCGTCCGGCGCAATATCGCGGGACTGAGATGGCCGTCACACAGTGCGGGCGCAGGGCCAACTAAGTTTGCGATTCTGAGCTGGAATTAGCAGCTTGCGTGATGTCCCTATAGACTTAACATCTAGTCGGAAATGAGACCGCGTCCGCAGTGCAGGCCAGAGGCGGCGCTGTGCAAGGCCGCTTACGGCCCGTGTCGCCGAGCAACGCCAAGGTAACCTATCGATGTCGATAGCCGCGTCGACCGCTGCGATTGTCCCTGCGCCTACCGGCGCAGTCGCAGTGCTGTCCGCCAACACGGCGCTGCTGACGACTGTCCGGCGCGCCACCGCGCACGAACACGAGGTCGTGGCGGTCGCCGTCGATACCGAGCTGGCCACCCAACTCCTCGACAAGCAAGTAGGTGCGGTACTGATCGACAGCGCGGCAGTCCATGCGCCGATCGACGAGTTCGTCGCACGTATTAAGGCGCAATTCCCCGACCTGGTGCTGGTCGTGGCGGGTGGTCCGGAAGACCAGGCGGCGCTCTCGAAGTTGATCACCAGCAATGTCGTGTACCGGTTTCTGCATCGACCAGTCTCGCCGGAACGTGCCCGACTATTCCTCGAGGCGGCGCTGCGGCGCCATGATGTCGAGCACGCCGAGCTGGCTGATGCACCGGCGCCCGCTGCGCCACGCGGTGCGGGCACTCGCGGCCCAACGCCAAACAACAAGCTCTACATCGGTGCCGGTGCCGCGCTTCTGTTATTGGTTGCTGTGGGTGGCTGGCTCGCATCGCGTTCGCCCGAAGCGCCTGCGCCGCAAGCGACGGCCCCGCCGGCAGTAGATGCCGCCGCCGTGCAAGCCAACCGGATCGCCGGTCTGCTGAGCGCCGGTGATGCTGCCTATGTGAAGGGCGAATACCTCACCCCGGCCCAGTCTGGCGCAGCCGATCGCTATCGCGCTGTGTTGGCACTCGAACCTAACAACCCCAAGGCGCGCGCCGGGATCGAGCGGGTGGTCGACAAACTGCTGTCGGCGGCGGAAGCTGCGTTGCTCGCGGAGAATCCGGACGAGGCCGAGGTGCAGATCAATCAGGCGATTGCGCTCGCCCCGGGCAGCAGCCGCGCCGCGTTCCTCGCCGTGCAGGTGACCAAGGAACGTGAACGCGTCGCGCTGAACCAGACGCAGACTGACACTCGCAGCAACGCCAACGAGCAGGCCGCCGGATTTCTCCGGCTGGCGAGTCAGCGGCTCGCGAGCGGCAGTCTCATCGAACCAGCGCAGGACAACGCGCGTTTCTATATCGAAGCAGCGCGCCGCGCGTCCCCCAATGAACCGGGCTTGACGCGCGCGACACGCGATCTGCAGTCGGCCATGCTCGATCGCGCCACTGCCGCTGCCAGCCGCGGCGACCTGGCGGACGCAGAACGTTGGCTGGCGAACGCCGAAGAGGCGCGCGCCGCCCGGACGGCAGTAGCCGAGGTGCGCCGCATCCTGCAGCAGGCCCAGATCACCGACAAGGCGGCCACGATCACGCAGCTCACGCAGTCGTTTCGCCAGGCCATCGGCGCCAATCGTCTGCTCGAGCCGGCGGATGACAGCGCGCGTGGCTACTACCGTGCGCTGTTGGAAGCCGACTCCGCGCATCCGGCCACGGTGCAGGCGCGCCAGAGTCTCGGCGCCGAAATGCTGAAGGAGGCTCGCATTGCGCTCGGTCGCAATGACCTTGCGGGCACCGACCGCTGGCTCGCCGAAAGCCGTAGCATCGGTTACAGCAGCCCGGACATCGCCGCGGTAACGCGCGACCTGGCGGCGGCCCGTGCACGGCTCACCGGCGCCACCGCAACACCGCCCGCTGCCGGAGGCAGCACCGCGACCACGACGCCCCCCGCTGGTGCCAGCCAGCCGGCGGCAGCGGCCGCCGTGGTCGCGGCGAATACACTCGAGAACGTCCGTTTTGTACAGCCCCGCTACCCGGCGGCAGCCCGATCCCGTGGCCGGGATGGCTGGGTGGAAATCGAGTTCACGGTCGGCACTGACGGCGCGGTCAAGGACCCGCAGGTGCTGGCGGCGGAGCCAAACGGCGTTTTTGAGGACTCCGCCCTCGACGCGGTGCGGCGCTGGCGCTACAAGCCTGTGATGCAGAACGGTACCGTGATCGAGCAGCGCGCCAGGCTGCGCATTCGATTCAATTTATCGGACGAGTAGTCAGCTCCCATGGCTGACCGCTTTCTGATCGCAGTGGACGATGCGAAGTTCGGCGCCTGGCTGCGCCATTCGCTCGAGGCCGGCTGGCCGGCTGCCTCCCTGCGCGTCATGGATCTGAACGAACTGCGGCGCGTGCGGGCGGGCATCACCGTACGCGACTACGATCTCGCGCTCGTCGGACTCACTTTCGGCGAGACGCCGGAGGACACTGAGTCCGGCGGCCTCGACTGGTTGCGCAAACTGAAGAACCAGCCGGCATTCCCGGAACTGATCGTGCTGGCGGAGGGTGGCAGCGAACTGACCGCTGTTCGCGCTATCCGCCTCGGTGTGCTGGACTACTTGCCGAAGCGGCTGCTGACACCTTTTCGGATGCAGAACGCCGTGCGCTTGGCCCTGCGCGCAATTCAGCGGGAACGCCAGAGCCGCCAGGACCGTCGCACGCAGCAGCAGCCGAGTGTCGTGGCGGTTGCCGCTATTGCGCCGGACAAACCGGGCGCGGTACCGCCCGCGCCAGTCGACCAAGTGGCGCCACCAGACGGTGCCATCGCAGCCAGAGCGGCCGTCGCCGACGCAGGCGGACTGCCTGGCTACACGATACTGCAGCAGCTGGGAGAGTCGGACGCCGCAGCGGTCTATCTCGCGATGAGCGCGGCACTCGAGCGCAAAGTTGCGCTCAAGATCAGCAAGCGCGTACGCGACGAGCCCGGCCCGGCCGGCGAGAACGACGATTCAGTTACCGTCGACCGCGCGTTGTTCGAGCGCGAGTATCACGCACTCGCTACCGTGCACGACACTTCGGTCGTGCAGATCTTCGACTATGGCACGCACGCCGGACGCGAATACCTGGCGATGGAGTACTTTCCCTGCGGCGATCTCAAGGCGCGCCTGCAACATCCGATCTCGCTCGACGAGGCGCTCGCCTTCGTGCGCGACATTGCCTCGGCACTCAACGTCGTGCATGCAGCGGGCATCGTGCATCGCGACCTCAAGCCACCGAACGTGATGCTGCGCGAGGACGGCAGCGTAGTCCTCATCGATTTCGGACTGGCCCGCAATCTGCTGGCGGGCGATGGCACCACGCGTACGGGCGTGCTGCGCGGCTCGCCCTACTACATGAGCCCGGAGCAGGCGCAGGGCAACAACCTCGACCCGCGGACCGATCTGTACAGTCTCGGGGTCATTTTCTACGAGATGCTGGCCGGCAAGAAACCGCATCTCGGCGCTTCAGCAATGGATGTGCTGCGCCAGCACGTCGATGCGCCGGTGCCGCTGCTGCCGGTCGAATTCGCGCACTGGCAATGGCTGCTCGATCGGCTGATGGCCAAAGACCGCGACGAAAGATTCGAGTCGGCCAATGCTGTGCTGGAGGCACTCGATCGCGCGCAGACTGGCGAACCGGCCGCCGAGCCTGTGATCCAGGCTACAGCTCCGGACAACGACCAGCCCGCCGTCGCCTCAGTCGTGAACTAGGTCACGGTGCCGCGGGCGCAAGCCCGCTGAGATCGCAGGATGTTACTTACCGCGATCGGAAACGGAGCCGTCATCGCTTACGGACTCACTGTTGTGTTGCTGGGCGCCCTGGCTGCGGCTGTCCTGCACGCACGTACCCTGCGTCGTAAGTCGCTCTTCTCCCGGCACGAAGCACTGCTTGCGCAGCTCCGGCTGGAAGCCGTGCTCGGCGCAGTTCCCCGGACCGCATTCATTATCGACGCGGAACAGCGCGTGGTCGGACGAATCCCCGCGTCGGCGAGCAACCTGCTTGGCCGGGACGGCGTCGCCGGCACCAGATTGTCGAATCTGCTATCGGGCAATGTCACCGAAGATCGACGCTTGCAAACCGTCGCCTATCTCGAGGCAATGCTGCGCGCTGAGCCGGCTGACAACCCACTTGCGGACGTCGAACTGCACGGCCGTCATGTCAGATTTACATTCGAGAAAATCGACTCGCACGGGATGCTGGCCGGCATCCTGGTCACACTGGCCGAGCGAACCGCCGCGGCCCGGGCAGCGCCGGTCGCCCCGATCGACGACGCCCCGGAAGCCGCCACGACGGGTGCTGCCGAGGAGGCAACTGCGGTCGCAGCGCCTGCCGCCGAACCGGCGCCACCACAAGATCTGCTCGCCATCACCCAGCGACTGCAGCGCGACGGCACTGCACTCGCAGGCTTTCTGCAGGATGCCAGCAGCAAGACCGCCCAGGTACGCGCCATGTTGCGGATGCCGGCACGCGCCGAACAGGCGTTCCGCGAGAAACTCAACCGGATCCAGGAACTGATCGCCGCACTGCGCACACGCGCCGCCGAGCTGTCGCTGCTGACAGTCGTGCAGCAGGCGAGCGATTTCGAGCAGTTGCTGCTCGGCCTGCATGACAAGCCGACACTTACTGGCAACGATTTCCTGCCGCTGGCCGTCAAACTGGACGATCTTTTCAGTCATATCGCGCTGATGGGTGAAACGCTGGGTCACAGCGTACCGAGCCCGGCTGCGGCGGCCAACGACGACGAATCGAGTGACGACTATGTCGCAACGCAGCTGCTGCCCGGGCCACAAGCTGCAGTCAGCGAGGATCTCGGCGCTTTCGTTCGTCGGCTTGCCAGCGACATTGCCGCCGAGCGTGGGCGCGAGGTTTCTGTCGTGTCGGTAGGACTCGAGGATGTTCCGGACAATCTGTATGCAGAGCTGCAGGAGATCCTCGCCCACCTGGTGCGCAACAGTGTGCTGCATGGCCTCGAATCGCCCGCAGAGCGTGAACAGCATGGCAAGCCGCGGGCTGGCACTTTCGTCGTCCAATTCGACATTGACGAGCGCGGTGCATTCAATCTGTCATTCCAGGACGATGGCCGCGGGCTCAACTACGCGCGCATTCGCGCGGTGGCGATCGAACAGGGAATCCTGACAGCGGCTGTGGCCGACCGCATCGATCAACGGAAGCTCGCCAGTCTGATCTTTCGGCCCGGGTTCAGCACAGCCGCGAACGGGCCCGAGCACGTGGGTGCAATCGGTATGGATCTGGTGCGGGAGCGCGTACACACACTCGGCGGGAAGGTCGGCGTTGCGACCAAGCCGGGTGAGTTCACGCGCTTTCGCATCATGTTGCCGCGGGCACTGCGGCGGAAGGTGGCCTGAGTCCGATCAGTCAGCGCTGGTCGCGCGATCATAGCGTCGACCTAACAACCAGCCATTCAGTGCCCACAAGGTGCCTGCCAGAGCGCCCAGAAGCGCAACGACCACGGGCGTCGTGCCGAGCGCTTCGATCGCCGCCTTGGCTTGAGCGCCAGCATAATCAGCCAACCGATAGACCGGCACATCGATGAAGCTCTTGGCTTTGTACTTGGCTTCGGTATCGAGCCGGCTGAACAGCATCTCGCGGCCCGGTCGCACGAACGCATACTCGCCCCAACGTCGTACCACCAGCGCCAGTGCGATGATGCCGAACACATTGAATGCCGCCAGCAGCAGGAATCCGCAGATCATCGCCACGGGCACGATCGTCAGCAGCGTGCTGACACCCAGGCGCGTGGCGATCCAGCCAGTCAGCAGCAACTGTGACAGGATCGTGAGCGCTTGCACCAGCATGTCGATATTCGCGAATACCTCGGTACGGCGCGTCAGATCAGGGAAGGTCTGCTCCACGATTCGCAACTGCTCGAAGTACAGCAGTGTGTTGACCAGGGACAGCAGCACCACGAACAGGGCGACCCCGAGCAGGTAGCGCGACTTGAGTACCGTGGCAATGCCGGCGAAGGGGTTGCCACCAAGTCCACGGTCGGGGCGGGCCGCCTCAGCGGGCTGTGACTCAGGGTTCGACAGCGTGAGCTGCGTTCGCGCCCAAAGCCGCAACAGCACACGCTGGCAAGCGATCGCACCGAGGAAGCCGGCCGTACTCACATAGAGCACCCCAGCATTGCCGAATGGACCGACGACGAACCGAGTGATGAGTGGCCCAGCGAGCGCGCCCAGCGTGCCACCGGCGGCGATGAAGCCGAAGAGTCGGCGACTCTGTTCGCTCGAGAACACTTCGAGCAGGAAGCTCCAGAACACGGAAACCAGCATCAGATTGAGCACGCTGATCCAAACATAGAAGAATGCGCCGATCTGGTGGTCGCCGGGATGACGGCCTAACAACGTACCGATAATGGCGAGAACGAGCGCGACAGCAGCGTAAATGCAGGGTAACAACACACTGCGACGAACGCGCGCCACCAGCCACCCATAGAGCGGCACGATCAGCAGCGCGAAGCTCGCCGTGTACAGCCACAAATCCGCCACCCGGTTCTGCCCCAACACTGTGGCGATCGTCTCCCGCACTGGTCGCACTGCAAAGTAGCTGCCGAGCACGAAGAAGAACAGCAGGAAAGCGACACCCACGAGCGGCGCCTCGTGCGGTGATACCCGCACGAACCGTGCCAACAAATGAAACAGTGGTTTGCCGGGCGCAGAATCCGTCGTGTCAGCCACGATCGCCGCGCAAACCGGCGAACAGTGTGTCCCAGTCAACTGGCCCTGCCTGCTTGTCACCCATGACCTCGAAGGTGGTGTCGTACGCCGCGCGACGTCCAAGCACTGCCAGACACACCGCGGCCACGTCGGCGCGGGGAATTTGCGCCACGACGCCCTTGGGGTCGCCCTGCGTCAGGTGGATGCCATGCACGCCACCCGGCTCCACCGACAACCCCGCCGGTCGTACGATCGTATAGCGCACGCCGCTGGCGCGCACCGCGTCTTCGCCGCGGAGTTTCCAGACCATGATGTTGTCGAGCAGTTTGTTGAGCGCATGGTCAGGATCGGTGACACCCATCGATGAAACGACTACCAACTGCTGCACTCCGGCCGCTTTCGACAGTTCTGCGATCGACTTGGTACCGCCGTAGTCGATGTACTCTGGCTTGTTCTCCGGGTCGCGGCGGCTGTTCGAGCCGAGCGCTGAAATGACGTAATCGGCACCGCGGAAGGCACTCGCCATGGACGAGGGATCGCGCACGTCGCCCACGAAGAGCTGCACTTTGTCGCCGAGCAGGTCGCGGGCGCGCGGTTCATTGCGCACCAGTGCGCGCACGCGGTAGCCCTGCGCCAACGCCTGCGTAACGACCTGCTCGCCGGTACCACCCGTGGCACCGATCACCAGCAGCACCTTGCCGTCGGGCTTGCCGGCCCGCGTGCCGCAAGCATTCAGTAACGTGAGCACACCGAGCAGCATGATCGCGCCAAGCCCCAGTCGCACAGTAATGTTCATTGTCGGACTCCATGCTGATTGTTGGTTTCCATTGCATCGTCAGCGAGTGCTGGCAAGGCAGCGAGCGCCACCTTGAGGCCCGGCTCAGCAACGGTGACTGTTGCGCCGGTTTTGCGCAGCTCCACGGCCAGTGCCTCTGCAGCCTCGCTCTCGCCATGCACCAGATAGACTGGCGGCCGTTTCGACAAACTACCATACCAACGCAGCAGATCGTGCTGATCACCGTGGGCTGACAACCCGCCCAGCGTGTGTACCTGTGCCGCAAATTCGATCTGCTGGCCGTGAATCCGGATCTTCTCCGAGCGATCGACGATCATTCGGCCGAGCGTGCCCGGCGCCTGGAAACCGGTGAAGACGATGTGACATTCCTTGCAACCCGCCTGGCGTTTCAGATGGTGCAGAATGCGCCCGCCCGTGCACATGCCGCTGCCAGCGATGATGATCGCGCCGCGGCGCATCGTGTTGATGGACTTCGACTCGTCCGCCGAGCGTGACAGGACGAGGTTCGGCAGCGGCGGCATCGAGCCGAATCCCGACCGCAGATGCAATGCCTCTGTATCGTAGCGGTCATCGTGCTGCCAGTAGATCTCGCTGGCTTCGATCGCCATTGGACTGTCGAGGAAGATCTTCCAGCGGCCCATGTTCCAGTCTTCGAAATGCTTCGCGAACAGATACAGGAGCTCCTGACTGCGGCCGATCGCAAACGCCGGGATGATGACGTTGCCCCGGTCGCGCCACGCCGCCGCGAGCACCTCGCCCAGCTCCTGCTCGGTGGCATCCCGGTCGCGGTGCAGCCGATTGCCGTAGGTGCTTTCCATCAAGACCACGTCCGCTTGCTGAAACGCGTGCGGATCGAGCAGGATCGGTGAGTCGTACTGACCCAGATCGCCGCTGAAGAGCAGCTTGCGCGTGACAGCCGCTTCTGTCACCCACAGCTCGACACTGGAGGAACCCAGAATATGGCCGGCGTCGCGCACGCGGACCGTGATACCGGCAAAGAGCCGATGGGGTTCATCGTAGGTGAACGCTCGCACGAGCTCGAGAGTCTGCTCGACGTCCTCGAGTGTGTAGAGCGGCTCCACATCGTCATCATCTTCATCCCGATGACGGTTGCGCCGCTCCGCATCGCGTTCGGCCAGTTTGGCCGAATCCTTCAGCAACACCGGCAACAGGTCGCGGCAGGCGCGGTTGGTATAGATTGGCCCGCGAAAGCCCCGCTGCACCAGGAGCGGCAGGCGACCACAATGATCGAGATGCGCATGACTCAACACCACGGCATCGATCGACTGCGGCTTGAAGGGGAAATCGCGGCGATTGCGCGCCGGTGCGTCCCGCCCGCCCTGGATCATGCCGCAATCGAGTAGCAGCTGCTTGCCGGCCGCGCGGACGATGTGACAGGAACCCGTCACCTCACCCGCTGCACCAAAAAATTCCAATTCCATGGTTTGTGCAGGATAGCCGACTGCAGCGCAGCACGCGACGCCGGTCGCAGCCGGCCAGCCGGTGCTCGAGCGGGCGGCATGGTATCGTTTCGACACAAGCTGAACGCGCCAGTCCTGCCGGAATCACGACCATGACCACTGCTGCCCCTCACTCTAACGACTCGCCCGCGGTCGGTACCTCCACCCGCCGCCATTTCGTGCTGGCGACTGGCGTCGTGGCGGCTGGTCTCGTTGTGGGACTTGCGTTCGCGCGACGTAACGATGAGCGCAGCGGCCTGGCCGGCAGCTCCGGTGCGAGCGGCGAACCGTTCGTGCCCAACGCTTTTCTGCGCATCGCGCCGGACGACAACATCACGGTCGTCATCGGCAAGTCGGAGATGGGCCAGGGGATCTACACCGGGCTCGCAATGATCATCGCCGAAGAGCTCGACGTCGCGCCGCAGCGCATCCAGGTGGAATTCGCACCAGTCGATCCTGCTTACAATAGCCCGTTCCTGCCAGCCCAATTCACGGGCGGCAGCACCAGCACGAATTCCAGCTACGAACAGCTGCGCAAAGCTGGCGCCACTGCACGCACCATGCTGTTAGCGGCGGCGGCACAGGAATGGGGCGTCGACGTCAGCTCGCTCACGACCAGCGACGGCGTCGTGCAAAGTGGCGACGGTCGTCGCCGCGCGTCGTACGGCTCATTGGCAACGGCCGCGGCGAACCTCGCCGCGCCCGCGGAGGTGACGCTGAAGGCGCCGGCAGATTTCCGCTATCTCGGCAAGCCGCAACGCCGGCTAGACAGCCCCGCCAAGGTCGACGGCAGCGCGCTATTCAGTTGCGACATACGACTGCCTGGGATGTTGGTTGCGGTGGTGGCCCGCGCACCGGTCGTGGGCGCGACTGTGACACGATTCAACGAACAGGCCGCGCGTGCCACGCCCGGTGTCGTCGACGTCAAGCAGGTGCCGACCGGTGTGGCTGTCTACGCCACCAATACCTGGGCAGCACAACGCGGTCGCGAAGCACTTCAGACAGAATGGGATCTCGGGCCGCACGCGGACTTCTCGAGCACACGACTGCGCGCCGAGTATCGCGCCTTGTTGGCCAATCGAGGTGTGGTCGCGAAAAACGTCGGCAATACCGCGGCGACCCTTGCCAAGAGCACACGGCTGATCGACGTCGAGTATGAGCTGCCCTATCTGGCCCATGCGTGCATGGAGCCGCTCAACTGTGTCGCACGGGTCGACGCCGATCGCTGCGAGATCTGGGTAGGCACGCAGATGCAGTCACTCGAGCGCGATTTGGTTGCCAAGCTGTTGGGGTTGCCCGCGGAGCAGGTGACGCTACACACCACTTTCCTCGGCGGCGGCTTCGGCCGCCGCGGCAATCCGGCGGGCGACTTCGTGCTCGACGGCGTGCAAGTTGCGCGCGCCATGCCGGGGCGGCCGGTCAAGACACTCTGGTCGCGCGAAGACGACATGCGCGGCCTCTGGTATCGGCCGTTCGTCATGCATCGGGTGCGTGCGGCGGTTGACGAACGTGGCCAACCCAGCGCCTGGCAGCAGTCAATCGTCAGTCAGCCCGTGATCAAATCCTCGCCGTTCGCTCAGTTCGCAATCAAGGCGGACGGCATCGACCCGTCTACCATCGAGGGCGCGGCGGATATGCCCTACGCCATCGCCAATCTGAGCGTTGATCTCAATGATGGCAACCCGACCATTCCGATCCAATGGTGGCGCTCGGTCGGGCATTCGCACACGGCGTTCGTGGTCGAATCGGTGCTCGATGAACTGGCGGCGCTGGGTGACCAGGATCCGCTCGAACTACGGCGCAGTCTGCTCGCCGGGAAACCGCGGCATCTCGCCGTGCTCAATGCGGCGGCCAGGATGGCGAACTGGGGCGCAAAGCGGCCCGCGGCCCGAGGTCTGGGTATCGCGCTGCACGAATCGTTCGGCAGCATCGCAGCACAGGTCGCCGAGGTCTCGGTAACCGATGCGCAGGTGCGTGTGCATCACGTGTGGTGCGCGATCGATTGCGGCTTCGCAGTCAATCCCAATGGCGTCGTGGCGCAGATGGAGAGCGGCATCATCTACGGCTTGTCCGCAGCCCTGGCCGGCGAGATCACGCTGGAAAACGGCCAACCGGTGCAGGGCAATTTCGATACCTATCCCATCCTGCGTATCGGCGAGACGCCGAAGATCGAGGTGCAAATCGTGCCGTCCGACGGTCGGATGGGCGGCGCGGGCGAGCCCGGCACCCCGCCGATCGCGCCTGCCGTCTGCAACGCCATCTTCGCCGCGACGGGGCAGCGCATCCGGCGGCTGCCGATCAGTGCGAGCCTGGCGCGCACCTAAAGCGTCAGTTGCCGGCAGCGGACTGCTTCGTGGTCGCAGCGCCGCGCAGCAGGTAGTCGTAAGCGACATTTGCCAGCGCACGACTCGCTATCGGTATGCCGGCCTCATCGATATAGAACAGTGGCGAGTGGTTGGACGGCGCAGTCACGGGATTCTGGTCTGCCGGCGTGACGCCCACGAAAAAGAAGAAACTCGGCACCTTCTGCGCGTAGTAGGCGAAGTCCTCGGCGCCCGTGACGAGCGGCACCGTGCGCACGTCGGCAGCCGCTTTGCGCAGGCTCGGCACCACGGCTTCGGTGAGCGCATTGTTGTTCAACACCACCGGATTGCCGCCCGGGTCGATCGCGAACGTGGCCGTCGTGCCGCTTGCAGCTGCCGTTTTCTCGACGATACGCTGCATCCGCTCGATGATGTCCTGGCGCTGCGCGATGTCGAACGTACGGATCGTCCCGATCATCTCCACCTCGTCCGGCACGATGTTGTTACGGATGCCACCCTTGATCGCACCCACCGTTACCACCGCGGGATTCTCTGTGATGTCCACCTGACGACTAACCACCGTCTGCAGTGCATTGATGATCTGCGCGCTGATCACGATCGGATCGATGCCGCCCCAAGGCCGCGCACCATGTGTCTGCCGGCCCTGCACGACGATGCGCCAGGAGTCGGAGCCCGCCATCAACGGCCCACCCCGATAGCCGATAGTGCCGACCTTGAGCGTCGACATGACATGCAGACCGAAGACCGCCTCTGGCATGGCCAGATCGAACACCCCCTCTTCCAGCATCAGGCTGGCGCCGCCGTGCTCGCCCGCCGGCGCGCCTTCCTCGGCCGGCTGGAAAATGAACAGTACCTTGCCAGGCAAGTCCGCCCGCATTCTGGTGAAGGCCTCGGCCACACCCATTAGAACTGCCGTGTGCGAGTCGTGCCCACAGGCATGCATGACACCGACGGTTTCACCGCGATAGGTAGTAGTCACCTTGGACTTGAACGGAACATCGACCTGTTCCGTCACGGGCAGGCCGTCCATATCGGCGCGCAACGCGATCGTAGGACCCGGTTTGCCACCCTCCAGCAGACCGACGACGCCAGTGTGCGCGATGCCCGTCTGCACCTTCAGTCCTAGTTTACGCAGGTGCTCGGCAACGAGCTTCGAGGTTCGAAACTCGCGATTGGAGAGTTCCGGGTTCTGGTGCAGATCGCGCCGCCAGGCGATCACTTGGTCATCGAGCGAGGCGAGGATAGTCGCGAGCTCGGGATTGGCCGCGACCGCCAGCTCCGCGGCAGCGACGCGCTGCGGCAGCGCGACAAGCAGCGTCAGTGCTGCCAGCAGGGCCGCAGATGCGGCGACGTCGAAGGCCCGAGACATGCATGACGACGCGTTCATCGTATTCATCTACCAACCCCCGATTTCGAAAAATACAAGTCAGAACATGCCGCAGGCGAGCGTGGTCAGCCACCGCTGCCAACGGCGCGCCATTCGCATGCGGGCGTCGCGTAGTGGCAACGCGCTTGACACACTCGCCCGAGAACGTTGCAATGTGGCTTGTTGCCGTTGCCAGCAAACCCAGCCACTATGCACCTCGTCGATGCGACACTGTTTTTCTCGCCGACGAGCGGCGGCGTCAAGCGATATCTGCTCGCCAAGCGCGCATGGCTAGCCGCTCACAGCAATTGGCAGCATACGCTCCTCGTGCCCGGTGAGCATACGCGCCTGGAACGCGGCAGCATATCGACGATCACCGGCGGTATCGTACCCGGCACCTTCAACTACCGCTTGCCGCTGAAGCCCTGGGCGTGGTCGCGTGCGCTCAACGAGCTGGCGCCGGATATCACCGAAGTGGGTGATGTGTTTCACCCGGCCTGGTGTGCACGAATCGCGGCACATCGGCGCAAGACACCACTAGTTGCATTCTATCATTCCAATTTTCCACAGCTCGCCGGTCGGCGCCTCGGGCGTACGATCGAGTGGTTGTTGGCCCGGTACGTCCGTGAGACCTACGCGGGTTTCGATCTGGTATTCGCGCCGAGCAGATATATGTGCGACTACCTGGCCAGCATTGGCGTGCGCCATACGGCCATGCAACCGCTGGGTGTCGATGCCGACGTGTTCTCGCCGGAACGCCGGGTGCGCGATCTGCGCACCGCGCTGGGGCTCGCACAGAACACCCGGCTACTGGCATTCGCGGGCCGCTTCGCGGGCGAGAAGAACCTGCCCGTGTTGCTCGACGCATTCACGCGCCTGGGCGACGGCTATCACTTGCTGTTGATCGGCGGCGATCAGACCGGCCGCGTGGCGAGCAATGTCACCAAGATTGCCTACCGCCGCGACAGTCGCGAACTGGCTGAATGGCTGGCGTCCTGCGATGCGCTGGTGCACGCTGGCACGCGCGAAACCTTTGGCTTGGTGGTCCTCGAAGCGATGGCCTGCGGCCGGCCGGTCGTCGGCACTCGCGCCGGTGCGGTGCCGGAGCTGGTGGACGAATCAGTCGGCACGTTGGCAGCTCCGCACGACAGCGCCAGCCTGGCGCGCTCAGTCGCGGATTTGTACGACCGGGATATCGAGCTACTCGGCGCGGCAGCGCGCGAGCGCGTGCTGCGCCGCTTCACCTGGAACCAAGCGATGCAACTGCAGATGCAGGCCTACGCGGCCGTCGCGCGCGGCGCGCGCGTACCGAGTCCTGCGGTCGAACAGATCGGTCTCAGGGCGTAACGAGCTCGTAGATGGCGAGCCGGCCGCTCTTCTCGCCGACCGCCAGTAACTCGCCGTTCGGCGACCAGCTGACGACGCTGACTTCCGAACTGGCGAGATGCGCATCGAGCGCCTGTGTGGTTTTGCCCGGACACCACAACGAGAGACGCCAGTCGCGCCCACCGCTCACGAGGTAAGGGCCATTCGGGTGCCAGGCGAGGCAGTCGATGCGCTCGCTATGGCCCGTCAACTGCAGCGGTTTGCTGCCTTCCGGCCCCTTGCCACCGAAGTCCCAGACGACCAGATCCGCGCCCGCGCAGGTGCCCAGATAACGACTGTTGCTGCTGAACCCCGTCCAGCCGACGCGTGTGCCGTAGCCGCGCATCTGCGAATCCCTGGCGGAATTCAGATACCAGAAGTGCACCGAACCATCGGCGACGCCAGCGGCCAGCACCTTGCCGTTCGGACTGAAGGATACCGTGAGGCACGGCGCGTCCCACAGGTAGCTGCGGGTCTGATAGTTGTTAGCGGCAATGCGGTGCACAGCCACGGCACCCTGCGTCGCCGCACCCAGATTGCGACCCGACTTGTCGAACGACAGCGCTGCGACCGCGCTCTTGGCCGGCGCGAATTCGTGCACCAACTCTCCCGCAGCCGACCACAATCGGACGCCGCGTCCACTGGCAGTCGCGAGCAGGTCACCATCGGGCGCGAAGACGATCCGATCCGTGGTCGCGGCCGCGGGCCGCCAGCGCTTCAGTTCGCTCCCGGCAGCGTTCCACAATGCTACTGCACCGTCCTGACCAGCCGTTGCGAACTCGTCGGCGCCCGCTCGCCAACTGATATCGAGTACGCCTAACAGGTGCTCGCCGATCGCGCGGGTCTGCAACTGGGATGCGACGAATTCGCCGGTGAACACGGCGCCTTCCCCGCCGGCCACCGCGAAGCGCTGGCTGTCCGCCGCCCATGCAATCCCGGCGACGTAGTCATCGAGCGTGGTCTCGGCGCGCTGGTCGAGTATCGGGAACTGGACTGCCACGTCAGGCGGTGGCGGCAACGCGTGTCGCAGCAACCGCCGACTCGAAACCCGCTTCGAGCTCGCGTCGATCGAGATTGCGGCCGATGAAGACCAGTCGATTGATGCGCGGCGCATCGCCCCACGGGCGCTCCAGCTGGCCGTCGAACATCATGTGGACGCCGTGGAACACATAGCGACGCTCTTCGCCGCGGATGTTCAGAACGCCCTTCATACGAAAAATGTCCTGACCGCGGCTCTGCAGCAGATAGGACAGCCACTGGTTCAGCTTGTCGGGATCGAGCGGTCGCGGATCGGCGATGCCGATCGAGCCGATTTCCTCGTCGTGGTGATGCGACGCGAACGCCCGCTCAGCCGCCGGCCTCGTGCCTTCCAGCCGCAGATTGAACTCCGCTGGCGCATGCTCGGTGAACACCGCGTAAGCGCCAGGTGTCGCCACCGTCAGCGTGAACGTCGCCCCGTCGTGCGCCACATCGATGCCGTAATAGGCGCCTGCCTGCAGCCTGCCTTCGCAGGCCACCGGCGTCGCCGGCTCAGCGAACGCACGCACCGCCGGCTCGACCGCTGCATCGAGCGCCGCTGCAGTCGCCGCGGCTATCGGCAATATGACCAGGCCGAGGCCACCCGCGTGGTCATGCGCTGCGTGATCGGCGTGAACATGGTCGTGCTGATGATCATGGTGTACATGTTCCGCCGCACCGGTGCGAAGTTGATAGCTGCCACTGGCAAGTTGGTAGGCGCCAGCCCATTCGAATGGATACTCGGGCTCGAGAAACGCTCCATCGACCGACAGCGCCCGTTGCAGGTCGAACGCGCCTACGTTTAGCACTGCTGCAATCGGCACGTCCGCGTTGCGTGTACGGAATACCCGGGCAGTCTTGTTGATGGCGCGCACCCGGCGCTCCAGCCGCTCGAGATCCGCCGCCGCCACCAGGTCAGTCTTGTTGAGCAACAGCACGTCGGCGAAAGCCACCTGCTCGCCCGGCTCGTCGAGTTGTTCGAGATGCTGTTCGAAGTGCTGTGCGTCGACCACCGTCACGATGGCATCGAGGATGAATTGCTGTTTGAGATCGTCGTCGAGAAAGAAAGTCTGGGCGACCGGACCCGGGTCGGCCATGCCGGTGGTTTCGATCATCACATAATCGAATTTGTCGCGACGTTTTAGCAGCTGATTGAGTATGCGAATGAGGTCGCCGCGTACGGTGCAGCAGATGCAGCCATTGTTGGTCTCGAAGATCTCTTCTTCGGCACCGATGACGAGTTGGTGGTCGACCCCCACCTCGCCGAACTCGTTCTCGATGACAGCAATACGTTTGCCATGCTGCTCGGTGAGAATGCGATTGAGCAGCGTCGTCTTGCCGGAGCCGAGAAAGCCTGTGAGTACCGTGACTGGTACGCGCGCGGGAGTTGCAGTCATATCGCAATTATACCTTGGCGATCAGCCAGGTTCCGGTCAGCAGCAACAGCACACCGACAATGCGTGCGAGACTGATCGGCTGCTGTGGAAAGCCCAACCAGCCGAAGTGATCGACGGCCAGCGCCGCGAGCAATTGGCCCAGCACCGTGAGCGCCAGCAGCATCGTTCCGCCCAACGCCGGCCCGATTACCGTTGCCGATGCAACGTATAGCGCCCCCATCGTGCCGCCCAACCATACCCAAGCCGGCAGTGCCCCGAGGGCCGCCAGGTTCGGGAACGGTGTTCGTGTAACCAGCAGAAAGCCGAGCAGCGCCACGATACCTACGCAGAAATTGGCCAGCGCGGCGAATCCGGCGCTGCCCGACGCATTGCGGATCGCCGCGTTCATGCCCACCTGCACGGTGAGACCGAGGCCCGCCACGAGCCCCAACAGAATCAGCGACGAACGCATGTGTTTTCCTTGTTTTCGATCAATGACGGCGCAGCACTAACAATAGCCGATAGCCGAGCGGGAAACGCGCCAGTCGCAGCACGAGCCACCAGAAGGCGCGTTTACCAACTGGCACACGACGCGGTGGAATCACCTTAAAGATCACCGTTCGGGCGTCATGATGACCGGGAGCCAGGCGAACTGCCTCGAGCGGCAGCGGCTGCGCGGCACTCATGCTGCAGAGCTCAACTGCGAACGAAGCATGCCGTGCGTGCGGTAAGTCATGATGCAAAGATAGGCGAGCAACAGCAGGTAGTACAGCGCGTATCGAACCCGTGCTTCGGGCGCAGCGTCGTAGTAGCGAGGCCTGCCGGCGGGTGCTTCGCCACGCCATGCCGACCGCAGAGCACTCCAGATCGTCGGCAGCAGCAGTACGAGGATCAGCAGGAACATCGGGCTAGGAATGAAGTAAAAGATCGCTGCCAGCAGCGGTGCGCCGAGGAACCAGATGCGCGGCGACAGCAGTGCAACGATACGGCCCCCATCGAACGGCGTGATTGGTACCAGGTTGAACAAATTGATGAAGAAACCCGCGTAGGCAATGGCCAGCAGCAGTCGGCTGTCAGTACTGCCCGCGAGCCACAAGACAAGTGTCGCAGCGATCGTACCGACGAATGGTCCGGCGAAGGCAATGTGTGCCTCCTGCTCGACAGACAGCGGTTGTTCCTTCAGCTCGATCCAGGCACCGACGAACGGGATGAAAGTCGGCGCGCCGACGTTGAGCCCGAGGCGGCGCGCCGCCACGTAATGCCCCAGCTCGTGCACGAGCAGCAGCAGGACGAAGCCGACCGCATACCACCAGCCGAACAAGAGGGCATAGGCACCGATCGAGACGATCATCGTGCCGCCGGTCTTGAGCAGGGGCCCGAGCTTCGCGGCATTCGCGAGCAGCAAGAGGAGTTTCAGCATCGCGCGCAGCATACCGGGTCGATCGGCCGCGCGCCCTGCCCCAAACCCGTCCCGCGCGTTAATCTTGGCGCTCATGAACGAGATCCCGCAGCACACGGCACACCTGGTCGAACGGCTCTTGCGGCGCTATTGCGAGCGCATCTGCCCGCCTACTGCAAGACACGCCGTACCGCTGGCGTTCGAGCTACAGACCGATCGGGTGAAGCTGTTCGAATTGCGCAGGATCTGCGGCGTGCCGGGCGCCATGCAACGCCTGCCGCTCGCCGAACTGCGCTATAGCGCGCGCGAGGGTCGCTGGTATCTCTATCAGCGCACCGCGAGCTGTCTGTCAGGGGCAATGACGCTGGCCGAGTGCACACCGCGCTGGCAGCGCTACCGGGCAGCGGGCAGCGCGCTCGCTGGCAGTCGGAATCTGCTGGATCTGCTGCGCGAGATCGATGCAGATCCGGCCGGGATATTCTGGCCGCGCATCAATGGCGCGTCGCTGCGCTGGTGCAGCTCGCGCGGTCGTTGCGCAGATTGTGCCGCTCGCTACGAGGCCATTCTGGGTATCGAGAACCGGCGACAAGCGAAGGGGTCGCCATCGCTTGCCGCCGATATCACATCAGTCGAGTGATTAGCTCTTCGGCTCGGTCATGTCACCGAACTCTTTTGCATCGAGATAGCCGTCGGCATTCTTGTCAGCAGTCGAGAAGCCTTCGGTCACGGCGGAATCCGCAGCCGCTTCCGTCAACGACACGCGACCATCCTTGTCAGCGTCGAGAGCTTCGAACGAGGCGGGCTGGGCGGCAGCCTGTGTCGCAGCATCCTTCATCTGGTCGCCGTCAGCTGCCATGGCAGCGGTCGACAACAGCGTGAGCGCCAGAGCGCAGCTAAGGGTCTTGTTCAACATTTCGATTCTCCTGATTGAAAAAAGGCGCGCGCTCGTCATTGAGCTTGCGCATCCCCAACAGGAACAAAGCAACCGGCGTGCCAGCAGCCGATTATGTTTACATATCAGTGGCTTGCAATTTGCGATTGGCGAGCGCGCCGCGCGCTGCACAGGCGGGCCGCCGGCTGACGTGGACTTGTCCGCCGCCACCGACAAAGCGGCACAAAGCCTTGCGAAAACTGCGACACGCGTCACAGCTCTCCAAGCAAATCAACCACTTGACGGTCGGTGAATACGGACATCAGACAACGTCTGACACGGTTCTGAGCCTAGCGCAGCGCAGCGCAGCAACGGGCAGGTTCTTGACCGCCCACCGCGGTGTCCAGCCGGGTTTCGCCTCCAGAATCAGAAACACACCTAACACCTGCGTCTCGAACGACACCGACCGCTTGGCAGCATCGTAGCGCAAGCCAGGACTGCCGGCGGGCGGCAACACCGGCTCCCAATCCTCGGATACTTCGTTGTAGATGAACGCCCGCAGCCGCGCGGGTTCAGGCTTGCGCGCAGTCTGCACGGGAATCGTCACAGTCGCCGGCCGGTTGAACAAGGTGCGATACGGGCCTAACAACACGGCCGCACTTACGCGCCGGCCCTGATCGTCTGCTTTCCTGACCGGTACCCGTTGTGTGCCGATGTAAGCGTCGAAATCGTCCCAGGCACTGACCATGTTGTCCGCCGGGTCGTTGAACACTCTGTGATCCTTGATGGTGAAGCGCTCGGGCTGCTCGGGATACGCATCGGGAGGCACCGTGAGCTGTGTGCCCCGCAATGCGCCGCGCGCCACCCGCACCGTGCCGCCGCGCACGCGGTCGATTGGCCCGGTCGCTGCGATCTCGAGGTCGACCGTGGTCGGCAGCACACCAAAGCGCTCGACCGCACCGCGAATCCGGTGCGCGTAGCCGATGCCGAACTCCCGCGCCCAGCGATCGAAGGTCTCGGTGTACTGCAGGCGGACGACGTCGGGATCGTCCGCATCGCAGGGTACTGGCGTCGACGCGTCGCGCCGCTCGCACCACAGCTTCCACAATTGCCCATCGCGCACCTCGTCGCGGGTCTGCAACGGAATGTCCTGCAGGACGCGGATGGCCAACAGCGGATCACGGCCGTTGTAGTACCAGTGCGACAGCACGACCAGGACCTCTTTGCGTCCATCCTGTTTGGCTATGTCGATGTTCTCGCGCAACGTGCGAAATCGCAGCGCCGGGTCGGCCGTGTTGGAATCCGCCGGCGTGAATATACCGTACGAGTAGTAGTTGTCAGTTCGCAGGTCGCCGGCACGGCCCCGCGGATTCCAGGCGAACTGGTGGCGATCGCCGAAGTACGCCTCGAGGTAGCGTTTGAACGCGATATAGTTGTTGTAGGCGTTCTCGTGGTAGACCTCCGCCGCCCAGGGATGCGGCGCCGCGAATGGCCCCGGCGCCTCACTACCCGGAAATGGCAAACCATAGGTCGTGTAGAGCACTGCAACTTCGGCACCCTGCGGGATGTTGTCGAGGTTTTGCTTGGCGATGTGCAGCAACGCTAGGTTGTATTCCGGCGTGCGCCCTACCTGCCGCGCCTGCTGATATTCGATCTGGCCTCCATAGCCGCCCTGGCAGAGGGCGCGCTCGATGTAGCCTTTGGTCATGAAGTTGTTGGCGTAGTTGTTGTTGTCGGTGGTCTCCCGTGCCAGCACCATCCTGCGGAAGCCCTCTTTGGCCAGCTCCAGCGCGACATCGTCCTCGACGCGCGTGTGCGGCGGAAACGCCGCGTAGGCACCGTGCCGTACCTCGATGCGATCACCGAACAACGCCTGCAGGGTCACGATGGTAGCCTGCTCTACCTGCTGGGTAGCGGGCGACAGTCGCGGCGTCTGATCCTCGTGCAGGATGCCGAAATCAGTGATGGCCGCCGCGTAGGAGTACTCGTCGGCATCGCGAATACCGTTCGGGAACGCGAGCGGATTCGCCTGCCGGCCGACGGGCGAGCGGCCAATCTGGTAGACACCATCCAGGTAGTTAGTGTCGTCGCGCGGATCGAGCGCCCAGAACGAGCGGCTGAGCGGCTTCTTCTCGATATCCCTGGCGGGGCGCACGAGGCCGGGCGTCGGCGGCAAGTCCTGCGCCGCAATCGTGACAGACGGATCGACTATCGAAGTATAGGTAGCGCCATCAGCGCTACGTCGATACAAGCCCATCGAGTCGTAGACACCTTCGAGCCCCTTGGTCTCGAAGGCAACCGCGAAGGGCACGAGCCCGATCTGCGAGCGGAATGGAAACTGGCCCACGAAGTTCTCGGTGCACGGCTCGTCGGGCCGCAGCGCGCGCGCGCCGAAACTGCGCGATACGACAGTCCTGCGGTAGTGAGCGTCGAAGCCCTCGGGCTCGGCCCAGTCCGTGATCAGCACGGCGACGCGATCGGCATTCGGCACGACCGGCGTTGCGGCCTGCGCGAGCCCCGCCGTCCAAACCAATACGCTCGTCACCGCACGCCAGGCAATCATGCAAGCTCCAGTTCCCAAGTAATGAGTGGCGCGCCCCGACGGATCCAGAAGCCCGCTCCGATCGGACGAAACGCGCGCGCCAACCGCGCGCGATAGCAGTCTGCCGTGCGCAGATGCACATCCCGGTCGGTGCGGGCCTGATCGCAGTTGCGCTGCCAATCCCCTTTGGTCAACGCCGTCATATAGAGAATGCCGCGGCACAGTCGGCCGAGATTGGCGAGTGCGCGCGGCGCGTCCCTGTCGTCGAGGTACTGCAGGACGTCGTAGCAGATCACCAGATCGAACGGTTTGCTCGCGCGCCAGGTCGCGAGCGAACCGTGCTGCCAGCCATAGCGTGCACAAAGATACTCACTGGTTTCGAGGCCGACGTACTCCGCGCGGGGCCAGTGGCGTCTGAGGGGTGTGCGCAGCAGTCCCACCCCGCAGCCCGCGTCGAGGATGCGCGCCACCGGCAAACCGATGTGATCGACGAAAGCGCTGATCAGCCGCGCACGCGCGCGCATCTCGATGCGTGACGTGACGGCGGTGCGCGGGTCGAGATAGAACCGCTGATAGTAGGCCTGATCGAACCGTTCAGACGACCCCATGCAGTTTCTTCGCGATCGCCGCCACTTCGTCCGGCAGCGCGTTCGATACTTCAGGGTATTCGGTAAAGCGCTCCGGAATCTTGATCGTCGCGTCGATGCCCAGCTGTTCGGACCGGAACGCACCGAACTGCGGTGACTTCTCGCACGACGGATCGAGCACGAACGCCTGACCCGAGGGATTGATGATGGAATCCTGAACCGGCTGCCAGCGTGTCGCGATCGCCCACTCCACCTGCTTGAGGTCGTACGGATCGACGTCCGGGCCGACCACGATCACGAGCTTGGCGGTACGACCCCAGCGACCAGCGGAACCCCACACCGCGTGCAGGATGTACTTGCCGAATTCCGGATGCGGCTTCTGCGCGCCGTCGATCGCGAGCTGCACGATGTAGGTCATGTTGGGCGTACACGCCACATCGCGCACTTCGGGAATCTTGCGACGCAGATCGGCGAACACTTCCGCCTCGACCGGCAACAGCGCGAGGTAGTTGTGATCGAACGGCGGCACCATCTCCATGGTCGCGTACCACAGCGGATTCTTGCGATGCGTGATGCAGTTGACGCGTACGATCGGAAAACGCTGGGCACGATCGTAGTAGCCGACCGGGTTGCTGTGCCAACCGATCGTCTCGGCCTCGTCGAACACGACTTCGCCTTCCAGTACATACTCGGAGGTGGCCGGAACGAGCAAGTCGTTAGTCTCGCACTTGACCATCTCGATCGCTGCACCGCGCAGACCGCCGGCGAAGGCCGCCTCGTCGCCGATCATGCCGGTAGCAGCGCCCACGTGGATGGCCGGCTCCGCGCTGCAGGCGATCGCCACCGGCAGCCGCTGGCCCTTCTGCGCGGCTTTGAACACGTGGCGGCCGATGTCCGACATCGGCGGCTGCCACCAGTAGAACGCCGCCAGGTCGGTCTTGGCGCGCTCCGGCGCATAGCTCTCGCCCATGGGATGCGTGGCATCGAGGAACTGCGTGAAGCGATACCAGCCGACGTTGCGCGCGCCGGTCTCAGGATCGGCCGATATCGTGATCGCATTGGTGAGGTAGGAAGGACCTTCCTTGCCGAACCAGACGTGCGGCAACTGTTTATCCATCGACACCTGGTCGCCCTTGATGACGACTTCCTTGCAGGGTGCGTCCTTGCGATCGACCGTCTTCGGCGCGATCCACTTGGACGGATCGTTGAGGATCTCGGCATGTCGGATCTTGACCGCTCGCCAGTCATTCAAGCCAAGCGTCATGGCCGTACGTTCGCGGGTGCCGAAGGCGTTGAAGATCACCGGTACGCCCTTGGTGTTGATGCCCTCGCAGTTCTCGAGCAGCAGCGCCGGCCCCTCCTTGTCGCACACATAGCGCATCAGCGCCTGCAGCTCCGAATCTCCCCGACGCGCCTTGAAGGGCATGGCGAGCTTCTTCAGCTGACCTTGGGCTTCCAGATGGGCGAGAAACGCCCGCATGTCGCGAAATGCCATGTGACGACTTCCTTGAGATGTTGTCGGGCAACGCCGCCCGAGCCAGCGCCCAAGAATACCGGACTCGTCGCCCGCCCATCGGCGCCTTGCGCCGGCTGCCGAACAGCCTGACCGTCTATTGGAGACCCAGCAGCGGCGCCCTCTGTATCATGCCCGCACGATCGGCAGCCCGGCCCCTCGCCGGCGCCCGACCACGTGTTAGGCCAAGGACATTCCCATGAGCAAAAAAGATCGCAAAGTCGCCATCGTCACCGGTTCCGCTACGGGCGTCGGTGCCGCTGCCGCCCTGATGCTGGCGCAGCGCGGCTGCAATGTCGTCATCAACTACACCAAGAGCGAGAAAGAGGCCAGGGAGACCGAGCGCGAGTGCCAGACTGCCGGCGCCGAGACGATCCTGTATCAGGGCGATATCGGCGAAGAAAGCGTCTGTCGTGGCATGGCGCAGGCCGCGTTCGACAAGTGGGGCCGGCTCGACTATCTCATCAACAACGCCGCCAAGACCAAGTTCAATCCCTACGAGAATCTCGACGGGCTCAGTGCCGAGGATTTTCTCGCCATCTATCGCGTGAACGTCGTGGGCGCCTACCAGATGGTGCGTGCCGTGGCACCGTTCATGCGCAAGGGCGGGCGTGGCTCGATCGTCAACAACTCCTCGATTGGCGGCATCACGGGCATCGCCTCGTCGATGGCGTATGCGGCCAGCAAGGCTGCGCTCAACATGATGACGCAGTCGCTCTCGTTAGTACTGGGGCCCGAGATCCGCATCAATGCGATCGCGCCCGGCGCCATCCAGACTCGTTGGCTGCAGGGTGGCATGAGCCCCGAGCAGTATCAGCAGTTCCTGGTCGCAGCCGCCGATATGGTGCCGCTCAAAATGGTACCCACCGCGGAGCAGATCGCGGAGGCGCTGGTCTGGTTCCTCGAAGGTGCCAGTGCCGTCACCGGCGAAGTGCTGATGGTGGATGCTGGGCTGCACTGCGGACGTTTGCCGCCGACGTCTAGCAGTAAGGCGAAATGGGATAAGTAGCTGCCATGTGTTAGGAGAGAGTTCGCCCAAGCGCGTGGGGCTCCGCCGACGCGTGGGTCGGGTGTGCCCGCTGCGCGGGCATACCCTGGCAAGCGCCGCGCGCGCATCTCCCCCCTGGCGAAGTAGTTAGACTGAAAACGGCACAGGAGCGCGCGCGGCCCTTGCTGCGGCACCCTCTACACGCGCCGTCAGAGCCCCACGTGCTTGGGAAGATTCTCTCTCGTACTGTGCCTTGAGTGAGTTAGTTGGCACTCCAAAGCCGCAGTTTGCAGTGCTCTGCGGCCCGTGTGAAATCGGCGTCGGTAGTCAGCAGGGTCAACTCGTGTCGGATACAGAGCTGCGCCAATAGCGCGTCGATCGTACCGAGCTGCACACCCGCCCGACGGCATATGTTGCGCAAGGCGGCAGCATCGATGTGATCTCGCCGGGTCGACGGGAGCAATGGCAACGCGCTGAATCGGTCGATGATGTCTTGACCGGCGCGCGGCCCAGCGAAACCTTGCAACAGCTCTTGCAGCACCAGCCCTGTTGTCACCACCGACTCGCCGCCATTCAATGCCGCTTGCAATGCTTTCACATGAGGATCATCGACCAAGCCGTCTCGTCGCAGGGCGAGTGACCAGACGCTCGTATCGACCAACAGCGTCATTTCCGCGAGCGTTCCGACTTGTAGTCGAACGACTCATCCCATTCCAGTTTGCCCAGCAAATCCAGTACACGCTTCTGCTGGCGACGAGCAATGAACTCTTCCAGGGCACGCGTCACCGCCGCCTTTTTTGTCTTCTCGCCACTCACCGCGAGCGCTCGTTCCAGGAGTGCCGGGTCCAAGGATAGGTTCGTTGCCATGTGTGATACCTCACACACCATTTTACACATTCCTTGGGCGCGGCGCTGCTGTTGATTTGGGATCGGGGATCAACCGCCATCATGGGGGCGACAGACGACAGATCACACGCCCGAAACGACTGTGTTCGGCCAGATTTGGCGCCTTGTTGTGGCTGCAGAACGGCTTGGCAGTGCTTACAGGGCCCGATCGCACACTGGCATCACTCCGGACCCGCCAGCTCGCGCTTGGCAGACCGCACCAACACGAACGCCGCGATCGCGGCGATCAGACCGAGGCCCAGCGCGACGCTGGCGCCGAGCCAGTTGTCGACGAAGCTGTCGACGCGGGCGATCTTCGGCTCCGACGCGAGATATCTGACGGGCGCAGGCTGGCCTGCCACCCAGCGCCGGGCGGGCGCACTCAACTGCCCGCGGAACTCCACGCGCTCGCCGGTGGCGGTCGTGAAGGCAACAAGCGGCGCGTACCGCGGCTTGCCATCGGCGGAGGTCTCGACGTGGCCGACCACGGTACCGGTCGTCTCGCGCGCGTCATTGTCGAGCGCGAGCGTGTTTTTGGCGAGATAGCCGCCGAGCAGCAGCGAGATGGCCGCGACACCAGCCAGACCATAGCCTGCGATTCCGACGATGCCCTGCGCCAGGCGCATCAGCGAGCATCCTCAGGCTTCACGCAAATAGCCCCAAGTGTGCAGCTTGTCGTGATCCTCAAACCAGCGCTCGCCGATGTCGTCCCGATAGTACATGTCCGGGATCATGATGTTGCGCACGCGCGCATACGCCTGTGCCTGTGCCTGGCGCATGGTCTGCCCGAGTCCGCAGACGATCAGTACGACGCCGGACGTGCCGGCCACATACCACTGGCCATCGATCTGTTTGACGTCCTCGATGTGCACTTCTTCGGGGATGCCCTTCTTGAACAGAATGGCGGCGTTCTTGGACACCGAATTGAACGTGGCGTCGTCATCGAACGGAAAGGGCGATACGGCGATGCGCACACCCAACTGAAAGCCGCTCTTGACGCGGAACTTGGTAGCCGTGCCGCTCGCCAGATCGTAGAAGAACTCGCCGATCGGCGTCGTCATGCCCTCCTGCTGAATGCTGATCGTGGGATAGCCGAAGCGCGCCGTGAACTCGAGCGGATAGATGCCGTTGCCGTTGACGATGCAATTGAGATCCATGTAGCCCACATAGCCCTCGCGCGCCATCAGCGGTTCCATCTTCTTCAGGGTGGAGCTGAACAGCTTGTTAGGGCTGGACCAGAACATGGTGGTGCCCATCTCGCCGGTCGACGGCCCGATATTGCCGGGAAACAACTTCTTGTGCTCGAAGTTGACATTGATCGGGTAGACGAACTCCTTGCCGTTGAAGAACGCGCCCACCGCCACTTCGACGCCGGTGACGCGCTTCTGCAGCTGGAAAACCTTGATCTCATCGGGAAACGATTTCTTGTAGGCGCCGAGCACACGAATCACGTCCTCGCCGTCGTCCTCGTCGCCCACGAACAGGCGCCGCTTGACGTTGCCGGCCTCGCCGCTCGGCTTGATGACGTAACGATCCGGGTTGTCGTGGACGTAGACGATCGCGCTGTCGAAGTCGGTGAACTCCCGGTATGGCAGGATGTTCACCCCGGCCTTGCGCAGTTCGTCCTGGCCGAAGGAGCGGTCGTCCTCGAGCCGGTCGGTATAGGGGGTGCCGCCTATCACCTTCTTGCCCGCTGCGCGCAACTCCGCAGCGAGCGCGCCGTGGCCGAGCGTGTCGTCGAACACGATGACATCGGCCCAGTCCACCTCGCTGCGCCAGTCGTGGCACTTGGGGACGAAGCCGTCGCCGATATCGCGCTCCTTCTCGGCATCGATGTAGTACTTGACCTCGTGGCCTTCCTTGCTGATCTGCCAGGCGATGTCGCTGATCAGCGCCGACCAGGACACGAACAGGAAGCGGCGCTTACTCATGCAGGGGTATGGTCCGCAGCGCCTTGAAGACGTCGTCGACGAACCGATCGCGCTGCGCCTTGAACTCGGCCGCCTGCGCCGGCGATGGCTTGAAAGACTCCACGGCCGCACGGGTCACGACACCCTGCTCGGCCAGCAACGTCTCCAGTACTAACAAGCGCTCGCGATCGATCCAGACCTGCGCGGCGAGCTCGACGACCATGCGCACGGTGGCGTCCGCGAGCGGATCGGGCAGATAGACCGGGTTGTCGCCCGCGATCGGCGTACCGGTCTCCGGCGTCTGCCTGGCGTACGCCTCGGCGTCCCAGCTCTCGCCCATGCTCAAGGCCGCACCGCGTACCAATGCTTCATGTAGCCCGGACCGCCGGCGCGATCCGGCAAGGCGGCGGCTTTGGCGACGTTGAAGCCCGCATCACGCAGGATCGACGTCAGATCGCAATCGCAGAAATCCTGCGAATACGGCTCGCCATTGTGGCGTGCGTCGAAGTAGCGATGGTAACGCTGGTAGGGCGACTGTCCGTCGGTACCGTTGAAATCGTAGATGGCGAACGCGCCGCCCGGGCGCAGCACGCGCAAGGCCTCGGCGACGGTCGCGCGCACGATGCGCTGTGGCAGCTCGTGAAACAGGATGAAGGCGAACACCAGGTCGACGTGCCCGTCGGGCAGACGCGTGTCTTCGACCAGTCGCTGGGCGAACGTGACCTCACTACCCAGCATCGACGCCCGTCGGTGAGCGGCGCGCAGCATCGCCGCAGAATGATCGATGCCGATCACCTCTGCCGCAGGGAAGCGTGCCTTGAACGCCGTTGTGCTCTGGCCCATGGAGCAGGCCAGATCGAGTATGCGCTTGACTTGGCCGGACGGCGGCGGCACGAATCCCACCAGCTTGGCGTGCAGTTCGTCCTTGTCGTTGTCACCGCGGAAGAACACTTTGGTGCCGTAGTGATAGAGGAAACCGCCCAACTCGTCCTTGTAGTAACCACCGGGCTGCAGGTGAAAGTGCACATTGGTGTACGGCGGATGCACGAAGTCGGGATCGAGCTCCAGTCGCGCCGGTCCGCGCTCGTCCCAGAGGGCCAGCTCGGCCAGCAACTGCGCGCGCTGCGCGTCATAGGACTGGCGCAGCTTCACCCATTTCATCTCCTGCTGCGTGCGCGTCAGGCGGTTGCGCAAATGGGTGACAGGCATGGCTTCGAGGAAATCGCGGATCTCTTCCACGCGCGCGAATTTCGCGCCACGGCGCGCTTCTTCTGCCTCCGCCGCCGCGTTCAAGCGGCGCTCGAAATCGGCGCCCGGTCCCAGTATGTACTCGCGAAAGCCCTCGACGAAATCGAGGTAGGACGCGTCAGCGCGCGTGGCGAGTGGCGGCAGGGTCTCTGATACGACAGCAGTTGGCGCGTGCATCTGTATATCCGTACATGACTGTTTGACCGAATCACTCTAATGCACCCGGCAGCCGCTCGCCAGCCGCGTGAAACAGTCGACCAGTGATCAGTTGCGCGCATAATGTCGCCCACGAAAAACAGTCGCTCGCTCGTCGGGCCACACAGGCTGGGAGGCCGTACGCCATGAATCTGTTCGATCTCGTGAAATCGCAGCTGGGGGATGACGTGATTGCCAAGGTCGCCGGCACCGTCGGCGAGGACCCGGCGGCAACGGCGAAGACCCTGACAGGTGGCGCGGTCCCCGCGTTGCTGGCGGGCATCGTCAACAATTTCGGCAACAGCGAGAACGGCGCGGCGCGACTCCTGGATCTGGTCCACGCTGGCAAGCACGATGGCAGCCTGCTCAACAACCTGGCCGGCGCGCTCGGCGGCGGTGCGCAGACCGATGCCGTGCTCAACACCGGCAAGAGCCTCATGGGCACGATGCTGGGCAGTCGGGGCGACGCCGTCGCCGATCTGCTGAGCTCTTTTGGTGGGGTGCGCCGCTCGTCGGCGTCTTCGCTGCTCGGCATGGCGATTCCGATCATTCTGGGGGTCCTCGGCAAGCAAAGCCGCTCGAATGGCCTCAATGCCGCGGGCTTGTTGGGCATGCTGAGTGCCGTCAAGAGCCAGCTGCCGAGCATTGCTCCGCCCGGGCTGGGTGCAGCGCTAGGCATGGCCGATCTCGGTGGGCCGGCCACCGCAGCTGCGCCCGTCCCACCACCCGTGACGACCGCTGCCCCGACGCCTGTGCCCGAGACAGCCGCCGCAGATCCGGAACGGCGGCCGTCGCTCCTGCCGTGGCTGATCGTGCCCGTGGCGGCCATCCTGCTGTTCTTTGGCCTGCGCAGTTGCCAGAAAGCCGAGACAGTGGCGGTGGACACGCCCAGCTATGCGGACCCCGTCGCGACGCCAGAACCCGTCGTCACCGCACCGACCGTCGAGCTGCAAGGCGCAGTTGACTCGGCCGCGGCGCAGTTGTTAGCTTACCTGCAGAACGCCGACGATACGAGCGTGCCGCGCACGTTCGTGCTCGACAATCTCAACTTCGACTCCGGTACCGCAAGGCTCGATACGGCCTCGGCGCGCACCCTCGATGACGTTGGCAACGTGCTCGGCGCCTTCCCCGCAGCGCAGGTCGAGCTACAAGGTCACACCGACAGCAGCGGCGACGCCGACCAGAATCGCACGCTGTCGCAGGAGCGCGCCGCAGCCGTGCGCAGCGCGCTGATCGAACGCGGTATCGCCGCCGAGCGGCTGACGGCTCGTGGCTTCGGTGCCGACAATCCGCGCTCCAGCAATGACACGCCCGAAGGACGCGCGGAGAACCGCCGCACGGAAATCGTTGTAACGGCGAAATAAGCGCTCAGATTGGCGCCGTGACCGGGTTGTAATCGAACAACCCGAGCCGTTCGTCCGCGGGCTTGCCCTGCGAACGCTCGCCATAACTGTCCGGATCGGCATGATGGAAATGCTTGCCGGCCTCACGCGACTGCAACACGATGAACGTGGTGCGCTCGCGGCGCGCATTCTCGTAACGTTGCAGCCCGTCCTCGAGGCGTGCGGATTCAGCCAGTGCGCGCGCCAAGACGACGCCATCTTCGATGGCCATCACCGCGCCGTGACCCAAGAACGGCAGCACCGGATGCGCTGCATCGCCTAACAACGTCACGCGCTCCCGGGTCCATTGCTCGAGCGGCTCCCGATCGAACAAGCCCCACTTGAACAACAGCTCCGGCGGCGTCTCCCGCATGAACGTCAGGACGTACTCATGCCAGCCGGCGAACTCGTCCAGCAACTCCTGCACGGTGGAATGGATCGACCAGCCCTCCTCCGTCCAAGCCGTGCGTTCCGCGAACGCGACGAAGTTGAGCTGCGTGCCACGCCGCACCGGGTAACGATTGACCAGGTGACGCGGCCCCACGAAGATGCCCGACGGTGGCTTGAGTATGCCCGCCGGCACCTTCTCCATCGGCACGAGGCCACGCCATGCGATATAGCCCGTGAACTGTGGATCGCCCGGGCCAAACAACTGCTCGCGGACGACCGAGCGCGAGCCGTCGGCACCGATCACGACCGTCGCCGAGTAGCGCTTGCCATTGCTGAACGAGAGCTGCACATGATCGTCGTGCTGCTCGAGCGACTGGAACCGATGATCCAGCAGAATGGCCGCCGGATCGTTCGCTCGCACGGCAGCCGCCAGCGCATCGTGCAGATCCGCGCGGTGGATCAGGTAGTAGCGCTCGCCGTAGCGCTCGAGCAGCGACCGGCCGCGGTTGATGTCCGATAACGGTCGGGCGTTCTGGTAATGCCGGACCACCTGGTCCTCCGGCGCATAGGCCTCACGCAGCAGGACCTCGCGCAAACCCAGATGATTGAGTCCGTGGACGGCCGTCGGGCTCAGCGAAATACCGGCGCCCACTTCGGCCAACTGCGGCGCCTGCTCGTACACACGCACCTGAAAGCCCGCTTGCTGCAGCGCAAGCGCGGCCGTTAGCCCACCTATCCCGCCACCCACGATGGCGAGTTCCCGCTTGGTTGTTGTCATGGTTCAACGCGATCCAGTAGGGGCGGTACCTAAGTACCATCCGATGGTCGCTATCTACTCATGCGCGGCGCTCGCGAGAAACCAAGACGTCAAGTCGGACCGATGCGCGGATGGGTCATCCGACAGGTGGCGCCTCAGCGCTCCTGCAGGTTGAGCACCACCCGCACGGCGTACCACTGTGGGATTGCGATGCCATCGCGCGTGGCCGGCACGAGTCGCCAGCGCCGCGCTTCGCTCATCGCCGCGCGATCGAGCGCGTCGAAGCCGCTGCTGGCGTCCAGACGGACATCGCCGACCCGGCCGTTCGGCAGCACCCACACCGATACGACGACCGGTCCCTGCTGCCCCAGCCGAATCGACACCGGTGGGTAGGGTGGCTGGCTGATGGGGTGGTTAGGATCCGAGCGTACTCGCGTGAGCACGGGTGCTGGCGTCGTCGCGACGGCGCCCCCGCCGCCGGTCGCGGGCGGCACCGTTACCGCGGTGGACGGGTCGACTGGTGGCGTGGTGTCTTGCGGCTCGGGAAGCGGCGCTGGATCGATTATTGTGGGTGGCTCCAGCGACTTGACGCCATCCGGTATCGCCGGCGTCGGGTCGAGCGGCCGCGCTTCGTCGATGATCTGCGTGTCGATCGGCTTCGCCGCCTGCAGCATCGGTATACGAACACCCAGGCCTTGCGCGATCAGCAAGCCAACCGCCACATGCGCGCCGCCCACCAACAGAAATCGTAGCCCCGCGCTGATCGGGCGGGACGCCGTGTGACTACCGTACATAAGCCCTCCGCGAGATTTCCACGCTCAGTCAGAGTGGAGAACGCACGGTGCACGGCTGGCGGGTTACGATAGCGCCCATGCCCGCCAAACCACCGCATGAGCCAGCCCCCACCGTCGGCTTCGTGAGCCTCGGCTGCCCGAAAGCGCTGGTGGATTCCGAGCGGATCATCACGCAGCTGCGTGCCGAGGGCTATGTCGTTGCGCCGAGCTATGAGGCGGCGGATGTCGTCGTCGTCAACACTTGCGGTTTCATCGACAGCGCCGTCGACGAGTCACTCGATGCGATCGGCGAGGCGCTGCGCGAGAACGGCCGCGTGATTGTCACCGGCTGCCTGGGCGCGCGGCCGGAACGGATACTCGAACGACATCCGAACGTGTTAGGCGTCACCGGCCCGCATGCCTACGAGGACGTGCTGTCGGCCGTGCATCAGCACCTGCCGCCGCGCCACGACCCGTTCTTCGATCTGCTGCCGCCGCAGGGAATCCGGCTGACGCCGCGGCACTACGCTTATCTCAAGATCTCCGAAGGCTGCAACAACAAGTGCAGCTTCTGCATCATCCCCTCGATGCGTGGCCGGCTCGCGAGTCGGCCGATCGACGACGTGCTGCGCGAAGCCGAGCGGCTGGCCAAGGCTGGCGTGCAAGAGTTGTTAGTGATCTCACAGGACACCAGCGCCTATGGCTCCGATCTGCGCTATCGCAGCGCAGAGTGGCGTGGCCAGCAGTATGCAACCCGTTTTCTGGATCTGGCGCGCGGCCTCGGCGAACTCGGTATCTGGATACGGCTGCACTATGTCTATCCGTACCCGCATGTCGATGAGGTGATCGGTCTGATGGCCGAGGGCCGCGTGCTGCCGTATCTCGACATTCCGTTTCAGCACGGCAGCCCGAGTGTGCTGAAGCGCATGCGCCGCCCGGGCTCGACAGACAATACACTCGCGCGTATCCAGCAGTGGCGCAGCGAGTGCCCTGAACTCACGATCCGCAGCACTTTCATCGTGGGGTTCCCGGGCGAAACCGAGTGGGAATTCCAGGAGTTGCTCGACTGGCTGGATGCAGCCCAGCTCGATCGGGTGGGCTGCTTCAAGTATTCGCCCGTCGAAGGCGCGACCGCCAATGCGCTGGCCGATCACGTTGCGCCCGAGGTGCAGCAGGAGCGCTACGAGCGCTTCATGAGCCGCGCGGCGGCCATCAGTGCAGCCCGATTGCAGCAGCGCATCGGCCACACGGAACGCGTACTCGTCGATGCCATCGAGGGCGACACAGCGATCGCACGCAGTCGCTCGGACGCGCCGGAGATCGATGGCGTCGTCCGGATCAGTGCCGGCAACGACCTGCCGGTCGGGGAATTCGCGGACGTCAAAATAGTGGCGGCAAACGACTACGATCTATACGCCAAGACTACTGCGCGGGTGCCAGGCCGACCTCGCGCATGAGCGCGAGATAACCCGCTTCGATCTGCGCACCGCGCAGCAATGCCTCGGCGAACTCGCCCGACTTGGCGAGCGACTGGGCTTCCCGACGACTCGCCGCATGCCGTGCGAAACTCGTGCCCACCCGTTCGAGCCGCGCCCGATCGAAGTTTTGCGGCAACTGCGGACTGTCCGCGAGCATACGCAGACGCTTCTCGAGCGCTCCCTGAACCGAGCCGAGATCGGTGTCGAGCTTGTCCCACCGCTGCTCCAACCGCGCTTGTCGTGCGTCGAAATCCGCTTTGCCCGTTTCCGCTGCCTTGCGCGTTTCATCGAGCGCCGCCGTCAGCTTCGCTGACCCGTCGACCACGGTATCGAACTCGCGCTTCTCGAACGCGGCCTTCAGCGCCGCGAGCTGAGACTTGTATCGCGCGTAGCTTTCGGGCGCAAAGCGTTTCGCATCCGTCTCGATCGACGCCGCACCCTCCTCGATCTCAGCGATCGCAAGCTCCGCATCCTGCTGCGACGGACCACACGCACTCAGCGCGATCACGTGGCATAGCGACAAGGCGAGTACGCCGCGCCATTGCAGCTTTCCGGTCGCTCCGGGCGAGCGCGCCGCGCTTGGAATCGCCATAGTCGGCTGGCGGCGCGCGAACATGGGCGAAAACAGCAACAAGAAAGTCCTCCCTGATCATTGCCGCAGCGTCGGCTCCAGTGTCGGTCCGCCGCAGAAAGCGCTTGAGAAAGCAAACCCAATGGAGTGCATTCTATTCGACGCCCGATCCGCGGCACAACGACGAGGCGCTACAGGACCAAACAGACCGACGATTGGGGCCGCTGCGATGCGGTATTGACTCGCATCCGTGGTGCCCACTTCGAGTCGGCAATCAATTGTGGCCGCGGCGAAGAGCGCGAGCTCGAACCACAGGGTGAGTTTGCGCTCCTTCTCGGCGTAGCGCGTCAGCATCAACTTACGCGAGTCGGTGCCCGGCAGTAGTAGCCTTTGTGGCAACAGAGCGACGACATTCCTACGCAGCATCACCCGCAAACTTGCTCACGCTCGTATCGGGAAGGCTGGCCGCCACCTCAAGCAACTCCGGATACTTGTTGCTCAAGCGCTTCGCCGCAATCGCACCGTAAGAGCGAGCCACACCATCCTCACTCGTTAGGAAGCGCTTGATCGCATTCGGGTCTACCGTATCGCCAATCGCCAAGAGCTCTAGCCCGCGCTTGTGTACTTCAGCGAGCCGCGTATCGCCCACAGCGGCCGCAGCCGCTGCTCTGAGTTGCGCAGCGTCCGCGCGCGACATGAGCCGCATCGTCAAGCCGCGAATGACGCCGTCGCTCGACTCCAGCCCCGCGACAACAGCAACAAATCGCTCGACTTGATCACCCACCGCGCACACGGCTGCGATCTCTAGGGCGTGATAGCTCTCGAATCGATCATCGCTTGCGATGAGCGGGATCGCGTCCCCCAGCAGCACGCACGCCTGCTCGCCTAGTTCTGATGCAACCCACAACGCGGCGTGTCGAACCAACCCGTTCTCATGGCGCATAAGAGGACGAAGCGTTTCGACCGGGAACCCAGAGAAGTACTCCTCGAGCAGCTGATAAGCGTGCCCCTCCTGCTTGAACCTTGCCGGGTCATCGAGCAGTTCGGCGATCAAAGGGTTTCCCAGAAATGCTGTGCTCATGACCCGCTCAGGAACTTGTCGATCTGAATAATGAGCTGCTGTTCTGCTGCTTGCCGCTGTCCGGTCGCCCGATCGGGACCAAGTTCAGAGGTCTTCCGAATTCGCTCCTACACGCTATGACGCAGATCCTGCTGCAACTGCTTCAATTCGTCACGAGAGTACCGACTGAGATCCCTCCGCTCTTGGCAACGCACGGTGAACTTTTCCGGTCCTATGGAGTGCCGGAAGAGCTCTTGTTGCCTTTGCGGCGACAAATCACAGACCAAGACGGCGCCTAGCCTCCTTCTCATGAACTGGCGTGGCAGATTGTGGGAACTTGAATACAAAACTCCCGGGCTTACCGCTTGCCACTGCGTTGCGCGCTTCGATGTCAATGTGATCAACTTCGGCCGCACCATCACGAACAGATTTGAGGCAGAAAACCATCAACATCTCTAGCTCAGTCGGAGACAAAACCAGAAGCGCTGAATCGCGCTTCCAATCCACGACCGCTTCATAGCTACCCGGCTCTTTCCCTCGCTCGAGGATTAGGCCTCGTGTACGGTCGGAACTCACTAACTCAATTGCGGAGACAAGGTCCTGCCACAAAAGGCAAAGGCCTAGAGCGAAATCGGGCATCACCAGCTGACGCAATGCCAAATCCCAAAGACGTGTGGCTTCGATATCCGCCGACTCTAACTCAATTGCGGCTTCAATCTTCCATCTCATCGCCCAGTTCCTTCCGGCCAACGAAGGTGCACATTCTGCAATACCTCGCCTGTCTGTGGGTTGAGTTCCTCCAAGTGGATATGCCTGTTTGACACATCGCCAGGTTTGGCTCGGTACTGCCACTTCCCATCGGCGCTTCGCCACTTCCCAGGTTCGACCTCAACGGGATTCGAGCCGAGTTTCTGCCGCGCGAGCGCACGCGCATCGCCTTCTGATTTCAATGCCGCGCTCCAGTTCCTGGTGTTGCGTGTGACGTGATCCCGGACGACGCCGCTCCGTGCGAGATCCTTGCCTTTCTCCAGCAGCCTAAGAGGTTTGGCGAGAGTTACTGCAGCACTGAGCGCAGCAGCCCCGTAGTTTCCCGCGTGCAACTCGTCAAACGCTTCAAGAGCACTTTGCGCGAATCCCTCGTACAATGCAGCGGAAGAAGCATACGCGATGCCGCAGGGAACGCCACAGTTCCTGTCGGCGAGATAGTCTTGAAATTGCGCCACTCTTCTATCGCCAAACGCCTTGAGACTCTGCGGCCCACCCATCCTTGATTGCTCCGGCGTATCGATTGTCTGCCTCGGTACAGGCTCGTTACCGCTCGGGCGGCGGTCTGGCGCGTTTCGTTGCCACGTGGCTACACCTGGCGAACCAGAGTGGAACCCGTGGCTGATCCAGAAGTCGAAGAAGAAATAGTCGTACTGCTGGTCCCGAACAGCTTGCAGCTCACCGACAAATTGATGACCCCTTGCTACCCTCGTCCACGCCTCGGTGTGCTCCTGTCGTAAGTCATCTACAAACGAACCACTATTCAGCACCTCGTGCAATGGATCGTTCGCCTTATTGCAATTCGAACAGTCTCTGCCTCGATAGCCGCTCGGGTCTACCAGCGAGAGCGGATTGTTCTGTACGTAGCTGTACCGATTCCACCCCTGAGTATTCATCGCGCCATCGATGTAGGGATCGGCGCTGATAAATCTGCCCAACAACGGATCCATCACGCGCCCGTTCATGTGAATGAGTGACAGGTTGTCGAGCATCGTGTGATCGGTGTAGCCGCGCCGTGTGGTGCTCGCGATCGCTGCCCAGTCGGGCGGACTCGGGGTGCCGGTCCAGTTGCTGCCGCGCCGCGCGCCAAAGGCGCCGAAGCTGGAATTCACGAGCACTGCGCCGGTGCTGTCGGTGATCGCCGCGCTGCTGCCGAGATGATCCTGCGTGACGTAGTGCGCCGCGTTAGTGCCATTCGTGGCACGCGAGACGATCGCGGTGGAGCCGCCAGCGCGAATCATATGCCGATACTGAGTGATCCCATTTCTCGTGACTTTCTCGAGTATGCCGCCGATGTAGTAGGTGGTCGAGCAGCCGTCTGCATAGCACCCGATCTGCTTGATGTACTGATGATTGGCGTCGTACTCGAACTGGGCCGACAGTGTACTGCTGCCGCCTCCTCCGCCAGCGCTGCCATGCGCTTCGAATTCGTAGATTCGCGCCGCGGGATCGGAATCCTGGGTCGGGGTGATGATGTTCAGGCGGATGTAACGGGCGCTCACGTTCGTCACAGGATGCGTGGTGACCGCCTGGGTGTTGCTCGGTACGTCGACGACTGTCGACCAGGCGCTGCCGTTGGTGCTCACCTGAATGTTGAAAGCCCGGGTGTTATCAGCGGCATCCTCGCCGCCCGCCTGTGCGTGCTTGACGACAAACTGCGAAATCGCTTGCGTCGACTGCAGATCCACTTGCAGCCACTTGGTAGCCACCAGCGAGCACCACTTGTCGGACCAGCCGCCGCCGACGCTGCCGTTGACCGCCTTCTCCCAGCTCTCGCTCGCCTGACAGGCCGCGCTGCCGCTCGCGGGCTTGTTCAGTGCGAGATTGGTCGAGCCACCACCGCCGCCACCGGCTCCAGTCGTGATGCTTGCCTCGGTGAGACCGTAGCCGTCGTTCGACGATGCGAATTGCGCATCGAGCGGGAAACTCGGTGCCGGGGTCGCGGTGTGAAACACGGTGCCGTTCTTGTAGAACCTGACGACATTGCTCTCGACCGCAATCTTCCAGGTATCTGCCGTGCTCGCTGTGGTATCGGACTGCCAGACCCCGTTTACCCGCGCTTCGGCATAGCCCCCGCCGATATTGAGGCAATACTCCAAGAGGGACGTAGAGCCGGAGTTGAGGCAGTTCCACGACGCGTTCACGTAGGGACTCGCGCCGTTGTTATTGACTTTGAACTCCAGGGAGCCATCGCCGGTGATGGTCTGCGTCGAGGACGCAGTGCCGTTCCAGTTCCCGCCGACCGACTTCTGGATCGCGCCGTTGGGGCCCAGCGTCACGGTATTGAGGTTGGTCCAGTTCACCGGTTCTGTCGTCGGGCCGCCCCCGCCCCCGCTGCCGGGCAGCGTGATCGAAGCCGGCAAGTTGAAACTCGTCCACGTGATGTTCTGGCCGCGTCCAGTCGTCATGTTGCCATTGGCGTCGTACTCGGAAGAGCTCTTTTTGCCCTTGCGGCAACAAACCTACGCCAAAAGTGTGCGGAGCGCTACTGAAACCGCAGTCGCCCCGCGCGCCATTCCTTCAACGTCATCTCGGCGCTTAGTCCTAACAAGCTCTTGGCATTGGCAAGTTTAGCCAGTTCCGCTTCGGCTTCGGGCTGCGAGAATTCTAATGAGTGGCTCGCAGACCAAAGTCTGATCCCAGGGTCCGGGTCCGTTATAAGGCGAAGAATCTCACGCTGCGCGTCAGTGCCGTATTGGCGCAATTCTCGATAAGCCGAAGCGATCGTCTCCGCTGCTTTGTTTGCCTCCTTGTGATCTCCATTCTCGGTGGCTTCGCCATGATGTTTCGCGGCCGCGCGATAACTTGCGACAAGGGCTGCCACTGTCGGCCCAGCATTACACGGGCCGGTCACGGGCCGACTCCAAAACGGCGCAGAGTGTCGAGGCCGAACCGAACTTGCTCGTCGAAAGATTGCGTACCTAACCATTGTCTGACCGTCTGCCCACCGGTGAACGGCTGGATTGATGAGTAGAAGCCGCTGATTCGACCATTATTCGTGGCGTCAAGTCGCACTACGTTGCCGGTGTTGTGAATAGCCTCGGCGCCGAATCGCCCAATGTTTCCTGGCGTCTGCTCAACGATGTGATGCCATTGCCGTCCCGGGCCGGCAGGCCCCAGTGCACGCGTTAGCGCAGAGTGCGACCGGAAGCCTTGCCCCAGCGCTGCTCCCACCCTTGCGGCAACAGCATCATCCGAGGCGATGTCGTAGTCCAGGGCGATGTTTTCCCTGACGGATCTTTCGCTTAGCCGCGTCTCGCTCTCGATTAGGCTGCTAGGATCGCTCGCAGACCCCGATGCGCGGTTTTCAGCAGGCGCGGCCGTGACCGCGAACGTCTGCAGTGCGACCAACAAGAGAGCGGCGAGAATAGCGCGTAGAATCGTCAACGAGCGCACCAAGGCAGAGTCCGACTACAGGTCTCGAAGCTCACGCAACAAGGCATCAAAGTCTACTGCCACGGGATAGAGATCACCCTCATTCCACAGATTGCTCCCCCAATAGTTCCTTCGATCCCAGAACAGAACCGGAGCAAGCGCTTGCCGAAGGTCGAGAACCAGGAAGTCGTCGCCTTCGGTGCTAGCAATCGGCAGGATGCCAGTCGGCACAGTGCTCCCAAGTTCCGCCAAATTGCGTTCGAGGTCCTCCGTCTCAATGTTTGCCCGAAGTCCAAAGAACGCTTGAACCACACCCGCCGGATTGTCCTCCATACCTGCGATGGGAAACGCCGCAGGCACGGGTTGCCCACCGTTGGTGCTCAACAGAAATTCTGCATAAGCCTTCGGCAGGCGAATACCGTACTTGTCCGCGAATGATCGAAGCTCGTTCTCGCTAACTCTCGAATTGGGCTCGACGACGTCGCGCAGCATCGCTCAGGGCCCTCCGCCACCGAGCGCTACGCCACCCGTGTGACCAGTCGCTCGATGTATGTCCGTCGGCACCAGTTGCATGGTTCTGCCGTCCTGATGGTGATGCCAGGTGTAGCCACGAGGCGTGCTTGGAAGTCCGGCCGCTCGGTTGGCCGCCGCGAAGTCCGCAGCTCGATTTCCTGGCTGCGGTATCTGCACCGTACTGCGCGAGACGCTCGAGAAATCCGGGAACCCGTTGCGATCGAACGGAATTCCCGTCTTCGGGTGGACCTTGCCAGCGAGATGCGCATTCCGAACTGTGGCACCTCCCGCCCTTGCGGCAACAGACTAGAGCGACTCAACCCGGAACTCCACCTCGCCTCGAGAAAACTGTTTCAGCTTGAACTTGGATTCAGAAATCCCAGGACCAACAAGCATGTCTTTCCAGCGTTTCGTCTCTCCCGTCGGTAGCGCCTGCACGATCACCAGGCCGGCCTCAGAGTCCCGCTGCAATTCTGCTGCCAGACGCCGAAACAGCTTAGCCAACTCGGCCGCGCGCTTCTGATCATCATAGTCAGTGGACCGCATTATCGCGAGCCGGCCCTGCAGCAGTATCTCCCCATCAGCCGACAGCATGCTCGGGACCAGCTGCACCGCGTATGAGCGCTGGAAATCCAGCTCCCGACGATCCGCGACTACTCGCCACTGTGGGGCTGCAGACAGCGATGCAGTACCCAGAAACAGCTGAACCGAGTCTTCCTGCCCCCCACAAAACATCGACGGCTGTATTGACGCCAGATCAACTAGCTCAGCGCTCTTACCAACGCGCCAGACAACGAGCCACAGGCCGAGCTCCTCGCAAACGCGGCGGAGCCACAGTTGTAGTTCCGCGGGCCTCCAAAAGAATTCCTGGCTCAGTTTACTCATGCGAGATCACCGATCGTACGGGGTGTAGCCTGGATCCGTACCCGTCGCGCGCCGGATGTCATCCAACGCGCGTCGCTCGCGCGCTATAGGGTCGCCACCGACCGTGGAACGACCGACGTTCTCGTGGTAAGGATTACCGTTTGGGTCGCGGGTCGAAATGTCAGGGAATCGACGCTTGCCCTCTGGCGTAATCACAGATCGCTCCGGCAATCGACCTCCGCCTGCCGTTACGGTATGGCCTTGCCGCTCAAGCTCTCCTGCTCGACTTGCAACAGTTCCCCGGTGCGCCGTACCACCAAGCCTGCCTCCCGCCCTTGCGGCATCCAGCGCTCTGGACGTCATTCTTGCGCCCTTAACGGCGTCGCCGGCAATTGGCACTATCGCCACGAGGTTTATGCCGGCATCAGTCCAATTGCCGCGCCCCGCTGAGATAGCCGCGTTAGCGAAATCCGCAAATGGTCCTATCGGCCCAGCAAAGCCCAATGCGTCCAGCCCCGTCTGCAGTCTATCAAGCTGGGTATTCCGTCGTGCCACGCCCATCCTAGACTGCTCCGGCGTATCGATTGTCTGCCTTGGTACAGGCTCATTACCGCTCGGACGGCGGTCTGGCGCGTTTCGTTGCCACGTGGCTACACCTGGCGAACCAGAGTGGAACCCGTGGCTGATCCAGAAGTCGAAGAAGAAATAGTCGTACTGCTGGTCCCGAACAGCTTGCAGCTCACCGACAAATTGATGACCCCTTGCTACCCTCGTCCACGCCTCGGTGTGCTCCTGTCGTAAGTCATCTACAAACGAACCACTATTCAGCACCTCGTGCAATGGATCGTTCGCCTTATTGCAATTCGAACAGTCTCTGCCTCGATAGCCGCTCGGGTCTACCAGCGAGAGCGGATTGTTCTGTACGTAGCTGTACCGATTCCACCCCTGAGTATTCATCGCGCCATCGATGTAGGGATCGGCGCTGATAAATCTGCCCAACAACGGATCCATCACGCGCCCGTTCATGTGAATGAGTGACAGGTTGTCGAGCATCGTGTGATCGGTGTAGCCGCGCCGTGTGGTGCTCGCGATCGCTGCCCAGTCGGGCGGACTCGGGGTGCCGGTCCAGTTGCTGCCGCGCCGCGCGCCAAAGGCGCCGAAGCTGGAATTCACGAGCACTGCGCCGGTGCTGTCGGTGATCGCCGCGCTGCTGCCGAGATGATCCTGCGTGACGTAGTGCGCCGCGTTAGTGCCATTCGTGGCACGCGAGACGATCGCGGTGGAGCCGCCAGCGCGAATCATATGCCGATACTGAGTGATCCCATTTCTCGTGACTTTCTCGAGTATGCCGCCGATGTAGTAGGTGGTCGAGCAGCCGTCTGCATAGCACCCGATCTGCTTGATGTACTGATGATTGGCGTCGTACTCGAACTGGGCCGACAGTGTACTGCTGCCGCCTCCTCCGCCAGCGCTGCCATGCGCTTCGAATTCGTAGATTCGCGCCGCGGGATCGGAATCCTGGGTCGGGGTGATGATGTTCAGGCGGATGTAACGGGCGCTCACGTTCGTCACAGGATGCGTGGTGACCGCCTGGGTGTTGCTCGGTACGTCGACGACTGTCGACCAGGCGCTGCCGTTGGTGCTCACCTGAATGTTGAAAGCCCGGGTGTTATCAGCGGCATCCTCGCCGCCCGCCTGTGCGTGCTTGACGACAAACTGCGAAATCGCTTGCGTCGACTGCAGATCCACTTGCAGCCACTTGGTAGCCACCAGCGAGCACCACTTGTCGGACCAGCCGCCGCCGACGCTGCCGTTGACCGCCTTCTCCCAGCTCTCGCTCGCCTGACAGGCCGCGCTGCCGCTCGCGGGCTTGTTCAGTGCGAGATTGGTCGAGCCACCACCGCCGCCACCGGCTCCAGTCGTGATGCTTGCCTCGGTGAGACCGTAGCCGTCGTTCGACGATGCGAATTGCGCATCGAGCGGGAAACTCGGTGCCGGGGTCGCGGTGTGAAACACGGTGCCGTTCTTGTAGAACCTGACGACATTGCTCTCGACCGCAATCTTCCAGGTATCTGCCGTGCTCGCTGTGGTATCGGACTGCCAGACCCCGTTTACCCGCGCTTCGGCATAGCCCCCGCCGATATTGAGGCAATACTCCAAGAGGGACGTAGAGCCGGAGTTGAGGCAGTTCCACGACGCGTTCACGTAGGGACTCGCGCCGTTGTTATTGACTTTGAACTCCAGGGAGCCATCGCCGGTGATGGTCTGCGTCGAGGACGCAGTGCCGTTCCAGTTCCCGCCGACCGACTTCTGGATCGCGCCGTTGGGGCCCAGCGTCACGGTATTGAGGTTGGTCCAGTTCACCGGTTCTGTCGTCGGGCCGCCCCCGCCCCCGCTGCCGGGCAGCGTGATCGAAGCCGGCAAGTTGAAACTCGTCCACGTGATGTTCTGGCCGCGTCCAGTCGTCATGTTGCCATTGGCGTCGTACTCGAACGACCAATCCGACGGTGCTGACGTGCTCGCCACTGCGTGTTTCTTGGTCGGGTGGTAGCTATAGTTTCCGACGTCGGACTTGAACGAAATGTTACCCATCGAGTCGTAGCCCAAATCCAGGTTCGTGCTGCCGTTCAATTGCGAATAGTCGAGTCGATGCAGGTTGTCGTACACGAAGCTCTCGGTCAGCGACTGGTTGAGATCGCGGCGCTCGGTAAGGTTGCCAACCCGATCCCACTGATACGCGAGGTTCTGGATGCTGGCACCGCCTCCCGGACCAGTCTGAATGCTCCTGATCCACCCGTTTACGGCATCGAACGAGCGCCGGGCGACCAGTCCGTTTCCCAGCGTTTCCTGCGTCACCTGGCCGCGCGCATTGGCGGTATTTGCCGTCCAATAGATCGTGCCCGGTGAATTGAAGTCCCTGATCCGGCTCAGTGCGCCCGCGCTGTACTCATACTGGAGTTTCAGCCTGTAACCTCCAGTACTGACCGGATACGTCAGCGTGTCGAGCGCGCCGAAACTGTTGTAGCCGTAGTCGATTTGGTAGCTGGCATCCGCATTGATAATTCGTGATGCAAGCCGCCCGATGCTGTCGAACGTGTTGTTCTCCGAGTATCCGAGCCCCGAAATCGATTGTAACTGGCCAATGTTCCTGGCAGTACTCGACGCGCCCCACACCCAAGTGCTGACGCCCGCCGGTTCGGCGCGCTGCGTGAGCCGGCCTAACAAGTCATACTGAAAATCCGTAATCTGGCCCTTGGCGTCTGTCTGCCGAGTGATTTCCCCTAGTGCGTTCGGGACATAAATCCAAGTACCCATGTCCATGTCGCTCGACTGCGTGCGCATACCTCGGATATTGAACACCGCACTCTGCAACGTATTCCCAAGACTATCGGTGACGAGCACCGGGTTGCCGAACCCGTCGAAATGGAAGTTCTGCGAATACCCGCTGTGATCGGTAGAACGGACAACCTGTCCCGCCGCGTTCGCCACTGTTGCGCTCACCTTGGAGAGCGGGTCTACGGTTCGCGTCGTCAGACCTTCGTAGTAGACATAGGTCGTCTGGATCGTCGAATCGGTATCCGAGACCGGACGCGACACTTGTGTTGGCCTGCCGAGTAGATCGTAGACGATGGAACTGGACGGATAGCTTGTCGCGTTATCCTGATACGGAAAGTACTCGCGCTCCACCCGCCCCAACGCATCGAAGACACGATAGCTCCTCGACCAGAGCCCACCGAGTCCCTGCACATAATCGTGCGTGAGCCGATCGAACCTGTCGGTGTACCGCAGCTCGCGCCTAACAACCGCCCCTGCCGAATCGTACTCGGAAAGCGTTGTTTCGACTCGCAGTGTCCCCACACCGCAATAAGTTGGTGAATTACACGCTGCGCGACTCCACGTAGTCTTGGTCCCGTCGGGCCGTCGCTCCTCGGTCAGCCGTCCCAGATTGTCGTAGGACCATTCGACTGAAATACCGTTGGGATCAGTCTCGGTCGCTGGCGTTCCATACTTGCCTTCCCAGGTACGATGGGTCGTCTGATTGAGCGCATTCTGGATTGACAGTGGGAACTGCCCTTGAGCATCGTACTGCATCGTGGTTGTGCGCGCAGGCATGCCGACGCCGGTGACGGTTTCCGTCGTGAGGTTGCCGAACAAGTCGTACTGGAGGGTGGTCGTTACCTTGAGCGTCGCATGGTTCGGCTCCACGACGACATCAGTCAGCCGGCAATAGAATGCGTTCCAGTTCGAAGTGATCGTCCGGGTTTGCGCGCCTCCTCCAGCGAGACTATGTGACTGGCTGACAGTCGTGCGTTGTGGTCGACCAATACACCAATTCGTTACGTCGTTAACAAGTTCGCCGGGTGGCCTTTGGACGTGCGTCGTCCAAGTCGTGCCACCATTGAGCCCATTGGCACCGGCCGAAGGTTCGCTCGTTACAATCGTCTGATCGTAGACGGTGCCCGTCGTGCTGTCGACGAGGTTGGTCGTGGTTGAGGTGGAGACCTTCGCGCCGTTGTACGGCGGTGCGCCGACATTGTGCTGTGACTGGACAGTTTCCCCTACGTAGGCAAAGGCGCGCGATTCATAGCCCGTCCCGTAGTCATGCTTGGACCAAGTGGTTTCGGCGCTGCTGATGACCGTGCCGTCCGCCAGTTTGGTTTCGGACTTCTTGACCGCGCCGATAAACGGGTGGTCCTGTCGGTACTCTTGGTGTCGCCCTGTGCTGTCGCGACTGTCGGTCCAACTTCGAACCGCGTACCCGAGAAAGCCTCGGCCCTGCCGATCGAGACGTGCGCCCTTATACGTGTAGGTGAGTTGGTAGCTGCCGCCAATGCCATTGCTGGCCTGCAAGCTCGAGACTACATAGCGCGCGCCTTGATATTCCTGGGTCGGGTAGGTCGCTGTCGCGTACTTCGTATATGAGCCCTGCGCTATCGAGCTGTAGTTGAATGTCGTAACGTTGCCGTATCCATCCGTTACCGTCTTCAGCAGATCCGCGCGAACCCCGGCTCGCGGACGGACCGCCCAGGTATTCGAGGCCGTGCGATAGAGCAGGTCGGTCAGGCCGTCGCCATTGATATCGCCTACGTAGGTCACGCCCGCGGAACTCGCAGAATTGGGCACGTACGTGTCGGTCGGCGGATTGACATACTGTCCAGTGGACTTCAGGAGATGCCACGTCTGCGTACTTGGATTGTGACCAACCAGGTCCTCGAATCCGTCCCCATCCCAATCGAGGACACCGTAGTTGCTGTGGTTCATCCCCGATGAAACATAGGTACTCGTATACTCGGGGCCGAGAGACACACAGTTGCTGAGGCGATAGCGCCAGAGGCCGGTGCCCCATTGATCGAAGCCAGAATAGACTGCGTCGGAGCATCCGTCGCCATTGACATCCGCCCAGTATGGCCCGATGCCGGCCGCGAAAGAGCCGATGTATGACACGCCATTGCCACCCCCGAGCACCGCTTCCCACGTATCGTAGTATACGCCGGGCTCGCCATCCGCTTCTCGCACGTGGATGATGAAATCGCCGATCCCGTCACCGTTGAAGTCCGGGTTGCGCTCGCGACCCGCAGCGAATCGCGTTTTCGGAAACACTGGACTAACGATCGAGAACGGCGCAGAGACGGGACCGTAGAGATATTGTGGTGCTGCAAATGTGCCGCCCCATACGCGGATTCGAGCCTGCACGGAGTGCTGCGAGCCCGTAACGATGGCGTAGACGAGGTCATCGAGACCATCGCCGTTGACGTCCATCGCCCATGCGTTGCTGCCGGCACCGGTCGCGGCGATGCCAGTGCTGATCGGCGTCGCAGAAATTCCCGCAGGCGTACCCAATACGACCGACCAGTTGCCGCTGCTGTCTGGCACCATGAAGTCGCTGAGGCCATCGGCGTTGTAGTCGATCGGGATCGCTTGCGTAAAATTGAGATTCGAGAGCCCCGAGCTTGCCGGCGGGTTGTATCCGGTTCCGTTTGCCATCATGACCATCCAGGTTCCGCCCCCGGAGATGTCGCTCGACGAATAGACAAGATCGGTCTTACCGTCCCCATTGACATCCATCGGCATGACATCGGCGACGGGAATCGTCACGTTGGTGACGATTTCGTTCGCAAGCCCCACGGTCCCGTTCTGATAAGTGAAAGTCGTGGCGGGCAAACAATCCGTGCCACTTGCGCCTGCGCATTCTTGAATGGAGTGGACCCGACTTTTGCCTGCGCTCGAAACCGAGGACTCATAAACGATCACGTAGCGACGAACCAGGTTGTCCGCGTACTTGATATCTACTTGTGTCATGCGGGTGATGTCGTCGACACGTCGGCTGCCGAAATACGCGGTGTCGATCTCACCAGCCGGCTGGGTCGCGTGCGCAAATTCAATCGAGTAGAGTGGGGGCACGTACGGCGAGCTATTGGATGTGTAGAGGACCTTCGCGATGCGATACGCGCCATTGACGGTGTCTTCCGTGTATTCGAACGTAATCGAGTTGCCACTACGATCGCGGATCTTGTTGACCGCCCAGGCTCGCACGGTTGCGACGCCTAACGACTCGATCCGCGAGTCGGCTGTATTGCCATACTCGTAGATCAGGCCGTCCTTGGTCTCGGCAACGAAATGCTCGGGACCGTTTCCGGCTATACCGTACGAACGCACTCGGGAGAAGGTCTCGTTCTCCGTGCGATACTCGCTGCCATTGTTTCCGTGTGCGCCAGATACAGTGCGCAGCCGGTTGCCGTCCAGGCAGTAGCGATCGTCGTAGGTCAGTCCGACCGAGCGAGGAGCGCCGTCCTGAATCCAGGTTTTGCCGCATCGCGTGATCCTGGAAAGACCGCCAATGCTCCAGCCCTCACCGAGCCAGCCGTTGCCGCCGCGGCTGGAGTAGTCGAATGACAGTGCGGGCGTCATGCCACGCGTACCGGGAGGTGCCGAAATTGGGAGGGAAACGACTGCGGCGCCCTCGTCCGACACGCTCACTGATAAGGGCGTGCGCCCGACAGCACCATGCGTCGGTGTCGTGCCGATAAACCCAACTGCGCCGAGCAGACTTGCCGTGACGAACGGTAGGCGATTCCGTTGCATGGGGCTCACTCCGCTAAGGTGAGACGATCCGACGCGGCGACGGGCACATCGCCAAGCATTGTCGATTTGCCTCGATCGCGTTGCGCCGACATCGCGCGGGCGCGGGAGACCTGTCCAGTGGGCGCAGCACTTCTCGATATCCAGGACAGTTGGCGAGCGCTCGATCGATGTCGTTCTGACACATCATGGCGCAGGCCTCGAATTGCAGGTCGGGCTCCAAACGTTGCTTCGGCGGGTTGAACGTTGCGGGCTCGGCGCTGGCCGAATACTGCGCAATCAGCGCGGACAAGACGGTGCCTATGATCGAGGCGGTCATCCACGTTTTGTGGCGGCGAAGGCGACCGCGGCGCTCTGGCAGCGGTTTGATGGACTGGGCTGCAAAGATCTTCTGAGTCATGGGACACTCCCTCGGGAAGTTCGCCGTTGTCGAACGCGCGGACGCCGGGTCCTGCGTGGCATCGAGAAATGCTTGCGGGACGCGCTCGGCGTTACCGCGAAACTGGTGAATTGGGCGTCTGCTGGCTGCGCAGCAGCGAGGCAGCGAGGCAGCGAGGCAGCGAGGCAGCGAGGCAGCGAGGCAGCGAGGCAGCGAGGCAGCTACCACACGGTGATTCAACGATGATCGCGAACCAATGCGTATCATCTACCACCTCGCCAGTGAGCGGAGAAGCTCACGTTGCGTTGAGTGGTAAATTACGCCGATATCATCCGAAAGGGAATCCCCCGAAAAATCGTTCGGAGAATTGAGAGGTTAGAGCCTCCGGCGACACGATTTCCTAATGGCTTTGCGACGCGTGGGCCACGCGGCCTACTCCACGGTGACGCTCTTGGCGAGATTGCGCGGCTGATCGACGTCGGTGCCTTTCAGGATCGCCACGTGATAGGACAAGAGCTGCAGCGGCACCGTGTAGACGATCGGTGCCTGGAAGTAGCTGACGTGCTTCGGCATCTCGATCACCGTGACGCCCTCGGACGGTGCGAAGCCGGATTCCGGATCGGCGAACACGATCAGTTCGCCGCCGCGCGCGCGCACTTCCATCAGATTGGACTTGAGCTTTTCCAGCAGGTCGTTGTTAGGTGCCACCGTGATGACCGGCATGTCGGCATCGACCAGCGCCAGCGGCCCGTGCTTCAGTTCACCGGCCGGGTAGGCCTCGGCGTGGATGTAGGAAATTTCCTTGAGCTTGAGCGCGCCTTCCATCGCGATCGGGTGCATCGCGCCGCGACCGAGGAACAAGGTGTGGTGCTTGTCGGCGAACCGGGTCGCCAGCTCGTGAATGATCGGGTCGAGCGTCAGCGTCTTCTCGATCAACCCCGGAATCTCGATGAGTCGTTGCACCAGGCCCCGCTCGCGCTCGGCATCCGCCGTATGGTGCTTGGCCAGCGCGATCACCAGCATGGAGAGCGCCGTCAGCTGCGTCGTGAAGGCCTTGGTGGACGCCACGCCGATCTCGGGCCCGGCCCGCGTCAGCATCACGAGCTCTGATTCGCGCACCAGCGAGCTTTCCGGCACATTGCAGATGGCGAGCGACGACAGGTAGCCGCCCTGCTTCGCGAGGCGCAAAGCCGCGAGCGTGTCGGCGGTTTCACCCGATTGCGAGATCGTGACGAACAGCGAATTCTTCGGCACCACCGGATTGCGATAGCGATATTCGCTCGCGATCTCGACCGTGCAGGGCAACTTGCAGATCTGCTCGATGAAATAGCGCGCCACCATGCCCGAGTGATAACTCGTACCGCAGGCGACGATGTGCACGTGCTCGGTGCGCTTGAAAATCGCGGTGGCGGCGGGCCCGAAGGCCGCCTCCAGCAAGCGGCCGTTGGCGACACGCTCCTGCAAGGTATTGGCGACAGCGAGCGGCTGCTCATGGATTTCCTTGAGCATGAAGTGCCGATACTGGCCTTTCTCGGCAGCATCCGCTGACAACTCGCTCTCGCGCACCTCGCGCTCGATGGTGTCGCCATTGCGGTCGATCACCTTGATGGACGTGCGACGAATCTCGGCGACGTCGCCTTCTTCCAGGAACATGAACCGACGCGTGACCGGCAGCAGGGCCGCGACGTCCGAGGCGACGAAGTTCTCCTCGACCCCCAAGCCGATGACTACGGGGCAACCTTCGCGCGCCAGGATGATCCGTTCCGGATCGTTCTCGCTGATCACCGCCAGTGCATACGCACCTTCGAGCTCGGCGACCGTCGCCCGCACGGCCTTGAACAGATCTTTCTGCGTCGCGAGGTGATGGTGCACGCGGTGCGCGATCACCTCAGTGTCCGTTTCCGATGTAAAGCTGTAACCGGCGCGCTTGAGATCGTCGCGCAGTTCGTCGTGATTCTCGATGATGCCGTTGTGGACGATCGCGAGCCCGTCGAGCGACATGTGCGGGTGCGCGTTGCGCTCGGACGGCACACCGTGGGTGGCCCAGCGCGTATGCGCGATACCGACCCCGCCATGCGTCGGGCTGGCATCGAGCGCGTCCTCGAGCATCTTCACTTTGCCGACCGCCCGCAGCCGCTTGAGCTGTTCCGTGCCGTTCAGGACCGCGATACCGGCCGAGTCGTAGCCGCGGTATTCGAGCCGTCGCAGACCCTCGATCAGGATCGGTACGACATTTCGTTCGGCGATGGCTCCGACAATTCCGCACATGATGGGCTCGCTCAGGAACTCAGTTTATTTGGGTAGGATCAGCGGTCATTTCGATGCCCGAGTCGGGACCGAAAGGCGAGTATCGGATTTGCAGGCTGCCGTACAGTTCCGTGTAGTTATCGCTGAACACGCCACCGCTGCGGGCACGTCGATCGACGGCCGCTGAGAACGAAACTGCGCGGGTCAGCCGCCAGCGCAATGCCGCACCGAAGTACTTGTCCTTGACGTTGTACGGCTGGCCCTTGATCTCGTCCGTCGTATAGCCCGCGCGAAAGCGCAATTCCGAGCGCGGGTTCAGCCGCCGCAGAACGCTGGCCGAGATATCGGTCGTCTCACGTTCGAACTGCGCGACGAAGCTGTAGTCCTCCTGGGTCGTCACGTAACTCAAGGTCGCACCTGTGCGCGGTCGCCGGAACTCGAGATCGGCCCTGGCCTGCGTCTGCTCGTACGGCTCCGCGGCGGGCAATATCAGATCGTCCGACAGACTCAGGGTCTCATTGAGTCGAAAATCCCGCTGCACTTCGCCCGTCACCGCAAACTGCCGCGCACCAGAAAGATTAAGTGTGAGGGCCGGCGAAATCACACGCCGCATTGCTACTCGGAAGAGCGGCCCGGATTCATCGCGCGTACCACCTGCGATCTCCGAGACACCGCCTTCCACTGACAGGTTCGTTCGCGTCGTGCCAACGAGCCAACGCAAGAAATACTCGCGACGATCGAAGTCCTGTTGGTTGTTGAGGAGCGTCGCGTCGGCATCGACGTCGAACTTCTCGCCCGACCCCGCCAGCGACAGGCTGGAGCGCGGCCCAAAATTGCGCGTCAGCAGCAAACGCGCCAGGTAGCTCTGGCTGTTGAGCTGCGACTGCGCATCGGCGTCGCGCCGCGTGTAGCGCAGCTCGGAAGTGAAATTGACAGTCGGTGTCAATGCCCAGCTGAAGTCCGGCCCGGTCGTGAGATAGTTCAGATTCTGGCGGTTGTTAGGCGAAGTCGGCAGCCGAAAGTCCTCGCGCACCTGCGAAAACGTATCCTCCAGCACCCAGAACAGGCGGTCGTCGGCGATCTCATAGCGCCCTCTGACATTGCCACCACCGACTATCTGATCCGCATCGCGAACAGCGTCGAAATAGTGCAGCAGGGACAAATCGAGTCCGCCGCTCAGCTGCAGGCGCCCCGTCTCCTTGCGTACCAGCATCTCGACGCCAACGATCCCCAACAGGCTGGAAGTACCATCCGTGCCCGATCGCTCGACGTTGTCTGTGTAACCAGCCCCGGCCTTGACGACGAGGTTGTAATTGCCCGGTGCGGTCTCATCACCCCCTGCCGGAACCTGCTGCGCCGATGCCGACACGGCAAACAGCACCAGCAGTGGCGCCATCGCCAGCGGCAACATAGTCTGCTTAATTTTCATCTTGCTCCCGCCTGCACAATCGCTGCGTTGCATGTGCGGCCACTAGAAGATGGACTGCGGCACGACCAGAACGTCACCGGGGCGCATCTCGAAATTCTGCCGCATGTCGCCGCGTTCGAGCAGCGAACCCAGCCTGACGCGTATCTCTTTGGGCTTGCCATTTTCCTGTCGCACGATGCGCGATCGATTGGCGGACGCGAAGTCCGTCACCCCGCCGACTATCAACAGCACGTCCAGAACGCGCATGCCTTCGCGATACGGCACGGCCTGCGGCGCCTTCACCTGACCAACGACCTTGACCTGCGAGAAGGCGCTCAGCGCGTTGCTGACGATGATGTTGACCTGTGGAGTACGCACGTACTCCGCGAGTACCGTCTCGACGTCACGCGCGAGCTGCGTTGGCGTCTTGCCAACGGCCGTCATGTCCTCGACCAGCGGCGTCGAAATCTTGCCGTCCGGACGCACGGGCACCGTCACCGACAATTCGGGATTGCGCCACACGAACACCTGAATGGTGTCCCCGGGACCGATGATGTACTGATCACCATCGGCGGCGTTGGCCTCGGTACCAACAGCCTCTCGCTCGGATGGCATCGACGCGGTGGGACCTTGCGCGCAGGCTCCAAGCAGCAGCATGGCCACTCCGAGTAACACCCCTGGCAACGTTCGTAGATAGCAATTTCGCCCGTTCATCATGAACAAAAGCCTTGAACTGTGGAAAAACTGGAAAGACGCACCAGCCGCCGCTCTCCGGCGACGGTTAGGTATCTCGCTTAAGTGATTGATTGCAGTCGACCTTGTTTATTCTCGCTCCCGCCTGCCACTACCGCAACCATTTCAGGTAGTTTCGCAGCACTGCACGAGCAGGCACCAGTCGCCCGGCTGATGGATATGGCCAAACTGTGAACAGCTTGGCAATGCGCGGGCCAGGAATCGGCCGCGCTCAGGACATCGCGATTGCGGGCCGCCCGATGACCGATTCCTCGCGCCGACGCGACGGAATCGCCAGCATCCCATGGGCCGCGAGGACGTCTGACATGGAGCCGAACTGGAAGTCGTTCAGCAAGCGACGCAGACGCGATTCGCAGCGCCCGATATTGTTGTAGTGCCGCAGCCGCGAGACGAGGCCAGCCTGGACACGCGGCTGGTCGACATCGATCTCCCAGGGGTGCACGTAGAACACCAGCGGCCGGTCGCCCTGGCGTTCGATGCGCCGCATACCGGCGCGCGACAGCCAATAGGGAAACAGCCGGAAGTATCCGCCCCCTGAAACGGGCACTCGCAAACCGCCCAGTTCGGCGACCGACAGCGGCACCTCGATCAGTGTGCGACCCGATGGAGCGCGCATCCGGCAGGGGCCCAGCGGTGCCTCTGGAATGCCGTAGTTGTCGTGGTGGCGGACCGGGAAAACGCTAGAGTCGTAGGTGAAGCCCAGATCGATGAGCGTGTCGAGCGCCCACATCGACACTTTGGTGATCGAAAAACTGGCGGCGCGATAGCCGAGTACGGCTGTGCCCGTCAGATCCTCGAGCAGCTCTTTGGCGTAACGAGTCTCATCAGCGAATTGCTGGCGACTCTGGCGGTAGACGAGCTGATGGGACTGGCCGTGGCAGGCAACCTCGTGACCGGCTGCCGCGATATCGCGCACGAGCTGCGGCGAGCGGTCGGCCACCCAACCCAGTACGAAGAACGTGCCGCGTACGCTCCGCTCGGCGAGCATTTCCAGCATACGATACACGTTGCGCTCGCAGCGGTACTCCAGTTGCGGCCAGCTATCGCGGTGGATGGCATTCGCGAACGCCTCGACGTGGAAGTAGTCTTCAACGTCGACCGTAAAGGCATGAATTGGCTGGCTGCTCATCGCGGACATCGGCGTTTGACTACTGCTTTCTGGCGAGGCGCTCACGGGGACACTCCCTTGACTGACTAGGAGAACTGATTTTTACGTAATGGAAAATCCCCTATTCATGTAGTGTCGGTCTCCTTTACGCCTCAATCCATCGGCTTTATCCATATTCAGCGTGCATGCGTAGCAGTTTCAGCAGTCGCGCCAGAACTATTTTTCGACGGCCATTTCGGCACGACCAGGCTGTGACGCAACTACCCTTTCGCGGGCGAGTTTGTGGGGTCGAGGCCCGACTCAGTTATGCTCCGCGCCCCCGCGAGCTTTAATTCGATCGGCGTAGACGTGCGCTGGCGCCCAGCATTGGCATGACAGGAACATGACGGATATCCGCAGGTCGATGGCGAAAGGCGCAGCCTGGATGGTGTTCGCCAAGCTCGCCGAACGTTCGATTGGCCTGATCAGCACGCTACTGCTCGCCAGGCTGCTGGTACCAAACGATTTCGGCATCGTGGCGATGGCGATGTCGTTCGTCGCGCTGCTGGAACTGTTGACCGCATTCGGCTTCGACGTGGCACTGATTCAGAAGCAGACCAAGTCGCGCGCGGCACTCGACACGGCCTGGACCTACGGCATCCTCACGGGGCTAGCGATGGCGGCACTGATGGTCGCGTTGGCCGGACCGATCGCGGCGTTCTATCGCGAGGACGCTCTGACCGATGTAATCAAGGCGCTCGCGATCGGCTCGATGGCGCAAGGATTTCAGAATATCGGCGTGGTCGCTTTTCGCATGGATATGCGTTTCGACAAGGAATTCCAATTCCTGGTTGCCAAGAAAGTGATCAGCTTTGCGATCACCATTCCCCTCGCAGTCACGATGCGCTCGTATTGGGCGCTGGTGATCGGCCAGGTCGTCGGGCGCATCGCGGGCACAGTCTTGAGTTACACCATGCAGCCGTATCGCCCCCGCGTCTCGCTCGAAGCAACGCGCGAGCTGTTCAATTTCTCGAAATGGGTGTTCCTGCTGAACTGCATCGGCTACATGAAGGAACGATCATCCGACTGGATCATCGGGCGCATCAGTGGGCCGATGGCTCTCGGCACGTTCAATATCTCGTACGAACTTGCCAGTCTTCCCAGCACGGAACTGGCAGCACCGATCAATCGCGCGGTGTTTCCCGCCTATGCCAAGTTGGCGCACGATCTGCCGGCGCTGCGTCGCGAATACCTGTCAGTCATCGCGATGTTGCTGCTGCTAACTGTGCCGGCAGTACTGGGCCTCGCCGCCAGCGCGCCGCTCCTCGTCCCAGTCGTCCTCGGTGCGAACTGGCTGCACGCCGTCCCTGTACTGACATTGCTGTCGTTCTTCGGTCTGACACATCTCCTGCAGAGCAATGCGCAGGCGGCGTTCCTGGCTCTCGGCCGCCCCGATGTGCCCACGAAACTATCGAGCGCACAGGTCGTGCTGCAGATCGCAACCTTGATTCCTTTCACCCAGTCGATGGGTTCAGTGGGATCCGCCTGGGCATTCGTGGTCACTGCAGTGATCATGATCCCAATCACGATTCTCGTGGTCATCAAGATGCTGGAACTGCGCGTCCGTGAGTTCATCATTGCGATCTGGCGCCCACTCACCGCTGCACTGGCGATGTACTTCGTGGTCGCCTGGCTGGCGGCAAGCCTTCGCAAGCCGAAGTCGACCATCGGGCTGATCGATGAACTGCTGCTCGCGATCGCGGTCGGCGTAGTCGTCTACATCGGTCTGGTATGGTTGTTCTGGAAGATGAGCGGGCAGCCCGACGGCCCCGAACGCGTGGTACTCGATCGTGGCATGCAGATGTCGCGGCGCTTTCTCAGGTGGCCGCCGCAATCGAAGTAATGTCGTTAGCAGCCGGCCGTCACTGTTTGGGTGTAGCTTCCGTCACGCGCCGTAACCAGATCTCGCGCCAGTAGGTATTGGAGGCGCGCGGGCAGCCCAGGCGGTCTGGTGTGAATTCGGCGCGGCAATAGACGTTCTCGAGTTGGATGCAGGGCGACTTCATACGCACCATCTTGCCGCTCTTCTCGTCGATCAACTGCTCGACACGCTGCTGCACGCGATATCGCTTGCCAGAATACTTGAGCATCTCGGGGTCGTAACGCATGCCACGATTGAAGCCGGCCAAGGTGATGGTCGCAGCGATCTCGTCAGCGCTCTTCACCTCCACCCATTCGCCCGCATTGAGATCGAGGATTTCCGTCGGCGTGGGCTGGCTCTTCTTGATCGCACCGGCGATCGTTGGGAACGGCTCACCGCCGCGCAGCTTCTGCATGCCATTGTAGAGCTTCAGCAGCACACCGTAGCCGACGCCGAAATTCAGCAACTTGGCGTAGCCAGCCCGAGCCAGCAGCTTGAGCATATGCCACGCGCTGTGATTGCCGCTGGTGACGTCCGCAATGTATTGGCGCACGTCCCACCACTTGAGTGGATCACTCGCTTCGTAGATGACCGTTGTCTGACAGACCCAGGTCGGGTCGGCCGGATCATCTTCGAGCTTGGCCGCTGTCTGCACACGCTGTTCCGAACAACCCGCACCCGACGCGAGCAATTGCGGCGGTGGTTTGCCGTCGTCGCGCTTCAACCAGGCTTCTTTCCAGAAGAACACGCAGTCGGCCTGACAGCCGGCGTGTGCGCTGCCGTCGCAGCGCCCGCCTTCGAGATGCACGGTGTCATACATGCGCCGACCGCCAGTGCGATGCACACTGGAGTCGCAAGTCTTGTGCGCCGCCATGTAGACGCGCATGCGCGTGCCGCACAACGCGAACATCTCCGGCTGAAACGGCAGGCCGTCCAACCGTGCGTCGGCGTCGAGGGTTGCGAGGATTTCTTCCTTGCTCCTGACCACCACCCATTCGCCAGCCTTGAGGCCCAGCGCGCCGCGTCGTGATACTTCAGAGCGCGGCATTGTTCTTGGATCTGCTAATCATGATGTGTACCGATAGTGTCGCAGGCTGGGGCGCGCGCGCAAAGCGCGTATTTCCGCCGCTCAGCGTCTCTTATGTTGCAAACAGCCTATTGATGCTCGTGAGTCGCGTACCTGGCGACAACTTCTGAATCTCCGCCAGCACCTCGGTCTCGTACACCGGATTCATCAGCACGACGTCGTGCGGCCGCGCAATCGCGAGCGCCGCTGGGGCCCGCACCATGAGACCGGAGCCCGGCAGATACCGATCGTGACGCGCCGGACTGAGATCGACGGCAAATGCCGCCGGACTGGGCTCACCCACCGCTGTCAGTAAGCCAACTGTCTTCGATGCCCCCTGCCAAATCACTGGCAGACCGTGCTGCTCGCCGAGCTGGCGCAAGCGTGCCGTGCAGCGCTGCACCCGTGCGCGCGCTTCGGCGCCGAATGCCAGGGCATCTCGCAACGCCGAGTCTGGATCAGACGTCGCCGGCTGATCGCGCGATGGAGTCTGCGGCACAGTCGCTTCGATGACCAAGTATTGATCCCCGTAGGTGAGATCGAGTCGTTGCACCGCGAAGCCCGCGCGTTCGAATACGCCGCGCAGCGTGCGCGCCGTGAAGTAGTTGCAGTGCTCGTAGTAGACGTCCCAGAAAGCGCGTTCGCCTAGAATCCGCTCTGTTGCCGGTACCTCGACCAGCACGACGCGGCCGGCGTCGCGCGCACACCAGCGTTGGATAGCCGCCATGAAACCGGCGACGTCCGCAACGTGCTCGAGCGTATGTCGGCTGACCAGCGCTGCGGCCTCTACATCTACGTCATCGTCCGGAAAACGTTGCGCTATCAACTCGATGCGCGGGTTGGTCGAGCGCGCCGGATTTGCCAGGGGATCGAAACCGATGGCCCTGCCCACACCGCGATCGACGAGTTGCGCCATGAACTCCCCTTGCCCACTCCCTACCTCGATAATCGTCTTGCCGCGCAATCCGTAGCGCTCGATCCAGGATTCGGCGAGCTCACGCGCGTACGCGCCGAAATGCGGCGACGCGCCCTGATCACTTTCGTAGCGCGCACCGACCTCGGCGGCTGCCGGGTCGAACTGAGCGTTGTAGAGAAGACCGCAGCGGCGGCAGCACACCAGGCGCACGTCGCCGGTTGGTACTGCGCGAGCATCTGCCGCAGTATCGAACACCGACGCGCAGGTCACCGGCGCTTTGCTTAGTTCGTATATAGGTTCGGACTCCGGCGCACGGCACGCCGGACAGGCGGCGGCCACGCTCAACGCGTCTTGCCCTGCTTGTTCCACACCATCCACGGACAGTCGCCCTTCGCCTCCATGCGATCGAAAGTGATCTTGTCCTTGAACGTGTCCATGGCCTGCCAGAAGCCCGCGTAACGATAGGCGGCCAGCTTGCGCTGTTCGATCAGGCGATGGAACGGTGCTTCGACCAGTTCCTCGCCCTCCCGAACATAGTCGAATATTTCGCGACGCAATGCGAAGAAACCACCGTTGATCAGGAACTGGTCGCCGCGCACCGGACCCATGGTCGACACCAGCCCGTCGTCGCCTGTTTCGACCGAATGAAAACTGTGCCAGGACTGCACCGCCGCGAAACTGCCGACTACCTGCTTGCGCTCGAAATCGGCGATCAGGTCGTCGAGCGGCAGATCGGACAAACCGTCCGAGTAGTTAGCGAGAAACACCGGTTCATTCTCGAGATACTTGCGCACGCGCAACAAACGCTGACCGATGTTCGAGTGCAGACCGGTTTCCACGAAGGTAATGCGCCAATCGTCGATGTCCGACGAGTGCAGCTGACACTTGCGCCCACCATCTGTCAGGGTGAAATCGTTGGTCATCGCCTCTTTGTAGTTGAGGAAGTAGTCGCGGATGAGATCGCCACGATAACCCAGTGCGAGCACGAAATCCTTGTGTCCGAAGTGCGCGTAATAGCGCATCAAATGCCAGATGATCGGTCGATAGCCGATGTTCACCAGCGGCTTCGGGATCGTGTCTGAATGCTCACGCAGGCGCGTGCCCAGGCCGCCACAAAATAGTACGACTTTCATCGCTGCACCTTAATAGCGCCAGTACAGGCTGCTGTCGATCTGGCCTGTGTCCTTGAGGTAATTCAGTTGCTTGAGCCGCGTGAATGCCCGGAACTTGTAGGTTTCCGAGGCCATATCGATACGCTTGAACAACTCATAGAGCTGCTCGGCACCGCGCCGCGCGGTCCACTCGCAGCGAAAGCCGGGCAACTGCGCGGTGATCTTCTTGAAGGAAACGCGATAGCTGCGGTTGTCGCCCGCACTCGAACCGACGGTTACCTGACAGCCTGGCACGACTTCCGCCACGATCTCGGCGAGCTGCCGGATGCGATAGTTCTCGCTGTCGGCGCCGACGTTGAATATCTCGCCGTTCACCGCTTTCTGCGGCGCCGCCAGCGCACAACGCACAGCGCGGCAAATATCGTCGATATGGACTATCGGGCGCCATGGCGTACCGTCGCTGGTCATCGCAATCAGCTTGGTGGTCCACGCCAACGCGACCAGATCGTTCAGGACGATATCGAAGCGAATCCGCGGCGACGCCCCGTACGCGGTGGCGTTGCGCAGGAAAGTGACGCAGAAATCGTCGGCGGCGAGCGGCGCCACATCACGTTCTACCAGGGTCTTGCACTTTGCGTATGCCGTCTGCGGGTTGGTAGGCGAAGTTTCGTCCACCCAATCGCTCACTGCCAGCCCATAGACACTGCAGGACGATGCATAGACGAAACGACCGATGCCGGCTTCCTTGGCAAGCTTGGCCAGCCGCACGGAGCTCTGGTGATTGATCTCGAAGGTGATTTCAGGATTGTTCTGACCAAGCGGATCGTTGGAGAGCTCGGCGAGATGCACGATCGCATCGTGACCCGCCAGGTCCCGGGCCTCGACTTTGCGCAGGTCTTTGTTGATCTGCTGCGGCGCGCGGGCATACTCGGCCTGCTCACTGAACAGCCAGCCGTCCCGATAGAAGCCCGTGTCGAGGCCTGTGACCTCGTGGCCGTCCGCGAGCAGCAGCGCGACCAACCGCGTGCCAATGTAGCCTTCAGAGCCGGTGACGAGAATTTTCATGGCAGTCTGTTGTTGCTTGTCTATTGTCGCTGGGGCGTTGATTCTGGCATGCGTACGTCGACCCGACCCGCACGCTACATACCTAATACGAGCTTGCGGGCATAGAAAGCCTCGGCAAACCCGTCCGGGGCCGCCGCTTCGATACCACGCAGACGCATCAAGCCATGGAACGTGTCAGCCGTAAACCATCTCTTTTCGGCCTGGGTCACAAAACTATCTATCAAGACCCGTTCTTTGAGCTCGACGACCTCGAGTTCCAGCGGCACATAAAGCTGCGGCCGTCCCAGGTCACCATCGTATTTCGGGATTTCGTACTGCAGGATGAGATGGTCGCGAAAGGCATTCCAGGTGAGCTCGGCGAGCACTCGATGATCCTGGTGCTTGTCGTGCTCGTTGTGCGTGAGGATCAGGTCCGGCTGAACAGTGGTCCGGAGCGACTCGATCCGCTCCTTGATGGCGGCCCACTCGGCGGGGAAATAGCCATTGCGAAACGTGCAGAACTCCAGCCGCGGCCGATGGTTTGGCAGCAGACGGGCCAGTGCTGCACGTGACTCCGCTTCGCGCACCAGGTCGGAGGTGAAGACCACGACCGTGATCCTGAGGTCGGGGCGCGCGCGCGCGAGCGTGGCCAGGGTGCCACCGCAGCCGATCTCAACGTCGTCGCAATGCGCACCCATGCACAGCACTTCGCGCAGTTGTTCGTCCGTTGACAGTGACAGCATGGGAAATCAGTCGACGATCTGCACGTGCGGGATCGGCACGACGAAACGTCCGCCCCACTCGCGCACGTAACTGTGCTGCGACGCGATTTCCTTCTTCAGGTTCCACGGCAGGATCAGTATGTAGTCAGGCCGGGTCTCGCGGATCTTCTCCGGCTGGAGGATGGGAATGTGCGTGCCGGGCGTGTAACGACCGTACTTATGCGGGCTACGATCAACGGTGTAGTCGAGGAAATCCGTACGAATACCACAGTAGTTGAGCAGCGTGTTGCCCTTGCCGGGTGCGCCGTAACCGACGATCTGTTTACCCGCATTCTTCGCTTCGATCAGGAACGTCAGCAGCTTGCGCTTGGTAGCCATAACCCTGGCTTCGAACGTACCGTAGGTGGCGGCGCGGGTCAGGCCAAAGTTACGCTCGGATTCGAGCAGCTTTGCAACGGCAGGGGTGTCGGGGCGTGGATCATCGGCGTGGCAGCCGTAAATGCGCAAGCTGCCACCGTGCGTCGGGATTTCGTCGACGTCGAACAGGCGCAGACCATGGTGCGCGAAGATCGTCTGCACTGTGCCGAAAGATAGATACGAAAAATGCTCGTGATAGATCGTATCGAACTGGTTCTCGTCCATCAGGCGCAGCAGATGCGGGAACTCCATCGTGATGACGCCACCCTGCGCGAGCAGAGTCTTCATGCCGCCGACGAAATCGTTGATGTCAGGTACGTGAGCCAGCACATTGTTGCCTAGCAGCAGGTGCGGCTTGCCGTGTTCGGCTGCAATCTCTGCTGCGCTCTTCTGGCCGAAGAACTTGACGGTGGTCGGAATGCCCTTGGCAACCGCCACTTCGGCGACATTTGCTGCGGGCTCGATACCGCGGCAAGGTACGCCGCGCGCTACGAAATGTTGCAGCAGATAGCCGTCGTTGCTGGCGATTTCCATCACTAACGACTTTTTACCAAAATGGAAGCGCTCGATCATGCTGTCGGCGTAGCGACGCGCATGCTCGACCCAGCTGTCCGAGTAAGAGGAAAAATAAGCGTAGTCGGAGAAGATGCTCTCCGACGACACGTACTGCTCGAGCTGCACCAGCCAGCACTGCTCGCACACCCAGGCGTGCAGCGGGTAGAACCGCTCCATATGATTGAGCTCATGCGGCTCGATATGCGTCTGGCACAGTGGGGACATGCCGAGATCGACGAAGTTGGTGCGTAGCTCGGCGTTGCAGAAGCGGCACTTCGGGGGCGCCAGAGAATTTGTCACGATCGCTCCAGTCACAGGTTAAGCGTTCCTACCAGTCAGGGCTTCACGAATATCGGCAGCGAGATCGCGCCGCGACCACAAAATCGAACGTAGCGCATAGTCGACACCGCTGAACCACTCGGAACCCAACGGCACGGCACGCATGGCCGCGCGTAGTAGGTTCGCATGGTAGATCCAATGCTGGTAGCGCAACGGCGTTTTGGTCGTGGCCACCAGATGCAGATCGGCCTCGCGTGCCGATCGGTAGGTCGTGGCCGCAGCGGGTGCAATGCGGCGCAAGAACAGCCGTTCTGGCGGCTCCAGGAACTTGCCGCGCAACGCCAGCTCGGCCATCAGCACGATGTCCGCGGCACGGTACACGCCGAGCGGTACACAGGCGTCCAGCACTGCGCGCCGGATGACACCGTTGAACGCATTGTTGAGCCCGCGCACGTTGAAGTAATCATGCAGGCGTTGCCCGGGATTGTCGCTCAGCAGCTTGAGGCCGTGTTCGTACACCCGGGCCTGCGCTGGATCGTCTTCGAACACCATCACGAGTGGCGAAGCCAGTACGGCATCTGAATCGTTCTCGAGCGCCGCCAGGCATCGTTCGACGAAAGTCGGCCGACAGATATCATTCGCCGAGGCCCACTTGAAGTAACGACCGCGCGCAGCCCGTTGGACGCACCGATAATTGCGATTGGCACCGATGTTGGTCGACTGCTGGATGTAGCGAACGCGCGGATCGGAGGCGGCGATACGCTGACAGATTGCAGGTGTCCCATCGGTCGACGCATTGTCGCTGATGATCAGCTCCAGATCTGCGTGCGTCTGCTCAAGTATCGAGCGTGCGCTGGCCTCGACCCAGGCAGCTCCGTTGTAGACGGGCATGCCGACACTGACCAAAGGTGTAGGCCCGGCGTGCATTGGCTAACACGCGCTTCCTGAAATGCCGATTTGGATTGTCTGCAACAACCGCGACGATTCTAGCATTGGCAGGCCGCCCACTCCGCCCAATTGCCTCACAACCTCGCACAAAGCTACCGTTTTGGGGGATTGACCGCGCTGACACGTGGACGCTCTGCCAATCAGGTCACATAATTCCGGGCCTGATGAGCGGGAACGACCTCGATCGATCCTTGGTCAGCGGGATCGGTTGGACGGCTCTGGCTCGCTGGTCTTCGCAGGCTATCAGCTGGGTCGCCATACTGTATGCCGCGCGCTTTCTGCAGCCGTCGGACTACGGCCTGGTCGGCCTCGCCATGCTGCCTATCGGGCTCGTGCGGCTGATCGAGGATTTCGGGTTCGACGCAGTCCTCGTCCAGAATCGAAAACTGAGCCGCGATGATATCGCGCGGCTGGGCGGTCTCACGCTGGTCATCGCCAGTTGTCTGACCGGCCTGATGCTACTGGCGGCGCCCACCCTCGGTGAGCTACTCGCCAAACCGGGCGATCCGATGCATGCCCTGTTGCCGACGGTCATTGCCATCGCCAGCGCCATGATCATTCTCGACGCGTTGCAGGTCGTCCCCCGTGCACTGCTACAACGCGAGCTGCGTTTCAAAGCGCTCGCAGGCATCCACCTGGCACAGGTCGCCGTCACCTCGTTGGTGCTGGTCGCAATCGCGCGCAATGGCGGTGGCTACTGGGCGCTCATTCTCAATAATCTGAGTGGCGCGAGCGTCGCTACCGTATTGCTGTTCGTCATGAGCCCGATACTGCTCCGTTGGCCGAGTGGTCTGGCACGCCTCAAACATTCATTGCTGCAAGGCTGGCGCATGCTGGTGTCGCGCAGTTCCTGGTACGCCTACTCGAATGCCGATTCGACGGCGATCGGCCGTTTTCTGGGCACCGACGCTCTAGGTAACTACCAGTTCGCGCAGACGTTCTCCAACACAGCGGTACAGGAGGTCACGGCGCTCATCACCCGTGTCGTCCCCGGCGTGTTCTCGAGCGCGCAATCGGACCCGGCGGCATTGCGCCGCTACTTTCTGTTGCTCACCGAGGCATTGGCCTATGTTGCCTTCCCAATGTGCGCGGGCGTGGCACTGACTGCCGATGTCCTAGTGCTGGCAGCGCTGGGGCCCACCTGGACCGGCGTGATCGATCCGCTGCGCGCGCTGTGCCTGTACTCCGCACTGGTCGTCGCTCAGATTCTCGTATCGCACGTTCTGCTGTGGACCGGTCGATTTCGCGCCAATATGTGGCTCAGCATGCTGGCATTGCTAGTGCTACCCACGGCGGCATACGTTGGCGCGCAGTACGACGTCACCACGGTCGCCTGGGCGCTCGCTCTCGGCTTTCCGATAGCCTCATTTCCGGGCGTGATTCTGGCGCGCCGAGCCATCGCGCTGCCGTGGAAGGACTATGGCCAAGCGTTGTTCCCGGCGACGCTCGCCTGCGGTGTCATGGCCATCTCGGTACTCGCCGTCAGGGCAACGATGACGGCTGACTGGCAGCCGCTGCCAGCGCTTGCAATACAGTCGGCAGCCGGCGCTGTGACCTATGTTGCCGTTTTGGGACTTCGGTACCGTGACCGCCTTCGCGTCCTGTATCGACTCGTACGCCACCAGCAAACCAGCTGATACCATCGCGTACCACCCGTTCTTGCCCTGCGATTCATGACTACGCTGTTGTACGAGCTGCCGCTGCAGGCGGCGCTGAGTCATCCCGAGCGACCTGCGCTGCGCCACAAGGACCGCACGGTCGACTATGCCACGCTGGCAACTGCGATCGAGCAGTTTGCGAGCGCCGTAGTTGCGCTCGGCATCGGTCCGCAGGAACGCATTGCCGTGTTCCTGCCGAAGCAAACCGAGACCGTCGTCGCGATGTTTGGCACAGCGCGCGCCGGCTGCGCATTCGTGCCCGTCAACTCGGTGCTGAAGCCGCCGCAGGTGGCCCATATCCTGCGCGACTGCAACGTGCGCATGCTGGTCACGTCGCCGGAACGGGCACGCGATCTTGCCACCATACTGCCCGACTGCCCGGACCTGCGAGTCATCGTCGCCGTCGGTGGAGCGGGCGAGGCATTCGATACCGCGCACACGCAGCTGTTGTACTGGCAAGACATGCCAACCGCGCCCAGGCGCCCGCATCGAGTGATCGATACGGACGTGGTTTCGATCTTCTACACCTCCGGCAGTACCGGCAAGCCGAAGGGTGTCGTACTGAGTCATCGAAATATGGTGGCCGGCGCCATCAGTGTTGCCAGCTACCTGGAGAACAGCCGCGAGGACCGGTTGTTAGCGGTGCTACCGTTCAGTTTCGACTATGGCTTCAGTCAACTGTCCACGGCATTCCTGTCGGCTGCAAGCGTCGTGCTGATCGACTATCTGTTCGCGCGTGACGTCATCACGCTCGCAGCCAGGGAAAAGGTCACCGGGCTCGCGGGAGTACCGCCGCTATGGATTCAGCTCGCAGATCTCCCCTGGCCGGAGGAACTGACGCACTCGTTGCGTTACATCACCAACTCCGGCGGCGCCATGCCCGTCGCGACGCTGAACAAGCTACGCGCCGCGCTGCCGCGCACCAAACCCTACCTGATGTATGGACTGACGGAGGCTTTCCGCTCGACCTACCTGCCGCCCGACGAAATCGATCGTCGTCCCGAGTCGATGGGCAAGGCGATTCCCAACGCTGAGATTCTCGTGGTCGGCAGTGACGGCCGATTGTGCGGACCGAACGAGCCCGGCGAGCTCGTGCACCGGGGTGCATTGGTGTCTCTAGGCTACTGGAATGATCCGGCCAAGACCGCCGAACGCTTCAAGCCGGCACCGGCGCGCGATTCAGGGCTAGTGCTGACCGAGATGGCGGTCTGGTCGGGCGACTCCGTGCGCATGGACGAAGACGGTTTCCTGTATTTCATCGGGCGGCGCGATGAGATGATCAAGACCTCCGGCTACCGTGTCAGCCCTACCGAGGTGGAGGAGGCCGTGTATGCCTCACAACTCGTGGGAGATGCAGTCGCCGTTGGTGTGCCGCATCCCACACTGGGGCAGGCGATCGTGCTGATCGCGTCGCCTGCCGACGGGCAGGAACGCGACTCGAAACGCCTGCTGGACGAATGCCGCAAGCGCCTGGCGCTCTACATGGTGCCGCAGCACGTCGACTGGCGCGACGAGCTGCCGCGCAACCCCAACGGCAAGTTCGATCGCCCGTTGTTAGCAACGCAGCTGCGCGATCAATTCGGCGCCGGCAGCGAGCAACACTGATGACCGGCAACGCCGTTCGCAAGCTTGGTCACGCGCCGCATCCGTTCTTCCGCATCGAAGGACCGGAACTGACTGTCGGCGGTATCGCGGTATCGCGGCTCGCCGAGCGCGTCGGCCAGACGCCCTTCTATGCCTACGATCGCCACGCAATCGACCGGCGCATTGCCGATCTGCGCCAACATCTGCCGCGGGAGATCAGTCTGCATTATGCGGTGAAAGCCAATCCGATGCCGGCTGTGGTGGCTCACATTGCGCCACTGGTCGATGGACTGGACCTAGCATCCGCCGGCGAGTTGGCCGTCGCACTCGATATCGGCGCAAACCCGCAACACATCTCGTTCGCGGGTCCCGGCAAGACCGAAGCCGAGCTGCAGCGTGCTGCCGCTGCCGGTATCTGCGTCAATGTCGAGTCGGAACGCGAGCTGAGAATTCTCGTGCAGTACGCGCGTTCGCACAGCGTGCGACCGCGCGTGGCGATTCGGGTGAATCCCGATTTCGAACTCAAGACCTCGGGCATGAAGATGGGCGGCGGCCCGAAGCAATTCGGTATCGACGCCGAGCGCGTGCCGCAAGTATTGCGCGACTTGCGCGGCATGCCGCTCGAGTTCGTCGGTTTCCACATCTACGGCGGCTCGCAGAATCTGCGTGCCGATGCAATCGCCGAGGCGGAACACAAGGCGCTGGAACTCGCGATCGCGTTGGCTGCCGATGCGCCTGGCCCCGTGACGTCGCTCAATCTCGGTGGCGGTTTCGGCATCCCGTATTTTCCCGGTGACCAACCGCTCGATCTGGCGACGGTCGGCGGCAGCATGCAATCGTTGGTCGAGCGGGCGAAGCAGGCGCTGCCGCAGGCCGAGGTCGTGATCGAGCTGGGGCGCTACATCGTCGGCGAGTGCGGCGTGTATGTCTGTCGGGTGCTCGATCGCAAGCTGTCACGCGGCCATGTATTCCTCGTCACCGATGGCGGGCTGCATCATCATCTCGCCGCCTCGGGCAATTTCGGTCAGGTAGTGCGCAAGAACTATCCAGTACTGTTAGCCAGCCAGGTCGATCGCTCGATCCTCGAGCAAGCCAGTGTCGTGGGCCCATTGTGTACGCCACTCGATCTGCTGGGCGACCGGCTGGAACTACCGCGCGCAGCGGAAGGCGACTTGATCGCTGTGCTGCAGTCCGGCGCCTACGGCCTCACGGCCAGCCCGCAGAGTTTTCTCAGTCACCCAGTAGCGCGCGAGATCCTGGTCTGACTGCAGCGCCCGGTGGTCTCAGGTACTGGCCGTCCGCAGATACAGTGGCACGTCGGCCAAATTGCCACCTAACAACTGCGAGTGAGCCAAACCGAGGGACGCCAGAGAGCCGAGCAATGCGCCATGGTCGCGACCGCTGTCGAACTGCTCGCGCACTAGCCGTTGCACTGCGCTCAAATCGAAGATTGTGGGATCCAGACACTCGTTCGCCAGTAACGGCTCGATTACACCGTTGCGCAGTTCTGGCTCCGCGCGAATATCTGCATCGAGGTCGCTGATCTCGCGGCCGAGCCGATCCTCGCGACCGGCGAGACGCCGCACGGGAGCCGCAATTCTGCGTCCGATGAGGCGCGCGGCCATTCGCGGGTACTCCACCCAGAAGCGGGGCTCGATCGGCCGCATACTATTCGCGCAGGGCACGTCGCGAATCTCCGGAAACGAGCGCGCGATCATCAGTTTGTAGATCCGCTGCTCGAGCCGGGTCCACGGCCTGATCGTCAACAGGAAGTCGACCAACTCAGCGTCCATCAGCGGCGCACGGATCTCGAGCAGATGCCGATCGACGGCTGGCGCGTGGCAGGTCCCATTCGGCTGCAGTTGCAGGAAGTTCCAGGAATCCGCGACGTCGAACGGATGTTCGTTCTCGTTGTGCACGAAACTCTGCTCGAAGCGATGCCGCAATTCGTCGTACGCGCGAGCAAAGACCTCGGGCCGCAAGACGCCACGTGCGCGCGCCAGCCGCGACGTGACGAACCGCTGAAAGATCGCTTTGATCGCTGCTTCGCGGTCGCGCGCCACGAGTAGCTGTGGCCAGGTATGCGAGCCGCAGAATTCAGCGAGGAAGCCCGTCAGTATGATGTCCGCCCGCGCGCTGATCTGGTCATGGAACCGAATCGAAGTCGTGCCGGTGAAAGGCAACATACCCTCGGTCCGCCAGACGATGGCGGGCGCATTCGGCGCGAGATAGGCACCACTGCTCTGCAGATGAAAATGCTCGAGACCCAACCGAGCGGCCAGTTGTGGCGCTAACAACACATCCCGCGAGTTGGGCACACCAAACGTGAAAGTCGGCAGCGGCAGATGATACTTTCTTATACTGGCGGCGACGGCGCGGCTGTCGTACCCTGCCGAGAGGAACATGCCGATCCGCGCCGGTCCGCGCATGCACCGCTCGACTGCGCGATCCAGCAGCACGGCAAAACGGGTGGCGTAGCTGTCGTGGTCGAGCGCCGGCGCATCGTAGCGGTAGCGATACGACCAATAGCGTTCAACATGTGTGCCGCTTGCATCCAGCGTCAGGATCGTTGCCGGCGGCAGACGCTCACAGCCCTGCAGCCAGGTACGGCCGCCGAAGTGCACACCGTACACCAGCAGTTCGCACACAGCGGTGGCGTCGGTCATACCACGCGTCGCGGATCCTGCGAGCACGCCCTTCAGCTCGGTGGCGAAGCTGACATCGTCGCCTTCCGGCCGAAAGAACAGCGGCCGTGCTGCATAGCGGTCCGATACCAAGCTTAGTTTCTGGCCGCCATCGTGCGACACCACGAGCGCGAACAGGCCGTTGAACTCACGGACCACCTCGAGGCCGCGTGCCGCGATCAGCGTCGCGCACAGCGTGGCGGCAGTTGCGCCGGCGCGTAGTGACAGTGGCAAGCGATAGCGTACGGCGAGCTCGTCGAGATTCAGGATCTCACCGTCGAGCAAGACTCGAATGTTGTCGTTAGCAGCCGCCGCGGGCTGCGGCCCGTTGTTCAGCAAGCCGTGCTCTACGAGTGCCGCCGCCCATCCTGGGCCGATCATACGGTGGATTGCCAGCTTGCGCGGCCCGCTCAGGACCACCGTTGTCTGGCGTTCGAGACTCGCTTCGATGGCTGAGGCAGACGCTCGCGGGCGCCAGAGACCAACTAGATTGGGCATGAACGTTGAGGTCGCACGACCCCGTTACCTTGCGATTGTGATGCCGGGCACTATCAGGCCGTGCAACTTGAATCAGTGGCGGCGCAATTGCAAGCGCAGCAGCCCGCCGGTGGGGCGGGCTGCTGGCCGATTTCTACACGCTGCTGCGCAGCCTGGAGCGGTCTAGCTACCAGCTGCGAGGGCAATCATCAGTCGCCGGCGCAAGCCGACCAGACACAGCGCGATCAAGCTGCCAAGGCCAAGCGAACCTGTGCCGCCTGCCACGGGTGTGGTGCTGGGCACGCCCTGCGCCTGTCGGGGCGCTTGAACATTGATCGCGACACCAGACGTTGCAGAGCCACGCGCGTTCACACAAGTCAGCGTGTAATTGGCGGACGCCGACAGCGGGCCCACGGTCTCGGACCCTGCTACGGACTTGCTGCCGCTCCAGCTCCCTGTGGCTGTGCAGCTGATCGCATCGGTCGATCGCCAGTTGAGCGTCGCCGTCTCCCCCTGCAGGACTACGTTACTGCTAGCGGTCAGATCGACCGTCGGCATCTGGCCCGGCATGGGTGTAGGTGTGGGTGTTGGCGTCGGCAACGGCGGCGTCGGCGTGGGCGTCGGCGTGGGCGTCGGCGCGGGGGGCTGCGTCACCAAGACCGTCGCTGCGTTGGAGGCCGAACCACCAGGGCCAGTGCAAGCCAGCGATAAGGTGCTATTGGACGTTAGCGGGCCAACCTGCTGGTTGCCAGAGGTCGCTTTGCTGCCGCTCCAACCACCTGAAGCGGTGCAAGACGTCGCGCCGGTCGAGCTCCAGGTGACCGTCGTCGAACCGCCGGAGGTAACAGTAGCCGGGTTGGCATTGATCGTCACGGTTGGCGCGGGCGTCGGCGTCGGCGCGGGCGGCTGAGTGACCTGCACGGTGGCCGAGCTCGTCTGTGATCCGCCAGCACCACTGCACGCGAGCGCAAAAGTGCTGTTGGCGGACAACGGCCCGACCTGCTGCGATCCGGACGTCGCCTTGCCGCCGCTCCAGGCACCCGAAGCCGTACAAGCCGTTGCGCCTGTCGACGTCCAGGTTACCGTGGCAGAGCCACCCGCCGTGACGCTGGCGGGATTGGCAGCGATCGATACTGTCGGACGCGGCGCAACCGTGATCGCGGTGCTCGCGCTATCAGAGCCGCCCGAGCCCGTGCAGGTCAACGCAAAAGACGTGTTAGCCGAGAAAGGTCCGACACTCTGCGAACCGCTGGTAGCTTTGCTGCCAGACCAACCGCCGCTGGCTGAGCAGGACGTCGCATTGGTCGAGGTCCACGTCAACTGGGTGGTGGCGCCACTCGCGATATTCGAGGGATTCGCTGCGAGCGTAACGGTCGGTGCCGGCTGAGCCTGCGTGACGGTCACCTGCATGGTGGCGCTGCCCTCTTCGCCGCCAGCATTGCGGCAGACAAGCGTGAAGTTCGTCGTCGCGGCGATCGGACCCACGGTCTCACTGCCGCTCGTCGCCTTGCTGCCACTCCAGGAACCGCCGCTGGCCGTGCATGAGTTCGCATTGGTCGACGACCAGGTGAGGTTGGTCGAGCCCTGTGCATTGACCTGCGTCGGATTGGCCTGCAGCGACACGGTCGGCGCAGTCGACGGCGCTGCGCCCGGATCGGCAATACGCTGGCGCGATATGATCAGCTCGTCGTACCAGGTATAGCCGGTGGCATGTGATTGGCCGCTGTTCTTGCCCGTCATGTACGGCAACAACCAAAGTTTGCCGTACTTGCGACCCGCGGTTTCGCGCAGCACCAACCCCGACCAATCGTGGATCAGCTGCGCAGGCTGGCCCTCACGTGCGGCCCACATCTGGACAACGCTGCTGGTAAAACCCGTGATATTTCCCGAATTCTCGATCGGACTCGGCGCCGATCCGCGGGGTCCCAGCTTCACGCGAATCTGAAAGGTGATCCACTCGTTGGGAGCATACGGAAAGCAGCCCGGCTTGGGGGTGATCTGGCCGCTCGACTGCTGCGTATACAGGCAGTAAGGGGCAGGCATCGCATTCTGAAATTTGAAGTCCGAACCGCCGTAGGGCTCCTCGAACGGCCGGTACGACACGCACGAGTGGTACATCTGCGGGAAGCCGCGCTGACTGGTGTTCTGCGCGACGATCTCCATTTCCGAGCATGAACCTACTTCTGGCGTACCAGGACGATCGCCTTCGCCGATGATGATCTGCTTGAAACCACCGCTGCCTTGGTAGTTAGTCGTCACCATCGTCGTGTCGAAGCGCTGCCGCCACTGGACATAGAACTCGCCACCCGCATCGAACTGCGTTTGCAGATCATCGGAAAAGTTGATGCGCCAGCTACCGCCGACGCTCGAGCCGCTGTTGCCCGGCAGATTGAAACGCAAGGAACCAGCGCCAGACGCCTTGACACTCTGGTCCCAGCCACTGCCCGATGCCTGGAAATTGCCATCCGGGAACGCATAGGTTGAGACATCCGCGGCGCTATCGAACGAGATCGCTCGAATTACGCCCGGGCCTGATGCGCGGGACTGGTAGTCCGCCAGCGCATTGCTCTGCGCATGCACCAGTGGTGCCAGTAATACCAGCGTGCCAGCGGCAACTGCCCGACGTATGGTAACGCCGCGCAGATACGTTGCCAGACGACCTAACAAGAGCAGCAGCAAGCCCAACAATGACAATTGTTCCATCGAACCTGCGCCCCCTGTCTTCTCGGGAATGATCTCGCCGGTCTTGGCGCTGGTCACGACGACCGAAATCGTCTGGGACACCGTGCCAGCGTCACCGGAACAGGTCAATTTGAAGGTCGAGGTCTCCAACAAAGGCTTGGTGGTCTCGGTGCCAGTCATGGGCTTCGTACCCTGCCATTCACCGTCAGCGAGACAGCTCGCCGCGTTCGCACTGCTCCAGCTCAGCAAGCCGGCCGAGCCTTCGACAACGCTCGCACTGCTGGATTCGAACTGCAAAGATGGGGCGGCGGCGGTCGGCGCGACCGTCGGCGGCGCCTCTGGCGGCGGCTCCGGTGCCTGCGGCGGCCTGAACCCAACTTCCACGGCACCGACGCCCGTTCCGCCTGCACCCGTGCAGCTAAGCGTGTACGTCGTGCTGGTCGATATCGGGCCCACCTGCGCACTGCCTGAAGTCGACTTCACGCCCGTCCAACCAGATCCGGCCGTGCAGTTGGTGGCATTGCTTGCGCTCCACGTGAGCGTCGTCGTCTCGCCAGCACCGATCGTCGACGGGCTGGCCGCGATGGTTATCGTGGGCGCTGATACGGGTGGCGGCGCCGATGCAGGCGGCGTCACACTCACTGCCGCAGACGCAGTGGTCGATCCCCCGGAGCCCGTGCAGACCAACATATAGGCAGTATTGGCCGTCAGAGGTCCGATGATCTGGTTGCCGCCGCCGGCTGCCTTGTTGCCGCTCCAACCGCCGCTGGCCACACAACTCGAGGCATTGGTGCTGGACCAGACGAGCCGGCTCGTGCTGCCGCTCGAAACCGTGGTGGGATTCGCGACTAGCGAAACCGTCGGCGCGGGTGCTGGCGGTTGCGTCACGGTCACCGACGCTGAGCCCGTAATCGAGCCGCCATCGCCGGAGCAAGTCAAAGTGTAGGTTCTGTTCTGAGTGAGCCCAGAAATTGTCTCGTTGCCGCCGGTCGCTTTGGCACCGGCCCAACCGCCGCTCGCCGTACAGGAAGTTGCATTGCTCGTACTCCAGCTGAGCTGGGTACTGCCACCACTCACGACACTGGTGGGACTGGCAGAGATCGTAACCGTTGGTGATGCTGGCGGAGCCGTCACGGTGATCGTCACGGGATCGGATGCGCTGCCACCAGCCCCCGTGCAGGTTAGTGTATAGGTGCTCGTCTGCGAGAGTGGCCCAACGTTCTGACTACCGTTCGTTTGTTTCGAGCCAGACCAGGCACCGCTTGCGGTGCAACTAGTTGCATTGGTCGTCGTCCAGTCGAGCGTTGCCGTGCCGTTAGTCGGTACTTGGGTAGGGTTTGCGTTGAGCTCTACCGTGGGCGCCGGTGTCGGCTGGGTGACATTGACGGTCACTGACCGGCTGGCTGATCCACCGCCGGAATTCGAGCAGGTCAGTCGAAAGGTCGTGTTGCTGGCAATCGGACCAACAGTCTCATTGCCACTCGTCGCTTTGTTGCCTGACCAAGGCGCACCGCTGGCCGTACAGGAATCGGCATTGCTGGTTGACCAAGTGAGAGCCGTCGAGCCCTGCGCATTGACCGTGGTCGGATTGGCCGCAAGATTGACTGTGGGTTGTGTGACCGGCGGGCCGGAGCTTGCGCCGTGCTTGTACAGGAACACCTTCGAGTTATCGAAATTGAACTTGCCGACCATTATCACGCCGTACTCGGGAATGTAACCTACAACCGAGTTGAAGACGCCGTTGTCCAGCCCAGCTGTGAGGAACGGCGGCTTTGGCAAGCTGGTCCATGAGTCAGCGATCGGGTCGTACAAATAGGCGCCGTTGTCGTGGAATACCAAGAAGTTGCCACTGACTGGCTCGAGGATGAACATCGATTCCGTGATACCGAGCGCAATCGGCGCATCGGACTTGCGGGTCACGTTACCCGTCTGATCTATCTGATAGATGGCACGACTACCATTGCCGCCACCGGTTATGACGATCTTGTGGCGCGGGCTATATTCCGCGAAATTGTGGTACGGACCGGTGCTCGCCAGCGGACCTGACTTCTTGCTCCATGAATTGTTAGCTGGGTCATAGAACAATAGACCCCAGTCACCGTCTTGGTAGATGACACGACCCAACTCGGGAAACCACTCGACACCGGCGGCAACCTGGTAACTGGGATTGATTGATGTGAACGACGCGCCTTTCGTCCAGGTACGGCTATCGAGATCGTAACTGTCGATACGAGGTGAGTTGAATTGCCGATGATAAAGTGTGCGGGTCGCGAGATTCAGTCCGATATGATCGTAACCGTGGTTCGGGACGCTGAAGAACCCTCCGGGAACCGCGCGCGACTCCCAGCTATTGCTCGACTCGGAATAGACGAGATGCTTGGTAGCTTCGTAGTGACCACCACCAACGAAGTGCATCTGCTTCAAAACCGGATCCCACTTCAGCGACTCGGCATACTCGAGCGCGCTTCGATTGGAGGGATAGGACAACAGCGCACTGTTGAAGCCTGAAGTCTGGAACTGCACCCACTGGCCAGGCTGCAATTGACTGGCGGCTGTCTGCAGGGCGGACTGAGCGAAAGCCCCCGAGCTCAGAGCCAGCAGCGCAACGACGCTCCAACTCTTGATCAGAACTTTCTTGAACGACTGCGACATAATGCGATCACTCCGGTTGTATCGACAGACGTAGCGGCACTGGCCCTCTACATCAGAAACACCGACGAACGCATCGTTATGTACCGGACGCCTATGTCAGGCCATCGCGGCACCGGGACGGCTCAGTCGAGCCAGCCCATCACATCGACCGTCGGCAACCCCGCTGTCATAGCTCTTCGCTGTAGACCGGTGGCTTTGCGTCCCCGCCTTTCGACGGGTTTGCCCTTGAACAACAGACCTGCGAACCATAGCGCCAACACGCTTGGGAAACCGCCACACACGTCACAGACATGAATCTCGTCGTGACTTCGATGCGGCCAGTAGGATCAGTCGCTCTCCATTCAGGCTAGCGCGAACCTTAACATCGGATTGTTAGGGAAATAAATGTCGCAGCGTGCCGACGAACGACAATATGAGATAACGAAATCCCGTCGCTATTCGGAGACGAGCGGGGTCGGTGGGCGAGCGCGCTTGAGGCGGTGCATTAAGCGTGCGAGCCAAGTCGATGAGTAGACTCGAAACTCGGCATGCTCCCGTATCGCGTCGGTCCACTCGAGCTTGTGCGGCTGGGCATCCCCCAGGAAGTCGAATTCGCTCGCCCCAGCGCTGAAAACCCGTTCGACCATAGACTGGACGATAAGGGCCCCAGGCCGGATCTTGGCGAATTCGTCGTCGAACGAAGTCTTGAGTTGCCCGACCCAGCCGCCACTCCGACAGCACAGGTTGTAGGCGATAGGTCGGCCGTCGATATACAGGACGTTACCTAACAACATGTCCTGCGCAGCGAGGTACGGCAGCAAGGCTTCGTTGTAGCGGAGCTCGACCGGACGACTGGAGATTGCGCGACCCTTGGCAGCCTTCCAGCTGCGCGCCTCGACCGCCAGCAGCGCGTGCCAGAACTCCGCGACGTCCTGCGGCTTCGTGAACCAGCGGATCTCGTCATCACCGGCGGCGGCGGCATCTTTCGCCTGGCGTCGCACGCTGTAACGGAATGCTTTATTGCGTGTGGCGAGATACTGATCCCATGTGCCTGACACTGGCAGAAATGGCGAGCGCTCCGTTGGATGTATATCTACATACGCAGCATCGAGCGTTACGGCGTCCTGCAGCGCTTGCGCCGTAGGCGTGCCGAGTTGAATGTTGGGCGCCACCAGTACCTGCCAGCCGCCGCGTCGCTGCAGTTCCGCAGACAAGGCTCTGAGAACGATCGTCGGCTCCAGTCGGCTGGCAATCTGCACATGATAGTTGACGGCCCCACCGCCAAGTTCCGCGGTCGTGATGGGGAGGCCGAGCATACGCCGATGGATGATCCGCACCGGCAGAGCCGCGACGAGCTCATTCGCCTGTATCCCGATCAGTACCTCGGCCCCGTCGTGGACGCGCAGTGCAGTGCAGCCGAGCGCAACCCAGCCAGGGTGCATCGACGGATTGATATCCAGCGAGATGCAAAGTGCCTGCCAAGCATCTCCATAACGATCCAGAGCATGATCGAGCGACACGAGTTGCCAATCTGTCGTTTGCATCGGCTTAACTGGCGGCGGCTGCAGCACGAATTGCATCAACCATGATGTCTAGCTCGGCGGATTGCAACGACTGGTGCACCGGCAGCTGCAGCAAAGAACGGGCATAGCGTCGCGTGGTCTCACAGCCGTGCTGCTCGGTGAACTCCCAGCGGAACACTTGTACGCCACGCGCACGCAGGATACGGAACGCCTCGTCACCACGTTCGAACAGACATGGCAACACGTATGGTATCGCCCCAGCGGGCAGAGTTGGCCAGAACAACCGCACCCCGCCTATCGATTGCAACTGGTGCGCGAGATACTCGAAGTGCGCGCGCCGGCGCTGCTTGATACGCGCAGCCGAGTCCCTTCGCAGCAGCCATCTCGTGCTGCCGCTGGCTGCGAGATGCTCCGTTTGCGGCACGAAATCGAACTCACCGTCTGCCGACTGGCTGGCATTCGCAGGGCGAGCAGCCACCGCATCGACACGCCGTTTGACACCTGACCGGGCTTTGGCTGCAAGTCGAATCAGCCCGGCGGCGGGCAATCGGCTGCGCTCAACCAACGACAATATCTCGCGCAAGGTCGTCGCGCGCGGTGCGACGGCTGACAGCGTATCCGACCCTGCGACGTTGAACCACAACGCGCCACCGTCGCAGGTCGGCAGGAATTTCATGATACTGGCAATTCCCGCATGCCCGACGCCACCTACCAACTCTGGGCCGCTGGCCGTGTAGAACGCATGTGCACAGTCTTCCAGCAGCATGAGGTCGCGCGCGTCGCACCAGCTGCGCAACGCCAGGAGTGGCGTTGCGGCGCCAAAATAGTGGACGGCAATGACGGCTCGAGTCCGCTCTGTTACGAAATCCTGCAATCGTCCCAGATCAATCGTTAGATCGTCACGCATCGAATAGTAGACCGGCTGCGCGCCTCGCGCCTTGATCGGCGCCGTCATCGCAAGACAACAGTATGCGGGTACCAGAACCTCGTCGTCGCCTCCAATTCCGTAGGCTGCCAACGCTCGTGCGATGGCCGCGCGGCCACTCGTCATCAAGGTGTGAGGTCTCGCAGCGATGACTGATTCCGCGACCGCTCCATCGGTGGCACGCAGCGCGGCGCCGTCCAGACTTGGATACACGGTAATCAAACTATCAAGTACCCGCAGTCGCGGGCGATCCGGCCGCGACCCGATCGAACAAGGTCGCGAGCAATTCGCATTGGCCACGGCGCGAATACCGCGAAACGGCCGATGCTGCCGCAACGAGCGTGGTCGCCGCGATACGCCCCGTGGCGAAATCGCCGAGCACCGCACGCAGCTCCGCCTCGTTGTGCAGGTCTACGGTGCGTGCGATCCCGGCGGAGAGCGCCTCCCTGGCGGTATCGCCGTTGGGATCCGTCAGGCAAAGCACCGGACGTTGGGCGCGAATGTACTCGTACAACTTCGCGGGAATCTGGTGGTTGCAGTTGCGTGCCTGAAACAGCAACAGTGCGTCGGCATGCAGCATTTCCTCGAGGGCATCGGCATACGGAATCGGCGGTGCGAGTGTGACGAGATCTGCGATGCCATGCTGCTCGAGCAAGGGTGCATAGGTAGCGTCGTGACCGGAGGCACGCAGCACAATGGCGACTTTGTCCGTGCTGATGACACCTTGCTGCTTCAGCGCCCGCACCGCGCGAAAGAACTCGCTCGGATCGCGGTCGACTGGATCGAGCAGGCCACTGTGGAGCCACTTCTGCACACCGATCGACCCGACGGTCTGTACCGCAGACCGACTCGCCGCAAGATCGAACTTCCGCTCGTCGAAGCCATTGCCGACGACGCTCCACAACGGCGAGCGTTTGCCTGGGTAACGTTCATCGTACATACGCAGGGTGCTCGGCGCGGTGAACACCAGCGCCGACGCCCGCTCAATGACCCGTCGTTCGATACCGCGGTAGACGCGACGCACGCGCGGGTCGCTCGGATAGTTTTCTTCGGTCATCGAATCGCGAAAATCCGCAACCCACGGTAGGCCGCTGATGCGAGCTGCGGCCGCCGCGATCGAGTGCGCAGTGGGAATCGGAAAAGTCGACCAGATCACCTGCGGACGTCGTCGGCGAATTTCGCGCAGAACGGTCGCCAGTCCGAAGGGCAACCAGCTCGCCCAGCGATCCGGTGTCGCCAGCAGGCGCGGATAACGCCCGGCCAACGACAGATGGCGTGCGGCATCCCAGCATTGGGCCCGCAGCACGCGCACCCGAGGGTCGATATCGGCGAGTTGATCGGCTGATGTATCCGGATAGGCACGCGGATGAGCGGTGACGATGGTCGTCTGCCAGCCGAAATCCGGCAATTGATTGCCAAAGGTCAGCGCCCGCTGCAGACCGCTGCTACCTCGCATTGGCGGGTAGTGAAACGCGATCAGCAGCGCGCGTTTGCTTGCGACAGTATCCATTCAGAGGTCCAGTCTTCCAGCTGCGTATGCCATGCTTTGCAGCTAAAGGTGTGATCGGCATCAGCGAGGTGCCGCCGTGCGAGCTGCGCCGCCTGCAGCGCCGCCGACCAGGCTGGATCCTTGGTACTCACGTCCAGGAACTCAGCGGCAGTGAGATCATTGCCGCTCGTGATGAGCAGCATCGGTACGCGACAGCGCTCGACCCCGAGCAGCATGCGGCGTTGAAACGGTGTTTCGGTTCGGGTGTATTCGTCTGCCGGCTGACTCTGAACATCAGCGACTTGACGAGCGCGCCGCCAAAACGACAGATACTCCGCAGCGACCTTGCCGATTTCGATCTGCCCGCCGAACAGCTTGCGCCAGAATTCGCGCTCCAGGATTCGCTTACCGTAATAGTGCTTGAGCATCGTTTGCGCCTGAGTCGCGGCGCCCGTAATCCACGGATTGATCAGCACGAGCCCGCCCACACGTTCATCGCGGGCAGCATATAACAATGCGGCCGACGCACCGTCGCACAGACCCCACAAAATGACGGATTGCACCTGCGGACAGTGACTCATCAGGCAATCGATGGCCGCACGGACGTCCAGATCGACGTGCTCGAAACCGCGATAGGCTCCGCCGCTGTCGCCCTGGCCCCGATAATCGAAACGCAATAGCGGTATACCGCGAGCCGCCAATGTGCGGGCCAGTTGTTGAAACTGGCGATGACTGCCGACCCGATACTGCGGCCCGCCTACGATCAGGCAGACGCCGAAGCGCGTCGACTGGCGCTGCGGACTGCTGAGCACGCCCACCAGCGTGTCGCCTGCACACTCAAAGCTCACGGCCTGGTCGCTCACGCTACGCCGTCTGCCTGGGTCACGAAGTCGGTAGTTGCCTGCACTAGTGCATCACTGACAGTAATTTCCGTGGTACTCCAGAAAGCCGGCCCTTCGATTGCCTGCGCATGAATCCGCGCGCCGGGCGATGCTGGCAGGGTCTTCAGTACGCGCGTGGCAGCCGGCGACAGGGTCTGCTCTGCTCGCGAGGCCATCTCGAACCAGGCCAGCGGCCACACGCGAGACTCGAGCGTCGATGCCAGGCGCAGCTCGGCCAGATCCGTGGCAAGCGTCTCGGCCAGCGCATAGCCAGCGATTTCCTGCACGGGCTGCACGGCTGTAACGGGCGCCTGGTCGCGCTTACTGACCAGTTTGGCGGCAGTTGCGAGACGCCGGAACTGACTAATGACCGTGGCTCCTTCGATCGCAGGTTGCCAGAGCACGAGCGCGCGCGTATCAGCCGCCATAGCTGCCTCAGCCGCGAGCAATGCGCCGAACCGTAAACCCACCCAGATGATTCCCTCTGTGCCGTCGGCCCGGGCATGGTCGGCAACTTGTGCCACATCATCCCGCCAATGCGCCAACCGCGCGTCCTCGAACGCACCGTCGCTGTCCCCGGTACCTGACAAATCGAACAACAGCGCACGATAGCCCGACTGCGCGAGGCGTTCAGCCAGCAGCACGCAGGTGCGTCTCGAGCGATTCATTTCCTCAGCGAAGGCGGGAACGATGACCGCAGTGCCGCGCGGCGGCGACTGTCGATCGGGCACGGCTAGCTCTAGCATGAAGAGTCGACCACGCGGAGTTTCGAGGAACGCCGGCCGACGCACAACGGTCATTCGTCGCTCGATGAGTCGACCTTGCTTTCGATGAAGCGCGCGAGGCTGCCAACCGTTTCGAATGTCTCGGCCGACACGTCGTCGTCGGCGACCGCGATACCGTAGTCCTCTTCTATTGCGGTTATCACTGCAACCACCGCCATGGAATCGAACTCCGCCACGCCGCCTAACAAGGGCGTTTCGGCGGTGAAATGCTGCGCCCGTTCGCCCAGCGACAGGACGCGGTCCAGGATACTCAATGTCTCGGCAAGCAACCGTACTCTCCAACAAAAGAACTAACTGGTAGACGGAACTTCGGCGGCGGATTTTTCGGTGACCGCTGGTGCTACAGGCACCGCAGCCGCCTCACGCCGCGCCTTAATGGCAACGCGCACCGCCTCATCGTCGGCCGCGGACCACGCATTATTGCGTTGCAGCTTACGCTTCAAGCCCTGCAGTGGATGATTGAGCGAGTACGCCTCGATGGCGAACTTCCTGGCCTCGCTCCACCGGCCCTGATCGGCCTTCAGCAACGCATAGTTGTAGTACGCATCCGGCGAATCGTCGAGCAGCCCCAGCGCTCGATCGTACTGTCTCGCGGCGGCATCCAGGTCCTTCTTACGATGCAGGTACGTACCGTAGAGCAGATAGACTATGCCATCGTCGGGCTTGAAGCGCATGGCGCGGTCGAAGTAGCACTCCGCTGTATACAACGCGCCAGTGGCACGACCACCCTGGAGAAAGTACCTGGAAACCGCGTCGAGCGCGGGATGATGATTCGGGAATGCGCGTAGCGTGTAATCGAGATCTCCCAACGGGTCCGCGGTACTTTGTCCCTTGCGCAACGTCTGTACGTCACGATTGAAATGCGCGCCGACCACGATCGGCATGTATTTCACACGATGTTCGCCGTTGGTGTAGTCGTAGGGGCCGTACGGATTTTCCAACGACCCGCAGTCCATGCTCGACTGCGCGGTCGCGTCAGTCGCGGTCAGCGCGCTCACCGACAGAAGAATAACCAGGAGGGTCGTTTCGTATTTCATGACAGATCACCGCTCGCCGGGCAGACAGCACGCTGCAGGAAGCGGTGATTTTGGGGCCCTAGGGGCCTCGAGGGAAGCGCGAATTGCAATGAATTCGCGAGCTTGCGGTTCTGATCCTGAGCTGGTGACCTGTATCACACTACGTCACTCGCCCCGCGGACGCGCCGAATACCTCTATAGTATTGCGCCTGCAATCCGCAGCGCCGACAAGAACCGCGGCCCAACATAATCGACAGCCATTCATGAATGAATCCGCAATCTTCGGGCGCCTCGCGCCACGCAACTCATCCATCGCGAGCGAGCTTGGTGGTCCCTCCACTGCCCGCAGCGGACAAATGCTCGTGGCGGTCGCCGGCAAACCGCGCTGGGCCGATTCGGCGCTGCAAAACGAGGCACAGCAGGTAAGCCCCGCCGCGGCGCTGCTGAGCGCCTACCGGCGTCTGGGCGACTCGCTCGTCGGGATAGTCAGTGGCCACTTCGCAATTGCCGTATTCGATCTTGAAGCCGGCACTGCATTGCTCGCCACGGACCGTTTCGTGACCCAGCCCCTGGCCTACGGTGTTGCCGCCGATAGGTCGCTGGTCGTCGCAAGTCGGGCCGACACCGTCGCGCGTCAACCGGGCATCGACCACAGCATCAGTGCCCAGAGCATCTTCAACTACGCGTTCTTTCATATGGTGCCGAGTCCGGGCACTGTCTACTCGGGTGTCAGCAAACTGGAGCCAGCCACCGTCGCACGCTTTGATGGCAGTACAGTCGCCGTCCGGCGCTACTGGCTACCTGGATATCCTGAGCGCTGGCCAAGTGAAGCGGAACTGCGTGAGCGGATGCATCCCGCTCTCCTGAACGCAGTCAGACACACTGACCCTGGCGCGGCGAGTGCCGCTTTTCTGAGTGGCGGGCTGGACAGTTCCACTGTGGCGGGCGTGCTCGCCAACATTCAGGCGACCAAGACATTTTCTATCGGCTTCAGCGAGGAAGGCTACGACGAGATGCACTACGCGCGCGTTAGCGCGCGACACTTCGGCACGCAATCGCACGAATATTACGTACAGCCTGAAGACATCGCTACGGCAGTTCCCCGTGTCGCTGCAGCTTATGACGAGCCGTTCGGCAATTCATCCGCCGTGCCTACGATGTTCTGCGCACGCCTCGCCGCCGAGGCCGGTGTGAGGCATCTGCTGGCGGGCGACGGCGGCGACGAACTGTTCGGCGGTAACGAGCGCTATGCGAAGCAGAAGGTGTTCGAGCGCTACTCCCTGCTCCCAGGACCGCTGCGCAAGCTGCTACTCGAACCCGTGCTGCGCAGCCCGTTCGGCCGGATTCCCGGCATTCCCGGCAAGATGCGTAGCTACGCAGAGCAGGCCTCGGTCCCCATGCCAATGCGGCTCTTCACTTACAACTTCGTGCAGCATCAGGGACCGCAGCAGATCTTTTCGCCTGACTTTCTTGCGGCGGTAGATGTCGCCGATCCGGAACGTCTGCTCGGCGCCGAGTATGAGGCACCGCCCACCGACGACATCGTCGACCGTATGCTCTACATGGACTGGAAATTCACGCTGGCCGACAACGATCTGCGAAAAGTGAACGCCATGTGTGCGCTCGAAGGCGTGGCCGTCAGCTACCCGATGCTCGATGACGAGTTGCTCGATCTGTCACTTCTGGTGCAGCCGGGGCTCAAAATCCACGGCACCGACCTGCGGTGGTTCTATCGCAATGCGATGCGCGGGTTCCTGCCTGATGAAGTGCTGGCCAAGAGCAAACATGGTTTCGGTCTGCCATTCGGTCAGTGGCTCAAGAAATCCCCGCGGCTGCAGGATCTCGTTAGTGACAGCCTGGCATCGTTCGCGACGCGCGGCTTCGTCAATCGTGCGTTCAGCGACCAGATCATCGCCGCGCATCGCAGCGGTCAAGCCAACTTCTATGGCACGTTCATCTGGGTGCTGGTGTTGCTGGAACAGTGGTTAGCAGTGCATGCGCCGTCGACGCGCGCGCCCTGATCACATCGCTCGTTGCAGACGCGCTGCGGGCGGCGAACGGCTCGCCTTGGCCGCCCGCCAGGCGAACGCATGCGCACGTTGCTCCCAAGGGATGACGCGCGGCAGCTGAAACCGATCGTCATCAGCTGAGACACCCCCAAATGCCGTGGTCACCGCGGCTTCGAAGCCGCTCGTGCGCACCATATCCACATGCTCGACACAGTAGTCCTGATCAGGAATGCCATTGGGATAAGCGAACGTCCGTGGCTCGCTGCCGACGATATCGAAGAGTTTCGCGCGACCACGCTGGATTTCCGCGAGTGCGTCAGCGGCAGCGAGGCGTGCCAGAATGGGGTGTGTCTCGGTGTGACCTCCCAGGTCCATGCCCAAACGACCGAGCTGTCGCACTTGCTCCGAGGACATCATGAGATCATCGGGCAGCACGACGCCGCTTTGCGCCGCGATCGCCGCCACACATTGCTCGCGCTGGGCATAGGGGAGACGCCGCAGCGTATCGAGCAAGCGCCCGGCCAGAGCAGGCCTCGATATTCCCAGCGTGAACCGTCCCGCACCATGAGTCGTCAAATCGAATTCTTCGCAGTCGGTGCGTCGCACTGCCTCGATGATGGTGTCATTCCACATTCTGCCGCCGTCCAGAAAACCGGTTGCTATGTAGAAAGTAGCTACCGCACGCCAACGCTGCAGGATCGGCAGCGCGAGGTCGAAGTTGCTGGCATAGCCATCGTCGAAGGTGATGCAGGCGGCGCGCGGCGGTAGACTGCCTGACCGCCAGCGCTCGATCGCATCGGGCAAGGCGAGGATTGCGGCGTGCTTGCTGAGCCATTCTACTTGTCCGTCGAACGCTGCTGCGGTGACCTCACCGTGCAGCATGTCGTCCGGCTCTGCGACGATCCTGTGATAGGCGAAAATGAGTAGTCGCGGCGACCAGGCGTACGCTAGCAGTGCTGCGGTCTGCGATTCGAACGGCATGACTGCGTGGATCTCAGTTCGCGCGGCGCGACAGGATCACAGTGTAGGGCGTGGCGACGTGCCCTAACCATCGCAATGGCGGCAGCGCGCGCAGTGTCTGTATCAAGAAGCGCTTGAGACCGCGCTCCGGTTTCAGCGCGAACAGATCGAATCTGTCCATGCTGACGAAGCCGCGCTCGGCCATATGCTTGCGCAGACCATAGTAGGTAAACCAGTGGACGGCCGGATAGCGGGCGTGATTGACGAGCTCGGGTCTGGTCGTGACCGACAGGCGTTCGTAGTGACGCTTGAGGAAGGCCGGATACCAGCTGTACATCGGCAGCGAGAATTCATATTGCTTCGGGCACAAACTGTTGGTCGTACTGAAGTACACGACGCCGCCCGGGCGGGTGACGCGTGCGCATTCGTCGACTACCGCCTCCCAATCCTCCACGTGCTCTAGCAGTTCCGGCGCAATGCAAACATCGAGTGAGGCGTCCGGCCACGGCAGACTGGTCGCCGAGGCGACGCCGAAATCGATGGCGAGCCCTGCCTCCGTTGCGCGCCGCTGCGCGATCTCCACGAGCTGCGTGCTGATGTCGATACCCCGTACGCGGTGCCCTGCGCGCGCCCACATGATGCTTTGCGTACCGGCATTGCAGCCGACATCACCGACATCCAATGCCTCGGTACCGAGACCCGCAGCCGCCCGCGCCGCCAGCAGCAACTCCATGATGGCGGTGAACCTCTCCCGCGCCCGCGGCGAAAGGCTCTCCTCAGCGTAGTAGTCGACGAAGCGCGGGTCATGGTCGCGGAACTCGCTCAACGATGTCTCCGAGCGCCTTGGTCGGCCTGGTGGCCTAGCAACGCATACGGATTTGGGCGGCCGTCGGCCGTGAAAGCAGACAACGGCTCAGGCGCGGCATCGGCCGATGCGGCCGTTGTTTCGACGGCCGGCTCACGCGCAACCGCCGGCGCTGCAAGGGTCTCGTCGACGTAGCGCTTGACGATCAGCAATATCGCAATCAAGCCGTAGAACAGATCGAAATACGCGAGTCCGAGAAAGGCGCCGCCGATAGCGTAACCGATCAGGCTCACCTGAATCATCGAGGCCAGGTCGAAGCACCAGTGCAGTTCCTTTTCTTTGGCAGCCGGCGCATTGCGGACCCTGCTGACCACGTTCTGCGCGGTCAGCAAGGTCAGAGCACCGAGCATGAGGAACAGCGCGAGGCCAATGAAACCATGCTCCCCGAGCACTTCGAAATAGATGCTGTGCGCGTCATGGAAGTCGGTGGGATTCGGCGCATAGCGCATGAATAGCTGTGGATCGAAAGTCTCAAAACCACCGCCAAATACGTGGTCCTTGGCGAGATTGAAGGCGAACCACCAGGCGTTGATGCGGCCCATGGCCGACCCGTCGGACTGATAATCATCGATGGAGAGCATACGCGCCATCCACTTGTCCGGCATCGACACGATCAGGATCGGCACGAGCAGGATCATCACGGCCGCCAGCGCGATGCGTTGTCGCCCGCGCATCGCCAGCATGCCGAGCACCGCAAGCGCCGCGAGCAATGCGCCACGCGAAAATGTGGCAAACGCTGCGAGCAGCGTCAGCAAAATAGAGCCGAGCAGCGCAAGTCGCGCCCATTTATCCTTTAGCTGCAGCTGCACGAAACGCAACAGCGGCACAGTCATGACCAGCACCAGTCCCATTGCATTGTTGTCTTCGAAGAAACTGCCGCGCGGGCCGTACACACGTTCGCCGCCGCCGGTTTCGATTGCGAAGAAGCCGCCCTTGATGCCGTAGAACGCTAGCGAGCCCGTGATGACCCAAACGAGAATCTTGATGTGTTCCGGCTTATATACCAGGACCATCGCGAGCAGCGCGAAGAACTGAATCTTCATTACCTTGTCCCACTGCATGACCGCATCCTGCGGGATCAAGGCGAAGAACGTCGTGATGTTCATCCAGACGATCCAGATCACCCAAACCCACAACACGCTCGAATTCACGAGCATCCGGCGATCACGCGTGAATAGCAGACCGGCGAGCGTTGCGAGAGCTACCAGCGCGGAGAATGGAAAGTCGTAGGCGAAGCCCCAGGTGAAGCGGTGCGGGTTCATGAAGCCCAGCCAGTTCCACATGATGATGCCTACCCACGGGCGCATCAGAATGATGGGCAACGATCCCATCACGATCAAAACCAGAACGATGTCGCGCACGTCAGGTCACTCGCGCTGCTACCGCCGTGCCGCAACTATCCATCGCGGCCCGCCTGTGCCGCAGCGCGTCGAGGCAGATCGTTTCGAAGCACTTGCCTACCACCGCGTTGGAGAATCGGCTTTCGACGAGTTGCCGAGCCTGCGCCGCCAGCCTACGACCGCGTTCGTGATCCGTCAAAAGTTCGACGATGCCGGCGGCGATCGCCTGCGGTGCGTCGGCAGCGATGAAGTCGCGCCCCGGTGTGACATCGAGCCCTTCGACACCGATGGCGGTCGACACGACCGGCACTCCCATCGCCATCGCCTCGAACGCCTTGATGCGAGTGCCACCGCCCACTCTGAGTGGTATGACATACGCGGCAGCGCCACGCGTGGCAGCACGGATGTCATCAACCCGGCCGGTGAAACGGAAATCGAAACCCCGCTCCTCAGCTAGTGTACGCAGTCGCTTCGGCGGGTCGCGACCGATCACGGTCATCCGAGCATCCGGAATTCGTGCTTGCACCAGCGACCAGATCTCCGTGATGAGGAACTCGATGCCGTCGACATTGGCAGGCCAGTCCATCGAGCCAGTGAACACCACGTCGTGCGATTTCGCGGGCCCGAAATACTCGAAATACTCGAGATTGACGCCCGTGGGGATGCAGGACACGTTGCTGATGCCGTAATCGCTCCTGAAAGCAGCGGCATCACGCTCAGCCACCGCCACCACATGATCGAAGCGCCGCAGGACATCGCACTCGAACGCTCGCATCTTGCGCAACTGATTGCGCCACACCCAGCGATGCAATGGACTGCTCGCAACCTCGGCGTGTCGTGCGAAAATCTCAACCTCTACATTGTGGGTGAACATGACCGTGGCAATGCCTGGCATTGCGGCAGGCGCCAGCACTGCGGCGTGCGGGAAGTCGAATACTGCCAACTGCGGCTTGCGCGCGAGCTGCGCCGCAACCGTCTGCCGGCCAGCAGCGGATCGGTCTGTCGCCACGGGAATCGGCAAATGTCCGGCAATATGGCGCAGCCGCGTCAGCTGGGCAGCCCCACCCAAAAGCGGCGCCTGCCATGGCACGAAATGATCGCAGACACTCGCGAGCTCCGCCGCGAACCCGGTACGCTCCTCCGTTGTTGCGGGGCTCGTGAGTGTGATCTCGAAAGCGCCGCCCAGCATGTTCCGCAGCACTTCTGTCGTTCGGATCCTGCCGCCAGAATCGGCTGGAAACAGGAATCTGGTTGAAACGAACAGCAGCTGCGGACGAGCTGTCACCAGCAAACACCTCGATAGTCCGCACGCAGGGCGCTGCGGTCGGCAATATTGACGAGATCCAGCACTGTCTGATCGGGGCGCGCCTTGGCGCACAGTTCGTGCGTCAGACTCTTGAGATTGGAGCCCACCACAAGTATCTCCGAGGGCGCCAGCATCTCATCGAGCGAGCTGCACATCAGCTGGCCGATGTGCGGAATGGTCTCCTCGATATAGCGCTTGTTGGCGCCAATCAAACGCGATAGCGAGACCTCCGGATCGTAGATCTTGAGATTGATACCCTTGCCGATGAACCGTTCCGCGATCGTCACCAGCGGACTCTCGCGTAGATCGTCGGTGCCGGTCTTGAATGACAGACCGAGCATGCCGACATTGCGGCGGCCATCCGCCAGCACTAAATCGATCGCGTGATCGATGTGCACACGATTGCTCGGCAGGAGGCTCGCCAGCATCGGTGTGACGATATCGCGCTGCTTGCCGAGATAGAGCATGGCCTTGAGATCCTTGGGCAGACAGGAGCCGCCGAACGCGAAACCCGGCTTCATGTAAGCGGGCGAGATATTGAGGCGCGTATCCTTGCAGACCAGGCTCATGACCTCGTGCGAATCAACTCCTAACGACTGACACAGCCGGCCTATCTCGTTGGCAAAAGTGATCTTGAGAGCGTGGAAGGAATTGCAGGCGTACTTCATGGCCTCGGCTGAGCGCACCGACGTCACGACGAAATCGCAGGGCAGATGCCCGAACAACTCCCGCAGCGCGGCGCTGGAGCGATCGCAGTCGCTGCCGACCACCGTGAACGGCGGCGCATCATAATCCTTGATCGAAGTGCCCTCGCGCAGGAACTCCGGCTGAAAGCACAGACCGAAGCCAACACCGGCGCGTTTGCCGCTGTGCATCTCGATGCGCGGCAGCACCTGCTCTTCGACCGTGCCCGGCTCGACAGTCGAGCGGATGACGACCGTGTGGAAGTCCCGTTTGTCCTTGAGCACAGCACCCAGTTGGTCGGCAAGGCGCAGGATCGCGGTGAGATCCTGACGACCGTTCGCGCTCGCCGGCGTGCCGACACAGACGAATGACAACTCGGTGTCGCGCAAAGCTAAGGCCGCATCGTCGGTCACCTTGAGCCGACCGGCCTGCACCACTGCACTCGTTAGATCCTGAATACCTTCTTCGACGATCGGGGATTGGCCTTTGCTGAGCAGCGCGAGCTTGATCGGGTCCAGGTCTACCCCCACGACGTGATGGCCATCGCGCGCCAGGCAAGCCGCCGACACCGCGCCCACATAGCCCATACCGAAAATACTGACTCTCATTCGATCCCGCCTTTGCGTCCGCATGAACTCACGCACGGACGAGCCGTGATGCGCAGGCGGAACGATGTGAAAAACCGTAGCCGCATCAGCGGCCTTCAAGCCGACAAATTATACGAGTGCTCGCTGTGTCGCGTGGTGACAGTGCTCGCGGCAGTGCGGCAAAACTGTCGATTCGGTCACACCCGAGCAGCTCTACGCACAGCCTCGTTCATGGCTTGCGAGAGCTGCTCAGATGTGCGCCGCCAATCGAAGTCGCGCACCTGGGCGGCGACTGCGGCGCGTGGCACTGCGCGCGCGAGCACGGCTCCAACGGCTGCAACGATCGCACTGGCGGTGCGCTCCATCAGCAGCTCCCCCGCTTCGCTGCTGGTCAGCACTTCGGGAATCCCGCCCACGCACGTCGCCACCACCGGCGTACCACAGGCCAATGACTCCAGCACGACATTGGGGAGACCCTCGCGCTCTGCCGGCAGTACCAGCACGCTCGCAGCGGCGTAGTAGCTGGCTAACTGCTCATGCGGCACCGCTCCCAGCAGGCGCACGCGGTCGCCAAGCCGCAATTGCTCGACCTGGCTCGCAAGTTGCGCGCGCGCCGGCCCGTCGCCAAGGATCAGTAGCTGTGCGGCCGGCAGCTGCGCCAGCGCGTCGATCACCAGGTGATGCCCCTTGTTGGCATCGAGTTTGCCGACGGACAGCAGCACCGGCCCGTCATGTGCAAGACCGAGTGCCGCTCGCGCGTGCCGCTGCTCCTGCACGTTGAACTTGTCGCGATCTATGCCGTTGCGGATGGTGACGACTCGATCGGCGCGGATACCCCAATCGAGCAGCCGTCGACGCAATGCTTCGCTGACCGTGATAGTGAGTGAAGCGCCGGCGATAGCACGCATCATCCGGCGACGACAGGCGGTGAACTCGCCGATCTGATTCACGTCGGAGCCCCGCGCCGTCAGGAGATAGGGCAAGCCGAGGTATTGTGCGATCGCGGCAGCGGCCACGCCGTCTGGGTAGAGATAATGCGCATCGATCAGTTGTGAGCTCTTGCGACTGACCACGTGCTCGACGCAGCGTCGCGTACCGCGCGCCATCAGTCCGGGCTGGGTCCACATCGCGACCTTCGGGATGACGACATGACGCGGATGATGCACCGTAAACTCGCCGTGGCGCTCCACTGGCGCGACGCTTGCGAACCTCGCGTATTGACCGAAGCGCGCGGCGGTCCAAGGGAACCACGGCACCGGCGCGACTACGTCAGCGTCAACGCCGGCATGTTGACGCAGATGCCGCAGGCGTTCGGCAACGAACACGCCGTGAGTTGGCCGCTGCGAATTGGGAAACAGCGAACTATAGGTGAGGACGCGGAGCATTGGTTGCCGCCGGGCTGTCGTTGTCGAGTACTCGGCCGATGAACCGCTCGAACATCAGCAGCGCCCACAACGCCGGACTGTGATCACGCGCGCCGCTCTGATGCTGATCGACGAGCCGCTGCATCATCGACTGATCGAACACGCCCGCCTCGGCGAGGCGTGGTCCGAGCACGGCGTCCCGGACCTGTGTGCGCAATGGGCCGCGAAACCAATGCACAATCGGTACGGCAAATCCCATCTTGGCGCGATACATCACCTCACGCGGCAGATAATCATGCATGGCATGCTTCAACACGTATTTGCCTTCCGCGCCGCGCATTTTCTGCGTGGGCTCGAGCCCCGCAACCCACTCCGCGAAGTCGTGATCGAGCATCGGCACGCGCACTTCGAGGCTGTGCGCCATGCTCGCGCGATCGACCTTGGTCAGGATGTCGCCGGGCAGATAGGTGCGAAAGTCCAGATACTGTACGGTCGACAACGGATCCCAGCCCGCTACGCGTGGAGCGTATTTTTCGAATACCTGACGGGCGTCGTAGCCCTGCAGCTCCCGCCGAAACGGCGCACTGTAGAGCTTGCCGCGCAGTTCTGCGTCGAGTATCGAAACACTGTGAAAATAGCCCTCCAGCGATGAGCGTGCGAGCGATTGCAGCGTGCTCTTGGCCCGCAGAAATCGCGGTGCCCAGTCGAGCTTTGGATACAGGCGTCCCGCCAGCCCAAACAAGGGTGCACGCACTGCGTACGGCAGAAAGCCGCGCACGCGCTCCTCGTAGGTATGCCATTTGTAGCGCCGATAGCCGCCGAAATTCTCGTCGCCGGCATCACCCGACAGGGCGACGGTCACGCGCTTACGCGCCAGCTGGCATACCCGGTAAGTAGGCAGTGCGGAGCTGTCGGCAAACGGCTCGTCGTACAAACCGCCGAGCTGATCGATCAGCTCGAAGTCGTCCGGCTCGACTCGATCCGTGGAGTGATCGGTCCGATACCGGTCGGCGACCATTTGTGCAAATCGCGATTCGTCGAAGCGCGGATCGTTGAATGCGATCGAGCAGGTCTTGACCGCGTGCGGCGAGAGCTCGGCCATCTGCGACACAATTGCGCTTGAATCGACACCGCCCGACAGGAACGCGCCGAGCGGTACTTCGGCAATCATCTGCCGGCTCACCGCGCTGCGCAGCCGCGTGACGACTTCGGCAGCCGCCGCTGTGTCGTCGAGCGCGTGACGACGGTGGAAAGACGGTGCGAGATCCCAGTATTCGCGTGGCGCCGGTAGCGGCGCGCCCACGCTCACGGTCATGCAGTGCGCGGGTGGCATCTTGGCAACACCGCGCAGTATCGAGCGCGGCTCTGGTACGTAACCGAACGCGAAGTAGTCCTCGACAGCCTGTGGATCGAGTTCGCGACGAACGCCAGGATGCTGCAGCAGGCCTTTGAGTTCCGACGCGAACACGAGCCAGCCGTCCGCGAGCAGTGAGTAGTACAATGGCTTCTCGCCGAAGCGATCGCGCGCCAGGTAGAGTTTGCGCTGGTTCCGATCGAAGACCGCGAAGGCGAACATGCCGACGAAGCGTTCGACACAGGCCTCACCCCATTGCTCCCAGGCATGCACGATCGTCTCGGTATCGCTCGCCGTATGGAACCGGTGGCCCGCCGCTAACAATTCGGTCCGCAACTCCCGGAAGTTGTAGATCTCACCGTTGAAAGTTATCAGGACCGAGCCGTCCTCGTTACCGAGCGGCTGCGCACCACCCGACAGATCGATGATCGACAGGCGTCGGTGCCCGAGTCCGACACCTGCTTCGACATGGAAGCCGCGCCCGTCCGGGCCGCGATGCTGCTGAATATCGGTCATGCGTTCGAGCAGCGCGCGGTCCGGCGTGCGTCCGCCGCGCGTATCGAACATGCCAGCTATGCCACACATCGACTTCCCGTTCTCCCAGAGCGCTCAGGCCGCTCGGCGCTGCCGCGGCAGCAGCGAGTCGTATAACGCCAAATAGTTCTGCACCATCGCGCCGAGCGAGAATTGTTGCACGGCGCGCTCGCGGCCGGCACCGCCGTGACGACGGCGCCGCCGTTCGTCACTGAAATATCGTAGCAGGGCCTGCGCCATTGCATTCGTATCACCCGCCGGCACTAGTTCACCGCTCACTCCGACGGCGACCAATTCGCCGTTGCCGCCAACGTCGGTGGCGACCACCGATAGTCCGCTTGCCATCGCCTCGAGTATGCCGTTCGAAATCCCTTCGTTGAGCGATGGGCAGACGAACAGATCGAGCATACGCAGCAGCTCCGGCACGTCGCGGCGCGCGCCAGGCAACCACGCGAGCTCGCGCACGCCGCAGTTCGTCAGCTCCGCCTCGAGTGCATCACGCAATGGGCCATCGCCTACCCAGACGAACCGTGCCAACCGCCGAAATTCGGCCGAGGCCGCGGCGGCAGCGCCGAACGCACGCGCCAGCTGCAACGGATCCTTCACTGCCTGGAGTCGGCCCACCGACCCGATGACAACGGTATCGTCCACCAGCCCGAATGGCGCGCCCTCCGGACGTTGGTAGTCGGTGGTGCGCGGCGCAAAGCGGTCGACGTCAACCCCGTTGTAGATCTGCGTGATGCAAGCAGCTCGGACGCCGACGCGTTCGACTAGCCAGCGCTCGATGTCACGCGACACTGCCACGTAGCGGGAGACGAATGGGCGCATCCAGCGGCGGTAGCGCAGATATTTCGCTTGTGTGCCATGCAGATCGTGTACGTCCCAGCCATGCTCGCCATGGACGTGCGCAATCACGCCCGCCGCACGTGATATCGGTGCGCAGTCGACGGCCGGAAGATTGCGAGAATGCACGATGTCAGGTCGCAGCTCGCGAAACGTTCGCCAGAGCCTCGGATAGATCGCGGGATCGACCCCGGGTTGTTTGTGGAGTGCGACGACCGGCACATCCGGGTTGGTGATACGGGCACGGAAGTCCGTGTAGTGCGACAAGCATACGACCGCGTGTGCGATGCGATCTGCCGGCGTGTAATTGATCAGATTGACGATGCCGTTCTCCATGCCGCCCATCGCGAGATGCTGAATGACATGTACGACCCGCGGGACGGAATTCATGGCGCCGACGTCCGGCGCGACCTGAAGCTCTCGACACAACGCTCGATCAACCCGTCCAGCCGCCGCATCGAACTGGGCCAGCTGTGATGCGAGAGCACTCGGTCACGGCCGGCAACCGACAGCCTGCGGCGTTCTGCGGCGTCGGTCACGATGCGCTGGAGCTGCGCGCACCACGCCTCGGGACTATCGGCGGTAAGCAGGTGTTCACCGTCGACGACATCGACTCCGCGCGCGGCAATCGGACTGCAGACGACCGGCACGCCCAGCGCCATGGACTCGAGAATCTTGTTCTGGGTGCCGCGCGCGATTGCCAGTGGTGCCACCGTCAGAGCCGCGCGCGACACGATCGGGCGAACGTCTGGCACCGAGCCGGTCACCGCCACTCCGGGCAACTCGGCGAGCGCCCGGACCTTGGGCGGCGGACTGGCGCCGACGATCGTGAATTTCAAGTGCGGATACGCGGCTTTGAGCTGCGGCCAGACCTGCTCGCAGAAACTGAACACCCCTTGTTGATTGGGGTAGTAGTCCATGCGGCCGACGAAGCAGATCGAGTCGTGGTCGTAGCTGCCATCAGCCGGTGGCGCGAACGATGCGGCGTCGACACCGTTAGGGAACCAATCCGCGGGTCGCTCGACACCAAAGCTGCGCAAAGTCTCGAGTTCGGCGCGTGTCGTACAGGTTGCGAAGTCGAAGCGCGCCGCGAGACGCGACTCCTCCCGTGCCAGCTTGCTGCCTTCAAGCCAATAGCCCCATGACAGTGGCCACGGCCGATAGTTGGCGTATTCGAGCCACTTCTGCGAATCCATGTCGCCGAAGTCGAGCAACCGCGGCAGATGGTCGAACTCGCTGACGTACTGTGCAACCGACGAACAATGCACCAGCACGAAATCGAAGCTGCGCGACTCTAGTGCCTGCCGTACCCGCGCTGCGATCACCGGCGAGTAGAAATACCCCATACTGGATGGCACCGTCGTCGGCAGCCTCGCAACCATACGCGCCATCGGCACGATGCTACCCAGTGTATCGATCCAGAACTCACGCACATGCGGTGCAATGCCCGCGCCCGCTGCAGCTTCGTCCGCGCTGCGCGCCAGCGATGCAACCGTGACCTCGTGGCCCTGCTCCGACAGATGACGAATGATGTTGAAGGGGCGGATCTTGCCGCCACGCGCAGGCGGGAACGGAAAACGGTGGCATATGACCAGCACTCTCATGCCGCTGCCCGCTCTTTCAGCTCATCGCCCAGATCCGCAACGCTGTCACCGTCGAGGTACAGCCGTGCCCAAAGTTCCAGATTCATCAGCGACAACAGATGATCGGTATGATCGGCGCGGCCGCTGCGATGCAGCTCGATCGCCTGTTCGATCGGTGCCCATTCAAGCCAGCCGCGTGCTTCCACGGACTTGCGCGACACTACATGACTCAGCAACGGCGCCAGCTCCGCTTTGATCCAGGCACCCATGGGTGCGCCGAATCCACGCTTCTGGCGATACAGGATATCGCGCGGCAATACATCACCCAGCGCATCCTTCAGCAGCGCCTTGAGCTGTCCGCCGCGCATCTTGTGGCGAGCCGGGATCGTCGCGGCCATTTCGACCAACTCGCGATCGAGCAGTGGCACGCGACACTCGAGCGATGTCGCCATGCTCATCTTGTCGGTGAGCATCAGCAGGTCATCCGGCAACTGCGTCGCGAAATCGACCGACATCAGTTGCGCCAGTGCGTCGTCAGCAGGTGCGGCGGCGAAGGCCGCCGACAAGGCGTCCGCATTCACCGAGCGGCCAGCGGTGAGTGCACGGCGCTGCTCCTCGTCGAACACCTCGACGAACGCACGATACCGTTCGTCGAACGGCAAATCATCGGCGAGCACGAAGCTGCGCGCCAGACGCGACAGATTGAGCAAGCGCGAGTGCCTGTCACTTGGCAAGTAGCGTGCGACGGGTGCCAGTACGCCGCGGCGCAGCCACCGCGGCAGTTTCCGGTAGCGCGCGCGATAGAACTCGCCCTGGTAGCGCCGATAACCACCGAACAATTCATCGCCACCAACGCCCGATAGAATCACGGTCACGTCGCGGCGCGCGAATTCCGACACGAGATAGGTGGTAATGAAGGCTGCGTCGGCCATCGGTTCGTCGAGATGCCACAACAACTTGGGCAGCAACGCCACCACATCCGGCTGCACGATGATCTCATGGTGATCAGTGCCGAACAGCTTCGCTACCTGGCGCGCATATGGCAATTCATTGTATAGCTGGGCGCCGCTCGAGCCAGCGAATCCGATCGAATAGGTCCGCACAGGTTGTGAGCTATGTTTTGCCATGAAGGCGACGACGCAGCTCGAATCGATGCCGCCCGAGAGGAACGCACCGAGTGGCACGTCGCTGACCATCTGCTCGCTCACGGCCGCTTCGAGCCGCGCGCGAATCCGCTGCACGAAATCGCCGCATGAAGTGTGGCGATCGATGACGCGCGGCAGCTCCCAGTAACGCTGCAGCGTGACCCGACCTTCCTCGGCGATCAGCAAGTGAGCCGGCGGAAGCTTGCGGATCCCAGCAAACAACGTCCCGGGCTGCGGTACGTAGCCGAGGGCCAGATATTCGCCGAGTGACGCGGGATCGAGTGAGCGTGTGATACCAGGCGCCTGCAGCAGCGCCTTCAGTTCCGACGCGAATACGAGTTGCGCCTCGCTTTGCTGATAGTAGACCGGTTTGATGCCGATCGGGTCGCGGCCGACGAGCAGGCGGCGACGGCGTTTGTCCCACAAGGCGAATCCGAACATACCATCGAGGCGCGTGACGAACGCATCGCCATACTCCTCGTAGGCGTGCACGATGACTTCGGTATCGCTGCCAGTACGAAATCGGTGCCCGGCACTCTGCAGCTCGGCCCGCAGCGTTCTAAAATTATAGATCTCACCGTTGCAGACCACCCAAACGGTCTCGTCTTCGTTGGCGATGGGCTGCTGGCCGCCTGCGAGATCGATGATCGACAGTCGGCGCATTCCGAGTGCCACTTCGCCATCGACAAATCCACCCTCATCGTCTGGCCCGCGATGACGTGTGATTGCACCCATGCTCGCGAGGATGGCCGCACCATCGACGGGGCGGCGATCGAGCCGCAGCAATCCATGGATACCGCACATGCGCGAGCCTGCGGTTAGCCGAGTGAGCGGGCGAGCCAGGGGCCCACCACGTTACTCACCGCGAGCGGCAGCTTGCGCCAGCCGGCAATGAACATCTGATACTTGGGATTGGTCGGCGACACGTTGGGCACTTCTCTCGCCGTCACGAGATCGTACTCGTGATACAGCGGTTCCGGTTCGAACCCCCAGTGCTTCTTGAATGAAAACGAGCCCGTGCCGATCTTGCTGCGACCATAGTCGAAAACCTTGACGCCGCGTTCAGCGGCGCGACACATGACACTCCAGTACATGAAGTCGTTAGCTTTGTACTGACGAGCGAGATTCGAGCCGCCGCCGTAATAGGGCAGAACCGTATCGCGAAAGTAGAACGACAGCACACTTGCCAGCGGCTGGCCACCGTGCGCCACTGTCATGATCTCGCAGTCGCCGGCAAACTGCTGCTGCAGGATCGAGAAGTAGCGCCGTGGGAACACGGGCGTACCGAGATTACGCACACTCTCGGCGTACAGTGGCCAGAGCTGGTCGGCGCCCTGGTCGATCGCCACTTCGAGTTTCGCGTCTATCCCCGCTCGGACCATGGCGCGCTGCTTGCGTGGAATCGCCTTGAGGTTGTCCTCATCGTTCGCCGCGATCGGTTTGCGGAACGTGACGTACAAATCGTCTTTGCACGGCCAGCTCGGCCGGGAACGCCGCGTACCGCGCAATTCCAGATAGTCCACGTTCAGATCCCTGGCACGCGCGGATGCCGCCGCCAACAGCGCGTCACGCGCGCCTTCCTCGGCTACCAACGGACCACCGTACACACAGAACGGCGAAGAAATAAGGGAGTGACCGAACAACAGGCTGCGGATTTCCCCCAACGGCAGCACACCGACGACCTGCCCGTCACGCTCTGCGAGCAGGTAGTGTGTCCGGTGACCGAATGCCTCGCGCAGGACCGGCGCCCAGCCATAGCGATGAAAGAACGTCGATTCCGAGTGCTGCTCTACGAATTCGTCCCAGCGCGGGCGGTCACTATCCTTAGCGTCGCAGATCCGTACCGCAGCGGCGGTCATGCACGACCTGCCGCGCGGCGGCTGGTCTCAATCGCGGCCGTATGTGTAATAGTCGCCATAGTACTTCGAACCGAAAGCGGTGGTCGTTTGATTGAGTATGATGCCAAGTGCGGCCTGTTTGTTGATCAGGCTGATAGCCTCGCGAACAGCCGCCCGCGGCGTCGAGTCTGCCTTGACGACGAAGGCCACCTGACCCACCAACCGCGACAATACCTGCGCCTCGTTATTGGCCAGTAGCGGCGCGGTATCGAGAATGACGATGTGACCCCTCGGCAGTTGCGCCAACTCTTTGGCAAATGTCCGCATTCGGGCGCCGGACATCAATTCAGGTGCATCCTGGTTGCCGACCCCAGCCGGCACGACAAACAGTCGCTCATTGCTGGTGCGCAGCATCACATCGGTCAGCGACAGCGCGGGATCGTCGAGCAGCTCTGAAATACCTGGCTTGTCCTCGATGCCGAGCAGCCTCGAGATCTTGGGTTTGGCGATATCGCAGTCGATCAACAGGATCGTGCATTGTTTCTGGCGTGCCATGGACAGCGCCAAATTGATCGCACAGAAAGTCTTGCCTTCGCCCGGAATCGAACTCGTCACCATGATGAGATTGGGGTTCTCGATGTCGTTGCTCGAACGATTCAATGCGACATCGATCAGTGGCCACTTGATGCGCCTGTATTCCTCGCGCAACCGCATCGCATGCTCGTCCGGTGGCAACAGCCCGTGTTGCTCCATCTTCTGCAGATCGAGCTGCAAGAACGGCAATTTCTCGTTGAACGACGGATGACGCGCGAACGCGGGCTCGAAGTCCTGATCGGCCTCTTGTTCGAGCGTACCGCCCGTCAGCTTGGAGATCGGCATTGATCGTGCCGCGCTCTTGCTCAATGCTTTTTCGATGATGCTCACGCGACTCCTTCAGGTGCCCGGAACCAACTGGGAATTCAGCCATTGCGTCAGCAGCACGGTGCCCGCATAGACGACCACGAGCAACCCGAGGGCCAGCATCGCCAGCCGAGGCTGGCGCCGTAGATCGGCCGCCATCTCAGCACTTGGCGCAAGACTGACTGAGCCAAAAATCGGCAGCCCCAGGGCACTCTGCAATTCCTTGCGAGTTGAAAACACCGGCACGAATTTGCTGGCAACCAGCGCGACCGCAGCACCGGCGCCGAGCGCAAACAACAGCACCGCCAGGTTGAAAATGCCCCGCATCGGGCCATGCGGAACGGTAGGCACGCGCGCTGGCTCGACGATCCGAAATCGGCTGCCCTCTTTGCTCGCCACTGCACTTTGCGTGATGCGCGCCTGCTCCAGGCGCTGCAACAATTGTTGGTGCTGTGACCGCGTCACTTCGTAATCGCGATTGAGGCGGACCAATTCTGCCTCCACTTCGGGCAGCGTATTGACCATGCCGCGCAACTTGCTGACCTCTGCCTGCGCCCGCCCCAACCGATTGCGCGCATCGACCAGCTGCAGCTCAGTCTGCGACAACGCGATGCGCATGCTTTGATAGACAGGATTGATGTTGAGTGGATTGGTGCCAGCAGCCGTCGCGAAACCGCCGCGATTGCGCGCCGCGATCTGCTCGGCGCGCTCGGCTTCGAGCCGCGAGATCTGCTCTTGCAGCATGACTACTTCGGGATGTTTCTCCGTGTACTGCAGCAGGAGCGGTGCAAGCCGAGCCTTGGCCGCGCTGATCTGGGAGTCCACCGAACTCGGTATCGAACTGCCCGGATCGTCGCCACCGCCCAACCCAACCGTGGGTTCCTCGCCTTCGAGTTGGCGTACCAGTTCGTCGCGTTTGCTGGACGCAACACGGTATTCCGCCTGCACTGCTTGCAAGTCATTCAGCGCCTGTTGCAATCGCTGGAAATAGTCGCCGGACTGCCCCGGCATCAGCCCAATGTTCTCACGCTTGAACTCGGCGACGCGTTCCTCCGCCTCGTGCAAGCGGACCTCGTACTCCGCGATCTGCTTCTCGAGGAAGGCCTGAGCACTGGTGTTGTCGTCACGCTCGAGTCCGAGCGTGTCGCCGACGAAAGTCTTGATCACCGTATCGACGACTCGTTGCGCCATGACAGGGTCGCGATCCGTGAACGATACCGTGTATAAATTCGCATCGGTCACAGCTCGCATGATTACGATGCGCTGTGCCAGCGAGTCGACAATCTGCTGCCTTTCTGTTTCGTTCTTGGCTACGGCCAGCAAGTTGGTGTCGTCCGCCACCTTCTGCAAATTGGGCCGCGCCACCAACAGGCGCGACACGGACGCGGCTTCGGCACTTGCATCAGTGCCAACCGCCAGTCCTGTCAGCAACGGCCGCAGTATCGACTCAGCATCTACGTAGATGCGCGCGTGTGACTCGTAGATGTTAGGTATGCTGGCGACCGCGATCCATCCGAGCAGCGCGATCGCCCACGCAGTGGCAATTCCCAGCCAACGCAGCCGCCAGGCGTTGCGCAGCAGAACCAGGAGTGTATTCAGAAGGTCTTGCATGGGTGCATATTCTAGGGCACGGGCAATAATTCGAAGGACGCGGTTGATGTAACTCGGGCCGTGGACTGTGACGCGATGCACATATCGACCAAATCACTCAAATTGCGAATGTAGCCGAGCGCTACCGGACTAGCGTTCTGGAAAGCGCACAACTGCTTGCACCGGTCGCAGGGGCGGGCAGCGACCACGCGCACCGCGACTCACCGCTGTTGTAGCATATTTCAGCCAAGCCCGGATCGGCCCGCAACCCTTATTCAAGGGAAGGCGCGGCGGCGCAGGCTCGCAACTGCCCGCACTGCGGCATTTCCGTCCCACAATTCTGGCCGCGTCCCGAGGCGGCCTGACACACCAAGCGCCGCATCGATCGCGCTGCTCAATGTTGCTGGCTGCACCAATCGATTCGAGCCCTCGGTCACGGTGATGGGACGCTCGGTATTCTCACGCAGCGTGAGACACGGGATGCCGAGATAGGTCGTCTCCTCTTGTACACCACCCGAATCGGTGATCACCACTCGCGCACCGGTGACCAGATTCATGAACTGTACGTAACTCAAAGGATCGACCAACCGCACTCCGGCTGCGACCAGTCGCTCTTGCAATGCGAAGTCCACCAGGCGCTTGCGCGTGCGCGGATGTACCGCGAACACTAGCGGTAAGTTCTTCGCGGCGGCCGCCAACACGGTCACGAGTGGCTCGAGCGACGTTCGCGTATCGACATTCGAAGGTCGATGCAACGTCACGACGCCGTAGTCCGATCCGTCGAGTTGCAACTCGGTGCGTGTACCGGCCCGCTCGATCGTCTCGCGCAGCATCTCGTAGCTATCGATCATGACATTGCCGATGCAGTCGATACGCTCCGGCGCCACGCCCTCGGCCAGCAAGTTTGCATCCGCGTCGCGCGACGGCGTCCACAGCACGTCGACGATCGCGTCCGTCGCGAGTCTATTGATCTCCTCGGGCATGCTGCGGTCGCGACTTCGCAGACCGGCCTCCAGATGGACCGTCGGAATGCCCAGCTTTACGCCTACCAGCGCTGCGGCAACCGTCGAATTGACGTCACCTACCACCACGATCCAGTCCGGACGCGCGCTTTGCACTACGCTCTCATACGCAATCATCACGCCGCCAGTCTGCTGCCCGTGCGAGCCGCTACCTACCTCGAGGTGGAAAGCCGGCTCCGGCAGACGCAAATCCTGGAAGAAAGCGTCCGACATGTTGGCGTCATAGTGTTGCCCGGTATGCACGATCAAAGGCTGGCACCAATCTTCGGCAGCGAGCGCATGATAGAGCGGCGCAATCTTCATGAAGTTCGGTCGCGCGGCGGCGATGAGATGAATAGTTTTTTTCATTAACCGTCACAACTCGGGAAATGGAGTTCGAGAGTATTGCCTGGGATCGCCAGCGCAGCGTGCCACCCAACGTCGCAGTCGAGTCGCCGCACCTGCCAACTGGAGTCTGGCACGCGCCCTTTGTGAGTCGTCACGGTTGCGCGATCCTGCAGCTCGGTGAAGCAGATCGAGAAGCGGTCGAGCGCGAAGCCAATGCCAATCCCCTCTGCCTTCAACACCGCCTCCTTGGCAACCCAATACTGCAAGAAGACGGCCTGCCGATCCGCCGGCGATGCGGCGGCAATGGCGTCGAACTCGGCGCCGAAGAAGTAACGATTGGCGATCGCGAGCACGTCAATTGGTCGCCCACGACGCTCTATGTCGACACCGATTGCATGCTTCCAGGTTACCGCAAGCACAGCCCGATCAGCGCTGTGTGAGAGATTGAACTGCAGCGGCGGCGGCGCGTCGCTAGCCGTCGCGAGCGTGGGTTTGCCGGCCGTCCCATAAGCAAATTCCAGCGCTACTGGCGACTTGTTGAGATATCGACCCAGCAACAGACGCAGGATGGCACGGCCTACGATGAACGCGTGCCGATCGCGTTCGTAGACGAAACGCGCAGCACGCACGCGCTCATCGGGCACTAGCCACTCCTGCACCCGATCCAGCAACGCTGCATCGGCAGACAGCTTGTAGGCCCAGACATCGACCACCGCCGACGCGAGCCGTGGCGCCATGTTCGCAGTCAGCAACTCCGCCGGCGTATGAACCCGCAGTGGTTCGGCGCCGCGACAGCTACTCGCTGGCACAACTGAGTGCAAGGCGCTCACGGCATCTCCGCAACCGCGGGCAACATCGTCGGTGTATTGCGCGCCTTGCCGTCTTCGAGCACTACGACACGGTCGCCGAGATGAAAGTACCGATCGTCGTGCGTTACCACCACGACGGCTTTCCCGCGTGCCTTCAGATCCGGCAATAGCTGGGAGTAAAAGACGCGCTTGTAGTCGGGGTCCTGATCCGCGGCCCATTCGTCGAATACATAGATCGGCCGGTCCTCGAGATAGGCGACTACCAGCGCAAGTCTTTTGCGCTGACCCTGGGACAAATCGGTGGTGGAGAACTTGCCGGCCTGGACACTCACCTTGTGATCGATTTGCAACAACTGCAGATAACGATTGGCGGCCTGCTCAAAGTCTTGCCCCGTCAGCCCCAGCAGGCGATCGAATAGGTAGGGCTCGGAGAACACTACCGAGAACTGGTCACGGTAGCTACCACGGTTGACGTCAGTGATCAGCTCCGAATTCAAGCGCAGCTCGCCGCTCTGTGGTGGGTACAAGCCTGCCAACAACTTGATGAACGTGCTCTTGCCGCTACCATTACCACCTACGACGAACACCAACTCGCCTGGGCGCAGATCAAAGTCGATCGGTCCCAGCGTGAAGCCAGACTCGCCATCGACCTCGGACGAATAGGCGAACACGACATCGCGCAAACTGATGGCGCAAGCGTCAGACTTGCCGCTCAGACCTGCCTGCTGCTCTTGCGGCATCTCTTCGTCGAGTTTCAGACCCAGCTCTTCGATCCGCCGCAGCGCCACTTCACCGCGCGCAACCGGCGGGAAAGCACCCACGATGCCGTAGATCGGATTCATCAAATACAACATGGCGAAGACGTAGGCGGTCAGCGCTTCGACATCGCCCGGCAGCCACAATGGCAACGCGAACAGCAGCAGACCGATCAGTAGATAGTACTGCAGCTGAATCCAGGCATCGGCCATTGCATACTGTGTGCTGGCCACCACGTTGCTGTCGCGATACTCGTCGGCGGCTGGCTGCAGAGCTTCCGCGACGAACGCCGAACGCCGCCGACCGTGCATCATCAGTTCTTTGATCCCGAAGGTGAGATTGCGGAACAGATCGAGCAACCGACCGCGCGCCAGTCGCGAACGTTCCACCTGAGTGAGCGCACGCATATACAGCAGTCGATAGACCACCGCGCTGATGATCGTGACAATTGACATGGCGAGGAAGACCCGCCATGACAACCACGCGAGATACACGGCGCAGCCCGCGAGCACCGACAAATGCATCGCCAACTGCGGCAGGCATTGCATGGCCCAAGTCACCGACGTCACGTCGTCAGTGAGCGTCGCCAACACCTGCGAACCGCCACGTCGTTCGATCGTGCGCAGCGGCGCGCGCAGCAGACGGCGACAGATATCGAGCGACAACTGCAAGATCGTGCCTTGCGATATGCGTACCAGCAGGAGCTGCGACGCGACACCGGAGATGATCTTGCCAACGGCTGCTGCGATGAAGGCCAACAGTAGCCAGGTGGTCCATTGGTCGTTCTGCTGCAACGCGCGGCTGATCAGTGCGAGGAAAGCGGCACTGAAGAGACCCGATAGCAAACCTGCGATCATCATCCAGACAACGGACCGCCGGGACTTGTCCAACAGGAAGCGCAGCAGCGTCCAGATACCCATTGGGACTAATGACCCCTGCGCTGTGGAGGACGACGAGCCGCGTCGGCTTCGCACAATTCCGCTGCGGCGAAGCGCTCCACATATCGCGCGAGCACTTCGACATGCGGCGAGACGAACAGTCGACCGGAATCCTCCGCGGGAATCTGCTCGAACGATGCTCCACCCTGCGCGAGAGTCTCCCAGGCACGACGCGTGTCGTCTGTCGCATGATCAACTTTGCGCTGCGAAGCGATGACGTTCAATACGCGGCCGGGATATGGCAAGGCATCATATCGGGCGACGGCCTGCATGGTGGCGTCGCGCACCCTGTCGGATCGAGCGACGTCGCTGTCCAGCTCCCGTTGACTGTTGCCACGCGCCAGTTGCGTGACTTTGCCGATCACGAGCCGCGGCCATTGCCCGGCAGGAAATTGCGACAACACGCGCGCGAACTGCCGCAGCCGGTCGCTCAGCTGGCGCACCCGCCAGAAACGATCGACGCCGAGAACACTGCGCCGATTCGAGGAGGGATGCCAGCTCTCGACGATCACCAGCGTTACCTCCGCGTCGGCGCGGCGCAGACGCTGCGCTATCTCATAGGCCACTACCCCGCCGGTGCAAGTGCCGAGAATGAAATAGGGCCCTTGCGGCTGCACGCTGCGTATTTCCGCCAGGAAATGCTCGGCCGCTTCCTCAATCGACGTGAACGGCTTCGACAGCCCATCCAAGCCGCGCGATTGCAGCCCATAGAGCGGTCGGTCGTTACCAAGCAATTTGGCGAGCGCCGCAAATACGAGGACGTTACCGCCTGCACCCGGAACCGCGAACAGCGGCAGCTTCACGCCGCGCGGCTGAATCGCGACGAGCGAGCGCCAGGAAGGCGACCAGCCCGACGCCCGCACCAACTGCGCCATCTTGGCGACGGTCGGCGCTTCGAAGAACATCGCCAGCGGCAGTTGCTTGTGAAAGACCTGTTCGACGAGCGCCAGCAGCTCGACCGCTTTCAGCGAGTGGCCACCAGCATCGAAAAAGTTGTCGTCGATGCCGAGTTGCGGATCGCTCAATACCTGCCGCCACAGGGCCAGCAGCTGTAGCTGCAGCATGTCGCTCGGCTCTTCCGCCTCGCCCTCGGGACGCGACAGCCGTTCGATAGTTGGCTCGGGCAGAGCACGTATGTCGACCTTCTTGTTAGCCGTCAGTGGCAAGCTCTCGAGCAACATGAATTGCGAGGGGACCATGTAATCGGGTAGCCGTCCGTGCAGGAACTCACGCAGCTCTTCCGCGTCCGGCGCTGCACCCGATCGTGGCACGGCGTAGGCGACCAGCCGCTGGGCTGCGCCCTCGCGATCGGTTTTCGCTGCAACTACCACTTGCAGCAAAGCCGGATGCTGTGCGAGCGCGGCCTCGATCTCGCCCAACTCCACCCGAAAGCCACGCACCTTCACCTGAAAATCGAGCCTTCCGAGATGCACGAGCTGGCCATTGATCAGGCGCCGCGCGCGATCACCGGTCCGGTACAACCTGCCGGCCGAGTCGGTTGCGAACGGATCCGGCACGAACCGTTCGCGCGTCAGCTCAGGCCGATTGTGGTAGCCGCGCGCCACACCGTCGCCGCCAATGTACAACTCGCCGGCAACGCCAGGTGGCACCGGACGCAAGTAGCTGTCGAGCACGTGCACGCTGGTATTGGCTATCGGCTCGCCGATCGGTACGACGTCCATCGTCTGGGTGATGCGCGCAGTCGTCGACCAGATCGTCGTCTCGGTCGGCCCGTACATGTTCCACAGAGCGGCGCAACGCTGCAGCAATGCGCTCGACAGATCACTCGGCAGCGCCTCGCCACCGCACAACACGCGCATCTGCGGCTCGCCCTCCCAACCGGCCGTCAGCAGCATGCGCCAGGTGGCAGGTGTCGCCTGCATGATTGTCGGACGGCAACGGGCAATCGCCCTGCGCAGCAGATTGCCGTCACTCGCCTCAGCACGGCTTGCAAGCACCACTTGCCCACCGACGATCAGCGGCAAATACAGTTCCAGCCCCGAGATGTCGAATGACAATGTCGTCACCGCCAACAGTACGTCGGCCGCTCCGCAGCCTGGCTGCGCCCGCATGGAATGCAGAAAATTGGTGAGCGAACGGTGCTCGATCTCAATGCCCTTGGGCTGACCGGTGGAGCCGGACGTATAGAGGATGTAGGCGAGATCTTCCATATCCGCGGCGACCTGTGCGCCGGCCGCGACTCCTGTCTCGCGCGCTGCGGTCTCAAGCTCCAGCGTTGGCCAATCGGCCGGACGATTCCGCCGCAGAGCATGCTCACTGACAACCAAGGCCGCGCCAGCATCCGCAACCATGAATTCCAGTCGATCAAGGGGGAAACCAGGATCCAACGGCAAGTACGCCGCGCCCGATTTCATGACAGCCAGCAGCGCGACCAGCATCGCGGGTGAACGCTCGAGGTGTATGCCGACTACTGCGCTGTGGCCTACGCCGCGGCTTGCCAGCACGCGCGCAAGCTTCTCCGCACGGTCGTTCAGTTGCGCGTACGTGAGCTTCTGGTCGCCCATTCTCACAGCGATCGCGTCCGGCGTACGCGTCGCCTGCGCTGCTATCAACTCGTCCACACGTCGCTGCGGGAAATCCGTCGGTGTCCGGGTGCCTAGCTCGATCAACTGCGCGCGCTCGGCGGCGCTCAGCAGCTCGAACGATCTCACGGATCGCCGCGGATCGCCGATTGCCTGGTCCAACAGGCGTAGATAGCCCGCCAGCATGCGCTCGGCGGTCTCCGCCGAGAACAGGTCGGTGGAATAGGCGAGCGACGCCACCTGCGTCAGCTCCGTGTCCACCGTCAGGCTCAGCTCGAATTGCGACGAGCCCTGATCGAAACGGAACGGTTCGGTCGCCAATCCCGCTAGCTTCGGCAATTCGAGCGGCGCATTGGGCACGTTGAACATGACCTGGACGAGCGGCGCGCGACTGGTCGCCCGTTTGTCGACCAGCGCCTCCACCAGCCGCTCGAACGAAGTGTCCTGATGCGCGTAGGCCTCGAGAGCCGTCTCGCGCACGCGCCGCGCTGTCTGTGCAAAACTGAGCTCGCCATTCAAGTCAGTGCGCATCACAACCATGTTGACGAGCGTGCCTACCAGCACCTCAGTCTCGATCCGATGCCGGTTGGCGATCGGTACGCCCACCGCAATGTCATCCTGGCCAGAGTACCGTGACAGCAGCAGCTTGAAGCAGGTCAGCAACGTCATGAACGGCGTGACGCCCAACTGGATACTCAGTCGATTGAGGCCCTGGACGGTACCTGCGGACAACTTGGCGTTGACACTGGCGCCGCGTGAAGTGGGCATCGCCGCGCGCGGCTTGTCGGTTGGTAGGTCAATGGGCTCGAGACCGCGCAGCCGCTGGCGCCAGAAATCCAGCTGACCCTGCAACTGGGCATCGTTCCAATGCTGCCGCTGCCAGGCCGCAAAATCCGCGTATTGAATGCGTAGCGGCTCGAGTGGCACGTCACCGGTAGCGGGCGATTTCGAACGTGGTCGCCGGCTGAGATGCTGGTTGTAGATATATGCCAGATCTCGTGCCAGTACGCCGACCGACCACTGATCGGAAATCGCATGATGCATCGACCACAGAAGCACGGTGTCGTCCGGTCGCAGCTTGATCAGATTGATGCGCCACAAGGGTCCGGTCTGCAGATTGAACGGACGCAACGACTCGGCGCGGCACAACCGCACGGCCTCGGCCTCCGCCGCTGCCTGATCGAGATCCGTCAGATCGACAGGTTCGATGCGGCCTCGGTGCTGTGGCGCAATGACTTGCACCGGCTCGCCGTCGACCATAGCAAACGTCGTGCGAAAGGCTTCATGCCGAGCGGCCAGGTCGTCGACCGCCCGACGCAGCAGGCCTGCGTCGAGAGCCCCGCGCAGGCGCACGGCGGCCGGGATGTTATAGGCGGTCCCCTCCGGCTCCATTTGCTGCATGAACCACATGCGTCGCTGCGAAAACGACACTGGGAGCGGCGCATCGCGATCGACCGGCTCGATCGCTGGCGCCTCGACCCGTTCGTTGCTGGACTGTGCCAGTGCGATCTGCGCTGCGAATCCCATCAACGACGGATTCTCGAACAGGCTGCGCAGTGGCACCTCCAAGCCGAACCGATCCCGCAGGCGTGAGGCAACCTGTGTCGCAATCAGGGAGTGGCCGCCGAGTTCGAAGAAGTTGTCGTGGCGACCGACACGTTCGAGCTGCAGTACTTCGCACCAGATCTCAGCCAGACGCTGCTCGATCTCGCCTTCTGCCGGCACGTACTCACCGCGTGGGTACGCATCCTCATCCGGCGCTGGTAGTTTCTGCCGATCGATCTTGCCGTTCGGCAATAACGGCAACGACGGCAATACGACCCAGGCCGCGGGCACCATGTGCCGCGGCAAGGTGCGCGCGAGATCGTCGCGTACGCGCTGCAGTTCGATGGTGTCACCAACCAGATAGCCGACCAGCACTTCGCCAGCCGCCGCATTTCTCTTGATTGCGACGCATGCGTCCCGAACATTCGGCCGCATCTTCAGTTGCGCTTCGATCTCCCCCAGCTCAACGCGAAAGCCGCGCAATTTGACTTGGGTGTCGGCGCGACCCAGGAATTCGACGCTGCCATCGGGCAGGTAGCGGCCCAAATCACCGCTGCGGTAAAGCCTGGCGTTCGACGCCGCCGAGAACGGATCTGGTACGAAGCGCGCGCGACTGAGGGCCGATTGATTGTGGTAGCCGCGCGCGACGCTCGCGCCACCCAGACAGATCTCACCGACTACGCCCACGGGCGCGGGTCGCAAGCGCTCATCGAGGATATACGTGGCGGTATTGGCGAGCGGCAGTCCAATGGGTACCGATTTGGCGTCGGCGGACAGTCGCGCCGTGTCGTACCAGGTGGATACAACAGCGCACTCCGTCGGGCCATACAGATTCAGTACGCGCGCCTGCGGCCAATGCTCGCGCAGCTCCTGCACGTGCACCGGCAACAACGCTTCGGCACCCGACGCAACCACTCGTACGCTCGGCTGGGCGCGCATCTCGCCGTGCTCCAGCAGTGCCCGCAGGAACGCTGGCACGAACAACATCACGGTCGCCGCGTGCTTTTCGATCGTCTGTAACATCGCCGCCGGATCACCTTGCGCACCGGGCGGCACCAGCACTACGCTCGCGCCGCTGGCGAGCGGTACGAACAGCTCCCAGATCGCTGCGTCGAAGCTGATCGAACTGTGATGTAACAGCCGATCGGCAGGAGTAAGTTGCAGCAGCGGCTGCATCGCACAAACGAGATTCACCACGTTGCGATGCTCGACCAGCACACCCTTCGGCGTTCCGCTCGAGCCCGACGTGTAGATCATGTACGCCAGCGACTCGCCGCTCACTCGAGCGAGCGCCATGGACTCTGCACCCAAACGCGCGACGTCGGCCGCAATCGACTCCGCCGACAGCTCGACGATTGCCATCCCGGCCGTCGCAGCACGGGACTCGGCCCACGGCGCCGACACCGCAGCGCTCTTCAGCAGCACCTTCGGCTCGGCATCCTGCAGCATCCACGCGAGCCGCTCTGCCGGATACTGTGGATCGAGCGGCACGAACGCGCCGCCTGCCTTGAGCACCGCCAGCATCCCGACGACCAGCTCGATGCTGCGCGGTCCCGCCAGCGCCACCCGGTCCTCCGGTCCCACTCCCAGCTCGCGCAGACGGTGCGCCAGCGCGTTCGCACGCCGCTCCAGCTCCGCGTAGCTCACCTCGGTCGCGTCCGTATGCAGCGCTATCGACTCGCCTGCCTCGCGTGCGCGTGCTGCGAACAACTCGTGCAAAGCAGATTCAGGCGTAGCCAGCCTTTCTGCCGACTGCGCCAGCTGCAGCGCGCGTTGCTGCTCGCGCGCCGGTAGAACATCGAGCTGATCGAACGCCTGGTCTGGCTCGCGCTGCAGCGAATCGACCAGCTGCTCGAGCGTGTGGCATAGCATCCGCCACAACGCCTCCGGATCCATCGATGCGTCCGCATCGACGGTGATCGCGAGGCTCGTATCGTCGTCGTCGATCACGACCGCGAGTGGATAGTTGGTCCGTTCCTCCGCCAGGCAAACTCGCACGCCGGCTGGCGCGGCGCTGTGAGCCGTGCCGCCATGCAGATTGTGTCGGTAGTTAAGTAAGGCGGTGAACAAGGGTGCTGGAGCAGGCAGCGAACTGCAACGCTGCGCCAGTGCGAGAGATGCCTGCTCGTGCCGCATCAGTTCGGTCAGTGATCGATGCATCGCCCGCAAGCTGCGAGTGACTGACTGTTCACCTACCGACACTCGCAACGGCAGCGTGTTGATCGACGGGCCAACCACTTGCCCCGTGTCTTCAACACCGCTCAAACGGCCCAGGACGACCGTGCCGAATACGACATCCTGCCGGCTGGCCAGTCTCGACAACGATGCCGCAAAGGCAAGATGCAGGATGCTCGCCGTGCTGACTTGAGCAGCACGCGCGACTTCGCGTACTCGCTCGTGCAGTTTGGCGTCGATCGGGCCACCACTGACGACGTTGGCGGTGCCATCGCCGCGTACCTCCAGCAGGCCGTAAGGCGCGGTCGACTCATCGATATCCGCGAGCATGCTGCGGAAGAACTCAGTGTGATGCTCGCGCGCGGTTGCATCGCGAGCCTGCGCTACCAGGCCGCGGAAAGGCACGGATGCTGGCAGCTGCGCATTCGGATCTACCATCAGCGCCGCGATCTCGGCATTGATCGTCTCGAGCGTGCTGTGATCACTGGTCAGATGGTGCGCCAGCAGCAGCAGATACCACCCACCTGTCGCCGCATGGTGCGCGGCGATGCCACGCATCAACGGCGCCTCGTGGAGCGGCAGGCTCGGAAAGCGCTGATCAGCGAGCCTTCGCAGTCGCTCGACCGGATCCGCTACACCAGGCTCGACTTCGAAATCGTCCAGACTCGGGGCAGCTTCGCGCCATACGACTTGCACGGGCTCGTGCAGCGTCGCATGCACGACTGCCGTGCGGAGCGCATCGTGTCGCGCTACGACTCGTCGCATCGCACCCCAATAGCGACGCAGGGCGTCCTCGGTATCGAACTGCAGGATCAGCCGCGACAAATACGGATCATGAGCGCGCGATAGCAAGTGGTGGAAGAAGATGCCTTCCTGCAACGGCGCAAGGGGATAGATGTCTTGCACGTTGCGGGCACCGCCAGCGACAGTGGCCGCGATGCTGTCGACCTCGCGCTGCGACAGTTTCACCAGCGGCAGCATCGCTGGCGTAATGCGTTCGCAGTTCGCTGGAATCAAATTCGCGGGCACGTCAACGGGTGGCAAACTGTGTTGCAGTTCCCGGGCCAGCGCGACTAGCGTCGGCGCGCTGAACACCTGGCGCGGTTCGCCGTGGATACCGTGACTGCGCAGGCGCTCGATGAGCGCCAGGGCGAGCAGCGAATGCCCCCCCAACTCGAAGAAGTTGTCGTGACGACCAACTCGCTCGACCTGCAATAGCTCGCGCCAGATCGCGGCGATCTGCTGTTCCGTCGGTCCTTCGGGTGCAGCGAACTCATGGCGTACGTAGGCAGATGCAGCCGGCGCCGGTAGCCGATGTCGATCGATCTTGCCGTTTGGCAACAACGGCAATGCCTCGAGTTGCACGAATGCGGTGGGCACCATGTGCTGCGGCAGCGTCTCACCCAGCTGCTCGCGCAGCTCCGCCGGCGACTCGGCTGAGCCAACCACGTACGCGAGCAGACTGTTGTTGCCAGTACCATCGGCAGACGCCACGACACAAGCCGCTCGAATCCCAGGCAGTGCGGTGAGCGCCGCCTCGATTTCGCCGAGTTCGACCCGCATGCCACGAACTTTGATCTGCTGATCCATTCGCCCAACGAACTCGAGCTCGCCGTCGGCACGCAGTCGAACCAGATCGCCCGTACGGTAGTACCGGCCGTTCTGCGGCCCTTGGAAGTCGCCAAAAGACTCATCGGTCAGATCCGGGCGTCGCCAGTACCCGCGGGCAACCGCGTCGCCACTTACGTACAGTTCGCCGACTATGCCAACGGGAACCGGCTGGCGAGCCGCATCCAAAACTTGAATCGACGTATTACCGATCGGACGACCGATCGGCACCGTCGCTGCGTCAGAAGACAAGCGCGTGGCGTCGAACCAAGTGGACACGACCGTGCACTCGGTCGGGCCATACTGGTTGATCAGCTGGACTTGGGGCCAATGGCGGCGCAGCTGTTGTGCGTGCGCCGGCGACAGCGCTTCGCCACCGGAGACGACGGTACGTACGCTCGGCTGGGCGCGCATCTCGCCATGCTCCAGCAGTGCCCGCAGGAACGCTGGCACGAACAACATCACGGTCGCCGCGTGCTTTTCGATCGTCTGTAACATCGCCGCCGGATCACCTTGCGCACCGGGCGGCACCAGCACTACGCTCGCGCCGCTGGCGAGCGGTACGAACAGCTCCTGGATACTCGGATCGAAACTGATCGAGATATGGTGCAGCATGCGATCAGCAGGAGTAAGTTGCAGCAGCGGCTGCATCGCACAAACGAGATTCACCACGTTGCGATGCTCGACGAGCACACCCTTCGGCGTTCCGCTCGAGCCCGACGTGTAGATCATGTACGCCAGCGACTCGCCGCTCACTCGAGCGAGCGCCATGGGCTCTGCACCCAAACGCGCGACGTCGGCCGCAATCGACTCCGCCGACAGCTCGACGATTGCCATCCCGGCCGTCGCAGCACGGGACTCGGCCCACGGCGCCGACACCGCAGCGCTCTTCAGCAGCACCTTCGGCTCGGCATCCTGCAGCATCCACGCGAGCCGCTCTGCCGGATACTGTGGATCGAGCGGCACGAACGCGCCGCCTGCCTTGAGCACCGCCAGCATCCCGACGACCAGCTCGATGCTGCGCGGTCCCGCCAGCGCCACCCGGTCCTCCGGTCCCACTCCCAGCTCGCGCAGACGGTGCGCCAGCGCGTTCGCACGCCGCTCCAGCTCCGCGTAGCTCACCTCGGTCGCGTCCGTATGCAGCGCTATCGACTCGCCTGCCTCGCGTGCGCGTGCCTCGAATAGCGCATGCAGACCGACAGTCGGCACCGCAAGCCGCGGTGCGGCGACGACACTGCCTGTCTCACCGGCGTCTAACAACGGCAGCGCGCCTATCTGCTGTTTCGGATCGCGCAAGATCGCACTGAATACAGCGTGCCAGCACTGCAGCAACCGTTCTACCGTCGGCCGCGAGAACAGTGTCGTAGAGTATTCCAACCTGCCGAGCAACCGATCACCGGCTTCCTCGAACACCAGTGTCATGTCGTTGGTAACAGCCACGACCGGCGCGTCCGGCAATCGCTCGACCTGCAGACCCGGTAGTTGCCAGTCGCTGCGGCCAGTGTCCTGCCAGGCGAACATGACGTTGAACAGCGGGCTGTGGGCGCGACTGCGTGATACCCGCACGGCGTCCACGACGCGTTCGAACGGCACCGCAGCGTGCGCTTGCGCCGTCAGCACCTGATCCTTGACCAGCGCTAACAACTCGGACGCCGTCCCGGCTGCCGGCAGAGTGAATCGCAAGGCGAGGGTATTGACGCAAAAACCAATCAGGTCGCGAAACTCCGCGCCCGGCCGATCGGCAACGGCCGTGCCGACGACCAGATCGTCCTGGCCTGACACTCGCGACAGCACCGCTACCCACACGCCGAGCAGCGCCATGAATGGCGTGACGCCGTGCCGGCGTGCGAACTCGCGCAGGTCACGATACACGCGCGGCTCGAGGTTCAGCTCGACGGCCGCGCCGGCGAATTCGCCCTCTTCGATGGGCCTGTGATCCGCTGGCAGTTCGATGCAATCCGGCGCGCCGGCCAGCGTCGAGCGCCAGTAATCCAGGTGTGCCGCATAGTCGCCCGCTGCGGACAGCCTGCGCTGCGCAGCGACGTAGTGTCGATACTGCGCAGGCAGCACTGGCAACGGATCGGGCTGATCTGCTGCGAACGCGCGATAGAGCTCAGCCAGCTCGTTGATGAGCACGCCGATCGACCAGCCATCCGCGACGATATGGTGCATCGACAGCCAAAGCACGTGCTGCGTACTCGATTCGGCAATGAGCAGCCCGCGAACGAGTGGGCCACGCAGGAGATCAAAGGGCGCTGCAGCTTCCTCGCTCAACAGGGCCGTCAGTTGCGCCGCAGACAGGCCCTCCGTGCCGACCGCCTGCTCACGCAAAGCGAACTGCCGATCGGCCGCGACAATCACACGCTGCATGGGAGCCCCGGCGCGTGTGACGAACATCGTGCGCAGCATTTCGTGCCGGGCCACTATTGCATCCAGCGCGCGATATAGCGCCTCACGATTCAAAGCGCCCCGCAAGCGGATACCGCCTGACAAGTGGTACGCCCGGCTCGCACCTTCGATCTGTGCCAGGAACCATAAGCGCTCCTGCGCGGGCGACAGGGGCATTAGCTCGCCAGCCGTTTGCCGCTCATTGCCCTGTGAGTCCGCCGCAGCAATTGGCCCCACTGCCGACGCCGCAGCTTCAACGCGTGCGAGGATCGCCGCGGCGGCCAGTCGCAGGGTTTCGCTGCCCAACAAGTGGCTCAGCGTGAGACGAATACTCCAAGCCGACTCCAGCTCTTGCAGCACCTGCACGACCGCCAGCGAATCGAGTCCCGCCTCGATCGCCGATACGCCCAGTTCAATACTGTCGGCGGAGCGTTGCAGCTGACGCGCGATGACGTCGCGCAGCGTTGTCTCCAGCAACTCCTGGCGCGCAGCTGGATCTGACAATGCGCGAATGTCCTGAATCGATGGCACACTGGCCGCGTCACTCGATCTTTGTTCGCCCGCTTCGAGCTGATCCAACCACAAAGTATCCAGCTGCCCCGCCAAATAGTCCGTGCGGCATTGTTGCCGTCGGATCTTGCCGCTGGATGTTCGAGGCACGCTGCCGGAACGGACGACTGCAATCGCCTGCACCGGTAACTCATGCACGTGCGCGATCGCGCGCCGTGCGGTCGCGGCGATCAACGGCAGTTCGCTTGCTGCGACCCGACGGTCCACCTCGAACGCCAGCACCAGTTGTTCACCATCCGCGCCGTCGATCGCGAATGCCGCACTGTGACCGGCCCGGATCCGTTGGTCGCTGGCTTCCGCAGTCCACTCCAGATCCTGCGGCACGTAATTGCGGCCCCTGAATATCAGCAGGTCCTTGAGGCGCCCGGTGATATAGAGCTGCCCGTCATGGAAGAACCCCAGATCACCGGTGCGGAGGAATTTGGCCTGATCCGAGCCGGCGAGTGCATGGTTGAAGCTGGCGACGGTAGCCTCCGTGTTACCGAAGTAACCTGCGCCAACGGCTGGACCCGCGACCCAGATCTCGCCGATGCCGTTTTCAGGGAGTGGCCGACGAGTCTCCGGATCGACCACGATCACTTCGGTCGCGAGCATCGGCGTGCCGCAGCTGATCAGTACGCGGGACGATTCACCCGCGCTTGCCGCAACTTGAACGCGTCGCTCGGCCAGCGCAGCCGCATCGACTACCAATTGCACTGGCATCGTGTTGGGCAGCTTTGCCGTCACCGCCAAGGTCGCCTCCGCCAATCCGTAAGCGGGTGTGAATGCTTCCGCGCCCAGTTCAAATGGACTGAAAGCCTGCAGAAAGCGCTCCACGGTATGCGGATTGATGGGCTCCGCGCCGCAACTGACGTGTCGCAGGGATGTTAGGTCGACGTACCAGCCGGGCTTGCGTTCCAGCTCTCGCACGCAGGCGGCCAGTGCAAAATTCGGTGCGCCCGTATATGCGAGGCGATGCTTTGCGATCGCCTCGAGCCACCGCAGCGGCCGACGCAGAAATGTCAGCGGCGACATCAGGTAACCTGGCATACCGCGGCTCAGTGGCCAGATGATGCCGTGCACTAAACCGTAGTCATGGAAGTACGGCAGCCAGGACAGGACGCCAGGGTTCGCTACCCGGGGCACGTGTTCGGTAATGGCTGCGCAGTTCGCCAGCACGTTGGCATGCGTGATGATCACGCCACGCGGCGCGGCTGTGGAACCCGACGTATACTGCAGATAGGCTGTATCGTTGGCTCGGCGCGCTGGCAATTCAGCCAGAGTAGCGTCGGATGTCTGCACCGTATCCGCCGCGAACCATGTGTCGAGTTCTGCCTCGCTCAGCACTTGGAGCGCGGTGACCGCCGCCAGCGTTACCGTAGTAGTTAGTGTCAGGCTTGCGCGCGCGTCAGCAGCGATCAGCCGCAGCCGTGGCACTGCGTTCTTGATCTGGGCGCCATCGGGCGACGGGGTCGGCACCGCAACGACGCCAGCCAGCATGCAGGCCCAGAATGCGATAACGCTGTCGAGTCCTGGGCCGTACACCAGCAGCACGCGCTCGCCCGGCCCAGCCCGGACCGCAATCTCCCGAGCCAATGCTCCTGCACGCACTAACAGTTCATGGTACGTCAGTCGGCTGACGATCTGTAGATCGTCACTGAGGAACGCGTAGGCCAAGTCATCAGATTGATCGGCGGCGCGCCTGATCAAAAGTTCGCGTAGCGTTTGGGCCGAGCGTTCGATCCGTGACGGCAGTTGATCAGATGAAGTCATTTTCCCAAGCAGTACGCAGGCACGACACAGCAGGCGTCGAGCCGCAGCAGCGACACCTGGCGAATATGGTCAAAGCATAAGACGCCGGAGCGACTTTTGCGTCACCCAAACTAGCAACAAAGGTGAAGTTTGTGGCCGCAGAATGCCCTATTTGGGCAGTGGGTCGAACAACCGAAAAATGACGGGGCAAGTGTGAAGTACGTCACACTACGGGCAGCCGCGGAACAAGCCACCGAGAAGCTAGTCGTGAGCAATTTCCTTGGTGGTGAACAAGTAGTCCTTCAGCTCGCTCGAAAATCGTGGATCCTTGCGGCGAATCCACTCCAGCACCATCGCAGCATGCTCTTTCTCTTCGTCGCGGTTGTGCTCGAGAATCGCCTTGAGGTCTGCGTCCTGGCAAGCGTCGGCCCGCTGGTTGTACCAGTCGACGGCCTCCAATTCCTCCATCAGGGAGACGATGGCGCGATGCATGTCGCGCGTTTCAGCAGAGAGTTCCTCGATCGGCTCGTGATAGCCAACACTCGACATGACGATCCCCAATGGTTCTGGTGATTTCGGTCGATGAGCATAACCGTTTCCGTTACCATGCTGCACTATGGGCAGGCACGTCGCTGCGGGTGAATCCAGTCGCCGGATGCCGTTATTGCGGGTGCGGCAAGGGCACCGCGGCACGGTGCTCATCGTTGCTTGCGCACTACTGGCAACGATTCTCGGCGGCTGTAGGCCGGCGACTACACTTACCCCGCCGGTTGGCGAGAACTCGATCACGGGGCTGGACTTCCTTGGCAATGCCTCAACTGCGGGCACCGTGCGTTTCCGTTTCACGAAACCGCTGGCGATGTACCCTGCCACCTATATCTGGCGCGTAAACCCGCGCCGCCAGAGAGGCTATTACACGGCCTTCTTCTGGGGCAACGACGGCACATTTTTCTGGGACAATGGCAAGATCGGGAGCTACTACGGTGCGCATCCGTATCCACAACCTCCGCGCACCGGCACCGACCACAAGTGGGAAATCTCGGTCAACGGGCGCGACACGCTGAGCCGCGAGTTCGTCGTTTACGACCGGTGGTATACGCAGGTCCTGCGCGTATGGTCCGACAATACCGGCAAGCACCACGAATACTATTGGGATTGGCCGGACACCACGCGCGTTGTGCGGCAGGCTGAGGACCCGAGCTATGGTAGCAAACCGCCGACCAATCCTGCGCTGACTTGGGGCGACGCGCCCTGGGCGCCGTCCGAAGAAATCATGCACGGTGTGATTCGCGGCATCCAGGTTTACGCCGACCTGTTGTCCATAAGTGACGTCGCCGCGGAAATTGCAAGCCCGCAATCCACAGCGGCCGGGCGCGACAGCATCTGGTATCTGAACCTGAACCCGACGCCGGCCGATATCAGCGACAAGTCGGGTGCCGGAAATGAGCCCGAATGGGTAGGCAGAGGGCGTCCGCGACTGTGGGTGGGATCGCAGCCGTAACTCGCCGTGCCCTTCCAGGAACGACGCGACGTGGTCTGGCTGGCCTGCAGCACATCGGCCCGCACGGCGGCGCGCGGGAAATAGTAATTACCTTCGACGACGACTGTGTCGTCTCACTCGGCGATCGCCACATCCTTCCAGAAGGCCTTCATTTGGCAGCGGCGCCGATGACACCACAGACCACACGGGCACCGCCACCACCGAGTGCTGCCGGATGATCGGAATGATTGTCTCCGCCCGCATGGATCATCAACGAGCGATTGGCAAGATCGGCAAGCTTGAGTCGCGGCGCCAGCACCGGATGGCTAGCCGTACCGTCTGCCGCGACATACAAGGCTGGCAGGTCGCCAAGGTGTCCGTCACCCCACGGCTCACCGTGCCGTTTGGTGCCGGCCGGGTCGAGATGACCGCCCGCGGCGAGCGCGGCCACGGGCTTGCCGTCTTTCGCAGCCGGCGCGCACGACGCATTCTCGTGCACGTGAAAACCATGCAGGCCGGGCGACAGCCCCTGCAGCGTCGGGTAGAACGCCAAGCCGTAGCGAGTAGCCACGATCCGGATCGTACCGGCCGCCTCGGACTTGCCTTGCGCATCAACATGGTGCATCGGCACGCTGACTTCCGACGCCTTGTCCGCCGCCAGCGCGCTGCCAGCAACAAGCGTCAGTGCGGTCACCAGTACAACTGTTTTCATCTGATAAGTCCTCGAGCAGTGCGATGGTATGCTCGATGATGTTGCGCGTTGCACGGCGCAAGTTCAAGCCGTCGCCTGGCGTAAGCGAAGGCCGACAGTAGGACTAATTCCTAGGCTATTTGTAGCCCTATTTTTGGGGCTTCTTCGTCGGCCGCTGCCAGCCGTCGATCGTCAACTGCTTGCCGCGCGCAATAGCCAGGGTCTCGTCGGCCACTTCCTTGGTGATCGTGCTGCCGGCACCGGTGGTCGCACGTCTGCCGATCCGCACGGGCGCCACCAGCATGTTGCCCGAGCCGATGAACGCCTCGTCGGCGATCGTGGTGACCCACTTGTTAGCACCGTCGTAATTGCAGGTAATGGTTCCCGCGCCCACGTTGACGCGCGCGCCAATCACCGCATCACCAAGATAGCTCAGATGATTGGCCTTGCTGCCTTCGCCCAGCGTCGTCTTCTTCAGCTCGACGAAGTTGCCGATGTGCGCGTCACGCTCCAGCTTGGAGTCCGGTCGCAGCCGCGCGAAGGGCCCAACGGTGCACGCTGCTCCTACCTCACTGCGCTCCAGCACGCAGTTGGGATGGATCACCGTGTCAGCACCGATGCGCATGTCCCGCAACACGCAGTTCGGTCCAATCCGTACGCGGTCGCCGAGCTGCACGACTCCCTCGAGGAGCACGTTGGGCTCGATCACGACATCGCGTCCGACAGTCACTGTCCCGCGGATGTCCACCCGCGCGGGATCGATCAGCGTCACCCCGGCCAGTTGCAGCTCGCGCGCGCGTTGCAGCTGATAGTGACGCTCGAGCTGTGCGAGCTGCAGTTTATCGTTGACGCCCAGTACTTCAGCCTCGGTTGGGGCCACATAGGGAGTCACCGTGAGCCCAGCTTGTACCGCCATAGCGATCACGTCTGTCAGGTAGTACTCGCCTTGCGCGTTGGCGTTCTTGAGCTTTCCCAACCATTGACGCAGCAGCCTCGCGGGCGCCGCCAGGATGCCGCTGTTGCCTTCGCGAATCGCGAGCTGCGGAGCGGTGGCATCCTGCTGTTCGACGATGCGCTCGATTGCCCCGTTGGCGGCGCGGATGATCCGGCCGTAGCCGCTGGGATCGTCGAGCATGACCGTCAACAGACCGAGCGCCTGGGGTCCAGCGAGCGCGAGCAGTGCGCGCAGTGTGTCGACACGTACCAGCGGCACGTCGCCATACAACACCAGCACCAGTTCATCGTCAGCTACCTGCGGCATGGCCTGCATGAGCGCGTGCCCAGTGCCATGTTGTTCGGCCTGCAGTGCCCAATGTACGGTCGCCGCACCGAAGGCAGCGCGTACCTGGTCGCCACCGTGACCATAGACGACGTGGATGGAATGTGGCTCGAGCAGCTGCGCGGCCCGCAACACATGTTGCAGCAATGGCTGCCCGGCGAGCGGTTGCAGCACTTTCGGGAGGTCGGACTTCATTCGCTTGCCTTGACCGGCAGCGAGAATGACAACAGCGAGTTTCATGCGCACGCGAGTTTAGCCGCTCGCGCAGGGGATGTCCGCCAAAGCCGCGGACAGACTACTTGCGCAGCTGGCGCCCGACCGAGTTGTAGGGATCGAAGCCGGGGGTGTCGACGCTGAGTGCCGGCCCGTCTTCGAGCAGGCTGTCCGCCATCTTCTTCTGGCGTTGCAGCTCGAGCTCCGCACGGCGCTCGGTGGTCGGCTCCACCACCTTGTCATCCTCAGGTGTAGTCGGGAAGACCCAGTCGATCCGGTTGTCAGTAATACCGCCCATGCGACGATCTTAACGCCGCCGACACAGTATTCGCCAGTATCCCGATCGGGCTGCGCAGGCCACTGGTCGACTCAGAATCGACTCAGGGGCCGTTCATCGGCGCCACCCTGCCGCTGGTCGGCAAGTGGCGGGCAAAAAGGCTAGCCTTTGATCTTACGCAGCTTCTGGATGAGCTTCAGCTGCGCCGCGGCTCGTGCGAGTTCGGCCAGCGCCTCGGCCTGCTCGATCTTGTCGACCTTGCTGGCCAGCATCTCCTCCGCCCGCTGTTTGGCAGCTAGGGCGGCGGCCTCATCGACGTCCTTGGCCCGCAGTGCGGTATCGGCCAACACGGTCACCTTCTTCGGCTGCACTTCCAGCGCACCGCCACCGACGAAGAAGAACTGCTCCTGGCCGTCCGGTGTCTGCACGCGCACTTCACCCGCCTTGATCATCGACAGGAGCGGCGCGTGCCGCGGCGTGATGCCCAGCTCACCTTCGGTCGCCGGCACGAACACCATCTTCGCGGCGCCGGAGAAGATCTCGCCTTCGGCGCTCACGATGTCGACGTGGATGCTCTCTTGTGCCATGTGTCTTTGCCTTGTTAACCGGGGCTTTGCCTAGTTGAGCGTCTTGGCCTTTTCGACGGCCTCTTCGATCGCGCCGACCATGTAGAAGGCCTGCTCGGGCAGATGATCGAACTCGCCGCTGATGATGCCCTTGAAGCCGCGGATCGTGTCCTTGAGCGAGACGATCTTGCCGTCCTGGCCGGTGAACACCTTGGCGACGTTGAACGGCTGCGACAGGAAGCGCTGCACCTTGCGGGCTCGATACACCGTCTGCTTGTCGTCTTCGGAGAGTTCGTCCATGCCGAGGATCGCGATGATGTCCTGCAGCTCCTTGTAACGCTGCAGCACCTGCTGCACGCCGCGCGCCGTGTTGTAGTGCTCCTCGCCGACCACGTTCGGATCGAGCTGCCGGCTGGTCGAGTCGAGCGGATCCACGGCCGGGTAGATGCCGAGGGTCGCGATCTGGCGCGACAGCACCACGGTGGCGTCGAGGTGAGCGAACGTCGTCGCCGGCGACGGATCGGTCATGTCGTCGGCGGGAACGTAGACCGCCTGAATCGAGGTGATCGAGCCAGTCTTGGTGGAGGTGATGCGCTCCTGCAGTACGCCCATTTCCTCGGCCAGCGTCGGCTGATAGCCCACCGCCGACGGCATACGCCCTAACAATGCTGACACCTCGGTGCCGGCCAGCGTGTACCGATAGATGTTGTCGACGAAGAACAGCACGTCGCGACCACGCTTACCATCCTCGCGCACTTCGTCGCGAAAATACTCGGCCATCGTCAGGCCCGTGAGCGCTACGCGCAAGCGATTGCCCGGCGGCTCGTTCATCTGCCCGTACACCATTGCCACTTTGGAGTTCGGCAACTCCTGCGGATCGATGACACCCGACTCGATCATCTCGTGATAGAAATCGTTGCCCTCGCGGGTACGCTCGCCGACGCCGGCGAATACCGACAGGCCGCTGTACTGCTTGGCGATATTGTTGATGAGCTCCAGCATGTTGACGGTCTTGCCCACACCGGCGCCGCCGAACAGACCCACCTTGCCGCCCTTCGCGAACGGTACCAGCAGGTCGATCACCTTGATGCCGGTGGCGAGCAGGTCCTGACCACCCGCCTGCTCGTCGAATGCCGGCGCCGGGCGATGGATGGGCAGCGTGTCCTTGGACTTGATCGGCCCCTGGTTGTCCTGCGGCGCGCCGAGCACGTCCATGATGCGGCCCAGTGTGCCTTTGCCGACCGGCACCGAAATCGGGCCGCCCGTGCTGTCGACCATGAGTCCACGCTGCAGGCCTTCGGAGGGACCCATGGCGATCGTGCGCACCACGCCATCGCCGAGCTGCTGTTGCACTTCGAGCGTCAGATCGACGTCCTTGAGCTTGAGCGCCTCGTAAATCTGCGGAATGCCTTCACGGGGAAACTCGACGTCGATGACGGCGCCGATGATTTGAGTGATCTTGCCAGTAGCCATGTCGTTTAAGTCCTCAGACCGCTGCCGCGCCGCCCACGATCTCAGCCAATTCCTTGGTGATCGCGGCCTGACGGGCCTTGTTGTAAACCAATTGCAATTCGTCGATCAGATTGCCTGCGTTGTCGGACGCGCTCTTCATCGCCACCATGCGGGCCGCCATCTCGCAAGCGACGTTCTCGACCGCGCCGCGGTATACCTGCGACTCGATGTAGCGCATCAGCACGCCATCGAGAATCGCCGCAGAATCAGGCTCGTAGATGTAATCCCAGTGCTGCTGCAACTCGCTCGCATCGATGGTCTCGACCGGCAGCAGCTGCACCATCTCCGGCCTTTGCGACATGGTGTTGATGAACGACGAGTGCACTAACAACAGTCGGTCGATCTTGCCTTCCCGGTAGGCATCGAGCATCACCTTGACGGTGCCGATCAGGTCCTTGAGGTGCGGCCTGTCGCCCAGGTTCTGCACATTGGCTGCGATCGGCGTCTTCAATCGGCGGAAGAACGCCGTAGCTTTGCTGCCGATCAGGCACAACTGCACCGCTGCGCCCTTGCCCTGCCACTCGCGCATCGCCAGCAAGGTGGTCTTGAAAACATTGACGTTGAGTGCGCCGCACAGTCCGCGATCGGACGAGACGACGATGAAACCGACGTTCTTCACGTCGGACCGTTCCACCAGGAACGGATGCCGATAGTCCGGGTTGGCCTGGTTCAGATGGCCGATAACGGTACGGATCTTCTCAGCATACGGCCGCGCCAGACGCATGCGGTCCTGCGCGCGACGCATCTTGCTGGCCGCCACCATTTCCATCGCCTTGGTGATCTTCTGCGTGCTCTTAACGCTGCCGATCTTGGCGCGAATTTCCTTTGTACCTGGCATCTGGTTACAGTCCTGCGCGGGTCGTCAATACGAACCGGTCTTGGTGAACTCCTCGCAAATCTTCTTGAGCGTGGCGTCGTGCGCTTTCAGCTCCGGTTTGGCATTGATGTCATCGAGCACCTGCTTGTGGCTGGTGCGTGCGAAGCCTTGCAAGGCGGCTTCCGCATCGACGACCTTGTTGCGATCCACCTTATCGAAGTAGCCGTTGTTGACTGCATAGATCGAGAGCGCCATTTCGGCCACTGACATCGGCGCATATTGCTTCTGCTTCATCACCTCGGTCACGCGCTGGCCGCGTTCAAGCTGGCGCCGCGTGGCTTCATCGAGATCCGAAGCGAACTGCGAGAACGCCGCGAGCTCGCGGAACTGCGCCAGCGCCAGCCGAATACCGCCACCCAGCTTCTTGATGATGTCGGTCTGCGCGGCGCCACCGACACGCGACACCGAGATGCCGGCGTTCATGGCGGGCCGGATGCCGGAATTGAACAGATCGGTCTCGAGGAAGATCTGCCCGTCGGTGATCGAGATGACGTTGGTCGGCACGAACGCGGTGACGTCGCCCGCCTGCGTCTCGATGATCGGCAAACCGGTCAGCGAACCCGTCTTGCCCTTGACCGCACCCTTGGTGGCGGCCTCGACATACTCCTCGTTGACGCGCGCGGATCGCTCGAGCAGGCGTGAGTGCAAATAGAACACGTCGCCCGGGAAGGCCTCGCGGCCCGGAGGACGACGCAGCAACAGCGAAATCTGCCGATAGGCTACCGCCTGCTTGGACAAATCGTCATAGATGATCAGTGCGTCCTCGCCGTTGTCCATGAAGTACTCGCCCATCGTGCAGCCCGAGTAGGCCGAGATGTACTGCATGGCGGCCGGCGTCGATGCCGACGCCGCCACGATGATCGTGTGGCCCATCGCGTCGTGCTCTTCGAGCTTGCGCACGACATTCGCGATGGTCGATTGCTTTTGGCCTATGGCGACGTACACGCATTTGATGCCGGAGGACTTCTGATTGATGATCGTATCGATCGCCAGCGCGGTCTTGCCAGTCTGGCGGTCGCCGATGATCAGCTCGCGCTGGCCGCGGCCGATCGGCACCATGGCGTCGATCGCCTTGTAGCCCGTCTGCACCGGCTGGCTCACCGACTTGCGGTAGATGACGCCCGGCGCCACCCGCTCGATTGGCGCCCTGCGCGTCGCCTTGATCGGACCCTTGCCGTCGATCGGCTCGCCGAGCGCATTGACGACACGGCCTAACAACTCCGGTCCGACCGGCACTTCGAGAATGCGGCCTGTGGTCTTGACCGTGTCGCCTTCGCTGATGCCCTTGTAATCACCCAGCACGACGGCGCCGACCGAGTCCTGCTCGAGGTTGAGCGCCAGGCCGAATAGGTTGCCCGGGAACTCCAGCATCTCACCGTACTTCGCATCGGCGAGTCCGTGGATGCGCGTGATGCCGTCCGTGACCGATACCACGGTGCCAACGTTGCGCGCCTCGTTGGCATTGGCGAACTTGTCGATCCGCTGCTTGATGAGGTCCGAAATTTCCGACGCTTTGACTGACATGGCTTCAGGTCCTTTGGCGATGCGTCCGCCGCATCACACTAACAACTATTCTCTAGGGAGCGGAGCCGCTACCGGCTCAGCTCGATGTCTCACACGGCGATAGCGGAGCTCAACCGCTCAACCCGACCCCGCAAGGAGCCGTCGATGACGAAATCACCGGCTCGCACCACTGCACCGCCCAACAGCGACGGATCCACCGACAGATGCAGGCGCACCGTACGGGCGAGGCGCTTGGTCAGCGCGGCGGCGAACTTCTCCTGCTGCTCCGGCGACAACGCCACAGCCGAGACGAGCTCGACGTCGACGGTGTTCTCATGATCGGCGCGCATCGCTGCGAACTGCGTGGCAATCTGCGGCAGCAGGTGCAGCCGACCATTGTCGGCCAGCAATTGCAGGAAATTCCGTCCGTGCTCATGGGCTGCTATCGCGGCGTCGCTCGCCAGCGATACCCCCACCAGCAGTTCCACCAGCTCGCCGGTCCGCACGTGCGGATTGCCGATGAGTCGCGCAACACGCTCATCGCGCACCGCCTGACTGGCAGCGCCCAGGAAACTACTCCAGGCTGGCAACGACTTGCCGGCGAGCGCGTACTCGAACGCCGCGCGCGCGTAGGGTCGGGCAACTGTGGCAAGTTCCGCCATCAGGCGCGCCCGATCTCGTTGGCGAGCTTGTCGAGCAAGTCCGCATGCGCCTTGGCATCGACCTCACGTTCCAGCAGCCGCGACGTACCGGCGGCCACTAGGCTACCGACCTCGCGCCGCAGTGCGTCACGCGCCCGCGCTGCTTCGGTGGCCGCTTCGGTGCGCGCCGCCGTAACGATGCGCTCGCTCTCGTGTTGCGCCGTACCTTTGGCTGCATCGACGATCTCGTTGGAGCGCCGATTGGCCTGATCGATGATCTGGTTCGCCCGTTCGCGCGCTTCCTTGATCACACCTTCGGCGCGCGATTGCGCCTCAGCAAGATCCTTTTGCCCCTTCTCGGCGGCAGCGAGCCCGTCGGCAATCTTCTTCTGCCGCTCGGCCAGCGCCTGCGACAACGCTGGCGTGACGAACTTGGCGATGAACCAGAGCAGGATCAGGAATACGAGGATCTGGCCGATGAATGTGGCGTTGATCGTCATGAACCGTCTCCCGCTAACCTAACAACTGGCGTGATGCGTGGCAGCAATCAGCCGCCGGTCAGGCTGGCGAGCAGCGGGTTGGCGAATGCGAGCAGCATCGCAAGACCCACGCCGATCAGGAACGCCGCGTCGATGAGGCCGACCAGGAGGAACATCCGGCCCTGCAGCATCGGGGTGAGTTCCGGCTGGCGGGCGGCCGACTCGAGGAACTTCGAGCCCATGATGCCGATGCCGATACAGGCGCCGATGGCACCAAGGCCGATGATGATGCCGATTCCAAGAGCGGTGTACGCCTGGACGGTTGCGATTTCCATTGTTGTCTCCGTGAGCAGTAAATCGAAAGAACTGACCGAAAAGTTAGTGATGATCCTCTGCCATCGAGATGTACACGATGGGGAGCACCATGAAGATATAGGCCTGCAGCAAAATGATGAGGATGTGGAAAATCGCCCACATCGCGCCCGCCAGCAGCTGGCCGAGGAACAGGAACGAGCCGCCGAGCGTCAGCGCCGCGCCCATGCCGAGCAGGGCAATCAGCATGAACAGCAGTTCGCCCGCGTACATGTTGCCGAACAATCGCATCGACAACGAGACGGGCTTCGCCAAGAGCTCGACCACGTTCAGCGCGAAATTGGGGATCCACAACAGCGGATTGCCGCCGAAGGGCGCTGAAATCCACTCGTGGGCGTAGCCGCCGACGCCCTTGGCGCGGATCGCGGCACCGACGATCAAGACCAGTACGACGATCGCCATGGCGACCGTGCCGTTGAGGTCGGCTGTCGGCAGTACTCGCCAGTACTCGGCGCCAAACAGGCTCGCAATGCCGCCCGGCAGATCGAGTGGCAACAGGTCCATCGCATTCATGGCGATGACCCAGGTGAACAGCGCGAGTGCCAGCGCCACCAGGAAAGCGCGATTGCCATGGTAGATGTCGGCCACCTGACCATCGACGAATTCGTAGATCATTTCAATGAAGCCGACGAAGCGTGACGGCACACCGGAGTGCGCCTTGCGCGCACCGGCATACAGGAACCAGGCTGTCAGTGCCGCGAGCAGGCTCGACATGAACAACGTGTCGACATGCCACGTCCAGAAGCCCTCACCCACTTTCAGATGGGTCAGGTGATGGACGATGTACGCAGTAGGCGTTTGCTCGGTACCGTGCTCAGCCGCCATGATTTTCTTGTCCCGACTCCCTGCTCAACTCAACATTACCTAACTACCTGTCGACCGCGGCGGCAAACGTCGCGACCCGAGGGCCGGCACCAGCCAGAACACGATCAGCGTGGCGATGTACGCCAGAATCGCCGCCAGCCAGACCACGTCGCGCGATTGCGCGAGTGCCACGAAGCCCATGACGGTCATCGCGACCTTGACCAGCTGTCCCAGCAGCATTCGCGCCAGCGCCTGGCCTGCATTGCGCGCGGCGCGCAATGACTGGAAGGTCATGAACAAGTTGGCGACGACACCAATCGAACCACCTGCCAGCGCCGACGCCGCCGCCGCAGTGCTGCTGACGAGCGCCGCGATGGCTGCGAGTCCGAGCGTTGCAACGACCTGCGTCGCCAGTATCCGCAAGCCGAGCCGCCTGACTGTGCTGATCGTTCGATCAGCATGAGGGTCTCGTGCCGCTGACACCGCAACTCCGATACTGCTTCGTTGTCCGGGGCATCAAAAAGCCGCCGCGCCTGGTAGACGAGCGGCTAGACTTTTTGCCTTTTCCGGCAACCACTTAGGTCGTCGGCCAACAAAGGCGCGCGAGTATACGGGACGCGGGCGCGGCGATCAAGACGCTGCAGTGCAACAAAACACGGCGGCGCGCCTCGTGGTCAATTGATGTGCGCGAGGATGCCGTCGAGCTCGTCGAGCGAATTGTAATTGACCACCAATCTTCCCTTGCCGGAGCTCGCGTGCTGGATCGCAACCTTGGCGCCGAGCTTGTCGGCCAGGTCCTGTTCGAGTTTGCGCACGTTGGGATCGCCGCGGTCCGCAGCATCCTCGCCGCCACGCGGCTTGGCAGGCCGCAACATGCTTCTCACCAAGGCTTCGGTCTCCCGCACCGACAGGCCCTTGCGTGCGACCAACGCCGCCACTTCGACCTGTTGACGGCGCGCGCTGAGCCCTAACAACGCGCGCGCGTGCCCCATTTCCAGCTCGCGTTTCTCGACGTGGGTCGCGACCTCCGGCGCCAATTCCAGCAGTCGCAGCAGATTGCTGACAGCAGCACGTGAGCGCCCGACAGCATCCGCCGCCTGCTGGTGGGTAATGCCGAACTCGCTGATCAATCGGTCGAGGGCGCGGGCTTCTTCGAGCGGATTGAGATCCTCGCGCTGGATGTTCTCGATCAGCGCCATGGCGATCGCCGCTTCATCCGGGACCCGGCGAACGACCGCCGGAATCTCGCTCAGATTGGCCAACTGTGCGGCTCGCCAGCGACGCTCGCCGGCAATGATCTCGTAGCGCTGCGATTCCCCGCTGGCAGGGGTACCCAGCGGACGCACGACGATAGGCTGCACAACACCCTGCGCGCGAATGGAACTGGCCAGCTCCTCGAGGGACTCGGCGCGCATGTCGAGCCGCGGTTGGTACTTGCCGCGCTGCAGTAGATCGAGTGGCAGGCGGGCTAGTTCGTCACCGGGCAGGTTGGGCCGGGACGCTGTCGATGAATCAGGGCGCGCCGCGTCCGCTGACGTCGCGCCGGGCTGGCGAGTCGACATCTGGCCCAGCAGCGCTTCCAGTCCCTTGCCCAGACTCGGTCGTTTCTGACTCATGCCACGAATCATAGCGAATTCGGGGAGGCTTCGATCCGACAACCGACGCTGCCGACCGCGCCAGCCATTGATCGAGCGTGCTCGCCAAGGCGTCGACCTGAACCGGCTTGGCAAGGAAGTCATCCATGCCGGCATCGAGCGCGCGACGTTTGTCGTCTGCAAACGCGTTCGCCGTCAACGCGACTACCGGTAGCGCGCCACCATTGCGACTCAACAGGCCGCGACGCCGGATCAGGCGCGTCGCCTCCAGACCGTCCATCCCCGGCAGGCGGCAGTCCATCAGCACCAGGTCATAGGTATGTCGTTCCAGCATGACGAGTGCCGCCTCAGCGTCGTGCGCCAGCGAGACGTGGTGGTGCAGGCGCTGCAACATTGCTTCAATGACAGCGCGATTGACGCCATTGTCTTCGACGACCAGGATCTCGGCGCCGGCGCACTGCGCAGCTCTTGCGGGTTCGCTCGACAACGGTTGCGCAGCCGCCTGCGGCTCGTCGCTGACTTTGCCGAACTTTGCGGTGAACCAGAATCTCGAGCCGACCCCGAGCTGGCTCTCGGCGCCAATCGTGCCGTGCATGAGTGCCACGAGTTCCCGCGCGATAGTCAGACCAAGACCCGTGCCACCACTGTGGTGCGACACATCTTCATCGCCCTGTGCGAAGGCATCGAAAATGTGTTCCAGCGTCGCAGCAGACATGCCGCGCCCCGTATCCTCAATCGCGAAGTAAAGACGATCGCAATCGCTATCGTCGCACCGGACTGTGACCTTGACACTACCAAGCGTCGTGCACTTGACGGCGTTGGCCACGAGATTCACGAGCACCTGCCGCAGGCGCAGCACGTCACCTAGCACCCGGACGGGTACGTCCGGCGCGACGAGGCACTCCAGGACCAGACCCTTGCGCTCCGCTGCATCGCGCAGCAGATCCACAGCCTCGTTGACAGACGCCCGCAGCTCGATAGGGCGCTGCTCCATCACGATCCGACCCGCTTCGACTTTGGCCAGATCGAGTATGTCATTCACGACGCCGAGGAGATGCTGCGCCGACTGCTGCAGCATTCCGACCTGACGGCGTTGCTCCCCGTCGAGTGGTGACGAACTCAGTATCTCCGCCATACCTAGTACGCCGTTGAGGGGTGTGCGCACTTCGTGGCTCATATTGGCGAGGAAGCGCGACTTGGCACGATTGGCCTCCTCGGCCACCGTGCGCGCATCGGCTGCGGTCAACAGCGCTTGCGCCAGCTCGTACTCCGTACGCAGCAATTGCGAGTTGCTCAGCCATGCCGTGTAGCCAGTGAACAGAAGTATCGCAAGACCTGCCCACATACCCGCCGCTACGAAACGGATGTCACTGGGCTGCAGTGACAGCCAGGCGGCCGTCGGCACCAGCATGATCAGCATGAAGGTGCAGTAGGAAACGTAGTGCATCGACAGTGACGCCGCCGCAACTGAACTCACGCACAGCAAAGTCACTAACAACATTGCAATCTGATAGCCCTCAGACTGCGGCAACAGCACCAATACGCCAGTGGTCCAGGCGATACCGGCAGATGCGATACCAACCACGAAATACACAGCCCAGCGCCGCGCATCCTCTGGCGGTGGGCGCGCACGCCGATACGCGTTCCAGAGCGCCAGCCGCAGCAAGTTGACGATCGCGATCGCCGCCAGCCATTGATGCAGCGTATCGCGCGGGAAGGAATCGCCGAGCAACCAGGCGAAGAAGCACGCCACGACGATCGACAGCAGGGCAGACGCCGACATGCGCGCATAGACCAAGCCGAGCTGGGCGCTGCGAATCCGGCCGGCGACATCGGCGGGCACCGCCGGCATTCCCCCGGTGAGTATGTTCGAGAGCTTCACGGCGTGACAGTAACGGGTCGCGCGCGACCGGCGCCGTGTGCCTCGTCACGCGCGGCGCGCGGATTTCGGGAGACCTGTCAGGAAACAGCGCCGACCGGCCGCTGAGCAGCCGCTACCGCCACCTGGTTCTCCGGAATCCCCAAGAATATGTCACGAAAGGCAACGTAGCACATCGCTGCCAGAAAGCAGTACAGCACGGGCACCAGCGGCGGCAACAACAGGACGATGATCACCGGCAACAGGATGAACAACAGCCCGACTCCCAACATGACGGCCAGATTTCTCACTTGGCCGGCCGCTGACAGCCGCTGTGCGTCTCGCCACGACACCCCTAACAATGCGGTCAATGGAAACTGGAAGAACGAGGTGACGCCGGGAATGTTGAGACCGAAATAACTCAGACCGAGCGCGTACGCAGCGAACACGAATACCTGCCGCGATGCCAAATACAGATCCGTGGACAACACTTCGACCACGTGTCGATCGGAGTAGAACGGCGTCCACCATGGGACGCCGGGGCGAGCGAGCAGCAGCATCCAGATGAGTGCGCCGGCGCACGCGATGACCATGGCAAAGCCGATGATCGGCCGCCAGCGCTCGCGTAGTGCCAGCAGTACGTCACCGAAGCCAGCCTCGCTATTCTGGTCGAGGCGCGCGGCAACGATCACGCCGCCGAAGAACGCCGACAACGCCAGCGTGGCGTCGAGGATCGGAATCCGTTGGCCGAGAAACATCCAGAGGCACAACAGTGCCGTGATCGCTGCCCAGACGCTGAAGCCACGGCGCAACAGTCCGAAAGCCTGCCGTGTCCAGCGACGAATGGCGCCGGGTTCGACCAGCCGTGGCTCAATGACCATGCGGCCCGTACGGCGAGGCTTTCTGCGCCGCTGGCCCAGCGATCTCGGCGCTGTCATCGTTGGCTGGCGGGGTCGACTCCAGCGGCGGCTCGCTCGGCATGGCTACCGGCGCCGCTTGATGGCTCGGGTTACGCTGCTCGTCGTCGCGTCGGATCATCTCGCCAGCGAGCGCGAGATACGCCAGTGCACCGCGCGACTCTTTGTCATGGAGCAACACCGGCTTGCCGAAGGATGGTGCCTCCGCGAGCCGCACATTGCGCGGCACGATCGTGCGAAAGACTTTGTCACCGAAGTGCGTCATCAGTTGGGCGGAAACCTCGTTGGCGAGGTTGTTACGCGGATCGAACATCGTGCGCAAAATGCCTTCGATCTCGAGCTCCGGGTTGACGGACGCACGGATCTGTTCGATCGTTGCGACCAGCGCCGACAGCCCTTCGAGCGCGTAGTACTCGCATTGCATCGGGATCAACACGCTGTCGGCGGCAACCAGCGCGTTCACCGTCAACATGTTGAGCGCCGGCGGGCAATCGATCAGGATCAGATCGAACTGGTCACGCACTGCCTTCAGTTCGGTACGCAGCCGCAATTCCCTGCCCGCCATCATTGTCAGCAACCGAACTTCAGCTGCAGTGAGATCCTGATTCGCCGGCAGCAATGACAAGCCAGGCGTCGACTCGATCGGGATAATCGCAGCGGCCGCCTGACAATCGCCGACGACCACATCACCGATCCCGTGCTGAATGCTGCTCTTGTCGACGCCGCAACCCATCGTGGCATTGCCCTGTGGGTCCATGTCGATGAGCAGCACGCGGCGCCGCATCGCAGCAAGCGACGCTGCCAGATTCACGGCGGTGGTGGTCTTACCAACGCCACCTTTCTGGTTGGTGACGGCGATCACGCGTTTCATGGACTCGAGTGTACCCCACGTGCGCCGTGAGACGCGGTCGTTGCGCGTCAGCGTCGCTGGCGGGACTGGTGCGTCAGCACGACCAGGCAGCGCTCTGCGTCGAGCCCCGGTACCGCGAGCGGGATAGCGTCGGCGCGCCAGCCGACCGGCAGGTTCGCCAGCTCGTTGTCCGGGCGCTTGCCCTTGAGCGCGAGAATGCGCCCATCCATCGCGTCGACCAGCTTCGCCGCCACCTCGATAATCGATCGGAGGGAACCAACGGCGCGCACGACCGCCGCATCGAAGCGCGCGACTGGCCGCAGCTGTTCGGCACGGACCGCCTCGGCACGCGCGTTGGCGAGCCGCAGCGTCGCGACGACTTCTTGTACGAAGCGGATCTTTTTCTGAGTGCCGTCTATCAACAGGAACTCCCGCTCGGGGCACGCGATCGCCAGTGGCAAGCCGGGAAATCCGCCGCCGGTGCCGATATCGACGATCTGTCGGGCAGCACCGAGATGCGGGACAACGGCCAGGCTATCGAACATGTGCACCGTGAGGATGCCGTCCAGGCTATCGACCGACGTGAGATTCATCACCCGATTGCGCTCGCGCAGCATGCCGGCAAGCTGCCACAGCTGTTCGATCTGTGCGGCTCGCAACTCGAGGCCGAGCTGCCCGGCGCCAGCGACCAGGCGCGCCTGCCAGTCCGCTGCGTCCGTTTGCTGCGTCATGAATCGGGAGTGGCGACCGGCGCACTGCCGCAGGTCGCCACTGACGACATCAGTTGGTGACAAGCTGCGCGACGAACTCGTTCACCGGCATGCTCTCGAGGTCGGCGCGCTTGAACATCGCATTGATCGCCTCACTCTGCTGCGCAGAAAAATGCGCCGCCACGGAAGTCTCGACCTTCTTCACCAGCACCGGCATGCCCTCGGCGCGACGCTTGCGGTGGCCGATTGGGAAGTCGGCTGCTACGCGCTCCGTCTTGCTGCCATCCTTGAAGAACACCTGAATGGCGTTGCCGATATAGCGCTTGTCGCGCTCGTAGTATTCCTTGGTAAATGTCTCGTTCTCACGCACCTGCATGACATTGCGGAGCCGGTCGACACGCGGGTCGTTAGCGATCTTGTCCTCGTAGTCGGCGGCAGTAAGGCGGCCGAAAATCAACGGAATCGCCACCATGTACTGGATGCAGTGATCGCGATCCGCCGGATTGGCGAGCGGGCCAGTCTTGTCGATGATTCGTACGCCTGGTTCCTGCGTCTCGATGACGATCTTCTCGATTTGATCGAGCTTGTCGCGCACCTGTGGATGCAGCTTCATCGCACATTCCACCGCGGTCTGTGCGTGGAACTCGGCCGGGAAGCTTATCTTGAACAGTACGTTCTCCATCACGTAGCTGCCGAGCGGCTGCGGGATTAGGAGCGGCTTGCCCTTGAAGAGTACGTCCTGGAAGCCCCAGGTCTTGGCTGAGAGTGCCGAGGGGTAGCCCATCTCGTCCTTCATGGCGATGAACGCATGGCGCACAGCACGCGACGTGGCATCGCCGGCGGCCCAGCTCTTGCGCGAGCCGGTGTTGGGCGCGTGCCGGTAGGTGCGCAATGCGCCACCATCGATCCAGGCGTTCGACACCGCGTTGATGATCTGCTCCTTGCTGCCGCCCAGCATCGCGGTGACGACCGCGGTGGAGGCTACGCGAACTAACAACACATGGTCGAGTCCGACGCGGTTGAAGCTGTTCTCGAGTGCCAGGATGCCCTGGATCTCGTGCGCCTTGATCATGGCGGTGAGTACATCGCGCACGGTGAGCGGCTTCTCGCCCATGAAGATCGCACGGCGCGAGAGATAGTCGGCCACGGCGAGGATGCCACCCAGGTTATCGGACGGGTGGCCCCACTCGGCGGCGAGCCAGGTGTCGTTGAAATCCAGCCAGCGGATCATCGCGCCGATGTTGAAGGCACCCAGCACCGGATCGAGCTCATAACTGGTGCCTGGCACGCGCGACCCGCCCGCCATGGTGGCGCCCGGCACGACCGGGCCTAACATCTTGGTGCAAGCCGGGTACTTGAGTGCCTGGAAGCCGCACGCAAGTGTATCCATCAAACAATAACGGGCCGTTTCATAGGCCTGCGCACTGTCGACCTGATATGACTTGGCGTACTCGGCGATGTCGACGAGGACCTGATCAGGCTCGGGGCGCTTGGCGGACTTGTAATCTTGTGCAGACATAATGGTGGGGCAGCTCTCGTTGGATTGGGCAGGGTGGGCTGACGCGCCCGCGCATCCTTGCAATCGGACGCGGCAGGCAGGGCGCGGAATGCTGCCGCACGGGAGCCGCAATGTCCAGATTCCGGCCCGTCCCCGGCGGCGCAGCGGTCAACAGGCGAAAACCGCGGAAAAACTGGCGAAACACTGCCGTTTTGACCCATCACATTCCGCGCGCCGACCGGCAGCGTAACTCTCATGAAAATCACACTTGCGATCTACGAGGCGCTGTTGCAGGCTCAGATTCCACAGCTAGCCGCACGTGGCGTGGCTGAAGCGCTCGAGAGAGACATGGAAGCGTTGCTGGCCACCAAAACCGATCTGCGCCTGCTCAGCTCCGAAATGGCGCGGCAGTTCGAGAAGGTCTGGCGAAACTTCGACGCCATGGAGCGTCGTTTCGAGCGAATCGACGAGCGCTTCGAGCAGATGGACAAGCGCTTCGAGCAGATCGACAAACGTTTCGCGGCGATCGACGCGCGCATGCGGGAACTGCTCGACCAGAACTTCGCGCGGGCGATGGACGAGCGCTTCCACAGCGTCGAGCTTCGACTGACCGTGAAACTCGGCTCGATAATGGTGGCGAGCCTTACCGCGCTGGCCGCGATCGTCAAATTCGTCTAGGCGCCGCTCTGCCGGCGCCAGACTCTCAAGGACGCTTGCCGATCGGCACGAATTTCCGGTCTTCCGGGCCCGTGTAATTGGCACTCGGGCGAATTATCTTGCCATCGATGCGCTGCTCGATGACGTGCGCGCACCAGCCCGAGGCGCGCGCAATCACGAACAGTGGCGTGAACATGACAGTTGGCACACCCATCATGTGGTAGCTGACGGCGCTGAACCAATCGAGATTGGGGAACATCTTCTTGATCTCCCACATCACGCTCTCGAGACGCTCGGCGATTTCGTACATCTTCATGTCGCCTGCCTCCTTCGAGAGCCGCTGCGCCACACCCTTGATGATCTGATTGCGCGGGTCGGCGATCGTATAGACCGGATGACCGAAACCGATGACGACTTCCTTGTTAGCCATGCGCCGGCGGATATCCGCCTCCGCGTCGTCCGGGTTGGCATAGCGCTTCTGCACTTCGAAGGCGACTTCGTTGGCGCCGCCATGCTTCGGGCCGCGCAGTGCACCGATGGCACCGGTGACGCTCGAGTACATGTCCGAGCCGGTGCCAGCGATTACGCGACCGGCGAACGTCGACGCATTGAATTCATGCTCGGCATAGAGATTCAATGATGTATGCATGGCACGTACCCACGCAGCGCTCGGTGGGCGGCGGTGCAGCATGTGCAGGAAATGACCACCGATGGAATCGTCGTCGGTCTCGACCATGATCCGCTGGCCATTGTGAGAATAGTGATACCAGTAGCACAGCATCGAGCCGAGCGAGGCGATCAGCCGATCGGCGATGTCACGCGCGCCTGCGACATTGTGGTCGTCCTTTTCCGGCAGAATGCAGCCCAATACCGAGGCGCCGGTACGCAGCACATCCATCGGGTGCGCAGCAGCCGGCAGTTGCTCGAGCGCTGTGCGCACGGCGGCCGGCAGGCCACGCATGCTCTTCAGTTTGCCTTTGTAACCCGTCAATTCCGACTTGTTAGGTAGGCGCTCGTGGATCAGCAAATAGGCGATCTCTTCGAACTCGCAGGTTTCCGCGATCTCCAGAATATCGTAACCGCGATAGTGCAGATCATTGCCACTGCGGCCCACTGTGCAGAGTGCCGTATTGCCGGCCGGCACGCCTGAGAGCGCAACGGATTTCTTGGGCTTGAAGCCGGATCCCGCCGGCGCTTTCGAATCACTCATGACGGCTCACTTCTTTTCCTTGCCAAACAATTCGTCGAGTTTGCGCTCGTACTCGTGGTAACCGAGCACTTCGTACAACTCCATCCGTGTCTGCATCGTATCGAGCACGGCTTTCTGCGAGCCGTCGCGGCGGATCGCGCCGTAGACATTCAGCGCCGCTTTGCTCATTGCGCGGAATGCCGATAGCGGATAGAGCACCAGGCGCACGCCGACGTCGGCCAGTTCCTGGGTGGTGAAATACGGTGTCTTGCCGAATTCGGTGATATTTGCGAGCACTGGCACCTTAACTTTGCTCGTGAACTGGCGGTACTCGTCGAGTGTCGCCAGCGCCTCGGCGAAGATCATGTCCGCGCCCGCTTCGACGTACTGTAGCGCACGGTCGACCGCTGCTTGCTGGCCTTCCACGGCGTGTGCGTCGGTGCGGGCCATGATAACGAAGTCGGAATCCGTTCTGCCGTCTACCGCAGCCTTGATCCGATCGACCATCTCGTCACAACTGACTAGCGACTTGCCGGGGCGGTGCCCGCAGCGCTTGGCCATCACCTGGTCTTCGAGGTGCATGCCACCCGCACCCGAGCGAATCAGGTCTGAACAGGTGCGCGCGATATTGAATGCAGCACCCCAACCCGTATCGGCATCCACCAGCAGCGGCACCTCGGTCGCCGAACTGATGCGGCGCACGTCCTCACAGACATCGTTGAGCGAGGTGATGCCGAGATCCGGCAGACCAAAGGATGCATTCGCGACACCGGCGCCAGACAGGTAGATGGCTTTGAAGCCACTTTGTTCCGCCAGCAACGCGGCGTAAGCATTGACGGTGCCGACGACCTGCAGAGGCCGCTCGGCTGCGACGGCCGAGCGCAAACGCGCACCAGCGGAAGTTGAGGCGATCATGGATACTGTAAAACCTCTGGATGGCCCGGTCTCGCCGGGCCCCTTATCCTACCGGATTCGGTCGAATTTAAGGACGGCAGGATCGACATCGATGCGGACCGTTCGCCTCTTGGAGTCACCCGCCAACATGAATCAGCCGCTAGCAACAGACGGAACGGTCATTTCAATCGATGGTCCTGTGATTTCGACGGCAGCTCTCGTCCGGCAGACCACTTTGTTTCGCGATGTCCTCGGCATGCAGCTCACCGCTGATAGCTCGTTCGACGCGGCTCGGACCGCGCAGTTGTTCGGGCTCGAACGACACACTGCGCGAGTGTTGACACTGCAGACGCCAGGCACCTCGATCGGCGTCCAGTTAGTCGAGTTCTCCCCCGGTTCCGACACAGTGATCCGACCCGGCGGTGTCGGTATCGCCAGTGATGCGCTCAAGATGATCGATTTCTTCACGTCCGACGGGGTTGCCGCGGCTGACGCGTTTCGTCGCCACGGCTTCGAACTCGTCACCGAGGGCGCACCGATCCAACTGCCGGATGGCAGCCGATTCATCGAGATGCATGTCAAAGGGCCGGAAGGCGTCATGGTCGCCGCCATCCATCCCGAGAATGTCGCGGCCCGCGGCTTTGTCACGGTGACGGACCGGTTGTTCAGCGAAGTGCAGAGCAGCTCCGGGCCGGTGAGTGATTTCGAGCCTGTGCGCCACTTCTACGAGAGCGTGCTCGGCATACCGATGGGATATGCGTACGAGTTCGAGAGTCCGGCGTTCTCCAGCATGATCGGCGCTGGCCGCACGACCACCATCCGCGCTAACAACTATGGTCGTGTCGTCGAAGACGTGATGCTCGGCATCATCCACTATGGCCTACCGCGCGACCGCTACGAATCGCTGCGCGAGCGGGCCCGACCGCCGCATCTGGGTGTGATCGGTGTACGCCTGTCCGTGTGCAATCTGCCGGCGCTCTTGCAGCGCTGCGCGGCCGGCGGCTGCGAGTTAGCCGTGCCGCTGGCGCGTGTCAGCAACGCGGACTCGTCTACGACCTCCACAGCCGTGGTGCGGGGACCGCACGGTGTCTGGCACTTTCTGCGGGAGCACGCCAGTCGTTAGACGATCTTGACGACTGTCCGGCCTGTGACCGTGCCCTGTATGTACTCGTCGAACACTCCAGGTAAGTCGGCGAACGGCAGGGTGCGCGTGACGATACGATCGAGATGCCGCGGTCGACAATCGCCCGCAATCCGCTCCCATACGCGCAACCGCTCCGGCCGGCGCGTGGCAGAAGAATTGATGCCCAGGATGTTCACGCCGCGCAATATGAACGGCATCACCGTGGTGTGCAGTTCGGGGCTGCCGGCGAGTCCGATACTGGCGATATTGCCCCAGGAGTCCATCGTCCGCGTTAGCCAAGTGAGCATCTCGCCGCCGACGTTGTCGATCGCGCCAGCGAACTGCGCCGCCTCCAGTGGTTTGCTCCCGTAGTTGATCTCGCTGCGCAGCAGGATCCGACTCGCACCTAACGACTTGAGATAGTCTGCGGAGTCCGGCTTGCCGGTGACGGCGACGACCTCGTAACCGCGGCCCGCCAGCATGTCCACCGCGATACTGCCGACGCCGCCGGTCGCGCCCGTGACCACGACGGCACCACGCTCAGGCGTCTGGCCGTTGTGCTCCATGCGATTGATGGCGAGCGCCGCCGTGAAGCCCGCCGTGCCCAAAGCCATCGCCTGCCGCGCATCGATACCCGCCGGCAGCGGCACGACCGACTCCGCTTCGAGCCGCGCAAACTCGGCATAGCCCCCGTCGCGGGTTTCCGACAGCCCGCAACCAGTGACCAGAACGCCATCGCCGGCCTTGAAGCGCGCGTCGCTCGAGGATTCGACCACGCCTGCCAGGTCGATCCCACCGACGAGCGGATACTTGCGCAGAATCCGGCCCGCGCCGGTCGCTGCCAACGCGTCCTTGTAATTGATATCCGAATATTGCACCCGCACTACTACCTCGCCCGGATTCAGATCGTCGAGCTGCAGCTGTTCGAAGCGCGCGACGATTTTCTTGTTCTCGAGATGGATGCGGAATGCTTTGAATGCCTGCATGGTTTGTGTACTCCTGTCGTGCCCTGGCAAAGACTGCTGGCAACGACTAACGGCTGCGACGCACGAGGCTCGTGGCGCTGCAGCGAAAAATACTGGTGGTCACCCGACCGACCGCGACTGGCGCACCGCCCACTTGCCGCGCTGCCGCTGCGGCGGTCATCTGGCAGCGCTGGCCGGAGCCGAGATTCTGCACGTCGATGAGCAGTTTGTCGCCTACCATGCGCAGCTCGATGCGTTGCGCCGCAGCGCCAAAGCGTTCAGTGCAAGCCGCGCGATCATCGGGCTGGGTGCCATCGGCGGCAGCGCGTGTGGCAAAGTCGAGTGCGCGACCAGGCGCGCATTCTGCGACGACCAGCGCCGGCTGCGAGACCGGCCAGGTTCCCTCGCGCGTGTGGTATTCGACCGCCGCCACGCCAATTGTCAACGCCGAATGCCGGTCGACTTGCAGCGCGACACAGCCGATCTGCAATGCGCAGACCGCCGCAGCCCACAGTGCGCGCGTGGCGTGACGCCAATTCACCTGGCCGACAATTCGCGTAACATCGTGGCGAGCGTACCTGCCGTGCAGGTTCTGGAGCGCGCGATGCTGGCCATGCGGCCTAACTGTGAGTGCTGTGACAAAGACCTGTCTCCCGATTGCGCGGACGCACTTATCTGTTCGTTCGAGTGCACATTCTGTGCCGCCTGCGCGGCTGGCACGTTGCAAGGTCGCTGTCCGAATTGCAAGGGTGAGCTGCGCGCCCGACCATCCCGCACCGGCGGCGCGCTCGCCCGGCACCCCGCTTCACGAGAGCGCGTCGCGCGGACGGAGGCCTGCATCTGAGCTCAGTCGACCCGCCACTCGCTGTGCTGCAGACCGAGCGGCTGCGGCTGCGGCGCTACACGCTGGAAGATGCGCCATTCGTCCTGCGCCTGCTGAACGAGCGCAGCTTCATCGACAACATCGGCGATCGCGGCGTGCGTAGCCTCGACGATGCTCGCCGGTATCTCGAGACCGGCCCGTTGGCCAGCTATGCGGCGCATGGCTTTGGTCTGTGGCTGATCGAACTGCTGATGACCGGCAAATCGATCGGCATGTGTGGGCTGCTGAAGCGTGACGCATTGCCGGACGCGGACCTCGGTTACGCGCTGCTGCCAGAGTTCGCAGCGCAGGGGTTCGCTTTCGAAGCCGCGGACGCGACCCTCTCCTACGGCAGCAAGGCGTTCGGTCTCAGCCGCGTTCTCGCGATCGTCAGTCCGCACAATGCGCGCTCCATCCGGCTCCTCGAGCGGCTCGGTTTCGTGTTCGAACGACCGATCCGCATGAGCGCGGACGCCGATGAAATCCGTCTGTACGCTCGCGACGCATAGAATTCGCCGCATGCCTTACGACTATGACCTGTTCACGATCGGCGCTGGCAGTGGTGGCACGCGCGCCTCGCGCATCGCAGCGCTCGCGGGTGCTCGCGTCGCGGTCGCCGAGGAGTATCGGATCGGCGGCACCTGCGTCATCCGCGGCTGCGTGCCGAAGAAGCTGTTGGTCTACGGCGCAGCATTCCGCCAGGACTTCGCAGATGCGGCGGGTTTTGGCTGGCAGATCGGTGACATATCGTTCGACTGGACAACATTGCGCAACAACGTGCAGGCCGAAGTAGCGCGTCTTTCCGGGCTCTACCAGGAAAACCTCGCCAAGGCAGGCGTAGCGATTTACAACGAACGCGCGGAACTCGTCGATGCTCACACCGTGCGGTTGTTGCACCAGGACCGCACTGTGACCGCCGAGCGAATTCTCATCGCAGTCGGTGGGCATCCGGTGCGCCTCGAGCACATCCCCGGAGCGCGGCATGCGATCACATCGAACGAAGCTTTCCTGCTCGACACGCTGCCGCGTCGCATCCTGATCGTGGGCGGCGGCTATATCGCGCTCGAATTCGCCAGCATCTTCCACGGTCTCGGGGTCGAGACGACCGTGGTATACCGCGGCGAGCGTGTGCTGCGCGGCTTCGATGACGATCTGCGCGAGCACTTGCAAGCTGAAATGCTCGCGGCTGGTATCGATATCCGTTGTAACGTGAATCTCGCCGCGATTCATCGCAATGGCGCGAGTTACAACTGTGATCTCACCGATGTGAGCGTCCTGCAGACCGACCTGGTGATGTTTGCGGCGGGTCGCGCGCCCTATACAGACGGCCTGGGTCTCGAACTTGCCGGCGTCGCGCGCGACGAGCTCGGCGCGGTCGAGGTGAACGAGTACTCGCAGACGAACATTCCTTCGATCTACGCGGTCGGCGATGTCACCAATCGCGTTACCTTGACGCCAATCGCGATCCGCGAGGGCCATGCCTTTGCCGATACGGTGTTCAACGGCAGGAGTACGGCCGTGAACTACGACGATATCCCGACCGCGGTGTTCACCCGGCCGCCGGTCGGCAGTGTTGGCCTGTCGGAGGCCGTCGCACGCCAACGCCATCGTGAAGTGGACGTGTACAGCACCGCATTCCGGCCGATGAACCACATTCTCGCGGGCAATCCCGCTCGCACTTTCATGAAGCTGGTGGTCGACGCCGCGACAGACAGGTTGTTAGGTGTGCATGTTGCGGGTCCGGATGGACCTGAGATGATTCAGCTCGCGGCCGTCGCGCTCAAGGCCGGCATCAGCAAGACGCAGTGGGACAGCACGGTTGCACTGCATCCGACGGCCGCCGAGGAACTCGTGTTGATGCGCAGCAAGCGAGCCTGACGCGCGCCGCGCACTGGATCAACTGTCAATGAATATGGTGGCCGGATGCTCGAGCCGTTCTTTCAAGGCTTGGATCATCGCCGCGGCATCATAGCCGTCCACGAAGCGATGATCGAAAGACGACGAGAGGTTCATCATCAGGCGGACCGCCACGGCCCCGTCGACGACCATCGGCCGTTCGACCGCCTTGTTGATCCCCACGATCGCGACCTCCGGCAGGTTGATCACGGGCGTCGAGACGATGCCGCCCAGCCGCCCGAGACTCGTCAGCGTGATGGTGGAGCCCGTCAGCTCGTCGCGCGGCGATTTGTTCGCGCGAGCGTCGGCCGCGACCCGGCGAATCTCATTCGCCAGTGCCTGCAAACCCAGCGTTTCCGCGTGCCGCACCACCGGTACCTTTAGGCCTTGCGGGGTCTGCGTCGCGATGCCGAGATGCACGGCATGGTGACGCACGATCACACTCCGCCCGCTATCGAAGTGCGCGTTGCACTGCGGGAAGTCTGCCAATACGCGGGTCAACGCCGCCGCGACGAATGGCAGGAAGGTCAGTTGCGGCGCCCCATCGGCCAGCTTGCCGTTCAGGTGCACGCGCAGCGCTTCGAGCTGGGTGACGTCGACCTCTTCGACGTAGGAGAAATGCGGCACGCTGCGATTGACTTCGGCCATGCGCTCGGCGATGACGCGGCGCAGACCGATCAGCTTGATCTCGTCCGCACCGGTCGCACGCGGCAGGCGCTCGTTGGTAGCAGGTCTGCTGCCCCGAGGTTGCAGTACCGCATCGAGATCGGCCTTCTCGATGCGCCCACCCGGACCAGTGCCCACCACGGTTGTTAGATCGATGCCGGCTTCCTGTGCCCGCCGACGGGTCGCCGGCGATGCCATCACGCGTGCAGCGTTCGTGCCAGGCGATCCGGCGCCATTGCCGTGCGCGACCGCGCGCGGTGCGGTCGTTCGCTCGACGCCAGACGCAGCTGCTGTCTCGCTGGCAGATGCGTCGGCCTTGGCATTGCTCGACCCTGCACCCGCATCTGTCTCGAATACCACCAGCTCAGCGCCAACCGCCACCATGTCGCCGGGTTGCCCGTTGAGCGAGACGATGCGACCGGTCACCGGCGCCGGCACTTCGACCGCAGCCTTTTCGGTCATCACTTCGCACATCGGCTGATCTTCTTCGACCAGGTCGCCCGGCCTGACGTGCCAGGCAACCACTTCTGCCGACACCGTGCCTTCACCGAGGTCCGGCATCTTGAATACGTAACGGCTCATTCGGCAGCTCCCTCGCGTTCGCTGGCACCACTGACGTTCATCACGGCCCGCAGGGCCAAGGCAACCCGGGCCGGCCCCGGAAAATACTCCCATTCGAAGGCGTGCGGATAGGGTGTATCCCAGCCCGCGACGCGCTGGATCGGTGCTTCCAGATGCCAGAAGCACTCCTCCTGGATCGTGGCGGACAACTCTGCGCCGAAACCCGAAAAACGCGTTGCCTCGTGCGCAATGACACAGCGACCGGTGCGACGCACGGACTCAGTGATCGTCGCCGTATCGAGGGGCGACATGGAACGCACGTCGATGATCTCGGCATCGATTCCCAACGACCGCGCCGCCGCTTCACAGACGAAAACCATCGTGCCGTAAGTGACGATAGTGACTTGTGTGCCCGTCTTGACGATGTCGGCACTGCCGATCGGTACTGTGTAATAGCCCTCGGGCACCTCGCCCTTCGGGTGCTCGGTCCAGGAAACGGCGGGCTTGTTGGGGTTGCCATCGAACGGCCCGTTGTAGATCCGCTTCGGCTCGAAGAACAACACCGGATCGTTGCTTTCGATCGCGGCGATCAGCAGGCCTTTGGCGTCATAGGGATTCGACGGCATGACTACCTTCAGCCCAGTCATGTGCGTGAAAATGGCTTCGGGGCTTTGCGAATGGGTCTGCCCGCCGCGGATGCCACCGCCACAGGGCGCACGGATGGTCACCGGGGCGCTGAAGTCACCGGCGCTGCGGTAGCGAATGCGCGCCAGCTCGCTCGCGATCTGATCGATGGCCGGATAGATGTAATCCGCAAACTGGATCTCGGCCACCGGCTTCAGGCCATTCACCGCCATGCCGATCGCAGCACCGACGATGCCGCCTTCGGCGATCGGGCTGTCGAGCACCCGCTGATCGCCGTATTTCTTCTGCAAGCCGTCGGTCACGCGAAACACGCCGCCGAAGTAGCCGATGTCTTCGCCGATCACGACGACGTTGCGGTGGCGCGCCATCATCACATCGAGCGCCGAGTTCAGGGCCTGAATCATGTTCATTCGGGCCATGCCTATTCCTTTGCTGCTGTCAGGCCCAGCTCGGCATTGAGTGCGAGTTCCGCGCGCAGCGCCTCGGCCTGCCGCTCGAGGTGCGATGGCATCTCGGCGTAGACATCCTCGAACATCGTATGTGCGTCGAGCCGCGGCCCCTCGGTCATCGTGCCGAATTTCACCGCTTCCTTCCAAGCCTCGGCTACTTCCGCCTCGAGCGCTTTCGTGAGCGCGGCATGGCGCTCCTCGGACCATTCACCGAGCATGATCAAGTGCTGTTTCAGACGCTCCACCGGATCGCCCAGCGGCCAGTGTTCGTAATCGTTCTTCGGCCGATAGCGCGTCGGATCGTCGCTGGTGGAATGCGGCGCCGCACGATACGTGACCAACTCGATCAGCGTCGGGCCGGCGCCGGCGCGGGCGCGTTGTGCGGCCCATTGCGTGACCGCGTGTACGGCGAGGAAATCGTTGCCATCGACCCGCACTGCGGCCATGCCGTAGCCAGGACCGCGCGCCGCAAACGAGCGCTGCTCGCCGCCGGCATAGCCCTGGAAGGTTGAGATCGCCCATTGATTGTTGACGACGTTCAGGATCACTGGTGCCTGGTACACCGACGCGAACAACAGCGCGTGATGGAAATCCGCCTCGGCACTCGAGCCCTCGCCGATCCAGCTGGCCGCGATGTGCGTTTCCTCCTTGATCGCGGCGGCCATCGCCCAGCCCACCGCCTGCGGAAACTGAGTGGTTAGATTGCCGGAGATCGAAAAGATATTGCCTTCTTTCCAGTGGTACATCACCGGCAGCTGTCGGCCTTTGCACATGTCGCGGCTGTTGGACAACAGCTGACACATCAACTCGACCAGCGGCCGGCCGCGCACCATGTAGAAGCCCTGCTGTCGGTAGGAAGGAAACAGCATGTCACCGGGCTCGAGCGCCATGCACTGCGCGACGGCGACGGCTTCCTCGCCATAGGAGCGCATGTAGAAGGAAATACGTCCCTGCCGCTGGGTGCGCTGCAGCCGATCGTCGTAGACCCGCGTCAGCAGCATGTGCCGCAGCCCGGTGCGCAGTGTTGCCGGATCGAGCTTCGGGTTCCACGGACCCTTGGCACGATGGTTGTCGTCGAGCACGCGCACGAGACCGGTGGCCAGAAATTCCAGTTCCAGCGCACCCGCATCGAACGGCGGCTTCTTGATCGCACCGGCCGGCGACAGCGCGACATAGCTGAAATCCGGCTTGTCGCCAGGGCGTGTGGGAGTCACAGGAACGTGCAAGCGCGGCATAGGCACCCATCCAGACGAGAGCTCGAGCGTAGCGACGATGATAGTCCCGGCCACGGAAACATGCGTTTCGACCCTGGTAGCGTTGGCCCCAAGAATGAAATGAATATTTCACAAAATACGCCTATTGTGGAATATATGACACCTGATCTCGACCGGACCGATATTCGTATCCTCGACGCACTGCAACGCGATGCCACGCTCTCAGCTGCCGAGCTCGCCGAACGCTGCAGCCTCACGACCACCACGGCGTGGCGCCGCTTGCAGCGCCTCGAACAGGCGGGGGCGATCAAGTCCCGCGTCGCGATACTGGAGCGCCGTGCCGTCGGCCTGCACGTACTGGTCTTCGCCCAAGTGAAGTTGATGGCCACCGGCCGCGAGGCGCTGGCCCGCTTCGAGCAGGCGGTGCGGCAGTTTCCCGAAGTGCTCGATTGTTATTCGTTGTTAGGCGAAAAGGACTTCCTGTTGCGCATCGTGGTACCGAGCATCGATGCCTACGAAGCGTTCTTCCTCGATCATCTGTCGCGCATTCCCGGCGTGCAGGCCGTAAATTCCAACATCGCATTGTCGACCATCAAGGAAACAACTGCGCTGCCCCTGCCCCAATAACTCTGACCGGGTCGATCGACTGGAGTTGTAACAAGTGGCCACGACTACCGTGTTCGAGTCGCAGCTCGCTGTCGAAGCACACATGATCAGCGACCTGCTGCGCCAGGTCGAGATCCCGAGTCAGGTGCTGGGTGAGTACCTGCAGACCGGTGCGGGCGAGCTACCGGTCGGCAATCTCGTGCGGGTAGTCGTTGGCGGTGAGCACGCTGCTGAAGCACGCGCAGTGATCGCAGAGTGGGAGAGCGCGCAGCCCGCCATGCCGCTGACCGCTGCCATCGGGCCCACACCTGTCGTAGGCGTTAGCCGCTATGTACTGGTGTTCGTGCTCGGCGCATTGGCCGGCGCGGCAATCATGTGGGCTGCGCAGCAGGACTCCGCCACTGCGCTTGATAACGACCGGGGAACTGAACCGCTGGCACCTTGAGCTAGCGTTTCTGCCGTAACAACCAGGCTACCAGGCCGGCTGAGTTCAGGTCCCAATCGCCGCGCAACAGCGCGTCGATCTCGGCATCCGGCAGCGTGCAGCCATGGGCGCGCAGCGTCTCGAATGCATACTCCCGCAAACCGCGGCGGATACTGGTCTGGAGCGCCTCGCGGGTGGCGGTCTCGTCGGTGTTACCCATGGCCTCCGCCGCCGCGCGCTGCGCGATGCTCACGAACATCTCGATCTGCGCCTTGAGATCGCGACCGAGACGCGCCACGTCCGTGACACGACTGTAATGCGTGAGATAGAGCGCGCGCGGCTTGTAGGCCAACAAGCGATCGATCGATGTCACGAGCTGGTCCGGGTCGAACTGGGTGGGCGTGGTGGTGGGCATGATGTAGGCGCCACGCGCGGTATCGAACTCCCGATAGGAAATGCCGAAGGTATCACCAGTAAAAATGCTGCCGGCGCCATGATCGACGATCGCCTGGTGATGCAGCGCATGTCCGGGCGTATGCACGAACTCGAACTCGCGTTCGCCGAGCTTAAGCCGCTCACCATCGGTGGTCACGACGACTCGCTCCGCCGCAATCGGCGCTATTTCGCCATACAGCCTGGCGAAATTCTCCGCGCCGTATACGTCGATCGAGCCGGCAATCAGCTTGGTCGGATCGATCATGTGCGGCGCACCGCGCGGATGCAGTACTGCCTTGGCATTCGGCAGCCGCTGCATCAGCTTGCCGGCCCCGCCCGCGTGGTCGAGGTGCACGTGCGTCAGAAAGACGTAGTCGACGGCTTCCGGCTGCACGCCGAGCTCATCGAGCGTTGCCAGGATCAACGGCACCGTGGCGGTCGTGCCGGTATCGACGATCGCCGCTCGCGATCCTTGCACGACGACGTGCGCGGCATCCATGTTGAGCCGAAGGTATTCGGTATCTACCGCCGTGATCCCGTCGGGGTGAAAAGAGAGTCGGGGGATCGGCATACTACTTCTGCAGGACCTCGCGCCATTTCTCCTCGAAGGCCCACACGTCCTCGAAGCCCACCAGACGGCAGAATTCGTCGAACGAGAACAACGGCACGTCCGGCGAGAGGCTGGTGCCATTCGTCTTGAGATTGCGCATCGCAGCCTCGACTGCGGCACTCGCCGCAAGCGCCGCCATGGCCGGGAAGATTGCGAGCGAATAACCAAGCTTGGCGAGCTCGCCGGCCGAGCGGATCGGGGTCTTGCCGCCGTCAGACATATTGGCGATCAGCGGTTTGTCGATTGCCCCACACGCCTGTCGCATCTCGTCGTCCGACTGCAGCGACTCGACGAATACGATGTCGGCGCCGGCCTCGGCATACGCCGCGCCACGACGAATCGCCTCGTCGAAGCCGAGACCGGTGCGCGCGTCCGTCCGGGCGATCACCAGGAAGTTCTCGTCCTGCCGCGCGTCGACGGCCACCTTCACCTTGGCGACCATGTCCGCGAGCGGCACAACCCGGCGGTACGGCGTGTGACCGCACTTCTTCGGAAATTCCTGGTCTTCTATCTGGATCGCAGCAACGCCAGCACGCTCATAACCGCGCACAGTGTGTCGCACGTTCAGCAAACCACCGAAGCCCGTATCGGCATCGGCGATCACCGGCGCCGAACTCTTTTCCACCACACGCGACACCCGATTGAGCATGTCGGTATAGGTAGCGATTCCAGCGTCGGGTATGCCGAGATAGGAGGCTGTCAGCCAGTAGCCTGAGGCGTACACCGCGTCGAAGCCAACGCGCTCGGCCAGCATCGCTGAAATCATGTCGAAAACACCGGGAGCGACGATGAATTCCCGGCGGGTGAGTTTTTCCTTGAGACGGGCGTCCGCCATGGCAGCTCGATGTTGGACAACGAATCCGGCACCATATATCACCCGTGCGTTTTTTATAAGCTGTCGTCATCATGAAATCTGTCTTAACGCTCTTCGTTAGCGTCGCTACCATCATTCTGAGCACGCTGGATGCAGCCGCCGTTACACGCGAAGAGCGCGGCAACCTGATACTGGAGGACATCCCCGCCACGGACACGGCACAAGTTGCCGCACTCGATGCCTATCTCGCCGGACGCAGTGCGACTTTCGTCGACTGGTTGCCTGATGGCAGCATGCTGGTAAACACGCGCTTCGGCGACACCGCGCAACTGCATCGGGTACGCGAGCCGCTCGGCGCGCGCCTGCAACTGACCTTCGGGCGCGAGCCGGTAGCGACTGCCAGCGCACCACGCACCGGTGCTGCACAGGGTTTCGTTTACCTGCGCGATCGCGGCGGCGATGAGAACGCACAGATCCATTACCTGGATCTCGCGAGCGGTGCCTCCCAGCTCGTCACGGACGGCAAGTCTCGCAATACGGCCGCCGTGTGGAGTCGTGACGGTCGTCGGATCGCGTATGCCAGCAATGCCCGTGACGGCGTCAGTTACGACATCTACATCGCGGACGTGCCCAGCACAATCGCACCGCGTCTGCTCATGAATGGGATGGGCAAAACCTGGTTCGTACTCGACTGGTCGCTCGACGACAGCAAACTGCTGGTGCTGAACTACGTCTCGATCAACGAGAGCTATCTGTTCCTGGCGGACGCGGTCACGGGCACGCTCACCCCGCTCGATGCTGCCAAGGAACCGGTCGGCATACGTACCGCACGCTACGCACCTGACGGCAGACATGTTTATGTCGTCTCGGACCAGGGTGCGGAGTTCGCGCAGTTGCGTCGTGTGGACACCTCGCTCGGCGATGTCACGGTGCTGACGGAACGCATCCCATGGGACATCGAGGCCTTCGACATCTCACCGGATGGTCGCTATGTCGCGTTCGTCGCCAACGCCGACGGGCTGTCGCGCCTGACGATCCTGGATCAAACCACTCAGGCTGAGATCTCGCCGCCCCTGGCAGACGTGCAGATCGGCAATCTGGCGTTCGACCGCACCGGCAAACGCCTGGCTCTCTCGGTGGAATCGGCTACGGCGCCGCGCGACGTATTCGTTCTGGACGTCGAGAAGAACGCCCTCAGCCGTTGGACTCAGAGCGAGACGGGACCAGTGGACACGCGTCAGTTCGTCGCTGCGGAACTGGTCCGCTTTCCAACCTTCGATCGGATCAATGGCAAACTCCGTGAGATCCCCGCATTCGTGTTCCGGCCGTCGACGCCCGGCCCGCATCCAGTGGTGATCGATTTTCATGGCGGACCGGAAGGGCAATACACGCCGGGCTATTCGCCGTTCACGCAATATCTCGTCAACGAGCTCGGCGCGGTGGTCATCGGGCCTAACATCCGCGGCTCATCAGGCTATGGCAAGAGCTATCTCAAACTCGACAATGGCATGTTGCGCGAGGACGCCGTCAAAGACATTGGCTCACTACTGGTCTGGATCGGTCAGCAGCCCGACCTGGATCGCAAACGCGTGCTCGTCATGGGTGGTTCGTACGGCGGCTACCTGGCGCTGACATCACTCATGAACTATGGCGATCGCTTGCGCGGCGGCGTGAATACGGTCGGCATCAGCAACTTCATTACGTTTCTGGAGAATACCGCGGCCTACCGCCGCGATCTCAGGCGGGCGGAGTACGGCGACGAACGGGAGCCGCGCATGCGCACGTTCCTGCGGCGGATTTCGCCTTTGACCAACGCCGAGCGGATCACGCGGCCATTGCTGATCGTACAGGGCTTGAATGACCCCCGCGTCCCGGCGAACGAATCTGCGCAGATGGTCGGGATGATCCGCGCCCGTGGTGGCGAGGTGTGGTATCTCGCGGCCAAGGACGAAGGCCATGGCTTTCGCAAGCAGAGCAACCGGGACGTGTATTTGCAGACCGTCGCCAGCTTCCTGGTGCGGCACCTGTTGCCGGCCGAAGGTAGTTAGTTGGCGACGCCGCCGATCAGTCGCGCGACGAGAACCAGAAGCGGCGCTTGGGGATCACTTCCAGCTTGGGCTGCTGCTGCGAATAATAAGCAGCGAGCGCCGCGATGTCGGTCTCGGTGAGCGTGCCGACGAAACCCGCCATCACTTCGTTCTTGCGATTGCCACGCTTGTAGTCATGCAAGGCACGCTCGAGGTAATCGGCGTACTGACCGGAGAGGGTCGGATACTGACCAATGATGCCGATGCCGTCCGTACCGTGACAGGCGACGCAGGCGGCTGCCGCTTCCGGCGGCTTGCCCACCGGATCGGCCGTGGCGGCTGCTGTCAGCGGCGTACCGGCCAGAAAAACTGCAACGTCGGCAATGTCCTGCTCAGTCATCGTTGTCGCCTGCGCATGCATGGTCGAATGCGCGCGCTCGCCGTTCTTGTAGGCAGTCAAGGCTATGGCAAGGTACTCCGGGTGCTGCCCACGCAGACGTGGCACGCGGTACACGGGGTTCGCGTTCTTGTAGTCCTCGATCCCGTGGCAGCCGAGACAGGTGTAACCCAGCGCCCTGCCGCGTTCGGCATTGCCAGCGATCGTACCGGCATCCTGGGCGGACGCGTCGGGCGCCAGCAACAGAGTCGCGAATCCGAGAGCAGCGAACGTGGCGAATAACTTCATGTGGGCGACAATTGAGCCAAAAGGGTGCGCAATATTAGGGACTTACGCGCCCAAATACCACCGTTCCACGCCGGCACCGCTCACAGCGTCCGCGCTGCGTAATAGGCCTGATCGGAAATGCGTGTCCAGTTCGCGATACCCGCCTGGAACTTGCTCGCCGAGGCGTAGACCTTGGCGAACTGCGGATCACCAGCCACCGTCTCCTCGACGATCTGCCGCGACAAATCGCGCAGGAAGCGCAGAACCTCGTCCGGGAACGGCCGCAGATCAACCTTGTGCTCCTTGACCAGCGCGGCCAGCGCCTCGTAGCTGCGCGCATTGAATTCCGCCAGCATCGTATCGTTCACGGCGGCACAACAAACACGCAGGATCTCCTGCAAGTCGGCTGGCAACGAGTCGAACGCTTTGCGGCTCACGATGCACTCGAGCGTGGAGCCCGGCTCATGCCAGCCGGGGTAGTAGTAGTACTTGGCCGCCTTGTACAGGCCAAATGCCAGGTCGTTGTACGGCCCGATCCACTCGGTGGCATCGATCGAACCAGTCTGCAGGGCCGTGAAAATCTCGGAACCCGGCAGCGTCACCGGCGCACCGCCGGCGCGCTGCAACACCTCGCCGCCGAGCCCCGGGATGCGCATCCTCAGGCCTTGCAGGTCGGCAACGCTGTTGATCTCGCGATTGAACCAACCACCCATTTGCACACCGGTGTTGCCGCACGGAAACGGCAGCACGCCAAACGGCGCGTACACCTCGCGCCACAGGTCGAGGCCGCCACCTGAATAGAGCCACGCATTCATCTCGGTGGCCGACAAACCGAAAGGAATGGCGGTGAAGATCGAGGCCGCTGCCGCCTTCCCCTTCCAGTAGTAAGCAGCACCGTGCCCCATTTCAGCAGTGCCGCCCGACACCGCATCGAACACTTCGAGTGCGGGCACCAGTTCGCCGCCACCGTAGACCTTCACCTTGAGCCGACCGCCGCTGGCTTTGTCCAACATCTCTGCCAGACGGTTTGCGCCAGTACCCAGGCCGGGGAAGTTAGGCGGCCAGGTCGTTACCATCTTCCAGCGGAAAGTCTGGTTGCTGGATGCACTCGCGGTGGCGCCGTCAGGGGATTGCCTGGCGCAAGCGGCAACACCGGCGGTGGCTGCAGCGAGCGCCGCGGTACGGACGAAATGGCGACGTTTCATGACCGTTAGTGTACCTAAGCAAATGCGTGGCGCGCCGCCAAACACTGGCGGCGCGCGGCCACATGCTGGCACGATGCCACGGCCATGATCGCACTCATTCAACGCGTAGCTCATGCTGAAGTCACGGTGGCGGGCCTGTCGGTCGGCCGCATCGACGCAGGTCTGCTCGCGCTGATCGGTATCGAAAAGGACGACGACGCGCGCATCGGCGAGCGGCTGCTCGATCGGGTGCTGGCGTATCGGGTGTTCGCCGACGCCGACGGACGTATGAATCGCTCGCTCGCCGAAACCGGCGGCGGGCTGCTGCTGGTGTCCCAATTCACGCTGGCGGCGGACACGCACAAGGGCCTGCGGCCTGGATTCAGCGGTGCAGCGGCGCCGGCCGCGGCGCAGCAGTTGTTCAGCCAGCTGCTCGAAACCGCCCGGCAGCGCCACCAGCCGGTGGCAACTGGTCAATTCGGCGCCCACATGCAAGTGTCTTTGGTGAACGACGGCCCAGTGACGTTCTGGCTGCAGGTATCCGGCGGTGCACTGGCTGGCCCGTGACGCAGGTCCGGCTATCCCTTGAACTTTCTTCGGCCCGGCCTATCGATTGTCTTATCATCGTGGGATTCGTTTGGGCCACATCGTCGCCCGCCAGGAGTCAATGTCATGGGTATCGGGATGCGCGAGCTGATCATCATACTTCTCGTGGTCTTGCTCGTCTTCGGAGCGAAGAAGCTGCGCAACATCGGCTCGGATCTCGGATCGGCCGTCAAGGGCTTCAAGAAGGCGATGAGCGACACCGAAGAGGACGAGACGGTCAAACAATTGCGGGCGGATGCGGACGACGCCGAGTTTCCGGAGAGCGCCAAGCAGAAGTCGAAGAGCGAGCCACGCGTCTAGGGTCGTTGCGAACGTCGCCGACTTCTCGCCCCAGACTCGCTGAGCAGCGGGTTCCGGGCACCAACGCGGCGTAATAATCATGTTCGAGATCGGCTTCGTCGAAATTCTGATGATCTCGGCGCTGGCGCTGATTGTGCTGGGCCCCGAGAAATTACCCAAAGTGGCACGCCAGGTAGGCCGCTGGGTTGGTCGCGCGCGCTCGATGGCTCGCCAGTTTCGCGAGCAGCTCGAAGAAGAGGTGACGGTCAACGAAACCCCGGCCCGCAAGAGCCAGCAGCCGACGGGGCGACCCAAGCCGCCCGCGCGTGCCGCTGACGTTCCTGCGGCCACCTCTGCGGCTGCGCCGACACCGGCAGTGCCGGCCGCAGCCGACGCCGCGACCACAGCCGCGGAACAAGCTGCTGAAGACGACCCGGCCAACTGGTATCCGCCAGATCACCACTCACATCCTGACCAGGTAGCTGCCTCAACGGAGGCCACTACACGGGGCGATGCACCGCAGGTCGACTGGGTCGATGATGCGCCCACCGTGCAGCAGCGCACTGATCGAGAAGCATGAACGAGCCCAGCGAAAATCTCGCCGAGGGCACGCTCATGTCGCACCTGCTCGAGCTGCGGGATCGGCTGATCCGCGCAGTATTCGCGGTGCTCGTGGCCTGCATGCCATGTTTCTTCTTCGCCAACGAACTGTTCGAACTGGTCGCCGATCCACTCGTCAAACAACTACCTAAAGGCGCGGTACTGCAGTCGACGAGTGTGGTCGGACCATTCATGACGCCGTTCAAACTGGCGTTCTTCGTCGGCCTGTTTGTCGCGATGCCCTACGTCCTCTATCAAATCTGGGCCTTCGTTGCGCCCGGGCTCTATCGCCATGAGAAGCGCTTTGCGATGCCGCTGCTCATTTCCTCGATCCTCCTGTTCTACATCGGTGCGCTGTTTGCGTACCTCGCAGTGTTCCCGATCATGTTCGGCTTCTTTGCCAACACGGCGCCGGCCAATGTCATGTTCAATCCGGACATCTCGCAGTACCTCGATTTCGTACTGACGATCTTCTTCGCGTTCGGGCTGGCGTTCGAAGTGCCGGTTGCGGTGGTGCTGCTCGCGGTCACCGGCGTCGTCAGCGTGGACAAGCTGCGCGCGAATCGCGGCTATGTGGCGATCGGCATTGCGATCGTGGCTGCCATCCTGACGCCGCCCGATGGCATCACCTTGATCATAATGGGCATTCCCATGTACTTGCTGTACGAGGGCGGGCTTTTCATGGCGCGGTTGATGATCAAGGCGCGCCGCGCCGATGCCGCCAAAGATGGCGAGGACGAAGAAGCGGAAGCGCAGTAGCGCCGGTCAGAAACCACCGCAACGAAGCGCCGCCAGCCCTGCCTTGCCGGTGCGCGCCCGAATCGGTCAGACTGAGGCATTGGCTGCGTGACGAGCCGCTATGGCGGCTCAGCAGCACATAACAATATCGGGGGCAGAACCGTATGTCAGATCCCAGCAGCACTACCATCGTGTCGCCAGATTACAGCAAGTCATTCTTTGGTCACCCGCGCGGTCTCGCCACGCTGTTCATGACCGAGTTCTTCGAGCGCTTCACTTTCTACGGTATGCGCGCGCTCCTGGTGCTGTTTCTCGTGGCGGCGACTGACGCCGCCAATCCGGGCTTCGGCATCGATCGCGAAACAGCCGGCGCAGTCTACGGACTATATACCGGTGCTGTGTACCTGGGCTCATTGCCAGGCGGCTGGATCGCCGATCGATTGATCGGCCAACGTAGCGCTGTGCTATGGGGCGGCATCATCATTGCCTTGGGCAATTTCATACTCGCGATCCCTGCGTCACCGCCGGTGTTCTATTTCGGCCTCGCGGTCATCGTCGTCGGCGTGGGCCTGTTGAAGCCGAACATCTCCGCCATCGTGGGCGCACTGTACGAAGGTCAATCTGGCGCACGCCGGGATGCAGGTTTCTCAATTTTCTACATGGGTATCAACTTGGGCGCCTTCGTCGCGCCGCTGGTAGCCGGCACGCTGGGTGAGGGTTGGAACTGGCGCATCGGCTTCTTGTTCGCGGGCCTCGCGATGCTGCTGGGCGTGGCGCAGTACAAATACACCGAGAAGTACCTCGGACATGCCGGACTGGCGCCGCAGAATCTCACTGCAGATGAACGCAGCAAGAGCTGGCGCGTCGTTGGGATCGCCGCGGTGCTGGTTATCGGGCTGGCGGGATTGTTGTTTGCGGGTGTCATTCCCGTGAGTATCCAGACACTCGCCCAAGGCTTTGGTACGGCCATGGTGGCATTGGCTGTGGCGTTCTTCGGCTACGTGTTGTTCATCGCCAGGCTCACGACCGAAGAGCGCAAACGGGTGGCCGTGATCGCGGTGTTCTTCCTGGCCGCTGCCGTCTTCTGGGCCGGGTTCGAACAGGCGGCGACCACGTTCAATCTCTTTACCCAGGACTACACCGATCGTTCGCTGTTAGGTGGGCTGTTCCCGGAAGGCATGCACCCTGCGTCCTGGTACCAGTCGGCCAATCCGATCTTCATCATATTGTTCGCGCCCTTTTTCGCCTGGTTGTGGGTGGCACTGGGCAGGCGCAATCTCGATCCGTCGGCGCCTGCCAAGTTCGGCCTTGGGCTGCTATTGTTAGGCGTCGGCTTTCTGATCATGATGCTGGCGGCGCAGCTCGTGGCCGCGAGCGGCGGGAGAGTGGCCCCGACGTGGATGCTGATGACCTATCTGCTGCACACCTTTGGCGAGCTCTGTCTGTCACCCGTGGGGCTTTCCAATGTGACCAAGCTCGCGCCGCAGCGCTACGTCGGCCAGATGATGGGCACATGGTTTCTGGGCGCCGCAGTCGGCAATCTCATCGCTGGCTTGCTAGGCGGTCATATCGGTTCATCGGCGGTCGACGAGATGCCCGGTCAGTTCCTGCAAATGGCACTGATCGGCGGCGGGGCGGGCGTCCTGTTGCTGCTCTTGTCCCGACCGCTCGCCAACTGGATGGGCAGCGCACGCTGATCGTCCACTACCAACTCAGGGGATAGGTATGCACGGCTCAACACTGGCGCCGCAACTGACGCTGCGCGCGATCGTTCTGGCGATCATCCTTGCAATGATTCTGGCCGCGGCCAACACTTACCTCGGGTTGTTTGCCGGCATGACGATCGCCTCGGCGATCCCGGCAGCCGTCATCTCGATGGCCGTGCTCAAGCTGCTGGGCGGCGGCGGCATACTCGAGAACAATATCGTGGCGACCGGTGCCTCAGCGGGTTCGTCGATCGCATCCGGCGTCATTTTCACTATCCCGGCACTGGTCATTCTCGGCTTTTGGACCGACTTCCTGTCGCAATACTGGTGGGTACTGGCCATCGCGGGCCTGGGTGGTCTATTGGGCGTGCTGTTTTCGGTGCCATTGCGTCGCTCGCTGGTGGTCGAACAGAAGATGGCCTTTCCGGAAGGCAAGGCGGCGGCGGAGGTGCTGAAGACCGGCGAGAACCCGGCCGAGGGCTTGCGCATCCTGGGTTGGGCGGCGCTCGGCGGCGCGTTGGGCAAGCTCGGCGCCGCCAGCGGCTTGCGGCTGTTCCCGGACACCGCTGCAGCGGCAACTTATTCCGGCAAGACGATCGCGTTTTTTGGCACCAATCTATCACCCGCCTTGTTAGGAGTCGGCTATATCGTTGGCCTCAATGTCGGTACGCTCGTGCTGCTGGGCGGCATGCTGTCCTGGAACCTGGCGATTCCGATCTACAGCACATTCTTTCTGGACGGCAATCCGGCACTCGCGACCACGCTGCAGGGCCTGTCAGCGGAAGATGCCGCCTATGCCATCTGGTCCAAGGAGATCCGCTATCTTGGCGTGGGTGCGATGCTGGTGGGCGGCCTCTGGGCACTGATCAGCCTGCGACATTCGATCCTCTCGGGTGTCCGTAGCGGTCTCGCGGTCGCCCGTGCGGGTGCCGGCGCGGGCACCGTACCGCACACCGATCAGGATCTGCCAATGAAATGGGTGCTGATCGGCATCGTCCTGTTCACGCTGCCATTGTGGTGGCTCTACCAGAATATCGTCGGCTCATTGGTAGTCAGTGTGCCGATGACCGTGATCATGGTGGTCGCCGGGTTCCTGTTTTGTTCCGTGTCGGCGTACATGGCAGGCCTCGTGGGTTCGTCCAACAACCCGGTGTCGGGCATCACCATCTGCACGATCCTGTTCGCTGCGCTCGTGCTGTTGGTGCTGATGGGGCCGAACGCCGAACTCGGCCCGGTGGCAGCGATCATGATTGGCGCGGTGGTGTGCTGCGCGGCCTGCATCAGCGGCGACAATCTGCAGGATCTCAAGTGCGGCTATATCGTGGGCGCGACGCCGTGGCGACAGCAGGTGATGCTGGGCGTTGGCGCTGCCACCAGCGCGCTGGTGATGGCGCCGGTTTTGTATCTGCTCGACTCCGCCTATGGTATTGGCGGCGTACCCACGGCCGAGCACCCGAGTCCGTTGCTGGCGCCCCAAGCCACCCTCATGGCATCGGTGGCCAAAGGCATCTTCGGCGGCGCGCTGCCGTGGACGACGATCGGCATCGGTGCGCTGATTGGTGTGGCGATCATCGTCTGGGATGTGATCCTCAAGAATCGCGGCGCGAAGTTCCGTGCGCCCGTGCTCGCCGTTGCTGTCGGAATCTATCTGCCGCTCGAGTTGTCAGTGCCAATTTTCATCGGCGGTGTGCTGTCCTATCTCGTGGCGCGCAGCTTTGGCGCGGACAAGAGTGAAGAGGAAATCGAGCGTTTGCATCGCAAAGGCATGTTGTTCGCAGCCGGCATGATTACGGGCGAGGCCTTGCTGGGCATCGTCATCGCGGCTGCCATCGTGATTCGCGAACGGCCGGACGCGCTGGCGCTGCCTGCAGCCTGGCAGTTCGGCGGCTGGCTCGGGCTGCTGCTGCTGGCGTTCCTGGCGGCGGCGCTCTATCGGACGGCCAGACAGCCAACTTGAGCAGCGACTCCTGGCAAGCAGCTCGTAGTGGCTAACAACCGTCGCGCCACGCTCGCACTGTGTCTGGCGCTCGTGTATCTCGTCTGGGGTTCGAGTTATCTGGTCACCGCGGTCGGCGTCAGGCATCTCCCACCGCTGTTGTTTGGCGGCGTGCGTTTCTCGATCGCCGGCGTGCTGCTGCTGGCACTGGCCAGGTTCCGCGGCGAAACCGTCCGGGTCGATCGCATCGAGCTCAAGCACGTTACGATCGTTGCGCTCGGCAGCATTTTGCTCAGCAACGGACTGAATGCCTGGGGTTTGCAGTACGTGCCCTCGAATCAGGCGGCGCTGCTCAACACGACTGCGGCGCTCTGGATCGCCGTTTTTGCGACGCGTGGATCGCGAGCACATGCGCTGGAGCAGCACGTCATGCTCGGCCTCCTGGTTGGATTCTTCGGCGCGGCGCTGATCATCTGGCCACGTGGCAGCTGGACGACCAGTCAGCTGCCTGAGCAGGGGATGATCCTGCTCGGCGTTCTGGGCTGGGCGTTCTCAGCGGTCTATCTGCGCAATGTGGCGTCGAAGCTGGAGGTGCTGGCGTTCACGGGCATGCAGTTTCTGGCCGGCGGCGCGATGCTGATCGTGGCTGGCCTGGTCCTCGGGGAAGCGCCTCGCTTTCAGTTGAGCGCGGACGGTCTGTGGCCGATGGCCTATCTCATCGTCATGAGTTCCTGCTTTACCTACCTGGCGTTCGCGTGGCTGGCGAAGAACACCACACCCGCGATCGTGGGCACTTACGCTTATGTCAACCCCGCGGTGGCTGCCGTCGTCGGGTGGGCCATACTCGATGAGCGGCTGTCCGCCGCACAGCTGTTGGGCATGGCGGTCATGTTGTTAGGCATTGGATTGGTCACCTGGCAGCGCAAACGCACGCGACTGCCGCCGGCACCATAAGTAGTCGGGCCGCATAGTGCGGTGACCGCGAACAGGGTGACAACCTTCATACCCCACCAGTTCGGCCGAACTGGCGCGCTGGATTCACTTAGTCTCGCGCCGCAGTACCTCGATCTTGCCTTTGGGGCCGATGAACCACGAGCCGATCCAGCTCACCACACTGACGATCAACGCCGCCAGCACCGCTGTCCAGAAGCCTTGCATCTTGAAACCTGGCAGCAACAGGGCGACCAACCCGACCATCGCGGCATTGATGACCAGCAGGAACAGCCCGAGCGTCACGATCGTCATCGGCAAGGTGAGAATGATGGCGATCGGCCGCACGATCGCGTTGACCAGACCGAGTAACAGGCCAGCCAGTATCAACGTCGTGGGCGTATCGATGAAGACACCCGGCAACCAGCGCGTCGCTAGCCACAGACCCAGGGCGGCGATCAGACCGCGGAACAAAAACCCAATCATGACGAAGTCTCCTGCCGATCGAGATTCTTCTCGAGAAACACCTTCAGGCGCGCCAGCGCCCGTTGCCAGTGTACCCGCTTGCGCGCGTGGTAGTGATCCCAGCCCGGCTCGTTCGGCAGGCCAGAATTGAGCAAGCGCAGCCTGGTGCGCGTACCGTCGGCCTCGAACAGGAAGTCGTCGATCTCCACGCCCTCGAATGCCGGCGCCGACGAGCCGCTCAGCAGAATCAGACGCAACCGCTGGCCAGGCTCGAACACATCGATATGCGCGTCGATCTCCACCGCGCTATCGAACCGGACGCGGAAACTGCCCTCGGCCTGCGCGCGTATGGTCGCGCTCGGCGCGCACCAGCGCGCCAGCGAAGTCGGGTTGGTCCACGCCGTCCAGACGCGAACCACCGGCACCTCGATATCGTTGCGCAGAGCGTAACTGCGGTGCGCGTTCTTCATCGAGCTATTGTGCCAGCCATGGCGACCACCGCAGGTGAGGATTGCGTCAGACTAACATGCAGTGCAACATCCGTCCGCGCCCTGCACCCTGACCTGGAAGACCTTACATGACACTCGTCGATTTCGTAGTCGCCCTGGCGTTGCTGCAGTATCTCGTCTTTGCGATGGCGGTCGGTCGCGCGCGCGGCAAGTATGGCGTGCTCGCGCCGGCAGTCTCCGGGCACCCGGATTTCGAGCGCTATCTGCGCGTCCAGCAGAACACGCTCGAATGCCTGATCATCGTGGTACCGTCCTTGTGGCTGTTTGCTCGCTACCTGAGCGAGCCCTGGGCCGCCGGGCTCGGTGCCGTCTACCTGATCGGGCGCATGATGTATTTCGTCGGTTACACCAAGGCGGCCGCCAAGCGCGCGGCGGGCTACGGCGTCACCGCACTCGCCATGATGGCGCTGCTGCTCGGCGCGCTGGCCGGAATCGTATTGCAGTTGCTGCGCGGTTGATCAAGTGACGGTGCCGCGCGCGGCATCTGCGCGTGACTTCAGTACCGTTACGACCACGGGTATCAGCGATACGACGATGATTCCGAGGGTGACCAAACTGAAGTTGTTACGCACCAGCGGGATATTGCCGAAGAAGTAACCCGCATACAGCAGCAGCAGCACCCACAGCAATGCGCCAGCGATGCTATATGCCTGGTATCGAACATAGGGCATGCGCGCGATCCCGGCGACGAACGGCGCAACGGTACGCACGATCGGCACGAAACGCGCGATGACGATGGTGGTGGCGCCGTACTTGGTGAAATAGCCCTCCGCCTGTCGCAGGTACTGCACTTTCAGCAAGCGGTACTTGCCACTGAACGCGGGTGGACCGATCCATCTGCCGATATGATAGTTGGTAGTATTGCCGAGAACGGCGGCGGCCAGCAGCAGCAATGCCACCAGATGCACGTTGAGCGTCCCGCTCGTGTCTACGGCTGCGAGCGCACCGACCGCAAACAGCAGACTGTCACCAGGCAGAAATGGTGTGACGACCAGCCCCGTCTCGGCGAACACGATCAGGAACAGGATCGCGTAGATCCAGACGTCGTAGCGCACCAGCAATTCGACCAGGTGTCGGTCCAGGTGCAGCACGAAATCGAGCAACGTCGCGAGCAGATCCACGCAGGCAGTTCCAGGAAACCAGAGTAGGGGAGATAGCCGGCGCGTCAGCGCAGACCGGCTGTCAGACGTCGCGTCGAGCGCGCGGCAGGCGCAGCTTCGAGCGCGGCGACTGCGGCGGCAATGTCACTGTCACGACGGGACAGCGTGCTGCGGATGACTGGATCCGAAAGATCCAGCGCGTCCGGATCAGGCCCTTGCAAGAGAACATCCGGCTCGATGCCACGACCATTGATCGAGCGTCCGGACGGCGTGAAATAGTGGGATGTCGTCAGCTTGATGGCACGACCCTGCGACAGCGGCATGACCGTCTGCACGGAACCTTTGCCGAACGTGCGCCGGCCGACGAGCACAGCACGGCCGTTGTCCTGCAAGGCACCCGCAAGAATCTCGGCAGCCGACGCCGACGCGCCATTGACCAGCACGACGACCGGCGTCCCAGCGAGCAGGTCGCCGGGCTCGGCAGACATGCGAAATCTTGCGTCTGGCGTGCGGCCATCTGCACTCACGATCGTGCCCGTCTCCAGCAGTAAGTCCGCTATTTCGACCGCCGCCTCGAGTACGCCGCCGGGATTGTTGCGGACGTCGATGACGACACCGGCGAGCTGCGATCCCATGACGCTGCTGAGATCACTGAGCGCCAGCCGGAAGTCCTGTGGAGTCGTCGCGCTGAAATGCGTAATCCGCACATAGCCAAGACGCGCCGCAAGCCTGGCGGCCGTTACGCTGTGCACGTCGACTTGTGCGCGTTGCAGCACGAACTCCAAGGGCAGCGTTTCGCCCGTCCGGCGCACTGACAGATGCACGGCTGAGCCAGCCGGGCCGCGCATGCGCGCGATCGCAGCTTCGACGTCATTGCCGACGGTCTCACCGTTGATCGATACGACGAGATCGCCGGCACGCAGACCGGCCCGTGCAGCGGGCGATTGTTCGAATGGCCGGACGACCCTAATGGCATCGCGCGCCGCGGCCACCTCGATGCCTACGCCCGGATAGCGGCCAGTGGTACTGACGCGCATCTCTTCGTATTCGTCGCGATCGAGAAAGGCAGAGTACGGATCGAGGCCGGCGACCAGGCCGTGAACGGCATGGTTGAGCAATTCATCGTCGCTGACGGCTTGCACGTACTCGCGCCTGACCCGGTCGAGTACCTCGCGCATCAGGCCGACATCCTGCCACGACGTAGCCTTGAGGTCCGCGGTCACCGGTACCGGTGCGATTGCGGCAGCGTCGCGGCTCGCGCGCACGTCACCACCCACGGCAACCAGAAACCCCAGCAGAGCGCCGGATGCGAGCGTGGCCAAAGTGCGGGTAGCTGGCTGCATGAGCGCGATACTACCTGAGCGTGGGGTCAAAACACCGCTGTTGCGATGCACCAGTGAAGGGTGGGGGGCTGCACGCGGGCCGATTCAATGCGCGACGCGTCGCGAGCCATGCGGGTCGGCCAGCCCGCCCAGACCGAGGTCGGGCTCCGTAACACTGATGGGGCGCGCCGCTGCCAGCATCGGCAGTTCCTCGAGTATTTCATCGAATGGCTTGGGGCGACCGATCGCAAAACCCTGGCCGTAGTCGACCCCCAGCTCCACCACCGACCGGTAAATCTCGTCGGTCTCGACGTATTCCGCGACCGTCACGATACCCATCGAGCGCGCCAGCTGCGCAATCGCGCGCACCATGGATTCGGCGCGCGGATCTTTCAGGACGTCCCGCACGAAACTGCCGTCGATCTTGAGTATGTCGACCGGCAGTCGGCGCAGATACGACAGTGATGACTGACCGGTACCGAAGTCATCGAGCGCCACCTCACAACCGAGCTTGCGCAAACGGCGCATCAGCGACTCAGTCGCTTCGATGCTGGCCACGGCGGCGCTTTCGGTCAGCTCGAAGCAGAACACGGCGGGCTCGAGCCCGCTCGACTCCACCGTACTGATGACGAAATCGGCAAAGCCCTCATCGCCGATGGACTGGCCGGAAAAATTGATGGCGAACACGAGCGGCGCATCGACCAGTATGTCGGCGTGCGGCTGCAGCATGCGCACAGTTTCTTCGAGCACCCAGCGATCGATGGTCCGCATCATCTGATAGCGCATGGCGGCTGACAGGAACCGCTCGGGCCCGATCGTATTGCCGGCACGGTCGACCATCCGCAGCAGTATCTCGAAGTGCGGCCGACCGCTGCCGTCCACGAGCGGCATGATCATCTGTGCGGCGAGCCGCAAGCGCTTCTCCGCCAGCGCTACCCGCACGTCGGTGGCAACGTTGATATCGGTAAAGCGGCGCACGATGCTGACGTCGGCATCCTGGAATACTTCGACACGATTGCGGCCGCGATCCTTGGCCGCCTTGCAGGCCGATTCGGCTTCCGCCAACGGCCGGCCCATGTCCTTTTCGCGATAGGTGAACGGGGCGATGCCGACACTGATGGTGGTGGCGAACCGCGAATCGTCGCCGGCGGGTACTAGTTTCGTCGCGCCCTGACGCAGGCTGTCTGCAAAGGCCTGCGCCTCCTCCAGCGCTCCCGGCAGCAAGACGGCGAAGCGATCGCCGGAGATACGCGCGGCAATGGCGGATGGCGGCAAACGCCGGCGGATCAGCTCGCCGATCTGCGCGATCGCCTTGTCGCCTACGTGCATGCCCAGGTTTTCGTTGAGGACATGCAACTGATCCATGTCGATATACAGCAAGGAAGTCGCGCGAGCCCGCTGCGCCTCGTCGGCCGCAGCCAGACGCACACGCTGCTCGAGCGCGGCGCGAGTCAACAGCCCGGACAGCGCGTCATAACTGGACTCGATCGCGGTGGCCGCCTTGCGAGCCAGCAGATCGGCCAGTTGCGCGTCACGTTCGGCAAAGGCGCTGCTCGTTTCGTGACGAAACAATGCCAGTACACCCATGGCACGACCACTGACCTGGCGGATCGGGCAGGCCACGATGCGATAGGGCACGCGCGCCTCCTGATCCTTGCCGGCCACCTTGTTGATGATGACCGGCTCGCGGCGCGTCTGGGTCAACGCCAGCAATTGTCTGTGCGTCTTGGCAACGATACTGCTGTCGGCGCCACTGTCCGGATCGGCGTACACCTGAACCAGGCCTTTTTCCGGCACGATGATCGCACTCATCGCGCATTTCAGATGCGACGTCGCATTCTGCAGCAGCGTCTTCAAATCGTCGGTGCCACCGTCCTCTCGATCGCTCGAGACCGCCAGCAACAGTTCCAGATCTTTGTCTCGGGATGACAGCGACTCGTTCAAATCGCGGATACTGACCTGCGACTGGAAATCGCGCCGCAGGCATTCCAGTGCCGGGCGCAGAATACCGTTGACGAATGCGAACGACTGCTGCTCGCCGTCACCGATGCGGCGACAGCTGATGGCAACGATCAGCGCCAGATTGTTGCGTTCGTCGCGCAGCCAGAACAGGTAGGTAGGGCCGCTGTCGGGCAACTGGCGCAACTGGCCAGCGCTGTCGCTGTCGGCCTCGGCCACTGAAATAGCCTCGGCGACCAGCCGAAACATGTCAGGGCCCGCACTGTTGGAGCTGGACCAAACCAGGTCGCCGAGCGCGTCGAATATATTGATGGCGTTCGACCGAGGCAGCAGTGATCGCACCAGCTGCGCGTAGGGCTCAAGTGAGTGTCGTTGCGTCATCCGTGGCGCTCAATCGGTCGTGAAGTTGTCGGCGCAAATACAAACATGGGCGGTCATCCTGACGGCCAGCATCGCCAATTGGTCCGCCAGGCACGTTGACGTACTTGGCGTTTTGTTAATAGCGCGCTGTCTGCAACCTTGGCAGCGTAGCGTGCCGCATGCACGCCGGCATTAACTTATTTGCGTGCATAACGGCAAATTCCGTGACTTGTGCCCCACTTCACCTGCCGGGCGCGGGTGCGCTGAACCATTTGCGCGGATCGACGGGGCGACCAGCCTTGCGGATCTCGAAGTACAACTCCGCACGCGCGCGCCCACCCGTGTCGCCGACGGTGGCGATGGTATCCCCGGCCGTGACCCGTTCGCCCACGCCCTTGAACAGGCGTTGATTGTGACCATAAAGGCTCATGTAGCCATCACCGTGATCGATGATCGTCAACAGCCCCAGGCCGGGCAGCCAATCTGCATAAACGATCCGACCATGATAGACGGCGCGCACCGGCGCGCCCGCCTCGCCTGCTAACAACATGCCATCCCACTTGAGACCACCGGCCCGCGTCTCGCCATAACGGGCCACCACGCGTCCGCCGGTGGGCCAGGCCAGTTTACCCTGCAGCTTGGCGAATGCGTCCTTGCTGTCGGTCGGGAACTTGTCCATACGCTGCATGGCGCGGCGTAGTTGCTGCAACAATTGGTCGAGCCCAGTCTGCTGGCGCTGCAGGCGCGCCAACCGGCGCTCGCGTGAGCGCGACTCACGCGTCAGTGACGCCAAAGCCTTGCCCCGTTCGTCGCGCGCGCTCTTCAGGCGCGCCAGTTCCGTACGTTGCTCGCGCTCCAACGCCGCGAGCCGTTCGTCTTCGAGCGCCAGCGCCGCGCCCGTCTCGGCCAACGCCGCAACCTGGGTTTCGATCGCGGCAATCTGGTCGGCGCGCGCGCGCCCGAAATAGGAGTAGTAAGTGAACATTCGGCCGACCAGCGCCGGATCACTCTGATTCAACAGCAGCTTGAGTGGCTCTTCACGCCCGATCAGGCTCGCGGCGCGGATCTGCGCTGCGAGTGACGCCCGTTCGTTCGCCAGTGTTCGCTGCTGCGCCTGCTGCTGTCTGGTGAGCTGCGCGCGCTGCGCGGCGGCTGCAGCCCTCGCGGCGCGTAGTCGGTCGAGTTCGGCACGCACACCGCCCACAGTCTGCTCCGCCGATTGCAGGTCCTTGGCGAGTTGGTCCCGCCGCAGCGCGTCGCGCGTGACCTGCTCGCGGATGCGATCGATCTCGCGGCGTACCTCTTTGAGTTCCGCCTCGGTCCTGGCGACGTCCTTGTCCGCTGCCCGGGTCGCGTCGAACGCGCCCAGCATACCGAGCGCGACGAGTGCCAGTTTGGGGAGCTGTTTGCGCATGAGCCTATGTTAATGCCCTTGTGAATGGCCTGGCGCAAGCTTGCGGCGAGCGACCCGAAATTCCACGCGCCGACGGCAGGCTGCGCCGATATAATGCGCGGCCATTCATTTTGGCCGGCGCGGGTGCGCCGTCGCCACCGTTCGGCCCCAGGCCCACTGACACGACTGATATGGACAAATTTCTACAGTACGCCAGCAATCACCCGGGGCTCGTGGGCCTCGCCGTACTGGCTGCCGTCCTGGTCATCGCCTACGAGATGCGCGAGCGTGGCTCGAGCGCGGCGTCGGTGTCGCCTCAGGAGATGATCCGGCTGCAGAATCAGGGTGCGCTGGTGCTCGATATACGCAAGGCGGAGGAATTCGCCGCTGGTCACATCGTCGGCGCACGCCATCTCGCGTCCGACCAAATCCTCACAGCAGGGGATTCGCTGAAAAAATTCAAGGAAAAACCGGTGATCGTCTATTGCGCCACTGGCTCTCTCGCCGCCGCCGCGGTGCGTCAGCTGCAGGGGCAGGGCTTCACCAAGGCGTTCAATCTGCGCGGCGGCCTCACCGGCTGGCGCACCGACAATCTGCCCGTCGCGAAGGGTGCCTGAGAGCATGACGCAGCCTCAGGTAGTGATGTATGCCACCAGCTGGTGCCCATACTGCGAGCGAGCGCGACTGCTGTTGAATCGCAAGCACGTGACATTCGAGGAAATCGATATCGAGGCGACGCCGCAGAAACGCAGCGAAATGCTGACTCGCAGCGGTCAGCGCACTGTGCCACAGATTTTCATCGGCGAGCACCATGTCGGTGGCAGTGACGATCTGCACGCGCTCGAGGCAGCGGGCGGGCTCGATCCGCTACTCGGTCGCTGACACTATACTCAGGACTAACTATTTCGGCTGGAGCATTCATGGCGAGCAACGATCCCACACAGAACGGGCCTGGGCCGCAACCAGGACAGGCGAGCGCCGAGACCGCACCCCATCTGTCGCTGCAGACGGTTTATCTCAAGGATTGTTCTTACGAAGCACCCAACGGCCCACGCGTCGACGGCGAATGGAACCCGCAATTCTCGATGGACCTGAATACGCAGTCGACGACGGTGGCGCCGGACGTGCGTGAGGTCGTACTGACGGTCACTGTCGACGCCAAGCAGGCCGACAAGACAGCGTTTCTGGTGGAAGTGAAGCAAGCTGGTCTGTTCCTGGTGCGCAATCTGGGTGATGCCGATCAGAAACGCGCCATTGGCAGCGTCTGTCCCGGCGTGCTGTTCCCCTATGCTCGAGCCGTGGTGTCACAACTCGTCACGCAGGGCGGCTTTCCGCAGTTCGTACTGCCGGCGGTCAACTTCGACGCGCTCTATGCCGAAACGATGGCCGAGGCGCAGCGGCAGCCGACCAAGAACTGAAGCTGTACGCCGACATCATGACCGAACCGCCTGCAGACCCCACTCGCGAGCCGGTGGCGGTGCTCGGCGCGGGTTCGTGGGGTACGGCTCTCGCGATCCAGTTCGCGCGCGCCGGCCATCCCACCCGATTATGGGGCCGCGATCGTGAGCATGTGGCGGCACTGGCGCGAGCGCGCCGCAACGAACGTTATCTGGCCGAGGCGGTATTTCCCGACACACTCAGTGTCACGGACGATCTGGCGGTCGCCCTGACGGACGCACAAGACGTCGTCATCGCGGTACCGAGCCACGCGCTGCGCGGATTGTTAGTCGAGATCGCGCCCCTCCTCGACGATCGAGTACGTCTGGCATGGGCTACCAAGGGCTTCGAGCTCAGCACCGGCAAGCTACCTCATCAGGTTGCGCGCGAGGTGTTCGGAGACAAGCTGCCGGTCGCCGTATTGTCCGGTCCGACGTTCGCCAAGGAGGTCGGTGCCGGCTTGCCGACGGCGATGACGATCGCCTCGTCGGACGACGAGTTCGCCGCGAGACTTGCGCGCAGTCTGTCATCCGCCAATTTTCGCGCGTATACGTCCAGCGACATCGTCGGCGTCGAGGTCGGCGGCGCCGTCAAGAACGTGCTCGCGGTCGGCGCAGGGCTGTCCGATGGTCTGGGATTCGGCGCCAATACCCGTATCGCGCTGATAACCCGTGGTCTCGCCGAGATGACACGACTGGGCGTCGCGCTCGGTGCACAGAAGGAAACTTTCATGGGGCTCGCGGGCCTAGGCGATCTCGTGCTCACCTGCACTGACAACCTGTCGCGCAACCGCCGCTTCGGCCTCGCTCTGGCCGCCGGTCGCAGCGTCGACGAAGCGCTGGCGGATATCGGGCAGGTGGTCGAGGGTTATCAGGCGGCGCGCGCCGTATTCGATGTGGCAACTCGCGCGAACGTCTCGATGCCGATCGTCGAGGGCATCTACCGCACATTGTACGAGAAAGCGCCGGCGGGTGACGTCGTGAGCGCGCTCATGTCCCGACCGGTGAAGGCCGAATTCTGATGACGCCGTCTGCGCGTGCGAGCAAACACCGCTACTGGCGACGCCTCGACGATGAGCAGCTGCTCGAGCTGCGCTTCGCGGATCTGCACCTCGACATCCGGCGAGGCTGGGTCGCCAAACACGTACAGCAGCTGTACCGGGAGCTGCGCGGGCGAGGCATCCGCTTCAAGCCGCACGTGTGGTACGGGATCGAATGGTTCTCGCCAGATGGCATACCCGGCATCGCCGTGCCCTTCTATCTTGCCGATCCCAAGCTCAGGCGTCTGGAACGACGCTTCATGCAGCAGGTCGAGGGTGGCGACAGCAAATGGCTGATGCGAGTGCTGCGGCACGAGGCAGCGCATGCCCTCGACACAGCCTTTGAACTGCGACGACGACGCGACTGGCGTGCGGTGTTCGGTCCCGCTTCCAAGCGCTACCCCAGCGTGTACACATCCCGACCCAGCAGTCGGCGCTACGTGCTGCATCTCGGCCACTGGTACGCGCAAAGTCATCCCACCGAAGACTTCGCCGAGACCTTCGCTGTCTGGATGCAGCCGCGGGCGCGCTGGCGCCGCGACTATGCCGGCTGGCCGGCGCTCAAGAAGCTCGAATACGTCGACGCACTGATGGCCGAGATCGGCGACCAGCCGCCCAAACGTCGCAGTCGCCAGCCAGTGGAGCCCGTGTCCAAGCTGCGGCAGACCCTGGGTGCTCACTACCGCCGCAAGCTGGCCCGCTACGATCTGACAGATGGTCGTTACGACACACGCTTGACGCGTGTCTTCGCCACCCCGCAACGCCGACCTGCCGGCAAATCGGCCGCGAGCTTCCTGCGTGACGTGAGTCCGCAGCTCGAGCGCCTATTGGTACGGCGCGCAAGACTGCATCCGTACGTCGTCGAGCACGCCCTCACGACCGTCACACAACGCGCGCGCCAGCTGGATCTGAGACTTGCGCGCGACCGGCGCCGCAGCAAGCGCGACGTCGCACGTCTGCTCGAGCGTGTGGTACTCGACGTAATGAAAAGAAATCGGGAGAACTACGCGCTATGAAGAAACTCCGTATCCTGTTGCTGGTGCACGAGAGCCTCGTGCCGCCGGAAGATCTCAAGGGACTGCCGGAGAGCGCGATCGAGGAATGCCGCACGGAATACAACGTGATGTCGACGCTCGTGAATCTCGGTCACGAAGTACGGGTACTCGGCATTGGCGATCAGATCGGCGAGCTGCGTCGAGCAGTCGGCGATTTCAAGCCGGACATCGTCTTCAATCTGCTGGAGGAGTTCTCCGGCATCGTCACCTACGACCACTACGTCGTCGCCTACCTCGAGCTGATGCGTCAGCCGTATACCGGCTGCAATCCGCGCGGCATGATGATCTCGCGTGACAAGGTGCTGACCAAACAGGTGCTGGCCTATCACCGCATACTGACGCCGGAGTTCCATCTCTTTCCGTGGCGCAAGGGCTACAAAGCGCCGCGCAAACCCAAGTTCCCGTTGATCGTCAAATCGGCGACCGAAGACGCCTCATTCGGGATTTCACAGGCGTCGATCGTCAACGACAGCAGCCGGCTACGCGAACGGGTGCAGTTCATTCACGAGCAGACCAACAGCGATGCCATCGCGGAGCAATATATCGACGGCCGCGAGCTCTATATCGGCGTGCTCGGCAACGATCGGCTGCAAACCTTTCCCGTGTGGGAGCTGGACTTCGGCACGCTCTCGGACGTGCAGGCCGGTATCGCCACCCGCAAGGTCAAGTGGGACCCTGACTACCAGCGCAAGCACGGCATCCGCACGGGCGTCGCCGACGACCTGCCTGCCGCCATGCAAACCAGTCTCGCGGCGCTGGCCAAACGCATCTATCGCTCGCTGCACATGAGTGGCTACGGACGCATGGACCTGCGGCTCTCCGCCGACGGTAAGGTCTATGTGCTGGAGGCGAACGCCAATCCCAATCTCACCTTCGGTGAGGATTTCGCCGAGTCTGCCGAGCGCACCGGCATCCAATACCCGGCTTTGCTTAGCCGCATCGTGCAGCTAGGCATCAACTATCAACCGGAATGGCGGATGTTCGATAGTTAGGCTGCCGGTCAAGCGAACGGCTTGGCCGCCGGAATCGAACCCGCGAAGTCCTGCTGGCGCCAGGCCTCGTAAACGGCGATTGCAGCCGCGTTCGACAAGTTCAAGCTGCGATTGTCAGGCCGCATCGGCAGCGTGACGATGTGCTCGGTGGCGAACTCGGCCAAGACCGGCAGCGGCAGGCCGCGACGCTCGGAGCCAAACAGCAGGACGTCACCTGGCTGAAACCGCACGTCGACGTGCCGCTGCCCGCCGCCTGTCTCCACTGCGAACCAGCGACCGGGCAACTCGCGGCGGCAAGCGGCCAGGTCGGCGTGCACCTGCACCGTCGCCATTTCCTCGTAGTCGAGGCCGGCTCGGCGCACAGACTTGCGATCCAGATCGAATCCCAGCGGCCGGATCAAGTGCAGCGTACAACCGGTGTTGGCGCACAAGCGAATCAGATTGCCGGTATTGGGCGGGATTTCAGGCTCGAACAAGACGAGGTGGAACATCGGGCGCGATGATAACCGAGTAAAATCCTCGCCATGGCCGCCGTATCCACTCCCGTTGCCCCACCACTCAGCATCGACTTCTGCGGGCTCGAACTCGCCTCGCCCATCGTGCTCCTGTCAGGTTGCGTTGGCTTTGGCGAGGAGTACACGCGCGTCGCTGGTTTCTCCAACACCGAGGTCGGCGCTATCGTACTGAAAGGCACGACCGGTACGGCGCGCCTCGGCAACCGGCCGCACCGCGTCTATGAAACCTCGGCCGGCATGCTGAACGCGATCGGTCTGCAGAATCCCGGCACCGAGTACGTCGTCAGCCACATCCTGCCGACGCTCGACTTTACCGAGACCCGTTTCTTCGCCAATGTCTCCGGCTCGACCATCGAGGAGTATGTCGAAGTTACGCGACGCTTCGACGATTCGCCGATCGACGCCATCGAGATCAACATCTCCTGCCCCAATGTCAAAGAGGGCGGCGTCGCATTTGGCAACTATCCCGACATGTCAGCGCAGGTCGTAGAAGCCTGTCGGCGCGTAACGACCAAACCAATTATCACCAAGCTATCGCCCAATCAGACTGACATTCGCGAGAACGCCCGCCGCTGCATTGAAGCCGGCACGGACGGCCTGGCCGTGATCAACACGGTGATGGGCATGGCCATCGATTCGCGCACCCGACGCCCGGTAATTGGCAACGTGCAGGGTGGGCTGTCGGGCCCGGCGATCAAGCCGATAGCGCTGCTGAAGGTTCACCAGGTATACGACGTGGCAAGGCGCCACGACGTGCCGATCATTGGTCAGGGCGGCATCACAACGGCCGAGGATGCGCTCGAGTTCATGATCGCAGGCGCGACGGCCATTGGTATCGGCACCGCGCTATTCTACGACCCGCACGTGTGCAGCAAGGTCAATACGGGCATTGCCAGCTATCTGCGCGCCCACGGCATGCGGGATCTGCGCGAGCTCGTGGGCTCGCTGCACACGGCCTGACCGCCGTTGGCCCCGCCGTCCGGCGGCGGCGCTAGTTGTTGCTGCGCTTGTGGTCGAGGAACCAAAGCACCGCTACGGCAGCGATCGCGCCCAAGGTGATGAACAGAAAACCACTGACACCAGGCGTACGGGACGCCTGCACGACAACTTCGGTCACGACACAGAACTCCAAACAACAAAGCGAATGCTATGTTGTTAGTGTCGTCGCACGCCGACCGCTTGACCACTGCGGCACGACGGAACTGCGACGTGCTTCAAGCACACCCTTGGTTATGTAACGACCTGTGCGCGTTAAGTGCTCAGTCGCCGATTCCGAGTTCCTTGCATTTGCGCGTCAGCGTATTGCGGCCCCAGCCCAGTACCCGGGCGGCTTCCTGGCGATGACCGCCCGTCCGGCGCAGCGCCGCCTCGATCAGCAGGCGTTCGAATTGAGGCAGGGCCCGGGCCAACCAAGGTCGTGCCGCGTCGGCCGGCTGCGCGTCCGCCCAGCGCGTGAGGGCCGCCTCCCAGTCGTCGCCGGGTGGCGCAGCGGCGTCACGCATGCTGGTAGGCAGATCGTGCAGCTCGATCACACTACCCGGTGCCAGTGCCACGAGTCGGCGACACAGATTCACCAGTTCACGCACATTGCCGGGCCACGAGTGCCTCACCAGCCGCTCCTCGGCGTCGGCCGCGAGAGTTTTGGTTCCCGTGCCGAGCTCGGTAGCTGCCTGCGCGAGATAGTGCGCGAGCAAGGCCGGAATGTCCTCTGCCCGCTGGCGCAGCGGCGGAAGCTCGATTCGAATGACGTTCAGCCGATGGAACAGGTCTTCGCGAAAGTCGCCGCGCGCCACGCGCTGCTCCAGGTTCTGATGTGTCGCGGCGATCACGCGGACGTCGACACGTATCGACGTCTGGCCGCCGACCCGGTAGAACTCACCCTCGGCGAGCACCCGCAGCAGCCGGGTTTGCAGCGCGATCGGCATGTCACCGATTTCATCGAGAAACAGCGTGCCGCCGCTGGCCTGCTCGAAGCGTCCGCGCCGCTGCGTGTCCGCTCCGGTGTAGGCGCCGCGTTCGTGGCCGAACAACTCGGATTCGAGCAGCTCGGCCGGGATGGCTGCGCTGTTGAGCGCTACGAAGGGTTTGCCGGCGCGCGGGCTGTGCTCGTGCAACGCCCGCGCCACGAGCTCTTTACCGGTGCCGGATTCGCCCGTGATCAGTACCTGGACGCTCGACTTCGCCAGTCGTCCGATGGCGCGAAAAACGGTCTGCATCGCCGGCGCGCGGCCTAACAACTCCGGCATGCGTGGCAACTCGGTCTGCGGCACGTCGTCACGGCGAGCATTGCTGCCGGCGCGCCGCACCAGCTCCACGGCATGATCGATATCGAACGGCTTCGGCAGATACTCGAACGCGCCGCCTTCGTAGGCAGAGACTGCGCTCGGCAGATCGGAATGTGCCGTCATGACGATCACGGGCAACTGCGGCTGCCGCGTGCGCACTTCCTTCAGCAGGTCGAGCCCCGACTTGCCAGGCATGCGTATGTCGGTTAGCAGCACGTCGGGCGTTTCCGCCGCCAGTGCGGCCAGCGCGGGCTCGGCTGCCTCGAAGGCGCGCATCTGCATGCCGCCGTTCTGCAGTGCCCGCTCGAGTACCCAACGTATCGATGCATCGTCTTCGACCAGCCAGACCTGCAGCGGCGCTGTGGTGGTAGCCGTCATCTCAGGCCGCCGATCCATGGTGGGAAGCCGGATCCGCAAGCGGCAGGAGAATCGTGAAGACAGTCGCACCGGGCCTGCTGGTGTACTCGATCAAACCACCGTGGCGCGTGACGAGCTCCTGCGACACCGCGAGACCTAGACCCGTGCCCGTGCTGCGTCCGGTAACCAGCGGATAGAACAGCGTCTCGCGAATGGCGGCCGGCACCCCGGTGCCATTGTCTTCGATCGCGACACTGGCTACGAGCCGATGTCGCACCGGGCCGATACTGATGTTGCTGAGTGCACGGGTACGCATGACGACATGGCCACGCTCGCCGATCGCCTGCAGCGCGTTACGACCGATATTGAGCAGGGCCTGGATGATCTGGTGCGAATCGACCGTGACGTCCGGCAGGCTCGGATCATAGTCCCGTTCGAGCAGTACCGTGCCTGGCGCTTCGCTCTGCAGCAAACGAAACACATGCTCACAGAGCTCATGGACGTTGACTACCGACTTCTGCGGCACGCGGACCGGGCCCAACATGGAGTCGACCAGCGCCGTCAGCCGGTCTGCTTCGCGGATGATTACCGAGGTGTATTCGCGTAAGCCTGGCGCACCGAGTTCGCGCTCGAGTAGTTGCGCTGCGCCGCGTAAACCGCCGAGCGGGTTCTTGATCTCGTGTGCGAGCTGCCGAACCATCTGCCGGCTGCCGTCGAGTCGCGCCAGCAGATCGCTGTCGCGCGCGATGCGTTGCCGCTGCGTGGCATCACTGATCTCGAGCAGCAGATAGCCGCGGGTTTCCTGCAGATCGAGTGGCATGATCGTGAGATCGATCACCCGCGCTGCGCGGCTAGCGCCCAGCGGCTGGACGACGAGCTCCCGTTCTGCCAACACCTCGCCGGCTTGCAACGAGCGACGCAGGATATTTGCCAATTCACCTGGCTCGGCGAGCAGATTCACGAACGGTCTGCCGCGCGATTGATTGATGCTCACCGCCAATAGATCCTGCGCCGCAACGTTGGCGTACACCAGGCATAGGTCGGCATCCAGCACCACGACACCGGTCGCGAGACTGCCGATCAAATCGGCTGGATCGAAATGTGCAATGGCCGACGGCACGAAACGCTCAGCCAGCATGGCGCGCTCCGGCTGGACGTATGGCGACCGCCCGCGGCGTCGCCGCAGTCGTCAGGGGCGAACGCGCGGCTGTGAGGTATTCTGGCGCGCCCGCTCGCCGGCGTTCACCGTTGGTTGGCGTGCATGGAAGGTCACGGTCGGCGACGTGCAAAGCGTCGCACCGCGCGAATCGCGGATCACCACCGAAGCTGCATGGCTGCCGCGCAGCACGGGCGTCAGTTTGGCAGTAGGCGAGCCAGGCGTGCCAACCACCTTGCCATCCACGAGTATCGTCATGACATCGCCCGGCCGCACATCGGGTGTGGCCCGTGCGGAGATCATGATGCTCTCCGGGTTGACGAATGTCTGATCGCTGCTGGGCTGCGTGATGCCACAACTGTCGTAGCGGAAATTCGGGTCCTGCCGCACCGGCGCCAACGCGCGACCGCTTTGCGCGCCGGCGTTCGGTAGCGGCGGTTGGGCCTTGTAAGTCTGTGCGCTGTCGACTTCGATCGGTTGCGCACCGGGCAATTTCTGATCGGTGTACACGCGCTCGCCGTGCTCGCCCACGGTGGTGTACACCTGCTTGTCGGCCGGCGCGCTCTGCTCCTGGGCGACCGTCACAGTGACGAACGCTGCACTCGCGCCGAGCAGTAATAAGGTAAGTGGCTTGCGGTTCATCACGATGCCTCAGGATAGACCCTTCACCATCGTTAGACAAAGGCGGGTGATGAGGTTCCGTGATCCTCATCACCCGCTGGTACTGCTGCACTGCCCGCGCAGCGCCAGCCGCTGTCCCGCCGCGCTCGCACTGGCCGGGACGACGGCCGCGCATCACGCGCTGAAGTACAGATCGAGCTCTGCCGGATGCGTGCTCATCCTGAGGCGCGTCACTTCCTGCATCTTGAGTTTGATGTAGGCGTCGATCAGGTCGTTAGTGAATACACCACCGCGGGTTAGGAACTCGCGATCCTTGTCCAGATTGTCGAGCGCCATGTCGAGCGAATGGCACACCTGCGGAATGGCTTTCGCCTCTTCCGGGGCCAAATCGTACAAGTCTTTGTCGGCCGGATCGCCGGGATTGATCTTGTTCTGGATGCCGTCGAGGCCTGCCATCAGCATCGCCGCAAACGCGAAATACGGATTGGCGAGCGAGTCGGGGAACCGTACTTCGATACGGCGCGCCTTCGGATTGGCGATCCATGGAATGCGAATGGAGGCCGAGCGGTTGCGCGCCGAGTACGCCAGCATCACTGGGGCTTCGAAACCCGGCACCAGCCGCTTGTAGCTGTTAGTGCCGGCATTGGTGAAGGCGTTGAGAGCCTTGGCATGCTTGATGATGCCGCCCACGTAGTGCAGCGCCATTTCCGACAGACCGCCGTATTTGTCGCCGGCGAACAGCGCCTTGCCATCCTTCTGCAAGGACTGATGCACGTGCATGCCTGAGCCATTGTCGCCAACGAGCGGCTTCGGCATGAACGTTGCCGTCTTGCCATAGCCGGCCGCCACGTTGTGGACAGCGTATTTCAGGATTTGCACCTCGTCGGCCTTCTGCACGAGGCGGCCGGCGCCAATGCCGATCTCGCACTGCCCGCCAGTTGCGACTTCATGGTGATGCACCTCGACCACGAGGCCGAGTTCTTCGCAGGCCATGCACATCGCGCTGCGAATATCGTGGAAGGCATCGACCGGCGGCACGGGAAAGTAACCGCCTTTCACGGTCGGGCGATGGCCCTTGTTACCGTCGACATACTCTTTCGAGCTGTTCCACGAGCCCTGCACCGAGTCGATGTGGTACATCGAACCATTGATCTCGGATGCCCAGCGCACGCTGTCGAAAATGAAGAACTCGTTCTCCGGGCCGAACAGCGCGTAATCAGCTATGCCAGTCGACTTGAGATAGGCTTCGGCGCGGCGACCTAACGACCGTGGATCGCGCTCGTAGCCCTGCATCGTCGCGGGCTCGATCACGTCGCAACGGATATCGAGCGTCACTTCTTCGAAGAATGGATCGATCACCGCCGTGCTGGCGTCGGGCATGAGGATCATGTCGGACTCGTTGATGCCCTTCCAGCCGGCGATCGACGAGCCGTCGAACATCTTGCCATCGCTGAACAGATCGGCGTCGATCGTCCGGGCGGGCACCGTGACGTGTTGTTCCTTGCCGCGGGTGTCGGTGAAGCGGAAGTCGACGAACTTGACCTCCTTGTCCTTGATCAGTTGGATGACATCAGCGGGTTTCATTGTTGTCCTCGGTAATTTGTGGGCGGATAAGAAAAGCCTGGACCTGTCACAGTGCACTCCGCGTGCCAAGACCGAAGGTCACTAAAATCAATGGTTTACGGCGTAGCTGTCTCGTTATACGCACCAGGATGGTGCGAAGGGTTCTAGTCTGCCCCATTTTGGCTCGGTAGACTAGCAAAGAGTAGTCTTGATATAGACTAGCGTCTGATATAGTCTCGAATTGGACTACAGGAGAACATGATGACCGCAAACAGCATCGCTTTTGCACCAACAGAGCGCTATGCCGTCGAGAAGCAGGACGGCTCTGGTCTGGGCGGCGCTGGCATCCGGGCGTTTGCCGCCTTGGCTGAGGCCTGGGGCCTCTCGGTCGCCGAACAACTGACATTGCTGGGGCAGCAGTCTCGTTCCACGTACTTCAAGTGGAAGAAGGACCCCAACCCGCGCCTGCCTCGGGACACGCTCGAACGCATCTCTTATCTGCTCGGCATCTACAAGTCCCTGCAGATTCTGCTGCCGGATCCCGCGGCAGCCGACGGTTGGCTCCGCAAGCCGAATACCGCCGCGCCATTCGGGGGTCGTTCGGCGCTCGAGCGCATGTTGAGCGGCCAAGTGGCCGATCTCTATGTCGTGCGGCAGTACCTCGATGCCGAGCGCGGCTGATATCGCGACGCGCCAGGTACGACTGACGCCCAGCCATCGTATAGTCGCGAGCCGCTTGCCGACCATCCACCTGTTCGAGCGCATCGCGGATCCCGCCGACTGGGATGCGCTCTACCAACTCGAGTCGCTCACCAACCCGCGGCTGCGCCAGGAAACTGGTGAGTTGTCGTTAGTCCCGCAGGCAGACCGCGTCGCTGGACCCAACGCCTCGGTGGTCATGGCGCCGTTCACGCATGTTTCGCCGCCCGGTTCGCGGTTCGCCGATGGCACTTTCGGCGCCTACTACGCGGCCGAATCGCAGTCCACGGCGATCGCGGAGACGCGCTACCACCGCGAACGCTTCATGCGCGCCACGCACGAGCCTGCAATGGAACTCGAAATGCGCAGCTATCTGGCTGATATCGACAGCGAGTTGCACGATCTGCGCGGGCGACGCGCAGCCTTCGCGCGCGAATACGACCCGCAAGACTACGGTGCCTCGCAGGCACTTGGGCGGCAGCTGCGCGCGGCGGGCGCCAACGGGATCGCGTTCGACAGCGTGCGCCGCGTCACGGGCCAGTGCGTGGCGATCTTTCGGCCACGACTCGTGCGCAAGGTGCGCCAGGGTGTGCACCTGCGCTACGTCTGGAACGGCGAACGCATCACCGATATCTACGAGCTGCGGGTCGTCGACCTGTAAGCGGACTCGAGTCCGCATCGCCACCGTGCGTGCAGTGTTGGCTATACTGCCGCGCTCCATTCGCCCGGCCAAGTTCTACATGTCGCAGTCACTCGCCAGTATGCCGCTCGGCACCCCGCCCCAGACCGTTCAGGATCTGATCTTCGCCCTGCAGAAGTACTGGGCGGAGCAGGGTTGCGTGATCCTGCAGCCGTACGACATGGAGATGGGTGCCGGCACCTTCCACACCGCGACGTTCCTGCGTTCGATCGGGCCGGAACCCTGGAGCGCGGCGTATGTGCAGCCCTCGCGCCGCCCGACGGACGGGCGCTATGGCGACAATCCCTTCCGGCTGCAGCACTACTATCAGTTCCAGGTGGTGATCAAACCCTCGCCGCTCGAGATCCTCGATCTGTATCTGGGCTCGCTGCGCGCGCTCGGGTTCGACTCGTTAGTACACGACATCCGCTTCGTCGAGGACAACTGGGAATCGCCGACCCTGGGTGCCTGGGGCCTGGGCTGGGAGGTGTGGCTGAACGGCATGGAAGTCACGCAGTTCACCTATTTCCAGCAGGTGGGCGGGCTCGATTGCCGCCCGGTCACCGGCGAGATCACCTACGGGCTCGAGCGCCTGGCGATGTACCTGCAGGGCGTCGAGAGCGTGTTCGATCTCGTGTGGACCGATGGGCCGCGGGGGCGCGTCACCTATCGCGATGTCTTCCATCAGAACGAAGTTGAACAATCGAAGTACAACTTCGAACACGCCGACACGGCTGTGCTGCTGCGCCATTTCGAGGACCACGAAGCTGTCTTCAACAAACTACTCGAAGCGAAACTGGCACTGCCGGCCTACGAGCAGGTGCTGAAGGCCTCGCATGTGTTCAACCTGCTCGATGCGCGTCGCGCGATCTCGGTCACCGAAAGGCAGCGCTATATCTTGCGGGTCCGCACGCTGGCACGGGGGGTCGCGCAGCTCTACTACGACAGTCGCGAGGCACTGGGCTTTCCCATGCTGCCGCAGACCGATGCCGGCGCCACCACGGGAGCCGCCGCTTGAGTGCCGCGGCAAGCAAGCGTCACGATTTCCTGGTCGAGATCGGTACGGAGGAGTTGCCACCGCTCGCGCTACCCGCGCTGGAACAGGCATTCATTGCAGGTATCGAGCAGGGCTTGCGCGACGCGGCACTGCCGCACGCCGCGCTGCAATCCTTCGCGACACCGCGGCGTTTGGCGGTGCGCGTCGAGCGGCTCGCGAGCGAACAACCCTCGCAGGCGATCAAACTGCGTGGCCCGCCGGTATCGGCAGCATTCGATACGGCCGGCAACGCCAAACCGGCAGCGGTGAAATTCGCCGAGAAATGCGGTGTCGCAGTGAGCGAGCTGACGCGGGTCGCGGAAGGTAAGGGCGAGTTCCTGTACTACGCCGGCGAGAAGGCCGGCGCGCCCACGCTCGAGTTGTTGCCCGCCATCGTGCAGCGCGCACTCGACGGCCTGCCGATCCCGAAGCGGATGCGTTGGGGGTCGTCGGACGCCGAGTTCGTGCGGCCCGTGCATTGGGTCTTGCTGCTGTTCGGCGGCAACATCGTCGACCTGCGCCTGCTCGACACTCCGGCTGGCAACACGACCCGCGGGCATCGCTTTCATGCGCCGGCACCGATCGAGATCGCGCAGCCAGCCGACTACGAGCACGAGCTGCGGGAACACGGTTACGTGATCGCGGATTTCGCCCAGCGTCGCGCCCGGTTGCGCGACCAGGTGATCGCCGCTGGCGCCGCCGTGGGGGGGCAGACGCTGCTCGACGATGCATTGCTCGATGAAGTGACAGCCTTGGTGGAATGGCCCGTGGCGGTGGCGGGTCAGTTCGAAGCGCGCTTCCTGGCGCTGCCGCGCGAGGTACTCATTTCGACCCTACAGGAACACCAGCGTTACTTTCCCGTCTTAGACGCCGGAGGATCGTTGCTTCCATGGTTCATTACGGCCAGCAACATTGAGAGCCGCGACCCATCGGCAGTGCGCGCCGGTAACGAGCGCGTGGTGCGTCCACGCCTCGCGGATGCCGCATTTTTCTGGGACCAGGATCGCAAGCGACCCTTGGCTGCGTTGCTCCCGGAACTCGACTCGGTCACCTACCAGGCGAAGCTGGGCTCACTCGGCGCCAAGACGCAGCGCGTGACGGCACTCGCACTCGAGGTCGCCAAACTCATCGGTGCCGACGCAGCGCAGGTGGCACGGGCGGCACAGCTCGCCAAGTGCGATCTGCTGTCGGCAATGGTCGGTGAGTTCCCAGAGTTGCAGGGCGTGATGGGCCGCTATCTCGCCACGGCCGACGGCGAAGCCGCCGACGTTGCCACCGCGATTGCCGAGCACTACCTGCCGCGCGGTGCCGGCGATGCACTGCCCACCACGCCGGCCGGCACTGCGGTGGCGTTGGCGGACAAGCTCGACACGCTTGCCGGCATCTTCGCGCTCGGCCAGAAGCCGACCGGTACACGCGATCCATTCGGGTTGCGTCGCGCCGCCATCGGCGTGCTGCGGATTCTGCTGGAGGGACGACTGGATCTCGACCTGCGGCTGCTGGTAGCGCGTGCAGTCGCGCTGCAGCCGATCCAGGCGGACGCCGTGGCAAGCGCTGTTGAAGACTACATCGTGGAACGGTTGCGAGCCTATTTCCTCGACAGCCAGGCGGGCGACGATCGTCCGAGCACACAAATCGTCGGTGCCACCACCGAAATGTTCGACGCAGTGCAAGCAGCCGCACCGCGCTCGCCGTTCGACTTCGGTATTCGGCTGGCGGCGCTCGCGCGCTTCCTGCAGCGCCCGGAGGCGGCCAGTCTCACCGCAGCCAACAAGCGCATCGCCAACATCCTGAAGAAAAGCGAGGCCGGGGAGTCGCAGACGGTCGCAACCGACAAACTCGTCGAACCGGCCGAACGCGCGCTGCATGCGGCGATGGTCAAGATACGAACGCCCGTAGTCGCCGCGGTAGCCGAGCAGCGCTACGCCAATGCGCTTGAATCGCTGGCCACCCTGCGTCCCGAGGTCGACAGCTTTTTCGACGCGGTAATGGTGAACGATCCCGACGCTGCGCTGCGTGCCAATCGCCTGGGGTTGCTGATGGAACTGCGCGGCCTGTTCGCCGGGATCGCCGATTTGTCGCGGCTGCCAGGCTGACGGCTAGCGCCTATGCAGTGGCTTGCATCGGTCCTCTTCACGACCTACCTGTTCGTGTGGACACCGATCTACGGCCTGTACTACGTGGCGGCCGCCCCGTTCCTGTCGTTTCGCGGTCGCTACGCCGCGGCCCGCTTCTGGGCGCGCAGCATCTTGGGCGGCTTGCGGCTGATCTGCCGGCTGGACTATCGGCTGGAAGGCCTCGACAACATACCGGCCGAGCCTGGCGTCTTCTACATGAAGCACTCCTCGTCCTGGGAAACCATCGCGCAGATGGCGTTGCTGCCGCCGCTCGTGTGGGTGATGAAGCGCGAAGTGTTGTGGATTCCCGTCGTCGGCTGGGGCTGTCAGCTCGCAGGCTGTATCGCCATCGACCGCCAGTCACGCGGCAGCGCCGTCACGCAGATCCTCGCGCAGGGCAAGGAGCGCTTCGAGCGCGGCGCCTGGGTCATGATCTTCCCGGAAGGCACACGCTTGCCACCTGGCGAAACGCGCAAGTACGGCGCGAGCGGCGCGCTGCTGGCGATCGAATGCGGCAAGCAGATCGTGCCGATCGCGCATAACGCCGGCTACTTCTGGGGCCGTCGCAGTCTGTTGAAGAAACGGGGCACGATTACCGTGCGTATCGGGCCCCCGATAGCAACGCGCGGCCGGGAGCCGCGCGAGATCAATGCCGATGCGCAAGCGTGGATCGAAGCCAATGTCGTCTCCACACAACGCCAGTGAGTGGTTAGTGAGCTGGGGCGGTCGGCTAACTATCGGCCGACGAGAGCTCGACGAGCAGCTGCCAGGGACTGGCGTCTGCGGTTGGCCAGTCGCAAGTGCTGCAGGGCCGCGGCGCGAACGCGCCGGCGCGCGCGCCGATCGAAACGAGCGTCAGGATCAAATCGGGTCGCGGCTGCCAGCTCTGCAGGCGCCATGGCTCATCAGTGGGGACCTGGACAGACCAACGCGGGCCGTGCCGTTCGACGACACAGTCGCGCAGGGCGACTGTCAGCGGCAGCTGCAGCGCTTTGGCAAAGGCTTCCTTCAGTGTCCAAAGCTGGTAGAAGTACCGAGCGAGCAGACCCGGCTGCAGCAGCTCGGCGTCGCGGCACTCAGCGGGCGCGAACGCTGCCTGCGCCAGGCGCAAGAAGTCGCGCGGCCGGATGACCTCCAGATCGATGCCCACGGCCCGGGCGGTCGGGTCCACCGCCAGCGCGGCAAACTCACCGCTGTGGCTCAGACTGCGCGCACCGTCGAGCGAACCAAGCTGTGCCAGCAGCGCCCGACTGATCTGCCATTGCAGGCGCCGCTGCGGCGAACGCATCCGGGCAAAACGCGCCGCCTCGACGGCGGTCAAGGAACTGGCGACGTAGTGCATTGCTGCCCGTCGGTCCGCCAACCAAACGACTGGATCAGTCTGCGTCATGCGCGCTAGCTTACGCACCGACAACGCGACGCGGGGCGATGCCTGGTGGGCACGGCTCCTCGTCACCGCATTTTGCTTCATCATGTTCGGCTTGGGCGCCCTGGTGTTGGGCCTGGTCGTGTTCCCGCTATTCTGGCTGCTGCCTGGCGGCGAACGTGCGCGGCGGGATCGCGCTCGGCGCACGCTGGCGCTCGCCCTGCGCGCCTTCGTTGGGCTGATGAGTTCGCTCGGTGGCATCAGCTACGAGATCCGCGGTGCCGAACGACTCGGCCGCCCCGGCCAGCTGGTGATCGCCAATCACCCGACGCTGTGCGATGTGATCTTTCTGCTGGGCTTCAGCCGCGACTCCTGCAGCATCGTCAAGCACCAGCTGTTCCGCAACTGGTTCACGGCGCTAGCCGTGACGCAGTCAGGTTACGTCAAGAACGAACCGACCGACGCGATGGTGGAGCACGCCAGCACCGTGCTGGCGAGCGGCCAGTCGCTGATCGTGTTTCCGCAAGGCACACGCAGCCGGCCGGGCGAAGCGCTGCGTTTCCACCGTGGCGCGGCCGCCATCGCCATACGCGCCGCGGAATTCATCACGCCGGTCTTCATCTGGTGCACGCCGGTCGTGCTCGGCAAGGGTCAGCCATGGTACGCCGTACCCGCGCGCCGGCCGCATTTCGTCCTACAGATCGGTGACGACCTCCCCGTCGAGCCCTTCCGCAGCGGCCGCCCGGGTCCGGTGGCTGCACGTCAGTTGAACCAGCACCTGATCGAGTTGTACGAGGCCCGTCTATCGGGCCAGACATTGCATTAGCATACGCACGTCCAGGGAGCGTTTGCGATGCAGTCCAGAGAACAGATACATGCCATGGTGCGCGATGCGCTGGCCGAGCTTTTCGAACTCGACCCGGCGCGTGTCACGCTCGATGCGCAGCTCAACGACGATCTGGAAATCGACAGCATCGACGCCGTCGATCTGATCGACCGCCTGAAGAAAGCGACCGGCAAGAAGATGAGCGCCGAGGATTTTCGCACGGTGCGGACGGTGCAGGATCTGGTGCTGGCGATCGAACGCCTGCAGGCCTCGTGAGCGCAGCGTTCTCAGCAGTCGCTGTTCTGCCGGTCTACAACCACGAGGACGCAGTTGGGCGCGTAGTGGCCGGCGTGTTGGCGCACTCCCTGCCCGTGATCCTGGTCGACGATGGCTCGACGCCGCGCTGTCGCGAGGTGCTGCAACAGCTCGCGCGCGGGCCGAACGTCAGTCTCGTCACGAACCCTCGCAATCTCGGCAAAGGCGGCGCGGTCAGTGCCGGCCTGCGTGCCGCGCTGCGCGCCGGGTATTCGCACGCGCTGCAGATCGATGCCGATGGTCAGCATACGCTGGCCGATATTCCGCACTTCGTTGCCGCGGCACGTGCCAATCCCGCCGCGGTGATCTGTGGTCAGCCGATCTTCGATGAGTCGATCCCGCGGCTACGGTTCCTGTCGCGCTATCTCACCCATGTGCTGGTCTGGATTCATACGTTGTCGCTGGATATCCGCGATTCGATGTGCGGCTTTCGTGTCTATCCGCTGCCGGCCGTCGTCGCCGTAATCGATTCTGCGCGCCTCGGCCGGCGCATGGACTTCGATCCTGAGTTGTTAGTGCGACTGCACTGGCGGGGCCAATCGATGCGGTGGCTGCCGACGCGCGTGTCCTATCCACTCGACGGCGTCTCGCACTTCCGGATGCTGGAAGACAATCTGCGCATCAGCGGGATGCACGCACGGATGTTCGTCGGCATGCTGGTGCGCCTGCCGATACTGGTATGGCGGCGTCTGCCGTTCGTGCGGGTTCCGCCGGCCACACGGAGTCGCTCGTAGGCCATGCGTCGCGAGGGTGTGCTGTATGCCGATCACGAGGTCGACGTGCCGTTTCATGACGTCGATCTGGCCACCGTTGTGTGGCACGGGCACTATTTCAAGTATCTGGAGAACGCGCGTTGGCGCCTGATGCAGATGCTCGGCTACGGCTATGACGAGATGGTGGCATCTGGTTACGGCTGGCCGATCGTCGAGGCGCACGTGAAGTACGTGCGCGCGGCGCGTTACGGCGACCGGTTGCGGGTGCGTGCCTCACTGGTGGAATGGGACAGTCGGCTGGCGATCAACTATCGCGTGACCGACATGGCGGACGAGGCGCGTGTCGCGCGCGCGCAGACCGTACAGGCAGCGGTCGACATGCGTACCGAACAGCTGCAGTTCACGCTGCCCACGTGTCTGACGACGCGCATCGCGAGCGCCTTGCAGCGCGTGTCCGCATGAGTAACACGGTGCTCGTCACCGGTTCGAGTCGCGGCATCGGCAAAGCCATCGTTGAACGCCTGGCGCGCGATGGCTACGGGATCGTCGTACACTGCCGTTCGCAGCGCTCCGCGGCCGATGAAGTCGCGGCCGGCATCGTGGCACGCGGCGGCAATGCGCGTGTACTGCAGTTCGATGTGACGGCGCGTGAACAGTGTGAATCCGTGTTGCTGGCTGACATCGAAGCCCACGGCGCCTACTACGCCGTAGTCTGCAACGCCGGCCTGGCGCGGGACGGTGCGTTTCCAGGCATGAGCGGTGCTGCCTGGGACTCAGTCATGCGCGCCAATCTCGACGCGTTCTACAACGTGTTGCAGCCACTCATCATGCCGATGGTACGGCGGCGCGCGGCGGGGCGGATCGTCACCCTGTCGTCGGTGTCTGGCCTCGTCGGCAATCGTGGTCAGGTCAACTACAGCGCTGCGAAGGCGGGTATTATTGGCGCCACCAAGGCGCTCGCCGTCGAGCTCGCCAAACGCAAGATCACCGTCAATTGCGTAGCTCCCGGACTGATCGAGACCGAAATGGTCGACGAACAAGTGCCGCTCGAGAAGATCCTGGCCGCGATTCCGCTGCAGCGCATCGGCCAACCAGCCGAAGTCGCCGCAGTCGTCAGCTTCTTGTTGTCCGCGGATGCAGCGTACGTTACGCGGCAGGTGATCGCCGTGGACGGCGGGCTCACCTGATGGCCCGCGTGGTGATAACCGGGGCGGGCGGGATCTCGGCGCTGGGCTCAGACTGGGCCACGATAGTCAGTGGCTTGCGGGGCAAGCGTTCGGCCGTACGCTACATCACAGACTGGGAACGTTATCAGGATCTCAACACCAAGCTCGCGGCACCCATTGCGGACTTCGCACCGCCTGCGCACTGGACGCGCAAGCAACTGCGCAGCATGGGCCGGGTCTCGCAGTTTGCGGTGCACGCCGCCGAACGGGCGCTCGACTCGGCCGGGCTGGCTGGCGATGCGACCATACGCGATGGCCGGATGGGCGTGGCCTGCGGCTCCTCGGTCGGCAGCACGCCCGACATCAAGGATTTCGCGGACATGCTGACGAGCGGCTCGGCGGCCGGTCTCAATGCCAACTCGTACGTGCGCATGATGCCGCACACCACGGCAGCCAATATCAGCATCTTTTTCGGCCTCACGGGCCGCATCATCCCAACCTCGAGTGCGTGCACGTCCGGCAGTCAGGCGATCGGCTACGCCTACGAAGCGATCAAGTACGGCAAGCAGGCGATGATGCTGGCGGGCGGCGCGGAAGAGCTGTGTCCGAGCGAGGCGATGGCATTCGACATGCTGTACGCCACCAGTCGCCGCAATGCCGAGCCGAGCGCGACGCCGCGGCCTTACGATGCCGATCGCGACGGTCTCGTGGTCGGTGAAGGTGGTGCAATACTGGTGCTCGAAGAACTCGAGCATGCGCGTGCACGCGGCGCGCCGATCCGGGCCGAGTTGGTAGGCTTCGCGACCAACTGCGATGGCGCCCATGTGACGCGACCGGAGGAGCGTACGATGCGCACGGTGATGGAACTGGCACTGCAGGACGCCGCCTTACCGCCCAGTGTCGTCGGCTACGTGAACGGACATGGCACCGCGACCGAACATGGCGATATCGCCGAGTCACGCGCCACTTCGTCCGTGTTTGGCTCACGGATGGCCATCAGCTCGCAGAAGAGCTATCTGGGCCACACGCTGGGTGCCTGCGGCGCGCTCGAGGCCTGGTTCAGCCTCGAGATGATGGCGAGCGGCTGGTTCGCACCGACGATCAATCTGCAGCGTATCGACACGCGCTGTGGCGAGCTCGACTACATTGCGGGCGATGGCCGCGCGCTCGATACTGAATACGTGATGTCGAACAATTTTGCCTTCGGCGGTGTCAACACGTCGCTCGTGCTCAAGCGTTGGGCCTGAACTGCGCAGTTTCGGTGTATGGCGATACCGCCCTGAATCGCGATGACTACCGGCGAGAATACCCGCGCAGTGCTGCAGCACGTCGACGGCACGTGGTCTGAGCAAGAATTGTTAGGAAAAGCAGCGTGCCTCGCGGCGCAACTGCCGAACGGTCGCTATGCGATCAATCTGTGCGAAGATCGCGGCAACTTCCTGCTGGCATTCGTCGCGGCCCTGCAACGGTCGCATACGACTTTGCTGCCGGCGGCGCGCGCGGTGCAGGCCGTTGCGGAAGTCGCGCAACTGTACCCGGACAGCTACCGCTGTGACGACGCGTTCGTCACCACCGCGCTCGCCGGCGACGATGCGCCGGCGCAGCCCGTCAAGCGCCTTGCACTCGCTTCGATCGAACCTGACTTCGAGGCGGCGATCGGCTTCACTTCGGGCAGCACCGGTACTCCCCAGGCACACCTCAAACGCTGGCGCATGCTGGCCAACAGCGCGCGCATCAACGGCGCTGCGATGCGTGCAGCGCTCGGCGCTGGCGTCGATGTCAGCAACGCGACGATCGTGGCGACCGTGCCCTCGCAGCACATGTACGGCATGGAGTTGACGGTGATGCTGCCACTGCTGGGTGGCGTCGCCATACACCAAGCGCGGCCGTTGTTCGCAGCGGAAATCGCGGCGGCCCTGGCCACCGCACCAGAACCTCGCATACTCGTGAGCACACCGGTACATCTGCGGGTGTTGCTGGAATCGTCGCTCGAACTACCGAGCGTCGCATTGATAGTTTCCGCGACCGCGCCACTCGGTCAGGCGTTGGCGGCGCAGCTCGAGGATCGACTACGGACCCGGCTGCTGGAGATGTTCGGCGCCACCGAAACCATGGTGATCGCAGCGAGGCGCTCGGCGCGTGAATCCGCCTGGCAGCGCTATCCGGGCGTAACCCTCACACCGGGCATCGATTGCACACACGTGGATGCCGCGTGGTTCGATCAATCGCAGAAATTATTGGATGTGGTCGAGCTGCTGCCCGACGGGCGCTTCGAGCTGCGGGGCCGCAGTGCCGACCTCATAGAGATCGCCGGCAAGCGTGCGTCGCTCAACGATCTGACGCGACGTCTGCTCGCTATCGACGGCGTCGTCGACGCCGTGGTCGTGCAGACCGGCAGCGAGCAGGATCAGATTCGACGCGTGGCCGCGCTGGTCGTAGCGCCGACCCTTGCGCCGCAGGCAATCAGCGCAGCACTGGCAAAGAGCGTCGATGCGGTATTTCTGCCGCGGCCACTGCGCGTCGTGCCGGAGCTGCCACGCAACGCGGTCGGCAAGCTGCCGCGCGCTGCGGTTCTGCAGGCCCTCAACTCGGCCGCTGGCAACGTGACACGCAAGAACGACTAGTCAGGCTTGCCCACCTTACAGTGCTGCTTCTCCCTCAGCGGCGCGGTCCACGATGGTCGGGGCGCTTGAAACGCGCACGCGCGCGGTCCGCCGGACCGCGGATTACGCAGCCCTCGGCATGATCATTGACCAACCCCATTGCCTGCATGAATGCATACACCGTCGTCGGACCGACGAACTTCCAGCCCTGTTTTTTCAGTTCCTTCGACAGCGCGAGTGATTCGGCGGAAACAGATACCGTCTGCGAAGCCGCAGATCGCGGCGCTCGCGGTTCATAACTCCAGACAAAGGCAGCCAGCGAACCTTCCCGCGGCATGAGCTCCTGGACACGGCGTGCGTTGTTGATGACAGCCTCGATCTTGCCGCGGTGGCGCACGATGCCCGCGTCGTTCATGAGGCGGTCGACATCGCGCTGCGTAAAGCGCGCGATCCGTTCGAAATCGAAATCGTGGAACGCGCGGCGGAAGTTTTCCCGCTTGGCGAGTATCGTTCGCCAACTGAGGCCCGACTGAAAACCCTCGAGACTGAGCTTCTCGAACAGGCGGCGGTCATCGCTCACCGGAAAGCCCCACTCGGTGTCGTGGTAGTTGAGGTACTCCTGGCTTGCGCTGCACCAACTGCAGCGCGGCTTACCGTCTGAACCAGCGATCGTCTTCATACGCCATGCTGACAGTCGATTTCCACTAGTAAATCTGACCGACAAACGTCGGCAGCGAGCACGACGAACGGCACGCCGGCCGGCAGTGCTTCATGCAGCATTCGTTCGACGTGCGCTACTTCCTGCGTGTCACGCAGGTATACCTTGAGCCGGCTGCTCGATGACAACTCTCGTGGCAGAGCCGGGGCGATACCCGCGGCCCCTTTGATCACCGCACGCAGGTTGCGCAGTGTTTCCTCCAGCTGTGCGGGCAGATCGCCCGGATGATGCGAGGCATGGCCGACGACGCTGGCTGTCCCGGAGATCAACAGCAGATCCGGTGATACGAGCATGGCCCGCGAGAACACCGGCGGGCTCGGGCTGTATACGCGCGGATAGTGATAGGCGCTTACCTGACGCGGGTTTTCGATCGCACGCCCAGGCACACGGCCCGCCAGCCAGTACACCTGCAAAGTGCAGTCACCGTCGCGACGACCGATTGCAGTCGCCGCTGGATAGGGTTTTGCCAAGGCATCGCCCAGGCCGGCAGCACGTCCAACACAGAATTGTCGATAGCGCTCGCTGTCACCGTCACCGGCGTTGATCGCATCGAAGTAGTTCCAGACTCGCAGCACCTGCGGAAAGCGGGCGAACTTCTGAAAATTGACCATTGCGGTATACGCGGCACGCGCTGCCGCAGCGATACCGCCATAACGCCGTTCGTCGATCTCTACGGCAGCAGCGAGATGATGCTCGTCGCAGGTGTACCGAACCAATCCGTCATAACCACGCTGGACGGGTCCTGAGGAGTGCCACACCTCGATCAGACCGCCACCGGCCAGCGGCTCGAGACCGACGCGGACGCAGCGCGGATCGTAGCCACCACTAGGTCGGGTGCCGAACGTGACCGCGCACAGCACATCGTCCGGCAGCGACTCACCGGGATCCAGCGTCCGGTACTCGATACGTGGTGCCGGAATGCCGGCCAAGTCCGGAACTGGATCGGGGCCGCTCGCAGCTGGCCCAGTCGTCACGTGCGTTCCATGAGTATCGGCAATTCCGAGGCTCGCAGCCGTCGCCGATAGGCACGCGCCTCGCGCCAGTTCACGATTGAGGTCAACCAGTACAACAGCTTGAAGTAACCGACGAGGTGGGGCACCGCCCTGCCTTCGAATACATCTCCCGCCAGCATCGACACCACCGCCTCGCGCATACCCAGGATGTTACGGGGATTGGCGAACAGAAAACGCATAGCAGGGGTATTGAAACGCAGGATGAACCAGGAGAACAGGCGTATCCCGCGCTGCAAATCCCGCTCGTACGCGCGCTGCAGCCGCCGTTCCCGTGCAGGCGCCTGCAAACTTGCATCGACTACCGCCGCGGCCCGCTCGGCGCTGTACATCGCGAGATACACCCCGCTGGAGAACACCGGGTCGAGAAAAGCGTACGCATCGCCCACTAACAACCAACGCGGCCCATACAGCCGCTCACAGCAATAAGAGTAGTTGCCGGTGACCTGCACTTCGCTCGCGACACTGGCATTCGTCAGGCGCGCCGCCAACGCCGGGATGGCACGCAAGGTGCGCCACAGGAACTCCTGCTGGTCTCCCTCCCGCTGCTTGAGATAAGCCGGCTCGCAGACGGCACCGATACTGGTGATGCCCTCCCGCAGCGGAATGAGCCACACCCAGCCGTGGTCATAGCGATAGATGCTGATGTTGCCGGCGTCCTCGCCGGAGCGCCGTTCGACGCCGTTGAAGTGGGCAAACATCGCCGCACTGCGATGCGCCGGGTGCGGCCGTTTCATGCGCCACTGCTTGCCGAGCAGTGTGTCACGCCCGCTGGCATCGATGACATAACGTGCCCGGACTTCCGACCGGCTGCCGTCCGCCCACGTCACGGCGGCGCTTACGCCAACGCGGTCGCAACGTATCTCGGTGACAGCGGCACGCTCCTCGACCAGCGCCCCGGCGGCCGCGGCGTTGCGAAACAATAGTTCGTCGAACTGCTCGCGCTTGACCTGGTAGGCGTAACCGCCGCAGGGACGCAGCGATTCGGCAAAACTGAATACGTTGTAGCCGCGCTCGTTGTCGGCCGGGAAATCCGCGCCCGGCTTGCGGATCCCGATCGCGGCCACCTGCTCCCGCACGCCCAAACGTTCGAGTATCGGCAAATTCATCGGCAACAGCGACTCGCCGATGTGGAAGCGCGGATGAGCGGATTTTTCCAGCAATCGCACCGACCAGCCTCGGCGCGCCAGCAGGGTCGCGGCTGTCGATCCGGCGGGTCCTCCGCCTACCACGAGCACGTCACACTGCACGACACCGTGAATCTGGTCAGCGCCGATGATAGGCGGCGAAATCGGCTCGTGGAGCAATGTGCGCATGGGTTGAGAACAGCTGGCAGCGGCTATAATAGCGGGATTGATTGCCAGACAATATCCATGCCTTCAGCGCCACGGAGCCAGCAGTACCCATCATGCCCGCCTCGCAGACACAGGCCGAGCAGGAGCTCGCAACATTGATCGTCCAGGCGCTCAACCTGGAGACCGTTGCACCCACAGACATCGATCCTGAACAACCACTGTTTGGTGAGGGTCTGGGCCTCGATTCGATCGACGCCCTCGAACTCGCGCTGGAAATTTCCAAGCGCTATGGTTTCCAGATGCGCTCGGACGACGAGAACAATCGGCAGATCTTTGCCTCGTTGCGCTCGCTGTCCCAGCACATCGACGCTCATCGCGCCAGTTGATTGTCGTCACGATACGAGCCAGCTCATTCACAGGAGAGTTCTTCATGCGCCGTAAAGTTCTAGTGGCCCTCGTTACGCTCGCCTTTGCGTTGCCGCTGTTAGCAGCGGTCCCGCTGGTTGATCCGCAGCCGATCGCGGTACCGTCCGGACTGACAGCCAAGGACGTGAGCCGCGGTATCCGCATGGGCCTCACACAGCGCGGCTGGATCGTCAACAAGGAAAATCCGCAGGATATGGAAGCCACGCTCAACGTCCGCAAGCATACGTTGCGGATCCGTGTCGACTATGACACCAGTACCATCGCACTCAAGTACCTCGACAGCACGAACCTCGACTATGGTCTGGCGAAGGATGGTTCGACACGTGTCATTCACAAAAAGTACGGCGCCTGGATGCAGAATACGGTGAACGACATCAGCCGCGCGCTGCAACTGGTCGCGATAGAGAACCAGAAATAGGCATGACACCGCTCACCGTGACCGCCTGGACGGCGACCAGCGCCGCCGGCGCTGGTCGCGGTGAGCTGCTGGCTGCGTTGCGGACACGCACCAGCGGCCTGCGGCCGAATGATTTCGGCCCGGCGCCACTAACGACCTGGATCGGGCGTGTCGCAGGCGTCGAAGACTGCGTGTTACCCGCTGCCCTGCAGCGCTGGGAGTGCCGCAACAATCGTCTGGCCTGGCTCGGTCTGCAGGCCGATGGCTTTCTGACGCAGGCAGCAGCGGCGCGCGACCGTTACGGTGCCGATCGCGTGGCGCTGGTCGTTGGTACGTCGACCTCGAGCATCGGTGCGAGTGAGGAAGCGTATGCGCGGCTCGACAGTCAGGGCCAGTTCCCCGTGGATTTGCAACGACCCGTGGTCCATACGCCGCATTCGCTCGGCGACTTTCTGCAGCACGCGCTGGGTCTCACTGGTTTCGCACTCACGGTAGCGACGGCGTGCTCCTCGAGCGCCAAGGTGTTCGCGCAAGCCGAACGATTGATCGCCGCCGGCATCGCGGATGCCGCGATTGTCGGCGGTGTGGATTCGCTGTGCGGCAGTGTCCTGTTCGGTTTCAATTCACTCGAGCTCATCTCACGCGACAAATGCAGGCCGTTCGATCCCGAGCGGCGCGGCATCAACATCGGCGAAGCTGCCGGCTTCGCGCTGCTGGAGAAGCGGGGCGACGGCCCCCGGCTGATCGGCTTTGGCGAATCGAGCGATGCACACCACATGTCGTCGCCTCATCCGCAAGGGCGAGGCGCGCGCGCAGCGCTCGAGGCGGCATTGGAGCGGGCATCGCTGCCCGCGTCTGCCGTGGGCTATATCAACCTGCATGGCACATCGAGCCAGAAGAACGACGAAATTGAAGCGCGCGTCGTCGCACAGCTGTTTCCGGAAGCGACGCATGCCAGTTCTACCAAAGGGTGGACGGGGCACACGCTGGGAGCAGCCGGTATCCTCGAAGCGGTGATCACCTTGTTGGCGCTGGAGACCGGCCTGCTGCCGGGCACGCTCAACACAGAATCGCTCGACGGCGACTGTGGCCCGCAGATCCGGCTCGGCAATGCCGACAGCGCGGTGGACTATGCGCTCAGCAACTCCTTCGGCTTCGGTGGCAGCAATTGCGTGTTGGCATTCGGTGCCAGACACACGCATTGAGGCATCTGCATGCGACACCGGGTTTACGTCGAGGGCATCGCGCTGTGGGCGCCGCTGCTGCCAGGGTGGGAACTGGCCCGCGAGATACTCCGCGGTGAACGCACGCCCACTGCAAATCCGGCACCGCGGCCGGCCCCCACATTGTTGGCACCGACTGAACGACGGCGCGCACCAGATACCGTTGCCATCGCGCTGGAAGTTGCAACGCGAGCCTGTGAGCTCGCACAGCGCGATCCGGCAAGCATGTGCAGCGTGTTCGCGTCCACCCATGGGGATCTCGCAGTGACCGACTCCATGTGCGACACGCTGGCCAAGACACCGGCCCTCGTGTCACCGATCAAGTTTCACAACTCCGTACACAACGCAGCGGCCGGCTACTGGACCATCGGTGTTGGGTGTGAACAGCCTTACACGGCTGTCAGTGCCTGGCAGCACACGTTCGCGGCCGGGCTGCTGGAAGCGCTGACACAAACCGTCGTGCAGCAAGATCCTGTCCTGTACGTAGCGTATGACATCGCTGCTCGCGGTCCGCTCGGTACCATGGCTACGAGCACTGGCTTGTTAGGCGCTGCACTGGTTTTGGCGCCCGGCCCCACCAGCGCCAGCATGGTACAGCTCGACTGGTGCGCACGGCCGGCCGCCGCAGCTGGCCCCAGTCGCGCGAGTGCCGCCAACGGGGCGCTGGTTGCCGGCAATGCCATGAGCGACTGCCTGCCGCTGTTCGAGGCACTGGCGCAGTGCGGCCCACGCGATCTAAGCTTGCTGGCTGCTCCGCAGCTCGAACTGCAGCTGGAACTTCGACCTGCATGAATACCGACGTGGCCATCATTGGCGGCGGCCTCGCAGGCTTGAGCCTCGCGCTGCAGCTCAAACAACGGCTGCCAGAGCTCGACGTTACGGTCCTGGAGCGCCGCAAACATCCCGTGCGGCATGCAGCGCACAAGGTCGGCGAGTCATCGGTCGAGATCGCTGCGGAGTATTTCGCCAACGTGCTCGGACTGAAGGACCATCTGGCGGAATTCCAGCTACCCAAGTTTGGCTTCCGGTTCTTCTTCTCGGATGGCCGCAGCGATTTCGATCGAGTAACGGAGCTGGGCCCGAGCAAACACCTGGCCGTGCCGAGTTATCAGATCGACCGTGGCATCTTCGAGAACTTCCTGGGACAGCGCGCGCTCGAACTGGGAGTCCGTTTCATCGATGACGCCAGCGTGACCAGTCTGGAGTTGGCCGAGGCCCAAGCGCCGCACCGCCTGACTTACAGTCGCGCGGGCATTTCGCAAGCGCTCGCGAGCCGCTGGATGATCGATGCGAGCGGCCGCGCACAGGTGCTCAAGCGCAAGCTCGGTTTGCAGCAGAGCAACGCACACGACGCCAACGCCGTGTGGTTTCGTGTCGCGACCCGCGTGGACGTCGATGCCTGGTCCCAGGACGAGGCGTGGCTCGGCCGCTGTCAGCCGCGATCGCGCTGGCTCTCTACTAATCATTTGGTCGGCGAGGGCTACTGGGTTTGGCTCATTCCGCTTGCGTCGGGCTCACATTCGGTCGGCATCGTCGCCGATGCAAAGCTGCATCCGCTCAGAACCATGAACACCTTCGAGCGCGCAATGCAATGGTTGCACCAGCACCAACCGCGTCTGGCAGCGGATCTCGAGCCCAAGCGCGGTCTATTGCAGGACTTCGCGTTCTTCAAGGATTTTTCCTACGGCTGCAAGCAGGTGTTCAGTGGCGCTCGCTGGGCACTCACCGGCGAAGCGGGTGTCTTCCTCGACCCCTTCTATTCGCCCGGTAGCGATTTCATCGCCATCAGCAATACCTACATCACGGACCTCATCGCCAAAGATGCTGGCGGCGTGTCGATTGCGTCGCACGCGAAGATCTACCAGCAGATGTATTTCTCGTTCTACGAAAACATGCTGTCGCTGTATCAGGATCAATACGCCATCTTCGGTGACTCGCGCGTCCTGCCCGTCAAAGTGCTATGGGACTACACGTATTATTGGGGCGTGCTCTGCCAGATCTTCTATCAGCACCGCCTCACTGACATTGCGACGCTCGGCCGCTTGCGCGACGATCTCGCTGGTGGCACCGCGCTCAACGAGGCGATGCAGGATCTGTTGCGCGCCTGGTCGGCGGTCAGTCTGCGTGCCAATTCGCCCCTGATGCTGGATCAGGCCCGCCTCGACTGGTTCGCCGCACTCAATCGGTCGATGCTCGATCAACTCGATACCGCCGCTTTCACCGCACGAATACGCGCCAACATCGCGCTGCTGCGCGCGCTCGCGCGTGAGATCGTGACGCAGGCCCTGGCCGACAGCCCGGCTATCGACATCAGCAAACTGGCGCAGATACTGGGCGACGAATCGACTGGAGACTATACTCGACCCGGTCGCGGATCTTTGCTGTTCGAGACAGCTGCTTGATCCCGTCAATGTAGTTAGCTGAAATCCTGCGCAATGACGGCAGCCCGCCCAGAGGCCAGCATATGGCCAGCGTGCTCGACTTGAAACTGATACTGCCAGCTGTCGCGCTGGACTAACAGCCGTTCAGCTCGCACTTCGAGTGCTGCCGGCAACGTCTCGAGGTAGTCACAATGCAGTTGCACGCCCCGCAGCGATACGAGCAGGCCAGCTCTGGCGGGCGTGTCGCTCGCGAGCCCGAGTAGGCCGCCGTGTATCGCCATCGCCTGCGCGCCGTACTCGCACAGATGAATCGCGCGTAACCGTCCGCCACTGGCCAGTGGATGCAGTGTCATGCGGTGTGTCATCGTACTCGCTAACAGCCAGTCCGCATGCCAGGCCCGAACGTCGTCCAGCAGACACATGCTGCCCTGGTGTGGGATCAGGCGCAGAATCTCGGCCCGACCTAAGGTTTGCGGCACCTCGCTCATGTCCGGACACGCGCACGGGCAACGAGAAAGGCCAGCAGAAAATTGCAGGTAACACCGACGGCGACAGTGATACCGATCGAACGCAGCACCGGTACACTCGAACTGCCGAGCAGCACGAATACGAGCAGCGTAGAGGTGGCACACAGCAGGACGGCATGCAGCGTACGACGCTGTTCCTCGGTTGCTACTGGCGAGTGCTCGAAGAACAACGCATAGTCGAGACCCAATCCTGCCGCCAGTGCCAGGGCCACGAGGTGAAACAGCCCCAGCGAGATACCGGCCAACTGCAGCACTGCCACGGTAACGATCGTCGTGACCAGCATCGGGGACAAAATGCTGACTGCCCGACGGATTTTGCGCAGAGTCAGTGCGATCAGCAGTGTTAGTACCAGCGCGGCGGTACCGAGGCTGGTGAGGATGTGGTCGCGCTGCCGGATGACCAGACTCTCGGACGCCCGCTTCATGTCGATCAGTGACACGTGCTCACCGGCGTCGGCCAAACCAGCGGCGAGTGCGGCGGGATCGCGAACGTCGCTGAATGTGGTGACACTGATCCAGTTGTTCTCACGCTCGAACAGCATCCCACCAACACGCAGCTCGAGCGGCGTACCGGCCAACGCCGAGATGTCGAGCGGCGCCAGTTCTCGCGCGGTGCGTACATCAGCCAGAAACGGCGCAAAGGCGTCGTCGGTGAACGGCAGATCGTGTGTTGCCTCCGCGAGGGAGGCTTGCAGTCGCTCGGCGTCCGGCAAGGCCGCACGCCGCTGCAATTGGATCGCAGGACTGGGCAGATACTTGGCCGCATTGTCAAAACTACCGACCACGCCGCGTTCGACCAGCCGTTCGAGCAGCGGCTGCTGCTGCTCGGTCCGTGCCAAAGCCGCCTCGGCACTAGCGCCGTGCACTACCACCAGGTAGCGAACATCGGGCGCACCAAGCTCGCGCCGCAATTGAGCGTCCTGCAGCAGGAGCTCTGCCGGCACCGGCGTCAGTGTTGACAGGTCGTTTTCCCAAAGCGGCGTCGCGCTGAGAAATATGGATACTGCGGCGGCGCCAGCTAGCGGCAGCGGCAGCCACCCAGGGCGAGGCCATCTACCTACGGCCGTCGCGAAGCGCGCGAACGCGGGTGCAGCACTGGGATCGCGCGGCGCGCTCGGCAGCAAGCGAGGCAGGAGATATCGAGTCGTCAGTCCCGCGGTCAGCAAACCCGCGACCGTGAACCAAGCCAATTGCGCGAGGCCCGGTACACCCGCGACGAGAAATGCCAGGTAGGCGACACAGGTGCTCGCCACACCAATGGTCAGCGGCCTCCATATGCGATTCGCCGTGGCAATTGCCGATTCGCCCGGTCGTCGATGGCTGAACAGATGGATGGGATAGTCTTGCGCAACGCCTAACAGGGTGAAGCCGAAAGCGAGCGTGATGCCGTGAACTTGGCCAAAACCCAGCGTCACGACGGCGAGCCCGACGAGCGCAGCACTCAGCAATGGCAGCAGCCCGGTGAGAACAGTGCGCAGGTCGCGGTAGGCCCAGAACAACAGCAGCAGGATGCTCGCTGAGGCGATCGCACCGAGCGCGCCCGCTTCACTGCTGACGCGGTGCTGCATCAGGACCGCGAAGGCGCCTGGTCCACTGACCGTCACGGTCGCAGCCGAGCCGGCACTCGCGGCGGCGAACTCGGACTCCAATCGTGCCAGAGCCTCTGCCTGGCGGGGCGGATCGAATGCAGCCGCTTGAGTTTGCGCAACGAGCAGAGCTGTCTGGCCAGCGGCGTCGAACCAGACTCCCTGCAGCCGCTGCGGTTCTTTGGCCGGCAGCCATTCGTCGGCCAGGTGGAGCGCCTCAAGCGTCGGATCACGCGCGATCCACGGCTCGATCGCGCCGGCAGCCGGCGAGGCAAGATCGCGCAGTCGCTCAGTCAGCGCGACGCGTAGCGCCGGCGTCTCCAACGCGCCGCGCGTCGCGGCATCCGTCAGCAAATAGCGATACGGCAGCAAGTGCTCGGGAATCGCATTGCGCTCCGGATCGCCGTTCGCCACCAGCGGAAACAGCCGCTGACCACTTGCCTCGGCCATTGTCAGTGCGTCGGTGAGCTCCGTCGACAGCTGCGCGAGGCGCGACACGCTGGCGCCTTGGATTGCGATCAGCAGCAGTCGCGAACCGGGGCTCTCCGCAATCTCCTGCAGCAGGAACCGCTCTTCCGCATTGCTCGCTGCCGGCATGAACAAGCGCAAATCGGTACCGATCGTCAGTTCACGCTGGATCCAGAGACCAACCAGCAGCAATACGAGCAGCCAGCACGCCAATAGCATTGGCTGACGTTTCATGCGGCTGCCGCCGAGCTGTCGCGGTGGTCGCTCACCCTTGTGAGCATAGTGCTGCCAGGGCCTCGCGGCTTGCCGGCATCGGCAGACTGAGGCTGGCGGCGGCGCCGAGCAACAGTACGCTGGCGGCTTTTTGTGGCTCCAGCAACGTGAGGCAGCGCGGCTCAGCCGCGGTGCCGGTCACGTCGATACTTACCACGCGTCTCGCCAGACGCGAATCGCGCGGCGTCAGTTGCAAGCGCCAGAAGGCGGCCGCAGAAGGCTCGTGGGCGGCATCGACGGACTGCAGTCGTACAACGAAGCGCTGCCCGAGTTCGTCAGCAGCGCCATTGATCAGCGCCCGGAATGCAGCTAACAGCCCCTCGAGCTCTGGCGCCCTTCGCAATGAGAACTGCCGGGTCTTGCCGTCCCGCTCGATCGCGACGCGATCGCCACTGATCTTCGTGGTTTCCGTGAAGGGGTCGGTCACGCGCCGGATCATGTTCCCGTCCGCATCTATCTCGAGACTGCCGCGGACCATCAGCGGCTCTTTCAGCATGGTGGAGAACCGCAGTTCACGGAAAGTTGTGGCCGCCGGCAGTGGTCGCGCCAGGCCGGCGATGATGCTCGATGCGTCGGCGGCGCGCGATGGCTGGCTACCGACTGTCGCGAGCAGCAGCCAGATGATCGTCTGTGCGAGGAACGGCATGGGCTGGATGTACATGCGAAGACCAAAAATCGTAGAGATTGAACCAGTTGTACGGCGCGAGGCGCGCATAGTACGCGAGCCGATCGGCAAACTGCTGTGCCATGCGCGTCACCGTCCGTGCGCGCTCGCGCCGCTCGAATTGCGCCGGCACTGCCAGCCGCTCGAAGTGCATCTCGTAGCGCTTGCCGCCGCGAAACAGACCGAAAGCTACGATCAGCGGCACTTTCAGCACGCCGGCCATTTGCCAGGGCGCGGCTGGCAGCTGCGTTGCTGCACCCAGAAATTCCACTGGCGCTGCTGTGTTGCCTGGGCGCAGGCGATCGCCCAGCGTCGCAACGATGCAGTTCTGATCCAGTGCCTCTTTCATTGCCAGCGCCAGCGCGGGGCCCGCCTGTCTCGCATTCAGCACGGTGGCCGCCAGCGCCGGGTTGAGGGAATTCAGCAACGACGAGATGCCGGGATTCTGTTCAACATCCAGCAGGATCCGGATCCCGACCTCCGGTCGTTGCAATGCCAACACGCGCAAGGCGTCGAAACTCCCCAGGTGCGCACTGACGAGCAGCACGCCGCGCCCCTCGTCCAGTGCCGCGTGCAATTGATCGACACCGGTGCAGTGGATGTCGAAGCGACGGAATTGCTCGGCTAACAAGTAGAACCGATCGACAGTGACGCAAGTGAAGTAGTGGAAGTTGCGGTAGATCTCGCGCCAGGTGGCTGGCCGACCGAGCGCGCGCGTGAGGAAGGCGCGTGACGCACGACGCTCCGGGCCGCGTCGCAGCATGAAATACAGGGCCACAGGCCACGACAACACCAGTACGCCGGTGCGGCCGAGGCCAAAGATTAGCCAGCGAGCCACGCGCAACGCCAATTTGCCGCCGGCTTCTGGGCGGTCGCGCCACTCGGTGGTCACGCTATCCCTGCTTCGCGCAGCGTCAGCGTACCGCGCGCGATCGGCTTGCCGGAACCGGCCAACTCGAATTGCAACTGTGTAGCGATCAGGCTGATCTCGACGGTTGCGGTCTCGCCTGGTAATAGCGGTCGCAGGAATTTCACCTGCGGCGCGCCGACGATCGCCAGTGGTCGGCCGAGCCGCTGCTCGGCCAAGTCTATGATGGTTGCAACTAACAGCACACCTGGGACCACCGGACGACCGGGAAAGTGGCCGTCCAAGGACGGGTGCGTCGCGTCGATCGACAGCGTGTGGCACCAGCCTGCAGTCGTCACGGCTGCCCGTTGTAGCATGGTGGACCACCGGCACGGTTCTGTGCCAACAACGTAGGTGCTGCCAGGGCGATGCGCTGCAGGAAGTCCGGCAGACTGTGGTGGGATTGGTCGGGAAAACGCCAGCGGCGATAGGGATACTCGAGCAGGAAGAATGCGCCGATGATCAGGTAGTTGAGGACGTTGGCAAACAGCGACCAAGTGGCATGCGCGACTCGGATGCGGGGCTCGATACCGAGCTGCTGCAGGACGCCGTCGGGTACGGCGATCAGCGCCAGGATCAAGCATGCGATCGACAGCGCGCTCAACACGGCAGTCCAGGCGATGGTTAGTTTGCGCACGTAGGCAGAAACTGCCGGGGAGATGTGTTCATCGGGGTTCCTGACTAGCTCGGCGAATTGCAGAATCAGAGGCTGACGACCAGCCAGTAGCGTCCGACCGAAGATCCAGGCCAGCATGCCGGTCAGCAGGACGGGCGGCAGATAGAGCGGTAACCAGAGTCCATTGGGGTGTCGTGCGAGCAGCGCGAGCGCCAGGGCCGAAACGAGCAACGCCGTCCACGCCCACAGCGCGCCGCGCCGTAGTCCACCGGCCAGGAGCACCGCGACGAGGAACATTGTCGCGACGGCTGCGAGCGTGGCGCTATTGCGCACGCTCGCGATGTGTACGATCGCCGGATAGGCCACGATCGCCAATATTGATCCAAGCGCGGCGAACACACGTTTCACAGCAAGAATTGTAGATCCGCCGCGGCCGATGTCGGGGTTCAGATATCCAGATTGGCGACCGACAGCGCGTTTTTTTCGATGAACTCCCGGCGAGGCTCCACCTGATCGCCCATCAGAGTCGTGAAGATGTCGTCTGCTGCCAGCGCATCCTCGATCCGCACCTGCAAGAGCCGGCGCGTCGCTGGGTTGATGGTGGTGTCCCAGAGTTGCTCCGGGTTCATCTCTCCCAAGCCCTTGTAGCGTTGGATCGTCTGGCCCTTGCGCGCCTGCTCGAACAGCCAGCGCATTGCGTCCTTGAAGGAACGGTAGTCGTGGCGATCATTGCCGCGCACGATCGTGCCCGTCTCCAGCGCCAAATCCTTCAAAGTTCGGCCGAGATCGGCCAGGCGGCGATATTCCGCCGATTCGAAGAACTCGCGCGGCAGCAGCTTGCTCGTCACGGTACCGTGTTCCGTGCGCTCCACGACGATCCGCGCGCCGTGCTTCTCGTCGGCAGCTCGCACTGAGGTGCGATAGGAGCGCGGGCTGTCGTCGTTGGCATTGAGGCTTGCCTGTAGCGCGGCGGCCCAGTTGCCGAGCCACTCAGGGTCCGCGAAGTGCTCGGGCGTAACCTCAGGCACGATGCACAGGTGTTCCAGCAGCCGCTCATCGTAGCGTCGCGACCAGCGCTTGATGATCGTCTGAACCTGCGTGTACTGCCGCACCAGCGCTTCGAGCTGATCTCCTTTGATAGGTGTCGGGCCAGATTTGCTGCGCAACTCAGCATCATCCAGTGCTGCTGTTAGTAACAACGACTCCAGGTCAGCGTCGTCCTTGATGTAAACTTCACTCTTGCCGCGCTTCACTTTGTAGAGTGGCGGTTGGGCGATGTACACGTGCCCTCTTTCTATCAACATGGGTATTTGTCGGTAGAAAAACGTTAGTAACAGTGTTCGAATGTGCGCCCCGTCGACGTCCGCGTCGGTCATCAGCACCACGCGGTGATAGCGCAGCTTGTCGATATCGAATTCGTCGCGGCCGATGCCACAGCCCAGTGCCGTGATCAGTGTGCCAACTTCGGCTGAGGACAGCATCTTGTCGAAGCGCGCGCGCTCGACGTTCAGGATTTTGCCCTTGAGCGGCAGGATGGCCTGGGTACGCCGATCCCGGCCCTGCTTCGCGGAGCCGCCGGCCGAATCACCCTCGACGATGAAAATCTCGGACAGGGCCGGATCCTTCTCCTGACAGTCAGCGAGCTTGCCCGGCAGGCCGGCAATATCGAGCGCGCCCTTGCGCCGCGTCATCTCGCGTGCTTTGCGGGCCGCCTCGCGGGCGCGTGCGGCGTCGATGATCTTCGCGACGATTGCCTTCGCCTCGACCGGATGCTCGAGCAGAAACTCGGACAGGCGTTCGGCTACGGCTGACTCCACGACGCCCTTCACTTCTGATGAGACCAGCTTTTCTTTGGTCTGCGAGGAGAACTTCGGATCCGGTAGTTTCACCGACAGGATCGCGGTTAGCCCTTCTCGTGCGTCATCACCCGTCATGGGGATTTTTTCTTTCTTGGCGGACATCTCTTTCTCGATGTAGCCATTGAGCGTGCGTGTCAACGCGGCCCGGAACCCAGCGAGGTGGGTGCCACCGTCCTTTTGAGGGATATTGTTTGTGTAACAATACATTGATTCTGTGTACGAATCGTTCCACTGGAGGGCCACTTCGACGTTAATCAGCCCTTCCTGCTTCTTGAACCAGAACACAGATGGATGCACGGGGCTGCGCGTGCGACTCAAATGGTTGACGAACTCTCGCAGCCCGCCTTCGTGCTGGAACACGTCCGATTTGTTCTCGCGTTCATCCACGAGTTCGATCCGCACGCCCGCATTCAGAAACGACAACTCCCGCAAACGTTTCGCCAAAATGTCGTATTCGAAGGTGATATTCGTAAAAGTCGCGGGACTTGGTTTGAACCGGACGATCGTACCGCGCTCGGTTGTTGTGCCGGTCACGGCCAGCGGAGAAACAGGATCGCCCCGGCGAAATTCCATGGTGTGCTTTTGCCCGTCCCGGAGAATCGTAAGCCACAGGTGATCGGATAGCGCGTTGACGACGGACACGCCGACGCCGTGCAAGCCGCCAGAAACTTTGTAGGAGGTGTCATCGAACTTACCGCCGGCGTGTAGCACGGTCATGATCACTTCGGCGGCGGATCGGCCCTCTTCCGGATGAATGTCCGTGGGGATGCCTCGGCCGTTGTCGCTGACGGTCACCGATTCATCAGCGTGAATCGTGACGACCACCCGGTCACAATGACCCGCGAGCGCTTCGTCGATCGCGTTGTCGACGACCTCGAAAACCATGTGGTGCAGACCCGTACCGTCATCGGTATCCCCGATGTACATACCAGGACGTTTGCGCACCGCATCCAGACCTTTTAAGACTTTGATTTTAGTAGAATCGTAGACGTCTTCGTTGCTCATAAAAGGGCCTGGACTGTGATGCGGGATTATACCCTTTCCAGGCTGCCTTGTTCCACGTGAAACACTCTGTCGGGTGTGCCAAAAAGTCGCGTTTCGCTGCGCAGCGAGGTGACGAGCATTTGACAGTCCAGCGCCGCAATCTCTGCGACAAACGCCTCCAGCCGGCTGTCGTCAAGCTCGGCCGCCGGATCATCCAACAGCAGGAGGGGTCGCAGCTCCAGTTCCTGGCGCAACAACTTCAGCTGTGCGATCACCATGGATGCAGCGACTAGCTTCTGCTGCCCCCGGGAAAGCACGTCGCGAGCCGGCTTGCCGTGGACTCGTAGGTGAAGATCCATGCGATGCGGACCGACGGTCGTCGAGCCGCGCTGGCGATCGCGCTCGGCGGCCCCTGACAGAGCTTCTGCAAAACTCATTTCTTGCGCCCAGCCACGACTCATCGACATCGACGGCGCCAGGCTCGAGAGCTGGGCGGCGGTTACGTCCCAGAATGGCCTCAAACGATCCAGAACCCGCGTTCGGGCCTCGGCAAGCTCTACGCCCGTCGCAATCAATTCAGCGTCCCACGCGGCAGTACTGTGCCCTTGGGAGCGAAGCGCTGCATTGCGTTGGCGGAGGCAGCGCGTGTAGCGAGACCAGGTCCCACCAAACTCTGGTTCCACGTGGAACACCAGCCAATCCAGCCAACGGCGGCGGCGTTCCGGCCCCTGCTCAATCAATTTGTGGATCTCCGGGTCGATAACCTGAACTGACACAGCGGCCGACAGTTCTGCCAAGGACTCTACGTTGCGGCCGTCCAATCGCCCACGGGTGCCGCCTTCCTTGGAAACCTCTATGCCGGCGGCATGCTCAGGAACCGTGTCCGTCCGGCCGAAAACGACCAGGCGATCGGCGCCTTGCCTGATAAGACGCTCGGACAGTCGCGTCCGAAACGAGCGGCCGCGCCCCAGCAGAAAAGCAGCCTCCAGGATCGACGTCTTGCCAGCGCCATTTTCGCCCCAGACCAAGTTCAGCCGCGGCGCAAGTGCGAGTTCCACATGGCGCAAACAGCGGAAATCGTCGGCAACGAGCTGCGCCAGTGCCACCGACAGACTCGAGCGGGAAGGCTAGAGCCGCATCGGCATGACGACGTACCGAGCCGATGGCGTGCCGGGCTCACGGACGATGCAGCTGCTATTGCCGTCGGTCAGCGCCACAATGACTTTGTCCGAGTCGACCGCACCCAAAGCATCCAGCAAATAGTTGACATTGAAGCCGATCTCGATGGGATCTCCCGAGTACGACACCTCCAGCTGATCCTCAGCTTCTTCCTGCTCAGGGTTATGTGCTTGGATCGTGATGAGATCTTGCTTCAAATTGAGTCGAATTCCGCGATATTTCTCGTTTGACAGGATCGCAGTGCGCTGCAGCGCTTGCCGCAGTGCATCACGGTCGGCTTCGACCATACGGGCCGGATTGGGCGGTATTACACGACCGTACTCCGGGAAACGTCCGTCAATTAGCTTCGAAGTGAAGCGAACGTCGCCGATCATGGCGCGAACGTGATTATTTCCGATACTGAATTCCACGGTCCCATCGCTGCCCAGGAGCCGCTGCAGCTCCAGCACGCCTTTGCGCGGCAGAATCACCTGCTGGTTGCTCTTGGCCTTGGCTTCCAGTGTTGCTTCGCACAAAGCGAGTCGATGACCATCCGTAGCGACCGCACGCAATACCTTACCGTCAGTCTCGAGCAGCAGTCCGTTCAGGTAGTAACGTACGTCCTGCTGCGCCATCGAAAACTGAGTCTTGTCTATCAGCCGACGGAATTCAGACTGCGAAATAGTTAGTGCCTGTTGTTCATTGATCTCCTCGACCACCGGGAATTCCGATGCCGGCAGCGACGACAGCGCAAAACGGCTCTTGCCTGCACGCACCGTCACACGCTCACCCTCCGTGCTGAGCGTCACCTTGGTCTGCTCCGACAGTGCCCGACAAATATCTAACAACTTGCGTCCCGGCACTGTTATTTCACCGGGTTGCTGCACGGAAACATCGCTCGATGCCACCAGCTCCACTTCCAGATCGGTGCCCGTAATGCTGAGACGATCATTGCGCACCGCAATCAGCACGTTCGACAACACCGGCATCGTCTGCCGTCGTTCCACCACACCGATAACACTCTGCAATGGCAGCATCAATTGTTCACGACTCGCCGAAAACTTCATGCGCGCTAACCTTCCGTTCTCTTGATTCTTCAATATTAGTATTGAATTGGATTAGTAGTTGTAGAGCCTAGAGCCTGTGGACGCTGTGCATATCCCGTAAAAACCAATAGCCGGCAACCACTTGCACCGCTCGTCGCCTGGTAACCGATACACCTGTAAGCAATGTACTGCCTGTGGGCGCTTTGGGGATAGTTTCCTCCCCAGACTTTTCCACAGGCTATCCACCACTATGTTGTCAGTGTTCTCAACAGTATCTGATAGTCCTCCGCGATGCGCTGATCGGTTTCCCGCAAGCTCTTGATACGCGAACATGCATGCAGGACGGTCGTATGATCGCGGCCGCCAAAAGCGTCGCCGATCTCCGGCAGGCTGTGACTAGTCAGTTCCTTGGCGAGCGCCATTGCCACCTGCCGCGGCCGCGCGATCGAGCGGCTGCGGCGTTCCGACTGCATATCGGCGACGCGGAGCTTGTAGTACTCGGCCACCGTTTTCTGGATGTTCTCGATGGTGATCAGCTTCGCTTGCAGGGACAGGAGGTCTTTCAGCGCTTCTTTGGTGAAGTCCAGGCTGATTGGCCTGCCGGTAAAGCGCGAATTGGCGATCACGCGGCGCAGTGCGCCTTCGAGCTCGCGTACATTCGAGCGTATCCGCTTCGCGATAAAAAAGGCCACTTCTTCCGGCAGCGTGGTACCCACCGCTTCCGCCTTGGAAATCAGGATCGCGACCGACGTTTCCAGCTCTGGCGGCTCAATCGCAACAGTCAGACCCCAGCCAAGCCGCGATTTCAGGCGTTCTTCCACGCCCGTGACTTCTTTCGGATAGCGGTCGCAGGTCACGATCACCTGTTGCTGGCCTTCGAGCAGCGCGTTGAAGGTGTGAAAGAATTCCTCCTGCGAGCGCTCTTTGCCCCCGAAGAACTGAATGTCATCGATGAGCAGCGCGTCCAGGGAGCGGTACGCGGTCTTGAAGTCATCCATCTTGTTGTGCTGCAACGCGATGATCATGTCCGCCACGAAGCGCTCCGAGTGCACATACGCAATCCGCGCGCCGGCATCGCGTTCCATGATCACGTGACCCACAGCCTGCATCAAATGCGTCTTGCCGAGACCCACACCGCCGTAGATGAACAGTGGGTTGTAGGCCTTGCCTGGGTTGTCGGCTACCTGCAGCGCTGCAGCCTTGGCGAGCTGATTGCTCTTGCCCGCAACGAACTTCTCGAACGTGAACTCGGCGTTCAGCTTGACGCCGACGACGATGCCGCCGGTCCGTTTGGGGGCGGTCCGGCCAGCGGTGCCCGAGCGGACGGGATGCTCGGCTGGCAAGGCGCTCGCAGGCGCTCTGCTGCCCACTTCCACGGTAACGATGGGCGCGTCGCCTGCGACCGTCTGGCGCAGAATCTCGCCGATCCGTGAGAGCAGGTGCGTGTTGACCCAATCCACGGCATACCGGTTGGGCGCCAGCAGCTTGAGTGACCCCTTTTCCTCGACAGCCTGCAGCGGCCTGACCCAGGTGTTGTACTGGTCATCTGGCAGTTCAGCTTCCAGGACTACGCCGCACTGCTTCCAGAGGGGGCTGTCCAGGCTTGAGGCTTCCCGGGGAGAGATCATCGCGGGTCGTGGCACCAAATCGGGCTGCGCAGTCTAGCCGGATTCGTGCGACTTGTATTGACACTGAATAGGTCCGGTGCGTACGCTCTCCGCCCTTTTTTGCTGCCGTCCCACCTCAGGGCCTCCGACCATGAAACGCACATATCAGCCCAGCAAGATTCGTCGCAAGAGAACCCACGGGTTCCGTGCGCGCATGGCGACTCGTGGTGGCCAGCTCGTCATCAATCGTCGCCGCGCCAAAGGCCGCAAGAAGCTGGTTCCCTGAACCCAGCGCCGCCTCGCGAGCCGGCCGCGACCGCGCGGTTCCCACCGAATGCGCGGCTGCGGTCCAAGGCGGACTTCGAAGCGATCTACGCGCGCGATAGCCTTCGTTTCGACGACAGGTACTTCGGCCTGCGGGTGCGACCAAACGCATTAAGCCGGCCGCGTCTCGGGATGGCCGTCGCCATAAAGACAGCAGGCTCCGCGGTGGCACGTAATCGGCTCCGACGCATAATTCGCGAATCCTTCCGCTTGGCACAGCATGCCTTACCACCTGTCGACATCGTCATCGCCGCTCGTGGCGCGACACGAGATGCCGCACCGGCCGCGCTGCGTGCTAGCCTCGCCAACTTTTGGAACCGGATAAAAGCGCAATGCGCCAATTCCTCCGCGCGCTGATCCGCGTATATCAGCTCACACTGAGTCCGCTCCTGGGTCCGAACTGCCGGTTCTATCCGTCGTGTTCGAGCTACGCTCGAGACGCGCTGGAGCAGCACGGTGCGCTGCGTGGCAGCTGGCTGGCGCTCAAGCGGATCGGTCGCTGCCATCCCTGGAATCCAGGGGGGCTCGATCCTGTGCCGAGTGCGCACACGCACGCCGCCCCATGTCTGAAGCATCCTCATGAGTAACAACATTCGTGTCTTTCTGTGGCTGGGATTGGTCCTGGCAGTCTGGCTGAATTACAACGCCTGGATCGCCGATTACGGCACGCCGGCTGGTCAGACAGCAACAACAGCAAATGCCGATGTCAGCGCTAGTGGTTCAAAATCCACCTCTCTGGAGGCTTCTGTACCGCAAGCGGCACAAACAGCGCCTTCAGCCGCTGCCGGCAGCTCAACTGACGTTACCGCGACGCCGGCCGTGCCGGTCGCCTCGGCGGGCGCGGCGGCGGTCGCTGCAGGCCCTGGCGTCGTGCGCGTGCTGACGGACGTGCTCGATGTGGAAATCGCGCTCATCGGGGGCGAACTGCGTGGCGCGGAGCTGTTGCGTTACCCGGTGGTGAAAGGCGGATCGGAGCCAGTGGAGCTCCTGAACCGCGATTCCGATCAGACCCTGTATGTGCTGCAGACTGGACTGAGTGGCCCCGCTGGCGCTGCGCGGCCTACCCACCTGAGCGAGTTCAGCGCACCGGCAAACGAATTCAAGTTGGCACCCGGCGCCACGGAGCTGCGTGTGCCGCTCACCTGGACGGATCCCGCCGGCGTCACGGTCATCAAGACGTTCACGTTCAAGCGCGGCAAGTATCGGATCGATCTCGAGTACACCGTCGAGAATCGTACTGCGGCACCGTGGGGAGCGGCGTCTTACGCGCAGTTGCTGCGGTTCGATCCGCCGGTCGAGCGGTCCATGTTCGACGTGCAGAGCTACGCCTTCCGCGGGCCCGCCATCTACGACGGTGAGAAGTACCGCAAGCTCGATATCGAAAAGAACGACGACAAGACCCTGCAGATCGATGTGCAGGGCGGCTGGCTATCGGGGCTCCAGCATCATTTCGTCACGGCCATCGTGCCTAACGCTGCGGCGACCTATCGCATCACGCTGCGCGCCGAGGGGCGGCAGTACCTGCTATCTGCCGTCGGTCCATTGACCGAGATAGCGCCCAATTCCACGGGCAAGTTCGGCGAGACGCTGTTCGTGGGTCCCAAGCTACAGTCCGAGCTGACGACTACCGGTCCACAGCTCGACCGGGTGGCCGATTACGGCATGTTGACGTTGTTAGCACGGCCGCTGTTCTGGCTGCTGAAGCAGGCGCATAAGCTGGTTGGCAACTGGGGCTGGTCCATCGTCCTCGTCACGGTACTGCTGAAACTGCTGTTCTATCCGTTATCCGAAGCTTCCGGGCGCTCGATGGCGAAGATGCGCGAGTTGGCGCCGCGCATCAAGAGCCTGCAGGAGTCCTACAAGGACGAGCGCGAGAAGCTGGGCAAGGCGATGATGGAGCTCTATCAGAAGGAGAAGATCAACCCAGTCGCGGGTTGTCTGCCGATGCTGGTGCAGATGCCGGTCTTCATCGCGTTCTATTGGGTCTTGCTCGAATCAGTAGAAATGCGCCAGGCGCCCTTCATGCTGTGGATCAACGATCTGTCTGCCCGCGATCCGTTCTTCATTCTGCCGGCACTGAATGGTCTGGCGATGTACGCCCAGTTCAAGGTGAACCCGCCGCCGCCGGACCCGATCCAGGCGAAGGTCTTCCAGTTCATGCCGCTCGTGTTCTCGGTGATGTTCGCCGTGTTCCCGGCCGGGCTGGTGCTCTACTGGGTGACCAACACGGTGTTGTCGATGGCACAGCAGTGGAACATCAATCGACGCGTGGGGCTCGCGACCAAGAAGGCGTGAGGTAGCGAGCCGGAGCGGGCCCCCCCTGCGAGGGGCGGGGCGCCAGAGCGTGGGTCGGGCGCGCTTCGTCGAGCGGCCGAAGCGGCCGCCCGACGGCGAACCTTGCGCGGACGCGGCGCGCATCTTCCCCCTGCAACTGCGGCCAGAATTTTGACGTAGCAGGAGCGCGCCACGCCCGCGCTGCGGCGCCCTCCACACGCTCTGACGCCCCGCCCCTCGCAGGGGGGCCTCAGCCGCGCGGTTCGGCCCGCCGTGGTGGCTCGCAGCAGGCGCGGAGTGGTCCGGATCCGTAACGCTACTGATTGCGTGTGCCGCGCGTGTAAACGCCATGCGCGTCGCCCGTATAGCTGGGCGATCGTATGTCGCTGACCGACAGATAGACCCGCGCGCTCGAGGACAGATGCAGCGCCTTGCGGCTGGCTTGCAACGAGGCGCCGGCCAGATCCAGTTCGCTGCTGTCCGCCCTGATCGCGATGACGCCCCGCAATTGGACGTTGGTGCCAACGATCACGCTGCCTTTGGCGACGAGCGCGACCTTGCTGTCGACGCTGACGTTGCGCAGTTCCGCGGTCGACTCGGCGATCACCAGCCGCCCGAGTACGGCATCTTCCAGCAGGACGTTGGCGCAATTGACCAGTCGCAAGCTGTTGAAGGTACCGGTGTAGCGGAGATTGTTCTGCGACTTGCAGATCACGTCCCCCTGGCTCTCCGTGGCCACGACCGTGGGTGCCTGCTTCGCGATCGGGTCTTGGAGCGCGCTCCGGAGCAGTGCGTTGAACTCTCGAGGAGCCGCGCTCATCGGCACGTGGCCGACGTCATCGAGCACGTGCAAGCGTGCATGCTGCATCCGCGAGGCTAACAACAGGCCGGTCCTGAGCGGCGCGATGGCATCGTCACGGCCCCAGATGATGGTCGTTGGCGCCTGCGTGGCGCGTATCGCTGGCGCAAAGTTTCGCTGAATCAGGTTGAGCGCAGCATCGATTTGCGGGCTATCGCCGAACAGGCTCGCGCGGATCGTCGAGTTTCTCGCGAGCCAGGCGGTAGGCTCCAGCTTGCCATCCACCTTGCGCATCAGATTGACGGTCAGACCGGAAACCGCGCGTCTGAACGCAGAAGTCTCGGCACCGAACTGCGCGAGGTGGCGCACGTAGACGGATTCCTGCAGGATCCCCGCCACATCGACCAGCACCAACCGATCGACGCGCTGCGGGTGCGTCCACGCGAAATGCAGGCTGAGCGCAGCGCCGAGAGAATGGCCCACGACGTGCGCGCGTTCTACCTGACGCCGTCGCAGTAGCTCATCGAGCGTGGCTGCGAGCGCCTCGAAAGTGATGGCATCGGCTGACATCTCGGAGGCACCGAAGCCCGGCAGATCGAGCGCGATGACGCGAAATTCCTCGACCAGTTTGGGGACGACGTTACGCCAATCCCGATGGGCATTGTCACCCAGGCCATGAACGAGCAGGACAGTGTCTTTGGCAGAGATGCCTGAATCACCCACCCACAGCGCGCGACCGTTAGCGAGCAGCAAACACTCGTAGTGCAGCTCGGGCAGGCGCGCACCGCCGATCGCCGCCTGCGTGGTGTCCAGTCGGTCCATGCAGCGCCCGTGGGAGTCGGCGTCCCCGCCGAGCGCGCGAGCACACAGCGCAACGGTCGCAAGAATCCATACGATTCGATGCATCGATGCTGACGATACACGATCGGCCGGCGAGCCGCGCCCGACCCCGTTCGACCTGCGGCTGGAGCGAGTATTATCGGCGGGCGCGAACAGCGAAGTGCGTGCAAGGAGTTGGCGATGGCACATGTCGATACGATCGTAGCGCCGGCGACGCCAGCAGGGCGGGGCGGTGTCGCAATCGTGCGCGTGTCGGGTCCGCGGACGCCGGAAATCGCTGCCACGTTGTTAGGTGACCTGCCGCCGGCGCGGCAGGCGACGCTGGCGTCGTTTCCGGATGCGCGCGGTGAGCCGATCGACGTGGGAATCGCGTTGTTTTTCCCAGGGCCGCATTCGTACACCGGCGAGCACGTGCTCGAGCTGCAGGGTCACGGCGGTCCGGTCGTGGTCGAAGCGCTGGTGGCGCGCGTCGTTGCGCTCGGCGCGCGTCGGGCGCAGCCGGGTGAGTTCACATTGCGGGCGTTCCTCAACGACAAGATCGATCTTGCGCAGGCCGAGGCGGTGGCGGATCTGATCGATGCTGGTTCGACCGACGCTGCGCGTGCCGCGATGCGGTCGCTGCAGGGCGAATTCTCCACTATGGTGGCCGGTCTCACGGAAGCCGTCATCGAGACTCGCGTCTACGTCGAGGCGGCGATCGACTTTCCGGAAGAGGAAGTCGATTTTCTGGCCGACACCGAGCTGTCCGCGCGTCTGGCGCAGTTGCGCGCGCATTTTGCGGGTCTGCTAACGGCCGCGCAGCAAGGTCGCCTGCTGCGCGATGGCATGACGGTAGTGTTGGCGGGCAGACCCAACGCGGGCAAGTCGAGCTTGCTCAATCGGCTGGCGGGCTACGATGCGGCGATCGTTACGCCGATACCGGGCACCACGCGCGACGTGGTGCGCGAGCAGATCGCGATCGACGGTATGCCGCTGCACGTGCTCGACACTGCCGGACTGCGGGCGGCGCAGGACGCCGTTGAGCAGGAAGGCGTGCGGCGCGCCCATGCCGAGATGGCCAGGGCCGACCGGGTGTTGTTCGTGATCGACAGCGAGGCAGATCCAGACGGGGCGGCATTCATGGCCGAACGTGAGTCACTGCCCGCCGACGTGCCGGTGACCCTCGTTTTCAACAAGATCGATCTGGTCGACGCGGTCGGCATGGCCAATACGATCAGCGGTCCGATGCGCCTTGCCGTGTCAGCGGTCACCGGCCAGGGCATCGACGCATTGCGCGGACATCTGAAACATACCATGCAATTTCAGAGCCCTGAGAGCGGCAGTGTCTCAGCCCGCCAGCGGCATATCGACGCTCTGACACGCGCCGAACAACACGTGGAAGCCGCTGTTAGCCTGTTGTCCGAGCGGCGCGCCGGCGAGTTGATGGCCGAGGAGCTGCGGGCGGCGCAGCGCGCGCTCGACGAGATCACGGGTGTGTTCTCCAGCGACGATCTGCTCGGCCGAATATTCGGGTCGTTCTGCATCGGCAAGTAGTGAGCGATGCGTTTCAGCCGCAAGATTACCCCACCGGCGGAGCAACGCGCATCACTGCGTGAGTTGTTTGGCGACGCCGTGGATGTAGTGGAGATCGTCGAGCACTCCTGGTTCGCCTGGCTGCACGTGGTGGCTGCTGCCACCACACGGCGCCGTCGTATCTATCTGCGCGGCAGCGCGGCTCAGTTCTTCGCGGATCCGAAACTGGTGCTGCACGAGTACTACCACGTGCTCGGACAATGGGAATCCGGCGCGCTCACGGTATGGCGTTATCTGTTGGAGTCTTTTCGCCGCGGCTATTGGGACAATCGCTTCGAGATCGAGGCGCGCGAATTCGCGGACGATCAGTTCCTGCGCTTTCGAGCCTTGTTAGCCCGGCATCGCAATGCCAACAATCCGGCTATCCGTCACGCCTGGACGCCGACTCAGCCCAGCAGTGCCTCGCGGTTGTAGAGCCGCCCGGCGACCCAGGCGAGCAGTGTGCCAATACCGAGCGTGCTGACAACCGAGACGAGCAACTGCAACGTATCGATCGGCTCGGCCCGCAGGATGCTGGTGATCAGCAGGTGCTGCGACAGAAACGGCACCAGCATCAGCGTGGTCGTAGCCGTGAGACCCAGCATCCCGGCGAATACCAGGGGGAGCGTCGGCACGGCAATCACGAACGACAGATAGCTCTGTGCCTCGCGGTAGCTCTTGGCAAACGCGGCAATAATCGTCAGGAATGACGCGCCGAGCAACGCGATCGGCGCGCAGCAGGCGATGATCGTGGCGGCGGCCTGCGGGCCGAGGTTGGCGCTCATGCCAAAGCGTTCGAGGCCGATGAATCGCACGGCAATGGCGAACGCTGTGACAGTCAGCAACAGCGACAACAGCATATAGGCGGCCGATGCCAGGATCTTGCCGTAGATCAGGTTGGCGCGCGGCACCGGAGTGGTTAGCAGCGGCTCGAGCGAGCCGCGCTCGCGCTCGCCCGCGGTTGCGTCGATCGCGAGATAGAGTCCGCCGACCAGCATCGAGAGCAGCACGATATAGCTCAGCATGCTGAGCAGCAGCACTGAGCGGGTCGTGGGCGTCGAAACATCGACGTCCTGCACCGCCACGGGCACCGCGATCAGCGGATCGACGCCGCGCGCCACGAGCCGCATCTGCGCCATTTGCTGACCATATTGCCCGACCAGCGTCTTCACGCGTGCGACCGAGCGTGCCTCGAACGCGCGCGAGCCATCGGAATACACCAGCACAGCCGCCGGGCGACTACTCGCGAGCCGCGCCGCGAAATTTTTTGGGATCGCGAGGACTATCTTGTACGTACGGTCGACGACTGCGGCGCGGGCGGCGTCCTCGTCGAGCTGGACTGGCGTCACGTCCATCCCACGAGCACTCAGCCAGCCGACGAGGTTCGGCGCGCGCTCGGTGTGTGAGATAGCGAGCTTCACGGGCTCGTCGCTGGCCGCATCGCTCTGTTTCACCGAGAACTGCGTGAGCGCAGCAAACAACAGGGGCCCGAACACCGGGCCGATGATCAGCGCCGACAGCAGCGTCCGTTTGTCGCGCAGGTTCTCGAGGAACTCCTTGCGAAATACGGTAAAAATTCCCCGCCAGCGGCTGCGCGGCGCGCTCATTCGAGCCCCGCGTCGCTGCCGATCAGCTTGACGAACGCGTCTTCGAGCGCTGCCTCCCCGGTGCGTTCCCGCAGGGCGGTGACGGTGCCGCTGGCGACGACGGCACCGCGCGCGATTACCACGATCTCATCGCACAGCTCAGCCACTTCCTGCATCACGTGGCTGGAGAACACGACACACTGGCCGCGGTCGCGCAGCCGGCGCAACAGCGTCCGCAGATTGCGCACCGCCATCACATCGAGTCCGTTGGTCGGCTCGTCGAGCAGCACGTTGCGCGGTTCGTGCACCAGCGCCCGCGCCAGGGCGGTCTTCAGACGTTGGCCTTGCGAGTAGCCCTTGGCTGGTCTTGCAGCGAAGTCCTGCATGTCCAGGAGCTCGATCAGCTCGTCGGCGCGCCGCTCGCGCAATGCACGCGCGAGGCCGTGTAGTTCGCCGAAGTAAAGTATGTTCTCGCGCGCCGTGAGATGTGGATAGACACCTGCGGCGTGCGACAGCACGCCGATCGAGCGGCGCACCTCGAGCGGCTGCGCCACGATACTGATCCCATCGATCAAGGCGTCGCCGGCGTCCGGCCGCAGCACCGTGTACAGCATCCGGAGGGTCGTCGACTTGCCGGCGCCATTCGGTCCTAACAACCCGGTAATGCGGCCGTCGGGAGCCTCGAAGCTGACGCCTGCGACCGCGACCACCTGGCCGAAGGACTTGCGCAGCTCGCGGGCGGCGATCATGGCGCGGGCCCCGCCGGCGATGTAAAGAATGGCGTCGGCAGCAGTTTGTCGGTGCACCTGACATCGAGTTGCCGCGCCGAGCCGGCCGCGACGAAGTCCGCCATGATCTTATCGACACACGGCGCGCTCAACTGTCCGTGACCAAAGCCTGGCAGGATCAGGTGCAGGCTGTCGGTGAATGCTTGCTGCGCTTCGGTGGCATAGACGGGCGGCGTTACCGGGTCGTCGCCGCCTGAGAGCAGCAGGGCCGCTGCCGAACTCCTGAGCGGCGCGCGGAAGTCCTCATCGACGACGCCGCGCGGCCACTCGCGACACATGGTGACGAGTTGTTCTACCTGCTTGAAGCCCATATGCGTCGCGGTCAGCTGGTCGCGGGGCAGCGCCGCGAGATCGATCGCGGGTGCATCTTCGGAGCAGGCCACACTGTTGTGCATGCCGTAGGCAAAGACGCTGTCGAGCGACCGACTGATCAGCAGGAACTGCGCGGCGAGCGCGCGATAGTTGTTATCCCGATGGGCCTGTTTGAGGGCGAGCGGCAGCAGGGCAGCCTGCGAGGGATCGTAACTGGCGAGGCGCAGCACAGCGGACAAATGTGCCCGGCCGAATTCGAGTTGGCGCTCCGCGCCGGTCGTCGGATCCGGCAGGCTGACCGTGACGCGCTTGCCATCGAGCGTTGTCCACAGCGCCCGGTAGTCGATCGTCGGGTCACCGTAGGCGCCTTTGCAGGCGGCAGCAGCTAGGCAGCGCGCAAAGATCCGCTGCAGCGCGGCCTCGGCATCCAGTGCCATGTTGGGGCCGAGCACCAACGAGGGCGCGATGACACCGTCCAGGATCAGCGTCCGCGCATTGCCCGGATAGCGCTTGGCATAGTGTTGCGCCACACGCGTACCGTAGGAGACCCCATACAAGTTGAACTGCGGATAGGCGAGAGCGGTGCGCAATGTCTCGAGATCCCGCACGGCGACGCTGGTCGTGTACTGCGTCAGATCCGCTCGTTCGACGAGCCGGTCGCGGCAGTCGCGCGCGAGAGCGCCGATATCGATCGCCTCGGGATCGAGCAGGTCCTGTTCGTCGAATTCGCAGTCGAGCAGGTTCGATTGGCCCGTGCCGCGCTGATCGACGACGACGATGTCGCGCTCGCGGCGGATGCGTGCAAAAGCTGCTGCGACGCTGGCATAGAAATCCGTGGATGCCATGCCCGGCCCGCCGGCGATGACGACCAGCGGATCCGGCGCAGCTCGCTGGCTGACGGCACGCACGCGCGCGACGTACAAATCGATGTGCAGACCTTGCGGCGCGTCGTAGTTTTCCGGCACCGACAAGCTGCCGCATTCAGCAGCGATGGCCTGCAGGCCGGCAGACCCCTCCAACCGACAGGGGGCAAACGCAACGCTCGGGGCAGATTCGGTGGCGTCCGCGACAGGCGCGTTCAGTAGCCACACCGACAGCAGCGCCAGGCAGGAGGTTTTTCGCATCGCCGCAACGATACACGATGGCCTGGTGGCGCTGCTCGCCAGCCAGCGCGCACCGTGAACTGCACGGCGTTGGCGCCTTTGCGCCCCGGCCCCTACAATAACCGGCCACATCAAGCCTTTGATCCAGCGGGTATTCTGTGCGATTTGCCCATCCTTTCGATGTCATCGTGATCGGCGGCGGCCATGCCGGCACCGAGGCCGCACTCGCGGCTGCCCGCGTGGGGCGCCGGACGCTGCTGCTGACGCAGAGTATCGAGACACTCGGGCAGATGAGCTGCAACCCGGCCATCGGCGGCATCGGCAAAGGCCATCTGGTGCGCGAAATCGACGCTCTGGGCGGTGCGATGGCGCGCGCGACCGATCGCGCCGGCATCCAGTTTCGAACCTTGAACGCCAGCAAGGGTCCGGCGGTGCGCGCCACCCGCGCCCAGGCCGACCGGCAGCTGTACAAGGCCGCGATCCGGGAGCTGCTCGAGAACCAACCGAATCTCACGCTGTTCCAGCAAGAGTGCGCCGACCTCGTGATCGAAAACAATCGAGTGCGCGGGGTGGTGACGCTGACCGGTATCGTGTTCGAAGCTGCGGCGGTCGTGCTCACGGTCGGTACGTTCCTGGGTGGTCGCATCCACGTTGGGCTCGACAACTACCAGGGCGGCCGTGCGGGCGATCCGCCCTCCAACAAGCTGGCGGACAAGCTGCGCGCCCTGCCGTTTCGCGTTGGGCGACTGAAGACCGGTACGCCGCCACGCATCGATGGCCGCAGTATCGACTACAGCCAGCTCGAGCCACAGTGGAGCGACGATCCGCAGCCGGTGTTTTCGTTCCTCGGCCGGGCGAGCGACCATCCACCGCAGGCGCCGTGTCATATCACGGCCACTAACGAGCGTACGCACGACATCATTCGCGCGGCGACGGATCGTTCACCGCTCTTTACCGGCAAGATCGAAGGCGTGGGACCGCGATATTGCCCGTCGGTCGAAGACAAAGTTGTCAGGTTCGCCGACAAGCTCTCACACCAGATCTTCATCGAGCCCGAAGGTCTCAATACGCAAGAGATCTATCCCAACGGTATTTCCACCAGTTTGCCGTTCGACGTGCAGTATGAGTTCGTCCGCAGTATCCGCGGCTTCGAGCATGCGCATATCACGCGTCCCGGGTATGCAATCGAGTACGACTATTTCGATCCCCGCGATCTGACGGCGGCGCTCGAGACGAAATACATTGCCGGTCTTTTTTTCGCGGGGCAGATCAACGGCACCACGGGCTATGAAGAAGCCGCCGCGCAGGGGCTCGTGGCAGGGATCAATGCCGCACGTGCCGTACGCGATGAGCCGGCGTTCCTGCCGAAGCGCAGCGAGTCGTACGTCGGCGTGTTGATCGACGATCTCGTCACGCGCGGCACGCGCGAGCCGTATCGGATGTTCACCAGCCGCGCAGAGCACCGTCTGGTGCTGCGTGAAGATAATGCAGATCTGCGCCTGACAGCTCTGGGCCGTGAGCTGGGGCTGGTCGATGACGAGCGCTGGGCGTTCTTCGAAGCGAAGCGCAGCGGCTCGGAGTGTGAGCTCGAGCGCTTCCGTCGCACCCGCCTAAAGCCGCAGCAGATTCCGTCCGAGTGGACTGCGCGCGTGCTGGAGACGCCCATCGGTCGGGATCTGACGGCGCTCGAGCTATTGTGCCGGCCGGAAGTTCGTTATCGGGACGTCGTCGAATTGATCGGTGGCAGTGATCACGGGACCGCCACCGACGAGCGTCTGGCCCCGCAGATCGCTCTGCAGCTCGAAGTAGCTGCCAAATATGCGGGCTACATCGAACGACAGCAGGCCGAGATCGAGCGACAGCGATATAACGAAGAGTTGTCGCTGCCGGTGGATCTCGATTACGCGTCCGTCGCCGGTCTGTCGATCGAGGTGCGGCAGCAATTGGCCGCAGCCCGGCCGATGACCTTGGGTCAGGCCGCACGCATGCAGGGCGTGACGCCCGCCGCCATCTCGATTCTGCTGGTGCATTTGAAGAAGCGGGCGCGTGCGGCCTGAGGTGTTTGGCCGGCCCGGCCTGCTGGTGTCGTTGCTCGGCCTCGCACTGCTGGCGGCCTGTTCGCGCGAGCCGGTCACCAACAATTTCGATGACACACCCGCCGCCGCGACCGCGGCGCCCAAAATACTCCTGCGCGGCATCGGCCCGGGACCGGATTCCCTCGATCCGCAAAAGGCGCGACTGATCGAAGCGCACACCGTGCTGCGGGATCTGTTCGAATGCCTCACCTCACTCGGGCCCGATGCGTCGCCGGTACCAGGCGCGGCCAGCGACTGGAACGTGAGTGATGACGGTCGCGTGTACACCTTCAAACTCAGGCCAGAGCTCGTCTGGTCGAACGGCGATCCCCTGACGGCCGCCGATTTCGTAGCCGGTCTGCAACGGCTGGTGGATCCTGCCACTGCGTCGCAGTACGCGCAGGTCGTGGACGTCATCGAGAACGCCGGCGAGATCATCGCTGGCCGCATGGCTCCTGCCCAGCTCGGCGTCGCCGCGCCGGACGATGCTACCGTGGCGGTGACACTAACCACTCGTGCGCCTTACCTGCCTGGCTTGCTGGCACATCCCAGCACCTGCCCAGTGCACCGCGCATCGCTGGCGGCTGGCGCCAAAGAGCTGACTCGGCCAGGAGAGATGATCTCCAACGGCGCCTTCACGCTCGAAGAGTGGACCGAAGGTTCGTCGATCGTCCTGACGCGCAACCAGCGCTACCGTGCCAACTCGCGCAATCTGATCGACGGGGTGCGCTATCTGATTCTCGCCGATGAGAATGCCGAGCTGCGTGCTTATCGCGCCGGCGACCTGCACGTGACATTCGTCGTGCCGCGCGGGCAGTTCGACTGGATCCGCGAGAATCTGCGCGCCGAGCTGCACGTGTCACCACAGCTCAATACCTATTTCTACGGCTTCAATCTCGACAAGCCGCTGTTCGCCGACAACCCGAAGCTGCGTCAGGCATTGTCGATGGTGATCGATCGCGAGCGCTTGGCCAAGACGGTGCTGCGCGTGGGTGAAACGCCGGCTCACGGCTGGGTGCCAATCGGCACGCACGACTACGGTTCGCAGAGCTTCGACTACGCCGAGCAGCCGATGCCCGAGCGGATCGCGGCGGCGCGTGAGCTGTATCGCGAGGCTGGCTTCACTGCAGCCAGGCCGGCGCGCTTCGAGCTGCGTTACAACAGCGGCGAGATGCACAACAAGGTGGCGATCGCGGTGGCATCCATGTGGAAAGAGGCGCTCGGCGTGGAAGCCAAGTTGGTCGCCGTCGAGATAAAATCGCTGCTGGCGGACATCAACAGCCGCAAGGTCGACATGTTCCGGCTTTCCTGGGCCGGCGACTACAACGATGCCTATACCTACGCGCAGTATCTGAAGAGTGACTTCGGCATCAACACCGTGGGCTACAAGAGCGAGCGGTATGACCAGCTCCTTGCCAAGGCCGCTGCCGCTGCAGGGTCAACCACGCGCCGCCAGATACTGGAAGAGGCCGAACGGCTGATGCTCGCCGAGCATCCGTTGATCCCGCTGTACTTCTACGTGAACAAGCATCTCGTCAAACCCGAGGTGCGCGGCTGGTATGACAACGTGCTGAACGTCACCTACTCGAAGGATCTGGCGCTGGATTAGCGTTCTGCAGCTCGTCGAATCGATAGCCCTTGCGACCGCCACGCGTGAGCGCATTGTCGCCCAGGTTGTCTTTAATCATGACGCGCGCCAAGTCGGCAGAGCGCCGGGCGAGCGCCACAGCGCCTTCATGCAGCGACGTTGAGTTCTGCACATAGCGCTCGTTGTTCTCCATATCCTCGGCGCTCCAGCCGCGCGAGTGCGCGATGAACGGAAACGACGGGAACTGGCAACCGATCTCGGCGAAGAACGCCAGCATCTGGCCCGCAACGGCCTGCACGTTGTCCTGGCCGCCGGTGATGATGAAAGCAGCGACCTTGTTGCGTAGCAGGTGTTTGCCCGCGAGTGTTTCCTGGTTCTGGATGCAGTTCATCCGCTCCACCATCTTGTAGTAGAGGCTGCTCGCGTTGCCCCATCGAATCGGGGTCGCAACCAGGATCACATCGGCCCAGTGCACGATCCCCTCGTACACACGCTCCATCTGGTCAGCCGGGTCCATTTGTGTGATCGAGCACGGCCAGGTGCAGGCGCGGGCGGACTTCGAATAGAAGCCCTCACAGGCGCGGAACGCGAGGTCGCGCAGCCTGACCAGCCGCGTCTCGCAAGCCGACTCGTCTGCGGCGGCGCCCATGGCAGACTGCAGCAAATGATCCGACGTGCTGTAGCGCGGCTGGTCGGGCGTCATCACCGTGGTCGAAATGCCGAGTACGCGGATCGGTCCTGGCTCTCGTGTAGGCGTGCGCGCCAGCGGATGCGGTTCGTGTGGGGAGCGTTGCCGTTTGGAACTTGACTCACGGCGCACCAGTACGCGGCCATTCTCCACGCGTACGTCATGTGCCGGCACCTGGTCCTGCTCGTATCCGGGTTCGCCAACGCCCGTCCGGCAGTGAAACTTCCAGTAGTGCCATGGGCATACGATGTAGTCACCGTCCAGTCGACCATCGCCGAGTGGGCCGCCGACATGATTGCAGTTGTTGGAGATGGCGCCGAACCGGCCGTCCTTGAACGACAGCGCGATCCGCGTGCGACCCACACGTACAGCCTGCAGCGCTTTCTGCGCCAACACGTCGCTGGCGCCCACATCGACCCAGTCTTCAGTTGCCACGTGCGATCCACGCTCGTGTGCGCGCCTCCAGCACATCGAGCGGCAGCGCGCCGGCTTCGAGCAGCTGGTCGTGGAAGGCACGGACGTCGAATTTCTCGCCGAGCGTCTGTTCCGCCTCTGTCCGCAGCCCGCGGATGCGCAGCTGGCCGATCTTGTACGCCAACGCCTGCCCCGGCCAGGAGATGTAGCGGTCGATCTCGTTGACGATATCGGCTTCGGTCTTGGCGGCGTTGTCCTTGAAGTAGTCGATGGCCTGCTCGCGGGTCCATTTCTTTGCATGGATGCCGGTATCAACGACCAGACGCACCGCGCGCCACATGTCGTACGTCAGATAACCGAAGCGCGAGTACGGATCGCGATACAGGCCCAACTCCTCGCCGAGACTCTCGGAATAGAGCGCCCAGCCTTCCACATAGGCCGTGATACTGGCGTTGCGACGAAACTGCGGCAGGGATTGCTGTTCCTGTGCCAGCGCAATCTGCAGATGATGCCCGGGCACCGCCTCGTGGATCGTCAGCACCTCGATCTCGTACTTCGGCCGAACCTCGGGCCGATACAGGTTCACGTAGTAGTAGCCAGGCCGCGAGCCGTCGAGCGCCGGCCCTTGGTAGTACGCCGTGGTCGTGTTGGGCGCGCTGGTGTCCGGTATCGGCCGCACGCCATAGGGCGTGCGAGGCAGTACACCGAACAGCCGGACGAGCTCCGGGTCGATCCGCTTGGCGGTGCTGGCATACGCCTCGAACAGCTCCTGTTGTGACTGGAAATAGAACTTGGGATCGGTGCGCAGGTGCACGAAGAATTCCTGCAGCGTGCCCTGCCAGCCCACTGCGGCCATCACCTGCTGCATCTCGGCGCGGATGCGCGCCACTTCGCTCAAGCCCAGCGAGTGGATCTCGTCGGGGGTCAGCGTGGTCGTGGTGTGCAGTGCCGCGCGATTGCGATAGAAGTCCTGACCTTCGGGCGTATCCCAGATGCCGACACTGGTACGCGTCGCGGGCAGATAGCGGGTGCGGAAGAACTGTTCAAACTGGCGGTAGGCCGGCAGCACGTGCACTTGAATCGCAGTCCGCCCGGCCGCACTGAGTTGCGCGCGCTCGGCCGCGAGAATCGACGCCGGCATGCGCTCAAAAGGCTTGAAGAACGGACTTTGTTCGGGCTCCCCTACGAGCTGCTTCTGCAGCTGAACCAGCGCTTTCTCCATGATGACGCGCGGCTGAGTTCGCCGCTCACGGATCGCTAACTGCAATATAGACTCGTACTGCCTCAAATATGGACCAATAGCCGTGAGGCGGGCGATCCAGTTGCGGTAGTCCGCGGCCGTCTGAAACGGCAGCAACTCGGCCACCTCCGACAACGCCTGCGGACCGTCACTCGGGCGAATCTCATACAGCCACGGCTTGAAGCGCTGCGCTGCCACGCGCCCGTCATACTCGCGCCGGAACAAGTCGTAACTCAGCTGCTCATCGGTGGTCAGGACAGCGCGCTCGATCCGCCCCAGTTCGATCAGCACTTGCCGATCCGCAGCATCCCGTCGGGCGATCGCTGCGGCGGACAGGTCTGGCAGCCGATCCTCAAAGCGCCGGTCGCCAAAGTAGCTGGCGGTCAACGGGTTGTCGGCCAAATCGCGCTGCCAAGCACGCTCGAACAGCCCGGCGAGCGCTGTCTGCGCATCTTGGCCGGCCGCGGCTGCAAGAGCCGGCGAGACCAGGATGAACCACACAAGCGAGCGAGTGAAGGACAAGGGATTGCGCATAGCGCGCCATCCTATGCGCAGCCGCGATGGTTGTCAGCGGGCGACTTTGCTCGTCTCGAACGATTGGCTGCGGACCTGCCCCATCGATGGCCGAAAGCGCACGACCAGCGGCGCGCCGGGTTGCTCGTCGACGCTGATCAGCTTCACGTCGGCATCCCGCAGGAACGAGTCCAGAAAGCTGCGCATCGACACAAAACGCTGCCGGCCAGCCTCTTGTTCTGGCAGGTGCGCCACGAGCTTCGCCTGCCAGTGATGCGCGCGCGGCTCGATCGTATGCAGATCCGCCAGGCAGCGATCCAGCAGCAGCAGATCGGTCGCCAGTGTGGTGTCGGTCAGATCAGGCTCGTTGACTCTGCCGGGCGGCACGATCCGCAAGTGCACCAGACCGCCCGACTCGTACACCGCGTCGTAAAAGCACAGCGCGAACGTCCCCGACAGGTACGCGACCAGTGTGACATCCTCGGCCACGACCGCGAGGTTGTCAGCGCTGACCGTACGCTCCGGAATTTCTGCAGGTGTCGTCACAGGGCGATAAGAAGCGGATTTGTCGGAAAACATCATCGAGTGTGGCACGCGCCGCGAGCTGCCAGTGTTACCTCGTTCACATATCGGCGGCCTCTCGAGTGTGGCACGCTGCACGCCAAAGGCACGCTGTCGGCGCTCGGCAACGTTCCTGCGATATCATGCTGTGATGCAGAATCGCCATACACCCTTGGCTGACGGGCGACCGACATAAGGGTCGGAGATAGGTGAATAGCGCCCGTGCAAATGCCTGGGCAACCGAGTTCGTGTACCGGTTGTTACCCGCCGATCCGCGGGGCCAGCGTGAGCTGGCCCTGTTTCTCGATGTGGACGGCACGCTCGTCGGGTTTTCGCCAACACCGGTTGAAACGACCATCTCTTCCGAGCTGCGCGCCCTGCTCGATACCCTCACCCAGCAGCTCGACGGCGCCGTGTCGATAGTTAGTGGCCGGTCGATGCGCGACCTCGACCGACTGTTTCCTGCGCCCGCGTTCGCGCGCATCGGTGCGCACGGAGGCGAGATACGCACGCCGGCTGGCCTGCTCGCCAGTGCAGCGGCTCCTGATCCGGCCGTCATGACAGAAGTGCGCGTGGCGTTGCAACGCGCGGTCGCCAGCGAGCCGCGCCTGTATTTCGAGGACAAGGGTGTGAGTGTTGCGTTACACTACCGCCGCGCACCCGACTGTGAACCGATGGTTCGCCAACTCGTATCGGAACTCGCGCAAACCGGTAGCGGGCTACGCATCCAGTGGGGTGCTGCAGTGGCAGAACTTCGCGGTGACTCCTTCGACAAAGGAACTGCGGTCGAGGCGCTGCGTCAGCGAGCGCCGTTTCGCGGGCGTCTACCACTCTATTTCGGTGACGACGACACTGATCTGCCCGCGCTGCAGCACGTAGCGAGCGCAGGAGGCAGAGCCGTCGCAGTTGGTCCACGGTTGTCAGCTACGTCCTACCAACATCTGGCTGGGCCGACCGACGTGTGCGCCGTGCTGCATGCGCTATCTGCAGCGCTGGCGAATACAGACGCTGCAGCAGGAGGATCCGGACCATGAGGCTCGTCAATGTTTCCAATCGTATAACCATTCCGCGGCGCACGGCAGCGCCCGGTGGCCTGGCCGTCGGGGTGCTCGCCGCAATGCGTGCCCGCGGTGGTTTGTGGTTCGGCGCCAGCGGCGAAACATCTGCCAAGGAGACGATTGCACCGAAGCTCATGGAGCGCGACCAGGTGACCTACGCCACGATCGACGTGCCGGACGCGATCTACGCGCCATACTACAACGGTTTCGCCAATGGCACGCTGTGGCCACTGCTGCATTCCTTTCTCGGCACCTTCCATTATTCCGCCGCCGAGTATGGCGCCTACGATGCAGTCAACAGTCTGTTCGCCGAACATCTGGCGCCCCTTCTCACCGACGATGATCTGGTCTGGATTCACGATTATCATCTGGTGCCGCTCGCCCACAAATTGCGCGAGCGGGGTGTCCGCAATCGACTCGGATTCTTTCTGCATATTCCGTTTCCGCCCTACGATGTCTTGCGTGCACTGCCGGTCTGCGCGGAGCTGCTGGGGTCCTTGCTGGCTTTCGATCTGCTGGGCTTCCAGACGGAAGGCGATCAGCTGAATTTTCTGGCCACAGCCGCGGCCCTGTGGGGCGAGACGGCGGTCGGTTCCGACAGCAGTGTCCATGTCGCCGGTCGGCGCACGATGACGGGCGTGTTTCCGATCGGTGTGGATGTCGAGGAGATCGAGAAAAGCGCCAACGAGGCCATGCAGTCGAAGCCGGTGCGGCAGATGCAGGTCGGTCTGCAGGACCGGCCGCTGATGATCGGCGTCGATCGCCTCGACTACAGCAAAGGCCTGCTGGAACGTTTCGCGGCCTACCGGGAATTCCTGGAGACTTATCCAGAGCAGCAGAACCGCGTGGTATACGTGCAGATCGCGCCGCTGTCGCGCACCGACGTGCGCGCGTACGTCAAGCTGCGCGCGGCGCTGGAGCAATCGTCGGGCCGAACCAACGGCCTGTACGCCGACACGGACTGGACTCCCATCCGGTACCTGAATCGCAATTTCCCACGCAATGTGCTGATGGGGTTCTTCCGCCTGTCGCAGGTGGGTCTGGTCACGCCGGTGCGCGATGGCATGAACCTGGTGGCGAAGGAGTTCGTGGCGGCGCAGGATCCGGCCAATCCGGGCGTGCTCGTGCTGTCATCACTGGCGGGCGCCGCGGCGGAGCTCAAGGATGCGCTGCTGGTCAATCCCTACGACAGCAGCGCCATTGCCAAAGCGATGCAGACGGCGCTCACCATGCCACTCGAAGAACGGCGCGAGCGGCATCGCCGCTCTCTGCAGGTGCTACGCACTAACGATATCCATCACTGGTACAAGCGCTTTCTCCAGACGCTCTATCCGGTAGAGTTACAAGAATCAGCGGCACGAGTGGTCGCCGGTGCGTAGTTGCTGCTCGCCCCTGCAGGCGCTATCCTGTGGTAACACCGCCGGACAGTGCGAGGTGCAATCATGATCTCTGTGGAACAGTTGTTAGCAGGTAAACGATCGCAGGCGGTGTTCGCCGTCGAACCCGACACCCCGGTGCTAGAAGCCATTCGCCTGATGGCCGCCAAGTACGTGGGCGCCGTGCTGGTCATGAAGGGCAAGGAGCTCGTCGGCATCGTCTCGGAGCGCGACTATGCCCGCAAAGTCGTGCTGATGGGGCGCTCGTCGAGTGAGACACCGGTTTGGCAGATCATGAGCTCGCCCGTCCTCACCGTGGCGCCGCGCGACCGGGTCAACGACTGCATGCGGCGCATGACCGAGAAGCGTATCCGCCATTTGCCAGTGGTCGATGCCGGCGAAGTAATCGGTGTGATTTCCATCGGCGACCTCGTCAAATCGGTGATCGAAGAGCAGGAGCGCACGATCGCCGATCTCGAGGAATATATTCACCGCTAGTCAGTCAGCGTAGACAGCCTTCGGCAGCCAGGTCACGATCTGCGGCCAGATCGCGATCACGGCCAGCGCGATCAACTGCAGCGCGACGAACGGCAACGCACCCCGATAGATCGTGCTCGTTCTCACTTCCGGCGGCGCCACGCCGCGCAGATAGAACAGCGCGAAGCCAAACGGCGGGGTCAGGAAAGACGTCTGCAGGTTGATGGCGATCATCACGCCGAGCCACACCGGGTCGAGTCCCATCGCCAGCAGCACGGGACCTACGATCGGCACGACGACGTAGGTGATCTCGATGAAATCGAGCACGAAACCCAGCACGAACATCACCAGCATCACGATCAGCATGGCGCCAAGAACGCCGCCGGGCAGGCCCGTCAGCAATTCATGTACGACATCGTCGCCGCCCAAGCCGCGGAAGACGATGGAAAAGACCGCGGCGCCGATCAGGATCATGAACACCATCGCGCTCATGCGAACGGTGCCCTGCATGATTTCGCGCAACCTGGCGAGCGTCAGTTGGCGGCGCATGAGTGCGAGCAGCAGCGCGCCGGCTGCGCCGACTGCCGCCGCCTCGGTCGGTGTGGCCACGCCCGAAACGATCGAGCCCAATACAGCTACGATCAGCACGAGTGGCGCCACCAGCACGCGCAGTACACGCAAGCCGAAGCCGTGCACGCGCGCGGCATCCCGCTCGGCGACCGGTAACGCTGGCATCGACGCCGGCTGCCAGAGCGCGACCGCGGCCAGGTACAACAGATAGAGTCCCACCAGCAACAGACCAGGCAGCAGCGCACCCAGAAACAAATCGCCTACCGAGATGGTCTCGGGCGAGTAGATGCCCTGCCGCAGTTGCGCCTGGGAATAGGCCGATGACAGCACGTCGCCCAGCAGTACGAGAATGATGGACGGCGGAATGATCTGCCCGAGAGTACCGGCGGCGCAGATCGCGCCCGTGGATATTTCTAAGCTGTAGCCCCGCTTGAGCATCGTCGGCAGGCAAAGCAGGCCCATGGTGACGACCGTGGCACCCACTATGCCCGTGCTCGCGGCTAACAAGGTGCCGACGATCAGCACGGAAAAGCCAAGACCGCCGCGTATGCGGCCGAACAGCAGCCCCAAGGTTTCCAGCAAATCTTCGGCGATGCGGGCGCGTTCGAGCACCAGCCCCATGAACACGAATAACGGTACGGCGATCAGCGTTTCGTTCTGCATGGTGCCGAAGATGCGGCTCGGGAGTGCCTCCAGATACGAGGCATCGAACCAGCCCAGAGCCTGGGCAGCGAGCGCGAACAGCAGCGATACGCCAGCCAGCGTGAACGCCACGGGAAAGCCGGCGAGCAGCGCGAGCACCACCACCAGAAACAACAACAGCGCCGCGATTTCCATGGTGGGGTACTGTCAGCCGCCCCGAATCCGGTGCACCGCGCGGCGCAGATCCGCCAGTGCCTGCAGCGCTAACAAGACAGCCATCAACGGGATGACGGCCTTGAGCAGGAACAGCCCCGGAAGCCCGTTTGCTTCGCGCGATGCCTCGCGCACCGCGAACGACGCCGCGACGTAAGGCCAACTCGTATAGAGGATGTAGGCGCAGAATGGCAGCAGGAACAGCAGGCTGCCGAGGACGTCGATCCAGCCCCGTTGCCGCGGCGTCGCGCGCCGATACAAGACGTCGACCCGCACGTGGTCTTCCTGCCGCAGGGCATAACTCGCGCCCAACATGAACACCACCGCATGCATCCAAGTGATGGATTCCTGCAGCCAGATCACGCCAATCCCGAACACGTAGCGCAGCACCACCACCACGAGCGTTACCAACACCATCGCGAGAGTCAGCCAGGAGATGGCGCGTCCCAATGCATCGGAAAGGCGGTCGATCAAGCTCGATTTGCCAGGAAGAGTACCGTCAGCCGCGCTCATGCAGCGCGATACTGGCGGGGTACAGAGCCCGCCGCAAGTACAGCGCGCGGGCGCGATTGAGGGACGGGAGCCGTGCTCGCCGCAGAGCCGGAAATTCTCAGGGACCGACACGCTCGTCTGCATCGCCCGATTGGGTCCTGGGAGATGGCAGTCACGGTACGCAGACCACGAGGGATGGCGATACGGCTCCCGTCATCCATTCAGATGCGGCAACCCTGCCATTGGTTGCATGCCACGAGGCCCTATTTGCGCCAGAACACCGGTGTGAACAACACGAGCACGCTGAAGATCTCCAGCCGCCCCAGGATCATGGCGGCCGTGCAGATCCAGGTCTGCGCGTCGGTCAGTGATTCATAGGTGGTCGAGGGCCCAACTTCGCCCAGCGCCGGACCCAGATTGTTCAAGGACGCGACAGCGGCGGAGAGCGACGAGACGATATCGAGGCCGGTCAGCAGCAGACCGAAGGTAATGGCGGCTACCGTCATGAAGTATAGAAAGATGAACGCCAGCACGGAATAGATGATCCGATCGGGGACGACGTCGCCGCCGATGCGGATCGGAATCACGGCGCTCGGGTGCACGAGCTGCTTCAGCTCGCGCGCCGCTTGCCGCCACAGCAGCAAGGTGCGGAACATCTTGATGCCGCCGCCGGTCGAGCCCGTACTGCACAGAATGCAGGACAGGAACAGCATCCAGACGGGCGCGAACAGCGGCCACTTTTCGTAGTCTTCCGACGAGAAGCCAGTCGTCGTCGCCACGGAAATCACGTTGAACGTGGCATGCCGCAGTGACTCCCAGAATGTGGGATAGGTCCCGGAAATCGTCAGCAAGGCGGATATGAACACCAGGCTGCCGCCGAGGACCATCAGCACCGCCTTGCCTTGCGTGTCGCGGGCATAGGACTTCAACGACAGCGTCCGCAGCGCCATGAAATGTCGCGCGAAACTGACCGAGGCGAGCACCATCAGTACGGACAGCACGATCTCCACGGCCGTCGTGTCGAAGGCGCCGATGCTGGCGTCGCGCGACGAGAAGCCGCCGAGCGCCATCACGGAGAAGGCGTGACAGACGGAGTCGAGCCAGCTCAAGCCGCAGAGCTTCAGCGCGGCGATGCCAACCAGGGTGAATATCAGGTACGTGAGCCACAGCGCCTTCGCGGTCTCGGTAATGCGCGGCGTGAGCTTTTCATCCTTGACAGGTCCGGGGGTCTCGGCCTTGTAGAGCTGCATGCCGCCGACTCCCAGCAGCGGCAGAATGGCCACCGCCAGCACGATGATGCCGATGCCGCCAAGCCAGTGCAGCATCGTGCGCCAGATGTTGATCGATGGCGGCAGGAAATCGAGACCATGCAGCACAGTGGAGCCGGTGGTCGTGAGCCCCGAGACCGCTTCGAAATAGGCATCCGTGAAGCTGAGATCGGGAATGGCGATCATCAAGGGAATCGCTGCGGATGCAGACATCAACACCCACGAGAGCGTGACCAATATGAAGCCATCGCGCGCCTTAAGTTCGCGTCGATAGCGCCGCGTAGACCAGGCGATCGTCAGCCCGACCGCGACGTTCACCGCCGCCGCAATCACGAAATCCAGCACCGCGCCGTCGCCGGAGCCCAGCGACCAGGCGATCGGCACGATGTAGGCGACGCTGAAGAACGCCAGCATCGCTCCGAGAACATGCGCGATGGCTAACAAGTTCTGGCCACCAGGCTAGACAGGCTAGCGCCCGCTGCCGCCGAGGAACAGCCGCTCGATCTGTTCGACGTGGCGGCGATCGGACATGAAGATGATCACGTGATCATCGGGCGCGATGAGCGTGTCGTGATGTGCCATGAAGACCTGGTCGCCGCGTGCGATCGCACCGATCGATGCTCCCGCAGGCAACTTGATGTCCTCGATGCGGCGGCCGACCACCTGCGAGCTTTTTTCATCACCGTGCACGATCGTCTCGAGTGCCTCGGCCGCGCCGCGCCGCAGGCTATGGACGCGAACAACGTCGGCGCGCCGCACATGTGCGAGCAACGAACCGATGGTGATAGTCTGCGGTGAGATCGCGATGTCGATAGACCCGCTTTCCATCAGTTCGCCGTACGACGGCTTGTTGATCAGCGCCATCACCTTCTTGGCGCCTAGCCGCTTGGCGAGCATCGCGGAGAGGATATTGGCTTCTTCGGAATTGGTGAGTGCCGCAAAGACATCGCAACTGTCGATATTCTCTTCGATCAGCAGTTCTTCATCCGCCGCGTCGCCATTCAACACGATGGTATTGCGCAGACGCTCGGACACGCGCCGCGCCCGTTTCGCGTCGCGCTCGATCAGCTTGACCTGATTCGTTTCCTCGAGCTCTTTCGCCACGCGGAAACCGATATTGCCGCCGCCGGCGATCACGACGCGACGGACCGGCGGCTCTTCCTTGCGCATCTCTGCCATGAACGTGCGGATGTCCTGTCGCGCGGCCAGAAAGAACACTTCGTCACCATCTTCGATGACAGTGTCGCCATCGGGTACGATGCTGCGGCCGCCGCGATAGATCGCGACCACCCGCCCTTCGGTGTTCGGAAGATGCTCGCGCAGCGTGCGCAGCCGCTGACCCACTAACAAACCGCCTGGCCGGGCACGGACGCTGACCAGCCGCACGCGGCCATCGGCGAAGTCGAGCACCTGCAGCGCGCCTGGGTAACGGATCAGCCGCTCGATGTACTCGGTGACCAGTTGCTCGGGACTGATCCAGACGTCTACCGAGAACGCTTCATCGCTGAATAGTTTCGGATGGCGCGTGTACTCAGCCGACCGGATGCGTGCGATCTTGACTCGCGTTCGATACAGGGCATAGGCCACTTCGCAGGCCACGATATTGACTTCGTCGCTCGACGTGAGTGCGACGAGCACGTCGGCCGTGGCGGCACCGGCCGCCTCGAGCACCGACGGGTACGCCGCGTTGCCGGACACGGTGCGGATATCGAGCCGATCCTGCAGATCGCGCAACACGTCCTCGTCCGTGTCGACGACCGTCACCTCGTTGGCTTCTTCGCGGGACAGATGATGGGCTGCAGTACGGCCCACTTGGCCAGCGCCAAGGATGACGATCTTCATGGCCGCCTAGTTTACTCGCAAGCGCGCCCGAGAAGCGTGCTGTTAGCGGTGTTCGTTGATGGCAGCCTGCAGATCTGCGGCGGCGGCACGTGCTGCAGCTGCGAAGTCCGCCCCGCTACCGGCGTAAAGGATGGCGCGCGATGAACTCACCAGCAAGCCGGTGCCGTTCGCAGTGCGGCCACGGGTCACAGCCTGCGCGACGTCACCGCCCTGGGCGCCGACCCCTGGCACCAGAAATGGGAGATCGCCGACACGCGCGCGCAGTTCGCCAAGCTCGTCTGGATAGGTGGCGCCGACCACCAGCATGCAGTTGCCCTGGCTGTTCCAGTTCTGCGCCACCTTGTCTGCCACTGTCTGGTACAGCGTCCGACCGTCCGCCAGGCGCAGATCCTGGAAGTCGCGCGCGCCGGGATTCGACGTGCGACACAGGATGATCACGCCACGGTCGCCACGCTCCAGGAACGGCTGCAAGGAGTCCTGGCCAAGATAGGGATTGACCGTGACGGCATCGGCGCCGTACCGATCGAAGGCTTCACGCGCATAGCGCTCCGCGGTGCTGCCGATGTCGCCGCGCTTGCTGTCGAGGATGATCAGCGCCGTCGGCGCTCGCTCGCGGATATAGCCGATCGTGCGTTCGAGCTGTTCCTCGGCGCGCTCGGCGGCGTAGTGTGCAAACTGCGGCTTGTAGGCGGCGACTAGATCGCAGGTAGCATCGACGATCGCTTTGTTGAATTCGAAAATCGCCTGCGGCCGAGCGCGTACCGCAGATGGCAAGCGTGCTGGCTCCGGATCGAGACCAATGCAGACGAGTGAATTGTTAGTACGCCAGGCAGCCTGCAGCCGTCTCTCGAACGCGCTCACCGGATGCCCTCGAGATTGGCGTACTGCAGCATCAGCCATTTGGTGCCTTGCGATTCGAAGTTGACCTGCACGCGCGCGCTCGGGCCCTGACCCTCGACGTCGAGCACCACGCCCTGGCCGAACTTGGCATGCTTCACGCGCGCGCCCAGCCGCAGGCCGCCGTTCGCGGCGCTGTCCTCGACGGGCGGCTTGAATCGGCCAGCCGCCACAGGCCGCGACACCTGCACGCGCGGCCGGACTTCCTCCAGCAATTCCTCGGGGATCTCCTGGATGAAACGCGACGCCTGGCAATAATTGTCCTGCCCGTGCAGCCGCCGTTGCTCGGCGTAGGTGAGGAACAACTGGCGCATGGCGCGCGTCGCACCGACGTAACAAAGCCGACGCTCTTCTTCCACACCGTCGAGATCGTTGAGCGAGCGCTGGTGCGGGAACAGGCCGTCTTCCATGCCGCACAGGAATACGACGGGGAACTCCAGACCCTTGGCGGTATGCAGCGTCATCATCTGGATGCAGTCCTCCCAGGCCTCGGCCTGGCCCTCGCCCGATTCGAGCGCGGCGTGGGCGAGGAACGCCTCGAGCGGCGGCAACTGCACATCCTCGGCCGCGGCGCCCTCGGGCTCGAAGCCGCGGGCGGCCGAGACGAGTTCCAGCAGGTTCTCCACCCGCGCTTCGCCACGCTCGGCCTTTTCCTTGCGGTGATGATCCAACAACCCGCTCGCGTTCAGCACATGGTCCACCTGCTCGTGCAGCGGCAGGTCCGCGATCTCCTGGCGCAGCCGCAGGATCAGCTGCATGAAGCCAGACAGCGCGCCCTGCGCACGGGTTCCGAGCGAGCCGTCGGTGAGGCTCGCCGCCGCCGCACGCCACAGCGACGAACCCGCACCGCGTGCGGCCATGCGGATGTCATCGACACTCTTCGCGCCAATGCCACGGGTCGGCAGATTGACGATGCGCTCGAACGAGGTGTCGTCGTCGTGATTGGCGATCAGCCGCAGGTAAGCGAGGGCGTCCTTGATTTCTGCGCGTTCGAAGAAGCGCAGACCGCCATACACGCGATAAGGCGTGCGCGTGGCGAGGAACACTTCCTCGAAGACACGTGACTGAGCATTGGAACGATACAGGATTGCAACGTCGCGCCGCGCGCCGCCTTGCGCCACCCAATCGCGGATGCGCTGCATCACGAACTCGGCTTCATCGCGCTCGTTGAAGGCGGCATACAGGCGGATCGGCTCGCCCTCGGCACCGCTGGTCCAGAGATTCTTGCCGAGGCGACCCGAGTTGTTAGCAATCAGTGCATTGGCGGCAGCGAGAATATTGCCAGTGGAGCGGTAGTTCTGCTCCAGGCGGAACAGCTTGCCGGCCGGAAAGTCTTTGGTGAACTGCTGCAGGTTCTCCACCCGCGCACCACGCCAGCGATAGATGGACTGATCGTCGTCGCCCACGACGAACGGCGCGCCGTCCTTGCCCGCCAGCAGCTTCGTCCAGGCATATTGAATGGCATTCGTATCCTGGAATTCGTCGATCAGCACGTGCCGGAAGCGCTGACGATAGTGCTGCAGCACATCCGGATTGTCGCGCCACAGCTCGAAGGCGCGCAGCAACAGCTCGGCGAAATCGACGACGCCCATCCGCTGACACTGCTCTTCGTAGTCGCCGTACAGTTTGACGAGCTGACGTCGCGTCGGATCATCGCCCACCTTCATCGTCGCGGGCCGATGGCCCTCGTCCTTGTTCGAATTGATGAACCACTGGATCTCGCGCGGTACCCAGCGTGCCTCGTCAAGGTTCTGGGCCTTGACGATCTTACGGATGAGCCGCAGCTGATCTTCCGAATCGAGGATCTGAAAACTCTGTTTCAGCCCAGCTTCCCGCCAGTGCAGCCGCAGCAACCGGTGCGCGATGCCGTGAAAGGTGCCGACCCACATCGCGGCGGCCGGGATGCCGAGCAGCCCCTCGATGCGCGCGCGCATCTCCGCGGCAGCCTTGTTCGTGAAAGTGACCGCCATGATCGAGTGCGGCGACGCGCCTTCGGTCTGGATGAGCCAGCCGATGCGGTGCGTGAGCACGCGGGTTTTGCCGCTGCCCGCACCCGCCAGCACGAGTACGGGACCCACGGGCGCGGTCACGGCGGCGCGCTGCGCGTCGTTGAGCGGATTCAGAAGTGCGGAGACATCCATGAGGGCGCGAATTGTAGCAGCGCCGCCCCGCTATCTGGTGTGCCCTAAACGGGCGGATCAATGGGCTGATCGCCCTCGTCTGCATCGAGCATCTCGTCCGCGAAGGTCACTAGCGCCGTCACGAGCGTCAGAAATACGGGGCCGATGATCACGCCGATCGCACCGAACGCCGCGACACCGCCGATTACGCCGACGAACACGATCAACGTCGAGACTGGCCCACTTCGCGAAATGAGCAGCGGGCGAATGAGATTGTCGGATACCGACACGACGACGCCCCAAACCAGCAGGAAGAGCGCCGCGCCCCAGCGTTGCGCAAAGGCGAGGTAAGCGACCGCCGGCACCCAGACGATCGCCGTACCGCCGGCTGGCAGCAGCGCCATGATCGCCGCGAGTACTCCGAACACCACCGGCGACGGCAGACCCGCGAACGCAAAGCCGATACCGACTAACAACCCCTGCAGGATCGCCGTGAGGCCGGTGCCATAGACGACTGCGCGCGTCACATTGGCAAGATGTCTGATGAGCGGATCACGCCGCTCGCTCGACAGTGGCACCAGACGTGCCACGCGGGTGAACATTTGCTCGCCGTCGCGCAACAGGAAGAACAACAGGAACAGCATCAGAAAAAAGCCGATCACCGACGCGAGGGCGCCCAGCACGATGGTGCCGCCCGCAGCGGCCAGCGGTTTCAGTACACCCTGTGCTGCGTCTACCAACCAGCCCTGCACCTGTTCCGCCGTAATCGGTACGATTTCGCGCACATAGCGGGCCGCCGGTCCGATGATCGGATAGCTCTCCCAGTTGTCGAACAGCGGCCGATCGAACTGCAACCCGCCCTGCTGGATCTTCAGGATCAGGGTGCGCACCTGCTGCACGAATACCGTGCCGAGAATGGCGAGCGGCGCAAGCACGACGATGGGCATCAACGCGGTGATGATGCCGGCGGCCAGACCGTCGCGGCCATGTAGTTTGCGGGTCAGCCGCACCTGCACGGGGTGCGCGATGAAGGCAAAGAACGCCGCCCACGTGAGCGCACCCCAGAATGGCTCGAGGACGCGCAGCAGGCCATAACCCACGAGCCCGAGCGCGAGTACGGCGAACGACTTGCGGTAGAAGGATGAATTGAAGTCAGCGGCCATAGGGCAATGCTAACATCGGACGCTATGCATCTGACGTCGGCCAATAAGTTCCCGTACCGCGTCGGCCTGGGCAAGCCCGGGAGCCTGTTGGCAGTCGCCCT
>JAWLAE010000004.1:0-315458 GCA_041395625.1 Steroidobacteraceae bacterium | reverse complement strand
GTGCTAAAGTGTTACCCATGTCTCCGGAATAATCCGTTACCCATGTGTCCGGAACAGACCCTTCGAAGGTTGGCGCGCCCGGAGAGATTCGAACTCCCGACCAACTGGTTCGAAGCCAGCTACTCTATCCAACTGAGCTACGGGCGCGCAGCATGTGCCAGAGATGAAATCGTACTGGTTTCCAATGAGTTTTGCTGCACTCGCACCGAACCGATGGCGCCGGCCGGTCCTGCTCGCGCTGACTCTGAGCATCCTGTCGGGCTGCGCCAGCCTGTCGCCCACCCGCTGCGCCAGGAGCGCCATGCAGTCGGTCGACTTTGCAGGCATGCCGGACAAACAGGCGCACTGTATCGCGTCCGGGTTGATCGCGCGGCGCTGTGGTGCGCGCTACGCGCGGCTGGCTGGGGTGGGCAAGGAGTGGCTCGATCTCTTCGGCGGGGGCGACGCATCCCGCGATGATCTGCGAGCCGATGCAGATGGGCGGGCGTGCGCCGCACGCATCAAAGCCGCAGCTGCCACACCCGATGATGCCGATCCAACCGAGTTCCGTACCGCACTGACCGCTTGCTGTGTCGACCGCTGGCCGAACAACCACGTATCGACAGCGCCGGCAGACGCGATACGTTGACGCGACCGATGCTTGCGGCAAGATGCAGCCATGAACTGGCGCTTGCTTGCACCAAATTACTGGCCCACCTGGCTGGGGCTTGCGATCCTGCGCGTGGCGGCGCCGCTGCCGCACCGCTGGTTGCTGCGGATCGGGCGCGGTATGGGGCGCGGGTTGCGACCGATCCTGCCCTGGCAGGCCCGCATCGCGGCTCGCAATCTGCAGCTCTGCCTGCCGAACCTCGACAGCACGCAGCGGGCTGAGCTGTTAAGGCAGCACTTCGCGAGCTTAGGCTGTGCGCTCTTCGAGACCGCTACGTCCTGGTGGGGCTCGGACGAACGAGTTCTGAGCCTAACCACTGTCGACGGTCTGGAACACGTGGAGCAAGCACGGCGGAGCGGACGCGGCGTGCTGCTGCTGTCAGCGCATTTCACGACGATAGAGATCGGTTGCCGGGCGCTGGCAGTACGCTTGCCACTCAACGTTATGTATCGTCCCACCAAGAATGCGGTGTTGGGTACGGTGCTGGCGCGTAATCGCAGCCGCCAGGCGCGACGGGCGATTCCGCGCGACGACATTCGAACGCTGGTGAAAGCGCTCAAGGGCGGTGAAGTGGTCTGGTATGCACCTGACCAGAGCTATCGCAAGAAAGGTGCCGAAATGGTGCCGTTCTTTGGCGTGCCGGCGGCGACCAATACGGCAACCACACGAATTGTGGCCATGACAGGCGCGGTCGTGATGCCGTATTTTGTCGAACGGCTGCCGGGTGGCGACCATTACCGAGGCGTCATCGGTCCGCCATTGACCGACTTCCCGACGGATTCCGCCGTGGCAGACGCCCTGCGCATCAATCATCTGATCGAAGCCCACGTGCGCCGCGTTCCTGAGCAGTATCTTTGGATTCATCGTCGGTTCAAGGGCATGTCGGCCGACTACCCTAACTATTACGCCCGCGGCTACAAACCGGAGTGCGACGCGGCACGACCGCCCGCGTGAACGGGCGCAACCCGGCACGAACACGGCATTCAGTCGCTCGAACGGGCCGGCGTTCAGGATGAGTTCAGCCGCATGCGCCTTTCATATGGAAGGCTTGACCCCGCTGGCAAACCTTTACAGGAGCGGCACCGGTCAAGGATTGTCAAAGGGTGGCGCACAGGCGCCGGACGCATTTACTATAGACGCCGGGATACTGGCCCGAATCAACTGCTGAGGGATTCTCACCAATGAAGACTGTTGCTTTAGTGCTCCTCGTGGCCGCCGGACTGGTGGCACAGCAGGCCTACGCGGGCTGCACGTACCCAACTGCGCCGGACAAGATCCCGGACGGCACCACGGCCACCATGGAAGAAATGGTGGCATCGAAGAATCAGGTGTCGCAGTACAACAAGGATATGGAAGCTTACCTCTCCTGCCTCAAGCTCGAGCATGAGGGAAAAGTTGCCGAAGCCGGCGATACGATCACGCCGGAGCAGAAAAAGGAGCTCGATCGCATGCAGGTGCAGAAGCACAACGCGGCGATCGACGAACTCGAGGCCGTGGCATCGCAGTTCAACGAACAGCTGCGGGCCTACAACGCGAAGAACAAGAAGAACTAGTGTCTGCCGGCGGGCGCCGGCTCTTGCCCGGCGCCCGCTGATTCAGCATCATCCCGATGATGCTGACCCCTGCCGAAGCCGAATTCACCATCGGCCAGCATCTCACTGGCCTGCCCATCGAATCGCTGCCGCTCACGCAGGCAGTTGGCGCGATTCTGCGCGAGAACATCTACGCCGAGCGGGACGCGCCGCCGTTCGACCGAGTGGCGATGGACGGCATCGCATTGCGCGCTGCCAGCGTCGCGCGCGGCGTCCGCGAGTTCGCTGTACAAGGCATGCAGGCCGCCGGCGCGGCACCTCTCACCCTCGAGAGCGACAGCAATTGCATCGAGATCATGACGGGCGCGATGCTGCCGCAAGGCTGCGATGCAGTGGTGCCGATCGAGCAGATCAGCATGAGCAATGGCGCGGCGCAGCTGCAGGCGAACGCCAGGGTCGACGCCTATCTGAATGTGCATCGGCGCGGTTCTGATTCCCGTCAAGGTGCTTTGTTGCTAGCGTCCGGCGCGCGATTGGCCGCGCCTGATATCGCCGTCGCCGCGAGTGCCGGCATGGCACGCGTGCGCGTAAGCGCCCAACCCGCGATCGTGGTGATCTCCACGGGCGATGAATTGGTCGAACCGGGTGAAGCAATTCGCCCCTATCAGGTGCGGCGCTCGAATGTCTACGGCGTCGTGGCAGCGCTCAAGGCGCGCGGTTTCACTCGGGTCGCCGATGATCACGTGCAGGATGACGCGGCGGCGATCGAAGCACGCCTCAAGCAACATCTCGCCACCCACGATACGGTGATTCTCTCGGGCGGAGTCTCGATGGGAAAGCTGGATCTCATCCCGCAGGTCCTGCAACGGCTCGGTGTGCGGCAGATATTCCATAAGATTGCACAGCGCCCCGGTAAGCCGATGTGGTTCGGCGTCGCGCCCTCGGGCACGACCGTGTTCGCCCTGCCCGGCAATCCGGTCTCGACTCTGGTTTGCCTGGCACGCTACGTGGTGCCGGCGCTGGATCGCGCCATGGCAGTCGCCGCCAAAGCGCCCGAGCGCCTGGCACTCGGCAAGGCGGTCACGGTCAATCATTCATTGACGTTCTTTCTGCCCGTGAAGTTGCAAACCGACGAATGGGGCCGCACTTGGGCCAATCCGAGCCCCACCAACGGTTCGGGCGATTTTACGGCGCTCGCGGGTACGGAGGGTTTCGTCGAGCTTCCTGCCGGGGCCGCGGAGCTGGCCAAGGGCTTCGTTGCCACTTTGTATCGCTGGTAGGTGCGTCCGCTGCTACCCTTACTGACGTGACAGAAACCATCATCTCCATCAAGTCGCGCACGGCCCCCGGCAGCACGCCTCAGGTGCCACTGGATGCACTGCACCGACCCATCCACGACCTGCGCATTTCGGTCATGGACCGCTGCAATTTCCGCTGCCCGTACTGCATGCCGCGCGACACTTTTCATGAGGGCTACAAGTTCCTCAAGTCCGGCGAGCGCCTGAGCTTCGAGGAAATCACGCGCATGGCGCGCGTGTTCGTGCGGCTTGGCGTGAAGAAACTGCGGATCACGGGCGGCGAGCCGCTGCTACGACCCAATCTCTCGGATCTCATCGGTGACCTCAGCACGATCGCGGGCCTCGAGGATCTCGCGCTCACAACCAACGGTGTCCTGCTGCCAAAGTACGCCACGGAGTTGGCTGCAGCGGGCTTGAAGCGACTCACCGTCAGCCTCGACAGTCTTGATCCGGATATATTCGCCCAGATGAGCGGCGGCTATGCGGGCGTCCATGAAGTACTGGACGGTATCGAGCATGCGCAGCGGGCGGGTCTCACGCCGATCAAGATCAATGCCGTCATTCAGCGCGGCGTGAACGATCACACCGCGCTCGGTCTGCTGGAGCATTTCCGCGGCACCGACGTCATCGTGCGTTTCATCGAGTACATGGACGTGGGCAATCGCAACGATTGGCGGCCGGATCTGGTGGTACCGTCCGCGGAACTGCTACAGATGATTCAGGCACGGTGGCCGGTCGAAGCACGTCAGCCGAACTATCGTGGTGAGGTTGCCGAGCGCTATGCCTTCAGCGACGGCGCAGGCGAGATCGGCTTCATTTCGTCGGTCTCGCAGCCGTTCTGTGGCAACTGTTCACGTGCACGCCTGTCTTCAGATGGTGCGCTGTTCACCTGCCTGTTCGCCACTCAAGGTGCGGGGCTGCGGGAATCGCTGCGCAGCGGCGCCACGGACGATGAGTTGCTAGAGATGATCGGCGCGATCTGGTCCAGGCGTGTCGATCGCTACAGTGAGCTGCGCGCTGCGGTACGTGCCCGCGCGGGTGACGCCGACGCGTCGGACCGCAAGATCGAGATGTACTACATCGGCGGCTGAAACTGATGGCAACGATCAAACTGGGCCGTCGTTCGAATGTCGCGCGATTGGTCCGCAAGCCAAGGCTCACGCACCTCGACGCCGCCAACCGGCCGGTGATGGTCGACGTCGGCGGCAAGGACGTGAGTTTTCGCGTAGCAAGTGCCGAAGCGATTGTCACGTTGCCGGCGGCGGTCGCACGCGAGCTGGCGCGCACCGGCCATCGCAGCAAGAAGGGTCCGATTTTCGATACGGCGATCGTCGCGGGAGTGATGGCCGCGAAGCGCACGCATGAATTGATCCCGTTCTGCCATCCGTTACCGATCGAACGCTGCGATATCGAGATCTCGGCACGGACCGGCGGCAAGATTCACGTGCTGTGCACTGTCGCAGCTACTCACAAGACCGGCGTTGAGATGGAAGCACTGACTGGCGCCAGCGTTGCGGCGCTCACCATTTACGACATGACCAAAGCACTGTCGCATGACATCGTCATCGGGCCGGTGCGCCTGATCGCCAAGCGCGGTGGCAAACGCGACTTCAGTCGCAAATGACCGCGAAGTTGTTAGGTCTGGTGCTCGCGGGCGGCCGCAGCACGCGCATGCAACGTGACAAGGCCGCGCTCCAGTATCGACCGGGCCAGACGCAGCTGGCGGCGGCCGTGGACATGCTGCGGCCACACGTTGCGCAGGTTTTCGTCTCTGTACGGCCAGACCAACGTGACGATGCCACGCGGCGTGGCTATGAGCAGATCGTCGACCAGATCGAATCTGCGGGGCCGATCGCCGGCATCCTCGCCGCACAATCGGCGCATCCGGACGCCGCGTGGTGGGTGCTCGCCTGTGACCTGCCATTTCTGGACGAGGCTACGCTCGCCGATCTCGCGGCACGACGCGATGCAGCACGCGATGCGACGGCGTATCGCTCCAGTCACGACAGTCTGCCGGAGCCGTTGTGCGCCATCTTTGAGCCGCGCACGCGTGCGGCTCTGGCCGCATATGTCGGAACCGGCCGCCTGTGCCCGCGGAAATTCCTGCTGCAAGCCGACACGTTGCTGCTCGACCCACCGAACGCGCGCGCACTCGACAACGCGAACACCAGCGATGATTATTGGCAGGCAATGGCCAAACTCAATCCCCAGCAGTTCGTGGACCAGCGCGAGATCTGCGTGCAGTACTTCGCGCTGCTGCGCGAGCAAGCGGGTTGTCGGGAGGAAAAACTCGTGACCAGCGCACCGACGCCGCGCGTGCTTTACGAAGAGCTGCGCAAGCGACATCCGTTCTCGCTCGCCGCTGACACCTTGCGCATCGCCATCAATGGCGAGTTCGCCGATTGGTCGCGACCGCTGCAGGCAGGCGACACGGTTGTCTTCATTCCACCGGTGGCCGGCGGATGAAACGGTTTGCTTTCAGCGCTACGCCGCTCGACGTGGCCGCCTTGACCGCCTCACTGCGCGATGTCTCTTGCGGCGGTTTCGTGTCGTTCGAGGGGTGGGTGCGGAATCACAACGAGGGCCAGCGCGTCACACGCCTCGAGTACGAGGCGTTCGAACAACTGGCAGTCAAGGAAGGAGAGCGAGTCATCGCCGAGGCGCAGCAGCGTTTTGGCATCCAGAACGCGCGCTGCGTACATCGGGTGGGTGCGCTCGACCTCGAAGCGCTGGCAGTCTGGGTAGGCGTCAGCACACCGCATCGCGACGAAGCTTTCCGCGCGTGCCGATACATCATCGATGAAGTGAAGCATCGCTTGCCAATCTGGAAGAAAGAGCACTACGCAAATGGCGACTCTGGCTGGGTCAATTGCGAACGCTGCGCAGAAGCTGCGACGGTTGCTCACGAACATCGGCATGAACACGCCTGATGTGCCCGGCAGCTTGACCGCGCGGTTCTCGACGTCTGCGCTGCCAGTGCTGGGCCTGCTGGCCAGTGCGTCGCTCGCGGTCGCCGCGCAGCCGTCCGCAACGCCGTTGCTCATGTTCGCGAACGACCTGCGATTCGAGACTTTGCCAAGAGTCGAAGATACGCGCCGACAACTGGAGGCGGCAGAGCGCGCACTGCAGCGGCTGCCGACGCTCGAAACGAACTGCGCCACGACCCTGGGTGCGGCGCGCTTCGCCGATCTGTGGACCGAAGTCGCGTCGGCACGACTATTGCGAGGCGATCACGCCGGCGCTGCACTCGCCTACCGCAAAGTGCTGGAGTGCCGGCCGCGTGATCCCAGTGCCTATCATGCACTGGCAGTCGCCGTAGCGTGGAGCGGCGACCGCGCTGCGAGCCGCGAACTGATCCTGCGTGGCCTGGAGCTCGATCCAACAAACGTGCATCTGCGGATGCATCTCGCCCACCTGGCGTTCATCGACGGACGCTGGCACGACGCTGGCCGACAACTCGACGCCGCGATCGCGCTCGAAAGCGACCCCGTTCGGGCGGAATATCACCGCATTCTCTGGTGGCTGGCACAGCGCCGCTCGGGAGCTGACCACCCGATCGTGACGACAGCCGCGATACCCAGTGACGAGCTGATCGACTGGCCCAACCCGATCCTGCGATTACTTCGAGGCGAGCTGACAGAAATGGAATTACTCGAGGAACTGCGGGCAGGCACGGACCAGCAGCAACGGCAGGAGCGCCTGTGCGAGGCACTCTACTATGTGGGCCAGGATCGTCTCGCGCGAGGTGAAGCTGAAACGGCGCGACTTTACTTCGCAGCGGCCGTCAATGTGAAGGTGCTCGACTTCGTCGAGGACCACCTGGCGCAGGCGGAACTGACTAACTACCGCACGACCGCTCGAATGCAAGACCGAAACTGAAGATACTTGGAGCAGCCCCGCGCTGCGCGCCACAAAGGGGGAGCGGTCAGGCGCGTCAGGCGGGGCTCTCACCACATGCGTCGATAAGACTCCTCAGTAGGACTTCTTGTCCTGCTTGTCGTCTTTCTTGCAAGACTCGACAAACTTCTCTCGAGCTTTGCCTTCCAGCTTCTTGGCGGCCGCCTGCTTGTCACAGTCGGCAGACTTGGACAAGGTGGTCGACGCGGGAGGGCTGGTAGTTGCCGACGTCGCCGGCAGACTTGCGGGCGGCGTTCCCGCGAACGCGACTCCCATGGCCAAGAGGCCAGCGATTGCGAGAAAACTTGCTGATTTCATCCTAGTCATCCTCGAACTTTTGTTGCACTGCCTGCTCGGCAGCGAGGTGCAAACAATACGAGCGTTCCGATGGCGGGCAACTGACGTATGCATTAAGTTTTTTTCACGCGCACGTTTCGCAGCCTCGAATGCACAATATGACTCGATAACCTCGCGCCTTGAGGCACGCAGACAGCGCACGGCAGCAAGTCACCTGGACGCGGTGTTGCGTTCGAGCTGCTCGAGCAATACTAGCTGCCGTTCCTGCATGGCCAGCAGATCGCGCCACGCCCGATCGCGCAGTTCATCGAGTTTCTCGTGCAAGGCAATTATCTCGAGTTCGGCCTTGAGGTTCACTTCGTAGTCCAGCCGCGCGTTGATACGATCCTTTTCCGCTTGCCGGTTCTGGCTCATCAGGATGACAGGAGCTTGGGCCGCCGCCAGGCACGACAGCACAAGATTCAGGAGAATGAACGGAAAAGGATCAAACGGCTTTGCGTTTTCGCTGTTGTAGAGCATCCAGGCGAGCAGCACCGCCGCAAACAGCCCCATGAATGCCCAACTGCCGCCGAATGCGGCGATCCGATCTGCGGCGCGCTGACCCAGCGTCATGCGCTCACGCTGCTCGATCGTAACATCGCGCGCAACTGGCTCGCGTTTGAGGAACTTGCTCACGACACGGCGCTCACGCTCGCCAAGCGCGGCCAGCGCAGCGGCAAGATCGGGGCGCTTGATGGCCGCGCCGATTGCTCGGCCCGCACTCCCAGATGTTCGTAGCGCCAAGTGCATCGCGGCGATCATGCCAACGGCACCGACCAGCGCTGCAGCAACATGCGCGAGGTCAGACGCAGGTGTGGTCAATCCTGCGTATCGCATCAGTGCGCCACTGGCAAGTCCGCCCAGGCTGCCAAGCGCCAGGTCCGCTCCCAGACTTGTACTGCCGCCTCGCAGTACCAGCCGAGCGATCAGCCCGGCTACGAGTCCTGTGATCAACCATTGCCAAACATGCATGACCAAAACCTCGATTAAGGAGTCTTAATTATACCTGCGGAACTCGCCCGCGCGATTTGCACACAAACAAGTCATCAGTCGGCGCTGCTTGGATTCATGCGCGTTGCAATGACATCTACCTCGGCAGACTCTCTTGGCGCCCTCGTCCTGCGTGCAGGCACGTCCTGCCGATCCATCGGCGTTCGTGACCGAGCCGAAACGCTCCAACGATCGATTTGGCGCCCAGATGTCGACAGGAGCAAGGCTGGCAATTGCCACAACTCGACCAATGGAGAACGTCTAATGAATGCGACCCTAACCCGCATACTCGGCATTGTTACTGCGGTTTCGATTGTGACAGCAGGCTATCTCGCCTTCCGACTCGCAGACCGCGAAGACGGCGCAAGATTCGCGCATATCGCACCTCCAGCAGAAGACACGCTCGTACAGGCCGTGGATCTAAAGCAGATCGCAAGTTTCAAGTACATGGACGATTCCTTGCTCGAAGTCACCGACGAGGACGGGAAGCGATTCAAGATGCAATTCACGGAAGCTTGCCCAGGATTACGTGACGCACGCGACTTCTCGCTCGTCACTGCCGGCTCTGGAAATCTCGACAAATTCAACGGAATCGCAGTGGATGGTTACGTTTGCACGTTCAAGGATTTCTCGGACATCCGAGTGGCACCTTAGGCGCATAGCACTCAGATCTCGACCTGCCCACCTACTTCGATAACGCGCTGCGGCGGTATGCCAAAGTGGGCGGCGGCAAACTGTGCATTGCGCGTCATGAACAGGAACAGCTGCTTGCGCCAAGTTGCCATACCCGGTCGATTGCCGATCACCACATCATCGCGGCCCAGAAAGTAAGTCGCTCTTTGGGTATCGAAGCCCAACCCGCGGCGCTCGGCATCGCGCAGGATGCGCGGTACGTTGGGGCTGTCCATGAAGCCAATATGCGCCACCACGCGGTACAGGCCCGAGCCAATCGCCTTGGCACTCACCCGCGAGCCGCCAACCAGACGCGGCACTCTCTCCGTGGCTATCGTCAGCAGGATGGTCTTCTCGTGCAGCACGCCATTGTGCTGCACATTGCGCACCAGCGTGCGCGGTATGTTAGTTGCGTCGCTGGTCAGGAATACTGCGACACCTGACACCCGAGCAGGCGGTTCCTCGGCCACTCGCGCCAGAAACCTCGCATCGGTCCGTCCTTCCCGACGCATCAGGTCTGACACGACCACGCGACCGTTAGTCCAGGTGCGCATGACGAGCAACGCGCCTGCCGCTACCAGCAGCGGCACCCAGCCGCCCTCAGGAATCTTGGCGACGTTCGCCACGAAGAATGCCATGTCTATCGCGGCAAGAGGCAACAGGAACCAGAAAAACAACCGATCGAATACGGCAACTCTGCCGCGCAACAGGGTCAGCAGCAAAGACGTTTCGATCACCATCGTACTGGCGACCGCGATCCCGTAGGCATTTGCCAGATTGCTGGACGACCCGAAAGACAGTACCAACATTATCGTCGCGCTACACAGTAACCAATTGATCAACGGCACATATATCTGGCCCATCGCATCCGCCGAACACTGCACGACGCGGATACGCGGCAGGAAGCCGAGCTGCAAGGCCTGCTGTGACATCGAGAACACTCCCGAGATCACCGCTTGCGATGCGATGATTGCCGCCAAAGTCGCAAGGACGACCAACGGCAGCACGAACCATGTCGGCGCCAGATGAAACAGCGGATTGAATATGGCCGCTGGGTCACGCAGCAGGTCGGCGCCTTGGCCGAAATAGTTCAGGACGAGCGCTGGCCAAGCGACGAAGAACCAGGCAATACGAATCGGCCGTACACCGAAGTGTCCGAGATCGGCGTACAGTGCCTCGCCACCGGTGACAGCCAAAAAGACCGCGCCCACGACCAGGAGTGCGACTGCGCTATGGGATGGAATGAAAGCCACCGCGTAGTGCGGACTCATGGCTGCGAGTACCCCTGGATTGGCGACGATGCCATGTACACCGAGGAGTCCGAGCGTCAAGAACCAGATGAGCATCACAGGCCCGAACAGTTTACCGAGCGTGCCCGTACCGCGCTTCTGCAGCACAAAGAGAGCCAACAAGATAGCGATCGATACCGGTATCACAATCCGCTCGAGTTGTGGCGCGACGACCTCGAGTCCCTCGATTGCGCTCAACACCGTAACGGCGGGCGTGATGATGCCATCGCCGTAGAATAAGGCGCAGCCGGCAAGGCCCAGCAGCGTGACTACGGTCGCGCGTTGCCATGGACCTTCGGACAACGCCAGTGCGGTCAGCGCCAGCACCCCGCCCTCACCGCGATTGTCGGTCCGCAGAACGATCATCAAGTACTTGGCGGTGATCGTCAGCCCCAGTGCCCAAAAGACCAGTGACAACACGCCTAGGACGGCAGGCGCATCCGTCGAGACACTGCCCCCTGCCGTCAGGCAGGCGCGCAAAGCGTAAAGTGGACTGGTGCCGATGTCGCCAAAGACGACTCCCAAAGCGCCCAGTGCGACAGCGAAATCGCGTGGTGACCTCGACGAGACGACCTGCGATTCGCTCATGATCTACTGTTTCGAACTGGCCATGTTCAGACGACGGGGCACCCGCAGGCGATTTTACCCGACGCACCGCAAGCCTGGATGCATGGCCGCGTCACCTCTGGGCCTAGATTAAGATGATTTCATGCTCCGTTCGATTGGCTTTCGCCATGCTAGGGCGTTAATGACCGGGGTTCGCAATCGTTATGGCCCAGTGCTGGTGGCACTGTGTTTGCTGCTGGCACTCTGGCAGACCGCCGACGCTTCACCAGCAGGTGCGTTCGAACTAACGATCGGCGCTTCCCGCGACGACGGGGGTTTGATCGTCTTCGTGCCCGGTTCCGGCTGCGAGCCCGTAGGCTCCCAAGTGCAGAGCATGTTCCATGACGCGCCCGGCAATTGGTACATCATGACGCGGGAGAAGCAATACACGCGATCGCTACCATTCGCCTTGCTGGGCTGCTCGAATGAGTTTCATCATCATACGACTTATCCGCAGCTCATCAAGGAGCAGATCGAATTCGCTAGAGCCGCCATCGCCGCCAACCCCGACACATGCCGGCGAGTACTGATCGGCTACTCCGAAGGAGGCACGGTTGCACCTTTCGTCGCCGCGGCGGTGCCTGGATTCACTCATGTCATTGTGCTCAGCGCCGGTGCCATGCGCGGTGAAGACGAGCTGCGAACAACACTGGCTATCGACAATGAAGCGGGCGCGGTTGATCGAATCATTCGTGCCATACGTGCTGCACCGCGTGACATACGCAACGAAATTCAGGGAGAGAAGTATCGCTACTGGGCGTCGATGCTCGATCTCGAACCGATGCAAGCCTACCAAGGCATTGACACCCCGGTGCTGATGCTGCACGGTGATACAGACACCGTAGTACCGGTCGCCGCAGCGCTGTTCGCGCGGGCGCGCGCGCAGGTGCTGGGAAAACGGAACATGACCGTAGAAGTACTGCCGCGGCTAGGGCACGGACTCGGACTGGACTCTGCGGACGGTCGTGCACGATTCTGGCGCAGAGTCAATGACTGGTTAGGCACGGGGCAATGCAACGGAACTCGATAGCCCCCACCGCATCACATACGCCGTCGGCTCTACGGCGCTTCGGCATACCCGTGCTCGTGCTGGTCATCCTGTCGCTCGTCGTATGGCTATTGAGACGCGAGCTTCGCGAGTACGATCTGGCGGACGTTCTGGGTCATGTAGCGGCAATTCCAGTCAAGACGCTGTTGTTTGCGCTTGCCATGACGATCGCCAGCTATTTGTGCTTGACGTTGTACGACTGGTTGGCACTGCGCTATGTACAGCGCAAAGTGGCTTACCCACACGTTGCCCTGACTGCGTTTGTCGCCTACGCCCTCAATCACAATCTCAGCGTCGCCGCGTTCACGGGTGCAGCGGTCCGTTTCCGCTTTTACGCGCCGCGAGGCCTCTCGACTGCGGACGTCGGCGTCGTCGTCGCCTTCTGCAGCCTGACGACACTGCTTGGACTTGCGACTCTGGCTGGCATCTCATTGATCGATTCGCCGCCCCAGGTTCTCACGATGCTTGGTGCGCACCAGAACTGGTCTATCGCACTCGGCTGCGTGCTGCTGGCCGTACCTGTCGCCTACGTCATCTGCGCAGCGACGGTCAAGCGCCCGCTGCGGATCCGCACCTGGAGCATGCGCCCGCCGCCGCTTACGATCGCAATCCCACAACTAGTCACCGCAGTCACAGATCTCACGTTAGCCGCTGCCGTCCTGTGGGTGCTGCTACCGCAGGGAACGCATATCAGCCTGCTGGGATTCGCAGGAATCTACGCCGTCGCGATCATCGCGGGCATCGTATCGACGGTGCCGGGCGGGCTGGGTGTATTCGAATCCGTTCTGATACTTGCATTGCGGGATATCCCGGCCGACGCGTTGCTTGGCTCCTTGCTGGTCTATCGTGTTATCTATTACCTGCTGCCGCTTGGCGTCGCCAGTTTGCTCTTCACCGGTCACGAACTGCATGGCCAGCGCGGCCGGATTGGTTCCTGGTCAGCCCGGATCAGCCTCTACCTCACGCCGATTGCATCACAAGTCTGCGCGGCACTGGTATTCGTCGCCGGTGCCGTGCTGCTGTTGTCAGGCGCAACGCCCGCACTCGATGATCGCTTGCATGCACTTCGCCACGTCTTGCCACTGCCACTGCTTGAGTTATCGCATATGGCGGGCAGCATCGTCGGACTGGCGCTGCTCGTGCTCGCGCACGGCTTGATGCGCCGCGTAGCGGCCGCTTATCACCTTACGTTCTGGCTGCTGATCGCCGGGATACTGGCATCGATCATCAAGGGCCTCGATGTCGAAGAGGCACTGATGTTAGGCGCTGTGCTGGCCGTTCTGTGGTTCGGACGTGCTGCCTTCTACCGCGCCTCTTCACTGATGCGCGAGCAATATTCCACCGGCTGGATTCTGAGTGTGCTCGGCGTCGTCGCGCTCTCGATGGCGCTCGCATGGCTCAGCAGCCAACAGCCCTATTCCGATTCGCTGTGGTGGACCTTTTCGCGCTTCGGCGAGACTTCGCGTGCATTGCGCGCGTCAGTGGTCGTGGCCACGTTGTCGCTTGGGTTTTTTGCGGCATATCTGTTGCGACCGGCGCGTCATCTCACAGATACGCTTGATCGTGTTGACGTGGAGCAAACCAGGCGTGCGTTGGTGCATAGCAGTGATACCTTGGGCAACGCTGTATTGGCAGGCGACAAACGACTGTTGTTCCACCAAAGCGGTGAGGCTTTCATCATGTACCAGGTGATGGGACGCAGCTGGATCGCGCTCGGCGACCCTGTGGGTCCGCTGGCTCTGCATCGTGCCGTGGCAAGGGATTTTCGAGAACAGGTCGATCGAGCCGGCGGCTGGGCCGTTTTCTACCAGGTTACCTCAGGTAACCTCGCGCTCTATGTCGATCTCGGCCTGACACTGATCAAGCTCGGTGAGGAAGCGCGGGTAGCCCTCGACAGCTTCTCGCTCGAAGGCAGTACACGGGCCGAGTTGCGACAAGCGCATCGACGTGCACTGCGGGATGGTGCGAGCTTCGAGGTTGTAACACCGGACGCAATATCGCCACTGCTGCCTCAATTGCGGCAAATTTCAGATGGCTGGCTCACGCACAAAGCGGTTGCTGAGAAGGGCTTCTCCGTCGGCGCCTTTTCGGAAGCCTATCTACAGAATTTTCCGGTAGCGTTGGTACGTGTCCGTGGGCAGCCCGTGGCCTTTGCCAATCTCTGGACCACCCCCAATCGGGAGGAACTGTCCGTGGATCTGATGCGCTTTGGCCCCGATGCGCCCAAGGGCGCCATGGATTACTTGTTTACGGAACTCATGCTGTGGGGACGAGTCCAGGGATATAGATGGTTCAATCTTGGCATGGCACCACTCGCCGGGCTGGAACCGCATGCGCTGGCGCCTGCCTGGCATCGGATGGGCAGCTTTGTGTTTCGTCATGGTGAGCACTTCTACAATTTCGAAGGCCTGCAGCGCTACAAGGAAAAGTTCTCGCCCGAATGGACGCCACGTTATTTGGCTGCACCGGGTCGGCTTATCCTGCCGCGTGTGCTGCTCGACGTATCACGCTTGATCGCCGGTGGTCTGAAGGGTCTGGTCTCAAAATGACGCGCGCGCTATTGCTGTCAGTTGCCTTTTTCCTTGCGGCACTCACCCCAACTTGTTACGCGGCCCCCGGCACGAAACCACCGGGGGACTCGCTAACGGAGGAACACATTGTACATGGCGACTTCGGCGACGTCGTCATAACAAGACCTGATGGCACGCCGACCAGCGTCGTGTTGTTCGTCTCCGGCGACGGCGGTTGGAACCGCGGCGTCAAGGACATGGCGCGCGCACTCGTCGAGCGCGGCGCCATGGTGGTCGGCATCGATGTGCGCACTTACATCGCCAATGTCAACAAGGGCGGCGAGAAGTGTCGATCGTTGGCGGGCGATTTCGAAGAGCTGGCGCACCATGTCGAAAAGCGACTGGGCATGCCCCATTACCTGGTGCCTGCACTAACAGGCTACTCATCGGGTGCGACGCTGGTGTATGCGGTGTTGGCGCAAGCGCCCAAAGGTACCTTCACGGGCGCCGTCAGCCTGGGGTTCTGCCCCGATCTGCCATTGCGCACGGAACTCTGTCGCGGCGACGGACTGGAGTACACGCTCGACGCGAAAGGCCGTAACTCCTTCTTCAAGCCGAGTAAGACGCTCGGTGCACCGTGGATCGCGTTGCACGGCGAAATGGACGCGGTGTGCCAGTTTGCCAAGACCGGCGAGTTCGTTGCCGCCACGCCGCGCGGCGAGCTCGTCAGCCTGCCGAAAGTGGGACATGGCTACGGCGTACCGGCACGCTGGCAGCCACAGTTTCTCGAAGCGCTCGTGAAGTTGGCGGATGCGCCGACCGGTGCTGCCATGACGTCGTCCAGCGGCAAGGCCGTGGCAGCGGTAGCCGACTTGCCACTGGTGGAAGTACCTGTCCCGCCCACCATTCAGGCCCATCCCAGCGCGTTCGCCGTAATTTTGACGGGCGACGGCGGTTGGGCCGGACTCGATCAGGACGTTGGCAGTCTTCTCGCCGCTCGCGGCATTCCGGTGGTCGGCCTCTCCAGCCTGAAGTATTTCTGGCAGCAGCGCACCGCTGACGAGGCAGCTCACGATTTGCAACGAATCATCCAGCACTATACGGCCGCTTGGCGTAAATCGGAGGTAATACTCATCGGCTACTCTTTCGGCGCCGACGTTCTGCCGTCACTGGTCAATCGCCTGTCGGCTGCGAGCGTCGCACGAATCAAGTCGCTCAATCTTCTGGGCTTGTCCGACACCGTCGCATTCGAGGTACATGTCGCAGGCTGGATCCCCGGCGTGGCGGACCGGGGCGCACCCATACGGCCGGAACTCGACCGCTTGCCGAAGCTTCCGGTGCTCTGCGTTTATGGCAGCACCGAGGCAAGTTCCGAGTGTCCGCGAGTCGAGCAGCGGCCCAACTGGCGCAATCTGGAATTGCAGGGTGGCCATCACTTCGGCGGACAGTTCACGCGCCTCGGTGAGGAAGTGGCCAGATTCGCGGGCGTTTGATGCGGCGCCGATCGATAGTGCGATGAAACTCCTGCTGTTGGAAGACGACGCCGAAGCGGCGCGCTTTTTGTGCAAAGGTCTGCAGGAAAGTGGCTATGCCGTGGAACACGCGGCCGATGGCCGCGATGGACTGTTCGCGGCGACCGAAAGCGAGTTCGATCTGATCATCGCCGATCGGCAATTGCCACACATCGATGGTTTGTCGATCGTCGAGATGCTGCGCAAGAACCAGGATCAGACGCCCGTGCTGATACTCTCGGCACTCGGCACGGTCGATGATCGCATTCGCGGCCTCAAAGCGGGTGGTGACGACTATCTCACCAAGCCGTTTGCATTTGCCGAGTTGTTGGCGCGTATAGAAGCTCTCTTGCGGCGCGGCGGCGCAACGCAAGCGACTACTCGATTGCAGCTGGCGGATCTGGAAGTGGACCTGCTCGGCCGCCGCGTGGCTCGCGCGGGGCGACCGATCGAACTCACTGGCAAGGAGTATCAGATCCTGGAGTTCATGCTGCGTCGCGCGGGGCAAGTCGTTACGCGGACTATGTTGCTCGAAGGTGTTTGGGATCTGCACTTCGACCCGCAGACGAATGTAATCGACGTGCACATCAGTCGGCTGCGCAACGCCATCGACAAGGGTTTTCAACGGCCGCTTCTGCACACGATCCGCGGCGCCGGTTACGTTTTGCGCGACGATGCCTGAACGTGCTCTGCGCCTGTCCGCTACTCGCCTCGTCCGACTCTACGTGCTGGTCGTTCTGGCGGCCGTCGGCGCGCTGCTGGCGTCGGTCTACTGGCTCACGACGCGTGCGCTCGAGCAGGAGGTGAGCGCGGTAGTACGTGCGGAGATCGACGGCCTCACCGATGATTTCGAGGTCGGTGGTATCGATCAGCTGAGCGCTGCTCTGCAGGCACGTGGCGATCAGTGGGGCCGCACCGGCGCTGTCTACCTGCTGGCGGATGCAGGCCTCAATCGATTGGGCGGCAACCTGACTGGCTGGCCCACTGGCGCAACGCCCCACGCGGGGCGCCAGGAATTTCGCGTGCAGGCGACCGAGGCCAGCGGCCAAGTCGAGCATCCGATCGAGGCGCAGCTCGTGTCACTTGCATCGCAGTATTGGTTGTTAGTCGGCACCGATGTCAGCGAGCAGCGGCGGTTCTCCCAGCGGTTTCTGTGGGCCACGGTCTGGGGCACGGGCCTGACGGCCTTGCTGATGGCCATATTGGGCGCCTGGTATAGCCGGCGCGTGCGATCGCGCGTGCGGCTTTACGCTGAAACCTGCCGCACCATCATTGCTGGCGATCTGACGCAACGTTTGCCGCTTGACGGCTCGCATGACGAGTTCGACGCACTGGGTGAGGCCGTCAACCGCGTTCTCGACCGACTCGAGCGGCAAACAACATCGTTGCAGACCACGTTCGACTGTGTCGCACACGATCTGCGGACGCCGCTCTATCGCGTGCGCGTGCGACTCGATGAAGCATTGCTGCGAGCCGACACACCGGCAGCCACTCGCGCGATGATGATATCGGTCACCGCCGACCTCGAACAGGTGCAGCGCACGCTGGCCACGCTGCTGCAGATCGCTCAAGCAGAGTCGCGGGGCGCCATCGCGGCGGCCGAGCCGATCGACCTCGCAGTACTGGCCGCAGAACTGACCGAGCTGTATCAACCGAAAGCTCAGTCCGTCGGACTGACGCTCAGCGGTCAATTCGGTGCAACCGCAGGCATGCTTGGCAGCCGGCAGTTACTCGCTCAATTAATAACGAATTTGCTGGAGAATGCCATGAAGTACGTGCCTTCGGGCGGGACAGTACTCATTGGCACGTTCACCGACCAGCATTCCGACCGGGTCGTTCTGACCGTCGCCGACAACGGTCCGGGCATTGCGCCCGCCGATCGCGAGCGGGCCCTGCAGCCCTTCCAGCGTATCGGCGCGTCACCTGATCGCGATGGCAGCGGCCTCGGTCTGGCATTGGTCGACGCTGTCGTCCATTTGCATGCCGGCGAACTGGAGCTGACTGACAATGCGCCGGGCCTGGAAGTGATCTGCCGATTTCCGGCTGTCGCATCCACCGGCGCAGCGCTCGAGCAACACAGTAGCGATCGAGGCACTGCGCCGGCAGAACTGCAGACGACTACTTAGCTTTTCTTCAGACAAGTACGCATGAAATCCTTGCGATCCTTGCCCTTGAGATGCTTCGTCTTGGCGGTCGCATTGCAGTCTTTCATCAACTGCTGCTGCTCACTCGCCGGTTTCGCCGTTTCGACCCGCGCGGGCGGCGTTGCGGTGGCGGTCGTCGAGCCCGACATCGAAGGCGAGGTGGCCGGTGCCGCGGCCAGAGCGAATGCCGGCAGGAAAGAGACAATCGCAGCAGTCATTAGAGTCTTGCGCAGAAGATTCATCGGCTTGCTCCAAGTTGTGCCACGAACTGTGGCGTGACGACAAGGTAGCGTTCGCGGCTTTGCATCTCGATGGGGCATTCATTAAGAAATAGTCAGACCCCTCTTGATCGGCACCGAGATCAGCGCGATGCTTGCACGGCCATGACGGAAACCCTGTGGATCGGCACGCGCAAAGGTGCGTTCACGCTGCGCCGCAACGCCCGCGGACGGGGCTGGAAACTTGCTGGCCCGCAGTTTCTGGGACACATCATCCACCACATCGTGCAAGATCCGCGTGCGCCACGCTCACTCGTGATGGCGGCCAAGACGGGCCACCTCGGGCCGACGGTGTACCACTCCGGCAACGGCGGCCGCAGTTGGCAGGAGGCGAGCAAGCCGCCGGCCTTCCCCAAAGCGACGAGTGCCGAGAAGCCCCGCGCCGTCGAGCGCGTGTTCTGGCTCACGCCGGGCCATGCGAGCGAATCGCGCACCTGGTACGCGGGCAGCGCGCCGGCGGGATTGTTCCGATCCGAGGACGGCGGCGATCAGTGGCAGCCCGTGGCGGGCTTCAACGAGCATCCGATGTTCCCGAAATGGGCAGCGGGCTTCGCGACGCCGGACGGCGAGTTCCTGCACTCCATCCTGATCGATCCGCGCGATGCGCGGCATCTGTATCTCGCGATCTCGATTGGCGGCGTGTTCGAGTCGACCGACGGCGGCAATGACTGGCGGCCGCTCAACGGGGGCTGCGCGGCGGAGTTCCTGCCGGATCCGGAAGCGGCCTACGGCCATGACCCGCATTGCGTTGTGCTGCACCCCAAGCAACCCGATCGGCTCTATCAACAGAATCATTGCGGCATTTACCGACTGGATCGGCCGGCGTCCCGCTGGGTTCGAATCGGCGACAACATGCCGCGATCGATCGGGGACATCGGCTTTCCGATGGTAATGCATCCTATCGACCCGGACGTAGCCTGGGTCTTCCCGATGGACGGCACCAGCGTATGGCCGAGGACGTCAGTGGGCGGCAAGCCTGCGGTGTACATCACCCGCAATGGCGGCAAGTCGTGGCAGCGCCAGGCGGCCGGATTGCCGCAGTCGCAGGCTTGGTTCACCGTGCTGCGTCAGGCGATGTGCAGCGATCAGCGCGCTTCCACCGGCCTCTATTTTGGAACGACCGCAGGTGAGGTCTGGACCAGCCGCGCGGGCGAACGCTGGCGATGCATCGCGCGTCACTTGCCTGAGATCTATTCCGTCACGTACGCCGAGTAGCGAGTCGCGGTCTTGAGCTGCACCGTCCGCGTCGCGAGTCCCCTTCGATCCTACACAGCAGGTGCTGCCGAGGTAGTCGCCAACGGAACCGATATCGCTGCATTGCTCATGGATCTCGATACTAACTATCGCGGCATCCGCTTTCGAATGATCGACGAGCAGGACCGGATCCGACCGCATATCCGCCTGTTCGTCAACCAGACCGAAGTAGTGTCACTCGAGCATGCTGTCTCGCCGGGTGATACCCTGCACTTGATTTGTGCGCTGAGTGGAGGTTGATGCGATGACCCTGACAGCGATGGACAAACAGCGTTATGCACGCCACCTCAGCCTGCCCGAGCTCGGCGCGGCCGGCCAGAGCCGGCTGAAGAACAGCAAAGTACTCATCGTTGGTGCCGGCGGGCTGGGGTCACCGTGCGCGCTCTATCTGGCGGCGGCGGGGATCGGCACGCTGGGCCTCGTCGATCACGATGTGGTCGACCTCTCCAACCTGCAACGCCAGGTGCTGTTCGCAACCAGCGAGATCGGCCAGCCCAAGGTTCGCGCGGCGGCGAACCGACTGACCGCGCTCAATCCGGACATTGAGGTGCGGCCGCTCGAGCTCAAGCTGACGGCCGAGAACGTGCTCGATGTCGTGCGCGACTACGACGTCGTCGTCGACGGCACCGACCGCATCACCAGTCGTTACTTGATCAACGACACCTGCGTAATCCTCGGCAAGCCACTGGTGAGCGCTGCGATCCATCGTTTCGAGGGCCAGTCGCTCACCTACCTACCAGGCAAGGGTCCCTGCTATCGCTGCCTGTTTGCCAACGCCAGCGATGCGCAAACACCCAACTGTGCCGATGCCGGCGTCCTGGGCGTGTTACCGGGCGTGATGGGCGCAATCCAGGCTACCGAGGTGATCAAGCTCGTCGCGGGCATCGGCGAGCCGTCGGTCGGACGCCTGCTCACGTACGATGCACTCGCGCTGCGTTTTGCGGAATTCAACGTGGCGCGCCGCGCGGACTGCGCCGTATGCGGCGACAACCCAACGATCGTCACGCCCCAGGATGCCATGCCGGCCTCGAAAACCACGGCAGCGCAGCGCTCCCTGATTTCACACGCCACCCCGCGGCAATTGCGGGTTCGACTCGAGGCCGCGAAGGAAAGCGCCACGCCAGTCCTGCTGATCGATGTACGCGAGCAGCACGAATTCGAATGCGGGCACCTGCCGAACAGTATCAACTTGCCGATTGGCGAACTCGGCACACGGATGACAGAACTGGTAGCCACACTGGACAGCGTGTCCCGCGGTCGCACGGCGCGGCCCGACGTCGTCTTTCTGTGCCGCAGCGGTGGACGCAGCTTGCAGGCCTGCGAGCTTGCCGTCGGCGCAAATCTGACCGCCGTGCCGATCAACCTGGACGGCGGCTTGTTAGCCTGGTCGCGCGATGTGGACCACGATTTCCCGGTCGCACCGGCCGGCTGAACAACCGCTACCGCGCGATCGCCTTGACGCCGGCCGAACTGTTGGCGATCCATTGGTCGGCCATCGCCGGATCGCGGTCGTGCATGGCCTTGGCAAATCGCAGGATCTCGGCATTCAGCTTCTGTACGGCGAGCTCTGTGGATGCATCGATCGGCTGCAGACGACCATAGGCGCCGTTGAAATAATGATCCATGCGGTCGAATACGAGCGCATAGGCTTTGCCGGCCGGGGCGGCTTCGTAGGAGGCCATGTGCAGGTTCCATTCGGGGGCTATGCCGGGCACGATATCGGTCGTGCCAGAGATCACCAGCTGCGGCACCTTGATCTGGCTCCAGCCAGCGCTGGATACGTAGTTAGGTATCGGTCCAGGCGGAGAAATGGCAACCACTGCGAGCGGCAGCGGGGCACGAGTGCTCGCCGCCGTAAAGCTGCCATCCAGGCGAGCACCGCCCGCGATTTGCGCGATCAGCGCGCCATAGGAATGGCCAGCAGCGATGACATCGCCGGAAGTTTCAACACCCGGCAAGATCATCGTAGGGGTCTTGCCGCCATAGCTGGCAACTGCGAGGTCGTAGTCTTCCAGCCGCAGTCGCAGCGACTCGCTCTGTTCATAGTTCGCGCGGTCTGGGTGGTCCTCGGAGTCGACGTGCAACGGCGCGACCACCACCCAGCCACCCTTCGCCCAAGCGGTCAGCAGCGCGTCGTAGCGTGCGGGCGACGCATAGGCGCCATGCGAAAACACGATCACACCGCAGTGCTGGCAACGCGGCGCCGGATAGAGCACACGCATCGATACTTCGCGGCCGCGAGGCGCGCTGAGTGTCTGAGTCGAGTCGACGATCCGATCGAAGGCTGCAGAAGGCGCAGCACAACCACTCAACAGCGACTGCAAGCATAACGCCAGTGCTGCCCCCGTCACCGCAAAGATACGTGTGCTCATGCCGCTCGTTTTCCCGACTTCACCACTTCATCGAGCGACTTGCGGTGTCCCGCACCGACGATACGCGCCACCATTCGATCGCGATCTGCATTGAGTTTGCGCGTCAAATCCGGGCCCGGCGTGTACCGGTCCACATGATCCGCCTTCAGGACGCCAGAGTCGGTGAGCAGTTGCTCGAGCACCAACACCCGGTCACGCAGTATCCACAGCTCCGCCATCATCTCAGTGTGCATGCGTGCCAACGAGTCGAGCTCGGTCGTGCTGAGATACGTGCGCTCTGGCAGTGCAGTTGTCTTGGCCATAAAGTCTGTTTTCTCTGGCGGTTGCTAACAACAGCTATTGCTTGACAGGCTTGCGGCCACGGGTCACCCATGGATAGCCAGTGCCCTGCAACGCATACTCCTCGACATCGACGAAGCCCGCTTCGCGCATCAGCTGCGGCAGATTCGTGATGTCCGACTCGATGAAGTATGGCTCGGCCCGATGCTCCGTCTCCCAAGCCAGCAATGCAGCATTGAATGGCGGAACTGCGCGGAAAGGCGGCGGGTCGGAAATCACCATGTCGCCGCCCGGCTCGAGAATCCGATACATTTCATTGATCACTTCGCGCGCCGCGGACTCCGGCAACTCGTGATGTACGGCGTAGGAGATGACGCCGTCGACGCTATTGTCCGGCTCGGCAACGTGGCGCGCATCTTCCTGACGGAAATGAATGTTCCAACCCATACGCTCGCTCATGCCGAGGCCGTCACGCAGGGCTCGCGCCGAGAGATCACCACCGATGAGTTGCGCGTCGGGAAACCGTTCGCGACAGATGCCGAGGGTTCCGGCACCCCCGCATCCTGGTTCATAGATGCGTCGATAGCTGGGCTTGCGAAACTGCTTGATGACTTCGCGGCGCTGCTCGAGGATGTTGTCATTGACCGCGACGGCCGCGAAGCCACCGCGGCTGAACACGTGCGGCAGAATACCGAGCGCAAACATCGGGCCGAACAGATCGTGGCCGTCGAGCCCACCGGGCTGCAGATGCCATTCCACGCCCCGGTAGAAATCCGGAATTTGCAACGACGGATTCAACTTCAGCTTGTCAGAAGGCTGACTCTTAGCTGCGGCGAAGATCGGCTCGAGCTGCGCGCGTTTGCGTTCGACCGCCGCTGCTGCCTTGACCCAGATCTCCTCGGCGACGCAGCGCTGAAAAAACCGGTTGAAACGATAGGCTTTCGAACGCTCGGCAACCTCGCGCACCCGATCGAGGCGCGCTTGCCAGGCGGCGCGCGACGTGTCCTGTTTGAATTCCTGCGCCAGTGACTGGGCCTCAGGCTGGCGTGCGAAATCTTCGCTCGCCTGTTGCTGCAAGGCGCTGGAGGAATACACCTGCAGCGAGCCGAGAAACTGCATGCCCGCGCGACCCTGTTGATCGAGATTCATTTCGAGGCCCCTTGCTGTGCGGGCGAACCATCGCGCCCGAGCGCGCCAATCAGTTTCCACACGCCCTGCTCGCGCGTCCAGACATGGATCACATGAAACCGCTGGTCGGTGGCCGCCCCGCCTGGCAGTCGGGTACGGTGCGTGGCGTAGTAGATGACGCCGGTGTCGCCCGAGAGCGTAAAGCCGGTCAAGTCCATGCTCAGCTCTTCGCCACTCTGACCCTTCATCTGCGCGGCGCTCGCCTTGAGTTGCTCGACACCTGATGGTTTGTCCCAGCCCGGCGGCCAGCCCATGTACCGCGCCGACGTATTCGAAATGTACGTATCGAGATCGCCGCTGCCGCGTGCAGCGTAGATCGTCAGTTCCTTCGCCCAGATCTCGTCCCGAGCGCGTTCAATAGCGGTCTTGGATGGATTGTTAGTGGCGATCGTCCACACAGTGCTCGGCGAAGTACTGGCGCAGCCTGCGCCGATCAACGCCAGGATCACCAAACCGCAATTTTTCGCTATCCAGTACGCTCGACGCATAGTCGCTACTCCGTGTGTCACCCAAGGCCGGCTCGTCGAACGACCATAGCCCATGTACAGTCGCGCCTCACGCTCACTGGCCTGCGGCGAGGCGCAACAACTGCCCAGTGATCCAGGCGCAGTAGGTTCCCAACGCGTAGCCCAGCACAGCCAGCAACACGCCGACGGGCGCGAGCGACGGATGGAAAGCCGCCGCAACCACCGGCGCGCTCGCGGCGCCACCGATATTCGCCTGGCTGGCAATGGCCAGATAGAACGTCGGTGCGCGCAACAGGCGAGTCATGCCGATCAGCAGCAGCGCGTGTATCGCGATCCACGTCAGACCCACTCCGAACAAGGACGGATTCGTCAGGATGGCGCGCAGATTCATCTGCATGCCGATCGCCGCGACCAGGACATAGAGCATCGCGGAGCCCACCTTGGAGGCCCCCGCTCCCTCGAGGTCGCGGGCACGCGTGGCGGACAAGAGCAACCCGAAAGTCGTGGCCAGCACGACGATCCAGAAGAACTCACTGGCGAGTGACAAACGCTCCGCCCACGCGAGCCCGGCGAACAAGCCGGCCAGCGGCGTCGCCAGCGCGTGCGCCAGCGCCGTTGCGCCAAAACCGACAGCGAGGATGTACATAAGGTCAGGCAGCTTCGCGATCCGCGCGCGCTCGGCTTCGAGTTGCTCGACCTGCTTGCGCAAGGCAGTGAGCGCAGTGACATCGGCGCCACGCCGCAGATCGAGCCGTTCCTGATTGGCGGCCATCCACAGCAACACCGCCATCCAGATATTGGCCACGATGACGTCGACCGCGACCATCGTGCCAAACAGATTGCTGTCGATCGCAAAGATCTCTTTCATGGCGGCTTGATTCGCCCCACCGCCGATCCAGCTACCGGCTACGGCGGTCAAGCCACGCCAGACCTCGCCTGCGACGGACTCCGGCGCCAGCCATTGCCAAAGCAGGAATGCGACGGGTGCGCCAACCATGACGCCGACGGTCGCCGTCGCGAACAGGATCAGCAGCTTGGGCCCAAGTCGCAGGATACCGCGCAGATCGATGGCGAGCGTGAGTAGCACCAGCGTAGCCGGCAGCAGGTAGCGCGAGGCAACGAAATACAGTCGCGATGCTTCGCCGTCGATGAGGCCAGCGGTATTGTAGATCGCGGGGAGCAGGTAGCACAGCAACAACGCCGGCACATACTTGTAGAAAGCCCGCCAGAACGGCGCCCGCGACTCCGTGCTCCAGAATATGGCGCCGAGCGTGACGGCCAATAGCCCGAGCACGACCGCGTCATTGGCGATAAGAGCCTGCTCAGCCAATCAACTGCATCTCGTTGGCGCTGAGTGTCAATGCAGCGGCACGAACATTCTCCTCGAGATGCTTGAGCCGGCCAGTACCGGGTATCGGCAGCATCACGGGAGATTTAGCTAACAACCAGGCCAGCGTCGCCTGTGCCATGGTGATGCCGCGGCTTGCCGCCAGTTCCTGCAGTGCAGCGATACGCGGATCGAGTTCGTCGGCAGACTGGGCGCGCTGCGCTAGCGGCCCCCACGGAATGAAGGCGATACCATCGCGTTCGCAGATCGCGAGCACATCCTCCGAGGCACGATCAGCCACGTTGTAGCGATTCTGAACCGACACGACCCTGACGATGCCACGTGCTACCGCCAACTGCTCGGCATTCACATTGGATACACCAACATGACGAATCTTGCCTTCCTGCTGCAATCGAGCCAGCTCACCGACCGAGTCGCCGTAGGGCACTTTCGCATCGACCGCATGCAGCTGATAGAGCTCGTGCCGCTCGAGCCGCAGACGTTGCAGACTGGCCTCGCAGGCGGCGCGCAGATGTTCCGGTCGGCAATCGGCGGCCCAGCGATTGGGCCCCTGACGCGTCATCCCACCCTTGGTAGCCACCACGAAGCCGCGTGGATAGGGATGCAGCGCGCGCTGAATCAGCGCCTCGCTGACATCGGGTCCGTACGCATCAGCCGTATCGAAAAAATTAACGCCCAATGCATACGCTCGGCGCAGCACGGCGAGCGCCGTGTCGACATCCGCAGGCGGCCCCCAGATGCCCTCACCCGTGATCCGCATCGCACCGAAACCCATGCGGCTGACTTCGAGATCGCCACCCAGCAGTATCGTACCCGCTGCGGCGCCCGGGGACTTCCGATCCACCACTCGCTCAGGCGTCGCGGTCGCCATACTCGCTCCTCCTACGACCAAGCCAGTCGCACCCAGATAGCCCAGAAAGACCCGCCGTTCCGTAGCTGTGTGAGACATGCGCCTGGTCCTGGCCGAACATGGGTCGATTACACCATGTATCGCACATCGGCGGTACACTTGAGCGGAGTTCGTACAGCAATCGTGGAGATCGCAGACCATGCTGCCTCAACCGCTACTAACTCCGCTGCCGCGGGATTCGCTGCCCGCCGCGATGCAGGCCTCATATGACCGGGCGCACGCCGACCGCGGCGATGCCACGTTCGTCGCCGTTGCCGGTCATGCACCCGAACTGTTCGACTGGTACGCCGAGTTCTACCAGAAAGTCTTCTACGGCGGTCGAGTGTCGGTTCGGTACAAGGAAATCGCCAGGCTCAGACTGTCCACCGCGCATGGTTGCGCATTCTGCAACAAGGGCAACCGCAAGGACGCCGAGCGAGCCGGTCTGACTCCCGCTCACGTCGAGGCCATCGAACGCCCGGAAGACCCGATCTGGTCGCCCGCAGAGCGCGCAGTATTGCGGCTCGCTGGCCAGATGCTCCTGACACAACCCCGAGGATTTCTGTCGGCCGACTTGTACGCTGAACTGCGGCCACACTTCGATGATGCGCAATTGTTCGAATTCGGCATGACGCTGGCCGTGCTCACGGGTATGGCGAAGTTCCTGTTCGTCTACGACCTCGTCGAGAAGGAGCCCTACTGCTCGATCGGACAGCCAACACATGATTGACGCTCCAACCTAACAAGGAGAATGACGATGGATGCCTCACAAGCGATGACGACTATCAACTGGCTTGCGGTGCTGGCCGCGGCGGCCTCCGGCTTTGTGATCGGTGGGCTGTGGTATGGCCCACTGTTCGGCAAGGCGTGGATGACCGCCGCCGGCATGACCGAGGAGAAGGTCCGCGCAGGCAATCCGGCGATCACCTATGGTCTGACATTCGTGCTCAGCCTGATCGCTGCCTTCAGCCTCGCGATGTTCATTGGTGGCGGTGATCTGCAGTTCGGTTTGTTTGCCGGCTTCATGACGGGGCTGACCTTCGTCGCAGTGGCACTCGGCATCACGTACCTGTTCGAAAAACGTCCGCTCAATCTGTGGTTGATCAATTCTGGCTATCAGGTCGTGTTCTTCACGGTCATGGGCGCCATTTTGGGCGGCTGGAAATGACCCTAGCACGCACGGTGTCCGGACCTATGCGACATAAGTCCACTCGGCGCCAGGATGCCGATCCGCAGGGGTAGCGCTGCAGCCTGTTTGCATCGGCCGCCGAAGTGAGCGACCTTACACGCACGATGCGTAAGATCAGACCATTGCAGGGCTCGTTGCTGCCAATAATGTTCGCCGCCTTGCTGAGCGGCTGTGGCGGCGGCGGTTCCGACTCGCCGCCGCCCAACGCCGGGATTGCTGCAGTTCCGTCGCCAACAATTTCGCTCTCGGCGAACCCAAGTAGCGTGCCAACCGGTGCGAGCGCCAACCTGGTTTGGACCTCAACCGATGCGACCAGTTGCAACGCAAGCGGCGCCTGGACTGGCATGCGAGCCACCGCGGGCACAGCCAGCACGGGCGCACTCAGCAATCCGAGTAACGTCTTCACGCTGACCTGCACTGGTACAGGTGGCTCTGACGACCGGTCAGTAACCGTCACTGTCACGCCGACGTCAACCACACCAGCCCCCACGGTGACGATCAACGCCAATCCCAGCTCCGTGACGAGCGGCGGCAGCTCGAACCTCACCTGGTCGTCGACCGATGCCACGAGCTGCAGCGCGAGCGGTGCCTGGAGCGGCAGCCGACCCACGTCCGGCTCGGCCAGCACCGGCGCGCTGAGTGCCGCTAACAACACGTTCACGCTCAGCTGCAGCGGCGCGGGCGGCTCGGCCGCTGCCAGCGCGTCGGTGTCGGTCACCGGCAGCAGCAGCGGCGCCACCTTCGGGCTCGATTTCGGCGGCAACGACTCCACCACCGGTACGGTGCGCTTCCGCTTCACCAATCCGCTGGCGCAGTATCCGGCCACCTATATGTGGCGCGTGCTGCCACGTCGCCAGAGCGGCTACTACACCGCGTTCTTCTGGGGCAACGATGGCACGTTCTTCTGGGATGGCGGCAATCCCAACAGCTACTACGGCGCCCATCCCTATCCGCAGCCCGCGCCGAACGGCTCGGATCACAAGTGGGAGATTTCCGTCAACGGCCGCGACGTACTCAGTTCGGAGTGGGTCGAATATGGCCGCTGGCACACGCAGGTGCTGCGCGTCTGGTCGGACGGCGCCGGCAAGCATCATGAGTATTTCTGGGACTGGCCCGATACCGCCCGCGTCATTCGCCAAACCGAGGACGTGAGCTACGCCAATGTCCGCCCGACCAATGCTGCGCTGACCTTCGGCGATGCGCCCTGGGCACCGTCGACCGAGATCATGGACGGTGTGATGCGTGGCATCCAGGTCTACTCGACGCTGCTGTCCGTCGCCGATGTCGGCGCCGAGATCGCGAGCCCCAAGTCGACCGCCGCCGGCGCCTCGAACATCTGGTACCTGAACTTGAACCCCACGCCGACCGACATCAGCGACAAGTCCGGCGCCGGCAACAATCCCGAATGGGTAGGGTCAGAACGTGCGCAGCTCTGGAGCGGCCCGTAGCAGCGATCCTAACTACTGCCGAGTAGGCGACGGGCTAACTACCCACAACTTCATCCCAATACCGCGCCATCCGTGCGCGCTGTGCTCCATCCGGCAAGCGGCCGCGTGCAGCCTGCAAATTATCCGTCAGATTCGCAAGCCTGGTCATGCCGGGAATTGCGCAAGTGACGGCCGGATGCGACAGCACGTATTTCAGCAGGAACTGGCCCCAGCTGGCGGCATCGAACTCAGCAGCCCAATCGGGCAGCTGCCGATCGCGCACTCGACCGAACAGATTGCCGTCACGTCGACCACCGAACGGCAGATTGATCAGCACGGCTATCTTGCGTGCCACTGCGAGCGGCAGAATTTCTTCGGCGGCAGAGCGGTTGGCGATCGAATAGTCGACCTGGATGAAATCGAGCGGCGTCGATCGCATGATGCTCAGCATCTCGGGGTATTGCTCATCCCGGGACGTTGTAATGCCTACGTAGCGGATTCGCTTGTCGCGCTGCCACGCTCGCAGTATGGGCAAAATCACGCCGGCGCCTGTCAGATTGTGCACCTGGACGAGGTCGAGCACGGTCGTGCGCAAGCGACGCATCGACTCTTCCAGCATCGCCTCGCCCGCCGCGCGGTCGTTGTCCTGCGCCGTGACCTTGGTCGCGAGGAAGACTTGCTTGCGATTGCCGATCTCCGCCAGTAGTCCGCCCAGGACTTGTTCGGACTCGCGGTACGCCGGCGCAGTATCGACGACGCTGGCGCCGGCCGCCGTCAGCGTCTGCAGTACTTCTTTGCGTGCCTGCAACTCGGCGGACGTGGTCGGGCTATAGTTATTGGTTCCCAGGCCGAGTACCGGCAGCCGCTCGCCACTTACCGGAATCGTGCGCTGAATCAGGTCGCCATGCGCAGCGCTGGCAGTTGCACTATTGCCTGCCGTGGCAGACCTGGCACCACCCGCCCACAGCACGCCACCTGCCAGCAATGTATTGCGGATCATGTCGCGTCGTCGCATGTCTTGCTCCCGCCGATTTGGCTGTTGCACGCACACACATGTGCGTGCTCCACAGCCTAACCCCGAAGTTCACTGGGAGACCACCCCCGTGAGCGGTGTCGACAACCCAGCCAGCCGCGTCATGGCATGCGCGTAGCCCGACTGGATCGCCCGATCGCAGGCGCGCCAGTTGAGAAGATCGACGTCCTCGAGCGCTGGCTGCAGCAAGAGATCAGTCTGCTCGCGGCGCGCCGCCGTCGCGGCGGTGCTGTTTACCATGCCCGATCGCCATAGTACCTGCAGAATATTGGGTCGGCGTCGACGCTTGGCGAACAAATGCATCAGTTTCCAGAACGGTGGTGCGTCGACGTCGTCTACCTCCGTCGTGAAGGCACGGTCCGCCGCCACATCCACCCCGATCACTCGCCCACGGCGCATGTCGCGCATGATATCGACCGGCAGATTGTTGATCGTTGCGCCGTCGACGAACACTTCGCCGCCACTCATGACCGGCGGCAATACACCGGGGATCGCAACGGACGCTCGCAGCCAGCGCCACAACTCGCCACTGCGATGGACGGCGGCTGTGCCACGCGTCAGATTGGTCGACACACAATAGAATGGCAGCGGCAGATCTTCGATGGTGGTATCGCCGAACTCTTTGCGCAGCCGCTGGCTCACTCGACGGCCGGAGACCAACGACACGATGGGCCAGGTATAGTCAGCCAGCGGATTACTGTCGACGAATGTGCGCCGGAAGACCTCGAGCAAGTGCGCATCGTCCCACCTGTGCGCGACCGCCGCACCCATGATCGCGCCGATGCTGGTACCACCGACGAGATCGATCGGCACACCGTGCTCCCGCAATGCCTTGACGACACCGAGGTGCGCGAAGCCGCGTGCGCCCCCACCTGACAACACCAAGCCCACGGCGTTGCCGGTCAACAAACGCGCCACACGCTGGACATCTGCCGTACTCAACACATGGTGGAACGGCACCCCTGGCAACATTTGCAGCCAGCGTGCCACAGCGGCGCGCCGCAGCACGTCATCGTGCAGCAGGATCAACTCAGTGTGCTGCGAGACCACGCGCGCGCAACGTACATCCTGCATCGCCGGCCATGGTTCGACCTCGTCAGTTGCGTTTGCGATCAGCAGATGGGCGTCGGCCTGGCGAATACACAACTTGCTCCAGGAGCTTGCCTCATGATCTGCCACGTACACGACGAAGTCGTTAGCAGCTTCGATCTTGTCGAACCAGTGGCTCGTATGATCGGCGCCACGCACGCTCCAGACCAATTCAACCTTGCCAAACGGCCGCAAGGCTGCTACCAGCGCAGTCGCAAAGCCGACGACGTCTACTGCCAGATTGTGCGGTACGACGGCGAAGGTCCGTGGTGCCGTGGCATGCGCACGCGCGTGCCCGGAGATGGTGGCTTCGAGCCGACTGACGGTCAAACGCGCAATGCTGAGCATGGCCTCCGGATGCTGCTTGAATATCTGATCGAACGCGGCAGCAGACAGGCGCAGCAGTTCGCTGTCGCGCAATGCGACCACGCTGGCGGAGCGACTGCGTCCTGATACCACGCCCATTTCACCAACCGTCTCGCCTGGGACGATACGGTCCTGCACGAACGGACGTCCGTCCTGGTCGGTACTCACGGTCGCCAGACCCCCGGCCAGCAAGACGTACATGGCGTCCGACGAGTCACCAGCCTCGAACAACGTGGCACCGCCCGGTAGCGACAACCAGACACATTCGGCGGCGATCAGCCGGACCGTCTCCACCGCCAGCTCGCGAAACAAGGGCAATTGCGCAAGGATGAAACGCAGGTCACTGCGAGTCGTCAGTGTCTCCTCGGGCAGGTCATGTTCCATTGGCGGCGCTTCGAATCGACGGCAGTACAACTGGTCATCGGCCGCAGCACGCCGCGCAATAGCATTACTTGTGGGACGTGCGTCACGCCGGACAGAACCGGGCCTACCGGACGGACGGGATCCGGGCGCCAACTTCTGCTGTTATGTAACGCGGTGAGTCACACGATCAGCACGCTGCCCGGACCTTCGTGGACGGAGCCGATTTCGACGAAACCCAGAGCGCCAAGCGCTGCTACCGAATCCGGCGACACCGCTGCGAGCAGTCCACCGGAGGTCTGCGGATCCTCCAGCACCGCCCGCAACGGCGCGTCAACGTCATCGACGCGTACGAGCCCGAGATTGCTGGTCGCGAGGTTGCCATGCACCGAAGTGCGGACTCCGCGGGCTGCAGCCGCGTACGCGCCAGGCAGTACGGGCACAGCGGCAGCCCGAATGGTGACACCCACGTCGGACTGTGAGGCCATCTCGGCAACATGACCGACTAGTCCAAAACCGCTGATGTCCGTTACGGCATGCGGTGCAGTGGTTAGCTCCATCAGAGCATTCGCCGCACCGCGATTGGTCGCACGCATGGAGTGGAGCGCGGCCTCCAGGCCGGCCTGATCACCGGCTGACAGTAACAGGCCGGTACCGATCGCCTTCGACAACATCAAGACGTCACCGGGCTGTGCCCCACACTTGCGCCAGATCCTCTGCGGATGCACGAACCCCAGCACACAGAGCCCGAACACCGGTTCGGCACAGCGAATGGTATGGCCGCCAACAATCGACCCGCCGCAACCAACCACAGTCGCAGCTGCACCGCGCAGGACTGCGGCGATCTTTTCGTCGGCTACGGTTGCAGGAAAGCCGCAGAGCGCGAGAGCGAATGCCACCGTACCGCCCATGGCATACACATCGCTGACGGCGTTCGCCGCTGCGACAACACCGTAGTCGTGGGGATCGTCGACCAGCGGCGGGAAGAAGTCCACCGTCGCAATCAGTCCCCGCTCAGCATCGAGTGCGTAGACGGCTGCATCGTCCGCAGGCGCAAGTCCGACGAGCAACGCCGGATCTTGCATCTTCGCCGGTGCCAGCAATCCCGCGAGCATCGCAACGAGCTGCGGCGGAGCCTTCGCAGCACAGCCGCCACACCCGGCCAGTTCCCGCAAGCTCGACGAGCCCTGCATTGGCCTGCCGTCGGCTTGCCGCTTCATGCAGCCGGCTTTGGCGCAGACTTCGAGGCTTCGAAACGCAGCCCCAGTGTTTCCGCAATAGTGGTTCGCTGCACCTCATCGGTACCACCGGGAATGCGCAGATTGCGCGCAATCTGAAACAGCTTGTTGATCGGGTTGTTGCGCATCACCCCAAAGCCGCCGTGAACCTGCAACGCCCGATCGGCCACTCGATAGAATGACTCGTCGTTGCTGACCTTGAGCGCGCAGATGCGGCGGATCTCGTCCTTTGGGCGCGGCAGCTGGTACCACGGTCCGGGGTTGTCGATCGTCCGTGCTACCTCGAGCGACAGCGACCGCGTCTGCAACCAATCGACGTACATGTCGGCGATCATCCATTGAATGCCCTGGTTGGCGCCCAGCGGCCGATCGCCGACGATGCGCGACTGCACGCGCTCGAGACTGCGCTCGATCAGATACTTCGACCAGCCGGAACACATCCCGGCACGGCGCATGCGGGTGTAATTGAAGGACATCACCGCAATATCGAAGCCCTGCCCCACCTCGCCGATCACCGCACTCTCGGGCAACACCATGTCATCGAAGAAGATCTCACCCGTATAACCATCGCCGAACATCGTTTGATACACGCGGCCCGTGCGATACCCCTTCTTCAGGTACTCGCGGGTGTCGAACATGAAATAGGTGAACGTGCGACGCCCGCCGCCGGGCTCCGTAATGGCGAGTACTTGTGCCACGTCCGCATCGAATGCGTTGGTGATGTAGGCCTTGGCGCCGCTCAGTACCCAGTCTCCGCCGCGACGCTTCGCGTGTGTTTTCATGTCGAACAGATTGGAGCCGGCGCCGGTTTCGGTCACACCGTGCAAGCTGGTTTTTTCGCCGCGCACGAGCGGCGCGACGAACTGCTCACGCTGATGGTCGTGGCAATACAACAGTCGTGGCGTCGCGCCCTCCGACCAGGAAAGTAACGCGGGATTCAAGCCGCAGCCGTAACCGTAAACCTTCTCTTCGACATAGATCATGTCCGTACGGCCCAGATCGCCGCCGCCTAGCCGTTTGGGCAGATGCGCGCTGTACACACCCGCCTTGCCGGCCGCGCGCATGATCTCGCGACGTGCTGCAATGATCTCCGGATGCAGCTTGCCATCCGCATCGAGGAACTCGCGCTCATCGGCGAGCCGTGCCTCGAGCGCCTGTTCGCGGGGCGCCACTTGATCGTTGTACAACTGGCCGACCGTGGCGAGCACTTGCGCGAGGTGTGCGGGCGGATGCAGTTCCTTGTCGAGCGGTGAACGGGTTGTTGTAGTCATATCGTATTCCTTCAATCAATGGGCATAGGTTCAGGCGCATCGGGCAAGGCAATCGAGCGCCGCCCGCCGGGTCGATGGCCGAGAAAAAATGGTCGATTGGCGAGTCCTGCCAACAATGGGAGCACCTCCGCTGCGAGCAGTCGCCCCTGGTCGCCCTGCAGACCGGTGCGTTCGCCAAACTGGCTGACTCCGTCGGCGCGCAAGCCCGGCGCGGCCACGACGAAGGGCGTGGGATCGCCGCTATGCAGCAGCGAGCCAACAGACGGCGAGGCGTGATCGCCCGTAACCGCTACAACCGCGCGATCGGCTAGCGCTAACAGATTTGTCAGACCGGCGTCGGTTGCAGCAATCACGTCGCGCTTGAATGCGGGGCGTTTCGTATGGGCGGCTTCGTCGGTCGCTTTTACGTGGACGTGCACGAAGTCGTGGTCTTGCAGCAAGTCCTCGGCGGCAGCGATGCGGCGACGCATGTCGGCAGCGGGATCTGCCGCCTCGTACGGAATGTCGATGAGAGGCATATCCAGTACGCGCGCGAGCCCGCGATAGAGTGCGGTGTCCGTGACGGCCGCGCCGCTGAGTCCAGTCTGGCCCGCAAAGCCCGACATCGCCGGATCGAGCAAGCTGGCCCACTTGGTAACGGCGACGTCGAGTGGCGGTCGTCCCGCGGCTCGTCGCGCCCGATTGACCGGATGCTCGCTCAGAATCTGACGGCTGTCGCGCAGCCAACGCTCCAGCAGCGACGCTAGCCGTGCCGCTATGATCGGCTCGCGCGACTCGGCCAGCGCCACAGGTCGCATCCAGGGATGCAGATGCTCGAACAGTGCGTCCGTGTCACTGACGTCGCGTGTGCCGCCGCCGCGCGCAATCAGCGCTGCCTCACCAGTGCGCAGCGGCAACTGTTCGAAGCCCACACCATCGATGACGCGCCCGCCGAGCGCTGCTAACAACTCTGCAGCAGAGTCCTTGTCAGCGCGCGGATCCGCGCGTTCACCCAGCCAGACGCAACCGTCGCGCATCAGGCCAGCGCGCAGCGCGAGGTGGAACATCGGTTCATTGCTGGGCGGACGCTGCCCGACCCCGAGTGCCTCGATCGCCGCGCGACCCGGAAACGCAACATCGCCAAGGCCGAACAAGGACCAATGGGCATGCTCGCTCGAGGTGGCACGTCCCGGTCCAAAGGGCACCAGCACGCCATTGCTGCCGCGCTTCGCGAGCGCATCCAGATTCGGCGTCGCCGCAGCCTCGCACGGCGTCAGCCCGTCGAGTTCGGCACAAGCGCGATCCCCCAGACCATCCAGGATCACCAGCAGGATTGGCAAACGATCGTCGCCAGTCGGTTTACGTGCCGTGATGGCCGTGCTCAAGTGCACCTCACTCGCATGCGCCAGGCGAGCAAAGTTCCCAGCTCGCTAACAGCTCGCGAGCGCCTGGTGGCACCCAGTGCTGCCACTGCTCACGCTTTGCCATCGCGGCCCGTATATCGCTCGCCGAGATTCGGCACGCCACGTTGCCCTGCAGCACGAACACCGGATACCCCGCGGCCTCGAATCGCCGCGCTTTTTCTCGCTCCCAGTCTGAAAAAACCCGCACGAGCTGCGGTGTCCCGAACGGCAGTATCGATGGCCATTGTGCAGGCTCCTCGAGTGGGAATGGCACGATGTCAAATCGATTGCGCTCACCACCATCCGCCAGCAACGCCACTTCGATCAACTCCCGGCGCTGTGTATAGCTGAAGGGGTTGGCGGACGGGAGGTGACGATGCTCGCTTGCCGGATGCGCCTGCCGGGTGGCGGGATCCGGATTCGTGATGCCGATGACGACGCGCTCGGCACGCGCCAGCGCGTAACGCACGAGTCCCAGATGATCATTGTGAAATGGCTGGAATCGTCCCGTGACGGCCAATACCTGATACCGACTCCGGCCGACAGGTAGCGTAGCGACCACGTGGCGATCCAGTCTCACGACGCGGCGAGTGCCTGCAGCAGCGGCGACAAGTCGGGTGCGCGATCGAGCACCATCACGGCGTCACGCACTGCTGCCGCCTGTTCGTACGAAGCCACCAGCTGCGCATTCGCGAAGAATTTGCGTTCGATTTCGGCACTCGTCAAGGGCCGTGCGGCAGTGCCGCGATTCACCTGCTCGCGGCGCGTCAGGCGGCGCCCGTCGCGCAGTACGATCTCAACCGCACCAGAAAAATAATCCGGGAACGCAGATTCTGCATCCTGCTCACAAGTTGTTCGGTCGCACAGTGACAGGATGCGAGTATCGGTGCGGCTGGCGGTTTCGAGCTCGGTCAGCGTGAAGCGTTCGCGCACCAGACAGGCGGCGACGAAGTACGGCAGACTGAACTTCGCGTCATACTCGTTCTGGGGCCGACGTTTCGCAGCCAGGGGTTCGCACACGACCGGCATCTGATTCTGGTGAACCCGAACGATGATCGACTCGATCTCGTCGAGCTCAAAGCCATGCTCGGCGCGCAGGGCAAGCGCCGCATCGCCACACGCATGATTGAAATGGCAGACCGGGTAGGGCTTGACGGCGACGTTGCGCATCTCCCAGGTATCGCCCCACGTCGCCAGCATGTCGTGCGCGAAATCGGGCGCATGCGCGCCGAGGAAACTGCGAAACAGGCCGAATCTGCCTTCATAGGCACGGTCCGGACTTGCGAAGCCGTGTGCCGCCAGAGCTGCAGCCGTGATCGCAGAGCTCGCCGCCCAGCCAGGATGGAAGCGCTTGTTCCACGTGCCATCCTCGAGAAACTCCATGCTGCCGGCCGCCATGCTGAGTGCCAGACCCTGCGCGTGGGTCAGCGCAGACTCACTCGCCTCCCGCAGGTAGGCAGCTGCCAGCGTTGCGCCGAAGATCCCCACCATCCCCGTCGGATGAAAGCCAGCCTTCTGCCACCAGCCACCGGCGAACTGACCAATACGCGCGTCGACTTCGACGGCCAGCAGATAAGCCGCGAGCGCTCGCCGCCCGGTCACGCGCTGTCGCGCGCCCTCCGCGAGCATCACCGGCACCGCGCTCGCCGAAGCGTGAATAACACTCGCAAGGTGTGTGTCGTCGAAGTCGAGTCCGTGGATCAGGATACCGTTCAAGAGCGCCGCATCCCGCAATGGCAGTCGCAGATCCATACCGATAACAGCATGACCGCCCTCGCCGGCCACATCGACGATGCCAGCGGCACTGCGCTTCGCAAACTCGAACGTCGTCGAGGCGAACCCAATGCCGAGAGCGTCGAGAATGCACAGCTTGGCTGCGGCGATCACATCAGCGGGTGCATCCTCGAGCTGGAAGGTCCGCGCATAGGCGGCCAGACGCCGCGACAGCGTCGGTGTGGAACCCGGTTGTGTGCGAGTGGCCGATTGCGCAGCATTCACGGCAGAACCTTGCGGAGGCGACAGAACCTGCCCCCGAGTGTACCGTCAAATGTCCGGACATTTGAGTTTTCCAGCCTGCGGCCCTGCAAATGGCCGCGGGCACGCCGACGAGCGCTAGCTCTCGCGGGCGAGTATCTCGAGCGCTGCGCGCTCACCGGTCTCAGCGGCCGCCTCCATACCACTGTCAAGGCTGCGCGTCTGCTCGCCCGCCAGATGTAGTCGCCTGTGAGGCGTAGCAACCACGCCGGCCCACGGCCCGACCTCCCCCGCATTGAATACGTGACGGCAGCAACTGGACGCGGAGTGTTTGGCCCAGGAATGCACCTTCAGGACTTGCAAACGCCCTTTGGTCGACGGACGAATGCGCGCCAGTTGGGCAACGACGAACTCGCCGACTGCCGCGGTGGGCATCTGATCCAGGCGGTTAGCAGCGTTTCCGTTGACCCAGCAGTCGATGACATACACCTCACCTGACTCGTTCTTGTGCGCGAAAACCCGCTCGAGTGCCGTATCGGTGAAGAGCCCCGCTTCCCCGATATCGGACTCCCAGAATGGCGCACTGTGTTCCATGAACACGCGCAATGTGTTGCCGTGCGCAGATCGGTGCACGACATCGAGTTGCGCACCGCTGAAGTTGGGATAGATGTCGATATTTCTGAGCGCCGAGAGAGGCAGCGCAGCGATCGCATACTTGCCACGATAGCGATTGCCATCCATCGTTGTCACCTCGACGCTGTTCCCCGCCATGTCGACCGACGCGACTTCCTGGTTGAGACGAACCTCGTGTTTCAGTGCACGCGCCATCGCTTCGGGCAGGCGCTGCGTGCCACCGGCAATTTCGTTGGAGGCGCCGCCAGCATCGTACGTTGACCTAGTCTTCGTGCCAGGGCTCTTGATGGACGACTGAATGATCCTGATATCACGCAGATAGCCGAGCGCCGAGCACGACGATAGATCGAAGGCGTTGATCGAAACATTGATGAGACGCCTCGCCTCGTCAGAAGCTCCCAGCTGCTGCAGATAGGCGCTCAGCGGCACGTCGTACTGCGCAAATTCCGGCCGAATCCAGCTGGCTGGATCCGGCAGTGGGTTATCGCGCGTCAAATAGAAAAACTCCAGCGCGCCGGGCTGTATAGATCGCTCGGGCCCCACTGTCCTGTTCGCTTTGGAGCCGGACCAATCTGACGACGGCATCAAGCTGCTGTTGATATAGATGCCCATCTTCGAACTTGGACCAACCGATACCAGCGGCACTCGCAAACGCGCGATCAGATCGCGCAGGCGACCGTACAAGGGCCCAACTGTCTGGCCGCCTGCGTTGGTAGGCCCGACCGGCAGGTCGAATGTTCTCGTCCGCCCGCCGACATAGTCCGCCGCCTCCAGTACGATCACACTCATGCCCTGCTCTTCGAGGATCAACGCAGCATTCAGGCCCGCGAGACCCGCGCCGACGACAATGACATCAGCACTGTCGGTCGCAACGGCCGGCCGAGCAAACACCGACCCGACCAGCGACGACGCCAGAGCAACGTTGAATCCACGCCGGCTGATATTCTTGTTGTGGTGCTTCAACATGAGCGCCCAGTCAGTCGCTGAGAATATTCCAGAAGTTCAGTCGCGATCGGTCATACGCGGTGAAGGTGCGAGCAATGGTCGAAGGATCGCCGAGCGCGTCCACCACCAGCGGCGCCAGATCTGCTCGCGCGATGTAGCTGAACGAGTCCGCGTCTTCGGTGAGGCGCGCGGTACCCGTCGCGGCGAGATCGTTGCGTCCGAGACCCCCGGGGCGAATAATCGTGTAGTCGAGTCCACTCGCGCGCAGATGATCCTCAGCCTTCTCCTTCAGCGGGATGATGTCGCCGAGCGCGCGCCGCGCCATCGATGGCGCCGCGTCGCGGGAGTCGCCGGCACCGATCACCGTGACGAACACGAAACGCCGCACGCCGGCCGCCTTGGCCGCATCCATGATGTTGCGATTGCCCACGTAGTCCGGCCGGATCGCGGGATCAACTTTGGCGCGCCCTTCTAGAAGAACACGCCAGAGGCTGCGTCGCGCGGGCAGATCGCGGGCGGATGTGCCCATAGTGGATACCACCGCGGAGAATCGGCCCGGCGTGATCGCGTCGCGCACCGCTTCCGCATCCATCGCGTCGAACACGACCTCCTCTACGCCGAGCGCATCGAGGGCCGACGTGTTGGAGGTCGCACGCACGGCGGCTGTCACGGATTGCCCGCGCTGCTGCAGTTCCCGCACGATCTGCAGCCCCAGGTTTTGGGTTCCGCCAACCACCAGAACCGAACCGGGTGTTGCCTGGAAAGGGGCCAGCTCATGCAGCGACGTTGGCGTGTGAAAGGCACCACTCGTAGACGCACCGAGCCAAATCACCATGCCCACGAGCAGCACCGCGAGTCCAGCCAGGATTCGTTTGAACCACTTCATTTCACGGTCATCCTTATTAGCCGGCTGAATTAAGCAAGCCGCACCTGCCGATGCGATCGATCATGCGCAACTAGACTTGCACGCGGTTGGATAGCCTGTCGAGACTGCCCTCTACGCGTGACCTCAATCAGGACGCTCAACCACCGGTGCCAACTGCGCCATCAGAACCGGCGGCCCCAGCACAAGGGCTAAGCCGCTTCAACGCCAGAGGCGGGCCGCACGGATAAAATACAAAATAGAGTAATTGTGTACATATGGTACTGTGAGGTATTCTTTATGCCTGATGGTACCTAGCTCGAATTTCCATGCCCCGATGGCGTCCCGGCCTCCAAGCGCGCGACAAGCCCGGCGGCTGTGGGCCATCGGCGATGTGCAGGCACTCGATGCCCATGATCCGCTGGCCGCGCGGCGCGAAGCGTTCCAGCTGCCGGTCGGCACAATCTATCTGTGTGGCAATTCACTTGGACCCATGCAACCCGGTGTGCGCGCACGCGTGCAACATCTGATCGATATCGAATGGGGAGTCGACCTTATCCGCAGTTGGAATCTGCATGACTGGTTCGCACTGCCGGAACGAATCGGCGCGCGCCTGGCGCGGATTCTCGGGGCTGGTGCTGACGAGGTTACTGTTGCGGACAGCACATCGGTCAACCTGTTCAAAGTTGCCTGCGCAGCGCGTTCCCTGCGGCCAGACCGCCGCCGCATTCTGACCGAACGCGGCAATTTTCCGACCGACGCCTATGTACTGCAGGGTATCGCGCAGATGTCACGCGGCGGAACCGAGTTCGTCGCAGTCGATCGACAGCGCATCAGCGACGCAATCGACGAGGACACGGCCGTCGTCGTACTGACCCATGTGCATTACAAAGACGCGGCGATGTTCGACATGGCTGCGATCACGGCTCGCGCGCACGCCGCAGGCGCGCTCATCGTTTGGGATCTGTCGCATAGCGTGGGCGCCGTGCCGCTGGCACTCGATGCATGCAAGGCGGATTTCGCCATCGGCTGCACCTACAAGTATCTCAATGGTGGGCCGGGCTCACCGGCCTTTATTTACGCTGCACGGCGCCATCATGACGCAATGCATCCGGGACTGGTGGGCTGGTGGGGAGACGCGCGACCATTCGACTTTGCCGATGACTTCGAGCCCGCGGCAGGGATGCGCCGCATGCTGACGGGGACCGGGCCGGTCATAGGGCTACTCGCTCTCGATGCGGCGCTCGATCTGTTCGACGATCTCGATATGAACGAAGTGCAGCTGAAATCGCAGTGCCTCAGCAGCCTGTTCTTCGACCTCATCGAACAAAAATGCGCGGGCTTCGGTCTCGAAGAAGTAATTCCCGATCCACCTGCGCCGCGTGGTTCGCATGTCGCACTACGCCACAGCGAAGGCTACGCGATCATGCAGGCGCTCGTACGTCGCAACGTGATTGGCGATTTCCGTGCGCCCGATATCATGCGCTTTGGGCTGACGCCGCTCTACACTAGCTATCGAGACGTCTGGAATGCCGTGGACGTGCTCGCTGAAATCATGAGCACTGGCGCCTGGCAAGCGCACGAATACACGCTCCGTAGTCGAGTGACGTAGTCTACTAACGACTGGCCACAGCCTTGCGGGATGCCTGCTCGCGATCGCGCATGACTTCGATCACGGTCAGGCTGGCCTTCGCGACGTGGCTGCGCATTGCCTCATACGCCTGTTCCGGATCTCCTTTGAGAATTGCCGACACGAGCCCCTCGTGCTCGGCATTCGATGCTTCCATCCGATGCTTCACTGTGCCAGCGAACGACCGGAACGGCATGATGCGTCGCCGGAAATTCTCGGTGATTCCCGTGATGCTGTCGTTGTGCGCACCTTGGTAGATCATCTGGTGCAGGCGATTGTTCAGCTCACCGTAACGAGTCTCGTCGGCAGTCGCGACTGCGCTTGCCGCTTCGGCATGCAGCTTGGCTAGCGCGGTCCGCTCCAACTGCGTCATGCGCTCGGCCGACATCTTCGCGCAGAGGGCCTCCAACTCGCCCAGGGCTTCGAACATCTCGCCCAGTTCATCGAACTTCAGATCGACCACCGTCACACCACGATTTGGGCGAAACTCAACCAGGCCAGTGCCCGCCAGCTGTCGCAACGCATCACGAACCGGCGTACGGGATACACCGAATTGGGTCGCCACAGCTTGTTCTTCGACTCGCTGGCCGGGCTTTATCTCGCCCGCGATGATCTGGTCGACCAGGTGTTCATAGATCTGTTCTGCAATCGTTCCGGACACTGGAGGCACGCTCTTGGTTGGCGATATATGTGGCGAGATATTGTACGCGATCGGTTTTTTTTGTGTACAAAATGGGCCATTACTAGCTTCGATTACCTGTCGACGTGCCCATTTCTTGATCGTGTACGACAGCGGCCCGCGAAAAGCTGATTAATTTGTGTACAATCATCACGCTTACGTACACATGAAATGCGCCCAATAGGTTGGATGACACATGAAACGAGCGGCATTCGCACAAGTAGTCGCTGCGACGGCTACGGCGTTCAACGCTGATCTGAAGGTCGACCGGCAGCGGACGCGCGAGCATCTCGCGTGGCTCCTGGACAACGGTTGCGATGGCGCTGTCCTGTTTGGCTCGACCGGCGAATCGGCCTCGCTCACCTTTGCAGAGCGACGTGCAATTCTGGAGGATCTGGTGGCCGCCGGTGTGCCGGCCCAACGGTTGCTCGTCGGTACTGGCTGCTGCACGATCGAGGACACCATCGCACTCAGCGATCACGCCGTCTCGATGGGTTGCGCTGGCGCGTTGATCCATCCGCCATTCTTCTTCAAAGGCGTGGCGGACGAGGGTGTCGAGGCGTTCTACTGCCGTGTCATTGATGGTCTGGCGAGCCCGAACTCGCGCATCTATCTGTATCACTTTCCGCAGACGACAGGCGTCGGCATATCGCCAGCGCTCACCGGCAAACTGCTGCGTCGTTATCCCGACAATATTGCCGGCTACAAAGACAGCTCCGGCGTGTTCGAGAATACGCTGACGATCACGCGTGAATTTCCAATGCTCGAGGTATTCGTCGCCACCGAGTCACGTTTGGTAGAGTTCCTGGCGGCCGGAGGTGCGGGTTGCATCTCCGCCACGGCCAACGTGCAGCCCGGCGCCATTCGTCGCCTCCTGAATGCCGGCACGACTGAACGCGCGACAGCACTGCAAGCTAAGGTCGTGCAGCTCCGCAGTGCGATTGAAGGACCTCAGGTTGTGAGTCGCGTGAAGGCCTTGCTGGCGGAAATCCACGGCGATGAAGGTTGGCGCACGCCGCGTCCGCCCCTGACCAGTGTGACCGCCGCAGAGATCCGTTCGATGCTGCAGACGCTTGGCATGATGGTCGGTGACTTCGCGCCACTCGAGGAGCCCACATGACAACGGGGCGCTGATCGCTCAGCGCCCCGCTCTTCTATTGATGGAACCGATCCTGCAATGGCTGGAGGCTACTGCTTCCAGCTAACTGTCACACCGAAAGTTCGGGGCGGCTGGTAATTGGCGTACAGCGTACCGAACAGATCGAACAAGGTGGAATTGTTCAGCTCGTCGGTGAGATTGCGTCCCCACACGGTCACGCCCAGCTTTTCATCCGCAAACGTCAAGCCGATGGCGGCGTTGACGCTCGACTCGGCGTCGTTCTTCGTGAACGGATCATTCACGTTGTTGAAGAAGTACTCGTCGGTCCAGTTGTAGTCGGCACGCGCAAACCAGCCCATGCCGGTCGCGGTGTTGCCGTGTACTTCCGCCGACACATTGAACGCATTCTCGGGCGCGCGGCGGCACTTGTTGCCCTTGATATCCGTATTGTTGGAGTCGACGATCACGCTCTTGGTGAATTCGCAATCCGTATAGGCGTAGTTGAGGCCCAAGTCCAGCCAGTCGGCCGGTCGCGCCTGCACGTCGAGCTCGAGTCCTTTGGCTTCAGTACCTTTGGAGTTGGTGATGATGTTCTGCGGCGGGAACATCGGATCGACCAGCAGGAATTGCTGGATCTGCAGATCCTCATATTTGCTGAAATAGACCGCCACGTTGGCGCGCAGCCGCCCGTCCAGCGCATTGAACTTGCCACCGATCTCGAAGTTGTCTGCCAGCTCCGGTGCGAACGAGACGCTGGCAAGGTCTGCCGCCGTCGCATTCTCGCCGTTCCAACCGCCGGCCTTGTATCCTCGCGCATAGTGGAAGTAGTAGGTAGACGAATCCAGCGGCTTCCAGCTGAGTGACAACGACGGCAACAGTTCCGACCAGGATTCATCGGCCTTGGCCGTGAAGGGCCCATTCACGAAATCGCCGTCGTACGGCGTCCCACCGCGCGTCACCGTCAGGTCTTTCTGGTCACTCGCATAACGCAGTCCCACATCGAGACTCCAGTTGTTCGCGAAATCGTAGCCGACCTCGCCGAACAGACCGTAGTTCTTGGCCTTGGTCTGCGTGATGCCGATGCTCGTGCCGCCCATCGGATTGGCAGGCGGGCCACCAAAAGCGATCGCAAACGCGTACTCGGTGATGGTGTCGAAATCCGGAAAAATGAAGTTCACGACCTCGTCGCGGTCGATGTCCTCTTGCAGGAAATACGCGCCGGCGCGCCAGTTCCAGGCATTGTCGCCGCGGCTGGCAAGCGTGAGTTCCTGTGAAATCTGCTTGACCTTGTCGCTCTTGCTATTGTCGAAGTAGTCGTCCGGCACCTGCCGCAGATAGTCGATCGCGTCCTGCGGTACGGCATCGGAGCCGGCAACTGGCGCGGTGACGATCGGCAGTCCGTTCACGGGATCGGTGGGAAAATTCCAGAAGTAGCCATCGCCGCTTTCACGAGTGGATATCTCGCCATGACGGACGGCCGTAATCGACGTCAACGTCATGCTGTCCTGCTGCCATTCAACCGTGCCGGAGAGGCCCCACAGGCGCGTGTCAGCGAAGCCCTCGAAGTTGCGCGGCCCGCTGCGCGGGTCGGGATTCTTGAAGGCCGAATTGCGATTCGGCAACACGAAACCCGGCAATCCTGCAATGGGTGGCGCAAAGAAACGATTGTACGTCACAGCTTCACTGTCGCCGGCAATGACCGTATCGACCCAGCGCGAGCCATCGCGGCGACGAGTAAAGTCAGCCGCGAACAGCACGTCGAGCGAGTCGTTAGGCTTGAGGCGCAGCTGGCCGCGGACTGCGGTACTGTTGAGATCCTCTTCGTCACCGCCATTCGCCGCGCCACCGGTAATGTCGGCAAAACCGTTGTGTTGTCGCGAGCTGGCGGAAATTCCTGCATACACTCCGTCAGCGATCGGGCCGCTCGCGCTGCCCTTTACTTCGAGCGCATCGTAGTTACCCACCGTGCCTTCGAAAGTCACCCGCGGTTCTTCGCCGGGCTTGCGCGTCACATAGTGAATGAGACCACCAACGACGTTCTTGCCGAACAGCAGACTCTGGGGTCCGCGCAGCACCTCGACTCGGTCGAGATCGTAGAGGTCTATCGCCGTGCCCGTGGCACGGGACATGTAAACACCATCCACAAAGATACCGATGGCGCGATCAGCACCGGCGCTCTGGATGTCCGAGCCAATGCCGCGCAGGAAGATTTCCGCGTCGGATGCGGTACCGATGTTGTACTGCAAGCCGGGTACCGCATTGGCAATATCAGTGATGCTCGCGATACGCGCTTTCTGGAGTGCCTCGCCGCTGATGGGCAGCACCGAGAGCGGCACGTCTTGCAGGCTTTCCGCCTGCTTGCGTGCGGTGACGATCACCTCCTGAATGCCGGGGGGCGCGTTCTGCGCCGCGGCGATGCTGGCGGCAAGTCCTGCCGCCAGAGCTGTGAAAACGTACAGGCTCGATTTCATTTGTCCCCTCCCCCTAGTCTTGAACGACTGAGGCCTTGGCGCCCAGCCGGGTGACGATCCATATGCTCGTAAGCTTGACATGTATACACGTAGGTCTATTTAAATGCAATTGCTCGTTATTGCGTACTTAAACAAACCAGTCAAGGCCGAGCGTCAGTCGCGATAAGGCCAGCTGCGGGCGGGTACCCCACTTGCCGGTTCGCCCAGAACCGGCGTCGCGAGAGCGTAAATCCCATGATTCGTGAACAGCCAGACCACGTTCCGGTCGTACTCCACGTACACGCCGTAAGCGAGATTGCCGTAGGCGCTCTCCATGACCTCGCCCGACTTCGGGAAACGCGGTACGTAATAGGCGGCGATGCTGGGCTTGGTCGGGTCACCGACATCGAACACCTGCACGCCCGCGTTGTAGAAGGCATAGATCGATACGCCGTCCCGACCACGGCCGGGCTGCGTGTAATAGCCTGGCCGCTTGGGTCCGAAGCTGCCGCGACGCTGACAGTAGTCCGTGAATTTCGCTCGAGCCGGTGGCATCGGCCGCGGGAACGTTGCAACAACCCTTGGATCGGCAGGGTTTTTCGCATCGATGACGAAGATGTCCTTGTAGGGTTCGAAGCACTCGTCGTTCATCGGGTAGCCGTTCATGAATACGTGCCCGGTGCGCGAGTACTGCGTCGTATCAACGTTGTCGGCTTCAGTACCTCCGAACTTGGGCGGCAGCGACAGATGCCCAAGCGTTCGCATGTCGGCCGGGTCTGAGATATCGACCGTGTAGAGCCCGAGACCCGCCATGGCGGCGAACGCAAGTTTGCCGCCCTGCTCATGCGGCTGCGGCAGGAATAGCGGCATGCGTGCGCCCATCCAGGACGTACGGTTGCCGGCGCGCGGGTTCATGAGGTAGGCATCTTCGTGCGCTGGATCGCCAACGATTTGGCCCGGCACGGTCAGCTTGCCGACGAACTCGGGTTTAGCCGGATCTTGAAGGTCCCAGGCCTGATAACCCGGCGAGTAGAGATAGTCCGGGTATTCTGTTAGTGAGTAGCTATCGTCTGGGGCCGCCGCGACGAACAGGTAGCGGCCCCCATAATACACCGGTACGTCGAGCGAGCCAGAGCCTTCCTGCTCACCCAGCAGCGCGTCCGGATTCCTGCGATCGGTCGTCGTTTCCGACAGCAGCCGCCATTCGTCCGGGAGCGGTCCCGTCATCTCGTAAATGCGGAAACCCTTCCAGTGATCGGCACGTCGCAGACGTTGCACGGCGTCCGGTTCGCGGGATTTGTCTTCCAGTACCCCGATGCGCCGGTTTTCGAACGACTGGATCAGGAGCAATTTGTCGAGGCCACGATGCCACTGAACTGTCGCTGCGCCGGGCCGACGTTGCGGCTCGAATGGGTTCTGACGGTTGGTCGGGCCCTCGGCGTTCCACTGCACGCCTTTGCGCAGCACGAGCTTGCCACGCGCCGGCTCAGTGATGTCGAAGATCGACATGTTGTCCCAGTCATAGACGTAGAGATACCGGCGCTTGCCGAAATCGACGATGTTCTGCCAGGTGTGAAACGGCGATACAAGATGCGGATAGAACGCCAGCACACGCATGTTCGAGGCGTAGCTCTCCTGATCCCAGTAGTCGAGCTGGCCGGCGAAATTCGGCGCGTCCTGCACAAGGGGCGTTGCCTTAGGATGGACCATCTTGCCGGTCGCCGGGTCGATACCGTAACTACCCGGTGCGGGTAGCGGCGGTTTCTGATCGTAGGTGAGATCGTAGAGTCGCTGCAGATAAGGGTCACGCACGTCGAGCGGCCCGGCGGGCTCGCACGGGCAACCCGTACCCGCGGAATTGGCCAGTGATGCCAGACAAACACCAGTGAGCAGCACTAACAAAAAGACTCGAGGCATTCGGCTCGTCACGATGGATCTCCGGGTTCCGTTCCCGCTTCAGCGGCTCGAGTTCCTGAATGGCGCGGCCGGCGCACCCAACTGCGGCGCTCCAAGCAGCGCTTCGGCCGATAACGCATAAATGCCGTGATTTGTGAACGCCCAGATGATGCGCCGGTCCCACTCCACGTAGACACCGTGAGTTTGATTGCCGTACGCATACTCGGGCGTGTCTTTGCCGAAGGACTTCGGCACGAAGTACGCGGCGATCCGGGGCCGCGCCGGATCCTTGACGTCGAATATCTGCACACCTGCGTTGTAGAACGCGTACACCAATGTGCCAGCCGGCGGATCGCCCGGCGAGGTGTAGTAGCCACTGCGCTTCGGCCCGAAACTGCCGCGCCGTTGGCAATAGTCGGAAAATCCGGCGTTCCGCGGCGGTCGTGGCCGCGGCAAAACGCCTACCAGGCGCGGCTGGCTCGGATCGCGGACGTCGATCTGCCAGATGTCCTTGTATGGCTCGTAGCAATCCTCGGTGAGCGGATAGCCACTCACGTAGATGAGACCGGTCGACTCGTACTGCGACACATCGATGTTGTCAGCTTCGGTCCCGGCTACCGATGGCGGCAAATCAACGTGTCCGATCTCGCGCATGTTGGCGGGGTCGGAAATGTCGAGTACCGAGACACCGAAGCCGGCGAGCGCAGCGAAACCGAGCTTGCCACCCTCCTCGACTGGCGTCGGGATGAAGAGCGGCATCCGGGCGCCCATCCAGGACGTGCGGTTGCCGCAACGTGGATTGAGCGCGTACGCCGCCTCTTCGCCACGCACCTGACCGTCGTGATGCCACGTGTCCAACAATTTGGGCGCGCTTGGATCGGATACGTCCCATGCCTGGTAGCCCGCAGAATAGAGATAGTTCGGGTATTCAGTGTTGCCATACCTGTCGTTCGGCGCCACGGCGATGAACAGGTATTTGCCGCCCGTGTAGTACGGCACGTCGAGCGACCCAGAGCCCTGCTGCGGCTCGATCTGATAGTTGGTCCGCAGTGGATCCGTCTGCGTGTCGTCGGTACTGACGGCCGCCAGCAACTGCCAGTCCTTTTTCTTCGGCCCGTTCAGCGCGAACACCTTGAAGCCTTTGAGCTGCGGCGTAGCGCGCAGCGCCGCGACTCCGGCCGGGTTGTTGAACTTGTCGCGCGGTGGCTCCGCCTCCACTTCATGCACCTGGCGCCGCTGTTCGAAACTCTGGATCATCACATAGCGACCGAGCTGCGCGTTCCACTGAATGCTCGACGCACCCCAGAAGTCGTGTGGCCGCCAGTCGCGGCTGGCGAACTTTTCATTGTTGACGCCATACTCGACGTCGACATCGGCGCGCGTGAGCGTCTCGACGACCTGGACGTTGCGGACGTCCGTGATGTCATAGACCCGACCTTCGCTGCGGTCGTATTGAAACAGATAGCGGCGGCCCTTGAAGTCGACGATGTTCTGCCAGGTATGAAACGGATCGGGCGTGAATGCGGCACCTTCGTAGGCCGCTTCGACGCGCATGCCTTCGATGTAACTCTGCGTATCGTAGTCAGCGCGACGACCGGGAAAGGGATGCGGATTCTCCTCGTCCACCGGTGTCGCATAGGGGTGACGGAAACTGCCGTCGAGCTGCATGCCGTAACTGGCGGTATTCGCGGGCTGCGGACGCCGGTTGCTGCATACGAGTGGCACGCCCGGGTCTGCCGCCACAGCCACGGCAGACCTCCTCGGTTCGTCAGTCTGCTCCTTTCCCGCCAGCGCTGCGGACGCTAACAATAGAGCCGATGCTGTCGCGACCAGCGCCGAATAGTGTGGCTGGAACATTGCCTTCATGTTGCCCCCTTAGCGTTGAATTCCGTCAGACGAGCGTTCGATAGAGCATGCGTGCAGCGACGACCAGCAGAAAGCCGCCAAATACTGCGCTCAGCGCGCGGCGCGACAGGAGATGCGCAAGCTTCGCACCGATCGGTGCCATCAGCAGCGTGGTCGGCAGAATAAGCGCCAGCCCAACGAGACTGACCAACCCGACCGAACCGGGTGGTAGCAACGCATCACCTGTCCGTGCGAACAGATAGGCCAACGTGCCCGGCACGGCGATCGCGAGACCCAGCAGATTGGCCGTACCGACAGCGCGATGCACGGGCAGATTCATCAGCGTGAGTGTCGGAACGCTGAGCGTGCCGCCGCCTATTCCCATCATGCTCGAGACCGCACCGATCGTCGCCGGAACGATACCAGCGAGCAAACCACGCGGCACCTCGCGAGTCAGTGTCCTGTTCTCAAGCGGCAACAACATCTTGATCGCTGCGAGCAATGCGACGACGCCGAAGACGGCCGTCAACACCTTGCCGTGCGAATAACTGGCGAAGATACCTCCCAGCAACGCGCCGACTATCATGTACGGCGCCCAGCGCTTCGCCAGCGGGATGTCGACTGCGCCCCGACGATGGTGCGCTCGGGCTGAGGCAATCGAAGTCGGCACGATCGTGGCGAGCGAAGTGGCCACTGCCACCTTGATACTGAGGTCCGGCGGTGTGCCAACCAGTACGAGAGCGGTGTCGAGCACCGGAACCATGACTATGCCGCCGCCTACCCCGAGCAGGCCTGAGATCGTGCCAGCACAGGCACCGGTGATCAGCGCCGCCGCGACAAGAGTTGGCCAATCAATCACTTATGACCCATTGGCACACCGTTCCTTGCCATTATTGTATTCATATAGTTATTATATGCACATCAAAGAACGTTTATGTATACAAAGTTCGAGACGCCGATAGGCGCCTTCGGATACCTTATATAAGTATGTCCGCCACGCGCCAAGCCGCTGCACGCACCAGGACTCTTGCAAATTACGTTGCGGGGCGCTGGCACGCTGCGGGCAAGCTGTTCGAGAAGCGCTCGCCCGTCGACGATTCACTCCTTGCGACGGTCGCCGAGGCCGATCGAGCCTTGGTGGATCAAGCCGTCGAAGCAGCGCGCGCGGCGCTGCATGGCGACTGGGGTCGGCTGTCGCTGGCGGCACGCGTCGATCTCCTGCATCGGGTCGCGACTGGAATGGAACGGCGCTTCGACGACTTCGTGGCAGCGGAAGTTGCCGATACCGGTAAGCCTGTCGGCCAGGCTCGCACGCTCGATATCCCGCGCGGCGCGGCAAACTTTCGCGCTTTCGCGGACCTCGTCAAGAACGTGCCGACGGAATGCTTCGAAATGGACACGGCCGACGGCGCCGGCGCCATCAACTATGCCATCCGCAGGCCGCTGGGCGTCGTCGGCGTCATCGTGCCATGGAATCTGCCATTGCTGCTGATGAGCTGGAAAGTCGCGCCGGCACTCGCTGCCGGCAACGCCGTCATCGCCAAACCCTCGGAGGAGACGCCATCGAGCGCGGTGTTGCTCGCCGAAGTGATGCATGAGGCCGGCATGCCGGCGGGCGCTTTCAATCTGCTGCACGGCTTCGGGGCCAACTCCACCGGTGAATTCCTCACTTCGCATCCCGGCATAGACGCAATCACTTTTACCGGCGAAACAAGCACTGGCACGGCGATCATGCGCGCGGCCGCGCCTACAGTGAAGCCGCTGTCCTTCGAACTCGGCGGCAAGAATGCCGCGATCGTGTTAGCCGACGCGGATTTCGACCAGACCGTCGAAGGCCTGGCGCGCGCCGTGTTCACGAACTGTGGCCAGGTCTGCCTGTGCGCCGAACGCGTGTACGTACAACGACCTATCTTCGAGCGATTCGTCGCGGCCCTCGCGGAACGCGCGCGCGCTATCCAGATAGGCGATCCGACGCTCGACTCGACTCAGATGGGCCCACTGATTTCGCGCGGTCATCAGCAGAAGGTACTCTCCTACTACCAGCTCGCGCGTGACGAAGGCGCCACGATCGTTGCCGGCGGCGGCAAGCCAGCGCTCGATGCGCGACTCAGCGCCGGCGCCTACGTGGAGCCGACCGTACTGACCGGACTGCCCGAAACGGCGCGCTGCGTCCGCGAAGAAATCTTCGGTCCAGTCTGTCACGTCGCCCCGTTCGATACGGTGGACGAAGCGATCCGGCTCACGAACGACAGTCGCTATGGTCTTGCCGCATCCGTCTGGACACGCGACTTGCAGACAGCCCATCGTATCGCGGGCTCGCTGGAGGTCGGCATCGTCTGGGTCAACGCATGGTACTTGCGCGATCTGCGCACGCCGTTTGGCGGCGTCAAACTGTCCGGCATCGGCCGCGAGGGTGGCGTGCATTCGCTGGCCTTCTACTCCGAGCTGACCAATGTGTGCATCAAGCTGTGAACATTGACTCAGCGATCGAACAGGCGGCGGCGCTGCTGCGCGAGGCCCATGCCTCCGGCGCGCCCTGCCCACCGGTTCGCAATCTGCTACCGACTGACGACTTGTCCGCCGCCTATCGCGTGCAAACCATGAACACCGAGCGCTGGAAGAAGGCTGGGCGACGTGTGGTCGGATGCAAGATCGGGCTCACGTCGCCAGCAGTACAGCGCCAGCTGGGTGTCGATCAACCGGATTACGGCATGTTGTTCGCCGACATGAATTGTCTGGATGGCGAGACGATATCGATCTCGCGCGTGTTGCAGCCCAAGGCTGAGGCGGAAGTCGTGTGCGTGCTGGGGCGCGATCTCGTCGGCGAACAACTGACCCTGCCGGAAATAGTCAGTGCCATCGACTACTTGCTGCCTGGTATCGAAATCGTGGGCAGTCGGATCGCCAATTGGGACATCAAGATCGTCGACACGATCGCCGACAATGCGTCGAGTGGCTTGTATGTGCTGGGTTCGCGGCCGGTGTCTCTCGGCGCGGTTGATCTGCGCCTCTGCGGCATGAGCTTCGAGAAGAACGGCGACGTCACCTCCACCGGCGTCGGCGCCGCCTGCCTCGGTCACCCACTGCACGCGCTGCTATGGCTCGCGCGACAGATGGTTTCTGTCGGTGCGCCGCTGCGCGCGGGCGACGTCGTGCTGACAGGAGCGCTCGGCCCGATGACAGCTGTGGTGGCGGGCGATTGGATCGAGGCGCGCATTGCCGGGCTTGGCTCGGTCCGCGCAAGGTTTTCGGCATGACCAACAAGGTCAGAGTAGCACTCGTCGGCTCCGGCAACATCGGCACGGACCTGATGATGAAGACCTTGCGCAGCAGCAAACTGGAGCCCGTCTGGATGGTGGGTATCGATCCGGAGTCCGATGGACTGACGCGAGCCCGCAGTCTCGGTCTCAAGACTACCGCGGGCGGGCTCGATGCGCTGCTGCCGCACGTCGCGACCGACGACATCCGCATCGTGTTCGATGCCACGTCGGCCTACGTCCATCGAGAGAATGCCGGCAAGCTCGCTGCTCGGCACATCGTCGCGGTCGATCTGACCCCGGCGGCGATCGGCCCCTACTGCGTGCCACCGGTCAATCTTGCCGAGCATGCGGGTCGCGGCGAACGCAACGTCAATATGGTCAGTTGCGGTGGTCAGGCGACCATTCCGATCGTGGCGGCGATCAGTCGCATTCAATCCGTCGCTTATGCCGAGATCATCGCGACCGTTGCGTCGAAGTCGGCCGGTCCGGGTACGCGGAAGAATATCGATGAGTTCACCCGTACGACAGCGAGTGGCATCGAACGTGTCGGCGGCGCCAAGCAGGGCAAAGCCATCATCATTCTGAATCCCGCCGAGCCACCCTTGATCATGCGCGATACGGTGCATTGCCTGACGGACGATGAGCCGGACCAGCGAGCCATCGAGGAGTCGGTACACGCGATGATCGCCGAGGTGCAGAAATACGTGCCGGGCTACCAACTCAAGAATGGTCCGGTCTTCGATGGCAAACGCGTCTCTGTGTTCCTGGAGGTTGCCGGTCGCGGCGACTACTTGCCGCGCTATGCGGGCAATCTCGACATCATGACTGCTGCGGCAGTCCAGACAGGCGAAATGCTTGCGGACGAGATCGCGCGCGGCGCCTATTCCTGAGGACGAGCATGACAGCCTCGCCACGACAGATCCTGTTACACGATATGTGCCTGCGAGATGGCATGCACCCAAAACGTCATCAGATCACGATCGAACAGATGGTGACGATCGCGTCTGCACTCGATGCCGCCGGTGTGCCACTGATCGAAGTCACGCATGGCGACGGACTGGGTGGCGCGTCAGTCAACTACGGCTTCCCCTTGCACAGTGATCACGACTACCTGCAAGCCGTCGTGCCGCGGATGCAGCGGGCACGGATTTCCGCTTTGCTCATCCCGGGGATCGGCACAGTCGATGATCTAAGGATGGCGCATGACTGCGGCGTCGGCACGATTCGTATCGCGACACACTGCACGGAAGCCGACGTTGCGGAGCAGCACATCGCGCTCGGGCGCGAGCTTGGCATGGACACTGTGGGCTTTTTGATGATGGCGCACATGTCGGACCCCGAGCAGCTCGTTGTCCAGGCGAAGATCATGGAAGCCGCAGGTGCTAACTGCATCTATTGCACTGATTCGGCCGGCCATATGCTCCCTGACGATGTGACAGCACGCATCAGCGCTTTGCGCGCTGCGCTCCACTCCGATACCGAAATCGGCTTCCACGGTCATCACAACCTCGCCATGGGCGTTGCGAATTCGATCGCCGCCGTCACAGCCGGTGCAGTACGCATCGATGGATCCGCCGCCGGACTCGGTGCAGGCGCGGGCAACACGCCACTCGAAGTGTTCGCAGCCGTGTGTGCACGGTTGAGTATCAGGACTGGCGTGGACGTCTTCAAGCTGATGGATGTCGCCGAAGATCTGGTTGTTCCGATGATGGATACGCCAATCCGTATCGACCGGGATTCGCTGACGCTCGGTTATGCGGGCGTCTATTCCTCGTTCCTGTTGTTCGCCAAACGCGCCGGCGCGAAGTATGGCGTTAGGTCCGTCGATATATTGCTCGAGCTGGGTCGTCGTCGCACCGTTGGCGGCCAGGAAGACATGATAGAGGACATCGCGCTGAACCTAGCGCGTAAGGATTCGGCCGCATGACGAATCTCATCTCAGTCGCGCAAAGACTGGACGAGGCAGCGCGCACACGCCATGCGATTCCGCAAATCAGTGCGGGGCAAAGCCTCAGTGTCGCAGACTCCTACGCAGTGCAGCGTATGTTGTTGGAGCGGCATTTCGAGCGGGGCGAGCGTCTTGCGGGTATCAAACTGGGATTCACCAGCCGCGCCAAGATGCAACAGATGGGCGTGGATGACTTGATCTGGGGCCGGTTGACCGATGCGATGATCGTCGAGGAAGGCGGCGAACTCGATCTCACACGTTTCATACACCCGCGCGCGGAACCGGAAGTGGCGTTCCTGCTCGGTGAGCGCCTCACCGGTAGCGTCACGGCCGCGCAAGCGTTCGCGGCTGTTGCAGCCGTGGCGCCCGCCATCGAGATCATCGATTCACGCTACGCCGACTTCCGCTTCAATCTGGCGGATGTGATCGCCGACAACTGCTCGTCTGCGGCTTTTGTGGTCGGCTCGTGGCAGCAACGAGTCTGTGATGTTGGCAATCTAGGCGTCTTGTTGGAACTCGATGGCGAGGGCGTGCAGTACGCCTCGACCGCGGCGGTGCTGGGCCATCCCGTTCGCGCGCTCGTAGCAGCAGCGCGACTTGTTGCCACGGCGGGACTGGCGCTCGAGCCCGGCTCGATAGTCCTGACTGGCGCAATCACGGCGGCAGAAGCGCTGCGTCCCGGGATGCATGTGCGAGCGACCATGGAACAACTCGGCACGGTTGCGTTGCGCACCAGTGCCGCGCATTGATCTGGAGTCAAAACAATCATGAACCTCAAACCCATCAACTTTCAGCGCTGGATAGACGAGCATCGCCACCTGCTCAAGCCACCGGTCTGCAACGCGCTGATCTGGCAGGACACGGATTTTATCGTCCAGGTGGTCGGCGGCCCGAATGGGCGGCTCGACTTCCATGACGATCCGTTCGAAGAATTCTTCTACCAGCTGCAGGGCAACATGTTCCTGAACACGATGCAGGATGGCAAACCAGGCGCAATCCACATCCGTGAAGGTGAAATATTTCTGTTGCCGCCGCATCTGCGACATTCACCGCAACGCCCGGAAGCCGGCAGCATCGGGCTCGTCATCGAGCGCCAGCGGCCCATCGGGGCGCTCGACGGATTCGAGTGGTACTGCCTGCAGTGTCATGCGCTCGTGCATCGCATCGAAGTCCAGCTGCGCAGCATCGTCGACGACCTGCCACCCCTATACGACAAGTTCTATGCAAGTGAGTCACTGCGCCGCTGCAAGCACTGCGGCACCATACACCCCGGGAAGGCAATGCCATGACCACCATCGACATCCACACGCATTTCGTACCCCAGTCCTGGTCGAACCCGAGCAAGGAGTTCGGCACGGGCCCCTGGCCGTGGGTGCGGCCGGTCGACGCCGAGCGCGCGATGATCATGCTGGGCGACGCCGAGTTCCGGCCCATCGATTCTTTGTGCTGGAATGCCGAGCAACGAATCGCGGCGATGCAGCGCGATGCGATCGATGTGCAACTGCTGTCGGCCACGCCAGTCTTCTTTGCCTACGACAAGCCGGTGGACCAGGCCGTCGAAATCGCCGTTCGTATGAACGACGCAGCACTCCAGCTGGCGCACCGCGGTCAGGGCAGGATGTTCGCATTGTGCCAGGTGCCAATGCAGGATTTGCGAGCCGCGTGCGACGAAGTCACACGCTGTCGCCGCGCTGGCCACGTGGGCGTGCAGATCGGCAATCATGTCGGTGAGCGCAATCTCGACGATCCCGCGACTATCGAGTTCCTGCAACACTGCGCGAGTGAGCGCTTCCCGGTGATGGTGCATCCCTGGGACATGATGGCCGCCGATCGCACTGCACAATACATGATGGGCTGGACAGTCGGAATGCCAGCTGAGACGCAGCTCGGCATCGTCTCGATGATTCTGGGTGGCGCGTTCGATCGTCTGCCTGAATCGCTGCGCATCTGTTTCGCGCATGGCGGCGGCAGCTTTTCGTTCTTGCTCGGGCGGCTCGAAAACGCGTGGCATCGTCGCGACGTTGCGCGCGGCCGATCCAAACTGCCACCCTCGGCATACTTGCAGCGGTTTTCGCTCGACAGTGCGGTGTTCGACCCGGCCGCGCTCCGGTTTCTGGTCAATCAAATGGGGCCGGAGCGTGTCATGCTGGGATCCGATTTCCCGTATCCACTGGGCGAGGAACGCGTCGGCAAGCTGATACGCGAAACGCCCGGCTTCGGCACGGCGCTACGCGATCGTTTGTTGGGTGGCAACGCTGCAGAGTTCTTTGGATTGCAAACTGCCAACGCGCAGGTCGCCTGAGCGATGCCTGCGTCACGCGACAGCTGGTCGTCCAACGTCGGCTTTCTGCTCGCGGCGGTCGGTTCGGCGGTCGGCCTGGGTACGATCTGGCGCTTCCCCTACTCACTAGGGGTCAGCGGTGGCGGCGCCTATATCTTTGCTTATCTGATTGCCGTGGCGTTGATCGTACTGCCGATACTCATGGCCGAGATGATGATTGGCCGGCGCGCGCAGCGCAGCCCGCCGGCCGCGATCGAAGCACTGGCGCGTGAATCAGGCGCAACGCCCGCCTGGCGATGGGTCGCCATCGTGCAATTCCTAGGCGCGTTCATCGTACTGGCATTCTACTGTGTGGTGGGTGGCTGGACGCTCGCCTACCTACCCTTGATCTCCCAGGGTGCATTTGCCAATCACTCCGCCAGCGAGGTTCAGGCTGTATTCGATGAACTCAATGGCAGTGCCCCGCGACTACTGACGTGGCACGCTGTCTTTCTGGCGCTGACTGCAGGCATTTCTTTTGGCGGCGTTCGTGCCGGCATAGAAAAGATGACCAAGGTATTGATGCCATTGTTCTTCGTCATGCTGACCGGTCTCGCGGTCTACGCCAGCCAGGTTGGCGACTTCTCCGCCGCAGCGACGTTCTTGTTCGCCGCCGATTTCAGCAAGCTGACCGCCGAGGGCTGGCTGAACGCGCTCGGTCAGGCGTTCTTCTCCATTGGCGCCGGTGCTACGGTCTATATCGCATACGCATCGTATGCGGGCGAGTCGCTGCATATCACGCGGGCCGCCTGGATCATCGTGGCGGCGGTCACGGTCGTGTCGGTAGTGGCGGGCTTGGCAATATTCCCGCTGGTGTTCTCTTACGGACTGAGCCCCGCGAGTGGTCCGGGACTTGCGTTCGTGACGCTGCCGCTGGTATTCGCCCAGATGCCGGGCGGAACGTACTTCGGCGCCCTGTTCTTCGTATTGCTGTTCGTTGCCGCCGTGACGTCTTCCATATCGATGCTCGAAGTCACAGTATCGTGGCTTGAAGAGCGCTACAGCATCTCGCGGCACGCGGCCGTGTTATGGGCTGCAGTGGTCGCATGGTTGTTGGGGGTGCTCGCGGTACTGTCGTTCAACGTTCTGAGCGACGTGCATCCGCTGGGGTTCATCGAGCCCTTTGCGACCAAGACGTTCTTCGATTTGTTCAACGAGTTCGCCGCCAACATCCTGCTGCCAGTGGGCGGACTATGCATCATTGTTTTTGCCGGATGGATCGTGGCACCCGCGGTGGTCGCCGAGCAGTTCCGGCTTGCGCAGGGCTCCGTGGGATTTCGCCTGTGGCGCTTGCTGATCCGCTATCTGGCGCCGCTGGCCTTGCTGACGGTCTTCATCTATTCACTCATCGGTTGAGACGGAAACGCTATGCCATTCCTATCGGTTGCTGACGGTCAGCTCTACTACGAAGTTCATGGGGAAGGGCCTGCGATCGTGCTGGCGCATGGTATAGGAGGCAACCATGCCGCGTGGTACCAGCAAATCCCGGTATTTTCCCAATCGTATACGCTCGTCACTTTTGATCATCGCGGTTTCGGGCGTTCGGAGGACCGCGGAGGATTGGGTCGCAGTGCATTCGTCGACGACCTGACGACGCTGCTGGATCATCTGACAATCGAACAGGCGGCACTGGTAGGACAGTCTACCGGTGGCGGTACCTGTGTGGGATTCACCAGTCGCCATCCCAAGCGTGTTGCCGCGCTGGTCATGGCCGACACGCTCCATGGGCTGACCGAGGCCGCTGATGTACGGGAAATGATGTCCATAGCCCGCAATGAAATGGATGGCTTGAGTCAGCTCGAACGGGTGCTGGGTGAGAAGACTAGACGCGAACAACCCGCACTCGCGGCACTCTACGATCAAATCGCGAGCTTCAACGATTATGATCGACGTACATTGCCTGGTTCGTTCACACCGATCGAACCCAGCGCTCTTGCGGCACTCAAGGTACCCACACTGTTCATCGTCGGACAGGAAGACCAGCTCTTTCCACCAACTGCGGTGCAACGAATGCAAGCGCAGATTCCTGGATCATTCTATATTGAGGTCTCTGATTCGGGTCACTCGGCCTACTTCGAGCGACCGACGGAGTTCAATGACTCCGTGCTGACGTTTCTCGGCGCCGTGGGATTCAAGGGCCGCACGCGCGCGGCTCACAGCAATGCGCCTGGCTACCAACGCGTCGGCTGAGACAGCGTGACCGGCACTCAGGTCGGCGACAAACCGCTGTTGTTGTATGCCTGCACCGGCGTCGACGACAATCAGTGGTTAGCCGCAATGCGGCGGGAACTTCCCGAGCTCGACATACGAACGCTGGCGGACGACCCACCACTCGAACAAGTCGGTATGGCCTTCATCTGGAAGTATCCAGCCGGATTGCTTGCGAGCCTGCCCAGGCTGTGCGTGGCATTCTCGCTCGGTGCCGGCGTCGAATCCATTCTCCGCGACCCCGATCTGCGCGAGGACGTCACGGTCGTGCGCATGGTCGATCCGGGTCTGGCGATTGGCATGAACGAGTTCGTCCTGATGCGCGTGCTGCACTATCACCGCCAGATGCCTGAGCATGCCGAGAACCAGCGTGCACATCGATGGGCGCCGTGTGTACCGCCGTTACCGGAAGATCGGCGCGTCGGGATCCTCGGGCTCGGCGAGTTAGGCAGCCGTTGCGCGCGCACGCTCGTCAATCTTGGTTTCGATGTTGCCGGTTGGGCACGATCACCGCGCAACATCGATGGCGTGACTACTTTTGCGGGCCGCGAGCAACTGGACGCGTTCCTCGCTCGCACGGAGATACTCGTATGCCTGCTCCCGCTGACAACTGCAACGGCCAACATACTCGATCGGCGCGCTATCTCGACTCTGCCGCGGGGTGCGTATCTGATCAACGTCGCCCGGGGCCAACACGTCGTCGACGAAGATCTGCTCGCCGCACTCGACTCTGGACAGCTCCGCGGTGCGACGCTCGATGTATTTCGCGAGGAACCGCTGCCATCGACTCATCCCTTCTGGTCGCACGCCAAGATCACTGTCGTGCCGCACGTCTCGGCGATCACGCAGGTTAAATCGGCGGCGCGCACGGTCGCGGCAAATATCCGGCGTTACCTAGCCGGGCAACCATTGCAGAACGTCGTCGATCGGAAACTTGGCTACTAGCGGCCGATCGCACGCTCCCAACTGAGCCTCATGGGCGTGCTGGCATCGTCAAGACAGGACTACCCAGCAGCGGCGTCGATATTGCGTAATTGCCGTGATTGCTCATCACCCAGATGAGCTTGCGATCCCATTCGACGTACACACCATGCACCGGATTGCCGTAGTCCAGGTTGAATTTCGGATCGACCATCTTCGGCACGAAGTAGGCCGCGATCTTGGGTTCGAGTGGATCCTGTACATCGAACAGCTGCAGGCCCGCGTTGTAGAAGGCGTACGGCAGGTAGCGCCCACTCGGTGCGCCCGGATGTTGCGCATAGTAGCCAGTACGCTTCGGACCGAAGCTGCCACGCCGCTGACAGTAGTCACGAAACGGCGCGGACCTGGGCGGTAGCGGCCGCGGCAAGGTGTTGACGATCCGAGGCTTGCTTGGATCCCGCACGTCGATGACGTAGATGTCTTTGTACGGCTCGTAGCAGTCCGAATTCATCGGATAGCCGCTGTAATAGATCATGCCGGTCTGCTCGACTTGTGAGACATCGATGTTGTCTCCCTCGTTGCCCGCGACAGACGGTGGCATGTCGAGATGCGATACGGTGCGCATGTTGGCGGGATTCGAGATATCCAGAACGAAAAAACCGAGCCCGCCCATCGACGTGTAGGCGTACTTGCCGCCGTCTTCCACGGGCTTGGGGATGAACAACGCCATGCGCGCGCCCATCCAAGACGTCTTGTTACCAGCGCGCGGGTTCGTGCGATACGCGTCTTCCTCACCAATGCGCTGGCCCGGTGCGGACCAAACCGAGAGCAGTTTCGGCCGTGTGGGATCGGCGACGTCATACGCCAGATGGCCGGCGGAATACAGCACACTCGGGTATTCCTGCAACGAATACGAGTCATCCGGCGCGCCGGCGACGAACAGATACCGATCACCGAAGTAGGCCGGCACATCGAGACAGCCAGATCCCTGCTGCGGAAATTCGTTGGCCTCGTGCCAAGGATCAAGTGTAATTTCTGACAACAGTTGCCAGTCGGTAGGCCCAACGATCTCGAAGATGCGAAAGCCTCGCAGGATTCGCATCTCGCGTATCGCTTGAACCTTGTCCGGCTGCAGATACTTGTTTTCGAGAATACCGAAGCGTGGCGTCTCATAGCATTGCACAGCGATCAACTTGTTGAGCCGCTTGTTCCAACGCGCCGTAAACGGGCCGAACGGGTGCTCGCCGTGGGCGAAATCGATGCGCTTCTCAGCGATCAGCTTGACGTCGCGAATGTTCGTGACATCGAAAACTTTGTAACCACTGCGATAGTAGTCGTACATGTAGCGTCGGCCATTCAAGTCGAATGTCGCCATCCACGAATGCCCGGTCGACATGACATGTGGAACATAGGCCTCCACCTTGGTGTTGAGGCGGTACTCATTCAGATCGAGGTAGTCGAGGCTGCCAGCGAACGGCTGTGGACCCTCGACGGCCGGCGTCGCGACCGGATGGCGGAAGTTTCCCGAGCGCGGATCGTAGCCGTAGGTGCCCGGTGGTGGCGGCAACGGCTGCCCCGGTAGATGAACCGGCGGCGGCTGAGAATCAGCCGGCGGGATTGGCAGATCGGCCGCGCCTGCGAATGCAGCGAATACGCAACCGGCGGTTGCCGTCGCCACCCAATGGCGCACGTTATTCACTGGCATTTACTCCCATCAGATCGAACAAGTGCACCACGTACTCGCCGAATTGGGGCAAGGTTCGAGTCGTCGACGGATCACGCGGCCGCGGCAAATCGATCTTGAGTTCTTCGACGATTTTTCCCGGCCGGGCCGACATCACGATCACGCGATCAGACAAAAATATTGCTTCGGGGATGCTATGAGTGACCAGTACAACGGTCTTCCGCGCCGCCTGCCAAACATGCAACAACTCGACATTGAGCCGATCGCGCGTCAGCGCATCGAGGGCACCGAAAGGCTCATCCATCAGCAATACGCGCGGATTCGCCATCAGCGCCTGACCAATGGCCACGCGCTGCTGCATGCCACCCGAAAGTTCGTGCGGATAGCGCGACGCAAAGCCCTTGAGTCCGAGCATGCCCAGCATCCCTGCAAGCCGCGCGTCGAGATCCGCGCCCGCTGTGCCGCGTATGTCGACCGCCAATCGCAGATTTCGCTCTACCGTGCGCCAAGGTAGCAGATTGGCTTTCTGAAAGACGACGCCGACCGCACTCGATGGACCGTCAATGGGCCGATCGAGCAAATTCGCGTCGCCAGAATCGTACGGTATCAGTCCGGCGATCACTCGTAACAACGTACTCTTGCCGCAGCCACTCGGGCCGATCACGGATACGAACTCCGCGTCCGCGACGTCCATCGATACTCGATCCAGCGCCAGCACGCCATCGTCGCCACCGAAGCGCTTGGTGACTCCCGCCAGGGAAATCGCAGCCGAGCCATTCATACTCGTACTCATCGCGCCTGCCACCACACGAGTCGCCCCAGCACTTCGATGATCCAGAACAGCACCAACGACAATAGTGTCACTGCGATCAAGGCCGCGAATGTCAACGAGCTGTTGGCTGAACCGCTCGCCACCATGACGAGATTACCGAGCCCTTCATACGAACCGATGAACTCACCGACGACCGCACCAATCACTGCGAGTGGCATCGCGACCTTGCAGCCATCGATGAACGCCGGCATGGCGCTCGGCAGACGCAACTGCACCAGTGTCTGCCAGAAACTGGCACGCAGCGCCCGGAAGTGCTCGACGAGGTGCTCGGGAGTCGCCTTCAGTCCGCCGAGCGCCGCGATCAACAACGGAAAGAATGCGAACAGGAAGGCCATCAACACCTTGGATGACAGACCATATCCGAACCAGACGACCACGATCGGCGCGAGCCCGACTTTGGGAATACTCTGCAGCGCAATCATCAACGGATAGAGAGTGCGCCGCAGGACCGGCACGAAGAAGATCATCACTGCAAGGATCGGGCTGAAGACGAATGCAAACGCGAAACCACTCAGCACTTCCTGGAGAGTGACCCAGCCGTGTTCCAGCAACGCCGTCCGTGAGCGCCACATCTCGCTCAGAATGTCGCTCGGTGCTGGCAACAGATAGGCCTTGATATCGCCCGCTCGCACTGCGTATTCCCACAGTATGCCGAGTGCCACGAAGAACAGCGTTGCTTCGAGCGCCCCGCGATTCAGCCAGCGCTTCATGCCCGCACCACCAAGCTACAGCCCATACTTCTTTTTCAGGAAGGGCGGTGGCTCCACCGCCCAACGCTTGAAGTGCCATTGATCGAGTGAGTCGATGGTGTCGTCCCAGGTCTTTGGCTCGTACGGATGCTCGGCGTCGATCTGTCGCATCTCGCAATAGAACTCGACGTTGTTGCCGTCAGGATCCTTGAACACGAGAAAACAGTTTTCGCCGGGACCATGTTTGCCGGGTCCGCGCACGATCGTCACCTCATGTTTGCGCAGCAGGCCAACGACCCGCTCTATTTCCTCATAACTGTCGACCAGATAAGAGAAATGCTCGAGTCCCGGGGAGTTCGCAGGCTGTGTTTCCAGGGCGTCTGGCGGCAGCTGCGCAAGCGCGAGATCATGATGGTCGCTGCCGGACCGCAGAAAAACCATGCGATCGGCGATTCGATCCGATACCTCCAATCCGACGATGTCTGTATAGAACCGGCAGGACTCTTCCAGATCCCTCACCTTGAGCACGAGGTGACCTAGTTTGCGTGGCCGCGGCTTGTCGCTCATGGGATGTCTCCGTTGCGCCTAAAGTCAGGGAGTCACGAAAGTATTGCTGTAGATGTCCTGCACAGCGACCGGATTCGGCAGCGGATAGGCTGCCGCAACGAATTCCAGCGTTTGCGCCATCTTCGCGTCCGTTGCGAGCCCTGCGCTACCACCTTGCAACTCAAGAATTTCGCTGATCTGCGCCGCCGTGACGCCAGCATCGAGCATCGGATAGGATTTCAGCATGATCTCGCGCGCCAGCTCGGGGTTCGCACGCGCAAATCGATAGCCTTCGAAAGTCGCGGCAACGAACGCCTTGACCACGTCGGGCCGTTCCCTGATAGCGCGGTCCGTCGTGATCAGACCAGATCCATAGATGTCGAGGTTGTGCGCGCCGTACTCGACCCAATCGAGCGTGACGCCCGCAGCCCTGGCCTGCTGCTCGAACAGCGGATAACTGTTGCCGCGCCAGCACTCCGCGGCATCGATCTGGCCTTCGATGAGAGATGCAACGATCACCGAGGGATTGAGCTGCAGCACTTTGACCGTCGCTGGATCGACATCATTGCGTCTGAGCCACACGGGCAGCAACACCTGTACGGCTGAGTTCTGCCCACCACCCACCGTGAGCCCTTTGAGATCCGCCGGCCCCTTGAGCTGATGCCGCTCGCGCAGGAAGCACAGTCCTGCGGGCCAACGCTCGTTGATTACGCCGACGAGACGCGTCTGGCCGCCATTCGCGCGATTCAGGATCACCGACAGCGGATCGCCATAGCCGAAATCGAACATGCCTTGATCGACTTCGTTGGTCGTGCGGATGCCGCCGAAACCGCGCACCGCTTCTACCTCGAGCCCGCGCTTCGCATAGAACCCTTGGTCGATTGCCGCGATCACGCCGACCATGCTGCCCTGCGGCAGCCAGGCCATATTGAACGTGATCTTGGTCAAGGATTGCGGCGTGGCCACCGGCTCCGAGGTCGACGTGCCACCCGTGCAGGCTGTCAACAGCGCTGCGACTAACAACCCATACAACACGGAAGTTGAGCGACACGAACAATACATATCAAGCCTCCTCGCGCGCGACGGGACTGCGCAACTCGCCGATCCCGTTGACCGCCGCGACCATAACGTCACCATCTTTGAGAAACACACCGCGTCCCATGCCGACACCGGTAGGTGTACCCGTTGCGATGACATCTCCAGGCACCAATGTGAGCATCGTCGATAGATAGGCGATCTGTTCCGCAACGGTCCAGATCATTTCCGCAGTCGTGGAGTCCTGCATCACCTTGCCGTTGACGCTGAGACTCAAGCGGACGCGCTGCGGGTCCGAGATGAATTGCGCCGGCAGAATGCACGGTCCGAGCGGACAGAAAGTGTCGAAGTTCTTGCCCTGGAACCAGTCGTGCTTGAACGGGTAGTCGTCGCGGCGAGTGAGGTCGCGGGCGCTGACATCGTTGACTACCGTATAGCCTGCAACATGTTCGAGCGCATGGTCGGCCGAGACATGCCGCGCGCGACGACCGATGACAGCCCCGAGCTCAACCTCCCAGTCGGGTTTGGTGACCTCGCGCGGCACTCGTACCGTCTCATTCGGTCCGATGACGGTCGTGAAGGTCTTCATGAACATGTACGGTTTGCTGACGGCCTTGGCCGCGAGCACGGTGCCCATCTCATGCGCATGTTCGACGAAATTGGAAGCCGCACAAAAGATGCGTTGCGGAACGAACGGTGCGCGAATCGCAAACTCGCTCGTCGACAGCGCCGGCAACTTGCCGGCAGCCGCCGCGACGGTGGCTGCCCCACCGAATTCAGCCACAGGAGCTGCAACTGCCTCCCAGTCGCCGATCAAGCCCGCCACATCGTGCGCCAGCCACCGCGGCTCGGCCACGCCAGGTCGGGCCACGGGCCAAGCGTCCAACAGGTCGTAGAGCTGCTCGGCAATGATGAATGCCGTACGTTCGCCTCGTGGCGCGCGGTAAGTAGCCAAAGCGAAGGAGTTGGGGATCGACATCTAGGCTTTGGCCTTTTCGGCGGTACTGCTCGCGCCGACCCAACCCTTTTGGGACACATCGATCATGAGCCCGTTTGGGCCGGTTAGCTTGAACTCGGCATTGTCTTTGCTGGGATTGGCGCCGAGACCCTGCGCGATATTGACATCGTGGCGCGGGTCGTAGCCCGCAGCCTTGCATCGCTCGACTGTCGCATCGATGTCTTCGACTTCGAAGCCGATGTGGTGCAAGCCTTCGAAATCGAGCGGCACACCCGCTGCGGGCTGGTTCTTGAATTTCAAGATGGCGATGTTGATCGTACCGTCGCTCAGGTAGTAACCATTGGCATTGCGACTGTCGATCTTGCCCCGTATCTGCATCGCAAATACGTCGACGAAATATTTGGCGGTCTTGTCCGGGTCCTGGCTGGCGATGGCAACGTGACGGAGTCTTGGCATAACTGGTGTTCCTAGGTGTGAAGGGGGCTTAGGTGCCGACGCGCAGCGGCGCGACCAACGAGCGCAGGCAAGCAATGACGCTCAAGGCAGTAATCTTGCCGGTGCCCGGATGTTCTTCTGACGGTACATTCTCGATGCGCATTTCAAAGCGCGCACTGTCGGCATCGACTTTGATCGTATGAGTGTTGCGCGTGAGCGCTGGATCTGCCCAGATCTCGAGCTGCGTCAAATCGGGTCCGATGCCCGCAAGCCCGAGCGCTGCCGCGACATTGACGTTGGCCGGGAACAGCCGCGCACCGTCGCGTGCCGTGCCGCGGAACAGGCGCAAGGGTTCACGCAGCGCCATCAGATCCAGGCCTTGCGCGACCACAGGAGGCGCGTCGGCGAGCGACTGCGGCGGCTTGCGCGTGATCATCACCACCGAATGGATCTGGCCCTCTGCGGCTGCTCGAACGGCGTCGAGTCCTAACAGCGCGCCCGTAGCGAGAATGACGCGCCCAGCCGATGCGCGGGCTGCATCGATGACTTCCGGATGCTCGAGCAACGCCGCGCCACTGACGGTCACGAGTATTTTGCCGCCCGCGACCACTGCAGGCGCAATGTGCGCGAAAGCAGCTCGTGGCGCACAATCGACTACCACGTCGGCGAGCTGCGCGAGCTCGGCCATGGACAACAGCGGCACCGGTCGCGCCAGTTGCGCCAGCGCGCGCTGCGCCTTGCCAGAGCTGCGCGTAACGACACCGCAGAGCGTCAGACCCGGCATGCCTTGGTCCAGCGCCAATGCAACGCGTCTGCCGATAGTGCCATAGCCTGCAATGCCGACTTTCATCGCCTCGACCTAAACGAGTTCACAAACATCGGCAAACTCGAATCGTGGCAGTCGCTGGAAAATGCTGTCCGGATCACCGCGACCCAGCGCGCAGAGGAAATTGCTGCGAATCTCGGTACCGGCGAAAAACTCGCGGTCGACGGCCGCATTGTCGAAGCCGGACATCGGCCCACAATCGAGACCCAAAGTGCGGGCGGCCAGCATCAGATAGGCGCCCTGCAGCGTACCGTTGCGAAATGCTGTCGTTGCGATCAACTCGGGCTTACCAGCAAATGCCGCCGAGGAATCGCGGTGCGGGAACAGCCGCGACAAGTGCTGATGGAACGCAAGATCGTGAGCGATGATTGCGATCACCGGCGCACTCATGACTTTGTGGACATTGCCGGCAGCCAGCGCCGGCCGCAGTCGCTCCTTGCCCGCCATACTGCGCACGAACACGAACCGCGCCGGTGAGCTGTTCGTGGCTGTTGGCCCCATGCGCAGAAGGGCATACAGTTCATGCAGTTGCTGGTCCGAGACGGGCTGATCGAGCCAGCCATTGAAGCTACGCGCCTCCAGCCAAAGCAGCTCACGCGCCGGTCTGGGCAAAGCCGGCACGGTGGTGTGCAGTGCCGCTGCCGCGTCGCGTGCAGCGCGGACCTCGTCGGACAGCCGTTGATCGGGACTTGCTGACATCGTCAGTCCACTCGCCGGGCGGGATGAGCGTACACTATACCCTGATTCTGCGCACAAAAGAAGATCTAAGTATACAATCTTGGAGATTGTCGACCTGATTGGGCCGTGGGAGGACCAGCAATGAAGACTCAGGTATTGCCAGACAAGGCCAAGCCGCGCGGCCGATTTCCCCATGTAAAGCGCGCCGGCGATTTCCTGTTCGTCTCCGGCACCAGCTCACGGCGGCCGGACAACAGCTTCGCTGGCGTCGAAGTCGATGCATTCGGCACTACCCAACTCGACATCCGCGCGCAGACGCGCGCCGTCATCGAGAACATCCGCGATATCTTGCAGAGCATGGATGCGGATCTCTCGGACCTGGTGGAAGTAACCAGTTATCTGGTGAACATGAACGACTTCGGTGGTTATAACGAGGTCTACGGCGATTTCTTCGACTACGATGGACCCACTCGCACGACCGTCGCCGTACATCAACTGCCCCATCCACATCTACTGATCGAGATCCGCGCCGTCGCCTACAAGCCAGTCAACACTGCACGCTGACCGCGATGGCAAGCCAGACGCCCGGCGACGCGCCCACCGTTGCAGCCAGCAGTGTCACCACCGAGCGCTACGGCTGGTACGTGGTGTTCGTGCTGATGCTGGCATACACATTGTCGTTCATCGATCGCCAGATACTCAGCCTGTTGGTACAGCCGATCAAATCGGAACTCGATATCTCGGATACGCAGGTCGGTCTGCTGCAGGGCTTCGCTTTCGCACTGTTCTATACCGTACTCGGTCTGCCGATGGGCCGAATCGTCGATCGCTACAGTCGCAAGAACCTGATCGCGGTAGGTGTGGCGCTCTGGAGTCTGATGACCGTGTTGTGCGGCGTCGCGCGCGGATTCGGCGCATTGTTCGTGGCTCGCATGGGAGTCGGGATTGGCGAGGCGACGCTCTCGCCCGCTGCGCTGTCGATGATCACTGACTGTTTTCGCAGTGGCCGCCTCGGGACGGCACTCAGCATCTACTCGCTCGGAATTTTCATCGGCGCGGGAACCGCATTCATGATCGGCGGTGCCGTCATCGCCGCCGTTGCATCGATGGCGAGTGTTACGTTGCCGCTCGCCGGCACGCTGGCGCCGTGGCGCCTGGCATTTTTCGTTGTCGGGATTCCGGGTTTGTTGTTAGCAATACTGATCTATCAGCTGCGAGAGCCCAGTCGCACTGGCGTGATTCTCACTGTCGATGGCACCAGCGCGCAGCTCAGCGTGCGGCAGGTCATGCAACAACTGCGTCGTCGACAACGGTCTTTCATCGGCATTGCGCTGCTGATGGCCTGCCACGCTATCTGCATGTATGCCGTCTTCGCCTGGACTCCCACGTTCTTTGTCCGTAGTTTCGGCTGGACGGCTGCGACGGCCGGCATGACACTTGGCGCAATCGTCCTGCTGGCCGGTTGCGGCGGCATGTTGACGGGCGGCTGGCTATGCGATCGCTGGCAGGCGGCTGGCCGGGCAGATGCGCCGCTGCGGGTCGGGCTGCTCGGCGCGCTGCTCGCTGGCGGCGGCGGACTTTTCTGCATGACAAGCGTCGATGCCAGCCGCGCCGTCGTTGGCCTGATTCCTTTGGTCGTCGGCCTCGCGCTGCCGATCGGTAGCGTATTCGCAGCGCTGCAGCTGATCTTCCCGAATCAGGTTCGCGGCCAGATATCGGCGCTGTTTCTGTTCGTCATCAGCTTGATCGGCATCACGCTCGGCCCGTTGCTCCCTGGCGTACTGAACGACCGAGTGTTCCTTTCGGACGCCAGCATCGGCCAGTCCCTCGCCATCACGATAAGTACCGCAGCAGCGCTCATGGGGATAGTCGCGCGCATTACTTTTTCCAGCTACGCGTCAGACCACCGAGCGTTGCGGCAAATCATCGCGCAAGAATGAGATCGTCAAGAATGGTCGCGAGATCCGTGCCCGTTGACGCTAGGTCGGCGGGCCCACCCAGGTCCGCAAGCTGTGTCATTTCCAGTCCTGCGTAACCACAGGGATTGATTAGCTGAAAGGGCGTGAGATCCATGTTCACATTGAGCGCCAGGCCGTGATAGCTGGCGCCATGTCGAATGCGAATGCCGACACTGGCAAGCTTGCGACCATCGACGTAGACGCCCGGTGCGCCGCGTTTCGTCACGGCCTGGATACCGAAGCCACGCACATACTCGATCACGCTCGCCTCCAGTGCTGTCACCAGGTCACGTACGCCGAGCCCTGCGCGGCGCAGATCGATGAGTGGATAGACAACTAACTGCCCCGGACCATGATAGGTGACCTGACCACCGCGATCGATCTTGATGACTGGTATGTCGCCGGGTGCCAAAACATGCTCAGCGCTGGCATTCATGCCGAGCGTGAATACTGGTGGATGCTCGAGCAGCCAGATCTCGTCGGGTGTGACGGAGCCGCGCTCGTCGGTGAATCGCTGCATGGCACGCCACGTAGGTTCGTAGTCGACCCGCCCCAGCCACTTGATCACCATCGGTGACGTCCGCACCGCTGCTGCCGGCAATGACGCCGTCATCCGTGCGACGAATTATCGAGGCCAGCATTGTTGCCCGCGAGCGCCTGCTCCGCACGATAGCTGGAGCGAACCAGGGGACCGGCCACGCATTCCCGAAAGCCCCGCTCGAGTGCCAGGCGCCGGTAGTGATCGAACTGTTGCGGGGCAACGAAGCGCTCGACGGACAAATGATTGACTGTCGGCCGCAAGTACTGACCGAGCGTGAGTATGTCCACGTCGATCGCCCGCAGGTCATCCATGGTCGCGACGATCTCTGCGTCCGTCTCGCCCAGACCTAGCATCAGGCTCGTCTTGGTGAGCACTGCCGGTCGATAACGCTTCGCATGCGCAAGCACTGCCAGCGTCTGCTCGTAGCTGGCGCGTGGATCGCGCACCGGATGCGTCAAACGCCGGACTGTTTCGACGTTCTGCGCAAAGACGTCCAGACCGGAATCGACGACCACTTCGACATCGCGTAGCACACCCTCGAAGTCTGGCGTCAGCGCCTCGACAGCGACCTGCGGCGTGCGCCGCTTGATGGCGCGGATCGCCGCTGCATAGTGAGCAGCACCACCATCCGGCAGATCATCGCGATTCACCGACGTGAGCACGATATATTTGAGCCTCATCAACTCGACGCTACGCGCGGTGTTCTCGGGCTCATCCGCATCCAGCCAGCCGCGCGGGTTACCGGTATCGACCGCGCAGAAACGGCAAGCTCGAGTACAGACTGCCCCCATCAGCATGATCGTGGCGGTGCCGGCGTTCCAGCACTCGCCGATATTTGGACACTTGGCTTCCTCACACACCGTCGCAAGCCGATGCTCGCGCACGTTGCGGCGCACTTCGTTGAAGCCGTCGCCTGCTGGCATGCGCGCTCGCAACCACCGTGGCTTGCCCACGGGCGCGCTGCGCGCGCCGCCGGCACGCGTCTTGACGCCATCCTTTATAGCGGTAAATCCCTGCGGCGTTGTGTACTTGGCACCGCTCGGGGGCGCCGCGCCCTCAGGCTCTCGCGGTGCAACGACAGGGATGCCTTTGAAATCGGCCATACGGCGATTCTACCCCGCAGGCCGGTCGCCGCGCAGTTCCAGATCGAGCATCGTCAACCGCAGCGGTGTACCGATGTCATGCCAGCGGCCGGCGTGCAGCTGGCCGGTCAAGGCATCGTCGACCATGGCGCGACGCAAGAGCGGCAGCAGCGGGAACTTGCCCGGTTGGCAGTCGCGAAAGAATTCGTGCGTGTAGATACCAACGCCGGAATAAGTCCAGCTAGTCGCATCATCGTGTTCGCCGATGCGACCATCGCGCAGGATGAAGTCGCCGCGTGGATGCTGCGGCGGATTGCTCACCAGCACGAGGTGGGCCTGCGACTGGGGCGGCAGTTCGACGGTTCTGAAATCGATGTCCGTCCAGATATCCCCGTTCACTAACAAGAACGGCCGATCTCCCAGCAGCGGCAGTGCCTGAAAAACTCCGCCACCGGTTTCGAGCGCCTCGGGTCGCTCATGACTATAGGCGATGTGCGCGCCGTAGCGCGAACCATCGCCGAGCACCGCCGGCAGCAGATGACCGAGCCACGCTGTGTTGATGACGATCTCCCGATAGCCTGCCGTCACCAGTCGCTGCAAGTGATACTCGATCAGACGGTGACCAGAAACTAACAACAAGGGCTTCGGTAGCACGTCGGTCAGTGGCCGCATCCGCTCGCCTCGCCCGGCCGCCAGGATCATCGCCCGCATCGCTGACTTCATGACCGGCTGACTCAGTAGTGTGTTATTTGGCGCGGCGCGCTGTCTTGCGCTTCTTGATGACACGGACCGGCCGCCCGCGCTGGCTTCTACTCACCTCCCGTACGTTGGCTGGTGCCAGTCTGGGTACGATCCTCACTTCGAGCCAGCGCACGAACTCGGTCAATTCCGTATAGCGTGCGCAGGTGTCGCGCACATAGTCCAAGGTGAGCGGCAGATCGCCCAGATAGCCCACCTTGCCGTCCCGATGCCAGAGGCGCGCGAAAATCCCCAGCACTTTCAGGTGCCGCTGGACCCCGGCGAGATCGAACCAGCGCAGGAACTCTTGGTCGTCCGCACCTGTGTCCAGTCCGCGCGCTCGCACGAGGCGGCGATGATCCCGCAGCCAGGCCTCGACTCTCGAACGTGGCCAGGCGATGTAGCAGTCTTTCAGCAGGGACACCAGGTCGTAGCCAATCGGGCCCCGCAACGCGTCCTGGAAGTCCAGCACACCTGGGTTATTAGTGGCCGTGACCATGAGATTGCGGGAGTGAAAATCACGATGGACGAACACCATCGGCTGCTCGAGCACTTCGGACATCAGGAACTCGAAGGTGACGGTGAGCAGCGCGCGTTCTTCGGGCGTGAGCGTGAGCTTGAGATGGCGCTCCAGGAACCACTCGGGCATCAGATTGAGTTCACGGGACAAGGGCGCGCGATCGTAGGGCGGGAGCTGCCGCGCCGCCTCGAGCCCTTCGACCTGCAAGCGCGCCAGGCACGCGAGCGCATCGCCGTAGAGTGAGTCCGCATGGCCGCCGGCTCGCAAGCGCGTCAGATACTGGGTATCGCCCAGGTCCTCGAGAACGACATAGCCGCGGCGCAGGTCTGCCTCGTGCACCTGGGGCACGTGTATGCCCGTCGCCGCCAGTAGCTTGGAGACTTTCAGATACGGCGCGCTGTCCTCTTTTTCGGGCGGCGCATCCATCACGACGAAAGTCGCGGCATCACGCCAGACCCGGAAATAGCGGCGAAAACTGGCATCGGCCGACGCCGGTGCGATCCGCTTCACTCGCCAACGCAGCCCTGTTGTCAGCCAGCTCTTCAGTTCGGCGAGCCGCGGGTCTTTTTGATGCATGCAGTGGATCGGCGGTGGAGTGAAACGGGCATTATAATGTCTCACATCATGCGAGACATTGGCTTGGGCCGCGGTTTTCATGCCGCGATGGGCGTCGGTTTGCTGTTGGGCGCCCCATGGGCCCTCGCTGCCGACCCCGTGTGCACGCCCAACACGGCGATTCCGCCGCTGCAGCCGCTCGACACTGGTTCACTCGACATTGGTCCGACCGACAGTACCGCATCCGACCGAATCATCATCGCGAGCGACGTCGCCGACGTGGAAGCGTCCGGGGACGCGGACCTGTCGGGCAATGTTGAAGTCCGGCAAAACGACAAGCGAATTCGCGCCGATCAGGTCACCTATGACGCCGCAACTGGCGAATTCCGTGTCATCGGTTCCGTGCAATACGAAGACTCGCTCGTGCGCGCCACGGGCGGCAGCGGCAGCTACTCGCAGGTGTTGGGTGCGGAATTCGAGGGCGCAGAGTTCGAGTTGCTGGAACGCAATGCGCGCGGTAGCGCCAGAGCCATGCGGCTCGAACCTGGCGGTCGTTTCGAGTTCGACGACGTCTCGTTCACTGGCTGTCCGGTGGATGACGAAGCCTGGCGCATCCAGGCAAGCCAGATCGCCCTCGATCCCCGCACGCGCAACGGCACAGGTCGCAATGCGCGGATCGAGTTCAAGGGTGTGCCGATACTGTACACGCCGTGGATTTCTTTTCCTCTTGGCCCGCAGCGCAAGAGCGGCTTTCTGTTCCCCGACGTCGGCGTGTCGTCACGTAACGGCGTCGAGCTCACCGTGCCTTACTACTGGAACATCGCCCCCAATGTGGATCTGACCTTCGCGCCGGCGATCTACGCCAAGCGGGGGCTCGATCTCGGCGGCGAGTTCCGCTTCCTCAGTGCCAGGCAGCGCGCACTGCTGGAATTCAATTACCTGCCGCGCGATCAACTCACGGACAGCGATCGCGGTCGCGTGCATCTCGAGCAGCGCTATCAACTGCCGTCGCGCTGGCAATTTACGGCCGATGCCACGCATGTGAGTGACAACAGCTATTTCGAAGATTTCGCGCGCGGCTCGGAGAACACCAGCATCCCGTTCACCGAACGATTTGCGGAATTCTCCTACCGCGACCTCAATTGGACGCTGCGCGCGCAGGCACAGCACTTTCAGATCCTCGACAGCGAACTGGCACTGATCGATCGTCCATATACGCGTGTGCCGCGACTCGTGGCCAACGGCGAGTGGACGCTGGGGAATGTCGGCGGATTGGCTTGGGGATTCGACTCCGAACTCGTGAACTTCGAACGCAGCACTGGGGTGACAGGCTGGCGCCTGGACGCCGCGCCGCGCCTGGGTTTCGACTGGAGCGGGCCAGGCTATTTCCTGCGCCCCCAGGCGGGCTACCGCTACACCTCTTATTCACTCAACAACACCGCAGCGGGCGTTAACGACTCACCCAGTCGTGAGCTGCCGTTCGTCACGCTCGATAGTGGGGTCATACTCGAGCGCCCCTCTGGCTCTCGGGGCCAGCGCCGGCTGACCCTGGAACCTCGCGCGCTCTATTTGTATACACCGTACCGCGCACAGGACGAGCTGCCGGTCTTCGACACGATCGTCCCGGATCTCAATACCGTACAGCTGTTTCGCACTACGCGCTACACGGGCGCAGACCGTGTGAGCGATGCAAACCAGCTCAGTATCGGCGTCACCAGTCGTTTGTTCGATACCGCCAGCGGCGCGCAGTTCGTCTCCCTGACGCTTGGCCAGGCGTTCTATTTCGAGCGAACGCGGGTTTCACTGCCAGATGAGACGACGCCCAATCGCAACAAATCAGATTTCGTCGCGCAGCTCAGGCTAACAGCTTACAACGATTGGTCGCTCGACGCCGCGCTGCAATTCAACCCCGAGGACAATCGCAGCGAGCGAGCGCAGTTCTCCATACAGTATCGACCGGGCAACGACCGGGTCGTCAATCTCGCCTATCGCTCGCAACGCAACAGCATCGAGCAAGCCGAAGTTTCTGCAGCCTGGCCAATCGGCGCGCGGTGGTCGGCGTTCGCGCGGGTGATCTATTCGCTGCGCGAGAACGAGTCGCTCGACCAGTTCGCGGGTTTCGAGTACCGCGCCTGTTGCTGGCGCGTGCGCACCGTGGCGCGCCGGTTCGTGTCTTCGCGCACCGGCGAACAGGACACCGGTGTGTTCCTGCAGCTGGAACTCACCGGCCTCGCCAGTGTCGGAACACCAGCCGATGCTTTCCTCGCGCGCTCGATTCGGGGATACTCGCCGGAGAAGTCGGCTCGCTGAACCTCAAGTCTCTGATCCGTAACGAAATACTTGGAACACGCCATGCTTTTCAGTACTCGCGCCGTTATCTTTTTGCTCACCGCGCTCTGCCTGCCGACGGCTGCCGTCCTGGCGCAGACGCGCGATCTGGGCTCGAAGGGCGAACTGCTCGACCGCGTTGCGGCGGTCGTCAATGACGGCATCGTGCTGCAAAGCGAGCTGGAGGATCAGGTGACGCTCATCACCGAGCGCTTGCGAGCGCAGAACCAGGAAATGCCGCCGCAGAATATTCTGCGCCAGCAGGTGCTCGAGCGGCTGGTGATGCAGGAGTTGCAAATGCAGCGTGCCGACCGGGGTGGTATCAGGGTATCCGACGAAGCGCTGAACAACGCGCTCACCGAAGTGGCTGCTCGCAACAATATCCCGCTCGCGCAGCTACCACGCGCGCTGGAAGCACAAGGCATCGACTATGCCGCGTACCGCGATGGTATCCGCAAGGAACTCACCTTGCAGATGTTGCGGCAGCGCGATGTGATCGCCCGCATCAACGTCTCGCCGCGTGAGCTGCAGCAGTATGTCGACAAGCAAAGCAAGCTGCCGTCGGACGCCAATGAGTACAACGTCTCGCATATCCTGATCGCCGTGCCGCAGGCGGCGACGCCCGATCAGCTGGATACTGCCGCCAAACGATCCGATGAGGTATATCAGCGCGCCTCCCAGGGCGAGGATTTCGCACGGCTCGCCGTACAGTTCTCGAATTCGCAGACCGCACTCGATGGCGGCACACTCGGCTGGCGCAAGGGCCCCGAGCTGCCGACGTTTCTCGCCGAGCTGGTCGCCAAGATGAAGGCGGGGGATGTCAGTGAACCGTTGCGCACGCCGTCGGGCTACCACATCATTCGGCTCAACGAGGTGCGCGGCAACACCCAGACGATCGTCGAGCAGGTGCACGCACGCCATATTCTTCTCAAGCCCACCGAACTGCTGGATGATGCAACGGTGAAACTGCGTCTCGAGGCCATTCGCGAGCGCCTGCTGAAGGGTGAAGACTTCGGTGCCATCGCGCAGGCTACCTCGGAAGATCCCGGTTCGGCGGTGGAAGGCGGCGATCTCGGCTGGACGGGGCCGGGCTCCTTCGTGCCCGAGTTCGAGCAGGTGCTGGAGTCGCTCGCGGTCGACGAAATCAGTCAGCCGTTTCGAACCCAGTTTGGCTGGCATATCGTGCAACTCCTGGGCAAGCGCGAGTTCGACAGCACCGATGAGATGCGCCAGCAGCGCGCATTTGCGCAGCTGCGCGAAAGCAAAGCGGACGAAGAAACCGAGCTTTGGTTACGCCGGCTGCGTGATGAGGCCTACGTCGAGTACAAATTGTAGCCACGCCGAGGCAACCGGTCCTGATGACGAGGGACGCACCCAGGATCGTCGTTACCGCAGGTGAGCCGGCCGGTATCGGGCCGGACATCTGCGCCGCCTTGGGACGAGCTCAGTTCGCAGCCGAGATCGTCGTGCTCGGCGATCTGCCACTGCTCAGACAACGCGCAGGCGACCTGCATCCCGACGTAACATTCGAAGAATGGCGTTCAGATGACGCGGCGGCGGCGAAACGCGGCAGCGTGCGCGTGCTCCACGAACCATTGGCGACGCGCGCAGTTGCCGGCAAACCAGACCCTGCCAATGCCAACCACGTTCTCAAACTGCTCGACCGCGCGCTCGCCGGTATCGCAGACGGAGCGTTCGATGCAATGGTGACGGCGCCCGTGCAGAAGAGCGTCATCAATCAGGCCGGCGTCCCCTTCAGCGGCCACACCGAGTATCTCGCGCACAAGCTGGGCACGCCACGCCCGGTGATGTTGTTAGTGTCGCAACAGCTGCGCGTCGCCTTGGCGACGACGCACCTGCCGCTGCGTGCGGTACCTGACGCCATCGACTCGCGGCTGCTCGACGAAGTGCTCACCATCATCGACCAGGACTTGCGTCGTTTGTGGGGCATTGCACGGCCCAGGATCGCCGTGTGCGGCTTGAACCCCCACGCCGGCGAGTCCGGTCACCTGGGCGACGAAGAGCAGCGCGTCATCGGCCCAGCCATCGATCGAGCACGGCGCAGCGGCCTCGATGTCACAGGACCTATGCCGGCCGATACGGTGTTGGTGGCGCGGACCTGGCAAACTTTCGACGTCGTACTGGCGATGTATCACGACCAGGGACTGCCGGCACTCAAACACGCGAGCTTTGGACAGGCGGTCAACGTCACGCTGGGTTTGCCGATCATCAGAACATCGGTAGACCATGGCACAGCCCTCGACATTGCCGGCAGCGGCCGCGCTGACAGTGGCAGTCTCGAGCAGGCCGTCGCACTGGCAATCGAGCTTGCCGAACAGGCGCGCCGCGGACTGGCACCGTGAGCGTCACGCGGAAACGCTTCGGCCAGCACTTCCTGCACGACCGCCACGCCATTGAGCGCATCGTCGCAGCAATCGCGCCGACTCGCACGGATCGGTTGGTAGAAATCGGCCCTGGTCGTGGCGCGATCACCGCGGCGCTGCTGAGACAAGCTGGCGAATTGGACGCCATCGAGATCGATCGTGATCTGGCCGCAGGATTGCACGAACACTATGCGGGGGAAGCTGGCTTCCGCCTGCATGTCGCTGACGCGCTCGAGTTCGATTTCGCGTCACTTGCAGCCCGACGCGGCGGACGACTGCGCATTGTTGGCAACTTGCCCTACAACATCTCCACGCCCCTGTTGTTCCATTTGCTCGACCAACGTACGGCGATCGACGACCTGCACGTGATGTTGCAAAAAGAAGTGGTCGATCGAATCGTGGCCGCGCCCGGCTCGAAAGACTACGGTCGCCTGACAGTGATGCTGGCGCCGTATGCGGAGACCACACGGCTGCTCGAGCTGGGTCCCGGCGCGTTCTCGCCACCCCCATCCGTCCGGTCGGCGGTGATTCGGCTGCGGATGTTGCCGGAGCCGGCCTTCACTGTGCCGCCGGCCTACGCGCGCCTGGTGGCTGCAGCCTTCTCGCAGCGCCGCAAGACGCTGCGCAATGCGCTGCGCACGTTGATCGATGCTGCGGCGATCGAGCGCTGCGCCATCGATCCAGGCTGTCGCGCCGAGACCCTTGCGCCGGCCGACTTTGCCCGGCTCGCCGCCTGCTGCATTGCGGAACGGAACCCTCAAACTGCGCTAGACTCGAACACCTCATGAGCACCATCTGCAAGATTCTGATCGACGTTGAGACTGCCTATCTCGAAGAGCAGTCCGAGCCCAAGGATCATCGCTACGTGTTCGCATACACGATAACGATCCGCAATGAGGGACCACAACCGGCGCAATTGCTGACGCGCCATTGGATCATCACCGATGCGAACGGCAAGGTGCAGGAAGTGCGTGGCGATGGTGTCGTCGGCGAACAACCACATCTTGCGCCCGGCCAGGGGTTTCGGTATTCGAGCGGCGCGGTGCTCGAAACGCCGGTCGGCTCGATGCACGGCAGTTATCAGATGGTGGCCGACGACGGTGCGCAATTCGATGCACCCATCCCGGCGTTTCGACTGGCAATTCCGGGTGTCTTGCACTAACGACTCAGCCGGATGGCCCGCTATGCCATAGGCGACGTGCAGGGCTGTCGAGCAGAGCTCGAACAGTTGCTGCGCTCGATCGAATTCAAGGCCGATCGCGATGAACTCTGGTTCGCGGGTGACATCGTCAATCGCGGGCCCGATTCACTCGGCGCTTTGCAGCTCGTGCAGGCGCTCGATGCCAACGCGATCGTGGTGCTGGGCAATCACGATCTGCACGTCCTGGCGGTAGCATTGGGACCAAAGCGCGGGCTGAAGCGTGGCGACACGCTGCTCGGGCTGTTGGAGGATCCGGAATGCAACAAGTTGCTGGAGTGGTTGCTGCATCGGCCGCTCGCGCATTGGGACGCCGCACGCAACGATCTGCTGATCCACGCCGGACTGGTGCCCGAGTGGTCCGCCGACCTGACGGCCACTTTAGCCCGGGAAGTGCACGCCGCCATGCTGCGCGACCCTGCCAGGTTCTTTCAGCACATGTATGGCAACGAGCCCGATCGCTGGCGAGCGACGCTCCACGGTGACGACCGCAATCGCCTGGTCGTGAATGTGCTGACGCGGTTGCGGGTCTGTACCGCGAACGGTACCGTCGACTTGCAGTTCAAGGGTGCGCCGGCGGAGGCACCAGACAACTACCTACCATGGTTCGAGCATCCGCAGCGCGCCAGTGCCACTGCGCGCGTGATCTTCGGGCACTGGTCAACGCTCGGCTTTTTACGCCGGCCCCGCCTGTTGGCGCTCGATACAGGTTGTGTCTGGGGTGGCGCTTTGACTGCAGTCGACCTGGACGATCCAGAACGTCCGCCGATACAGGTGCCCTGCGCCGGCTACCAGAATCCGCACTAGCGCGCCTAGCGCGCGCGCCAGCTGATCTGGAGAGCTGCTGTGTCGCGGCGATAAATGCTGGATGGCAATTCGAGATCGACGAACGCCGTGCCGTCTTCGGGAACGGGCAGGATCACGCGCTGCGCGCCGTACACTTCGAGCTCACCGAAGCTGCCGGGCCGCACACGCACCGCCACGCGCATCGGCCAGCGGTGGCCGTCTCCGAGGCGCGCGGTCATCGCCCCGCTGCCGCCGACCCCCTGCAGATCGATCACGACTGTGTTGCGTCGCCAGTACTGGGGAACGCTCGCCCCATTGCCCTCGAAGACAAACGTGCTGGCCGTTTCCGGCGCGCGCGGCGCCTGCTTGCCGAACGGCCAGATGCGGCCGCCGCTACAGGCCGCAAGCGACAGCGTCAGCAGAACAACAACGGCGAATCGAATCAAAGGAACCTCCCACCGGACAGCGACCACACTTGGCGCCCGTCCCAGCATTGCAGGTGCCACAGATTACGCGGATCGCACTGGCGCCGCGAGTCCCTGACGCCGCACAGCGACAGTCACGCAATTGGGTGGGTGAGATCGGACGCCTAAGCGCTTACCATTGCAACGCAGCCGCCAACCCAAGCGCGACGCCCCAGCCGTTCGCGCGCACACGGGATACCCGTCCGTCGACCATGATTGCCAAACTGACTATCGCAGGACTCGAACACAAATTCGAACTTGACCGCGGGGTGTCGCTCGCCATCGCTACTGATTTCGGTGCCACGGGTCTGCAGCACTTTGGTGCACCCGCGCCCGTCTCTCAGCCGCTCGCAGTCGGCAGTTTCACGGGCGAGGTCGCAAGCGGCGCAAGTGCCAATTGTCGAACGATCAGCCTCACGCCCCACTGTTCCGGCACGCATACGGAGACGGCGGCCCATCTGCTCCAAGATCCGAGCGACGCCTGGCGCGTGGTGCCAAAGGGCCTCGTGCCCGCGGCGGTCATCAGCGTTGCGCCGGAGCCCGCACGTGAAACCAGCGAGAGCACGACACCGGCGCCCTGGGGAACCGACATCCTCATCACCGAACGACGTCTGCGTGCCGCATTCACGCGCAACCGCCCCTTTACACCGCGCGCATTGATCGTACGCACGCTGCCTAACGATCCGGCCAAGAAGTCTGGGCAATATGGCCATGAAATTCCGCCCTATTTCACGCTCGAAGCGGCCACCTGGCTGGTCGCGCACAACGTTCAGCATCTCGTGCTGGACGTGCCGTCCCTCGACCGCATTCAGGATGATGGCAAGCTCACCGCCCATCGGATTTTCTTTGGCCTGCCCGCCATGAGTCGCGCAGCCGCCGACGTCGCTCGACCCACGTGCACAGTCACCGAACTGGCATTCGTACCCGACGAGCTCGCAGATGGCAGTTATGCCTTGTCGCTCGCGGTTCCCGCCATCGGCGGCGATGCTGTTCCCAGTCAGCCAATCCTGTATCCATACCACAAATGAAAGACCGCGAACTTGCAGCGATCGAGCAGGCCAGCGAGCTCGACCAGAATGATGCACTGGCGCCATGGCGTCAGAAGTTCGCGTTGCCCCGCAAACCAGGCGGTGCACCGCTGCTGTATTTTGCCGGTCATTCCCTAGGCCTCGCCCCGTTGGCGGCGCTCGATCTCGTCAGCGAAGAACTGGCCGACTGGTCGCGTCTCGCAGTGCTCGGGCACCACACGGCACAACGACCCTGGATTGACTACCACAGCTTTGCTACGCGCGGCCTGCAGCACCTCACGGGCGCGCTGCCTAACGAAGTCGTCGCGATGAATTCGCTGACGGTGAATCTGCATCTGCTGCTGGCAACCTTTTATCGACCCACGGCAGAACGTCCCAAGATTCTGATCGAAGCGGGCGCGTTTTCGTCTGATCACCTCGCCGTCGCCTCACAAATCGCCTGGCATGGGTACGATCCTCACGAACACCTGGAGCTGGTAGCGCCGCGTCCGGGCGAAGACAATATCCGGCTGGAAGACGTCGAGGCGACGATCGAGCGGCTTGGCTCGACGCTCGCCGTGGTGCTTTGGCCGGGCGTACAGTTCCGGACAGGTCAATGGTTCGACTGTGCGCGCATCGCCGCCGCAGCGCGTCGGGTCGGCGCCGTCGCGGGATTCGATATGGGGCACGCTATTGGTAACCTGCCGTTGTCGCTACACGACTGGAACGTCGATTTTGCAGTCTGGTGCAGCTACAAGTACCTGAACGCCGGCCCGGGCGCGATAGGTGGTTGCTTCATACACGAGAGACATGTCACGAATCGCAACTTGCCCCGGCTCGCGGGCTGGTGGGGGCACGAGCCGGCGACGCGCTTCCAGATGCGTCCGGAATTCGTACCGAGCCGCGATGCTGCCGGCTGGTCGCTGAGCAATCCGCCCGTCCTCGCTGCTGCGCCGCTGATCGCATCGCTCGATATTTTCCGCGAGGCTGGCGTCGACCGCTTACGCAACAAGTCAATCGCATTGACCGGCTTCCTGGCCAAACAACTGGCGCTGCTCGACGATTCAGGCGTGAAAATCGTGACGCTCGCCGACCCGCAGGAACGAGGTTGTCAGATCTCGTTGCGTATCGTTGGCGGCGGCTCGCGGGGCCGGCGCGTTTTCGACGCCTTGGGCGACAAGGACGTGATCTGTGACTGGCGGGAGCCCGATCTCATCCGCATGGCGCCGGTGCCACTCTATAATTCCTTCAGCGACGTACAGCAGTTAGTCGCGCGGTTCGCCGCCAGCTTGCGTGAAGTACAATGACGCTGCCACGTGGCGCAATCAACCTGGTAGGCGCCGGCCTCGCAGGCACATTGCTGGCGCTGCTGCTCGCGAGACGCGGTTTCAGCGTATCGGTCTATGAGCGACGACCCGACCCGAGGCTGACCCCTGACGACTCTGGTAGGTCGATCAACCTGGCGCTGGCGACGCGTGGCCTGCGCGCGCTGGAACGGGCGGGACTTGCAGAGGAAGTGTCAGCACTGCTCATGCCCATGCGCGGGCGATTGGTACATGATCGCGCGTGTCAGAGCGCCTTGATGCCCTACGGCCAGACGCCGCGCGAAGTGATCTACTCGGTGGAACGCGATTCACTCAACAAGCTGCTGCTCGATGCAGCAGATGCACATGCCAATGTGGCATTTCACTTCGAACACGATTGTCTGGGAGCACGGCCTGCCGAGGGTGCGTTGCTGCTGTGCGATCGAGCGGCAAATCACGGCTATGAAGTCGCGCTGCGGCCAACGATCGCGACGGACGGCGCTGGATCCGCCGTGCGCGCGTCGCTCGCCGCGGCGGGCCATCTCGCGGCCCGCGAAGAATTGCTGGAACACGATTACAAGGAACTGACCATTCCAGCGCGCGACGGACGACACGCCCTCGACCAACACGCCTTGCACGTGTGGCCGCGCGGTGATTACATGCTGATAGCGCTCCCGAATCCCGGCGGCTCGTTCACCGCGACACTTTTCATGGCCAGGAACGGACCCGAGAGTTTTGCCAACCTCGACTCCCGCGCGCAAGTCGCGGCGCTGTTCCGCCGGGATTTTGCCTCCGCCGCGGCCTTGATGCCCCAGCTATTGACCGAATTCGAACGCCATCCACAAGGCATCATGGGCACCGTCTACTGTGACCAGTGGCACGTTGGCGATCAGGTATTGCTGTTGGGTGATGCGGCGCACGCGATCGTGCCATTCCACGGCCAGGGCATGAACTGCGCATTCGAGGACTGCGCTGCGCTCGATCGTTTGCTCGATGACAGCACCAGCTGGAGCGAAGTTTTCAGCCGCTTCGAGATGGAGCGCAAACCCAATGCCGACGCGATCGCTGCGATGGCTCTCGAGAACTACATAGAGATGCGTGCCAGTGTCCTGGACTCCGCGTTCCTGCGACAGCGACAGCTGGGCCACGATCTGGAGCGTGCCTTCCCCGACCGTTTCATCCCGCGCTATTCGATGGTGATGTTCCACCCCGAGATTTGCTACGCGGCTGCACGCGAGCGCGGCGCGACGCAGCACGACATCCTGCTGGAGCTCGACGCCGGCGGCCACGCGGCCGACAGTGCATTTGCCAAGGGCATGGTTGAAGCGCGCCTGTCACCCCTTGGTCACCTGTAGTTAGTCGGCTACACTCGACGCCGCAGCGTCAGGAACGTGAACGGCAAGGAGTGCCGCTCGTCAGCAGGGTGAAACTCTGCTGCGATCTGCTCCCAGCGATCATCTGCAATGGGCATCATATAGGCATCGCCCTGTGGCTCGGCATGTACGCGTGTGAGGTGAATCACGTCGGCATGCGGCAGCGCCTCGCGGTAGAGCGCTGCCCCGCCAATGATCGCCACCTCACCGGCCGGCTGTGCGGCGCGCAACGCTGCTGCGAAACTGTCGACCACGGTTACGCCGGGTGGCGCGAATTCAGGCGACCGTGACACCACGATATTCAGGCGCCCGGGCAACGCACGGCCGATCGATTGGTAGGTGCGCCGGCCCATCACCACCGGCTTGCCCAACGTCAGCGACTTGAAGTGCCTGAGATCGTCTGGCAGATGCCAGGGCAACGCGTTGTCGCGCCCGATGACATCGTTCTCGGCCGCCGCCACGATCACGGCGATTCGCGGCAGCGCGCTGCCGCTCGAGTGTGACGGAGTTCTCAGATCAGTTGACATATTGGCGCCGCCTGTGAGCAATGCACGCGCGCAGCGCGCCCTATCTTTCTAGTCTTGAGGCCATGATTGTACCTATCGGTCGTGCGTTCCGGGGCTGGCAGCAGCTGCGGACGTTGCTGCTGGCCTGCGCCCTGCTGGGCGCCTGGGTAGGCGCGGCTGTGGCGCAATCGACGCCGATCGCACGCTCCGTGCGTATCACGGGCAACATCAACTTCGTCACGACCGGCGGCTCGCTGCGGACGCAACCCGATACCGGCAACTCCTGCGCGGTCAGTCCTACGAGCAGCGAGAGTCTCACGGGCGTGCCGGCGGGCACGACTATTCGCGCGGCCTACCTATACTGGGGCGGCTCCGGCGCCACCGTGGACTCTACGGTCAGTTTCAATGGCTCGACCGTCAATGCGAACCGAACGTTCACGGCGGTGTTCAACAACGCTGGCACGAACTATCCATTCTTTGGTGGTGTCGCCGATGTCACGCCGCTCGTGAGCGGCAACGGCAACTACACATTCGGCGGGCTCACTGTCAATACCAGCACGCCGCATTGCGCGGTGAGCGCCGTCCAGTCAGGTTGGGGCCTGATCGTGATCTATCAGGGTGCCGCCGAGCGGCTTCGCGCGATCAATATCTTCGACGGGCTGCAGTTCTTTCGGGGCAGCTCATTGACGTTGATGCCCGACGGCTTTCGGATTCCACCTACCAACATCGATGGCCGTATCGCGGTGATTTCCTGGGAGGGCGATCCGGGCAATTCAACGCCGCTGAACGGCTTCAGCGAGAGCCTCACATTCAATGGCATCACTCTCGACGACGGACTGGTACCCGCCGGCTCCGTACCCACCGTCCAGCAGTACGATGGCACGATCAGCTCACAAGGCTCCGTCACGAGCTACGGCGTCGATGTCGATACCTATGATGTCTCCGGCTTGCTAACCCCCGGACAAACGACTGCGGTTACCAATTATTCCGCCGGCGGCGACCTGGTACTACTCACCGCGCAGGTTGTCAGTGTAACAACCGAGCCAGTGGTCGACCTGTCGATCACGAAATCGCACAGCGGCAACTTTGTCGTTGGCACCACTGCTTCCTATGACATCACAGTCAGCAACAGCGTCGGTGTCGAAAAAGAAGACAACACGATCGTGGTCACCGACGTCCTGCCAGCCGGGCTCAGCTACGCCTCCGCGAGCGGCACGGGCTGGAGCTGCAGCGCCAGCGGCCAGGCAGTCACGTGCACGCACGCTCCGCCGCTGCTGGCGGGTGCGTCATTGCCAGTCCTCACCATCAACGTGCAAGTGGGTGCAGCAGCATTCCCGGGCGTCACCAACCAGGTGACTGTCAGCTCCGCGAGTCTCGACAATACGCCTGGCAATGACACAGCCAGCGATCCGACCATCGTGCTAGGCCCCGATCTGTCTAACTCCACCAAAACTATCCAGGACTTGAACGGCGGCGATGCAGAACCGGGCGATGTGCTGCGCTACACGATCACCTTGATCGAGAGCGGCGGCGCAGCAGCCACCGCGGTGACTGTCACTGATGATATCCCGGCCAACAGCGTCGGCTTCACCGTCACCAGCATACCGCCGGGTGCCGTCAACACCTCGACTGGCGCCGGAACAGGTGCCTACGGCGCCGGCCTGCTGAATGTTTCGGCGATCACTGTGCCCGCCAATTCGTCGGTGAACGTGGTATTCGACGTGCTCGTACCACCGGCTGCCACGCCGGGCACGCCGATCGACAATACCGCCGCCATCACTCAGCCGAACGGGCCAGGTGCCGCGCCCGCCGCGCCTACGGTGATCGTGTCACCGTCACAGATACCTGGCGCGGGTCGCAAGCCACTCTACCTGCGAACCTCGCCGTCACTCGATCTGTCCCGCAATCCGCCGGCTGCCGCGGAGACGGACCAAGCGATCAGCGGTGGTTCATCCGCGACCTGGACGCTGACACCGCTGCTGCAAACCGGCATCAGCATTGCGGCTAACGACATCTCGATCCGTCTGTGGCTGCGGCGCAGCGGCGGGGGCGGCGCCAGCCGGCAACTCACCGTGACCCTGAGCAATTCCGTCACCGGATCGATCGGCACCGACACACGCAGCTACACCGTGCCGAACGGCTCACCCGCCGAATTCCAGTTCGTCATTCCCAATGCGGCCGTACTTGCGTTCCCATCTGGCTCGACCTTCAGCCTGACGATCGCGCAGATCTCGCCGAGCTCGAGCGGCCCGCAAACCCGGATCTACCCGAACGGCACTGGCGTCAATAACTACTCGCGGATCGAGCTCGACAGCAACACCGTCATCAATGTGGACAGTGTACTGGCGTACGACGCCGCTTTTGCCGGCGGTGCCGTCGCGCCGAACTTCGCGCCAGGCGCCACCGCCTACCTGCGCACCGTGATCAGCGACCCGTTCGGCAGCTTCGATATCGCCAGCGCCGCCGTCACGGTGCTGGATCCGGGCAGCACGCCGATAGTCAGCAACATTGCCATGACCAAAGTGGCGGACTCTGGCGCCGCAACCGCTACCTACGAGATGCCGTTCGCCATTCCGCCGGGCGCTGCACCCGGCGTCTGGACCGTCCGTGTCATTGGTACGGAGGGCACAGAAGGACTGGTGACCGATCTGGGCGTTGGCACGTTCAGCGTGCAGCTCCCGGCACCCGCCCTGCGGGTACAAAAGACCTCCGCAGCACTCTCCGATCCGCTCAACAACACGACCAATCCGAGACGCATACCACGGGGCGTCGTGCGCTATGACATCAGCGTCACCAACACCGGCCCCGGCACGGTCGACGCCAGCTCGCTCGTCATCACCGACCGCATTCCGGACGACACGGCGCTCTATGTCGCAACGAACAGTGGTCCGCCGATCGAATTCATCGACGGCAGCCCAGCGAGTGGCCTGACCTACAATCCCGCCTCGCATGTGAGCTATTCCAATCAACCGACGGGCGGCCCACCTTACAACTACACACCGACGCCTGATCCGGATGGCTTCGATGACGCTGTACGCGGCGTGCGCGTGGCACCTGCTGGCACCATGACCGGTGCCACGGGCGCGGGGCAGCCATCATTCACGGTGCGACTGCGCGTCCGTATCGACTGACCGCTGCCCGGGTCGCGGAGGTCAGCGGCGCGCGGCGCGCTTGCCAGCCTTCTTGTCCGACTTTCTGGCGGTCTGCCTGCTGGTCTTCCGGGCACTCGACTTGCTACGTCGGGCACTCGACGCACGGCGCTTGCGAGCGACCGGGCGCTTGGCGGGCCACAACATCGTGCCACGACAGCTGCTCGCGCCGCAGCGGCATGCATACACCTCATCGACGTCGTCCGGGTCGTCCTTCTCGCGCCCAATCTGATAGTCGTAACCGAGCTCCTCGCCGGGTTCGATGTTCCTGATGGCTTCGATATAGACGCGGCGGTTCTGGATCACCGATTCGCAATTCGGGTCGCATTGATGATTGATGAAGCGGGCAGCATTGCCACCAACTCCGGCATCGATGACCGTGCGTTTGTCGACGATGAACAGGAAGGTGTGGTTGTCGTTCTCGTCGTGATCTTCATAGCGATCATCCGCGACCTTGTGCGACACACGATCGCCGAGATACTCGATGATGCGCGTGCCTTTCTTGATGGGCGCAACAGCGAACACGCCGCTGCCATGTACCTTCGAGCGACGTACCTTGATGAGCGGTGAACTGACGATCTTCGCGCCACCGCGCAACACTTCATCGTTCTGGTCGGCGGGATAGAGGGGCTTGCTCTTGCTTGTATTTGGCATGACTCACACGGCCACGGGGGCCTTGATGGCTGGATGGAACTGATAGTTTCGAAAATCGAAGTCGGCGAATTGATAGTCGAAGAGCGAAGCCGGTTTGCGCACCAGGACGAGCTGTGGCGGCTCATACGGCTCACGGGACAGCTGCAAGTCCACCTGCTCGAGATGATTGAGATACAGGTGGCAGTCCCCTCCGGTCCAGACGAAATCGCCGAGCTCGAGATCGCTCTGCGCTGCGAGCATATGGGTCAGCAACGCGTAAGATGCAATGTTGAAGGGCACACCGAGGAAAATGTCGGCGCTGCGCTGGTATAGCTGACAGGACAGTCGACCATCGGCGACGTAGAACTGGAACAATGCGTGGCAGGGCAGCAGCGCCATCTGCTCTAGTTCACCGACATTCCAGGCACTCACGAGGATACGCCGCGAGTCCGGGTTGCGGCGCAATTGTTCGACCACGGCGGCGATCTGATCGATGTGCGTACCATCGGGCCTCGGCCACGAGCGCCACTGCTTGCCGTAGACCGGCCCCAGCTCACCGTCAGCGTCAGCCCACTCGTCCCAGATCGTGACACCGTTGTCGCGCAGATAGCGCGTGTTGGTATCGCCACGCAGAAACCACAACAACTCGTGCACCACCGACTTGAGATGGATGCGCTTGGTGGTGACGAGCGGAAATCCGGCCGCGAGATCGAACCGCATCTGATAGCCGAACACCGACAGCGTGCCGGTGCCCGTACGATCCTGCTTGCGAGCGCCATGCTGGCGCACGTGCCGCATGAGATCGAGATAAGGCCTCATGCAGCGCTGTGCACCGTATTGCCGCTCGGCTCGCGGCGCTGGTACGCCATGATCATCAGCGCTATCCCGATCAGCACCATCGGTGCGGACAGCACCATGCCCATCGTGACCCAGTCGCCCAACAGGTAGCTCAGGTGCTGATCCGGCACGCGCCAGAACTCCACAGTGATGCGTGCCAGCCCGTACAGGATCAGAAACAGGCCGGCGGGCGCCAGTCGTGGTCGCGGCTTCGACGTGAACCACCACAAAATCAGGAACAACACCAAGCCTTCGAGCAGCGCCTCGTACAGCTGGGTAGCGTGGCGGACTTCACCATTGACCTTGAATCCCCACGGTACAGTGGTGGTCTTGCCCCACAGCTCCCCATTGATGAAGTTGCCAAACCGTCCGGCCATCAGGCCTATGCCCGGTAGCGGCGCGGCGAAATCGAACACGTCGGCCACCTTGCGCTTGCGGCGCACGGCGAAAATCGCAATCGCGATCAAGACGCCGAGCAAACCGCCGTGAAAGGACATGCCGCCGTCCCAGATCTTGACGGGATACCACGGGTCCTGCGCCCAGAACCCGAGACCATAGAACAGCACGTACCCGATTCGCCCGCCGAGAATGACGCCGAGCATCGCAAAGAACAGGAAATCGTCGACGTCGAGTGGCTTCCAGGTGGAATTGGCGCGGCGCGCCCGATAGCGGCCCAACCACCAGGCTGTGGCGAACGCCACCAGATAGGTGATGCCATACCAGTGCACTTTGACCGGCCCCAACTGAAAGGCGATCGGATCGAAACCAGGATATTCGAGCATGGCGGGCGATTCTACCGGTTCATGGCAAGGAAGGTTTGCTTGCGATCAGTCATGCGTCACGCGACAAAACAGTGCCTTCAGATAGCGCGTCTCGAGAATGGCGGGATGCAACGGGTGATCTGGGGCTTGTCCGCCATGTGCCAGTACCTGCACGAAGCGACCGCTCTGCCGCGCGCCGCCCTGCACGGCCTGCAGCAATTCCTCGACGCTCAAGTGATACGAACATGAGCAGGACACCAGCAGCCCACCATCATCGATCAGCGACAGCGCGAGCTGATTGAGCTTGCGATACGCCGCCTGCCCCTGCGGCGCGTCCTTCCTGCGCTTGATGAACGCCGGCGGATCGAGAATCACGACGTCGAAGCGGGCGCCTTCAGTCACGAGCGCGCGTAGCGCATCGAACGCGTCCTCGCGACGCGACCGTAGCCGCACGTCATTGGTCATCGCGTTGCGCTCGGCATACGCCAGCGCCTGACCGGACGAATCGATACACAACACGTCGCTCGCGCCCGCCTTGAGAGCACTGACTGCCCAGGCGCCGACGTAGCTGCATACATCCAGCACGCGTGCACCCTGCGGCAGGAAATATCGCAGCTGCTCGCGATTGCGCGCCTGATCGTAGAACCAGCCTGTTTTCTGACCCTCGGCCAAGGGTGCCGTGAACGTCGCACCATTCTCCTTGACGATCACATCGCGTGGCATCGTGCCCTCGCCTGCCACTTGCACGACTCGCGGCAGGCCCTCGAGGTCACGCGCGCCAGAATCGTTTTTCCAGACTAGCCGGTGCTCGCCCAGCACCGCCGCGAGCGCGCGCTCGATATCTGCGCGTACGACATCCATACCGGCGGTTGCGCTCTGAGCCACCAACAGATCGCCGTACCGATCGACGATCAGCCCCGGCAAGCGATCGGATTCGCCGAAGATCAGGCGATAGTAAGGCTGCTCGTAGAGTGATTCGCGCAGCCGCAGTGCTCGCTCGATCCGTTGCTGCAGCAGGCCGCCATCGAACGACAGCGCCGGGTCGCGAGCAATGATGCGAGCCGCGATCAGGGTATTGGGATTCACATAGGCCAGTCCCACGAACTCGTCGCGATCCGTATGCACGCGCACGACGGCGCCACGAGCGAAGCCCGTCAGCGGTGTGGCTTTGGTATCGATCTCATTGCTGAAAACCCACAAGTGCCCCGCGCGCAGACGACGGTCTTCGCCACGTTTCAATTTCAGGATCGGGACTGTATCAGTGGACATGCGAGGTTCCTCCGCGGCGGGGGCAACGCCCACGGAGGCCCATTGACGTATATTGCCACTCATTCTAGCGACCTCAGGTGAATCCCGCATGGCTAACGCGCTGGCTGACGAGACCAGTCCCTACCTTCGGCAGCACGCACACAACCCAGTCGATTGGCAGCCATGGGGTGCCACAGCGCTGGCACTGGCACGCAGCACTGGCAAACCGATACTGCTTTCCATTGGCTACTCGGCCTGTCACTGGTGCCATGTCATGGCACATGAATCTTTCGAAGACCCGGCGACTGCCGCAGTCATGAATGAACTGTTCGTCAACATCAAGGTGGATCGCGAGGAGCGCCCGGACATCGACCGGATCTACCAACTCGCACACCAGATGCTGACCCAACGCAGCGGCGGCTGGCCATTGACGATGTTCCTCACACACGACGACCAGCGGCCGTTCTTCGGCGGCACATATTTTCCCGACCAACCGCGTCACGGCATGCCAGCCTTTCGGCAGATCCTGCAACGCGTCGCACAGTACTATCGCGATCACGCTAACGAGCTGCGGCAGCAGAACGAAACGCTGCTGACCGCGTTTGCGGGGTTGACCCCACCGGCCGAAACGGCCGGAAATCTCACCAGCGCGCCCCTGCATGCCTGCCGCGAGCAACTTGCTCGACTGTTCGACAAGGACTTCGGCGGCTTCGGTGACGCGCCCAAGTTTCCGCATCCTGGCTCGATCGAGCTGCTGCTGCAGCAGTGGCATGCAACGGCGGCGACACCGGCGCCCGATCTGCATGCTCTTTACATGGCCACGCTGACGTTGACACGGATGGCCGAGGGCGGCCTGTACGACCAGCTGGCCGGCGGCTTCGCACGCTACTCGGTCGACCAGTACTGGATGATCCCGCACTTCGAGAAAATGCTCTATGACAACGGACTGCTGTTGACGTCCTACGCCGACGCATACCTCGCTACGTCCGAACCGCTGTTCGCGCGCATCGCGAGCGAAACTGCCGACTGGCTGATCCGGGACATGCAGTCACCCGCAGGAGGTTTCTACTCGAGCTTCGATGCCGACTCCGACGGCCATGAGGGCGCGTTCTATGCCTGGGATCGGCAGGCCGTGCGCGACCTCTTGCCCGCTGACGAGTACGCGGTCATCAGCCGCCGGTACGGTCTGGATCGGCCGGCGAATTTCGAGAAGCTCTGGCATCTGCATGGCTACCGATCGATCGATGATATCGCGCAGGAGCTGGCGCTCGAGCCGGCGCGTGTCGAGTCGCAACTGCAGATGGCGCGCGCGCGGCTGCTGGCAGCGCGCAGCGAACGAACCTGGCCGGCGCGGGACGAAAAGATACTGACCAGCTGGAATGCGCTCGCCATTCGCGGCCTGGCGCGTGCAGCGCGTGCGCTGCGGCGTGCGGACTTGCTCGACGCCGCCGATCGCGCACTGGGCTTCACCCGCGCTACGCTATGGCGCAATGGCAGACTGCTGGCGACCTGCAAGGATGGTAAGGCGCAACTCAACGCCTACCTGGACGACTATGCCTATCTCGCCGATGCATTGCTCGAGCTGCTGCAGATGCGCTGGCAGGCTGCCGACATGGTCATGCTCACGCAACTCTGCGACGCGTTGCTGCGGCACTTCGAAGATCCCGAACAGGGTGGCTTCTTCTTCACCTCAGACGATCACGAACAGCTCATGCTGCGTCCCAAGGCTTTCAGCGATGATGCGACACCTGCTGGCACCGGTATCGCTGCACAAGTATTGCTGCGAACCGGCTATTTGTGTGGCGAAACGCGCTATCTCGATGCGGCGGAGCGCAGCTTGCGCGCAGCCTGGCGCGCGCTCGAGAAATACCCGCAAGCACACGTCAGTCTGCTCGGTGCCTTGCGCGAGTATCTGGATCCGCCAGAGATCGTCCTGCTGCGCGGCGATCGCACCGCCATGGATGCCTGGCGGCGTGAGCTACAGCTCATCTACGCCCCACATCGGCTGGTATTCGCCGTGCCGCGCGCTGAGTCGGATCTGCCGCCTGCGATGGCGAGCAAAGCGGCGCGCGAGTCGACCGTTGCCTATGTTTGCCGCGGCACGAGCTGCTCCGCACCGCTCGAATCGCTCGAGGCACTGGTGCGGGCTACCCGTCTGCGGCTCGCCGAGCCGTGACACGAGTCATCGCCTTCGCGCCACTCATTGGCCGGGCGCCACGTGTGCTCGTTCTCGGCAGCCTACCCAGCGTTGCCTCGCTGGCGGCGAACGAGTACTACGCACATCCGCGCAATGCTTTCTGGCGTATCCTGGCATCGATCACCGGCTGCGATGCCGGCGCACCCTACGCAGCGCGGACGGCTGCCGCGGAGCGGACGGGCATAGCTATCTGGGACGTACTCGCGGCTGCGACACGGCCGGGCAGCCTCGATACTTCGATCGATGTCAAGTCCGCGACGACTAACGACTTTGGTACGTTGCTGCAACGCCGACGCACGCTGCGTTTGATCGTTCACAATGGCCAGTCATCAGCCGCGCTGTACGAGCGTTTGGTGATACCACGACTGGACGGCCGGAACCTGCGCCTGCCGCGAGTGACGCTACCGTCGACGAGCCCCGCCAACGCGGGCCAGTCGTTCGAGCAAAAGGCAGCGATCTGGTTAGCGACGCTCCGCCCAGCGATCGAGACCTGACGGCGAGCGGCTACGCACCCCGAACGAGGTCCGGCGTGACCGCGGCTAGCGACTCACATCCGGCCAACGCCATCGCAATATCGAACTCCGCCCGCAGCAGATTCAACACATGACGCACGCCTGCCTCACCCCCGACGGTGAGTCCCCAGAGCGCCGGCCGACCGACGAGCACCGCATCAGCGCCGAGCGCCAGCGCTTTGAGAATATCCGTGCCGCGGCGTATACCGCCGTCCACCAACACAGTAGCGCGCCCGGCGATCGCAGCGGCGATCTCCGGCAACACGGTCGCAGTCGCCGGCGCAGTATCGAGCTGACGCCCCCCGTGATTCGAGACAATAATGCCGCGCGCGCCGTGGTCGAGCGCCGTGAGCGCGTCGTCTGCACGAACCACGCCTTTGACGAGTACGGGCACGGAACTCGCTGCCACCAGCCCGTCGAGATCGCGCCAACTGAGTGACGCATCCAGCATGTCGTTTACGTAGCCCATGAAACCGCCCTGCGCGAGCTCGGGTTTCGCGTAGCGTTCACCGGCAGGCAGCAAGTTGCTCATCGGCAGATTCGCGGGAAAGGCGAAGGCATTGCGCACGTCGCGCTCACGCCGCGCGCCCACCGGCGCATCCACAGTCACGGCAATGGCGCCGCAGCCCGCCGCGATCGCGCGTGCCACCAGGTCGCGCGTGATACCTCGGTCCTTGTAGACATAAAGCTGAAACCACCAACCGCAACCCGCTGCTCGGGCCACCTGTTCCATCGGGTAGTTAGATAGCGTCGACAGGACCAGTGCTGTGCCACAGGCTGCTGCGGCGCGTGCCGTTGCGAGCTCGCCGTCGGCGTGCGCCATCTGGTGATAGGCAGTAGGCGCGATCAGCAACGGCCACTCGAGCGCCGTGCCCAGCACGGTGGTGCGCTGCTCGCGCCGTGAGACATCACGCAGAACGCGATAGTGGAGCTCGAGCCGCTCCCAGGCAGCCCGATTGGCGCGCAACGTCAACTCGTCGGCTGCGCCGCCGGCATAGTAGTCACGCGGACCGGCACTGAGGCGCGCGAGCGCGGCACGTTCGACCTCGTCGAGATTGATCAGCTCATGCATCGGCGCGCATCGCGCCCATCAGGAGACGGGCTGCCCCAAGCGTTCGCCGGGTGCATACCGCATCGGCCGCGACACGCCCATACGCGCAAGCTCGCGGCGAATGGCTTCGCCCAGCTCCTCACACGCCGCCGGATCGAACACTGGTGCTGCGGCCCAGTCATAGGCCCACGGATGCTGTGTGCGCAGCTCCGGGACCTCGTCGGCGAAGCGCGGAATGACATGCGCGTGCAACGCCGGTTCCTGATTGCCCAGTATCGCGTAGTTGATACGCACGGCACCGGTCGCGCGCAACACCGCGTCGCCGAGACGTGTCATGTCCTGCAGATACTGCGAGCGGGCTTCGGCCGATAGATCGTTGAGCTGTGGCACCACGGGATCCGGCAGCAGCAGGCAATAGCCACGGACGAACTGCTGGCGACCGAACAGCGCCCAGCCTGAGCTCAATCGGGCAACTACCGCAGGCTCGCGTCCGTCGCGCGCCGCCGCCACCAGCGTATGGATCGCTGTCTCGACATCCGTATCGTTCGCTTTCATTGCGTCATTCTCGCGCCCAGCGCCGCAAAACGCCAATCTCCGGCTCGGCTGCCGCCGCACTACCCTTTTCAGGGGTAGTCAGGTACAGCGCAAAATCGTAGGCATCGACTGCCGTGCAGGCGTCGAAGTCCGCCGCCGGCGCCCAATCCGCCGCTGGATCGAAGAATTTGCCCGCCGCTTCACTGTTGCGCAATGCTGCAGCGATCGCCGCCCTGCCTGGCGCTAGATCTCGTTCGCCGCACAGCAGTGCCGCAAACCACTCAGCACAGAGATCGTCCTCTTGAGAGCGCGCAGTTGCCTCCCGCCCCATCCGGACAATCGTCACGCCGTGCGGCGTGAGCGAGCGCACCGCTCGTACGGTCGCGCTCATATTGACGAATGCGCCCGTGAACACCGCGTCGGCCACGCGTGCAGCTGCCGTCAAACCCTGGGTGCCGGCGTGCGTTGTGTGGATGAGCGTGCGGCCGACGACATCCAGACTCGCGATTTCGGTAGGCGAATTGCCGGCATCGAAACCTGGCAGCTTGCGCGCATAACGCTCGCCGACCAACAACCAGTCCGCGTGCCGCGTTCGCAACGCGCGTGCCGTGGCAACCTCGGCCACCGGCACGATCGCGGCGGCGCCCTGGGCTATTGCCACAGCGGCCACCGTACAGGCGCGAAACACGTCGACGACGATGGCGACGCCCTGCGCGCGCGCCGCGCCTGCGACGAAATCCACAACTTCTACCTGCATTGCAGCGGCATTCTACAGATTCGTTAGACTGACCGCCCGATGACCAACCTCACTTCGACACACCAATGGCTGGCAGCTGCATGGCTGGCTGTCGTCGCGCCAGCGGCAATGACCGCGGAGAATGCTGCCCTAACAGGCGGCATTGAACGTCACATCGAGACGGCGGCGACTGCGGGCCGAATCGGCAGTGTCGTACTGCCGGACGCCCCGCGGTGGGTCGCAGCCGTGCGAGCGCTCTACTTGCACCGCGACGGTCAGCTGCTGTGGTTCTCGAATGCCGGACCTACGGCAAGCGGCCGCGCATTGCTCGAGCAGATACGGCGCGCCGATCAACTCGGCTTGCCCTCCGCCGACTACCCTGCCAACGCCATTCTCTACCGTGCGTTCGCCGTGGCCGGCGATCCGCTGCAGCAGGACGAGTGGCAGGCACTGGATGTCGCACTGAGCTTTACGGCCGCCCGATTCCTGACGCATCTGCATTCGGGTCGAATCGATCCGCGCACCGTCGGCCACGATCTCGACGTGCCGCACGCAGCACTTGATCTGGTGACCGCCCTCACCGCGCTCGCCAACACGAGCGACGTGGCGGGCGTGTTGGCCGACTACGAGCCGGCTTTCCACCACTATGACCTGCTGCGTCGTGCGCTGTTCGAATACCGGCAACTCGCACAGCAACCGGAACTGACGGAGTTGCCGCCCTTGCCGGTGCGCAGCGTTCGTGCGGGCGACAGCTATGCGGGAGTGAGCGCGCTGCGCCGCTTGCTGATCGCAGTGGGCGACCTGCAGACACGGGATGTCTCAGCCGATGGCACGGTGCTGGACGACGCAACGGTCGCAGCACTCGAACGATTCCAGGGGCGACACGGCCTCGAAGTAGACGGCACGCTGGGGCGCGGCACCTATGCCGCACTCACGACGCCCTTCAGCCAACGAGTTCGACAGATCGAACTGGCGCTCGAGCGCTCGCGCTGGCTGCCACCGCGGCTCGACAGCCCGCCCGTCATCGTCAACATTCCGCAGTTCAAGTTGTTCGCCTTCCGGACACTCGAGGATCGCGAAAGCGACATGCTGCACATGAACGTCGTGGTCGGCAAAGTGTTCCCAAGCAACAAGACACCGGTGTTCGCAGGCGACTTGCGTTACATCGTCATACGGCCTTACTGGGACGTGCCGCGCAGCATTCTGGTGAACGAGTTGCTGCCGTCGATCCGCGCCAACCCTGCATGGCTAAGCCGCAATCACTTCGAGATCGTGCAAGGCGATAGCGACGGCAGCCCGCTTTTGGCGCCCTCGGCCGAGAGCATCGATGCGCTCGCGCGCGGCGCGGCGCGGCTGCGACAGAAACCGGGCTCGGACAACTCGCTCGGCAACTTCAAGTTCCTGTTCCCCAATCGCTACAACGTGTACCTGCACGATACGCCCGCGCGAGGTCTGTTCGCACGTGCCCAGCGGGCCGCGAGCCACGGCTGCGTTCGTGTCGCCGATCCACGCGCGCTCGCCGAGCTTTTGCTCACGAATGAGACAGGCTGGCAGGAAGCGGCCGAACGCGCACAGCGTATCGATGCCGCGCTCGCCCGATCGACCCCGACACGCATCACGCTGGCGAAGCCGGTCCGCGTCTTTCTGCTGTACGCCACGGCGCTGGCTATCGAGGACGGTCGCGTATTGTTTTTCGATGACATCTATGGTCACGACGCGAGCCTCGCGCGTACCCTCGGAATGGCGCCTTGATTAAGCCACCTGCAGCCTGGTCCGGGGCCGGCTCCCTGGTGATCGCGAATCTGGCCACGATCGTCATGGCCGTCGCCTTCGACTGGCCGGCAGGCGTGCTCCTGTGGCCCTACTGGCTACAGTCGTTAGTCATTGGTTGGTACAACCGCAAGCGGCTGCTGGCGCTGCAGGAATTCTCGACCGCCAACCTCACGATGAACGACAAGCCAGTGGCCGCGACGCCCGCGACGCAACGACAGGTGGCTCAGTTCTTTGTGCTGCACTATGGCGGATTTCATCTGGCCTACTTGTTCGTTCTGTTGCCGACGGCCCGCATGCTGTCGGCATGGGATTTTCTGGGCATCGCGGTTGCGGCGGGCACTTTTCTGGCGAACCATCGCCATTCGTACCGCGCGAACATCGCAGCGGACGCTCGTGGCAAACCCAATATCGCTACACTGATGTTCCTGCCCTATCTCAGGGTACTGCCGATGCATTTGATCATCATCGTCGGTGGCAAGGCTCTCGGCACGACGGACAGCAGCGGCCTGATCGTCCTATTTGGGCTACTGAAAACCTGCGCGGATGTAGCGATGCACTTCGCCAGTCACCACCTGTTGCGCAGGCACGATGTGCGACTACAGCCCGTACGGCAGGACCAGGTTCGCTAGCCCGCCCAGGAACGGACGCGGCCGGTATCCAGATGCACGAAATCCGAGCGCCGATAGTAGCCCACGCCGCCGCGCCCCGCCGCCAGTGCCAGATCGCGCAAATCCGCCGAGGACACGCGCTTCAAGCGCACATCAATCGCCCGTCCCTCGAGGTGCAGTGACCGCGTGGCGACACCGGAGCTGTTAGCCGCCAGTCGAGCGTTGGTCGCCGGCGAGCGGTAGCCGGAAATGACCTCGAATCGCGGCGCGGCCTTGGCAGCGTCCGCCAGATCAGCGAGCTGGTCGTAGAGCAGCGGATCGATGGGGTGCTGCTCTCCATTGCGATGGTCGCGCAGCAGTCGCGCGAGTGCACCGAGTGACTCCGTGACCAAGCCGGTCGCTGCGCGATACGCGACCGCGGCCGTTTCGCCGGTGTGGGTATTGACAAGTTCCAGCCAACGCTCGGCCACGCCGCGCGGCGCACTGGGCGTGCCAGCGGCGCGCGCCACCCCGGCAAGGGGCAACAGCAGCGCGCCAGCAGCGGCATTGAGCAGCATACGGCGCCGCGACCAGGAATTCCCGGAACTCATGAGCTGATCCTCGCTCATGGCGCACTGCGAACGCAACCCCGCGTCGCACCGGCTCAGGGGACCGGCATCACAGTCCCGGTGTCGCCCCGCGTCCGATTGACCGAAACCACGGTCGCCTTCGGAAAGAAATTGAACTCTGAGGCACTCGCCCAGGTGTAGGCACCCATGGCGCGTCCGACGATCAGATCGCCGGCTCGCAGCTCTGGCAACAACAGATTCTCGGCGATCACATCGATGCTGTCGCAGGTGGGCCCCGCGAGCACCGAGGGCAGCTTCTCGCCGCTCTGCCGCAGCGCCTCGACTGGGTAACGTGCGTGGTCGAACAACTGGCCACTGTAAGAGCCGTACAAACCGTCATCGAGGTAATACCACCAGTGCCCCTCGCGGCGCGCGCGCCCCATCACCGAGGCAACGCCGATCGCCGCCGGTCCCACGATGTAACGACCCGGCTCTGCGATCACGCGAATGCGCGCCGGCAACCTGGCGAGCGCCGCGCGAATAGGTGCGCAGAAGCGCGCGATATCGGCCACCCGGCGGCCGTAGGCAATGGGAAAACCACCGCCAATGTCGAGCGTATCGAAGCGGCCAAGCTTTTCGCGGCGAGCTGCCGCGAGCAGCGCCTTGCAAACCTCGATTGCTTCGACGTGCTTCGCTGCGTCCGCAGCCTGCGACCCCACATGAAACGACAGACCGCGCACCTCGACGCCTAGCTGCCGCGCCAGCCGTGCGAGCGCCAGCGCATCCTCGGGGTCGCAACCGAACTTCCGGGACAGATCGCATACCGCACCGGGACTGCGGAACGACACGCGCAACAGCAGCTCAGCCTGATCGCGATAGCTGGCGAACTTGCGGATTTCATCCGGATTGTCGGCGACGAACGTGCGTACGCCCGCGGCAAGCGCATTGCGTATGTCAATGTCGCGCTTGATGGGATGCGTGTGGATGCAGCGCGCCGGATCGATGCCGAGCCGCTCCGCCAACTGCACTTCGCCCGTGGTGGCGAGATCGAGCCAACCCCCCAGCTCGACGATCGTCTCGACCACCGCCGGGTGCGGCAGCGGCTTCAACGCGTAGTGCAGATCGACCCCCGGCAACGCCTTGTGGAGTTTGCGGTACTGGTCGCGCACACGCTGGCAATCGACGATCAACAGTGGCGAGCCGAATTCCTGCACCAGTCGCCGGATCTCTTCGTGACGAAACGGATCGATCCAGCCGCGCGCCGCTGGCCTGACTCCGCCCTGGCGACGGCGGTCGCCAACGGACTTTCCTCGGCCAGACTTTGCTCGCATCGACATGGCTAACGACTCCCGCAAACACAAAAGGCCGGGTCCGCTCAACGCCAGGACCTGGCCCAGAGATCACATTGTAGGAAAAAATGCCCAATCCGTCACGGTCACAGCGTAACGATTTGTTACAGTTCGCTCAGGATGCCCCCCGAAATCGACTCCAGCGCCAGCCCCTCACCAGAAGCTGAGCTGCAAGCGCTGCTGGCGTCGCGCGCCGCATTGATCGTCATCGAAAGTCGGGACGAAGCACGCGTGCTCGAGCTCGTGCATGAAGCCAGCCTCAAAGCTCGCCGCGGTCGCGACTGGGGCGTCTTCCAGTGGACCGTCACCGAGGGTCTGCTGCGTATCGACCGGGATCTTGGCGGCGCTCAAAAGACACTGGCCGACCCGGCGCAGCTACTGCGCCACCTCAAGACGACCAACATGCCTGGCATCTACGTGCTGCTGGACTTCCACCCGTATCTCGCCGAGCCGCTCAACGTCCGGACTCTCAAGGATATCGCACAAGGCTACTCGAAAGTTGCACGTACGCTCGTACTAACGAGTCACGCGCTCGAGTTACCGGTGGAGCTGGAGCATCTGACGGCCGTGCTGCGGCTGGCGCTGCCCGATGCCAACGAGCGCGAGGCCATCGTTCTGCGCATCGCCGGCGAGTGGACTGCCGCGCACGCCGGCCGCGCGCCACGCATGACAGCGGCCGATCGGGCGACGCTGGTGCAGAATCTGAGTGGCCTCACGGCGCGGGATGTGGAACGTCTCGCGCGCAACGCGCTGTTCGACGACGGTGCGCTGACGGAACGGGACTTCAAATCGCTGCTGGCGATCAAGTACCAACTCCTCAATCGGGGCGGCACTCTCACTTTCGAAGCGGACACGGCACGCTTCGCAGAGGTCGGTGGCATGCAGGCATTGCGCCGCTGGATCACCCAGCGCAAGCCGGCATTCGACGGCTCGGCCAGGCATCTCGATTCACCGAAAGGAATCCTGTTGCTGGGCGTGCAGGGCTGCGGCAAGAGCTTGGCGGCGCGCGCTGCCGCGGGCCTGCTCGGCGTACCGATTCTGCGGCTCGACTTCAGCGCGCTCTATTCCAAGTGGCATGGCGAATCCGAGAAGAACCTGCGCGAATCACTCGCCTCTGCCGAAGCGCTCGCGCCCTGTGTTCTATGGATAGACGAGATCGAAAAGGCAGTCGCCAGCGGCGAGGGTGACAGCGGCGTCTCACGACGCGTACTCGGCACGTTCCTTACCTGGCTGGCGGAGCAGCGCGCGCGGATCTTCGTGGTTGCTACTGCGAACGACATTGCGTCGCTGCCGCCGGAGCTCGTACGCAAGGGCCGGTTCGACGAGATCTTCTTCGTCGATCTGCCGGACGACAAGGCGCGGCTCGGCATACTCGAGATCCACGCCCGCAAACGGGGCGTCGAGTTGACGCGGAGCGAAGCGGCTACATTGGCTGTGCAGAGCGTCGGGTTCTCGGGCGCCGAACTCGAGCAGGCGATCGTATCAGCACTCTATACAAGCCACGCAGCCGGCACACCCGTCACTGCGGCGCAGATCGCGGCAGAAATCGAGGCGACTCGCCCGCTCTCGGTGGTGATGGGCGAGAAGATCGCTGCTTTGCGCGCGTGGGCAGCGGAGCGCACTGTCGCCGCGGATTGAGCGACGCAGTTCGCCTGACGACTCAACCCCGCTGCGCACCGCGTCGCAAACGATCGTGGATCGCGTCCCAGCGCTCTTCGCGCGGCGGCTCCTGCACGAGTATTTGCGTACAGCGCGCCTTGTCCAGCACGCGCAGGTTGGCATACAAATCGTGTGCATAGACGTCCGGCCGCCGGCTCGCATTGATCCAGGTGACGTAGGGATAGGTTTTGACAGGCAAGCGCTGTGCGAGCACAGCAATCCGACGCCCGCCTTGGGACAGCGCAGCCGCGCGCGTGTCTATTTCGCTCGCAGGGACGATGACCATCGGCGTCGTCGGCGCGTAGTGCGATTGCGTTGAACCCGGCACGCGCGGCACCGGCGCCGCAGCCGCCGGTAGTGCCATCTGACCAACGACTTGCTGTAGCTGCGATGCCGTGATCTGACCCGGTCGCAACACCTGCACCGCACCGTCTGCGTCGAATGCGACGATCGTGGACTCGAGACCGATCTGGCATTCCCCGCCATCCAGCACGATGCGCAACGCATCACCGAATTCTTCGCGCACATGTTCCGGCCGCGTCGGACTCAGGCGACCGTAGCGATTGGCCGACGGCGCAACGATGCCGCCGCCAAACGCGGTCAACAACTGCTGCGCCATCGGATGCGACGGGACGCGCACGGCCACGGTGTCCTGTCCGCCGGTCACGAGATCGTTGACCGACTCGGCCCGCGGCAGCACCAAAGTCAGCGGGCCAGGCCAGAAATGCTCCATCAGCTTCCGGGCATTGTCAGGAACGTCGCGCGCCCAGCGCTGCAGGTAGCGAGCGTCGTCCAGATGCACGATCAGAGGGTGATCCGTCGGCCGCCCTTTCAGCTCGAACACCCGTCGTACGGCTCTGGCGTCCTGCGCGTTGGCACCGAGACCGTAGACTGTCTCGGTAGGGAAAGCGACGACATCGCCCTCGCGCAACGCGGTGACCGCGGCTTTCAGCTCTTCTGGCGTTGCACGAACGACTCGGACCACACTGCTATTCTACGTGTCGCGCGCGCCAGTAGCGACACGCACTACTCGAGACTACGACGTTCCCAGTGCGAGTTGACGCGACGCACTTCGTAAGTCGGCCAGTAGCGTTTGTCCAACTTCAAGGTGATGACTTCCGTGGCATTGTTCCAGGTGACGGTACGCAAGCGGATAGCAGAGCGATCAGGACGACCCGACACTACCTGCAGGAACGCATCGAGATCCGGCGTTGGCACGCCGTCCACTTCGACGATCCGCCGACCAGGGAACAAGCCATAGCGCGTCGCTGGCGACCCGTAAGAGAAATAGCCGACGTACACGCCCTCAGGAGAAATGCCGCGCTGCGCAATCATGGCGCGATGCGGGGCCTGCAACGTGGCACCGGCCCACATGACGATACGATCGATGTCCGAACCGGGCAAGGCCACGGTATCGACCGACGTGTCGATTTGCTGCCCATCGCGCCAGATCGTCAACGTGACATTCGACTTGTCAGCAACCGCGCGCTCGAGCTCCCGATAGGCGGTAACGGTGTTGCCATCCACGGCAAGGACAAGGTCACCCGGTCGCAGTCGCCGGGCCGCTGGTGAGCCACCGACCATCCTGACGACTGACAGAACCTGGCGCTTGTTAGGGCTGGCGGCAGCCAGCTTCTTGATCCAGTCGTCGCCCAGACCGAGGCGACGCGCTGCCGCCAGCGGCTGCGGCGCGAGTTCGGTCTCGAGCGAGAAGATCAGCTGCTTCGACTGCACGCGCCGCAGCATGTCGCTCACCAGCTCGATCGGCACGCCGCGATTGTCCTGCTGCAGCTCGCGACCATTCTCCCACGCAAAGCTCGACCACAACCCGATCACGTTGCCAGACTTGTCGGTTAGCACGCCGTCATAATCCGTCGGCGGGTTCACGAGCTGCACGAGATCGATATTGCTGTCGCGGAACTGCATCGTGCGCGACAGCGGCAGCTGCAGCGGATCGACGGATGCCACCTGCGTCGCCCGCACGTTGATCTCACCGTCGCTACCCAGGCCGATTACCCACAAAGTCTCGCCAGCCAGGATCGGCCGATCGACGAGTCGTGCGGCCCGCACCGGCGTATTGCCGATCAATTTCGGATCGTAGGACACCATCGCCAGGTTGTGCAGTGGATGAATGAATTCCACCCGACCCGGGATCTCGAGCGTGCCGGCGAAAGTCAGGCGCACGTCGCCCATGGAAACCGGCACGGTGTTGCGATCGACCACGACCAGGCCGCGCTCGGTATCGACGATCAGACCCGTGCCCCGGTAGTTGCGCTCGGTGACGCCGGACACCGAATAAGGCATGTCGAAGTGGAGTTGCACCAACGACGGCGCGAGACGTGCGGCGCGCGAGTCCGGCGGGCGACTGAAGACTGTACTGCCGCCGACCGGTGCCTTGGCGACCGACGCATCGGCGAGCGGTTTGCAGTCCCAGATTCCGAGCTGATCATCGCGAGCGCAGCTTTGCGCCGGCAGCCACAGCCGGTCCATCCGCACACTGCGCAGGCTTGCGCCATTGGGATCTTCGAGCGTCGAGTAGCGCACGGTGAAGCGCTCGCCGTCCGCCAGCTTCTCGATCGCAGCCTTGAAGGCACCGAGATCGACGACCGGTTGCCCGTTGATCGACGACATGACCGCGCCCCGTGGTACGCCGGCAGCTCCCAGCACATAGCCAGGATTGGCGACGAATACGCCCGCCACGGGTACATTGAGGTGGCGCGCCATCTGATAGGACAGCGTGTGCACGATGCCATCCCCGAACTCGAGATACTCATGCGGTGTAATGGCGTGCAGATCGCCGACATCGATCGACGCGTTGATCACCTTGCCGCCACGCTCCAGCTCGAGTTCGATCTTGCTGCCGACACTGGCATCGAGCACCTTCGCCAGCGGTTCGAACTCCGCCGAGAGTTTGCCGTTGATACGTGTCAGCACGTCGCCCGGCAGCAGCACACCGGCAGCCGGCCCACCGGGCTGCACCTCTTCGACCACCAACAGCCCAGTCAGCGACGGGAACTCGCGCCGCACCAGGTCTTCCGTGCGCGTTTGCAGTCCAAGTCGACGCAATTCATCGTAGGGCGTGTACTTGAACACGGTCTGAATCGTGCCTCGCGGCACCGGCTGATTACTCTGTAACAGTTCCAGTGCGCGTTTCACTCGCCCTAGCGGCAGATAGAAGCTCGACGCCGCGCCGGAGGCGCCGCCGGCATTCAAGGCAATGACCCGTCCCTGGATGTCGATCACCGGTGATCCCGACGAACCACCGGAGGTGCCCGACGCCGCCTGCAGATAGAAAGTGTTGAAGTCGTTGTACTTGCCGACGCCGTACTGGGGCGCATCGCGATCGAGCTTGGCGAGCGTCCCAGCGAGGATCGACAGTTGCTCGCCGGCGTTGTTGCCGATCACGCGGATCTCGCGGCCGATTTGCGCGCCTTGCGGATAGAGCTGCAGCGAGCGCGGCTTGATGAAGCGCAGCTTGGACGGATCGTAACGATAGATGCCGAAGTCGTGCACGGGATCGCGATAGATCGGCAGCAGCTCGACTTCTTCGCGATTGAGGAAAGTGGCCTGCGCGGTGACCGGTCCGGGTGTCACGACATGCCGGTTGGTGAGTATCAGGCCACGTTCAGCGTCGACCACGAAGCCGGTCGCCTGTGCCGAAGTATTCCACTCTGTATCGAAGGCGCGCACCTGATCGATCTGGATGGCCACGACGCTCTCCGCGACGCGCGCCAGGGTGGCGCGCCAGGCAGCGCTTTCGCCCTCCGCGGCCGGCAACTCGGCCTGTACGAGCGGTGGCTGCGCATGCCCGACCGATTGGAAACTTGTGCCCAGCACGACGCACAACAGCAGGTAGACGATACGGCGCATACTCAATCCTGTCTCAGGTGAATTCCGCCTGGAACTCAGACTTGAAGCGCGCCGCGAATTCGGCACGGGTGAAACGATGGTTCTGCGTACCATGGTGTTCGATCTTGAGCGCACCCATGAGTGAGGCGATGCGCCCGGTGGTCGGCCAATCCAGACCACGCTGCAGACCGTAGAGCAGGCCAGCACGATAAGCATCACCGCAGCCGGTCGGATCAGCGATCTTGGCGGGCTTGACTGGCGGCACATCGTGACGCTGGCCAGCGGCATAGATCTGACTGCCTTCGCCACCGCGCGTGACGATCAGCGCCCGGACCCGCTGCGCTATTTCTTCGAGCGACCAACCCGTGCGTTCGACGAGCACGCTACTCTCGTAGTCGTTGACCGCAACCCAGCTGGCCTGCTCGACAAAGGCACGGAAATCGTCGCCATTGAACAGTGCCATTGCCTGGCCTGGATCGAAAATGAATGGGATTCCCGCTGCCTGAAACTGTGCCGCGTGCTCGAGCATGCCGTCGCGATTCTCCGGCGCGACGATGCCGAGCTTGATGCTGCCGTCGGTCGGGACGTGATTGCGATGCGCGAAATTCATCGCGCCCGGGTGAAACGCCGTGATCTGATTGTTGTCGAGATCGGTCGTGATGTAGGCCTGCGCGGTGTACTCGCCGTCGAGCTTGCTGATGAGATGCTGGACCAGGCCATTGTCCCGCAGCCAACCTTCGTACGGCGCGAAATCGCGCCCGACCGTCGCCATGATGCGACCCTCACCGCCTAACAACTTGAGGTTGTAGGCGATGTTGCCGGCACAGCCGCCGAAGTTGCGACGCATCTGCGGCACCAGAAAGGCCACGTTCAGCATATGAATCCGGTCCGCGAGGATATGATCGCGAAACCTGCCATCGAACATCATGACCGTGTCGTATGCCACGGACCCGCAAATCAGTGCCGTCATGTGCCCCACTTTCGCTCAGCGATCGAAAAGAACCAAGACCCAAACCGTGACGAGCAGCACGAAGGCCATGAATACTGCCGCGGAACCAATGTCCTTGGCGAGACCAGAGAGGCGATGCCGCTCGAGCCCGACGCGATCGACCACCGCTTCGATCGCGCTGTTCAGGAGCTCGACCACCAATATCAGCAGCATCGGTGCGATCAGCAGAGCACGTTCGACACCCGAATCGCCAATCCACACCCCAACAGGAATGACCACGATTGCGAGTGCGAGTTCCTGTCGGAACGCCGCTTCCTCACGGAATGCACCGGCAAAGCCTTTGAGTGAATTACCAAACGCGCGCAGCACGCGCGTCACACCGGTAGGCTTGTCCCGCAGGACGGCCGGATCGGTCACCGTGTCGTCACTCACGCCTGGCCGCTGGCCGCAACCGGTCGCCAGGTCAGATCGAGCTGCTTCGCGGCGCGCACATCATCGAGACGGCGCACCGTCATGGTGTGCGGCGCCGACTTCACCTGCTCGGGCTGTGATTCGGCTTCACGCTGAATCGCCACCATGGCAGCGACAAAGCCATCCAGCGCTTCTTTGCTTTCAGTCTCCGTCGGCTCGATCAACAGGCACTCCGGCACCAGCAGCGGAAAGTAGGTCGTCGGCGCATGAAACCCATAGTCGAGCAGTCGTTTGGCGAAGTCCATCGCCGTGATGCCCAGTTCTTTGGCCTGTCGCTTCGCGGTAATGATGAATTCGTGACTGGCGCGTCGGTTCGGGTAGGCTGCCTGGAACCCTTCCGCAGTCAGACGGGCGAGCAGATAGTTAGCATTCAGCGTCGCGAACTCCCCAACGCGCTGCATACCTTCGCGCCCCAGCATGCGCATGTAGATGTAAGCTCGCAGCAACACGCCCGCATTGCCCATGAAGGCCGACAATCGGCCAATCGACTGCGGCAGATCAGCCTCCGCGAGCCAGCGATACTTCGCATTCCCGTTGTCATCGTACCTGCCTACGAGCGGAATTGGCAGGAACGGCAGCAGGCGTTTGCTGACGCCCACCGCACCGGCACCAGGCCCGCCGCCGCCGTGTGGTGTCGAAAACGTCTTGTGCAAGTTCATGTGGATGACATCGAAGCCCATGTCACCAGGTCGCACCTTGCCGAGGATTGCGTTCAGGTTGGCGCCGTCGTAGTAGAGCAGACCGCCCGCATCGTGCACGATCTTGGCCACTTCTGTAATTCGCCGCTCGAACACGCCGAGGGTCGAGGGGTTGGTCAACATGATGCCAGCCGTGTTCGGGCCCACCGCGGCCTTGAGCGCCTCGACGTCGACATCGCCGTCTGCATTGACTGGAATTTCCCGCACGACACAACCACACATCGTCGCTGTAGCAGGGTTGGTGCCGTGGGCGGCTTCGGGAACGATGATCTCATTGCGCGCAAGGTCACCGCGCGCGCGATGATAGGCGCGGATCATCGCCACACCTGCGAACTCGCCATGCGCACCAGCCATCGGGGCGAGCGATACGCCTTGCATGCCGGTCACCGCCTTCAGCATTTCCTGCAGTTCGAACATGCATTCGAGGAAACCCTGGCCCTGCGAATCGGGCGCCAGCGGGTGGCGCGCCAGGAACTCCGGCAGCATCGCGTAGCTGTTGCACGCTTTCGGGTTGTACTTCATCGTGCACGAGCCGAGCGGATAGAAGTTGGTATCGATCGAGAAATTGAGCTGCGAGAGGCGCGTGAAATGCCGCACTGTCTCGAGTTCGCTCACCTCCGGCAGCAGCGGTCGCGACTTGCGCCGCAACGCAGGCGGGATATCAGCCAATGCTGCGTCGTCGTGCCGTAGCTGCCCGGTTGGCGGCTCGTTGCTCGGCCATTGCGCGTAGGCGCCACGGCCTGGCCGGGAATATTCGAAAATGACTCGTTCTTGTGGTTTCAGCATTGCAGATTCTCCAGACTCGGGGCGTCAGGCCGCACGAGCCACGGCCCTGAGCGAATCGCCCAGTGCCGTGACGTATCGATCGATATCCGCGGCGGTCTTGGTTTCCGTGGCACAAATCAGCAACGCCTGACCCAGCTCCGGATAGTGTGGTGACAGATCATAGCCACCGACGATGCCGCGCTCACCCAGCTGCTTGAGCACCGGCGCGACGGGACGATCGAGCAGCAGCACGGATTCGTGGAAGCGCGGCGCGTTGAACGCAACCCGCACTCCCGGCAGTTTTTCGGCGGCCTGGACCAGGTCGTTAGTACGTCGATGCGCCGCGAGCGCCACGCGCTCCAGGCCTTCGGGGCCCAGCAAAGACATATAGATGGTCGCCGCCGTGACCAGCAGGCCCTGATTCGTGCAGATATTGGAGGTAGCCTTGCCGCGTCGGATATGCTGCTCGCGCGCCTGCAACGTGAGCGTGAATCCAGGCTTGCCGGTCACGTCGAGCGTGCGCCCAACGATCCGACCGGGCATCTGCCGCACGTAGTCCATGCGCGTGGTGAGGAACCCGGCATAAGGACCACCCGACGACAACGGCACACCCAGGGGTTGGCAATCGCCAACCACGATATCGGCACCCTGTTCGCCCCACTCGCCCGGCGGCTTCAGGATCGCGAGCGCTGTGGGATTGACCGACGCGATCACCATGATGCCGTTGGCGTGCGCCCAGTCGGTGAGCGCGTCCACGTCCTCCAGTACACCGAAGAAATTCGGTTGCTGGATTACGACGGCCGTAACGTCCTCGCCGGCATACTTCGCCAACGCCTCGACGTTCACCCGGCCCGACTCCCGCACGTACGGCACTTCCTCGAAACGCACACCCTGGTTACCAGCGGTGGCGAGCGCGACCTTACGATAGTTCGGATGCACGCTGGTCGGCACGAGTATCCGCTGCGACTTCGACTTGCGATGCGCGCGCACCGCCATCAAGGCAGCCTCCGCTACCGCCGACCCACCGTCATACAACGATGCATTCGACACCGCCATACCAGTGAGCGAGGCGATCATCGTCTGGTACTCGTAGATGAGCTGCAGCGTGCCCTGTGACGCTTCGGCCTGGTAAGGCGTATAGGCGCTGTAGAACTCGCCGCGCGTCGTAATCGCCCAGACTGCCGCTGGAATGTGATGCTCATAAGCGCCCGCGCCGATGAATACCAGCGGCCGCCCGTCGCGCGCGGCGCGCTGGGTCATCAGGCGGCCAATCTCCATCTCCGACAGCGCTTCGGGCACACCATCGAGCCCCTTGATGCGAAGTGTTGCCGGGATCTCATCGAACAACTGCTCGATATCCGTGGCGCCGATCGCCGCGAGCATCTGACGCACGTCTTCAGGCGTATGTGGATTGAAGGGCATCTCAATCTCCTGCGGCGGCCAGATGCGCCTGATAGTCGGCAGCCGACAGCAGACCAGCAACGGCGTCTGCGCTGGCGGGCCTGAGGCGCAACATCCAGCCCTTGCCGTATGGATCCTGATTGATCAATTCGGGTGTCGACCCCAGCTCGGCGTTGACCGCGACCACCGTGCCGGCGATCGGCGCATAGACATCCGACGCCGCCTTGACCGACTCGACCACTGCGCAGGCTTGGCCGGCCGCCAGGACCCGGTCGGCATCCGGCACTTCGACGAATACGAGGTCGCCGAGTGCATGCTGCGCGTGGTCCGTGATTCCAACTTCGACCGTACCGTCGTCGAGCGGCTTCACCCATTCGTGCGACTTCGTGTATCTGCGATCGTCTGTTACCTGACTCATCGATCGACTCCCAAACTGTTAGCTCACCAAAATCTGGCCGTTACGTACGAACGGCGCCTTCACGACGCGCGCCGGCAGCAACTTGCCCCTTATGTCTACGCGCACAGCATCGGCAGCACCCACCGGTACCCGTGCGAACGCGATCGACTTCTGCAGCGTCGGCGAGAACGTGCCACTGGTCACTTCGCCGTCGTCGAATCCGTCGACCACGACCCGCTGATGCGGGCGCAACACGCCGCGCTCCTCGAGCAGCAATGCAACCAGCTTGCGTGCGACGCCCGCCGCGCGAATCGACTCCAGCGCGCGACGCCCGATAAACTCGCGGTCCTCCGGCTTGAATGCCACTGTCCAGCCGAGCCCCGACTCGAGTGGGTGCTTGCTCGCGTCCATGTCATTGCCATAGAGATTCATGCCGGCTTCGAGCCGCAAGGTGTCGCGCGCGCCCAGCCCACAGGATGCGACACCGCTCGCAACGAGCGTTTGCCACACCCGTGGCGCATCCGTCGCCGGCATGACAACTTCGAACCCGTCCTCGCCCGTGTAGCCAGTGCGGGCAACGAACCAATCGCCGCATTCGCGACCGAAGAAGGGCGCCTGCGCCAACGCAGCGGCGCGCTGCTCTGGCGCCAGCAATTCAGCCACCTTGCCGCGTGCCAGCGGGCCTTGCACGGCCAGCATGGCGAACTCCGCGCGCTCGATCACCTCTACTTGGTAGGCTGCCGCGTGTTGCCGCATCCAGTCTATGTCGGCATCGCGCGTGCCTGCGTTCACGACGACGCGAAACCAGGATTCGTCGAGAAAATACACGATCAGGTCGTCGAGCACGCCACCGGCGTCGTTCAACATGCAGCTGTAGAGGGCCTTGCCCGGCTGGAGCAATTTGCCCACGTCATTGGCGAGCAGCAAGCGCAGGAACTCGCGCACGCGCGGGCCACGCAAATCGACCACGCACATGTGTGACACATCGAATATGCCAGCGGATTGCCGCACAGCGTGGTGTTCTTCGATCTGCGAGCCATAGTTGACGGGCATGTCCCAGCCGCCGAAGTCGACCATGCGGGCGCCGAGTGCTACGTGCAGATCGTAGAGAGGTGTTCTTCGTCCCACGCAGGCAGGCTCCCAAAGTTCGAGGCGAGCTGCACACCGATGCGCAGCTCAAAAAATAAGGCGGCAGGAGTCTTGCAACCCCTGCCGCCCCTCTGTCCTTTAGACCTGAGAGATCGGGCACAGGCGTCGATTGCGCCGGTACCGCACCCCTTCGGTGGGCAGTCGACCATACGGGCCGCCGCCGCTCTCCAGAACTCGCTATAGAACCTTGCCGTACGTTTGCCTGAGCGTTTCCGGGCGGAAACTTGCGCCTTCGGCGCCCCGCAATTGCGCGGAGTCTCTCGGGCAAGATCTGTGTGAGCGAGCCCGGGCATCATACCGCGCGAGTACTCGCAGGCCCAAATGAAATTGCGTTCGCGCCGCCAGATTGGCAAAACCGTGGCGCCATTGCACCACCAGCGCGGCTTACGCCTAGAATGGTGGCCATAGGCGGGCAACTCCCGCACCGCGCCACCCAAGATATGTCCGTAACTCGACGCAATTGTCTCGCAGTGAACATCGGCCCCGCGCGGGTCGGTGGCACCGCTCCGCACGCCGCACCGATCCTGGTGCAGTCGATGACTAACACTGATACCGCCGATGTCGAGGGCACTGCGCAGCAGGTGAAAGCCTTGGCGCGCGCGGGCTCCGAGGTGGTGCGCATTACGGTAAATTCCGATGCGGCTGCTGGGGCAGTCGCACCAATTGTTGAACGCCTGGCACAACTCGGCGTCGACGTACCGTTGGTTGGCGACTTTCACTTCAACGGTCACAAACTGCTGCGCGACCATCCGGCATGTGCCAAGGCGCTCGCCAAATACCGCATCAATCCGGGCAACGTCGGCCGCGGCTCGAAACGCGATCCGCAGTTCGCGGACATGATCGAGATGGCGTGCCGACACGACAAGCCCGTCCGCATCGGGGTGAACTGGGGCAGCCTGGACCAAGCCTTGCTGACGCGACTCATGGACGAGAATTCACGTGCCGCACAACCATTGTCGGCCACGGCGGTTATGCGCGAAGCAGTGGTCTTGTCGGCGCTCGAGAGCGCCGCGCGTGCCGTTGAGCTTGGCTTGCGGCGCAATCGCATCGTCCTGTCTGCCAAAGTGAGCGGTGTGCAGGATCTCATTGCGATCTATCGCAGCCTCGCTGCACGTTGCGACTACCCATTGCATCTCGGGCTCACAGAAGCGGGCATGGGGTCCAAGGGCATCGTCGCATCAACGGCCGGCATGGCCGTGCTGCTGCAGGAAGGCATCGGTGACACCATCCGCGTGTCACTCACGCCGGATCCGGGTGGCGACCGCACGCAGGAAGTGATCGTCGCACAGGAAATCCTGCAGACGATGGGACTACGTTCCTTCATACCTATGGTGGTCGCGTGTCCTGGCTGCGGTCGGACCACCAGCACCTACTTCCAGGAACTGGCGCAGTCGATCCAGTCGCACATCCGCCATCGCATGCCGCAATGGCGCGTGCAATACGACGGCGTGGAGGACATGACCGTAGCGGTGATGGGCTGCGTCGTCAATGGCCCTGGTGAGAGCAAGCAGGCCAACATCGGAATTTCGCTACCCGGCACGGGCGAGCGGCCGGTAGCGCCCGTCTATGAAGATGGCGCCAAGACCGTGACTCTCAAAGGCGAGCAGATCGCCGCCGAGTTCCAGGAACTCGTGGAACGCTATGTCGCCCGCACTTATGCACGGCGTTCAGCGCTTGCTGCACCGCCATCCGCTGTCTCGGAGAGCATCCCATGACCACCCTAACGACCCGCAAATGCGTGCCCTGCGAGGGCGGCGTCACGCCCCTGACCCGTGCGGGCGCCGAGGCGTTGCTGCAGAAACTGCATCCGCACTGGCGCCTGGCCACCGATACGAGCGAGATTCGCCGGGCGTTCAGCTTCCCGGACTTCTACCATACGATGAGCTTCGTCAACGCCGTGGCACATATCGCCAACACCGAAGACCATCATCCGGACCTGGAAGTTGGCTATAACTACTGCCGCATTCGTTACCAGACTCACGCCATCAATGGCCTGCACGACAATGACTTCATCTGCGCGGCCAAAATAGATCAACTGACCGATCAGTGATCGCGCGGGCTGCGCCGTTCGTGCCGCAGCAGCAACAGCCCCGCGGCAATGACGAAGCCCGCACCGACCAGCATGCGCATCGCAGGTGCCCTGCCCCACACGGTCAGATCGATCAGGATGCCCCAACCGAGCGCCGTATATTCGAGTGGCGCCACGGTGGCGGCTGGCGCACGCTGAAAGGCCACGGTGATGAAGTACTGCGCGATGGTGCCGAATACCGCGATCGCGGCGAGGAGCAGCCAATCCTGGGTACGGATGGGCAGCCAACTCGGCAGCGCGAGCAACAATGAACCCAGTGCCATCGATGCGATCAGCCAGAACATCATCGAATGCGTCGTGTCCGTGCGGCCGATGATCCGTACGAGCACTGCTGTCAGTGCATAGGTAAGCGCCGCAGCTAGGATTGCGAGCCCGGCCAGCGAGACAAGACCGCCGTCACGGGGATTGAGCGCGATCAAGACGCCAACGAACCCGAGCGCCACCGCCCACCACTGCTGCTGCACGACGCGCTCGCCCAACACGAGCACCGACAACAGCGTCACGAACAATGGCGCGACGAAGAAGATCGCGTAGGCCTCGGCCAGACCCAGTGTCCGCAGACCGAAACTGAACGAGATCATCATCACGACCGAGAGCGCGCCACGCAGCAGCTGCAAACCCCAACGAATGCGGATCAGCTGTGCCGCGCCTCCAGCCAACAAACTCCACACGACGACCAGTGGCAATGAGACGAGGCCGCGTAGCGCCGCCACCTGTGGTGCCGGATAGTGGGCCGCCAGCAGTTTGAGGCAGGCATCGAGTACGGCGAATGCAGCAACGGCAACGAGCATTGCGGCCATGCCCGCGAGGCGCGGATTTCGAATCTTGAGCATGGCGCATTCTAGTCGGCGGCCAAGGCGCGCGCCGCGCAGACTGGCTCGGGGAGCGCGGCACCTGTGCGACGCTCCCCTAGATCACGATCGGCGCGAAGACCAGCAGGTTCATCGGTGTATAACCCGCTGGCCAGCGCCCCCCGACCTCCAGCAGCAGCTGCTCGTCAGGGTTGCTCGTCGCACGATGGTTCGCCAGCAACTCGACGTGCAAGGACAGTCCGGAGCGCCAGATCGGCAGCAGTTCCGCAGCCAGGAATTCCGGAGCCCAATCGATGAACACTCCGTCTGGCAGTGTTAGTGCGACTCGTTGTCGCCGACCGTCATCCGCAATGACGAGTTCAGCCCGCAGCACTTGCCCCGGGACGAGCCCATCGGCGACCGGCGAACCACGACCCGGTCCGCGCACGAGAAACCTGCACTTGAACAAACCCTCGAGATCGCCGCGAATACTGGGAATGGTGAACAGCAGTTGCGGTGTTGGCAGCCGCGTGGGGAGCGCGAGCATGCTGTACGCGCCGTCGGCTTCCGGATCGAGCCCGCGTATCCGCCAACGCTCGCGCGATGCCGGACTGCCGTCGAAGGCGACGAGCGGCTGAAAAACCGGGAACAGCGTCTTCGAGTGATAGCGCTGGGTGAGATTTGGCAGGCCGGGTAACGGCACGACCTGCGTGCGCGCACCAAGATGCAGAGCACCGCAGGTGTAGCTGAAGGTGTAGCGACCCATACTGTACAACAGCTCTGCAACTGGCACGATGCGGCCGAGATGCTCCGTGGCGATGAACACAGAGCGCTTATCGGCAACAGCAGCCGCCGATACGAGACTACTTTGCATGAACTACTGGTCGTTACCCGAATGGAGGTCACCTGCCTGTGTCCCATTTGCGACAGTTCTCTCAGCGGGCGGCGCGTGGCAGTTGTCCTGTTACACCGAGTGCACGCGCAATCAACAATCGTCTGGCGACACGACTGCGGCCGACCAAAGGCAACGAGCGCTGCGCCAACCGTGCCACGGGATCGGTGCCGCGCGCGAGCAGATGGTTGAAAGCATCCATTGCGGCACTAACGAGCTGCATATCACCGCGGCGCCAACGCTCGTACGAACGCAACACGTGGAGAGCGCCAGGGTCTTCACGATCCTGCCGCGAATCCTGCAGCACCTGCACGAGTGCCGCCGCATCCAAAAACCCCTGGTTCACGCCCTGCCCAGCGAGCGGATGAATGACATGCGCTGCATCGCCGACCAAAGCCACCCGCTCGCGCACGTAGGACTCGGCCGCCTGCTTGCCGAGACTGAACGACACCCGTTCGGATGCGAGGGCCAGCAGCCCCAGCACGTCGTCCGAAGCACGCGTCAACTCAGCGTTGAAGACTTCCGGAGCGCAGGCCAGCAAGCGCTCCGCGCGGCTGGTCGATACGGACCAGACGATCGAGACACGACCGTCGGCCAGTGGCAGCAGCGCCAGCGTGCCATCGCCCAGAAACCGCTGCCATGCCGTTCGTTCGTGCGAGCGCTGCGTCGTAACGACTGCAACTATCGCGCGCTGGTCGTATTCAGCCACTGCGACACCCAGTTCGGCCAACGCGCGCACCGGCGACCGTCCGCCGTCGGCGCCTATCAGGAGCTTGGTCGTCAGTGTCGTCGCAGTCATCCCAAGCGCGACATGGTGCTCGTTGAATTCGAGCCCCGCCATCGCGTCGGCATGAAAAGACACCCCGGCGCTGGTCGCCGCGCGAAACAATGCCGATTGCAATACTCGATTCTCGACGATATAGCCCAGATTGGCTTCGCCCACCTCGTCGGACCTGAACGTCAGCGCGTCCTTGCTCCGCGCAGGTACGTTCGCATGCCACACGGTCATGTTTTCGTAGGGATAGACGCGCACGGCCTCGACATCGGCCCAGGCACCCGCCGCGCGCAGGATCTGCTCGCTGGCGCGCGATAGCGCAAACACCCGCAGGTCGAGTGGGTCTGACCGCTGTGCCATCGGGACGGGCTGCCGATCCAGCAGCGCGATTCGCTCCGGCGCAAAGACACGCTGCACCGCCAGCAGCGCTGCTACGGCGCTGCCGACCGGGCCGGCGCCGACGATGACGACATCGTACTGGGTCGTTAGTGTCATGACAGGGGCAGGCCGCGCACCAGACGCGGCATACGGCCAGCGAAGCCCCAGCTCACTTTCGCGAGCGCCGACTTGGCAGCAGGTGACAGATCGAACAACAGCAAACCCAGATTGCGGACCACTCCGAAACCCGGCCGCTCGTCGGCAAATAGCTTTACCAACCCATCGGTGAAACGCGTCACGCCGCGCCGATCCTCGGTGCGCCAGGCAGCAAACCGGCGAAGTAGCGCCGGATCGCCCGGGTCACCCGTGTGCTGTGCCAGCATTTCGGCCAAACTTGCAGCATCGCGCAAGCCGAGATTGAAGCCCTGCCCTGCCACCGGATGCAGCGCCTGAGCGGAATTACCAATCAATACCGTGCGGGTCGCGACAGTTTCATCTGCTCGCGTCAGCCGCAGCGGGTAGGACCCGCGGTGACCGAGGCGCGTAAAACGTCCCGCGCGCCAGCCAAATGCCTGCATAAGCTGCGCGAGGAATTCTTCGTCCGGTAGTTGCAACACGTGGGAAGCGCGCGCCGGGCGCAGGGTCCAGACCACGGTGTAACTGCCGTCCGGCAGCGGCAGAACAGCGAGCGGTCCCGTCGGTGTGAAGCGCTCGTACGCGGTGCCATCGTTCGGCCGATCCGCGGCGACATTGACGACCACGGCCACCTGGTCATAGTCCTCGACGTGCGCCGTGATACCGCTGGCCTTCCGCAACATCGATTGCGCACCGTCGGCAGCGACGGCCAGCGAACAGCTCAGTTTCCGTTGATCGCTCGCATGAGGCGCCACTGTCAGCTTTACGTCAGCCGATGTCGCGGTGACTTGCACAGGCCGGGCCGGCATCAGCACCTCGAGCTGCTCGTTGGCCGCGAGTGCAGCCCACAATGCCTGACCGATCACGCGGTTGGGCACGACGTAGCCGAATGCGTCCAGTCGTTGCTCGGCCGCATCGAGGCGGGCGAAACCGTAGCGACCCGCATCGGACACGTGGATCGCCTTGATCGCGGCCGCATGCGGTGCCATCGCCTGCCAGACGCCGAGCGCTTCGAACACCCGCCGCGTGCCATTGCCAAGCGCTGTCGTACGTTCATCGAAACTCGGCTGGGCGGCCGAATCCGGCGCGACGCCTTCGATCAGGACCGCCCGCCAAGGTGTGTCGCGCAAGGCCAGCGCAAAACTCGCGCCCACCATGCCGCCACCGACGATCGCAATGTCGAAATGCGTAGCGGTCATCGGTGCCCAGCCATCAGTGTTTCGATCTCAGCAGGATCTTTCGGCACGCCGTCGGTCAGTACCTCGCAACCTTCAGGTGTGACCACTACGTCGTCTTCGATGCGGATGCCGATGCCGCGAAACCGCGGCGGCACGCCACGCAGTCCTGGCCCGATATAGATACCCGGCTCGATGGTCAGCACCATCCCCGGCTCCAGGACGCGCCATTCATCGCCCACCTTGTAGTCGCCGACGTCGTGCACATCGAGTCCTAACCAATGCCCGGTGCGATGCATGTAGAACTTGCGGTAGGCCTGCTTCCGCTGCAATTGCACTGCCCGGCCCTTGAGCAAGCCCAGCCGCATGAGCCCCTGCGTGATCACGCGCACCGCCGCATCATGCGGCGCATTCCAGTGAGCGCCTGGCTTCACGGCCGCGATCGCCGCCAGGTTTGCCTCGAGCACGATTTCGTACACCGCGCGCTGCTGGCGCGAAAAAGTGCCATTGATCGGGAACGTGCGCGTGATATCGGATGCATAGCAGCCCACCTCACAGCCCGCATCGATCAGCAACAAGTCACCGTCCCGCAAGACGGCATCGTTCTCGTGATAGTGCAGGATGCAGCCATTGGCGCCGCCGCCCACTATCGGGTAATACGACGTTTCACAGTTGTGGCGGCCGAATTCGTGTAACAGCTCGGCCATCACCTCGTATTCATTGCGCCCAGGCTTGACGAACCGCATCGCCCGTACGTGAGCGCTCGCTGCGATACGCGCGGATTCCCGCATCAGCACGAGCTCCGCTCGCGTCTTGTACAGACGCATGTCGTGCAGCACATGATCGAGGGCCACGATTTCCTGCGGGGCATGGCGGCCGTCCCGCGCCTGCGTGCGCAGGCCATTCACCCAACCGACCACGCGCTGATCAAACTCGGGATGGGTCCCCATAGCGTAGTAAACCCGCGCCTGATTCTCGAGCAGTCCCGGCAGGATCTCATCGATGTCACCGATGGGGAAGGCATCGTCGGCACCGAAATCGCTGGTCGCACCATCCGGTCCGGCACGCTTGCCATGCCAAGTCTCGCGCTCGGGATCGCGGTCGCGCACGAACAGCAGATACTCGCCGTGCGGCCGACCCGGCACGAGCACGGCGACGGCCTCCGGTTCGCCAAATCCGGTCAGGTAATGGAAATCGCTGTCCTGCCGATAGGGGTGATGCACATCGTTGTTGCGCACACGGTCCGGTGCGGCCGGCACGATCGCAATCGAATCGCGGCCCATCTGGCGCATCAGTGTGCGGCGACGGCGCGCGAACTCTTCTTTTGGCAGGTGGTGTCGGACGGCCATCAAGTACGCCAGTCCGTCGCGGCTCTAGTGCATCGTCGCATTGGGTTCAACCTGGGGATCGCGGCGCTCCGCGGCCAACTCTATAAAGAGTAGCTGCACGCCTACCCGCACGAACTCGACAACTTCCGCGAACGCGGCTTCGTTGGTCTCGAGAGCCTCGCTCTGATCCACTCCAACCTGCGTGATCTGACTGAAATCGCGCATGATTTCATCGACTTGCGGCGAAATAGAACCGGGATCCGGAATGGCACCAGAACCGAGGCCGTACAGAAATCCCTGGCACCAGAGTGCCAGCGCCGCGGTGCGTTCATCGAGCGCGGCATCATCATCCGGCAAAAGCAGATCGAAACCTGACTGGCCGCTGCCCAGTGCCTGGCGCGTTGCCTGATAGACCTCACGCAACGCTGGCGGCGCCGTAGCATCGGGCAGTTTCTCGGGCAGGATCTCGACCAACCAGTCGGCGAGTTCGTAACCGGCTGATACGCATAGGGCCCCCGCCAGTGTGCCATGCGCCTCCGGCGCGTCCGGCAACGCGTGCGCGGCAAGCAACGCTTGCTCGAACTGCAAATATGTCACCGGCTGCATACCGCAATTATGCCGCAATTGCCGACGCGCACCGCAGACAACCGCCGGCCGGGCCTCCTATAATTGACCCCCGTCGGAAGCCCGCCCTATAGTGCACGCCATAGCCATCACAGATGAGCAATCAGACATGAGCGACCAGACCATCGCGAGTTTCGACGCCGAACTCAAGCACCTCGAGACTCGGGTCGGAGAATTGCTCGCGCAACTCGACGCGTTACGCGAGGAAAATCGGGCGTTGCGCCAGAGGCAGGAGTCACTATCACAGGAGCGCTCGCTGCTGGCGCAGAAGAACGATCAGGTGCGTGCGCGGGTCGAAGCGATGGTCGGGCGGCTGAAGACCATGGAGCATTCGACGTGAGCAGCATGGAACCGGCACGGGTGAGCGTGAAAATACTCGACAAGGAGTATCACGTCGCCTGCCCACCGGAAGAGCAGGCGGCGCTGAAAGAATCGGCCGAGTATTTGCATCGCAAGATGCGCGAGATCCGCGACAGCGGCAAGATCATCGGCACCGATCGCATCGCAGTCATGGCCGCGCTCAATCTCGCCAATGATCTCCTCAAAGCGAAGAAGCAGGAAGAGCTGGTCGAGACCAGCCTGCGCGGCCGCGTACGCGGCATGCGGGAGCGGGTTGAAACTGAGTTGCAGAAGACCCGGCAACTCGAGTTCTGACAGCCGCGCCGACGACGAGTGCGGAACGACCGTATCCGAATGTTGATGTGTGTCGCAGTTCGCGCGGGCATTGCCACTGTTTGATTGCCTCGTGGCGGTGTAAAGTGATGTTGGCGTCGCCTGCGGTGTTCGACAGTGAGTCGGGTTACCTCTCGACCGTAATTGAAACGCCCAGGGATATCTGCCTTAACGGCACAGCTGTGCAAGTCCGCCATGAGCGGAAAGCCTTACTGGTCGTGGCGCGTCCCACCTGTTGCTCTGGTTCGAGAGCAACGATTTGCACCGGCATCTGCGGGTGACGCCTCTTCTCGCCGAACGCGCGGCGCTGCGTGCATCTTTGCGCGCAGCGCGACGCCGCCTGTCGCCCAGCGACCGCCAGACCATCGCACGAGCTATCGCCGGTCACGTACGCGCGGCCGGCTGGTTCCGGCCGGGCAAGCGGATAGGTCTCTATCTGCCGCTGCCGGATGAAATCCCGACACTACCCCTGTTGCAGCTGGCGGCAGAACGCGACTGTCAGATTTACCTGCCGCGCATCATCGACTACCGCGCGTGCTCGATGCGCTTCGTGCGGCCTGGCAGTCAATGGCGGCGCAATCGCTTTGGCATCCTCGAGCCGTTGGGCCACGAAACGCTGTCGGCACGCTGGCTGGATTGCATCTTCCTGCCGGCCTTGGGCGTCGATCAGCGCGGCGCACGGCTCGGTTTCGGTGCCGGCTACTACGATCGTGCGTTGGCGTTCCGACGATTTCGCCAACACTGGCGCGGACCGCGACTGGTGGCGCTGGTGGCGACCATACAGGTGGCGACGCTTATTCCCGATCAAGCCCACGATATTCGCAGCGATGCGATCGCCACAGAGTCCGGCATCGTGCCGACGGACCGGAGCGCACCATGAATTACTGGCTGATGAAAACTGAACCGACAACGTTTGGCGTCGATGATCTTGCGGCTGCGCCGCAGCGCACGACCATGTGGGACGGCGTCCGCAACTATCAGGTCCGCAACATGCTGCGCGATGCCATGCAAAAAAAGGACCAGGCGTTCCTGTATCACTCCAGTTGCGCCGTGCCGGGCATCGTGGCGTTGGTCGATGTCGTGACGACTGGCTACCCGGATCCAACGGCGTTCGATCGCAAGCATCGCCACTTCGACGCTGACAGTAACCTCGGGAATCCGCGCTGGTATGCGGTCGACATCCGGCTCAAGCGCAGACTGAAGCGCGTGATCAGCCTCGATGAGCTACGCAGTCACGCGACCACCGAGCTCGCCGACATGCTGCTACTACGACGTGGCAATCGACTGTCGATCACGCCGCTCACGCGGCAAGAGTGGAACTTCATTCTCGCTCTCGAATGATGCCGCGGGTGATTCGTGACCCCCGTCACGTCTCAGCGCGCGATCACAGTTGCTTGTAATTTGCAATCGCGTGTATATACTCGCGCTTGGACTAACCCGTAACCACTGGAGAAGTGCCATGGCGAAAGCCAAGAAGAAGGCCAAGAAGAAAGCTGCTAAGAAGAAGTAGCTGGCCGTAAAGCTTGGCGAGCGTGAGGAAGCTCACGCTCGCCATCTCAAACTCGAAGACACTGCCCGCCTTGCGCGGGCAGTGTCGCATCTGGGATTAGCGCAGCAGTGAGTAGTCCATGAAAAACGCCGAAAACCCTGCAAAACAAGCGGGAAAGCTTGCTGCGGCGCGCGCAGCACTTGCCTGGGTCGAGGAGCATGCGGTGCTGGGGGTCGGCACAGGTTCGACCGTCAACCTGTTCATTCGACTACTGGCGGAGAGTGGTCGGCGAGTCGCCGCCGCCGTCTCGAGTTCTGATGCGAGCACCGCGCTCCTGCGGGCAGCGCGCATCGAGGTGGTCGATCTGAACGTCGCCGGGGACCTGTCGCTGTATGTCGACGGTGCCGATGAGACCAATCGCCATCGACAACTCATCAAGGGCGGTGGCGCCGCCTTGACCCGCGAGAAGGTGGTGGCAGCGGCTGCGGCTCGCTTCGTATGCATCGTCGATGAATCGAAGGTCGTTGACGTGCTGGGTGCATTCCCCTTGCCGGTAGAAGTGATCCCGATGGCGCGATCGTACGTCGCGCGCCAGTTGGTACGTGCCGGGGGTCAGCCCGTGTGGCGTGAAAACGTCACTAGCGACAATGGCAACCAGATTCTGGACGTCCACAACCTGGATCTCACTGATCCGGCACGCACTGAACGCGAGCTGAATCAGATTGCCGGCGTCGTCACGGTCGGGTTGTTTGCCCAGCGACCCGCCGATGTCGTCTTGATCGGCGGGCCAGCCGGCGTGCGCGAGCTATAGCCGAACCGGCGAATCAATTCTGCAGATAGTCATTGAGCGCGATGCCGATGCCAACTCGTTCCAGGTGTCGGTCGTAGTCGAGCAGGCTCTCACCATAGCCATTGAAGTACAGCGCGTAGAAGCGCAACTGCGTGGTGAGCGGAAAGCTCCAGCTCAGCTCGAGCGAAGTCTTGCGGCTGCCCGGGCGCAGCATCAAGCCGAACGTATTGCGATTGGGCGTATAGAACGCGCGCAGCTCGCCGTACCCCAGATAGCGCTGCATGCCCGGATTGTCGTCGTCGGAATCGGGCAGCCGATACCAGCCCTTGAGCGACAACGCGAGGTTGCCCAGTTCCCCCGCTGCTCCTGCAAATACGCGGTTCCAGCTGCGGGACAACGGCTCGGGTCGGCCATTGGACTGGTGCACGAAGCCGACGTCCCAAGCCGCGATATCGAAGCCGAAGAGTCGCGGCCCACCGTAGTGGCGCAGAAAGACCTCTGGCTCGTGATTGGTCTCGCGGAACGCCGATGACGACTGACTGTTATACGCCTGCCACCACGACTGATTGGTGTAGGCCCCGAAGACGGTATTGCCCGCGCCAAAGACATCGCGCAGCAGCGGCACTTTGAAGCTGATCTGAAATTTCGTCTCGAGGTTGTCGAGGCGAGCGCCGGCTGCTGCGAACTGGAAGGGCGCGTCGTTGGGATCCGTGACGTACGTTACGGGCAGCAGGTAATTCGGGCGATGCGTCGTCAGGGTGAACGGCCGGTCCATGGTCTGGAACTCCGCGAACAGCCGGCGCTGTATCGCCGTACCCTCGATCGATTCATCGACCGTCTGCTGCTCGCACCTGCGACGGATCTCGGCCACGGTCATGTCCGGCGGTCCAGCATGCACCGCCGCCGAGTAGCACGCGTCCGTTTCGCTGGCGAACGCCGGAACGGACTGCAGCAGCCACACAAGGATGCAAGCGACAACCACGCACACGCGTCGTGCCGCGCGAGCAGCATAAGCAGCAAGGCCGGACATACACCTTGCAGTGTAGGTCCGGCCCGTCAGTCTGTCATGCGATCGACTACGCTCGTGGCACCTGTGCGGTGCTTCCCTAGAACTTGAAGTTGAGCGAGGCGCCGATCTGCCGCGTGCGTGGCAGTGTCAGCGCAAAGCCGCGCGGGCTGGTCGAGGTGCCGGCGCACTGTAGGTTGCGCTGCGCGAGCGGCAAACTTGCCGGCAACTGACTCTGGCAAGTCGGCAAAGTACCCGTCTGCCGATCGATGTACCGCAGAATATCGAGCGGCGTGCGATCGTCGAACAGGTTCTTGACCCAGATCGAGCCAGACCAGGTGTCCGTGTCGACACCGAAGCGCAGACCGACCAGCGTGCGCGCGCCCGTCTCGGCCAGGTTGTGCACCTGCGAGAACTTGCTGCTCTCGTAGCTGAGATCCCCGCTCACGTACCAGCGCTTGTCATCGACGCCCGGCACTTCGTAGCGCAAGAAGGCCGAGGCCATGTGCTTCGGCACACGTGGCGACTTCTTGCCTGCCACGGAACCGAACTGATCCAGCGTTGCGAGTACGCCGTCCCAACCGTTGATATCCGCCTGATCGACGTTGATGTACTCGGTAATCTCCGAATCCGTGTAGCTGTAGGTTGTCATCAGCGTCAGCCGATCGGTCATCTGCCCGTTGAACTGCAGCTCGAGGCCCTTGACCTCGGACTTGCCAACGTTCTGCACCACCGACGCCGTCTGGCCGTTCCCAATCTCCACGACCTGCGTCAATTGCTGATCCGCCAGGTCGAGCATGTAGAGCGCAGCGTTGAAGATGGCGCGGCCGTTCAACAGCGTCGTCTTGACGCCAACCTCATAGTTCCACACTGTTTCTTCGTCGACCGGAATCAGGTCGTCGCGCCCAACCGGCGTATTGCTGTTGAAATCACCGGGCTTGGTGCCCTTGGCAACGTTGAGGTAATAGTTGACCTGCTCAGTACCTTTGAAGCCCAGCGTGAGGCGCGGTGTCAGGCTCTTGAATTTGCCATCACCAACGTGCCGCAGAACGTTACTGTTGTCGTTCAGAGACAGCACTTCGATCTTGTCCTCGGCGTAGCGGGCCTCGAGCGTGCCGTTGAACCGATCGGTGAAGTCGTACTCGACGCCGGCGAATACCGCCGTATTGGTAATCGAATCGGTGTCCAGATCACCGTTGTCGAGAATCTGGCCGACACGACCCGACACGGCGCCCGGCGGAATCACACGATCGTTGCGTGTGTCCTGCTGTTCGCCATCGTAGTAGTACAGGCCCGCGGTCCAGCGCAATGGACGTTCGACGGGTGATGACACGCGCAGCTCCGTCGAGAAATCCTTCTGATCCTGCGACTGGATGCGCAGGAACTGACCCTCGAGATCCACGCCAAATGCCGGAATGAACAACGGGATGGGATCGTAACCCCCATACGACACGTCGATGTTCGTATCGACCGTATCGCGCGTAAACCCGCTCAGGCTGCTCAGAGTATAGCCGTCACCAAAGCTCCAATTGATGATCAGCGATCCGAGCTTGCGATCGAGGCGAGTGCCCGCGCCGCCGACGTTGTCGAATACATCGGTGAACAGCTTGACGGATTCGACGTCCGGCACGACGCCGTCGTAGTACTCACGAGCCCGTGGAAACGCTGCGTTTCGGAAGCAGCAGTTGTTCAACGTGCGCGGTTGCAATGCGATTGCGAAATGACCATCTTCAGTCTTCTGATAGCCCAGCTTGAGGGTCAAATCGAGACTGTCGCTGGGCTGGAATCGGATCTTGCCGGTAACGCTGTCGGACTCCTCACTGCCGACTTTCTCGCCACGGCCCAGCGTGTTGCGGTAGTCACCGCCGTACTCATCATGACCAGCGGCCAAGTAGAACCCGGCTCGCTCGCCGAGTGGGCCACTGACCCATCCAGACACGCGGCGATCATCGTGCTCGGCGAGTGTCACGTCCACTGCGCCCTCCAGTTCCCGACTGGGCTTGCGCGTCACGTAATTGATGGCGCCAGCGTAGGTACCGCGACCATACTGCGCCGACTGCGGCCCCTTCAGGATTTCGACCCGCTCAATGTTGAACAGCTCAGTCGATTGCGTGGATCCGCCGATGTACACACCATCGATGAATGTACTGGCAGCGGACGCGTTACCGATGCCGTTCAGGACGGTGGTGACACCGCGGACCGACGGGCGATTCGAGCCAGGCGCACGGCCAAACGCGCTGGTGAACGACAAGCCGGGCGTGAAGCGCGCAATGTCGTCGATGCTCTGCAAGCCGAGCTCTTCTACGGCCTTGGTACTGAACGCCGAAATCGAAATCGGCACATCCTGCAGGCTTTCCTCGCGCTTGCGCGCGGTGACGACGATCTCCATCAGGCCGCTTTCCTGCGCCTGCACGACGGGCACTGCCAAGGTCACGGCAATCGCCGCCAGCGATACCGATCGTAACCAAAAACCAACATGAATCTGCGAGCGCTGCATGACCGACCCCCCAAGTACTTCAATCTGTCGTTATGCGCGGCATTCGTGGGCCGCGTTCAGCTACAATTAAAACATATTTTGCCAACGCGCAAAGATGACTTGTCCTGAGCGCAATACAATATTCGGGCCGGCGGCCCGTGCGCTGACGAGAGTCGAGCGTGTCGTTTCAGCAACGGGTGCGACTAAGCCGGTCGGTAGTGTGTGGCGGGCCAGGCGGCCGGATCCAGACTGGTACGCTGTTCGCGGACGAGGGTGATCCGCTCGAGTGCGCCGGCCCGCAACCAATGCCAGGTGCGCGCGCGCTGACGGTCATCGCCACTCAAGTGAATCACCTCCGCTATGCGCAAATCCGGCGTCGCGCGATAGCCAAACTCCATGTACAGCGTATCGCGCGTGATGGCTCGACATTCCCCGGTCATGCGCTCGGTATCGATGACCAGGGATTCAGCGCGCATCGTGCCTTCGTAGATCACCTCCTGCTCGCGACCGTCGGGCCACCAGTAGTGGCTGGTCTGTCGGTAGGCAGGATCCGTATCCGGAAACAACTCCACCCTGAGGCGAAAAATCTGCACTTCCCGCACAGCGAAGGTACTGCCGTCGAGATGCGTATAGCGTCCCTCCCAGACACCCCTATGGCGACTGAGCAACTGGAACGTGGCTGACTGTGCGTGACTCACTTCTCGAACTTACTAACCTGCGCCGCTAGCCAGCGAGCAATTTTTTCCTCGAGCACCTCGAGCGGCACCGACCCATCGCGCAGCACTTCGTCGTGAAAGGCACGAATATCGAAGCGCTCACCCAACTGCGCCTCGGCAAGCTTGCGCAGTTCCAGGATCTTCAGCTGGCCGATCTTGTACGCGAGAGCCTGACCGGGCATGGCCATGAACCGCTCTGCTTCCGCGATCGCGCGAGTCGGCTCCACGGGCGAATTCGCGTACATGTAGTCGAGCACTTGCTGCCGCGACCAGCCTTTGGAATGCAGACCCGTGTCGACAACGAGACGAATGGCGCGCCACAGCTCAGCGTCGAGCGCGCCAAAATGCTGCACTGGATCCTCGTAGGCGCCCATCTCGTAGCCCAAGTGCTCAGCGTAAAGCCCCCAGCCTTCGGCGAACGCGGTCTCGCCGCCAAAGCGACGAAACATAGGCAGGCTCGACAGTTCTTGCTGCAGAGCGATCTGGAAATGATGGCCTGGCGCGGCCTCATGCAGCGCCAGCGAATTGCGGGTCCAGCGCGGCCGCGCCTTCAGATCGAATGCATTGACGTAGAAAATGCCAGCCCGCGTCCCGTCCTGCGAAGGACCCTGGTAGGAGCCGGCCGCCGCGGAGGCTTCGCGGAACGGCTCGTAGGTTCGAATCTCGTACTCTGCGCGCGGTCGCAGGTTGAAATACTGCGGCAGCAACGGATCGATCTGCGTGCGGAACGCCCGGAAGCTCTGCAGCAATTCTTCGCGCGAAGCGAAGTACATATCGGGCCGGTCTTTCATCCATCGGAAAAAACCAGCGAGATCCACTTCGCCATCCTGCGCCGGATAACCGAGCTGTGTCGCAACCTCGCGCATGTCGGCATGGATCCGCGCCACCTCAGCCAGACCGATAACATGGATCTCTGCAGGTGTCAGGTTGGTAGTTGTATTGTCGCGCACCTGGTAGGCATACCAGGCCTGGCCATTCGGCAAGGCGTCGAGGCCGACAGTCGCACGCGTCCTGGGCAAATATTCGTCGGCGATGAAGGCGCGCAGCTTACGGTAGCTGGGCATGAGTACGTCGCTGACCAACGCACGATAGGCCGCGGTGAGCCGCACGCGATCGGCCGCAGAGAATCCCTCCGGCAGCATGTCGATCGGCCCCCAGAACACGCTTTTCTCCGGCTCGTCGACGATCAGCGCGTCGAGTTGTGGCAGCACCTTGACCATCAACACGCGCGGCTGCACCACGCCCTGCGCAATACCCTCGCGCATATTGGCGATCGCCTGATCGAACAATGTCGGCACCTGGCCGGCTCGGCGCAACCAGTTGTCATAGTCGGCAACTGTTACGAACGGTTGCGCATTCGTACCGGAGCCGAGCTGTGCGATCAGACTCGCCACGCTGCCGAACTGATCGATCGGCTGCAGTCGATCCGGAAACTGCATGCCTTCGAGTGCCATCGCGCGATCGCGCAGGAAGATCTCGTACGACAATCGCGCCTGGCCTGCGAGATCATCCGAACCGACAGCACGGGCTCGATTCAGGTAACGCTGCTGGAACTCGCGCATCGTCCGTTGGTAGTCGGACGAGAGGAAATTCGGCAGCCGATCGTTGTAGCGCGGGTCGCCGACGAACGTGGCACGGAGCGGATTCAGCGCGAGATTCTCGTCCCAGAACTCGGCGTACAGCTGCTCCAGCTGCGCGGTCGGCGCATCTTTGCCCGCCGCCTCGGCAACACCGGCACCTAGAATGGCAACGATCACCAACAAAGTACTACGCATGGCCGCAGGCTCCGAAAGACAGAGCCCCGCACACGGCGGGGCTCTGAAGTGGCTGGGGGACTAGGATTCGAACCTAGGTAAACGGAGTCAGAGTCCGTTGTCCTACCACTAGACGATCCCCCAATGAACCGGACGTCGTAGGGTAATGATACCTAAGACGACTAGCGCTTCGAGTATTGCGGACCGCGACGGGCCTTGCGACGACCCACTTTCTTGCGCTCCACTTCGCGCGCGTCGCGCGTTACGAAGCCGGCGACACGCAATGGCTTGCGCAGATTCTCGTCGTACTCGATCAACGCGCGGGTAATGCCATGACGGATGGCGCCAGCCTGCCCGGTGATACCGCCGCCTTTGACTGTGACATTGATATCGAAGCGACCGGTGAGCTCGGACGCTTCCAACGGTTGACGCACGATCATGCGGCCGGTTTCGCGCCCGAAAAACTCGTCGAGCGGTCGGTCATTGACGGTGATGCGGCCTGTGCCGGGCTTCAGGAAGACGCGCGCCGTCGAAGTCTTGCGACGTCCGGTGCCGTATTGCGTGGCTGCCATTCAGTGAATCCTTTAGATCGAAAGCGGCTGGGGCTGCTGTGCCTGGTGCGGATGCTCGCCGCCCGCGAACACATGCAGCTTCTTGTACATCTTGCGGCCGAGCGGGCCCTTGGGCAGCATGCCCTTGACCGCGAACTCGATCGCCCGCTCCGGATGCTCGGCCAGCAGCTTCTCGAGTGCGATGGTCTTGAGATTGCCGATATAGCCGGTGTGGTGGTGATACAGCTTGGCCTCGAGCTTGTTGCCGGTGACGCGGATCTTCTCCGCATTGACGACGACAATATGGTCGCCAGCATCGACATGCGGGCTGTAAATAGCCTTGTGCTTGCCGCGCAGACGCATGGCGATCTGGGTCGCAAGCCGTCCGAGAACTTTGTCGGCCGCATCGACCACGAACCAGTCACAACGCACCTTGCCGGGCTGCGCGAATACCGTAGACATTTTCTAGCACTCCGCCCACCCTGAACCGCGAACATACGCGGCAGGTCAGGCACCGGAAAAAGGGGCGCAATCTTACTCAAGCGACTGGGGCTTTGCAAAACGAGAATTGGCGCCGGCCACGAGGCCCTATAATAGGAGGCATGCGAGAGTCCAGCACTGCGCCCAATCCGCTCGACGAATTGCTCACGATCGCCAGCAAGGGCCTCAAAACCCTGTTTGCGCCGCCTGTCGCCAGCCGGCCGACGCCCGGTGACTCCGCTGCTGCCGAAGCCGCGGGCCGACCGACGTTGCCGGACGAATCGCGGCGGCTGTCGGCCAGCCTGATGCGCGTCAACCATGCTGGCGAAATAGCGGCCCAGGCGCTCTACCATGCGCAATCTCTGACGGCCCGCGACCCCAAAATCCGTGCGTTTATGCGGCAGGCGGCCCGCGAAGAGGGTGACCATTTGGCTTGGTGCGAGCAGCGTCTGCGTGAACTAGGAGACCGTCCCAGCCTGCTGACGCCAGCCTGGTATCTTGGGTCTTTTGCGATCGGTGCATTGGCGGGTCTTCTGGGTGATCGCGCGAGTCTCGGTTTCGTCGCCGAGACGGAAGACCAGGTGGAAGGCCATCTGCGCGGCCATCTTGACCGACTGCCTGCTGAAGATCGGCGCAGCCGCGCGATTGTCGACGCCATGCGCCGCGACGAGTCCGAGCATGGCCGCGCCGCGCTCGCTGCCGGCGGCGTACCACCACCTCGGCCGGTGCGCGACCTGATGCGCGCGACGGCGCGGGTGATGACCACCACGGCAGCGCGCCTGTAACACTCTTTCACAGTCGTTCCCCGTGGCCCGAAACGCCATTCCGGCCTATATTGGCGGGATGACCATTGCCACTCGTCCAGTTTGTGAAGCCGGTCACTTTACGCAGGCGACTTAACGCTTGCGACCGAAATGCTTTATGTAATACAAAGCACTAGGTCAATTAGTTCAGGACGAGACACATGCTTGCGAGGGAGATTTCCATGGAAGAAGCGGTCAAACCGCTCAGCGACATACCGGCCATCAACCGGTTTCTGAGTTACTGCCGGATTCGCACCGTGCCGTCGAAGACGGTCATCATCCATGCCGGGGACCTGCCCGACGTCCTCTACTACATCATCAGCGGCTCGGTCGAGGTGATGATCGAGGACGAAGAAGGTAACGAGATGGTGCTGGCCTACCTCAACAAAGGTCAATTCTTCGGCGAGATGGGCTTGTTCCACGAGTCGCCAACGCGTAGCGCCTGGGTGCGCACGCGCAATCACTGCGAACTCGCGGAAATGACCTATCCGCGCTTCCGACAGATCGCAGCCGAGAGCCCCGGTCTCGTGTTCGAGCTGGCAACCCAGCTCGCGACGCGGCTCGATCGTACGAACCGCAAGCTGGGCGACCTGGCGTTCGTCGATGTCACCGGCCGTGTGGCGCACGCCATCATGGACCTCTGTGGCGAACCAGATGCCATGACCCACCCCGAGGGCATGCAGATCAAGGTGAGCCGGCAGGAGCTGTCACGGCTGGTCGGCTGCTCCCGCGAAATGGCTGGCCGCGTACTCAAAGTACTGGAAGACCAAGGCCTGTTGCGCGCCACTGGCAAGACTATCGTGGTCTTCAATGCCCGACCCAAGATGAAGACCCGACCGGTCATCGTGCCGGTCGCCGCCGGTGCCAAGCCCGGCGCAGCGCCCGCAAAGCAAGCGCGCATCGTCGATGATGAAGATGATGAGGACGACGACGAGTAGAGTTGGTTCCTAACGACTACCTGCCGCGATTTCAGCCCGCATGGTCTTGATCGTGGCAGCGTAGTCGGCAGACCCGAAGATCGCTGAACCGGCCACGAACGTGTCGGCACCAGCCGCGGCGATTGCGCGGATGTTGTCCGGCTTGACGCCGCCGTCGATTTCCAGCCGCACCTCCCGGCCCTGTGCAGCGATGCGCTGCCGCACGGCACGCAGCTTGTCGAGCGCGGTCGGAATGAACTGCTGGCCGGCGAATCCCGGGTTGACCGACATGATCAGCACCAGATCGAGCTGCCCCAGCGTGTAGTCGAGATACTCGAGCGGCGTGGCCGGATTGAAAACGAGGCCTGGCTTGCAACCCTGCTCCCGTATCAGCCCGATCGTGCGATCGACGTGTTGCGATGCCTCGGGATGGAACGAGATATACGTGGCGCCAGCCGCCGCGAAATCCGCCACGATGCGGTCGACCGGCTGCACCATCAGATGTACATCGATCGGTGCCGTGACGCCATGCTTGCGCAACGCCTCACAGACCAGCGGGCCAACGGTGAGGTTCGGTACGTAGTGATTGTCCATCACGTCGAAATGGATCAGATCGGCGCCCGCCGCAATCACGGCGTCCACTTCGCCACCTAAGCGCGCAAAATTGGCCGACAGAATGCTCGGCGCGATCCAGCTGGGCGTACTCATTCCGCGAGTTTACGTCAGCCCGCGCCGTTCGCGGATCCGTTCGTAGGCTTCGATGATCTGCTGGGTGCGCTGCTTGGCGTGCTCCAGCATCGATTCGGGCAGTCCGTTGGCCTGCAACTTGTCCGGGTGGTGCTTGGAAATCTGCCGCCGGTACGCTTTTACGACCTCTTCGTCGGACGCGCTCGCGTCCACCTCGAGCACTCTGTAGGCATCGTTGACGGGCATGCCGGCAGGCGACGCTGCTCGTCGGCCACTGGCGGACGCGCGCTCCTGGTGCCGCTGATGGGAAGCACCGCCCCGAATGCGCAGCACGGCTTCCATGTGAACGAGTTCGAGCCCTGAAACCCCCAACATGCTCGCAATGTCGTGCAGCAGCGTGCGCGCTGGTCCTTGCATATCGGTGCCGACGATCGCAGCTTCCAGCTGGATCTCGAGAAATACTCGCAGGAGATCGGGCCGGTCCGCGCAGGCGCGGCGCAAGCCCAGCACGGCAGCGTCGAGGTCGAAATCGTGGCTCTTGCCGCGGGAGAAGTGCTCGATGGCAGCCCTGACCGCGATGGGCTCTAGCTTCAGATCGTTCATCACGCCGCGCGCGGCATTGATCTCCGCTTCGGATACGCGGCCGTCGCTCTTGGCGATGTAACCCATCACCTGAAAGGTGGTCGCGAAGAACCGGTCGCTAACAGCGCCCGCATCGGCACTGCGCCTGCTACCGGACTGTGAACGATTCCCTCGCGACCGAATCCGCCGCGGGGTGTCGGTATGGGCATCGTACTGATGCCCCAACAGCGCACCGACCGCGATACCCCATGGGCCGAAGGCCGCGCCGATGAACCCGCCGATCAGTTTTCCCGTCCACTTCATCGCGGTTATAGTAGCAGGCGAGCCCCGCATGCTCCCGTTACGAGCGCACGCTTTGACAATCCATCACGCTCCCGTTCACTCCACCCAGCTGCGCAATCTGCGCAAGCTGCATACTGGCAAGGTCCGCGACATTTATGAGATAGATGTCACAACGATGCTGATCGTTACTACCGACCGTTTGTCGGCTTTCGACGTCGTCCTGCCGGACCCGATTCCGCACAAAGGCCAGGTGCTGACCGAGATTTCCAACTTCTGGTTTGACAAGACACAACACATCGTCGCCAACCATTTGACCCACCGCAATGTCGAGGACTTCGTGCTGGATCCGGACGAGCGCGCCCTGCTAGCGGGCCGCGCGATCGTCGTCCGGCGGCTCAAGGCGCTGCCGATCGAGGCTGTAGTACGCGGCTACGTAATCGGCTCGGGTTGGAAGGACTACCAGCGTACCGGCTCGATCTGCGGCATCCAACTGCCGCCCGGTCTCGAGCAGGCTGAGAAGCTTGCCGAACCATTGTTCACTCCTGCGACCAAAGCCGCCGTCGGTGACCACGACGAGAACGTTTCGTTCGACGCAGTGGTGCAGCTCATCGGCCGTGAGCTCGCGATGCAGGTACGTGAGACCGCGCTGGCGTTGTACAACTACGCCTGTGAACACGCCCGCGCGCGCGGCATCATCATCGCCGATACCAAGTTCGAGTTCGGACTAGACGACGCCGGCAAGCTGACCTTGATCGATGAAGCGCTGACGCCCGACTCGTCGCGCTTCTGGCCGGCCGAGACCTATCGCAAAGGCATCAGCCCGCCGTCGTTCGACAAACAGTTCGTGCGCGATTATCTGGAAACACTGGACTGGGACAAGCGGGCCCCCGGGCCGCGATTGCCAAGCTCCATCATCGACAAGACTTCTGAGAAGTACAGGGAAGCACTGGTGCGGCTCACCGGGCCACGGCGAGGCTAGCACCGGCCGTCGCGGGCGACAGACGAGAGCACTGTGACTGCGGGGCAACGAATCTACCGACCAGACATCGATGGCTTGCGAGCAGTCGCGGTGCTGTCGGTGATGGTCTTTCACGCGCACGACGCCCTGCTGCCCGGGGGTTTCGTGGGGGTAGACATTTTCTTCGTCATCTCCGGCTACCTGATATCCAGACAAATCGCTGCCAACGTCGCAGCGGGGACGTTCTCCTTACTGGAATTCTACCGCCGACGCATCCGCCGCATCATGCCGATGATGCTGGTGGTCGTGGCAGCAACGCTGCCCACGTCGCTATTGATCATGACTCCCGAGGACGGCCGCGCAGTCGCCAAGTCGGCAGTGTGGTCGATAGCGTCACTGGCGAATATCCATTTCTGGCGCGACCTCGACCAGAGCTATTTCGCGCAGAGTAGCGCCGAGCTCCCTCTGTTGCATCTTTGGTCGTTAGGCGTGGAAGAGCAATTCTACCTGCTATGGCCGCTGTTGCTCACGCTGGCGGTGCGCAAGCTGCGGCCAATTGCAGTCATCACCCTCGCAATCGTCGCTACGATCGCCTCCTTCCAATTGGCGTCGGCGATCTTTCCCGCTCAGCCCACGTTTGCCTACTACATGCTGCCGACCCGCATGGGCGAGCTGCTGCTCGGCGCTTTGATCGCCATCCCGGCGGCGTTGCGACCGTGGCAACTGACTCACCGCGCGGCCAGTATGGCCGCTGCCGTTGGCGCGGTGCTGGTCGCGATGAGTCTGGTCGTGCTCAATCGCTACCAACCGTTTCCCGGCTGGCTCGCGCTGCCGCCCACCCTCGGCGCAGCACTGCTGATTCTCGCCGGCGAGGGCCGATCCAATCCCCTGCGCTATCTGGCGATCGCGCCGTTGACGTTCATCGGCAGGATCTCCTACTCGGCTTACCTGTGGCACTGGCCGTTGTTCGCGCTTTATCGCTACGCCTACGGCGAGCCCGGCTTCGCCGCCTGCAGCACGATCTTGCTGCTGACGATCGGACTGTCGTGGGCGAGCTATGTATGGGTTGAACAGCCGACCCGTCATAGCCGACTGCCGTTCTTGCCGCTCGCCCTGCGTCAGTTCGTGGTGCCTGCCGTCGTGCTGCTGCTCCCCGCAATGCTGGTCATCTATGCCGCGCGCGTCGGCCTGCCGACTGCGTCGGCCGGGTATCTGGCGCAACTCGCGACACTGCGCCAGCACACGCGTCCGTCGTACAGTTTCGACTGGGTCTGCCAGCGTCGGCGGCTGAGCGAAAGAGATGTCCGCGACGCCCGCTGTGTGCTTGGAGCAGACGGCACCGCGCAACCACGAGTGGTGATCTGGGGCGATTCCAATGCCAGTCACTATGTCGCCATGGTGGACAAGATCGCTGAACACGCCGGCGTGCGCGTGCGCAACTTCGCGGTCGATGCCTGCCCGCCGCTACTCACCGATCCGCGACCGTACGTCGATGCCAGGCGGGTCAGCGACTGTTTGTCGTCCGCCGCAGTCGTACGCGCGGAACTCGATCGCTACCCGGTAGCCGTCATCTCCGCGGCCTGGACACTCTACCAGGCACGTGCGCCAAGTTTTCTCGATGACCTGGCCGGGTTGATCCGCGAGCGCACGAATCGCGGTCAGCGTATCATTTTGCTCAGCAAAGCACCGATCCTGAGAAAATTCGACCCGCGCTGCGCGGAGAAAGCATTGCGCGTGCCGTTCCTCACCTGCTCCAACGCACCGGAAATGCTGGATGCTGAAGTAGTCCGCATCAATGCAGACTTGCGTGCGCTCGCCGCACGCACACCGAACACGTACTTCTTCGATGCCAATGACTACCTGTGCCCGGCCGGCCGCTGTCCTGTCACGACCGCGAGCGGCGAACTGCGCTATCTTGATTCCACACATCTAACAGTGGCAGGTTCGATCGAACTGGGATTGGCGATCCTGGCTAACGAGAGGATTCCGGCAGCTTTTTCAGCACTGACTCCCTGACTCTGCCTGATGCCAACGAGCAATCGCACGCTGGATCGCAGCCAGACCATCGGTCAGTGCCGCCGGTCCTGGCTGCAGGATGATCGAAGACTTGATCTCATGAAGATGCCCACTAACCACCGCTGGTATCTGCTGCCACCCCGGCCGCTCTGCGACGCGCTCGGGACGGAATTTCTTGCCGCACCACGAACCGAGAATGATGTCGGGCGCGCGGCGCGGCACTTCCAGCGGATCGACGATGATGCGCTGCTTGCCGAGTGACTCGCGCGCCAGCTCGGGAAAGCAGTCATCCCCACCAGCGATGTCGACGAGTTCGGACACCCAGCGGATGCCGGAGATCTGCGGTTCGTCCCATTCCTCGAAATAGACCTTGGGTCTTCGCCGGAGTTTTGCAGCGGCGCTGCGAGCCTGCTCGAGGCCGTGCTCGAACTCCGCCACCAACTCCCCCGCCCGCGCTTCGCAGCCAACCATCCCGCCCAGCATGCGGATCGTGCGCAGTATCTCAGCGACGCTGCGGTGATTGAACACGTGTACTTCGATCCCGGCGCGTATCAGCTCCGCGGCAATGTCGGCCTGCAGATCCGAGAACCCGAGCACGAGGTCGGGCTGCAACTCGACGATCCGGTCGATCTTGGCGCTCGTGAAGGCGGATACCCGCGGCTTTTCTTTGCGCGCGCGCGGCGGGCGGACGGTAAAGCCGGAGATACCGACGATGCGCCAGTCCTCGCCGAGTGAATAAAGCGTTTCGGTGGTCTCCTCCGTGAGGCAGACGATCCGTTCGGGGTAACCAGTGGCACGCGGCATGCGCACAATCTAATTGAGTGACACTGGCCTGTCAGCCACTTATTCTTGCCGCAGCAACATGTTATTAGCAGCGTTCAATTGGCTCGACGGCTGGCTGTTCGGCGATCGGGCCGACAGCAGATCACCGGTTGGCATGGTGCTGCGAGTCCTGCGCTATCCTTACGCATTGCTGCGCGACCTGCTGCGCGGGCAGATCAATCTGCATGCAATGGGACTGGTCTACGCCACGCTCCTGTCACTCATCCCGCTGGTAGCCTTCAGCTTCGCGATCCTCAAGGTTTTTGGCGCTCACCGTGATCTCGAGCCGATCATCTACGAGTTCTTTCGGCCGCTCGGCGATGCAGCTACGGATCTCACGCGCCGCATAATGGAGTTCGCTGACAACGTCAGCACGGGCATCGTTGGCGCGGTTGGCTTCGCGTTGCTGCTGTGGACCCTGATCAGCACGATCAAAAAGGTGGAAGACAGCTTCAATTTCGTGTGGAGCGTGCAGCAGGCGCGCGGTATCGGTCGGCGGATTACGGAATACGCAGCGCTGCTCATCATCGGTCCACTGCTGCTGGTGGCGTTCATCGGCCTGTCGCATGTGGCGCTCGACAGTTCAGCGGCACAATGGGCGCGCGAGCTGCCGCTGATGAATCGCATCTTCGCCTGGGGAATCAGTCTCTCTCCTTACGTAGTCGTCACGGCGATGTTCACGGCACTCTACATGTTCGTGCCCAATACACGTGTCGCATTGTTGCCGGCTCTCATCGGCGGTCTGACGGCGGGCATTCTGTGGGCCGCGGTGGGCAAAGTGTTCACCGCGATGGTCGTCTACACCACGCGCCTGACGATCGTGTACGCAGGCTTCGCGATCATCATTGCCGCGCTGCTCTGGACCTACCTCGGCTGGCTCATCTTGTTAGTTGGAGCGCGGCTGTCCTTCTATATACAGAATCGCAACTATCTGCGCCTGGGATTGGTCGAGATCAGATTATCGGCCGAGGAGATGGAGCGGCTCGCCCTGAAGATCATGTACCTAGTGGCACGCAGCCACACCAAGGGCACTGCTCGCTGGTCGGTTCAGACATTGTCCGACGAACTCGGCATGCCAGGCATCGCGATCGCCCAGTCCGTCGTCGGTCTCGAACAAGCCAGGCTGATCACGGCTACGGGCGATGACGTCCTGTTGCCCGCGCGCGATATCGGGCACATCACGCTCACCGAAATACTGAATGTTGCCCGCTCGCAGAAAAGCGGCCATCTGACTGCGGGTGGCAAGACTGTACCTGCGGTGGATCGGATCACCGAGCAGCTGGAAGCCGCCTGGCGCAGCACCTGTGCCGACCGCACGCTGCGCGATCTGGTCGACGAGCACGGCTAGGCGAGCGTCGCTCGACAGCTGCTACTCCCCGGCGACAGTCATTTCCGCCACCAGCACGGAACCGCAGCGGATATTGCCGCGCGCATCGATGTCACTACCAACGGCAACGATATCGGCCAGCATGCCCTTCAGATTGCCGGCGATCGTGACTTCCTGCACCGCATGCACGATCTCGCCGTCCTCGACCCAGAAGCCCGTGGCACCACGTGAATAGTCGCCCGTCACCCCGTTGACGCCCTGCCCCATCATTTCGGTCACGAGCAGACCTTTTCCCATACGCTGCAACAGCTGCTCGAGTGTTGCGGCCCTCTGGCGGGTTGCGACGATCAGATTGTGCGTGCCGCCGGCGTTGCCAGTAGTACGCAAACCCAGCTTGCGCGCGGAGTAGCTGCTAAGCACATAGCCATCGAGCACGCCAGCACGCACCAGCTCGCGATCGCGCGTGGCGACACCTTCGCTGTCGAATGGACTACTGCCCAGAGCCTTCGGAATATGTGGCCGCTCGTGAATATCGAGCCACGCCGGCAACACCTGCTGGCCGGCAGCCCCTAACAGGAACGATGACTTGCGGTACTGGCTGCTGCCGCGAATCGCACTGACAAGGTGGCCAAATAGACCGCGCGCCACCTCTGGCGCAAACAGCACCGGCGCCCGTTGCGTCGCGACGCGGCGAGCCGAGAGCCGCGCAATGGCGCGCTCGCCGGCACGTCGACCGATGGCTTCGGCCGACTCCAGATCGGCAGGGTCACGAGCCGCCGAATACCAGTAGTCACGCTGCATGCCGTCACCCGCGCCAGCCAGCAGCACGCAACTGACAGAATGACTGCTGCTCGGGTAGCCCGCCAGAAAGCCGTGCGAGTTGCCGTACACGCGCACGCCGCGATGCGTGCTCACGGAAGCACCCTCAGAGTTGTGGATGCGCGGGTCGACGGCACGACCCGCCGCCTCGCAGCGTTGCGCCAGTTCGACCGCAGCCTCCGGCGACAGCTCCCAGGGATGATCGAGATCGAGGTCCGGTATGTCAGTTGCCAGATCTTGCCGATCGGCCAAACCAGCGTACGGATCTTCAGCCGTATAGCGCGCGATCGAGCATGCCTTGGCAACCGTCTCGGCGACTGCTTGCGGACCAAGGTCGGCTGTGCTGGCGGAGCCCTTGCGGGTGCCGAAATAGACGGTAATGCCGAGGCTGCGGTCGCGGTGATACTCCACGGTTTCGACTTCGCCCAGACGCACCGTCGTGGTGAGCCCGGCCTGCAGACTCGCGTCCGCCTCGGCCTGCGAGGCGCCAGCGCGTACGGCTGCATCCAGCGCCGCGGTAATTACAGTTTGCAGGGCGGGAATTCGGGAGGCGTCGACGTCTTGCGGCATGGCAGAATTGTACTGTGCCTCACGACGACACAGCAGAAAAGCCGAGCAAGAGCGCGCGCAAGCGCGACGCCCAGGATGCCCAGCAGCTCGGCGAGCGCTTGATCGCCCTCCAACCGGAGGAACTCGACGCTTTGTCGTTGCCCGAGACCCTGCGCGATGCGATCGACCTTGCACAGCGCATTCCGAGCCATGGTGGTCGTGCGCGTCAGCGCCAGTACATCGGCAAGCTGATGCGTTCGATCGACAGCACCGCGATCGAGGCGACCCTGGCCGCCCGTCATCGCATCTCGCTCGAACTGGCTCGGCAGCACAAACAGGTGGAAGCGTGGCGCGATCGACTGGTCCACGAGGGTGTCGGTGGGCTGCGCGTGCTCGCAGCCGAGCACCCGGGACTGCCGGAACAAGAGCTCGCATCGCTGATCGACCGATCTCGCAACGTGCATGCACCGGAGGCAGAACGCAGTCGCGCCAGCCGCGAGCTGTTTCGCAGCCTGCGGGCCCTGCTCGTCGCGCCATCTGACAGGTGACGCCCGGCGGGCCGATCTTGCGTGTTAGAATGGTTCGATGCAGCCGTTAGTGGGCATCATCATGGGCTCGACGTCCGACTGGGCGACGATGCAATCGGCCGCCGAGACGCTCGGCAAGCTTGGCATCGCGCATGAGACCCGCGTCGTGTCCGCGCACCGCACACCGGATCTGCTGTTCGAGTACGCCGGCAGCGCGAAACAGCGCGGTATCGAAGTGATCATCGCAGGCGCTGGCGGTGCCGCGCATCTGCCGGGAATGACGGCTGCGAAGACCACGCTGCCGGTACTTGGCGTACCGGTGCAGTCGAAGTCGCTCAATGGACTCGACTCACTGCTGTCGATCGTACAGATGCCGGCTGGTGTACCGGTAGCCACGTTCGCCATTGGCGCGGCGGGTGCCGTCAACGCCGCCTTGGCGGCTGCGGCCATACTCGCTAACAAGTACCCGGCGATCGACTCGGCCCTGTCGACCTATCGCCAGCAGCAGACCGACAAAGTATTGGCCAGCGCCGATCCCAGCAGCCTGCCGCGAACATGACCGTTGGTATCGTCGGAGCGGGCCAGCTCGGGCGGATGCTGGCGCTGGCGGGTTACCCCCTGGGGCTCGACTTTTTGTTCATCGATCGCAGCGCCGACTCGCCCGGCGGCCAGGTCGCACCGATACTGTGCGGCGATCTGGCAGCACCGCGGTTGTTAGCCAAATTGGCACGCCAGTGTGATGTCGTCACCTTCGATTGGGAGAACGTGCCGGTCACGGCATTGCAGCCTCTCGTGCGCACGACGCGCGTCTACCCCCCGCTGCGGGCGCTGGCAGCAGCGCAAGACCGATTGAGCGAAAAGCGGCTGTTCGAGAAGCTCGCGATCCCAACCACGAGATTCGCGCCCGTCGATTCCTTGCGCCAGCTGCAAAAAGCCGTTGCCGGAATCGGCCTGCCCGGCGTACTCAAGACTCGACGTCTGGGTTACGACGGCAAGGGTCAGTTCGTGTTGCGTACGTCCGCCGACATCGAGCGCGCCTGGACGGCCGTCGGCGCGGCCCCCTGCCTGTACGAAAACCTCGTGCGCTTCGACCATGAAGTGTCGGTGATCGGCGTGCGGGCCCGGGACGGCGAGATCGCCATCTATCCGCTCAATTGCAATGTCCATCGCGACGGCATCCTGCGCCTTACCCGGGCGCCATTTGGCGCACCGGCGCTCACGCGCCGCGCCAATGCCGCGCTGCGGCGCGTCTTGCAGCATTTCAACTATGTCGGGGTACTAACGATCGAGTTCTTCGTGCAGGATGGTGAGCTGATCGCAAACGAAATCGCGCCGCGCGTGCACAACTCCGGGCATTGGACGATCGAAGGCGCGGTAACGAGCCAGTTTGAGAATCACCTGCGCGCAATCGTCGGTTTGCCGCTCGGCAGCACGAGCGCGCGTGGCCACAGCGCGATGATCAACCTGATAGGCACCCTGCCCGCACCCGGCGACGCACTGTCGCGCGCGGGTGTGCACTGGCACGACTATGGGAAAAGCGCCCGCCCGGGCCGCAAACTCGGTCACATAACCGTCGTTGCCGAGGCGGCCGCCCAACGCGACCGGATCGCCCGAGCCTTGCTCAAGGTCGTCGATCGCGAGACCTGGGTCTCGTTTCGATGAACAGGCGCGGCCGAGCGCTGCGGCGTGAGGCGCGGGCACCGCTGCAATTGCCGTAATATCATCCCCTACGATGTATCTCGAACACTTCAAACTGCAGGAACTGCCGTTCCGGCTGAGCCCCGACCCCCAGTTCCTGTATCTGTCGGCAGCGCACTCGCGTGCCAAGGCGTACATGGAGTCGACCGTGATGTTCACCGACGGCTTCGTCGTGATCACGGGCGAGATCGGCGCCGGCAAGACGACCGTCATCGAGACCTTCCTACAGACACTCGATTCCGACGTGGTGGTCGCGCAAGTGAACCAGACGCAGGTCTCGGCAGTCGAGTTCCTGCAATCGATCCTCGTGCAATTCGGGTTCTCGCCTTTCAAGATGAAGAAGGCGGAACTGATCTCGACGATCAACACGTTCTTGATCGAGCAGTACGCCGCCGGACGCAAAGTGCTGCTGATCGTCGACGAGGCACAGAACCTGTCACTCAAGGTGCTCGAAGAAATCCGCCTGATGTCGGGCATCGAGTCGACCAAGGAAAAGGTGCTGCGAATCATCCTGGCGGGCCAGCCGGAATTGAACGAGAAACTCGATTCAGCGGAACTCATTCAGCTTGCGCAGCGAGTGCGGCTGCGCTTTCACTTGAGCGCGCTGACGCTCGAGGACATGAAGGGCTATATCCGCCATCGCCTCGAGGTGGCCGGCGCCGAAGGGCGGACGATATTCGAACCGCACCTGCTGCCGGAAATCTTCCGTTACACCGGCGGCGTGCCGCGGTTGATCAATACGCTGTGTGACACCGCGATGATGGCAGCCTTCTCGACTGATACGGCCACCGTCGGACCGCACGAATTGCAGACCGCGATTGCCGAGCTGCAATGGGTCGAGTTCGCCGCCCGCACCCACACGCTGTCGTCCCATTCCAGCGGTACCGTAGCCGAGGGCATACAACCCGGCGGTCGTGTGTATGCGCGGGTGCTGCTACGCGTCAACGGTCAGACGATCTCCGAAACGCCGCTCAGAGTCGGCCGGCGCGTCGTCGGACGTACCACCGACAACGACGTGCAGATCGACAGCCGCTTCGTCAGCCGGCATCACTGCCAATTGCTGACCACCGAGCACTCGACGGTGATCGAGGACCTGAACAGCACCAATGGCATTCATATGCGAGGTCGACGCGTGCGCCGCCAGACGCTGCGCAACGGCGATGTCATCACAATCGGGCAGCACGAACTGCTGTACGCCGACGAACGCATCTCGGGCGACAAGGCCGTGATCGATACGATCCCAAATGCCCAGACGGCCGACGAAGACACCGACTGACCCGCTGCAGCCAACGACGCGGTGCGAATCCCTTTGCTGCGCGGAGCGCTGCCGCTCCCGCACCGGCATTCCGACCGGACCGCGCGAGTCGCAGTATGCCGCGGCGGTGAGACTGATCGGCAGCGCATTTCGCGCCTGTTCACGCACGAACAGGCTGTAGTCAGCCCGTTCCGCCCACGGTCAGACCATCGATACGAACGGTCGGTTGACCGACGCCCACCGGCACGCTCTGACCATCCTTGCCACAGGTGCCGACCCCGTCGTCGAGCTTCAGGTCGTCGCCGACCATCGCAACTCGGGTCAGCACATCCGGGCCGTTGCCGATGAGGGTTGCGCCCTTGATCGGTGCGCCGATGCGCCCGTTTTCGATCAGATAGGCCTCGCTGGCGGAAAACACGAACTTGCCCGAGGTGATATCGACCTGGCCGCCGCCGAAGTTCGCCGCATAGACACCCCGATCGACCGACGCGATGATCTCGTCGTGCGTATGCCGGCCCGGGCGCATGTAGGTATTGGTCATGCGCGGCAAGGTCATGTGCGCGAAGGACTCACGCCGGCCATTGCCGGTTGCGGCAACACCCATCAAGCGCGCATTGAGCTTGTCCTGCAGGTAGCCTTTGAGAATTCCGTTTTCGATCAAGGTGGTGCAGCGCGTGGGTGTGCCCTCATCGTCCACATTGAGCGAACCGCGGCGCTGCGACAACGTGCCGTCGTCGACCACCGTGCACTCGGGCGACGCGACGCGCTCGCCGATCCGGTTGGCAAAGGCTGACGTGCCCTTGCGATTGAAGTCGCCCTCGAGTCCGTGACCGATGGCTTCGTGCAGCAATATGCCCGGCCAACCCGGCGCCAGCACCACTGTCATCGCCCCGGCGGGTGCAGGTATCGCCTCGAGGTTTACAAGTGCCTGCCTAACAGCCTCCTGGCCCAGCCGCAGTGGTCGATCGCCGGCAACCAGTTCGGCGAGCGATATGCGCCCACCGGCCCCGGCATAACCCGTTTCACGCCGGCCATTGTGCTCGACGATCACGCTGACATTCATGCGCACGAGCGGCCGCACGTCGCCGGCGAGTGTGCCGTCGCTGGCCGCCACCAGCACGACTTCATGCACTGCGGAGACACTCGCCATCACCTGGATGACGCGGGGGTCGAGCTTGCGCGTCTCGCGATCGACACGCATCAGCCAACCCACCTTGGCGTCGTCCGCCATACTAACCAGTGGATCAGCGGGCAGGTACAACCGATGGCCAGTGGCCGGCTGCAGCGTCCGGGCTCCCAACTCCTGACCACTGCGGGCGATGGCGCGCGCGGCGCGCGACGCCTCCTGCAACGCCGGCAGGACGATCTCGTCGGAGTAGGCAAAACCGGTCTTCTCGCCGGCCAGCGCCCGCACCCCGACGCCCTGCTCGATGCTGGCGCTGCCGTCCTTGACGATGCCGTCCTCGAGCGCCCAGCTCTCTTCACGCGACAACTGGAAGTAGATGTCGGCAGAATCTACAGTCGAGGACGTTACGTCGCCGAGCACACTCTGAATGCGCTCGAGATCGAGGCCACCCGGCTTGAGGATCAGATCCTGGGCAATGGCGAGTGAATCGGGGGTGGCAACGGGCGCGGCGGTCGTAATTGTCATCGGACTACTGTGGGGTCAAAGCACACGGTGTTCAAGCGACGGGAACGCGATACGACGGGCGGACTGCTCGATCAGGTCCAGATCCGCGACGATCGCCCCCGTGCCGCTCGGGAGACGCGCCAGAACACGCCCCCAGTGATCGACGATCATCGAATCGCCGTGGGTCTTGCGGCCGCCCGGATGCGTACCCCACTGGGCGGGCGCTATCATGGCCGCGAGATTCTCGATCGCCCGCGCACGCAGCAGAATCTCCCAATGTGCTTGACCCGTTGGCACCGTAAATGCGGACGGGAGCACGAACAGGTCGGCCCCGCGCCGCGACAGCAGACGAAACAATTCGGGAAAGCGGATGTCATAACAGACGGCCAAACCGAGCTTGCCGGCCGGCGTGTCGACCAACTGCGGCTGGCTGCCGGGCGCAACATGCCTGGATTCGCCATAGCGTTCGCCAGCGGTCTGCAAATCGACGTCGAACAAATGGATCTTGTCGTAGCGCGCGACACGCTGCCCGGTCGCGTCGAACACCAACGACGCCGCTGCCACACGGCCATCCGCCGCCTCCGCCACGCGTAGCGGCACCGTGCCACCGACGACCCACAGCCTGAGATCGCGCGCGGTGGATGCCAGGAAATCCTGAATCAAGCCATTGCCGTCAGCCTCGGCCACGGCACGCTTGTCGACGTCGTTGATGCCGAGGAAGGCGAAGTTCTCAGGCAACGCTGCGAGCACCGCGCCTGCCTGCTGCGCATCCCCCAACAACCGCCGCGCAACCGCAAGGTTGGCGGCGACATCCGGCCCACTCGTCATTTGAATGGCAGCCACGCGATTCATTGCTCACTCTCCGGTAGGCAGACGGGCCAGTAGCGGCGCGTCCCACGGACCCACCATACGAAACGCCATTGGCGGAAGGCTGGCTGGAGATGGCGCCGCCAGCTGGGCGTCGCGCTGCAAGCGACTGCGCAGCGCCGCCCAGGCGGCGGCCAGCCGTGAGCGCTCGGCCGTATCACCGGCCTCGGATGGTGCGCCGGCGAGCGGCTGCCAGTCGAGATCGAGATCGTACTCGCGCCTGACGAGATCGATGCGACCCCGGGCGGCCAGCTCGCCCTGCGCACCTCGCAGTACCCAGCGATCAAGCGTCGCGCTACCAGCGTCGACGGACAGCGCGCTGGCCAGCGAGCTGAAGTCCGCAATGTCGACCGTGGCGGCCGCCAGGTCGGCGCTGCTGACAATAGCTGGTGCCAGCCACGCCATGGGTGCCGTCGCAACTGGCTGCGCGACGATCAGACCATCGAGCACCGTCGCCGCAACCTCACCAGTCATCGTGGCGACTCCCGGTGTCTGCTCGGCCGGCCATGTCAGCTTGCCGTCGGTCGTGAATCGCTTGGCGTCCAGGCTCGCCGCCAGACCTAACAGTTGCAGCACCGGCTTGGCAGGATCCGCGACCACTCGCCAGCTCAACTGGCACATGTCCGCACACCGGCCGCGCACATCGCCCTCCCGCCACAGTTGCGGCAAGCTTGCGCTGACGAGCTCGACCCCGCCGCGTTCGATATGCAGGTTCGCCTGTACTGGGCCGAGCGACCGCTCGCCGAGCATCGCAGCGGCGACGCGCACATCGACCACGCGGGTAGTTGCCGCGGCCGCAACCGCACGCGCAGCAGACACCAGCGCTGGCAGACGAGCGACCTCGACCGTATCGAGCACGACGCCAAACTCGCCGAGTTCAGCACTGTTACGTGTGACCACACCCACTACACCGGGCAGATCCAGTTGCAACTGCAGCTGGTCCGCTCCAGTTGTCGCACGCAGCACGCGGCGCTGGTTAGCGCTCAGCTCCCAGACCGCTGCCTCGGCGCCCAGACTGACCTGCAGCGCGACCGGCAGGGCGCGGCCGGCAGGCTTTGCATAGGGTGACGGCAAGGTGCTCGTCAAGCCGGTGAGACTCGTCTCAACCAACAACACGGGCGGCTGCTCGGCGCGTGCGGGCTCGAATGTCCCAGTCCAGGTGATCTCGCCCGCCAACTGCGAACTGTCGGCAATGCCGAGCGATTGGGCGAGCGCCTCGACCGTTGCCACGCCCCGCAAATTCAGGGTCGGTAGCGTCTCATCGACGGTTTGCTGCGCCACCTCCAGTTGCAAGCTGCCGCCGAACCAGCCCCCCATGAGTGTGGAACTAGTCAGGCGTCGATCCGCAAACTCGAGCGTTCCTCGCAACCGCGTGACTGGCGGCAGCGGTGTGGCGAGCAGCACGCTGGCATCGATGACACGCGCGACTCCTCGCCATACGCCGGCGGTCGTTGTGCCGGGATCGATGGTGGTCTGCAGCTCGAACTGCGCTGCGCCCTGGCCATTCAGTGCCGCGAGCGCCGGCCAGCGCTGCGCCAGCCACGCGGATTCCAGCGGCGCTCGCGCTCTGACAACGGCGCGTCCAGGGCCGTCAGTCGGCAGCTCCAAGCGCGCAGTCTCGAGCTCGATATCTTCGACACGCCCGCCTGTCAGCACGAACGTCAGACGGCCGTCAGCCAGCGCGAGTGTGCCGCGGGCATCTCGCAACCGCGCCTGCAGTTCACTCGCCTCCCAGGCGAGCGCGTCGATCTGCGCATCGAGGCTGGTAGCCGCGGTATCGACTACCACGCCACCCTCTGCATCCCGAATGCCACGCAAGTGCAGTGTCGCCTGCGAGAGCCGCCCAGCACGCAACGGCTGCAAGGCCCGCACCAACGTGCTGTCAGGGGCAAGGTGCTCGAGGGCAGCGAGTGTCGCCACCGCATCGGCCCGCTCAGTAGTCGCGTCGATCGCGACTGGTCCCGCAGGCGCCAACGAGACACTGCCAGCAATTCGTAGGACAGATCGGGCGGCTGTCACGACCAGATCCTCGAGCAACACGTTGGTCGCAGCGGCTTGGCCGCGGGTCACCGTGACGCGACCGGCCAGCGTGGCCACCTCACCCGCGGCTGTTTCAACATCGTCGGGGCCCGCCGCGCGCGTGATCGTCACTGGCTGATTCGAGGCCGGCTCGAACTGCCAGCGGCCCGGCGAGCCGCGCACCACGCCGCTCAGGTCGGATACGCTCAGTTTCAGGCCCGGCAGCGCGCTCGTCAGGCCGCGCGCGTCGGCCCGGAAGTCGAACCGGGCTTCGGCAGCGTCGATATCGCTCCAGCGCAACGTCAGCTGCTGCAGCTCGCCGCTCGTGCGATCGAGTTCCAGCGGCCAGTCGCGAGGTGCTCCTCGCGCGGCGACGGCCGCCAGAAAACGCGCCACCGGCATCGGCAGCCTGGCACTACGCACGACCGCCGCTGCCGCCTGCTCGTCGAAGTCGATCGCAAGCGCCGCGGTCGCGCCGGGGCCGGCCGTCGGTGCGACATAGAAGTTGTCGACATCGACGCGCAGTCGGTCGGACACACGGCGCAGCTGGCCCGACATGTCGATACGCTCGAAGCGCCAGTCGGTCACCGTCGTTAAAGCTCGTTCCGGCTCACCTGGCACAAAAGCCACGCGCCGCAGATTGGCCTGCCATCGACCATTGGTCAGCGCGCCAGCTTGTACGGTCGCCCGGGCATCGAGCGTCACCAAACCCTGCGCCCCGCGGCCGCCGGCGATTTCCTCCAGCGCGAGGCGGCGCCCGATGACTCGCAGTTCGCCAGTGACCGCCGCGGGACGCGTATTGATGCCATCCAATTCGATCGAGACGAACAGACTGCGCCCGATCAATTCGGGCAACAGTACCGAACCGTAGCCCGACACAGCGTCCTCATCGCGGCGTACGACTAGCTGACTGACCTTCATGATGCGCGCGCTGCCGGCGCGGCTGTCGACGATACGCAGCGTGCCGGCTTCGACATCGAAGCGGCCGCGCGGCATCGCGCGCACAGTTTCGACCAGCCGGGCGAGCCATGGCGCAGCGTCGCGCCGTGGGACCTCTGGTGCTGCTGTTGCCGAGGGCCCGTCGGCGTCGGCCGGCTCGCGAGCGGTGATCACTTCGATCTCCGGTGCCAGCAGGATCACTCGTCCCAACGACAGCTCACCACCGCGGAAGATGCCCCAGGTATCGAGGTTCAGCTGCACCTCCGGCGCGTTGGCACGGAATCGTCGGCCGCGCGGCTCGGCCAGTTCCACGCGCGTGAGCACGGCTCGCACACCACGCCAGCCCCAGCCCACCCGCATCGAAGCGAAACGCACCTCCAGACCAGTGCGCTGCTCGAACAATCGTTCGATCACGGCGCGCTGCTGCGGCACTCGCGCGACCACGACCCGGCCGAGCATCACCGCTGTCGCTGCGAGCGCCGCGGCCGCGAGCGCCGCCCAGCCGACACGACGCCACAGCCGTCGTCTACTCGGGATCGATTCCATTTCAGATCAGCACGACGTCGTACTGATCGAAGCCATACAAGGCTTCCGCCTGCAGGCGGATTGGCCGCCCCACCTGGCCCTCGAGCTCTGCCAGCGGGGCGGAGTCATCGTCCAGCAATCGGTCGATCACATCCTGATGTGCGAGGATCAGCAGTTCCTTGCTGCTGAACTGCCGACTCTGGCGCACGATCTCGCGAAAGATCTCATTGGCCACCGTCTCCGGCGTGCGCACGAAGCCGCGCCCTTCGCACGTCGGACAGGCCTGGCACAGCAGGTGTTCGAGACTCTCGCGGGTGCGCTTGCGCGTCATCTCCACCAGACCGAGCGGCGAGACGCTGGAGACGTGACACTGCGCGCGATCGGCCACCAGCGCATTCTCGAGTGCTGCTAACACCTGTTCACGATGGGCCGCGTCTGCCATATCGATGAAATCGATGATGATGATGCCGCCCAGGTTGCGCAACCGCAGCTGCCGAGCAATGGCGACCGCGGCTTCCAGATTGGTCCGGAAAATCGTGTCCTCGAGATTGCGATGGCCGACGAAGCCACCCGTATTCACATCGACCGTCGTCAAGGCCTCGGTCTGGTCGACGATCAGGTAGCCGCCCGACTTCAGGGTGACCTGACGGTCCAGCGCCCGATCGATTTCCTGTTCGATCGCGTGCAGATCGAACAATGGCCGACCGTTGGCCTGCAAATCGATGCGCGTCGTGCTGTGCGGCATGAAGGTGCGCGCGAATTCGCGCATCTCGGCATGGACGGCAGCATTGTCCACGAGGACACGGTCGACGCCGCGCCCCAGCTCGTCGCGCAGGACGCGTAGCGGCAGTGCCAGGTCTTCGTACACCAGTTTGCCAGCGGCAGTTGCTGCGGCCGCCTCACGCACATGCTGCCAGAGGCGCTCCAGATACAGCACGTCCGCCCGCAGGGCCTCGGCGCTGGCACCGGACGCCGCAGTGCGCAATATGTAGCCGCCGTCCTGTCGCTGCGGCGCGAGGTCCGTCATGATCGCCTTCAGTCGGGCACGCTCGGCTTCGTCTTCGATACGCGCGGAGATGCCGATGCCCTCACCGCGCGGCATGAACACTAACAATCGGGATGGCAGCGCGACGAAGGTCGTCAAGCGAGCGCCCTTCGTGCCGATCGGCTCCTTCACCACCTGCACCAGAATCTCGTCGCCTTCGGTCACCAGGCGCCGGATGTCGTCGATCGCCGGCGCGCTCACCATCGTGTCGTCGGGACGCGCCATGGCGATATCGTTGACATGCAGGAACGCAGTGCGCTCGAGGCCGATTTCGATGAAGGCGGCCTGCATACCCGGCAGCACGCGCTGCACCTTGCCCTTGAACAGGTTGCTGACGATGCCACGTCGACTGGCACGTTCTATGTAGAGCTCGGCGAGCACGCCGTTCTCGACCAGCGCTGCGCGCGTCTCACGCGGCGCGACATTGATCAATATTTCAGTCGTCACTCGAGTCCTCGCGTTGCGACGTGCGGCTGCCAATATGGAATATCTGCGACACGCAGCAACTCTGCCGTTTCGTGCAATGGCAGGCCCATCACGCCTGAGTAGCTGCCTTGCAGCGATTCGATGAACACTGCACCGAATCCCTGTACTGCATAGCCGCCAGCCTTGCCCACCGGCTCGCCGGAACGCCAGTATGCCTGCCGTTCAGCAGCCGTCGTCGCTCGAAAACTGACTTTGGAGAGCGACGTACGTTGCCGGAGACCCGCTGAGCTCATGAGCGCGATGCTGGTCAACACCACATGCTGGCGCGCAGACAGACGCGCGAGCATGGTGACGGCTTCCTGCTGGTCCGACGGCTTGCCGAGAATTGCGCCGTCGACGACCACTGTGGTGTCGGCACCCAGCACCGGCAGATCGCCTGCGCGCCGTTCCCACACCGCCAGCGCTTTCGCGCGCGCCAACCGTTCCACATAGGCGTCGGGCGCTTCGTCGCGCTGCTGAGACTCATCGAGATCCGCGACGTCGACCACGAACGGCACACCGATTTGCCGCAGCAAAGACTGGCGCCGCGGCGATGCGGATGCCAGGCACAGAACGGGGTCGACCGTACCATCGCTCATTGGGCGTATTCATTCCCGGTGGTAGGGATGATGATTCAACAGGCAGTGTGCCCGATACAACTGCTCAATCAGCAGAATGCGTACGATCGCGTGCGGGAACGTCAAGGCGGAGAGCGACCAGCGGAGATCGGCCCGCTGCAAGACCGCTGGATCGAAGCCGTCCGGACCGCCGATCAGAAAAGCGAGATTGCGCCGTGCCAGCCGACGCTCGCCCAACCACGACGACAGCGTCAGGCTGGTGAACGACTGGCCACGCTCATCCAGTGCCACGACGAAGTCGTCTACCGACACCGCCGCCAGCAAGCGTTGCCCCTCGTTTGCCTTGGCCCGCGCTCCTTGGATCCGTGGCGCAGGAGTTAGTTCGCTCAGTGCTGGACGCACGGCCGGCGGCAAACGCCGCGCAAAGTCGTCGAAGGCGGCGTCGACCCACTCCGGGCAACGCGTGCCAACAGCGATGATCCGGACCCGCATCGCGCTGCTACGTCAGCCGCGTGTCAGCTGGCAGGCGAACGCGACCGCAGCTGCCGGACCACTCGTTTGCGTTTGGGCGTCGTTGGCTTCGACGCCGGTGACGGCGCTGCGGTCGCTTTGACGGGCGTCTCCCACAGCTCCTCGAGCGCATACAGCTCACGCGTACGCGGCAACATCACGTGGCAAACCAACTCGTTGAGATCGACCAGCACCCACTCCCCCTCACGCGCGCCTTCGACACCCAGCGGACGATAACCCGCTTTCTTGGCATCCTCGACGACACGCTCCGCGATCGAGCGCACGTGCCGATCGGATGTGCCGGAGGCCACGAACACCGCATCCGTGACGTAGGTCAGACTGGTGACGTCGAACATCTGGATATCGACCGCTTTCATGTCTTCGAGCGCGGCCTGAACGATCGCCGGCAAGTTCGACGGTGGCCTGGCTCTGCTGCGCTTGGTGGGGCGCTTGGCGCGTTTGGGAGTCGTCATGTAGTCGTTTGTTGCGAAGCCGTCGTTGCTGGCTGATCAATCCTGAGTGCGAGCATAACACCTCGAATCGCGAATGATTTCGCGCACGGCATCTGGCACCAGATAGCGCGGATCACGCTCGGTCTCGATGATTTGCCGCAGATCAGTCGAGGAGATCTCCAGCTGCGTGACCGCCTGGATATAGAGTTTGCCCGACGGCGCCCGATGGAGCTCCTGTACGCTGCCCGTGCCGCGATCGACCATCAACTCACCGAGCGGTCCCTTGGTGGGTGCTTTCCAGCCGGGGCGATGGGCAACTACGAGGTGCGCGAGGGCGAACAGATCCTGCCATCGATGCCAGCTTGGCAAGCCGAGAAAAGCGTCCATCCCCAGCAGCAGGCAGATTGAATGGTCCGGGAACTCTGCACGCAGCTCGGTCATCGTATCCACTGAGTACGATACTCCCGCGCGCCGCACCTCCCGATCGTCGACCGTGAAGCCGGGCTGATCCGCCACCGCTGCACGCACCATGGCGAGCCGCAGGTTCGCATCCGCCAACGGCTCATTGCGATGCGGCGGATCGCCCGTTGGCAGGAAACGCACTTCGTGCAGTCCCAGCGTCTGTTGTAATTCGAATGCGGTACGCAGGTGCCCGAAGTGAATCGGATCGAAGGTACCGCCGAATATTCCGAGTGGTCGCACGCAGTTCAGCGCCAGGCCGCGACCAGTGGCAGAGCGCGGATACCGGCCAACTCGCTGATGAGGAGCGCCATTTCGTCCCACGCATCGCCAGGCATGAGTCCCTTGATCATGCGATCGGTGCGGGCGGCCCGCTCGGCCAGCAAGGGATAGGGCAACTTGTGAGCGCGCCGCTTGCCCTGTTCCAGCGCCGCCGACGAGCGCTGCCAGGCACGCTGCGACGGCGCCTGCGGCTGCACGGCATTCCACAAGTTCCTGATCTCGCGCGCCAGTGACCACAGGGCCAGCGTGGGCTCGACACCTTCACCGCGCAAGCCGGCCAGAATCCTGAGCGCACGCGCGACATCGCCGGCGAGTGCGGCCTCGCCGAGTTGATAGACGTCATAGCGGGCGCTGTCGGCAACGGCCGCCTGTACCGCAGCAAGACCGATATGTCCGGTCGGAACCAGCAGTCGCAGCTTGTCGAGCTCCTGCTGGGCCGCGAGCAGATTGCCTTCGCAACGCTCGGCGATGAATGCCAGCGCTTCCCGCGAGAGATCGAGGCCCGCGCGACGCGCACGCGTGCCCAACCAGGCGGGCAAACGCGCGGCGTCCACCGGCCACAGCGGCAGCCAAGCGCCACGCGTCGCAAACGCGCGTACCCAGGCTGAATTCTGTGTGTCGCGATCGAGTTTGCCGGTCAGCATCAGCACGACAGTGTCGCGATCCTGCTGCTCCAGCAGCTGCACGATCGCCTTGGAGCCAGCCACGCCGGGTTTGGCCGATGGCAGACGCAGCTCGAGCAGCTTGCGCGCGCCGAACAACGAGAGGTTGTTAGCACCCGCCAGCACGTCGGACCAGTCGGACGCGCGTTCGATGAAATAGACGTCGCGTTCCTCGAAACCCTGTGCACGCGCGGCCGTCCGAATGGCGTCTGCGGCTTCCGATACCAGCAGCGGTTCATCGCCCGACAGCAGATACGCCGGACGCAGCCCCTGCTCGAGGCTCGCGCACAGATTGTCGGCGTTGAGCTTCATGCGGCCATTATCCGCAACTTGTCCCCCGGCCGACCAGCAATTTGAGGCACCAGAGACCGCCACCCGGCCGGCGGCTGCAAAAACAGCTCGCTGTCGGGGTAAGATTGCCGCGCGCCGTGCAACTTTTGGCGCCCAACTCGATCTCATCGCCAGCTGGAGAGCATACGAAGCATGATCGCAATACGAGCAATGGCGGCAGCAGGCCTAACTATTCTGGTGTCTGGCATGGCGCAGGCCGAAACCGAGGGATTCGAGCAGCGGGACGCCCATGTGCATGGCGCGATCGTCGTCAATATCGCCATCGATGACGGCCGTCTGACCGTAGGCGTCGAGGCGCCAGCCGTCAATGTCGTCGGCTATGAGCACAGGCCGCGAACTGACGCGGATCGTGAGGTATTGGCGGCAGCGCAGGCGTGGCTGGCTTCCGGTCGCGGCATCGTCGGCGTGCCGGCGGCGGCGGGCTGCCGATTGCACCGGGTCGAGCTGGAACAGCCGGACTGGGCGGACAAAAAGAGCCACGACCATGAACACGACGACGCCGATGGCCACGCGGACTTCGACGCGCAATTCACCTACCACTGCGCAGCCGCCCGACAGCTTGACTACGTCGATTTGTGGCTCCTCAAGCGCCTGCCGGGCACGACAACGGCGACCGTGAATGTCGTGGCTGCCGAGCTGCAGACCTCGGTCGCCGTTACCCCTGATTCCGCGCGCGTGGCACTGCGCTAGCGGGCGCATCGGGCCTGCCCAGGTGACAGCGACACCCGCCGTCGAGCTGCGCGAGCTGGAGTTTGCCTGGCCCGGCAAGCCGCCATTGCTGTCGATCGCCTCGCTGCAGGTGGCGGCCGGCGAAACAGTGTTCCTGCGCGGGCCGAGTGGTAGTGGCAAGAGCACGTTGCTGGGGTTGTTAGGTGGTATTCTGGTGCCGCAACGTGGTTCGGTACGCGTGCTGGGTACGGAGCTGACCACGCTCAGCTCGAGCACCCGCGATCTGTTCAGGGGCGAGCACGTCGGGTTCATCTTCCAGATGTTCAATCTGATCCCTTATCTCACGGTCCGCGAAAACGTCATGCTGCCGGTGCGGTTCGCAGCGGTTCGCTCAGCGAGATTGGCGGGCGTTGCACCCGCGTCAGAGGCCGAACGTTTGCTCGGTGCCTTGGGTCTCGGTGCGCCGGAGCTCATCGATCAGCCCGTGACCCAGTTGTCGATCGGTCAGCAACAACGAGTGGCAGCGGCCCGCGCCTTGCTCGGCCGACCGGAGCTGATCGTTGCCGACGAACCCACGTCGGCGCTCGATCACGATGCGCGCGAAGCATTCCTGCGTCTACTGCTGGCGGAGTGCCAGGCACTCGGCGCGACGCTGATATTCGTCAGCCACGATACCTCGCTCGCGCCGCTGTTCGGCCGCAGCATCGCGCTGCCGGATCTCAACCGCGCAGTCGCGCGCGCGGCCTGAGTGATGGATATCCTGACTCTCGCCTGGCGCAGCCTCTGGAACCGGCGCACGACCGCCCTGCTGACGATATTTGCGATCGCAGTCAGTGTTGCCTTGCTGCTCGGCGTACAGAAGATGCGCACCGCGGCGCGCGACGGCTTTGCCAACACAGTCTCGGGCGTTGACCTGATCGTCGGCAGCCGCACCGGACCGCTGAATCTGCTGCTCTATTCCGTGTTCCGCGTTGGTGACGCCACAGCCAACGTCACCTGGCCCAGCTACCAACTGGTCGCCAGGCATCCGGACGTCGCCTGGACTATCCCCATATCGCTGGGCGATTCGCACCAGGGATTCCGCGTGCTGGGCACGACCACTGACTACTTCGAGCATTATCGATTTGCTGGCGATCGACAGATGACGTTCACTGCCGGCAAACCCTTCGCGGATCTGTACGACGTCGTGCTCGGCGCAGACGTCGCGCGGCAGCTCGACTACCAAATGGGCGACGCTGTCGTGATCGCGCATGGCGTCGGCAATATAAGCTTCGCCCAGCATGACGATCAGCCATTTCGCGTCGCCGGCATTCTCGCCCGGACGGGCACACCAATCGACCGCACGCTGCATGTGAGCCTCGAGGCGATCACGGCCATCCATGTCGACTGGCAAAGCGGCATGCGAGCCCCCCCGGGGCAACGAACGGGCGCTGACCAGGTACGTTCCCGGGATCTGACGCCCGACAGCATCACGGCATTCATGGTGGGCATGAAGGAGAAAGCGGCCATTTTTCAAATGCAACGAGCGTTGAACGACTATCGCAAGGAGCCGCTATTGGCCATCATCCCGGGCGTCGCGCTCAAGTCGCTGTGGGATCTCGTCGGGATCGCCGACAAGGCGCTGATGGTGATCGCCACGTTCGTCGTACTCGCCGGTCTCCTCGGCATGCTGACGGCCATTCTCACCAGCCTCAACGAACGGCGCCGCGAAATGGCCATCCTTCGTTCGGTAGGCGCGCGGCCACGCCATGTATTCACGTTGCTGGTGGCCGAAGCGGGCCTGCTGTCGCTCGCGGGTGTGCTGCTGGGTGTCGTGCTGACTTATGTCCTGCTGCTGATCGGCAAACCCATACTCGAGGCACGTTTCGGAATTTTCGTACCGCTCAGTGGTCTCACTGGGTACGATATCGCGATTCTGAGCGGCGTCGTCGTAGCCGCGCTCGTAATGGGACTCGTTCCAGCGTGGCGCGCATATCGCAACACTTTGAGTGACGGCCTGACCATACGGGTATAAAGCATGAGCATGATTTCGTATCGTTCGATTCTGGCGGTGGCAAGTATTGCAGCGCTCGTGGGGCTGCTCGGTGCGCCGGGCGCCATGGCAATCAGCAAGCCAGATCCCAATGCCAAGACCCCTGCCAAGACCGCCGCTCCGGCCACCTCTAACAAGATTCTCGAACTCGAATGGGACGAGCTCGTGCCGGAGGAGAATCGTGGCAAGTTCATGGGTCAGGCGGCGCCGATGCACGACTACCTGGGAGAGGCCGGACCGGCGGCGCAACAACCGATGGACTTCAGCGTCAACAAGAAGCTCGACGGCCAGAGTGTCAGATTGCCAGGCTTCATCGTGCCGCTCGATATCGGCAAAGATGGTCTCGTGAGCGAGTTCTTTCTGGTGCCCTACTTCGGCGCCTGTATCCACGTGCCACCGCCACCACCCAATCAGATCGTGTACGTACGCATGGCCAAGGGCATTGCGCTCGATTCGATCTACGAAGCGTACTGGATCACCGGCAAGATGTCGGTACAGAACAAACAGACCCGGCTGGGCGCCGCCGCCTACTCTGTCGCCGCCGACAAGGTAGAGATCTACAAGTACTAGCGCGCGCTCACTCGAGCGGCATCGGCGGAAACTTCGCCGCCAGCCGACAGGAGATCTTGATTCCCGCCGATTCGATCTGCACGACGGCAGCCGCAGGAGCTGCCGAGACACTCTCGATGAGTTCGCCGCCATCGGGCCGCTGCAGCATCAATCGCAGTTGTTCGTCGAGACCGAAGCCGTCCGCTGCCGGATAGCGGGCGCGCAACAGCTGCCATTCGATCGGACGCCGGTCGGGCGCAGTCACGACGGCCGTGAAGCCGCGGTCGTTCGCGTCGACGGTTCGCTTACCCGCGGCGTCGACCACGTCGCAGCGATACGGGCGCACTCGATACAGCCGGATGTGCGTGCGGTCGGCGCGACCGATGAATTGCTGGCCGCCGAGCAGATTGATGTCATAGAGCCACAGTTCATCGGGTGACAGCACCCACTCGGCATCGGCCATGAACTCGCTGCCGGTCTGCGCAGAGGTGTAGGTGCACGTGCCCGGGCCGTATTTGCGACGCTCGTCGGTCGGACCATCGAGCACACCGACGATCTGCACGCCATTGCGATGCCAGATGAAATCGCACTTGATGTCGGCGGGATCGCGCATCTCGACTTTCGACCACAGGTCCGGCCGATCCTGCAGATTGACGAATTGCTCCGGGTTCTTCGGCGTCTGGCCGCGGATCAGCACGCGCTGTCGTTGTTCGTCGATCTCCGCCTTGTAGACGATCTGCGATCGGGACATCAATGGCCCGTCGCGACCACCGATATTGATCTGCCCATAGAACACGTACTCGCCGATCTGCGGCGCGTCGATGCGCGCGAAGCTGCGATACCAGTTATCGTGCTCGCCTTCCGCCGGCATACGCACCGCGCGTTCGTGGTAGATCTGCGGTGCACTGCTCCATTCACCCGGCCACCACGCGACGAGATCGTCGAGTATCGCCTCGAGTTCGGTGCGATCGTGATCGTAGGCCGGTGCGGCACAGGCATCCGTGCACAGCAGCACGGCCAGTGCGCCGGCTGTACAGACAGCAATTTTGTTCGCCATGACCAGCCCCCCCCGCGCTCAGAACTGATAACGCAGCTTAACGAGAAATTGGTCGGCCGTGCGATTCGCGAATGCGTCCTCCGCGAGGCGGCCGAGATTGCGCTCGTCGTCAGCGGCGGAGAATCCGCCCCGACTGTAAACCACGAACAGCTCCGACAAGGGCTTGAACTCGAAGCGATAGCGCAGCTGCAAGCCAAACTCGCCGACTCTGAACGGCGCGACCGCGGCGCTGGTGCGTTCGAGGTCACCACGTGCGTTGCGAGTGAAATCGACGCCATCGAACGACTCGAGGCCGATGAACTGCACCCGCGCGCGCAGCTCCTGGCGGCGGCCGGGATACCAATCGAGCGACGCACGGACGGTCACGGAGCGCCGCTCGAGGCTCGCCAGCTGGTCGATCTCCGGCAGAAACACGAGCCAATCCGGGCTCGCCAGATAGTTGACCGAGAAGTCCGTACTGAGATTCGGTGTGACGACGATTCTGGCACCGATATCGTAGCTTTGCGCCAGCTTGCCGCGGACGCCTTCCTCGAACGCCGCGGCGGACAAGTCGAGGCGCACGCCGGCACGGAACTGCCGCTGGTAATCGACACCGAACTCGAGCAGTGCCGGCATCTTCACCGGGCCAGCACCTCGTGTGATCAAATCGTCCTTGCCGCGCGCGAACATTGTCGTGAACAAAGACAGCAATTGCGGCGAGCGGTAGCGGATGGTGTAGTTCGTTGTGAGGCGACTCTGCAGCCAATCGCCCGTATCCGAGCGGCGCACGTCGCCCTCGATGCTCCACGTGGCGACAGCCTGCGAGGAATCCGTCGGGAAGTCGCGCCGCAGCCACTTGGCGATACTGCGCAAGCGCTGCAGATTGCGCCGCGGCAGAAATCCCAGATCGTTGAGCTCGAGATTCCGATCGAACCAGGTCAGCGACGATTCGTTGCTGAAGCGCCCACCGCGGTCATAGTCGAAAATCGCGAAGGCGCCGGCACCATCGGTCGCGCCCGGTGCGTCGATCAAGCTGGCGAGCGCCATGCCGCGCAAGCGCACACCATCGCTCAATACCCAATCGCCGTCGAGCGCGTTGACGACGGCGCGGCGTGCGAGCGCCGGGCGATCCGTCAACGTTCCGAGATAACCCAGCGACGCACGCGTACCGCGATAGACTGCCCGTGTCACCAGATAACGTCGGCCGTTGACGTCATCGGTGTCGTCCTCGACCGCTCCGAACGCGCCGTATTCGTATTTGCCCGACAGCGCCGACCACTTCGCCGCGGCCAGAATGTCGGTGCTGCCGCCAGGCCCCCGATCCGGTGCCGCGCCGATTCGACGCGTGTTGACGAGCCGACCGTCGAGCGTGGTCTGCAGGTCGAATTGCTGGTGATTCTCGGTGAAGAACGGACGCTTCTCGGCGAAGAACTGCTCGATAGCGGAGAAATTGACGACCAGATCGTCACTCTCGACCTGACCGAAATCCGGATTCAGGGTGGCGATGAGTTGTGAGCCTGATTCGCCTTTCCACTGCAGGTCGAGGCCTGCCCGCAACTGCGAGCCGTCCGTGAGGCGATCGAACGAATAGGAAGCGTACGGAAACCAGCGGCGAGCAGCCGACGAGTAGCGCGGCACGGTAAGCTTGTGGAAATCTGCGACGAACGTCGGTCGCGACAGCGGCACGGCTGGATAGGCAAAGCCGCGTCCCAGCGCTTTGACGAAGCGGACGATCCAGATACCGATCGTTCGGCTGTCGCCCGCCTGATGCGCGCCGGGCGCTACCGACCAGGGGATGAGATACTCCCCATGCCACGCGTCATCGTCCTCGCTCACACCGTGCAGCCAGGCGCCGTCCCAGTCGGTGCTGTACTGATTGCGATTGACGAATACACCGTCGCGAATGGAGCCTGATAAAGACAGGCTGAAGTCGTACGCGCCGCGCCCGGAGCCGTCGAAGTCGACGACCACGCGGATGACGTCCGAATCCATGTTCTTGGAATCGCGTTGCGAGCGGCCGTACGTACGCAGTTCGCGTGGCAACCAGGCCGTAACGCCCACGGCAAGGCCGGCTTCCGTCGCGACGACTCGTGCGATGGTGCGATATTCTGGTTCGGCTTGCGTGTCCGGGTCCACCTGCCGGAACTGATCGAGAACGATCGCAGTCTGCCATTCCGGCTCATCGAGTACGCCATCGGCCACAATCTGCGCGTGGCCGATGGCATGGCACAACAAGCACGCCAAAGATAGGTATATTGCACTCTGCGACATGATGGAGCTATTGGAGCGGCCGATGCCTACGTTGTTCGAGAAGATCATTGCGCGCGAGATTCCGGCCGACATCGTCTACCAGGACGAGCGCGTCACGGCGTTTCGCGACATTCATCCGCGCGCGCCGGTCCATGTGCTGATCATACCGAACAAACCGATTCCCACCGCGAACGACGTTACCACCGACGACGAGCAGACTCTGGGGCACCTGTTCGTCGTCGCCCGGGATATCGCGCGCCGTGAGAATATTGCCGCAGACGGCTACCGACTGATCGTCAACTGCAATGAGCATGGCGGCCAGGAGGTATTTCATTTGCACATGCACTTAGTGGGCGGCGCGCCGCTCGGCCCGATGCTCACTCGCCGGGAGTAATTCTATGACCAACACGCAGCGCATGGACAGCGCCCATCTGCCGCACGATCCGCTGTATCCGCCCATCGATGCCTACGACAGTGGCTACCTCCGGGTCTCTGAGGTGCATGAACTGTTTTATGAGCAGAGCGGCAATCCGGAGGGCAAGGCGGTCATTTTTCTGCACGGCGGCCCTGGCGGCGGCACGGATGCCAAGATGCGTCAGTTCTTCGATCCCGCGCGCTACCGCGTCGTGTTGCTGGACCAACGTGGTTCCGGCAAGAGCCGCCCGCATGCCAGTCTCGTCGACAATACCACCTGGCATCTGGTCGACGACATCGAAGCGCTACGCAAACACCTCGGAATCGAGAAATGGCAGGTGTTCGGCGGCTCCTGGGGTTCGACGCTGGCGCTGGCCTATGCCGAGAAACATCCGGAACGAGTCACGGAACTGGTGCTGCGCGGCATATTTCTGTTGCGACGTTCAGAACTGGAGTGGTTCTACCAGAACCCGCTCGGCGCGGCCTCGCTATTCCCCGACCTCTGGGAGCAGTTCGTCGAACCGATCCCGGTCGCTGAGCGTGACGACATGATGCAGGCGTACTACCGAAGGTTGACGAGTGACGACTCGACGGTACTGCAGCACGCCGCGCGTGCCTGGTCTATCTGGGAAGGCGCCACGAGTTTTCTGCACCTCAATCCAGACTACGTCGACAAGTTCGACGATGCGAGCTACGCCGCCGCCTTTGCCAGGATCGAATGCCATTATTTCGTCAACAAAGGCTTTCTGGAGTGCGAGGACCAGCTGCTACGCGACGCGACTCGCATCCGGCATATTCCCGCCGTCATCGTGCAAGGCCGCTACGACGTAGTGTGCCCAATGCGCAGCGCCTGGGACCTGCACCGTGCCTGGCCCGAAGCCGATTTGCGGATCGTTGCTGATGCCGGCCACTCGGCATTCGAGCCAGGCATCACGCGCGAGCTGGTGGCGGCGACCGACTATTTCGCCAGTCGTTAGTGTGACAGAGCTGCTGAGTCGATGAACTGACGCACCGAGTCGAGCGTCGACGCTCGCCAACACGACAAATCCAATGATCAATGCCGCAGCCCACGCATTCATGAGCGTAGCCGATAGGTCAGCAACTCGTCGGCATCGAGGATGGCCGCGTCCTGCAGCCACCGTCGTGCGTCGCCTGCGTCCTCGCGAAACCAGCGACGCGCGCAGCCCAGCCGGAAGGAATAGCCCCAGACGTTCATATCATCGAACAATCGTTCGCAGCCCACGCCTGGCAACAGATCCGCCCAGATGATCTGCAGGTAACAGACGGCGTTCTCTTCCGCATCATCGCCTCCGGCATCAGTCGACAATGCCGCACGTCGTGCGCCGCTCATGCAGACGAAGTGCGCCGCTTCGTGCAGGACGGAATGAAGTGGCGTGTCGGTGCGCGCGAACAGGCGGCTGCCAACCAGCCCGGCCTCACACTCGCCCCAGTAGGAACCGGGTATCGCTTGCGCCGCTGGCACGAGGCTCAACCGGAGCGTGTAACGCTCCAGCAAGTCCTGCAGCGCCGCGCGATCCACATCACACAGCAGCAGCACCGCGCTCAAAGTGCCGCGAGACGACGCAGCACTTGCGCAGCCAGGTCGCGCGCCAAAGCCTCGCGCAAGATCTCCTGCTCGCGGTCCTTCGCCAGAATCTGCGTTTCGTCGAAACTCAAGTCGCGCGTCAGCCGCAGCTCCTCGTCGTTCACGCGCACCTCGTCGCCGATACGTACCGTGTAACGCACGCGATAGCTGAGTTCGTACTCGCGCGGCACGTTGCGACCCGACACCGACAACACGCGCTCGTCGAATTCGTCGACTGTGATCTCGACCACCGCCCGTGCCGCGCCGCCATCCGGCAGCAGCGTAGCGCCGGACGAGACCAGCGACTTGCGCAAGGACTGGACGAAGTCAGTCTGCATGTCGCTCGCTTCGACGGCGACTTCTGTAAGGAAGCTCGGCAGCGGTTGGCGGCCCTGCAGCTGAAAACCGCAAGCACTGAGCGCGCCGATGCACAGCAGCACCCATAACAATCGTAGCCCGTCAAACAACGACATTGATGAGACGCCCCGCGATGTAAACGAATTTCCGCACCGCCTTGCCCGCGACGAATTTCTGCACATTCGCGTCCGCGAGCGCCGCCGCCCGCGCCGCCGCCTCATCGGCGTCGGCGGCGATGCTGATGCGGGCCCGCAGCTTGCCATTCACCTGCACGACGACTTCTATCGTGTCCTGCAGTAACGCCCGCGGATCCGCCGTTCGCCAGCGCGTGCGCGCCAGGTCGTCGCGCCCACCCAGCTCGCGCCACAGGACGTGCGTGACATGCGGAATCATCGGCGACAGACACATCACCGCAATCTCGAGTGCCTCCTGGACCACAGCCCGCGCCTGCGCACTCGCGGTCTCCAAACGACCCACGGCATTGAGCAATTCCATGACCGCCGCTACAGCGGTATTGAATGTGCGCCGGCGACCGATGTCGTCAGTGACTTTGGCGAGCGTCTGGTGCGCGAGGCGCCGCAGTTCCTTTTGTGCGGCGTCGAGTGCCGCCGGCTCGAGCGCCGGTGCGACGCCGGCCTGGATGTGATCGTAAACGGCTTTCCACAGGCGCCTTATGAACCGGTACGCACCCTGCACGCCCTCCTCCGACCACTCGAGCGTCTGCTCGGGTGGCGCGGTGAACATCATGAAGAGTCGCACCGTATCAGCGCCCAGCTTCTCCACCAGCACCTGCGGGTCGACACCGTTGTTCTTGGACTTCGACATCGTGCCGAGCCCGTCCCACTCGACCGGCAGGTCGTCCGTCACGAGAATGGCGCCGGTACGTTCGTTGTCGGGGCCCAGCACGACCTCCACGTCGGCCGGATTGAAGTACTCGCGTCGACCCGGCGCCTGCTCGCGGTAGTAGATGTGATGCAACACCATGCCCTGCGTCAGCAGATTGGCGAATGGCTCGTCGATCGCGATCAGACCGCGATCACGCATCACCTTGGTCCAGAAACGCGAGTACAGCAAGTGCAGGATCGCGTGCTCGATCCCACCGATGTACTGATCAACCGGCAACCAATAATCAACCCGCTGGTCCACCATGGCCTGCGAGTTGTCAGCGCATGCAAAGCGGAGGAAATACCACGACGAATCGACGAAGGTATCCATCGTGTCCGTCTCCCGTCGAGCAGGCTTACCGCAAGTCGGACAAGCGCACTGCACGAACGAGGGCGTCTTGTTGAGCGGATTACCCGAACCATCGGGGACCAGATCCTCTGGCAGGCGCACCGGCAGATCGGTGTCCGGCACCGGCACTTCACCACAGGCTTCGCAGTGCACGATCGGGATTGGGCAGCCCCAGTAGCGTTGCCGCGAGATACCCCAGTCGCGCAGCCGGAATTGTGTGCGCTTGCGCCCGAGCCCGCGCTGCTCTAGCGCTACGGCGATGGCATCGACCGCCGCCTCGAACTCGAGGCCAGAGAACTCGCCAGAGTCCACTGCGATGCCGGGCTCGGTGTAGGCATCGATCCACGGCGCTCGCACGGTTTCATACGCACCCGTCTTCGAGCGCACCACCGTGACGATCGGCAGATCGTTGCCGAGTGCGAACTCGAAGTCACGCGCATCGTGTGCCGGTACGCCCATGACGGCACCCTCGCCATAGGTCATCAGCACATAGTTAGCCACCCAGACCGGCACTGGCTTGCCGGTGAACGGATGTAACACTGCGAATCCGATCGGCATGCCGCGCTTCTCCTGCGTGGCAACATCTGCTTCCATCGTGCTGCCGCGCCGGCACTCGTCGACGAATGCCTGCAGCTGCGGATTGCGAGCGGCGGCGGCCAGCGCCAACGGATGTTCGGCAGCCACGGCCATGAAGGTCGCACCGAACAAGGTATCGGCACGGGTGGTGAAAACCTTCAGCACGCCATCGGCACCCATCAGGTCACGCGTGGCAGGTGCATAAGGAAAGGCGATCTCGCAACCTTCGCTCTTGCCGATCCAGTTGGCCTGCATCGTCTTGACGCGTTCCGGCCAATCCGACAATTGCTGCAAATCCGCTAACAGCTCATCCGCATAGGCCGTGATGCGCAGATAGTACATCGGGATCTCGCGCTTCTCGACAAGCGCGCCGGTGCGCCAGCCGCGCCCGTCGATCACCTGCTCGTTCGCGAGCACCGTCTGATCGACCGGATCCCAATTGACGACGCCGGTCTTGCGGTATGCGATGCCCTGTTCGAGCATGCGCAGGAACAGCCATTGGTTCCAGCGGTAGTAGGCCGGATCGCAAGTGGCAATCTCGCGACGCCAGTCGAACGCGAAGCCCAGCGCCTGCAACTGGCGCTTCATGTAGGCGATGTTGTCGTAGGTCCACTTGGCCGGCGGCACACCGTTCTTGATGGCGGCGTTTTCCGCTGGCAGCCCGAATGCGTCCCAGCCCATCGGCTGCAACACATTACGGCCACGCATCTTCTCGAAGCGGGTCAGTACGTCGCCGATCGTATAGTTGCGCACATGCCCCATGTGCAATCGGCCCGATGGATACGGGAACATCGACAAGCAATAGAACTTGTCGCTTGCGGCCGCGCCAGCAGGCGCTTCTACCGCTTCGAATACTCGTTGCTCGTTCCAGAAGGTCTGAGCGGCGCGCTCGACGGCGGCCGGATCGTAACGTTCATCCATGGCGGGGACTGCGGGAAAAGGCTTTTTCAGGAAAACGGGGTAACCGTCAGAATACACGACCCGGCGAGTGCAGACACAGGATCGCACCGCAGGCCGCGACTGGCGGCACGATCAACAGCTCCTCGCGTGTGTCGAACGGCACCGCATGCTGCGCAAGCTGGTGCGCCGCCGCGCGCCGATCCGCGACTGCCACGCCGACCACGGCGAACGCCGCGGTGGTTGCCCGCGCAGCCTCGCCGAAACGCGCGCGCGCAGCGCCGGCGGTGTACAAGACGATACGCCCGCCCGCCAAACGGAACTCGCACTCGCCGGCCGTCGAGCTATCGGCCGGCAAGCCGAGTATCCGGGCATAGCGTTCGGCCGCTGCAGACAACGAATCAGTCGTCGGCAGGACTACGCCTAACAGGGTGAGCGACTGCGCGCCGTTCGGGTGCTGCTGTACCTCCGACTGATAGACGAGTTCCGGCGTCGCGTGTTCCACGTAACAGAGCAGGCCCTCTGGTGCGTCGGCCGGATCGATCATGAACCAGTGGAAACGCGCTTCGCCGTGCCGCTTGCCATACTGGATTTCCCGCGCCGCCCATTGCGCAGCACCCACCCGAACGTCCGCCGCGCGACACCGCTTATGCGCCGCGATGACATCCGGCGTGCCGATGGCACAAATCTGCAGGCCGGCGCCGTAGCTGGCGAGATGGTGGTCTGCACTGCGACTGGTCACGGCCGACAGCTCCAGATAGCCGCGCTCGAACACGACATGACAGCTCCATTGATCGAGCGGCACGGCCGCGCCCGTGTCGGGCTCGCGTCCCATCAAAGGCTTGGGTTCAGTCGGTGCGAATCCGAGCGCCGCAAAGGCTGCGCGCATCGCATCGAGCTGCGGGCCAACGAAGCCCAAATGATCGAGTGTCGTGCTCATCCAGGAATTGTCGCGCACACGTTGGCGGAGCAGAGACGGCTGTTAGTAGTTTGGAGTATCGGGTAACGCCTGCCCATAGGGCGCCAGTTCGGGCGGCAACACCGGCCGGTGCCGCGGCGTCCACGTGAACGGCTGCTTCTCGGTCGCGAAGTGATTGACTAGCGGTCCACCAATAGTGCGCACGAACAAGTTGTAGCCGGTATCAGTACCGGACGGCCCGTGATAGATATTCTCACGCCACCAGCAATAGCCGCCGCGGCGCATGCGGCCCAGGTCGCCCCAGACGTAGTCGCCCTCGATGACGTACAGTTCCTCGACCATCGGATGCGTCCACTGCGGCTTCGCCATACCTGGCGGCACTCGGTGTGGCGGTGAACAATAGAGAAAAGAAACTTCCTGGGTGTAAGGATCGGTGCGCAGCGGCTTGATCGCCACGCCCTTCGACAACTGGGGATCGACGAGCCCGGGATCCCAGTCCATCGACAACGGATCGACCAACTCTACCAGCAGCTTTTCGTCCATGGGCGCCGCGGCCCGCGCCAGCGCCGGCTCACCATAGAACATGTTGAGCAATACCGCGCCATGTTCGCAGCGGGCGCGCTCGCGCCGAAACCCCGACGGCAGGAAGCCATAGCTGTGCTGCGGGTAGACGCGACCATTGATCTCGAGCGAACCGGCGAGCACGAGAAACTCCTCGTGCGCCGCCAATATCTCGGGCTGCGTGCGCGCCCAGCCCGACGGATAGCGCACGATACACGTAGCGCTGCCGTCCGCATTGTCGCGACTCAGGATCTTCGACTCGACCTCGGGCCGCGCGCCGCCGTACAGCCCGCGCGACCACGGAATCATCTGCGCCTGCACGAAGCAGGTGTGCGGGCGCGCCACTCGTTAGAACCGGTAGTTGACCGACAGGCCCCAGGTGCGCCCGGGCGCCGGATAGCCGAGCGAGTGTCCCACCGAGAACGGGTCCGTGATGACCGTACCCTGGCCCGGAACCGCAACACCCGGCGGTGGCAGGGATGACGAAGTGAACTGCACGATATTGTGGAAGTACTCCTCGTCCGAGAGGTTCTTGCCATACAGCGAGACCTCGAGCGTCTCGTCGGGATTGGTCCAGCCGATGCGGGCATCCAGCAGCGTCACAGCGTCCTGCAGCGCCTCCGGCGAATTGGCCGCATTGAAATAGATGTCATCCGTATAGCTCAGCTGCCCGAAGAACGTGAGTTTGCCGGCATTGCCTACCGGCACGTTGTATTCGCCAAAGACATTGCCTTTGAACTCGGGCGCATTGTTGAGCCGGTTGCCGCTCGCATCTACGACACGGGGCGAGCCCACGGGCCGCGTTCCGGGCACGTCAGCGCAACCCGGATCGTTGAGCGGTAGCACCGCCGCGGAGCACACACCATACGGCACGTCGAACTTGTCGTAAGTGGCATCGAGCCAGGAGAGCGACACGCCGAAATTGAAGCTGTCGTTGGGCTGTGCCAGCAACTCGAGATCGACGCCCTTTACCTCAGCGGTGGCCGCGTTGCTGACGAGCGTCAGACTCTGGAAGAACGTGGTGACCTGCAAGTCGCTGTAGTCATACCAGAATGCGGCGCCATTTAGACGCAAGCGCCCGCCCATCCAGTCCGTCTTGGCGCCAAGCTCGACGCTCTTGATCGTTTCCGGATCGAAGACCGGATTCGTTGGCTGGTAGTCGTTATAACCACCAGACTTGAAGCCTTCGGTATAGGAGGCATACAGCAGCACGTTGTCCTGCAACTTGAAATCGATGCCGATCTTCGGCGTGGTATCGCTCCAGCTTCGTGAATCGGTACGCGACTGGAAGGGGCACAGCGCACCGCAGGCAGCATAGTTGATATTTCCAAATAGCCCATTGAGCACCTCGCTCGCCGGGTTAGCGGCATTCGCCAGCACGAAGTTCAGCTCGTTGTAGTCGTCCTTCTTCTCATCGCTGTAGCGCAAGCCCGCAGTGAGCTTGACGCGATCGGTGATGTCGAAATAGATCTCGCCGAAAACCGCGTACGCCTTGGTTTGATTGGAAGCGAAGATATTGAACGTCCGCAAGGACGCTACACCCAGCTCGCGCACCAGGCCGAGCGCGCCGTCTTTGTCCTCATCGAGATAATAGGCGCCTGCGATCCACTGCAGCCGACCGTCACCCTGCGAGGCCAGCCGGAACTCCTGCGACCACTGCTTGGTGTCGAAGATTTCGCTGGTCCGTGTGACGTTCAACTCGGTGCCATCGGTGTTGAAGAAGAAGTCCATTTCGAAGGACTTCTGCGACGTGATGGAAGTGAGCTGGATGGTATCGGTGATGTCCCAGGTGAGGTTCAGCGTCGGGCCGCCGGTCTTCCAATCCATGAAGGTGTCGAAGTCGTTGCGCTCCTGGAGGATCGACCCCGTGGGGATCGCGCCAAACACCTGCGCGGTGCCGGTGTTGTCATTCGGGCGAACCGCAGTATTGCCATTGCTGAAATCGCTGTAGTCGAACGACAACGAAGCGGTGAAGCTGTCGCTCGGCTTGAAGCGCAGAATCCCGCGCACGGCCTTCAGATCCTGATCATCCAGCTTGTTCGTGCCGCGCGGATCCAGGTCATCGACGTAGCCGTCATCCTTCACATAGCGACCGGCGAGACGGAATGCCCATTGGTCAGTCATCGGTCCGCCCACCGCGCCCTTCAACTCGATGCGACTGAAACTGCCGGTACCGGCACCGACATAGCCTTCGAATTCATCCGTCGGCTGCTTGGAGATGATGTTGATCGAGCCGCCGGTCGCGTTGCGGCCGTACAGAGTACCCTGCGGCCCGCGCAGCACTTCGACCCGATCGACATCGAGGAACTGGTTGAGGCCCATGTTGGGGCGGCCGAGGTAAACGCCATCGAGATGAATGGCGACGCTGGGATCGGAGCCAACTGCCAGCAGGTTGCTGCCGATGCCGCGAATGTAGATTTGCGCCTCACCACCCGCCTGACTGTACTGCAGCGTTGGGGTACGACCGGCGAAATTGAGGAAGTCCGTCTGACCCGTACGTGCCAGCTCGTCGCCGGTCACCGCAACGATCGAAATCGGCACGTCCTGCACCGACTCCGCTCGTTTTTGCGCCGTCACAACAATCTCTTCCAGCTGACCGAGTGGTTGTTGCGCGAGCACCGGCGCCGAGCCCGTCGCAGCCAGCACCGCCAGCGCCAGTCCGAGTTGTGTAGCAGGGTCTTTCATCGCAAATCTCCCAAGAAATTCTAGTGGCGAGTGGCTCGGGTCAGAACCGCTTCTTGTACGAACAAGTATATTGCACGTCAACGGCCTTTCTGTTGTTTAATCACCTCAGCTAAACCCCGACTGCAATCGGCACCAAGGTACGGTGGCTTGACATCGAATTCACCACGAATGGACGGTGAGCCCGCCTGGCCGGCGACCTCCTACGCCTGGTACGCCACCGTCGTGCTCATGCTCGCCTACACGCTGTCGTACATCGACCGCCAGATCCTCTCGATGCTGGTCGACCCGATCAAGGCGGATCTCGGCATCAGCGACACGCAGATCGGCTTGCTGCAGGGCCTGGCGTTCGCAGTCTTCTATACGCTGGTCGGCATTCCCATGGGTCGCCTCGCCGACAACGGCAACCGCAAGAAGCTGATGGCCTGGGGCATCTTCTTCTGGAGTCTCGCGACCGCCCTGTGCGGACTCGCCAAGACCTTCTGGCAGTTGTTTGCGGCCCGGGTCGGCGTTGGCGTCGGCGAGGCGGCGCTCGGGCCGGCGGCCTACTCCACGCTCGCCGATCTGTTCCCACCGGAGCGGCGCAGCCGCGCGATCGGTGTGTACTCCATCGGCGTCTATCTTGGCATCGGTTTGGCGGCCGTGATCGGTGGTCAGGTGATTGGCGCTTTGGCCGAAGCACCGCCCGTCGTTCTACCCTTGGTCGGCGAGCTCGCTGCCTGGCACATCACGTTCCTGGTAGTTGGTCTGCCAGGCCTCTTGATAGCGCTTTGGGTCGCCACGCTGCGCGAGCCGGTGCGGCGCGGTGCGCAGCGTGCCGTCGTGCCGGTCAGCGAAGTCATCGCCTTTGCGCTCGGGCGGCGTCTGTCGCTGCTGGCAACGCATTTCCTCGGCTTCTCCATGCTGACGATGCTCTTCAACGCCACCGTGTTCTGGATGGCGCCCTATCTGATGCGCGCCCATGGCATGACGCCGCAGCAGTTCGGTACCCAACTCGGGATGACATTGGCGATCGCGGGCGGCATCGGCATCTACGCAGGCGGCGTGTTCGCCGACTTTCTGCGGCGGCGTGGCGTCGTAACCGCGGAGCTGTGGCCCGGCGTCGTTAGTGCGCTCGGTGTCTTGCCATTTGGCATCGGCACCGTCCAGTCGGCGGATGGCGCGACGTCGCTGCAGTATTTCGCCGGCTTCATGTTCTTTTCGAGCTTCGCCTTCGCGGCCGCCGCCTCGGCCTTGTCCATCGTCTGCCCGAACCGGCTGCGCGGTCAGATCTCGGCCGTGTACTTGTTCTTCGTCAATCTGGCCGGCATCGGCGTCGGCTCATTCCTGACCGGATTCTTCAACGACCACGTGTTCCACGACCCCAACCGCGTCGGCGACTCGATCGCCTGGATCATCGCGATCGCAGCGCCGCTGGCAATGGTTCTATTGGGGCTCGCCATGGTGCCGTACCGCGCCGCGCAACAGCCGGCGACGGACGGCACCTGAGCGTCAGCCGATCCGTACGGGCAGAAAGATCTGCGTGCCCTGCCGCTCGATCAGGAGCGCCACCGTACCGCTGCTCTTGTCGGTCGCATCGCGCAACTCTTTGACGCTGGCGACCGATTTGCCGTTCACGCCGAGGATGATGTCGCCACGCTGCACGCCGGCAGCTGCGGCGGGGCCATCGACACTTTCAACTAACAGCTTGCCCTTGGTTTCAGCGCTGCGCTGCTCGTCGCCGGTGAGCGGGCGCACGGTGAGCCCCAGTTTGTCCGCTTCACGCGGTTCTGCGCTGCCGCCGCCGAGGCTACCCACTCGTTGATTGGGCTCCTTGAATTCGTCGGTCGTCAACGTCAGGCTCTTGGTCTTGCGGTCACGCCAGACTTCGATATTCACTTTGGTACCAGGCCGCACGTTCGCGATCAATCCTGGCAACTGGCCCGAGCGTTCGACGTCGGCGCCATCGACGCTGATGATCACGTCACCCGGCTTGACGCCGCCCTTCTCGGCGGGGCCATCGGGCTCCACACGTCCGACCAGCGCACCACGTGGACGATCGAGACCGAACGATTCCGCCAGCTGCGCATTGACCTCCTGGATCTGCACGCCGATGCGACCGCGGGTGACGCGCCCATCCGTGACGAGCTGCTGTCGCACGTTGTTGGCGACATCTATCGGAATGGCGAAGGACAAGCCCATGTAGCCGCCGCTGCGGCTGTAGATCTGCGAGTTGATGCCGACCACCTCGCCCTGCAGATTGAAGAGCGGTCCGCCGGAATTGCCGGGATTGACCGCCACGTCCGTCTGGATGAACGGCACGATCGAGTCATCGCCTGGCATCGACCGCCCGGTTGCGCTAACGATGCCCGCCGTCACGCTGTTCTCGAAGCCGAATGGTGAACCGATCGCCACTACCCACTCACCTGGGCGCAGCTTGTTAGGGTCGCCGAGTGTGACGACCGGCAGATTCTTGCCATCGATCTTGATCAAGGCCACGTCCGTGCGCCGATCGGCGCCGATCACCTTGGCGGTATATTCGCGCCGATCCGTCATCTTGACCGTCACCTCTTCCGCATCGGCTACCACGTGCGCGTTCGTCAGTATGTAGCCGTCGGCTGACACGATGAAGCCCGAGCCCTCGCCGCGCGATGGTGGCATGTTCTCGCCGCGCGGCATCGGCATGCCGAAACGCCGGAAGAACTCGCCGAATGGCCCGTCTTCGTCGAATCCTGGGACCTGTTGCACCGTCCGGCGCTTCTCGACCACCTGCACGTTGACCACGGCGCGGCCGTAGCGTTCTACCAGCCCGGCGAAATCCGGTAACGCGCGCGCCGTGACGGCGGGCTGCGCGGTAGGAACCTGGGCCGGCGAGGAACTGGCGGACTCGGCGTCTTGCGCAGCCGGCGCGGCGGTGGACGACTGCGGCGAACAGGCCGTCAGGGCGAACATCACGACAGCCAGGCTGGCAAGCCGCTGCACGAAGGGTTGATCCGACATATTTTCAGTCCTTGGTAGCATCACTTGGAAAGCGGCTGCGAGGCCGCCCGCAATAGACATTCGAAGTTTAGCGAAGTTCACCGTCTGTGCGGCGACCACGACCCACCGCGGCCGCCAGTACCAGTATTATCCCGGCGCAGACAACGACGGCCCAGTTGCCGACTCGCGCATAGGGCGTTAGGCCCCGCAACGGCAACACCTCGGCCTCGAACACCACCGGCACATATTCGGGCGCGCGTGCCACCAGCTCGCCGCGTGGGCCAATCACGGCCGACACACCGTCGTTGGCCGCCCGAATCATGTACCTGCCGGTCTCGAGCGCGCGGAATCTGGCGATTTGCAAATGCTGGTAGCGCGCCGTCGATCGACCGAACCAGGCGTCGTTAGTGACATTGACGAGCAAGGTGGCGTCACGCATGACGGGCAGTTGCGTACTGCCGTAAGCATCTTCGTAACAGATGCTAGCGGCGACCTTCTGGCCAGCCACTTCGAGTGGCGCCTGCTGCGCTGCGCCGCGCGTGAAATCCGAATACGGCAGGCTCATGAGACGCAGCCAGCGCCGGACGAAGGACGGCACTGGGAAGAACTCGGCGAAGGGCACGAGATGCTGTTTGTCGTACCAGCCGATGTCCTGATCGAGCGCGAGCACGGAGTTGAAGTACTGCTGGCCATCGTCCGATGCCCGCACGACACCGGTGATGAATCCCGCACCGCGGGCGCGCGCGTCTCTGGCTACCCCGCTCAGATACTGCACCAGATTGTTAGCCAGGTCAGGGGCCGCCGACTCCGGCCAGACAATGAGATCAGCGCTGTCGATCGAACGGGTGAGGTCCCGGTAGCGCGCCAGGGTGGTCGGCAGATTCTCCGCCAACCATTTCATATCCTGCGGAATGGCACCTTGCACCACGGCGACCTGCAGTGGAGTCCCTGCCGGCTCGGTCCAAACGACACGCGCTAGCGCCAGGCCGGCAGCCCAGGGTAGCGCGACTGTCACCATCGCAATCCAGCGCGACCGGCCGTCGGCACGCGCCACAGCCACGAGCGCGCCGGCACTCACCAGCACCGCGAGGCTCACGAGATAGATGCCGCCCACTGGCGCGAGTGACGCCAGCCAGGTATCGGACTGCGAGTAGCCCACCGCCAGCCAGCCGAAGCCGCTCAACAGCCAGCCGCGCAACCACTCCACTAACAACCAGGCCGCGGGCACCGCCGCCAACCAGCGCCACAACCCGCGTGGTGGCAGCCACCTTGCCACCACATAGCCCAGTGCCGCGTGATAGCTGCCCATGATCGCGCTGATGCCGGCCATCAGAACGATCGCCAGCCACACCGGCGCCTGGCCAAAGCCGGCGATACTGATATAGAGCCAGTAGGTACCCACGCTGAAGGTGCCGACGTTGAAGCAGAAGCCCAGCCACGCCGCGCGGCGCGGCGTCGCACCGTCCCAGAGCGCTATCAGGACGGCCGGCGCGACGACCGCAATCGGCCACCAGCCGAGCGGTGCGAACGACAGCGACAAGGCTGCACCAGCAACCGCCGCCAGCAGATAGCCCCAGGCATCGCCAAAGCGCGCCATCCGCTCAGCCAGAGCCGTCGAGCGGTCGGTCTTCCGGCGGTATCACGTCACGGGGCGTCACCAGACGCAGCAGATCGATACGACGACGATCCGCGCGCACGACTTTCAGTTCGAACTCGGAGATGTGCACGCTCTCGCCGCGCCGCGGCAGTCGCCCGAGTTGTTGCATGACGAGACCCGCAACTGTGTCGAACTCTTCGTCCGACAAATCAGTAGAAAAATACTCGTTGAATTCTTCGATTGGCGTCTGGCCACGCACCGTGAACTGGCGCTCGCCTTCCTTGCGGATGTTCTGATCTTCATCGACGTCATGCTCATCGTCGATCTCGCCGATGATCTGTTCGATCACGTCCTCGATGGTCACGAGCCCGGCCACTCCGCCGTACTCATCCACCACGATCGCCATGTGATTGTGACTGTGGCGGAATTCGCGCAGCAGTACGTTGACGCGCTTGCTCTCGGGCACGAATGCGGCCGGCCGCATGAATTCGCGGATGTCGAAACGCTCGCCATTGTCGCCCATGTGCAGGCGCAGCAGGTCTTTGGCCAGCAATATGCCGACGATGTTGTCGCGGTCTTCGTTCATCACCGGAAAGCGCGAGTGCCCGGATTCCACCGCTTCGGACACCAGCTTCTCCGGCGGGTCGTCCCGGTGTACGACCACCATCTGCGCGCGCGGCACCATGATCTCGCGCACCTGGATATCGCCTACCTCCAGCACCCCCTCGAGCATCGCGAGCGCGTCGGACTCGATGACGCCGCGGGCACCGGCATCGCGCAGCCAGTTGATCAGATCGTCGCGGTCCTGCGCTTCGCCCGACAGCGCACGCGTCAGCTTCTTCAGCCAGGTACCGGTCGGTTGGGTCGGCCTATTCATGCTCGCCGACTCGCCGGCACGACGTAGGGGTTGGCGTAACCCAGCGAGCGCAGCACCTTGATCTCCCGTCGCTCCATGCGCGCTTGCTCGCGCGCACCCCGTTCATGATCCAGGCCCATGAGATGCAATGTGCCGTGCACGATGAGGTGCGCCCAGTGAGCCATCAGTGTCTTGCGCTGCTCGAGCGCCTCGGTGCGGACGACGAGCGGGCACACGACGAGATCCCCCAATGGCACGGGCTGTGCCGCCGTGGGTGGCGCCAGCGCCTGCGCCGGAAACGACAGCACGTTGGTCGGCTTGTCGATGCGTCGCCAGCGCCGGTTCAGCCGTCTGCTCTCAGTCCGACTCACGACTCGAACTGACAACTCGCAGCCTCGCGCCCGGCGCCCGAGTGCCGCACTGGCCCACAGCGCCATGCGCGACTTCGACGGTGTCCAGGCGCGCGTGCCCCGAATCAAGGCCAGTTGCAGGCCTGGTTGCCTACCAACACTCATGAACTGTTCTCACCACGCGCCTCGTACGCCTGCACGATGCGCTGTACCAGCGGGTGCCGCACGACGTCCTGCGCTTCGAAGAACGAAAAGCCGATGCCGTTGACGCCCTGCAGTACTGCCGTGACGTGTCGCAGCCCGGACAGCTTGCCCGCCGGCAGATCGGTCTGCGTGACATCGCCCGTCACCACGGCTTTCGAGCCGAAGCCGATGCGCGTGAGAAACATCTTCATCTGCTCGACGGTCGTGTTCTGTGCCTCATCGAGAATGATGAATGAATCGTTGAGCGAGCGGCCGCGCATGAACGCGAGCGGCGCCACTTCGATCACGTTGCGTTCGATGAACCGCGCGACCCGATCGAATCCCAGCATCTCGTACAGTGCGTCGTACATCGGCCGCAGATACGGGTCCACTTTCTGCGAGAGATCACCAGGCAGGAAACCGAGGCGTTCGCCCGCTTCGACGGCCGGACGCACGAGAATGATGCGACGGATCTTTTCCGCGTTCAGCGCCTCGACCGCACACGCCACGGCGAGATAGGTCTTGCCGGTGCCGGCCGGGCCGATCCCGAAGGTGAGGTCCTGCTGGCGGATCGATTCGAGGTAGTTCTTCTGATTGCGGCCACGCGCGCGGATCGTGCCGCGGCCGACGCGCACGGCGCCCTCTTCGCGTTCGGCGGCGGGCACAGCGCCGGGCTCATCGGCCGTGTCGCGCAGCGCGAGATGGACGCGCTCGAGCGTCACCTCCTCGCCGGGGGTCACGGCGAACAGATCGCGGACGATACCCTCGGCCGCGGCCGCGCGATCGCCGACGACGCGGAATGCAGCGCCGCGCCGGCGAATCTGCACGCCGAGCCGCGCCTCGACGAGATGCAGGTTCTCGTCCAGCGGTCCACACAAGTTCGCCAGGCGCGCATTGTCGCTGGGCTCGAGATTGAATTCGCGCACGGGCACCGGAACTGCAGTCACCACGTCGCGTCAGGCCCCCACGGCAGCTCGAGCGGCGGGCGCGAGCCGCCCGCGCAGGCTGTGGGCCCGCGCCTCGGTGACCACCACATCCACGAAGCGGTTCAGGAGCGACGCCGGGCCCGCGAAATTGACCCAGCGGTTGTTAGCGGTACGCCCCGCCAGCTCGCGCGGATCGCGTCGGGCCGGTCGCTCCACCAGCACCCGCTGCACCGTGCCCACCATGCGCTCGCTGATGACAGTCGCCTGCCGCTCGAGTTGATCCTGCAACAACACCAGGCGTGCCTGCTTGATGTCGTGCGGCACTTCATCGGGCAGTGCTGCCGCGGGCGTCCCCGGCCGCGGGCTGTAGATGAAGCTGAAGGACTGATCGAAGTCGGCGTCGCGCACCAGCTTCATCGTGGCCTCGAAGTCACGCTCGGTCTCGCCGGGAAAGCCAATGATGATATCCGTGGTGACACTGATGTCCGGCCGCACCGCGCGCAGCCGACGCAGCTTGTCCTTGAACTCGAGCGCCGTATAGCCGCGCTTCATCAGCGCCAGAATCCGATCGGAGCCGCTCTGTACCGCGAGATGCAGATGATTGGCGAGCTGCGGCACCGCTGCGTAGGCCTCGATCAGGCTGTCGCCGAATTCGACGGGATGGGAGGTCGTGAAGCGGATCCTCTCGATGCCCGGCACCTCGGCCACGTAGTGAATGAGCGTCGCCAGGTCGACGATGCTGCCATCCGCCATCGCACCAGCGTACGCGTTTACGTTCTGGCCTAACAAGGTGACTTCGCCGACGCCCTGCTGCGCCAGCGCGCGCACCTCATCGAGCACGGAGGCGAACGGCCGGCTCACTTCGTCGCCGCGCGTATACGGCACGACACAGAAGCTGCAGTACTTGCTGCAGCCTTCCATCACCGACACGAACGCAGTGGCCCCAGTGGCGCGCGGCGCGGGCAGGCGATCGAATTTCTCGATCTCGGGGAAACTGATATCGACGACAGCTCGACCCGTGCGCCGCAACTCGCCGATCATGGCGGGCAGGCGATGCAGGGTCTGCGGCCCGAACACCAGGTCGACGAACGGCGCGCGGGCAACGATCGCGTCACCTTCCTGGCTCGCGACACAGCCGCCGACACCGATCAGCACGTGCGGACGCTCGCGTTTGAGGAGCCGCCACTCGCCCAAGAGCGAATACACCTTGTCCTCGGCTTTCTCACGCACCGAACAGGTGTTCATGAGCAGCACGTCCGCCTGCGCGGGGTCGCTGGTGGGTTCCAGACCGTCGAGCGAACGCAGCACGTCGGCCAGGCGGCTCGAGTCGTACTCGTTCATCTGACAGCCGAACGTCTTGATGTAATAACGGCCGGGCATGGATGGCAGAAAGCTAGCCTAACGCAATTCTGCGCCGGCGCTGATTATTTTTGTAAATCAGGTACTTGAGAGCGTCAGAACGGGATATCGTCGTCGAAATCGCCCCGCTCGGTGCTGCTGGTGACCGGCTCGCTCTGATCCTCGTCGCGCGAGCCGCGGACACCGCCGCCCCGCTCGCCGCCCATATCCCGCGAGCCGCCGCCGGGACGGCTGCCGACCATCTGCATTTCATTGGCGATGATCTCGGTGGTGTAGCGGTCGTTGCCCTGCTTGTCCTGCCACTTGCGGGTGCGCAGGCGCCCTTCGATATACACCTGCGAACCCTTGCGCAGGTATTCCGCCGCGATCTCGCCCAGGCGCCCGAACATGGCCACCGAATGCCATTCGGTCTGCTCTTTCATCTCGCCGGATTGCTTGTCCTTCCAGGACTCACTGGTCGCAATACGGATATTGGCGACCGTCATGCCCGAGGGCAGCGAGCGGGTCTCCGGATCAGCGCCCAGATTGCCGAGAAGAATGACTTTATTGACTCCGCGCGCCATGACACGCCACCTTTGCATATCGACCAGTTCGGGCGCGTAGTGTAAGCGCGTTGCGCCGGCAGGTGCAGCCCTCTCAATCTCGCGCGTTCAGGCAATTTCTCCGCGAATCCGTCGCCAGTCGCGCCAAGCGCGTAAAATGATGGGTTTACCCCTGCGCGGCCCGCCCAGCGGCCGCAGTGCCGCCTGATGCAATACATTCGAATCCGGGGTGCGCGCACCCACAATCTGCGCAATGTCGACCTTGATCTGCCGCGTGAGCGGCTGATCGTGATCACCGGGCTGTCTGGCTCCGGCAAGTCGTCGCTCGCCTTCGACACGCTCTATGCCGAAGGCCAGCGGCGCTATGTCGAGTCGCTGTCGGCCTACGCCCGGCAGTTCCTGTCGGTGATGGAGAAGCCGGACGTCGATTCGATCGAAGGGCTGTCGCCCGCGATCGCGATCGAACAGAAGGCCACCTCGCACAACCCGCGGTCCACCGTCGGCACCGTCACCGAGATTCACGACTATTTGCGGCTGCTCTACGCCCGCATCGGCATGCCGCGCTGTCCGGATCATCAGATCGATCTGGCCGCACAGACCGTCAGCCAGATGGTCGATCAGGTGCTGCAGCGGCCTGAAGGCACTGCGCTGCTGCTGCTCGCACCGATCATTGCGGACCGCAAAGGCGCGCATCTGGAGGTCTTCGACGATCTGCGTGGCCGCGGCTTCGTGCGCGCGCGCATCGACGGTCGGGTGCACGAACTCGATGCGCTGCCGACACTCGACCCCAAGCGCAAGCATACGATCGAAGCCGTGGTGGATCGTTTTCGCGTCCGGGCCGATGTGGCGCAACGGCTGGCGGAATCGTTCGATACCGCGCTCAAGCTATCGGGTGGCACGGCGCGGCTCACGGCATACGATGCCGGCGGCGAGTCCGCGCAGGCGGTCGAGGAGCAATTGTTCTCGAGCCAGCACGCCTGCCCCGAGTGCGGCTACAGCGTGCCCAAGCTCGAGCCGAAGATGTTCTCGTTCAACAGCCCGGCGGGCGCCTGCCCCACCTGCAACGGACTCGGGCAACAGCAGGTATTCGATCCGCACCGCGTGATCGCGAATCCGCACTTGTCGTTGGCGGGCGGTGCGGTGCGCGGCTGGGATCGGCGCACCGTGTACTACTTTCAGATGCTGCAATCGCTGGCGCGCCATTACAAATTCGACGTCGAGACACCGTGGCGCGACCTGCCCGCCAAGATCCAGCGCGCCGTGCTGTACGGCAGCGGCAACGTCGAGATCGAGTTCCGCTATGCGGAAGGGCGTGGCGCAGTACGCCGGCGCAAGCATGCGTTCGAAGGCATCCTGCCGAATCTCGAGCGGCGCTACCGTGAAACCGAGTCAGTCGCCGTGCGCGAAGAACTCAGCAAGTATCTCGGAACGCAAGCCTGTCCGGATTGCCACGGCACGCGCCTCAACCGTACCGCGCGCAGCGTGCTGGTCAATGAACTGACGCTGCCGGCGATCGAGAGCCTCTCGGTCACCGCCGCGCACGACTTGTTCGCAACGCTCACCGTGCCGGGCTGGCGCGGCGAGGTTGCCGCCAAGATCATCAAGGAGGTGGGCGATCGCCTGCGCTTCCTGATCGACGTCGGGCTCGATTATCTGACGCTCGATCGCAGCGCCGAGACACTCTCGGGCGGCGAAGCGCAGCGTATCCGGCTCGCGAGCCAGGTCGGCTCCGGCCTCACCGGCGTGATGTATATCCTCGACGAGCCTTCCATCGGCCTGCACCAGCGCGACAATCAGCGCTTGTTAGGCACCCTGCAGCGACTGCGGGATCTCGGTAACAGCGTGATCGTCGTCGAGCACGATGAGGAAGCGATCCGTGCAGCGGACCATGTCGTCGATATCGGGCCCGGTGCCGGCGTGCACGGCGGACAGGTGATTGCCCAAGGCACGGCGCAGCAGATCAGTGACGCGCCCGAGTCGCTCACCGGCCGTTATCTCTCGGGACGCGAGTGCGTGCCCGTGCCGCCCTTGCGCACGCCACGCAGCAACGCCAAGACCTTGCGCCTCGTCGGTGCGAGCGGTAACAACCTGCGCGATGTCACCGTCGAGTTTCCACTCGGATTGCTGACCTGCGTCACCGGCGTGTCCGGCTCGGGCAAATCAACCCTCGTCAACGACACGCTCTATAAGCAGATGGCCAACCATCTGAACCGCTCCGGACTCGATGCCGCACCCTGTCAGGCACTCGAAGGCGCCGAGGCGATCGATCGCGTGATCGACATCGACCAAAGCCCGATCGGGCGCACGCCACGCTCCAACCCCGCTACCTACACCGGCCTGTTCACGCCGCTGCGCGAGTTGTTCGCGGCCGTACCCGAAGCACGCACCCGCGGCTACGACGCCGGTCGCTTCAGTTTCAACGTCAAGGGCGGGCGCTGCGAAGCCTGCCAAGGCGACGGCCTGATCAAGGTGGAGATGCACTTTCTGCCCGATGTCTACGTGCCGTGCGACGTCTGCAACGGTCAGCGCTATAACCGCGAGACGCTCGATATCCTGTGGCGCGGCAAGAACATCCACGAAGTGCTGCAGCTCACCGTCGAGGACGCGTTGCGCCTGTTCCAGAACGTGCCGGGCGTCGGCGGCCGGCTGCAGACCCTGATGGATGTCGGCCTGTCCTACATCCAGTTAGGCCAGAGCGCGACGACGCTGTCCGGCGGCGAGGCGCAGCGCATCAAGCTGGCGCGTGAACTGGCCAAGCGCTCGACTGGACGCACGCTCTACATCCTCGACGAGCCGACGACCGGGCTGCATTTCCATGACGTTGCCCAACTGCTGACCGTCCTGCATCGATTGCGGGATGAAGGCAACACCGTCGTCGTGATCGAGCACAATCTCGATGTGATCAAGACCGCCGACTGGGTGATCGACCTGGGCCCAGAGGGCGGCGCGGGCGGCGGTCAGATCGTCGCCCTCGGCACACCTGAAGAAATCGCGGCGGCGGCTGCATCCAGCACCGGCCAGTATCTGGCGCCGCTGCTGCGGGGCAAGACCAGAACTGCCACGCGCAGGGCTGTTAGCGCGGGTCGCTAGGGCTGTTACCACGCCGTCCGCAGCGCCCGATATCGGCGCTGTAAAATCGCAGGGTCATACAGGCGCCAGATCATGTGCACGAGCGCGAGATAGTCGAGCATCGTGTGATCGGTGTAGCCGCGGCGCGTAGCGTTGGCGATGACGGTCATCTCGGGCGTAGTGGGCGTGCCCTGCCAGTTGGATCCTCTGCGCGCACCCCAGGCGGTGAACGACTCGCGCACCAGCACCGTACCCGCGCTGTCGGTGATCGTATCGGTGCTGCCGAGATGATCGTTTAGCGGATAGATCGTGTTGGTCGCACCGGTGCTCGCCCGACTGTAGATCGCGACGGTGCGGCCATTGGCCTTGATGTAGTGCCGCCACGAGGTGAGCGTGCTATTGGTGACTTTCTCCAGCAGCCCGCCAATATAGAGCGTGGTCTCCGGGCCATTCGAGTAGGTCGCGGTCTGTTTCCAGTACTGGCCACTCGGCGCGTACTCGAACGTGCTCGTCTGGCCATTGCCGGCAATGCTCTGCGGCTTGTTGTTCGCCAACCAGGTGACCGTCGAGCCGTTACGGGTGGTGATACCGACGGACGTATTGGCCATCTCGCGCGCCGCGGTCGCTTAAGGGGGATACACCACAATGCGACTCATCGTGTCCGTTCGAGCTACCCGCGCACCGAGCTGGATGAGCTTGGCGATGTCCGCACAGGTGATCCGAACCGCATATTGATCTTTGACGTGATAAATCACCGAGACGGTCGGACTGTCGATTCGCTTTTCAAGGAAGAACTGACTCAGTATCGTGTCGAGGGTGACGTTCTCACTCGACGCCCACAGGTCAGCAGCCGAAGGCTCGACGAAGCCGCCGATGGCGCACGGTTCGTTTGGTGCGCTGTCGATGGTCAACACCATCCTCTTTTGAAGCTTGATCGGTTTGCCGATCAGGCCACGCGCCTGCTCGATCTTCAGCGGTGAACCCACGCTAGGCTGAGGACCTGACAGCAGCCCCTGATTGTAGAGTAACGTGGGCAAATATTCAGGGAGATGGACCATCTGATGCGCGCTGCCGTCCGGAAACTCCACAGGAAGAATGATGTAATGCCTGCCGAAAGCTAATTCCGCGACACGAGGGTCGAGCGTCTCGATTTCCTGGCCTAGACTTGGATTCGGCACAACTTCCTCTACATAGCCGCCGCATGCTCCACACAACATTGCGCAGACGGAGAGTGGCAACGCCGGGCGCCAGGTACGTGGCACTGATTGCGCTTCGCTCATCGCGTACAGTCCATGCAGTACTGTCGCGGCACTCGCAAGAATCCATAATGACTACGTAACGGCGAGCCCATCCACAAGCGATGGCCATTTTCGACCACTGACGCTACGATTTCAGCAGGATCTCTGATCATCGTCACCGTGAAAGTTGTTAGTCCCTGACTATCCACCGACTCAATCACGTTGCGTTGTACGAACCGCCCGCCCGGATAATAGTGCCCTGTCTCGTGTGCGATCAAATTGCCAATGGTAGCCGAGCGGTATTGGTTGCCAAGGGGACCGGAGCCACTATTTCGATAGGCGGCGAGATCTGTTGGCAACCCAAGCGTATGGTTTCCCGCGTCCGAGTCGAACCAGAATCTCGCAACTGAGTTAAAACTCGGACTCTCAGAGATTGACAGAGTCTCTCCAGTTCGCCGCAGTCCCTGGAGAAACCGCTGTCCCTGTGGACTTTGAGAAAACTCGCGCAAGCCACCCATCGCGTCGCTGCTACAGGGGTTGCAGGACACCTGCCCACTTCGAATGGCTGAGTTAAGTAGATGCTGACGATACATTCCCATCGCGCCCGCCGTGATCCCGCCGGTGATCGCACCGCCGGCGAATCCGCTCCAGAATGAGCCACCATACACTTCTGAGGTCAGGCCACCAGCGATTCCGCCCGACAGCGCACCCCGGAATACCTGCGTACCGATGGATCCGCCAGCCATTCCGATTCCGGTAGAGATACGTCCGGCAATAGGTCCGGCTACCATACCGGCGGCCGCGCCGATCACGAAACCGCGCACGAAACTGCCAACATTGCCGCCGTTTGCCGCTGTTGAAAAGGCGCTGGAGACCAATGCACCGACGAACGGCATACCAGCCATTGAAAAGGCCACACTGATGATTGCCCCACCCCATTTCTTGACGAACTTCTTCAGCCCACTGAGGAAGTACCCACTCGGATCGGTGAAGCTGAGCGGATTGTTGACTACGTACGAGTAGCGGTTCCACGACTGCGTGTTGAGCGGGAACTGAATGTAGGGATCGGCGCTCAGGAATCGCCCGATCGCCGGGTCATACACGCGCCCATTCATGTGCACGAGCGCGAGATTGTCGAGCATCGTGTGATCGGTGAAGCCGCGGCGCGTGGCGTTGGCGATGGCGGTCATCTCGGGCGTAGTGGGCGTGCCCTGCCAGTTGGATCCTCTGCGCGCACCCCAAGCGGTGAACGACTCGCGCACCAGCACCGTGCCAGCGCTGTCGGTGATCGCATCGGTGCTGCCGAGATGATCCGTGAGCGGATAGATCGTGTTGGTCGCCCCGGTGCTCGCCCGGCTGTAGATCGCGACCGTGCGGCCATTGGCCTTGATGTAGTGCCGCCACGACGTGAGCGTGCTATTGGTGACTTTCTCCAGCAGCCCGCCAATGTAGAGCGTGGTCTCCGGGCCATTCGAGTAGGTCGCGGTCTGTTTCCAGTACTGGCCACTCGGCCCGTACTCGAACGTGCTCGTCTGGCCATTGCCGGCAATGCTCTTGGGCTTGTTGTTCGCAAACCAGGTGACCGTCGAGCCGTTGCGGGTTGTTATATTGCCATTGGCGTCATAGACATATGAAAACCCGCCGGCTGCTGTAACCGCATGGATCTTGCTCGGGTGGTAGGTATAACTGCCCACATCGCTGCGCGACATGATGTTGCCGTAGGCGTTGTAGGCAATCGTCAGCGTCGGTGCGCCCGTGACGGTCGACTGGGTGAGTCGATACAGGTTGTCGTAGGTCAGGCTCTCGGTCAGACCCTGATTGGCATCGCTCCGCCAGGTGAGGTTGCCGACCAGATCGAAGCCATAGTTGAGATTCTGTGTCGCGGTGCCGCCGCCCGGACCCGTGCGAATGAACGTGGGCAGGCCGGTGACGGCATCGAAGCGGCGGGTCGTGCGCAGGCCATTGCCCAGCGACTCGTCGATGACGTTGCCGTGCACATCGACGCTGTTGGCCAACCAGTACGTGACCGTGTTGCCGATGTCGCGGACCTTCTTGAGCTGCCCGTACTGATACTCGTACACGACCTGATGTCGATACCCGGACGTGCTGGCCGGATACATGATCGAGTCCATCAGCCCGGTCGAGCTGTTGTAGGTAAAATTGATGGCGTGCGTCTCGCCCAGCGTATTGACGTAGGTGACGCTCGGACGTCCCAGACTGTCGAACCCGTACGTTTCCCAATAAGCTGTTATGTCCGTCCCGTATCGGTCTGCGCGCGTCAAACGACCAATGTCCTTCGCTGCAGCACTGTTGCCCCAGGTCAACGCAGTCGTGATGGTGCCACCCGCGTTCGGCTCGGTGCGTAAGACTTCCCGTCCCAATGCGTCATACTGCATCGAGGTGACCTGATTTTTGGCGTCGGTCTGCGAGGTGAGTTCGCCCAGGGCATTGAACGTGTAACTCCAACTGCCCATGTCGACATCAGTCGACGCCGTGCGCATCCCGCGAATGTTGTACGTGCCCGTTTGCATAACGGTGTTGTAGTAGTCTCTCACGCGCACAGTGTTGCCAAATGCATCGAAATCGAATTGCTGATGGTACTGACTGTGATCGGCCGCGCGGACCACCTGTCCGTTGGCATTCGAGATCGTCCACGACTGCTTGCCCTGCGGATCAACCGTGCGCGTCTTCAGTCCTTCATAATAGTTAGTGGTGGTCTGAGGCGTGGAATTGGACGCGCTGATCGGCCGCGATACACTCGTGACTCGATTCAAGACATCGTACGTTGTCGTCACGTACCCGGCGGCCCCGCCAGTGTCGAAGTACGGCAAGCTGACAGCGGCAGTTCGACCCAGCGCGTCGAAGATCGTGTGGATATTTGTCAACGAGCCATTGAGATTGCTGCGCTCGTCATACTTCGTGCGTTCGAAAATATCAAAGAAAAGTAGTTGATAGCTGATTGTCGCGCCACCGGTGTCCAGTGATGATTGCTGAACATACCCGCGCAGCAACGGATCGCCGCAATAATAGGTGGCAGGGCAGCTGACATAGGTCCAGGTGCTCGCCGTTCCATCCGGCCGGTTCTCTCGTGTCTTGCGATTGAAGTTGTCATACAACCACAAAACCGTGAGCCCATTGGGATCGGTCTGGGAAGTGGGCAAACCGGTCACGCTGCTGAACGCGGTGGTGGTGGTCTGTGCCAGCGCGTTGGTAGTCGTGGCGGGGAAACGCCCATCGCTAGTCCAGATGGTCGTGGTCGTCCGTGCGGTCATGCCGGCGCCCGTCACAGTCGTCTTTTTCACATTGCCGAATACGTCGTATTCCAGTTCGTTGACAACGTTCCACGTTGGATCGCCCGGCTGAATCGTGGTCGCGTCCGGTCGACACTTGGCCGTATTCCACGAGGCTGACGTCGTGCGAGTTTGCTGCGTGCCACCATATCCGGTATGACTACTTTCGACCGATACATATGCAGGAACGCCTAGACACCAGTTGTTCGTGTCATTGTTCAGCGTCGTCGTGACCACTTCGGTCCAAGTTTGACCGGTACTTAGTCCATTCGCGCCCGACGGCTCGCTGACGACCTTAGAGACCGACGTGGGCACGCCACTCGTTGAATCGATGACGTTAGTAGTTTCTGTGACGATGCGGGTGCTGACAAAACCGTAAGACGGATCGCGATCGGTATGCGTGTTCTGGGTGTAGTACGGAAAGTAGCGGGTTTCGTAGCCGCTCCCTAACGTGATATGGCTGGCGCCAAACTGGTCCTCGGTGACTGCGTTGCCCGATGGTTCAACCGTGCGTCTCGCGTTTGACACAATCCCTGTATAGGGAAAGGCTCGCCAGTAGGACCGGCGTTGCGCCGTATTGTCTCGACTGTCCAGCCACGAACGGTACAAGAACCCTGCAAAGCCTCGACCCTGTCGATTGATCAGTGCGCCTTCATAATAGAAGCCGCTCACATTGTAAGTGCCGCCGATTCCGTCGCTCTGCGTGACATTCGTGACCACCGAAATCGGTCCGCTGTAGTCCTGGTAAGGAAAGACTGCGTTGAAGTATCGGTATGAGTTCGCGTTCGAGAGCGCGGCATAACTGAAATTAACGTAGTTGCCAAATCCGTCGGTCGCCGTCGTGAGCAGATCTGGAATCACGCCCTGATGTCTGTGCACGCTGACCAGACCATTGCTCGCCGAGATCGTCAGCACGTCGGCTAGGCCATCGCCATCCACGTCCACCAGAAAATCGCTGTCGAGCGAGCCCACCGACACGCCAGTGCTAATCACCGTCGACAGCTGCTCGCCGCTCGAGCGGATGACCTTCCAGATCCCGTCGGTGCCGGGCACGAGAATGTCGGAGTAGCCATCGCTGTCCCAATCCGTAACGATGGCGTAGTAGGTATTCTGAGCGATATAGCTCGCACCAGAGTATTCGGCGGTCATATCCATACCGGTGCTGAATCGATAAGTCCATTGCCCGCCCGTGCCCATCGGGATAGCGATATCGCTGTATCCGTCGGCATTGAAGTCGCCGGTCACGAGACCATTCGGCGACGAAAAGCTGCCAAGGAACATGACATTGCTCGTACCACACAAAATAGCTTCGGTGAGGTAGATGTAGCCTCCGAAAGGCCATTCGTAGGAAGTCGTGAGTATCAGGTCGGCGTGCCCGTCGCCATTGAAATCTGGCGCCATGCCGTGATTACGACCTGAACCTCCCTCAAGCAATATCGTCGCACCAGGGTCTGCCAAGAGACTAGCGGTAGAACTGAACGTGCCGCCCCACACGCGCAGTCGATACCAAAGCTGCGTGCCTGTGTTCCAGACGAGGTCTTCGAGCCCATCCCCATTGACGTCGAGAGCTCGTGCCTCAACCGCTCCCACGGCCGAGACACCCGTATTGACCGCGGCCGCAAACCCGCTCGTCGTGCCCTTTATGAACCACCAGGTCGAGTTGTTATAGGGCACCAGCAGATCGCCCAACCCATCAGCGTCGTAGTCGATCGGGATCGCGTACCAGTACATGGCGTTCGACACGCCGCTGCTAAATGCGGTGTTGTAGCCGCCGTTGGCGTTGGCGAAGGCGATCATCCAGGTGCCGGCGCCTTGCGTGGCGCTCGACGGATACACCAGATCACTGCGGCCGTCACCGTTTACGTCTAGAACCATCGAGCGGGTGTTCTGCAGCGCGTAGTTGGGCGTGGCAGTCGACGCCGTGTAGGCGTTGGTGCCGTTTTGATAACTGAAGGTTGTGGCCGGCAGGCAATCCGTGCCCGAGCTGCCGGCGCATTCGGTAATCGAGGCCACTCGACTACGACTCGCCGACGAAAGCGTGCTCTCGTACGCGACGGTGTAACGACGCTGCAGCGTGCTACCAGCATGGTTCACATCGACTCGCGTCAGGCGAATGACGTCCTTGACCAGTTTGCCACCCTGGTAACCACTCTGGATTTCCGTAACTGGCTGCGTCTCGTAGGTAAAGACGATCGTGTATGGCGCTGTCGTCAAGCCTTGCGTGGGATTCGTCGTGTATTGCACATTGGCAATGCGAAAACTGCCGTAAGTCGTATCTTCGGTGTAGTTGTACTCGATGCGGTTGTCATTGCGATCGCGCGCCGTCGAGACGGACCAGACACGCACGGTGGCCGATCCCAACGCTTCGATGCGCGAGTCAGCGCGCGTGCCATATTCGGTTACCGTGCCATCCTTGTGCTCGACTACAAAATACGCCGGTCCCGTGCCGGCAACGCCGTAGGAACGAATCCGCGCAAACGACTCTATCTCGGTGCGGTATTCCGCGCCGTCCGCGCCATACGTCCCGTTAAAGAGCTTGAGCTGCTGGCCGTCGAGACAAAAGCGATCGGTCGCATCCAGCTGGACACCGACTGACACGCCGTCCTGCGCCCAAGTCTTGGGACAGCGCGCAATGGCCGTAAGACCCGCGATGTCCCAGCCGGCGCCGAGCCACGCGTTGCCGGCACCCGCCCGATGCGAGTAGCTGAACGCCAGCTGCGGCGCGAGATTGCGGATCCCGGCCGGCGCAAAGATCGGCACCGTATAGGTTGCCTCACCTGTCGGCGATACCTCGAACGCTGTCGCCGTTCGACCCGCTGCCGCGAAGACGTAGCCATGCACAAGGGCCAGTAAGGCGAGTCCCGCGCGCATCGCCAATCTGCTGCCCGCGCTCATGGGCGTTTCCCCGTGGTGGTCAGCGCGGCTGGCGTGCCGACTGGCGGCAGCGTCGGAAACTGCGGTGCCTCCGAAAACCGTTCGATCACAGACGGTGCCGGCCGACCACAATTGGTCAGACACGCACTGTAGCGCTCCAGCGCCTCGTAATGGCAGCGTCGCGTGGGCGGCGGAATGCCACGCCGCTCACGTTCCTCCTGCTTGACGTAGCCGCCGCAGATGCCCCTGTCCTCGTTCATCATGCGCTCGCACCCGGCGGCACATTGCATCGGTTCGGATTCGGGAGCCGCCGGATCCACGGCGTCCGGCCGCAGTCCAGCGACTGCATTAGCCGCCCATTGCTGTACAAAGGTTGGTGATTCCGCCAGCGCTAATAGGCCAAACACTGCCGACAGCAGCAACATCGCCACCTGCAAACGGGCGCGAGAAGTCAGGAATTTCATGTGACAGCTCCCAAGCTTGATCGGCAACGGAACACCGCGCGCGGACCAGCAGGCCCACGAGCTACAACGGCAAACGGCTGGAAATTGCTGCTGTCAGAATCCGCAGCGCCGCGAGACGGCGAGACGGCGAGACGGCGAGAATCCGTCATTTGACTCAAACGATGATCGCGAAAAACTGCGCATCGTCCATTCCCTCGCGCACAGATCGAATAGTCTGTGGCACGTCAGCAAGACAATACGCCCGCTATGTGTCTTTGGGAATCCCCTGAAAAATCTCCTGTCCAAGTGAGTTGATTTCGCCTTCCATGACACTCTCTTTGTCATCGATGGCCAGATGCAACATTGGAGCGCCATGCGACCTGGTCGTCCGGTGCTCACGCTACCTATCGGCGCACCGATTCAATACCCCTGCGCCGCCCCATCCTTGCGCGACTCCGAGGCCCCGAAAAACACGCCCGTGGCGGGATCACGCAGGATCGCCTGGTAGCCGCCGAAGTCGCCCTCGTTCGCATGCCGCACCCGATGACCGCGCGCCTCGAGTGCGCCGGCCAGTTCGAGCGAGAACGCGGGCTCCAGCACGACGGTGCCGCCGTCGCGCATGCGTTCGCCGGTCGGTTCACTGGAGCCATCGTGCCGGATACGCGGCGCGTCACCCGCTTCCTGCAGGTTCATGCCGAAGTCGATCAGATTGACCAGCACCTGCACCTGGCCCTGCGGCTGCATGCCACCGCCCATGACGCCGAAGCTGAGCCATGGCTTGCCGCCCTTCGTGACGAAGCCGGGGATGATGGTATGGAATGGCCGCTTGCCGGGCGCATAGACGTTGGCGTGGCCGTCTTCGAGTGCAAACAACTCGCCGCGATCCTGCAGCACGAAGCCCAGCCCGTCGGGTGTCATGCCCGAGCCCATGCCGCGGTAGTTACTTTGTATGAGCGACACCATGTTGCCGGCCTCGTCAGCGACGGTGAGATACACGGTGTCCGATCGATCGAGTGACGCGCTGTCCGTCGGGTAGCGGCTGGCGGCGCGCTCGGGTGCAATCAGTTTGCCCCGGGTCGCGGCGTAATCCTTCGAGAGCAAGCGCTCGAGCGGCGCGCGCGAGAACTCGGGATCGGCGTAGTAGCGCGCTCGGTCCTCGAAGGCGAGCTTCTTGGCCTCGATGAACAGATGCGCGTAGTCCGCGGCACCGAACCCCAGGGCTTCGAGGTCATGACCCTCCAGAATATTGAGCATCTGCAGCGTCGCGAGGCCCTGCGTGTTCGGCGGCAGTTGCCAGACGTCGTAGCCGCGATAGTTAGTGGCAATTGGCTCCACCCAGGTGGAGCGATGCGCCGCCAGATCGCTCTCGCTGAGGTAGCCGCCGTTCGCGCGCAGGCAAGCGGCGATCTTGGCCGCTATGGCGCCGCGATAGAACGCATCGCGACCGCCCGCGGCGATAGCCTCGTAGGTGCTGGCCAGTGCCGGATTGCGAAACACTTCGCCCTTGCGCGGCGCCCGCCCGCCCGGCATGAACACCGCGGCGAAGCCGGCGTACTGCTGCAACTCCGCTGCGTTCCACTGCCAGTGCTGCGCGATGACTTCGGTCAGCGGGAAGCCCTGGCGGGCATAAGCGATCGCGGGCGCCAGCACGTCGCGGATCGGCAGCTCGCCGACGCGTGCGTGCAGCTCGAACCAGCCATCTACCGCCCGCGGCACGGTCACCGGCAGTGGCCCGTGCGGCGGGATGGTGGTGAGCTTGCGTCGCGCGAGTTCCCGGCGCAGCTCGTCGAGAGTCAGCCCCTGTGCTGATCGGCCGCTGGCATTCAGCCCGTAAAGTTTCGCGGACCTAACGTGCCAGACGATCGCGAACAGATCACCGCCGACTGGGTAGCCAGCGGTTGGCTGGTGGCAGCCATGCCATTTCGGGCGATGACTTCCGAGCGCGTCGCGACGCGGCCGCCACCGGAAATCGCCATTGTTAGCGGGACGCTACGGGCAGCCCTGAGTCGAACACCTGTCGCACCTCGCCATTGGCGATTCGCTCCTGGTATTGGCCCTTGGTATAGGCGGCAACGACACGCCGCCAGAATGACACCGCGCCCACGTTGCGCTGATACTCCAGTATCTCCCAGCGGCCCGCGAATCGGTTGAGTATGAGCTCGACGGCGAGCCGGCCCACGCCGAGTCGCCGGAAGGGACGCGCAACGAAGAATTCGGCCATGCGAAAATCCGCCGGCTTCACACCCGGCGCCGCGGGCGCACCGCGCGCCACCATCGCGAATCCCACCGGCTGATCGCCGCGCAGAATGACGAGCGGCCGTACGGTCGAATCCCCGAACCAGCGTGACAGCTGATCGGGCTCACTGTGCCCCACTTCGCCGAGGGCCGGAAACATCCCAGTATTGAGCGGCGCCAGATCGTCGAGGTAGTCGCGATACACACTCGCGATCCAGTCCCGATCCGTCGGCGACCGTCGTGCATCCCGCACGCTCACCGGCATAACAACTCCAACTCTGTAGTGCTAAAAAAGACCTGGCCAAAAAACAAGGCCCGGGCAGATCATGACGACACTGCCCGGGCCTTGCGAGAGCCAGACGGCTCAGAATGATCCAGTCAGGATCACTCCTTCTTCATCGCATCCGCGGCAGCGCCGGCAGCGTCTTCCACCTTGGCAGCAGCGTCACCCATGGTGTCGGCAGCAGCGTCGGCAGCTTCACCGGCGGCGTCCATCGCTGAACTGGCAGCGTCCATCGACGCGTCACCAGCGGCAGCGGCGGCATCACCTGCGGCGTCAACAGCCGAGCCAGCAGCATCGGCAGCGGCATCAGCGGCATTGGAAGCTGCATCGGCAGCGGCGCCAGCGGCTTCAGACATCGAGTTGGCAGCATCGGTTGCGGTGCTGGCAGCTTCCTGCTTACCACAGGCCGTCAGAGCGAGAGCCGCGACGAGGGCGGCAAGAGCAACATTGGTTTTCATCGATCGATTCCCCAGATATAACAAGTGGTGATTAAGAACACGGGTCTACAAACGTTTGTCCGCCATATCCTGTGCGGATGAGGATTCTAGCGACTTGGCATCGCTTTTGAAACTCGAATCGACCTATCTGTCGTCGCTTGCAGACAGACTTGCCGGCAACGCTTGCAGCGGGCCCACAGGCGCGCAAGCGACTGCTTCGGATCGAGTGATGCGCGAAAGAGACAGCCGGCTGCGGCGCGTGTCTGTGCACCCAGCGCAGCCAGCCAGGGGCAGCTACAATGCGTCCAATGAACGTCCGAGAGGCTGCTGACATAAGCATGCAAGAGTCCGCTAACGGCGGCGACCAGTGGGCGACGCTGTTTGCAGGGCACCTGCAGGCGTTGGCGGCGAGCATGACGCGGGCGCTCGCGAACGCCAAATACGATGCGCTGCTGCTGCACTCCGGTTCGGCCCGTTATGTCTTCCGCGACGATCTCCACTATCCCTTCAAGGTGCACGCCTCATTCAAGCAGTGGGCGCCGCTCACCGATGTACCGGACTGTTTCGTGTTCTTCGATCCCGCGCGAGCCAAGCCGCTGTTGATCTTTCATCGCGCCGAAGACTACTGGCACAAGGCTGCGCCCGTTCCAGACACCTACTGGTCCGGCTGCTTCGAGATACGCGTGGCCGCCGACATGGCCGGCGCGCGCAAGCTGTTGCCGGCCGACCTGTCGCACACGGCCTTCGTCGGCGAAGCGTTCCAGGATCTTGCGGGCTTCGGCGTCGGTGCGATCAATCCAGAGCATCTACTAACCGCGCTCGACTATCCGCGTGCGATCAAGGACGACTACGAACTCGAGTGTCTCCGGCAGGCCAATCGACTCGGAGTACTCGGACACCAGGCGGCAGCCGCGACTTTCGCCAGCGGCGGCAGCGAATTCGAGATCGCACTCGCGTTCATGCGGGCGTCGGGCCAGCGCGAAAAGGATCTGCCGTACAACCCAATCATCGCGCTGAATGATGGCGCGGCGGTGCTTCACTACCAGGTACAGGAGACGCACCCGCCAGCCGTGCTGCATTCGCTGCTGATCGATGCGGGATGCGAGTTCGCAGGCTATGCCAGCGACATTACGCGCAGCTACTCGTTCGCCAACCAGGAGTTTGCCGCGCTGATCCAGGCGTTCGATCGGTTGCAGCAACAACTCTGCAGCCGCGTGCGAGCGGGCGTGGAATGGACCGAGATCCACACGGCGTCGCATCTCGCCATCGCGGGCTGGTTACGCGACGCCGGCGTGATCAAGGCTACGCCAGAAGAAGCCATGGAGAGTGGCTTGTCGGCCGTGTTCTATCCGCACGGCATCGGTCATTTGCTGGGCCTGCAAGTGCACGATGCCGGCGGCACGCTGGGCGGGCCGGATGGCCGGCAGATTCCGCGACCGGCGCGCTATCCCACATTGCGCCTGACGCGGCGACTGGCAGCCGGATTCGTCGTGACTATGGAGCCGGGCGTCTACTTCATCCCGCAGCTGCTGGACCAGGCGCGCGCATCAACAGCTCACAATCGCAGCATCCTCTGGTCGCGCGTGGCCGACCTCCAGCGATTTGGCGGCATTCGGATCGAGGACGATCTCGCCGTCACGGCGACTGGCTGCGAAAACCTGACGCGCGACGCGTTCGCCGCCGCCTGACATGCTGGCCGCGGTCAAGAGCTTCTTCGAGCGCGAGATTGCCGCTCGCCCCGCTGAATCCCCGGCCGCTGCCCTGCATCGGGCTCATCTGGCCGCTGCCGCACTACTCGTGGAAGTGGTGCGCAGTGACGAGCGCATGTCGCCGACCGAACGCCAGAGCATTCTCGACTCGGTGCAGCGGAAGTTCTCGCTGACCGGCGATGAGGCGCGACAACTGCTGGAGCTCGCTGAGCTCGAATCGCGCGAAGCGCATGATCTGCACCAGTTCACTTCGCAGATCAACAACTCGTTTTCGGAGGCTCGCAAAACCCAGCTGCTGGAGGAACTCTGGCGGGTCGCCTATGCGGATCAAGCCTTGCAAGACTACGAGGAGCACTTGATCCGTCGGGTCGCGGATCTCTTGCACTTGCGCCACGCGACCTTCATTGCGACCAAACTGCGGGCGCAGGGCGCACGCCCAGCCCAATAGAGCCGAGCCCAATAAAAAGGGGTGCCGACGGTCGTCGACACCCCCGGTAACGAACTTCAATCAGCCGATCAGCGTTTCGCGAGCAGATCGCGGATTTCGCCGAGCAGCACTTCTTCCTTCGGCGGCGGCGGTGGCGGCGCGGCCGGGTCCGGCTTCTTGAGCTTGTTGAGCCCCTTGATCGCCATGAACAGCACCAACGCGATGATCAGGAAGTCGAACACAGTTTGCAGGAAGGCCCCGTACTTCAGCAGCACTTCCTGACCATCCGGCCCGACACCGACGCTGGTCGCCATGTCGGAAAAATCCATGCCTCCCAAGGCATTGCCGACCACCGGCATGATCACGTCGCCCACCAGCGAGGAGACGATCTTGCCGAAAGCGCCGCCGATGATGACGCCGACAGCCATGTCGACGACGTTGCCTTTCATGGCAAATTCTTTGAACTCTGAGGCCATTCCCATGTTTGCTATCCCCTGTTATTGGAACTACCCCGTCATGGGGTAGCGCAAGCCTACTGCAGGGAATGAGCCGTCGCCAGCACCGACGCGACGGCTCGGGACCGGACAACTGCCAGCACGCTCAGGCCGCTGCCTTCTTGCGTGCTCGCTTGGGTTTAGCTGCTGCTTCCGCGCCTTCGGCGGCCGCCTTCTTCATGCGCGCCCGCGGCTTCTTGGCCGAAGGCTCGGCGGCCTCGGGGACTGTTTCGCCTGCGCGATCCACGAGTTGCATCAGCGCCATCGGCGCCGAATCGCCAGGCCTCGGCATCATGTGCAGGATGCGCGTGTAACCGCCGGGCCGCGCCTTGAAACGCGGACCGATCTCGGCGAACAGCTTGGTGACCATATCCACATCGCGCAAGCGGGCGAATGCCAGTCGACGATTGGCCACACTGTCGTTCTTCCCGAGCGTGATGAGCGGCTCCACCACCCGGCGCAGTTCTTTCGCCTTGGGCACGGTGGTGCGGATGGTCTCGTAACGCAGCAGCGAGACGGACAGGCTGCGCAGCAGTGCGTGTCGATGCGAACTGTTACGCGACAGTTGCCGACCGGATAGATGATGACGCATATCGAATCCTCGAATGCACGACCGGGTAGTTAGCCCGGCAGCGCGTAACAATTACATGATGCCGCGATCGGCGTCGTGTTTGAGTCCGGCTGGCGGCCAGCCATCGAGCCGCATGCCCAGCATCAGACCGTGGCTCTGCAGCACTTCCTTGATCTCGGTGAGTGACTTCTTGCCGAGGTTCGGCGTGCGGAGCAACTCGACTTCCGTGCGCTGCACCAGATCACCGATGTAATGGATATTCTCCGCCTTCAGGCAGTTGGCACTGCGCACCGTGAGTTCGAGCTCGTCCACTGGCCGCAGCAGCAGCGGATCGAACTGCATCTCGGAGACCTTGGCCGATGCTTCTTCCTCGCCCTGCAGATCGACGAATACCGACAGCTGATCCTTGAGAATACTGCCAGCGCGACGGATGGCTTCTTCTGCATCGATCGTGCCGTTGGTCTCGATATCCAGTACCAGCTTGTCGAGATCGGTGCGCTGCTCGACGCGGGCAGCGTCCACCGAGTAGGTGACGCGTCGCACGGGCGAGAACGATGCATCGATCTGCAGACGGCCGATCGGTCGGGTCTGCTCTTCGAACGCAGCGCGCGCTGCCGCAGGACGATAGCCACGGCCCCGCTCAACGCGCAGCTGCATGTTGAGTTCGCCGGCCTTGGTGAGATTGGCGATCACGAGCTCGGGGTTCACGACCTCGATGTCATGGTCGGTCATGATGTCGCCGGCGGTTACAGGACCGGGGCCGCGCTTGGACAAACGCAGCTCGGCATGGTCACGCGAATGCATCTTGAGTGCGACCTGCTTGAGATTGAGCAGAATGTCCACGACGTCTTCCTGCACGCCCTCGACACTGGTGTACTCGTGCAGCACGCCGTCGATCTCCACCTCGGTGATGGCACTGCCAGGCATCGAGGACAACAACACTCGCCGCAACGCATTGCCGAGCGTATGGCCGAAACCACGCTCGAATGGCTCGATCACGACGCGCGCTTGACGCGGCCCGGTCGGTTGCACCTTGACGACGCGTGGTTTGAGGAATTCGCCGATAGTTTGCATGCGCTACTCACCTTCCGCGCAACGCGCGGCTCATGGCGCAGGCCGCGAATACCGCGCCCTGCACACCCTTTCCAATCCGTTACTTCGAATACAACTCGATGACGAGGTTCTCGTTGATGTCCGGCAGGATCTCGTCCCGCGCCGGCACCGACTTGAAGACACCGCGCAGTTCACCGCTGTTCACGTCGACCCAGTCCGGCAACCCCACCTGGGTCGCAATCTGCATCGCGTTCTGCACGCGCAGCTGCTTCTTCGCCTTCTCGCGCACCGTGATCACATCGCCCGCCTTGCACTGATAGGACGGAATGGTGACCACGCCGTCGTTGACGACGATCGCTTTGTGCGACACGAGCTGACGTGCTTCGGAGCGCGTTGCCGCGAAACCCATCCGGTAGACGACGTTGTCGAGTCGGCACTCGAGCAGCTTCAGCAGATTCTCACCGGTGGAGCCGGTACGTCGCGCAGCTTCGCCATAATAATTTGCGAACTGACGCTCGAGCACACCATACATGCGGCGCAGCTTCTGCTTCTCGCGCAACTGTGTGCCGTACTCGGACAAGCGCGTCTTGCGCTCGCTCTTGACGCCACCGGGTGGCACCGTGAATTTGCACTTGCTCTCGAGTGGCTTGACACCACTCTTCAAGAACAAATCAGTGCCTTCGCGTCGCGCGAGTTTGCACTTCGGTCCAACGTATTTTGCCATCTTTGTCTCTGCCTCGAAATCTATGGAGCAGCGCAGTCGTTAGACGCGACGCTTCTTTGGGGGACGACACCCGTTGTGCGGAATCGGCGTGACGTCAGCGATGCTCGTGATCTTGAGCCCACAGGCGTTCAACGCGCGCACCGCGGATTCGCGACCCGGCCCGGGACCACCCACGCGCACCTCGACATTCTTGAGCCCATGCTCCTGCGCCGCATTGCCGGCCTTCTCGGCTGCCACCTGAGCGGCGAACGGCGTCGACTTGCGCGAGCCGCGGAAGCCGCAGCCACCAGAGGTCGCCCATGACAAGGTATTGCCCTGGCGATCAGTGATCGTAATGATCGTGTTGTTGAACGACGCGTGCACGTGCGCAATGCCGTCCAGCACGTTCTTGCGGCCCTTCTTGACCTTTTTGGCGCCAGCCGCTGCAGTCGCAGCGGCGGCACTTTCGGTTGCTTTCTCGTCAGCCATGCTGTGTGGTACCCATATGTTGTTACTTGCCCGGCGGCGCGTTCAGCTTGACCGCCTGCTTGCGCGGTCCCTTGCGCGTCCTCGAGTTGGTCCGCGTGCGCTGGCCGCGGGTCGGTAGTCCCTTGCGATGCCGCATGCCGCGGTACGAACCGAGATCCATCAAGCGCTTGATGCTCATCGAGGTCTCGCGCCGCAGGTCACCTTCGACCAGCGTCTTGGCGATCTGCGCGCGGATCGCGCCGACCTCGGCTTCGGTGAGGTCTTTCACCTTGGTGGTCGGATCGATTTCGGCTGCCGCGCAGATTTCGGTCGCACGCGTACGTCCAACACCGTAGATGTGCGTGAGGCCGATGACCACGTGCTTGTTCATCGGAATATTGATGCCGGCAATGCGTGCCATAGTTCTAGCCCTGTCGCTGCTTGTGACGTGGATCGGAGCAGATTACGTAGACCACGCGCCGACGGCGCACGACCTTGCAATTCTTGCAGATCTTCTTGACTGACGGACGTACTTTCATCGCTCGAACCCTCTTAACCCTGCGGCGAGCCGCCACCGCGGCCGTAGCCGGTCAAATTCGCCTTCTTCAGCAGCCCCGAGTAGTGGTGCGACGTGAGATGCGCCTGCAGCTGCGAGAAGAAGTCCATCGCGACTACGACGACGATCAGCAACGATGTACCGCCGAATACGAACGGCACGCCGGACTGCGAAATCATGAACTCAGGCAACAGACAGACGGAGGCAACGTACAACGCGCCCCACAATGTCAGCCGGGTCAGCACCTTGTCGATATATTCGGCCGTGTTCTGCCCAGGACGGATGCCTGGGATGAATGCACCGGACTTCTTCAGATTGTCGGCGGTATCGCGCGAGTTGAATACCAGCGCCGTGTAGAAAAAGCAGAAGAAGATGATGAGCGCAGCGTACAGCACCAGGTGCAGTGGCTGTCCATAGCCGAGTGCCGCCGACATGTTCTGCAGAAAGCCGCCGATCGCCGATGTGTTGTTGGTACCGTAGAAGCTTGCCAGGGTCGCCGGGAACAACAGCAGGGACGACGCGAAAATCGGCGGGATGACGCCCGCCATGTTCAGCTTGAACGGCAGATGGCTGGTCTGGCCGGCATACATGCGGCGGCCAACCTGGCGCTTCGCATAGTTGACTGCGATGCGACGCTGGGCGCGCTCGACGAACACGCAGAACGCAGTCACACCCAGCACGACGAGGATCAACAGGATTGCGAACGGACCCGACATCTCACCCGTGGAGATCTGGTCGACCGTGCGCCCCATGGCGCCTGGCAGGCCAGCGATGATGCCCGCGAGAATCAGCATCGAGATACCGTTGCCTATGCCGCGCTCCGTAATCTGCTCGCCGAGCCACATCAGGAACATCGTGCCCGTGGTCATCGTAATGGTGGCGACGAACAGGAATTGCCAGCCCGGGGCCTGCACCATGCCGCCGTTCTGCAGCGCCACCGCGGCACCCAGCGACTGGATCAATGCGAGGCCGAGCGTGCCATAACGAGTGATCTCGGTGAGCTTGCGCCGGCCGGCCTCGCCTTCCTTGCGCCACTCCATCCATTGCGGCACCACCATGCTCATCATCTGCACGATGATCGAGGCAGAGATGTAGGGCATGACGCCCATCGCAAAGATCGACAGACGCTCGAGCGCGCCGCCCGAGAACATGTTGACGATGCCCAGTATCGTCTCGGCCTGGTCCTCGAAGAAACGCGACACCGCGTCGGGATTGATGCCCGGCACCGGGATGAACGTACCGATCCGATAGACGATCAACCCGCCGATCAGGAATAGCAGTCGGTTGCGAATCTCGGTGAACCGAGTCGCATCGCCCAAGACCGCTGCCGGATTGCTGATTGCGTTGTTAGCCACTTCTATAACTCTATTGCGTCGGTAGGACCGTCGCCTCAGGCCTCGATGCTGCCGCCGGCCGCTTCGATGGCGGCGCGCGCACCCTTGGTCACACCGACCCCCTTCAGCTTCACGGCCTTCTTGATCTCGCCCGACAGCACGATCTTCGCTTGCTCAGCTTGCGCCGGCACGATGTTGGCGGCCTTGAGCGCCGCCAGATCGATCACAGCGGCATCGAGCTTGGCAAGCTCGCTCAGGCGCACTTCGGCACGCGACGCTTTCATCGCTGAGCGAAAGCCTACCTTCGGCAGGCGACGCTGCAACGGCATCTGGCCGCCCTCGAAACCAACCTTGTGATAACCACCCTTGCGCGCGCGCTGGCCCTTGACGCCACGACCGCAGGTCTTGCCCTGGCCGGCAGACGCGCCGCGCCCGACGCGCAAGCGCAGGCGCTTCGATCCCTTGGCTGGCTTCAATGTATTGAGACGCATCTGACTACTCCAATAAACCTGGCATTCCTGTACTGCAACCGCAGTCAGGCGCGCTCCACCTTGAGGAGATGCGATGCCGTGTTGATCATGCCGCGGTTCTCCGGCGTGTCCGTGATCACGACGGTGTGATGCGGGCGCCGCAGTCCGAGACCGCGTACCGACGAGATGATGTTCCGCAGCTGTCCAGCCAGGCTCCTCACCAGCGTCACTTTCAATTTTGAATCGTTAGCCATCGGTACAATCTCCGCTGCCCGCCTCAGGCGAGAATTTCCTCGATCGACTTGCCGCGCTTCGCAGCGATGTCTTCTGGCGAGCGCATGGCTCCCAGCGCTTTGACCGTGGCACGCACGACATTGATCGGGTTGCGCGAACCGTAGCTCTTGGCGAGCACATTGCGCACGCCGGCACATTCCAGCACGGCACGCATGCCGCCGCCGGCAATGACGCCGGTACCATCGGAGGCAGGCTGCATGTAGATATGTGTCGCGCCATGCGTGCCCTTGACCGCGAAGTGCAGGGTGTCGTTGCGCAGACTCACGTTGACCATGTTCTTACGCGCCGCTGCCATCGCCTTCGATATGGCAACCGGCACTTCACGTGCCTTGCCGAAGCCGAAGCCCACGCGGCCGGCGCCGTCGCCGACAACCGTCAGCGCCGTGAAGCCAAACTGCCGGCCACCCTTGACGACCTTGGCCGTGCGGTTGACCGCCACGAGCTTCTCGAGATACTCGTCCTGCGCCTGCGATTTGTCGTTTCGTGCCATGTTTCCAGTTCCGCTCAGATTTCGAGGCCAGCTTCACGCGCGGCATCTGCCAACGCCTTGACGCGACCGTGATACATGAAGCCCGAACGGTCGAACGCGACCTTCGAGATACCCTTTGCCTTGGCAGCTTCCGCAATGGCACGACCGACGGCCTTGGCCGCTTCGATATTGCCCTTGGTCTTCATACCTGCGGCGAGCGACGACTGCACCGTCGAGGCGGTGGCGAGCACCGTAGTGCCTGCCGAATCGAACACCTGCGCATACATGTGGCGCGGCGTGCGATGAATGGTCAGGCGCGCAATGCCCTGCTCGCGTATCCGCGCGCGGGTCTTGATTGCGCGGCGCTGGCGCCGCTCTTTCTTGGTGATTGACATAGTAACTAACCAGAAGAATTACTTCTTCTTGCCTTCCTTCAATGTGATCTTTTCACCGCTGTAACGCACGCCCTTGCCTTTGTAAGGCTCCGGCGGCCGAATATCACGAATCTCGGCGGCCACCTGGCCGACTTTCTGTCGATCGATGCCCTTGATCAGGATTTCTGTCTGCGTGGGCGTTTCCATGCTGATGCCATCCGGGATCGGGAAATTCACCGCATGTGAAAAACCCAGGGTCAGATTGAGCACCTTGCCCTGCACCGCCGCACGGAAACCGACACCGACGAGTTCCAGCTTGCGCTCATAGCCCTTCGATACGCCCTGCACCATGTTCGCGAGATGCGCACGCGTCGAGCCCGCAGCCATGCGCTTGGCGACGCTCTCGTATTTGATGGCGAGCGTCTTCTCTTCCTGCACGACGGACACGCCGCTTTCGACCGGCAGTGACAGCTCGCCCTTGGCGCCTTTGACCTTGATCAGATTGCTCGCGATCGTGGCGGTTACGCCCTGCGGCAGATCTACTGGTCGTTTTGCAACTCGGCTCATGTCGTCACATTCCTCGTTAGGCCACGATGCAGAGCACTTCGCCGCCCTGCCCGATCGCGCGCGCCTGCTTGTCGGTCATCACGCCTTTCGGCGTGGAAACGATCGCCGTGCCCAAGCCACCCAGGATCTTGGGCAGTTCGTCCTTGCCGCGATAAATCCTGAGGCCAGGGCGGCTGACGCGCTCCAAGCGGTCGATGACCGGCCGACCTTCGTAGTACTTCAGCTCGATGACCAGCGTGCTCTTGGCACCGTCGTTGGACTGACGGAATTCACCGACGTAACCCTCGTCCTTCAATACCTTCAGAATCGCGGCCTTCACCTTGGACGCACTCATCGACACGTCGGCTTTGCCGGCGCGCTGCGCATTGCGAATGCGAGTGAGGAGATCAGCAATGGGATCAGTCATGCTCATGCCAGCGACTCCTACCAGCTCGCCTTGGAAAGGCCCGGAAGTTCGCCGCGCGCGGCGCCCTCACGAATCTTGACCCGCGCCAGACCAAACTTCCGATACACACCGCGTGAGCGGCCCGTGATCGCGCAGCGATTGCGTCCGCGCGTCGGGCTCGCGTCGCGGGGCAGCTTCTGCAGCCGCACCTGCGCCTCGAGGCGCGCTTCCGGCGTGCTCTTCGGGCTGCGAATCACTTCCTTAAGCTCGGCGCGGCGCTTCGCGTATTTCTGCGCGATCTTCGCGCGACGCTTCTCGCGCTCCACCATATTCGTCTTGGCCATGCTCTACGGTTCCTTACTTACGGAACGGAAAATTGAAGGCATCCAACAGGGCGCGGCCCTGCTTGTTGTCCTTCGCCGTCGTGGTAATCGTGATATCCATGCCGCGGATCTTGTCGACCTGGTCGTACTGGATCTCGGGGAAAATGATCTGTTCCTTGACGCCCAGGCTGTAGTTGCCGCGGCCGTCGAACGAGCGCGGACTGATGCCGCGAAAATCGCGCACGCGAGGAATGGCGATCGTGATGAGGCGATCGAGGAATTCGTACATACGCTCGCCGCGCAGCGTCACCTTGCAACCGATCGGCAGTCCATCGCGCACCTTGAAAGACGCGATGGACTTCTTCGCCTCACACAGCACCGGCTTCTGGCCAGCGAGCTTGGTGAGATCGCCGACCGCGGCATCCATCACCTTGCGATCAGCCACTGCCTCACCCACGCCCATATTGACCGTGATCTTGGTGATTCGCGGCACTTCCATGACGTTCTCGAGCGCCAGCTCTCGCATGAGCTGCGGCACGACTTTCTCGCGGTAAAACTCTTTCAATCGGGCCATTGTCGTTGTCCTGCAGGATTCCTGTCGGGGGTAGTCGCTCGACGCCTCAGGCGTCGATGACCTCGCCGGTCGATTTGAAGAAACGCACGCGCTTGCCGTCGTTCAGCGTCTTGATGCCGACCCGATCAGCCTTTTCTGCCGCTGGATTCCACAGCGCAACCTTGGAGATCGGCAGCGGCATCTCTTTTTCGATGATGGCGCCGGCCTGCGGCGCACCGCCCACATTGCGGGGCTTCTGGTGTTTCTTCACCTTGTTGACGTTGGCGACCAGCACTTTGTCACCGAGCACGGACAGGATCGCGCCACGGCGCCCCTTGTCCTGCCCTGAAATGACGACCACCTCGTCGCCTTTGCGAATCTTGTTCATGGTTACAACACCTCAGGCGCGAGCGACACGATCTTCATGAAGCGCTCGGTGCGCAGCTCGCGCGTCACGGGTCCGAAGATGCGCGTACCAATCGGCTCGAGCTTGTTGGTCAGCAGCACCGCCGCATTGCTGTCGAAGCGCAGCAGCGACCCGTCGGCGCGCCGCACACCCTTCTTGGTGCGCACCACGACTGCGTCGTACACCTCGCCCTTCTTGACCTTGCCGCGCGGGATCGCGTCCTTGACCGACACCTTGATGACGTCGCCGACCGAGGCATAGCGACGGCGCGAGCCGCCTAACACCTTGATGCACATCACCGTGCGCGCGCCGCTGTTGTCGGCGGCGGCCAGCATCGTTTGCAATTGAATCATGCTGTGACTCCGTCCGACCCGTTACGACTGTGGCGCCCGTTCCACTACGGAAACGAGCGTCCAGTTCTTGCTGCGTGACAACGGCCGGCACTCGGCGATCGCCACCGTATCGCCCGGGCGCGATTCGTTGTTCTCGTCATGCACCAGCAGCTTGGTGGTGCGACGAATGTATTTGCCATAGCGCGGATGCTTGACGAGGCGCTCGATCTCGACGGCAATGGTCTTGTTCATCTTGTTGCTGACGACCCGGCCAACGACTTTGCTCGCACCTTTCGTCTCGACAGCGCCTTGGGTTTCATTGGCGTTCATTTACTTCTTGCCTCCCGCGGCGATTTCCTGTTCGCGCAGCACGGTCTTCACGCGCGCGATGCTCTTCTTGACCTTGCCGAAATCCGAGGGCTTAACGCCCTGGCCGGTGACCGCCTGCATACGCAGACTGAACTGTTGTTTGCGCAGACTGAGCAGCTCGCTCTTGAGGTCTGCCGCGGTCTTGCCGCGTAGTTCCTTGCTAGTCATTACCGCACCTGCCGCTTGACGAACATCGTCGACACCGAAAGCTTGGCGGCACCCAGCCGAAACGCCTCGCGCGCCGTGGCCTCATCGACCCCTTCGATCTCGAACAGCACCTTGCCAGGCTGCACTTTGCAGACGTAGTACTCCACGTTGCCCTTGCCAGATCCCATGCGCACTTCGAGCGGCTTCTTGGTGATCGGCACGTCCGGAAAGACGCGCACCAGCAGCTCGCCGCCGCGCTTCACCGAGCGCGAAATGGCGCGCCGCGCGGCCTCGATCTCGCGCGCCGTCATATGGGCACGGCTGGTCGCCTTGAGGCCGTACTCGCCGAAAGAGACATTGGAGCCACGCAGCGCCAGACCGTAATTCCGGCCTTTGAACTGCTTGCGATATTTCGTTCGCTTGGGTTGCAACATGATTCTTGAACCTGGTTCGCTCTTGCGGTGTGCTTAGGCTGCCGGAGTCGCAGGCGCTTCACTCACGCCGGCAGGCGCCACCGGTGCCGGTGCGGCCTCGTTCTCCGCCGCTGCGCGCTCGAGCTCGGCCTTGTCGAAGACCTCGCCCTTGAAGATCCACACCTTGATGCCGATGATGCCGTAGGTGGTCTTGGCCTCACTCAGCCCGTAGTCGATATCCGCGCGGAAGGTGTGCAGTGGCACGCGGCCTTCGCGCGTAACCTCAGTGCGCGCGATCTCGGAGCCATTCAGGCGACCCGACAACCGTACCTTGATGCCGAGCGCACCTGAACGCATCGTGCTCATCACGGCGCGCTTCATCGCGCGGCGAAACATCACGCGCTTCTCGATCTGCTGGGCGATACCGTCGGCTACCAACTGCGCATCGAGTTCCGGCTTGCGGATTTCAGCGATGTTGAGCCGCACATCCTGCATGCCCATGCCGAGCATCTTGGCGGTGTCAGCGCGCAGCTTTTCGATGTCCTCGCCCTTCTTGCCGATCACCATGCCCGGACGCGCGGTCTGGATGGTGATATTCACCTTCTTCGCGGCGCGTTCGATCAGCACGCGACTCACCGACGCATCGGCGAGTTTCTCCTTGAGGAACTCGCGCACGCGGAAGTCGGTATCGACGTGTACGGGATACTGCTTCTTGCCGGCATACCACTTCGACACCCAATCACGAGTGATACCGAGGCGGATGACGACCGGATTTACTTTCTGGCCCATGAATTACTCGTCCTTCTTGCCGTCGCTGACAACCACGGTGATGTGGCTGTTGCGCTTCACAATGCGCGTGCCGCGGCCTTTGGCCCGTGCGGCAAAGCGCTTCATCTGCGGCGCCTGATCGACCAGGATGCGATGCACCTTCAGTTCATCGACATCCAGTCCATTGTTGTTCTGTGCATTCTCGACCGCGGACCACAGCACTTTGTGCATGATCGCGGCGCCCTTCTTGGGCGTGAACTTGAGCGTGTTCAGCGCGGTATTGACCGACTGACCGCGCACCATGTCCGCCACCAGGCGCACTTTTTGCGGCGAGATGCGCGCGTAACGAAGTTTTGCGGAAGTTTCCATCAGTTAGCTCTCTCGATCAGCCGGCCGATGCTTTGCGGTCGCCGGCGTGCGATTTGAACGTGCGCGTCGGTGAAAACTCGCCCAGCTTGTGGCCGACCATGTTCTCCGAGACCAGCACCGGAATGTGCTGGCGACCGTTGTGCACGGCAATCGTGAGACCCACCATGTCCGGTGTGACCATAGAACGACGCGACCAGGTCTTGATCGGCTTGCGATCGCCCTTGGCGGCTGCCGTCTCCACTTTCTTCTGCAGGTGCAGATCGACGAAGGGGCCTTTCTTGAGTGAACGAGGCACTGGTCAAACTCCTTAGCGGATTCGGTTCTTGCGACGCTGCACGATCATGTGCGTGGTGCGCTTGTTGCGACGGGTCTTGAGACCCTTGGTGTTCCAGCCCCAGGGCGACACCGGGTGCGGGTTGCCCTGGGCGGACTTGCCTTCACCACCACCGTGCGGGTGGTCGACCGGGTTCATGACCACGCCGCGTACCGTGGGACGAATCCCGAGCCAGCGCTTGGCGCCCGCTTTGCCGTACACGCGCAGATTGTGCTCGTCGTTCGAGACTTCGCCGATCGTCGCGCGGCAATCGATGTGAACCTTGCGAGTCTCACCCGAGCGCAGTCGCAAGAACGCATAGATGCCTTCACGCGAGGTGAACTGCACCGACGCACCGGCGCTGCGCGCCAGCTGCCCGCCCTTGCCGGGCTTCATCTCGATGTTGTGCACGACCGAGCCCACCGGCACGTGGCGCAGCTGCATCGCATTGCCAGACTTGATCGGTGAATCCGCGCCGGAACGCACTTCATCGCCTGGCTTCATGCCTTTGGTAGCCAGGATGTAGCGACGCTCGCCGTCCGCATACTTGATGAGCGCGATATGGCTGGTGCGATTCGGATCGTGCTCGAGCCGCTCGACGACGCCTTTGATGCCGTCCTTGTCGCGCTTCCAGTCGATGATCCGATACTTCTGGCGCGAACCGCCGCCCTTGTGGCGAGTGGTGATGCGCCCAACGTTGTTGCGGCCGGAATGCTTGGCCTGCGAGGTGGTCAGCGGCTCGAACGGGCCGCCCTTGTGCAGATGCGACTTGTCGAGCTTGACGACCTGGCGCCTGCCGGGCGACGTTGGCTTGGTTTTGATGACTGCCATATGCGTATCCTCGGAACTCGTCAGGCCTTCAGCTTGGCTTCGTAATCGATCGACTGGCCAGCGGCGAGGCGCACATAGGCCTTCTTCGAAGCCGAGGTGCGGCCGTTGATCTTGCCGAAGCGACGCGCCTTGCCCGGCGTGTTGACCACCTGGACTTCCGTGACCTTGACGCCGAACAGATGCTCGACGGCTGCCTTGACCGCCGGCTTGGTGGCATCCGGACGAATCCGGAAGGTGTACTGGTTGGCGTTCTGCATCGCGAGCGAGGTCTTCTCGGTCACGTGTGGCGCGAGCAGCACCTGGTAGAGCTTTTCTTTCGCGATGGATGTCATTGCAGGCGCTCCTCGAGCAGCTTTACGGCGCCAACCGTCATCAACACTTTGTCGTAGCTGACCAGCGACAGCGGATCGAGCGCGGCCACCGGCAAAACGTGTACGTGCGGCAGATTGCGAGCCGCCAGGAACAGCTTTTCTTCGATGGCCTCGACGACGATCAGCGTCTTCGTGAGCCCCAGTCCCTTCAGCTTCTCGACTAACAACTTGGTCTTCGGCGCCTCGAGCGACAGTTCCGGCGTGACGACCAGGCGATCCTGCCGGACGAGCTCCGAGAGCATCGTCTGCACGGCACCGCGATACATCTTGCGGTTGACCTTCTGCGCGAAGTCACGCGGTTTGGCCGCGAACGCGCGGCCACCACCCACCCAGATCGGCGAGCGGATCGAACCAGCGCGCGACGTACCGCCACCTTTCTGTGGACGCGGCTTGCGTCCGCCGCCGCGCACTTCAGCCTTGGTGAGCTGCGCCTTGGTTCCGGCCCGACCGGCATTGCGATAGGCCGTGACTACCTGATGGACCAGCGCTTCGTTGTACTCGCGTCCGAAGGTCGTGTCGGACACTGCCAGCTCGGCCCCGCCGCCTGTGACTTTCAATTTCATCACACGATTCCTAAATTATTTCTTGCCGCCGGATGGCTTGCCGCCAGCCGCCTTGGCGGCAGGTGGCGCTTTGCTCGGGGCGACCTTGCGACGATTGGCCTGCCGCGCCGCCTTGACGGACGGCCGGACATACACCTGGCCACCCTCGGCACCGGGCACCGCGCCGCTGATCAGCAGCAGGTTCCGCTCGGCGTCGATCTCGACGATCTTCAGGTTTTCGGTCGTGCGACGCACGACGCCCATGTGGCCCGACATGCGCTTGCCCTTGAACACACGCCCCGGCGTCTGCCGTTGGCCGATCGAGCCTGGCGTGCGGTGGGATAGCGAGACACCGTGCGACGCGTGATGACCTGCGAAGTTGTGGCGTTTCATCGTGCCGGCGAAGCCCTTGCCGATAGTCGTGCCCGTGACGTCGACAACCTGACCGGCAGCGAAGAAATCCGCCTTGAGCTCGCTGCCGACCGCCAGATCGGCACCTTCTTTGTCGGCGAGGCGAAACTCGACCAGCGCCTTGCCCGGCTCGACGTTCGCCTGCGCGTAATGCCCTGCCAGCGCCTTGCTCAGCAATTGGGGACGCTTCTTGCCGTAAGTGACCTGCACGGAGCGATAGCCGTCCTTCTCGGTCGACTTCAGCTGCGTTACACGGTTCGGCAACACCTCGATCACCGTCACAGGGATCGATTCGCCAGCATCGGTAAAGATGCGTGTCATTCCGGCCTTACGGCCGACCAGAGCAATGCCCATGACTTCCTCTCGTTCTCACGACGCCAGCTTCGATTGGCTGGCGCTGGGTAGCGTCGTCGGCTTGGGGACACGAGAGAACGCGGCGCAAGAATGGCGCCACGAAGCTCAGGTGGTCTTGGGTTGAACAGCCCGATGGACTGTGCCCAACCTCGCCCGATTTCGCAGAATTTCAGACGCCAGACCCACCGTGTAGAGCCACGGGCGGCCAGCGAAAGGGCGCGCAGTATAGCAGCGGGTCCGGCTCTTGCAAGGGGTTTCTCGGCGCCCGCGGCACTCCCCGCAACAGGGGATTGCTGGCGCATCTGACCCAGGCGGAGACTCCCGTCGCGACTCGACCCTTCTCTTGGCCCGCTCTAAGTCCTCACTTAACCCTATTCTCGGAGCAATTCGATGCCAACGTCTCACCGCCTCCGTGCCATCATCCTGCTGCCGCTCGCCACGCTTGCCAGCGCAGCCGTGGTCGCCCAGGCGCCCGTACCAGGTGAAAAATGGCGCACCACCACCAGTATGGAAATGGAGGGCATGACCCTGCCCGCCCAGACCCGGGAGACTTGCGTGCCGACCGGGAAGGCGGCCGAAGCGCTGTCGGCCCCTACCCAGGATAACTGCGAAGTTTACGACGTTACGCGCGGCAGCAATCGCTTCGCCGCCAAGGTGCGTTGCAGCGGCAAGGATGCTTTCGAAGGCACGATAGAGCAACTCGCCGACGGCCCAGACAAGTATCGCGGCACCATGAAGATGCGGAGCGCCGATGGCGACGAGATGACGATGCGCATCGCCAGCGCCAAATTGCCCGGTGCCTGCGATGCCGCCGCCGAGGAACGTCGGATGAACGCCATCCTGGCCAAAGCGCAGGGCGACGCCAACAAGATGCAAGCTGAACAGTGTCGTGCCAGCGTCGCGGAGCTGGAAAAATCCCCGGGAGCGGTGGCGGGCGTCGTGCAGTCATATTTCCCGGCCGAGGGCTCGCCAGCTATCTGTAAAGATACGCGCGAACGAACCACGGTTTGCTCGGCGCTCGCGACGCGCGCAGGATTTACGTCCATGCGAGACGCGGAAAAGACCTACTACAAGGAAACAGCGGGTTTCAGCTATCAACGCTATCTCGACAAGTGCTCGCTCGGGACCGTCGACGCGGTGCGTACCAAGTTGATAGCCGAAGCCGAGCAAGTCGGCGCCTGGGGTTTTCTGCATCGCGAAGCGCCGCAGGTGGTCGACGCCATCGTCAAGAGGGAGTGCGCTGGCCGGCGGTACTCCAGGGATATCGCGCCGACCTATCGATCGCTGTGCGGCTGGGCTGCAACGGCCGCCGCGGGTGACAACTCGGCCCCCGCAGACGCCAGTTCGACCGACAGCGACAATAGCACTGCGACTGCTGCCGCGACGCCGCAGGACAAACCACCCGCCACGGCCGGCGACAAGGCCAAGGACGTGACTAACAAGGCAAAGAAGGCGTTGCGAGGCATCTTCGGCGGCAGTTGAGCCGCGTCCCGATTGGCGTAAGCGGCGCGCTGGTCATGCGACCGCTGATTTGGTCAGTCATGGCGGCCATCGTGTTAGGCGTAAGCACACCGAGCGGCGCGGCAGCAGTTGATCGCTATCCGCAGGCGGCGTCAGCTTATGCGGTGGTGATCGACGGTCGTCTCGTGTGGGCACGCGCCTTCGACACGCCACGCGCACCGGCGTCACTCACCAAGTTGATCAGCGCCCTGGTCCTGCTCGAGGCAGGAGTCGATGGCGATGCGCTCGTGGCGGTCGACCGCGAGGCTGCCGCAGCCGTCGGGTCGCGCGCAGGGCTGCGAATGGGCGAGGTCTTGACGTTCGGCGATGCGCTCACCGCGATGCTGGTGAGTTCGGCCAATGACGCGTGCATGGCGCTGGTCGCTCATGTCAGTCGGGGCGGAGAGGATTTCGCAGTACGCATGAACGAGAGGGCTCGCGCCCTGGGCATGACATCGTCCCACTTCGTACAGCCCTGCGGCCTCGACGCCGCGGGCCAGCAGACTACGGCGCGGGATCTTCTGCGACTTGCGGCAGCGGCAATCGCCAATCCGGAGATTTCGTCCCGAGCGCTGCGGCCCAATGCGGTCATCAGCACGATTGCGGGCCGGCGCATCGAACTGACGGCTAGCAATCTGCTGCTCGGCAGAGAACCCGGTCTGCTCGGCCTCAAGAGTGGCTTCACTAACAAGGCTGGGAAGTGCCTGCTCGCGGTCGCGCGCCGGGGCGATCATACAGTCTGGATCGTCCTGCTCGACGCGCCCAATCGATGGTGGCTGGCGACCGGCATGTTGCACGATGCATTCGAGTATGCCGCCACACCGATGCTCGCCCGCGAGCCCGTGCATTGAACCGCACCGATCCCGGCATCGCGATCGCGCTGGCCTTGGTCGCAGCGCTGGTGTGGGCACCTGGCCTACATGGCAGCTTTCAGTTTGACGACTGGAATGTCGTCGTCGACGAACCGCGGGTCCAGTCGTTAGCCGCGTGGTGGCAGTCGATGCCTGGCATTCGCCCCATCCTGAAGCTGACGTACGCGCTCAACAATCAGTTGGGTTCGAATGCGGCTGGCTTTCGGGCGGTCAACATTGCCTTCCACGCCTGCAATACGGCGTTGGTCTATCTATGTCTACTCGGATTTTCGACAGCCCATGTCGGGCTGAGCGCCAGGTGGCGCGGTCGACTCGCTGCCGCCATCGCAGCGGCCTTGTTTGCCTTGCACCCCGTGCAGAGCGACGCAGTCACCTACATCGCCGGACGTTCGAGCGTGCTCAGCGCGTTCTTCTCACTGCTGGCCCTCGTGCTCTGGCACCGACACGCACGCCGTATCGAGCGCGAGCCTGACGATCGTTGGTGGCGAGTGCCGTGGGCCGCATTGCTGTGCTTCGCGCTGGCACTTGGTTCGAAGGAGAATGCACTCGCATTGCCGCTGATCGTTGGACTCTTGTGGCTAACAAGCACGCCGCCGCGAATCGCGGCGCAAGAGCGGCCTGGCCTGGGCGTCGCAGTTGCGCCCTTTCTGTTGGTCACGCTGCTGCTGTTGTTGATCGCCGCTACCCTGACCCCCTACCCGCGACTGATCGCGCTCGCCAGCGAGGGCCGGCCGGCGCTGGCAAATCTGCTCTCGCAAGCGAATGGCGTGAGTTATCTTCTGGGGCAAGTGCTGCTGGTGCGGCCACCGAATGCCGATCCGGCGTTACCGCACGTCATGTCGCTCGATGTCGCGACCGCACTGCGTGCGACGCTGCTGCTGACGATCCTGGCAACCGGTTGTCTGCTGCTGCGTCGTCGACCGGCCATCGCATTCGGCATTCTGTGGTTCTTCATCTGGCTCGCACCCACGAATTCCCTTCTGCCGCGGGTCGACGTGGTATTCGAGCGCCAGGCATATCTGGCACTGGCAGGACCAGCATGGTTGTTGGGCTGGAGTATTGCGAGTTTGCGGATGCTGCCAGTGCGATTGTTCGGCGCGGCTGTCGCCGCTGCAGCCGTCGTACTGTTCGGTCAACTAACACTCGCCCGGCACGCGGTATATGCGGACGAAATCTCATTCTGGCAGGACGTGTCAGCCAAGAGTCCCGCCAGCGCGCGGGCTGCGAACAATCTAGGTATGGCTTACGCGGCTGCGTGCCGCACACGAGATGCCTTGGCCGAATTCGCGCGCGCCGCCCGACTCGACCCGGCCGACCCGTTTGCACGTATCAACAGCGCGCTGCTGCAACGCGGCGAGCTGCCCGCCGGCAAATCGCCTTGCGGCGACACCCCGCGGAGCAAGATCGCTAGTTGAGCTTCAACTGCACGTCAACGCCCGCCGGCAGCTCCAGCTTCATCAATGCGTCGACCGTCTTGTCCGTTGGATTGACGATTTCCATCAGTCGCTTGTGCGTACGAATCTCGAACTGGTCGCGGGCGTCCTTGTCACCGTGAGGTGACACGAGAACCGTGAAACGCTCCATCTTCGTGGGCAGCGGCACCGGCCCCTTGACCGTTGCACCCGTGCGCTTGGCAGTCTCCACGATTTCTCGCGCGGAGGTATCGATGAGGCGATGGTCAAACGCCTTCAATCTGATCCTGATGTTCTGATTCGACATGTTATCGCTCCGCGGGAATTAAATCAGGCATCGCTGCTTCGCAGCGCGATGCCTGTAAGAGAAACACTCGTTAAGAGAAGATCAAACGACCTTACCTAACTACCTTTACTTGAGGATCTTGGCGACGACACCGGCGCCGACCGTACGTCCGCCCTCGCGGATCGCAAAGCGCAGCCCCTCGTCCATCGCGATCGGGTTGATCAGCTCCACCGTCATCTTGATGTTGTCCCCCGGCATCACCATCTCGGTGTTGCCCGGCAACTCGATCGTCCCCGTCACGTCGGTCGTGCGGAAGTAGAACTGCGGCCGATAGCCCTTGAAGAACGGCGTGTGGCGCCCGCCCTCTTCCTTGGTCAGCACGTACACTTCGCACTCGAACTGCGTGTGCGGGTTGATCGAACCGGGCTTCGCCAGCACCTGGCCGCGCTGCACTTCTTCGCGCTTCGTACCGCGCAACAGCACGCCCACGTTGTCCCCCGCCTCGCCCCGATCCAAGAGCTTCCTGAACATCTCCACACCCGTGCAGGTGGTCTTCTGCGTCGCGCTGATCCCCACGATCTCGATCTCGTCGTTCACCTTGACGATGCCGCGCTCGATCCGACCCGTCACCACCGTGCCGCGCCCCGAAATCGAGAACACGTCCTCCACCGGCATCAAAAACGGCTTGTCCACCTCGCGCGTCGGTACCGGGATGTACTTGTCCATCTCCTCCACCAGCTTCACCACCGCCGGGACGCCGATCTCCGACGTGTCGCCCTCCAGCGCCTTCAGCGCCGAGCCAATGATGATCGGCGTGTCGTCCCCGGGAAACTTGTACACCGACAGCAGCTCGCGCACTTCCATCTCCACCAGCTCCAGCAGCTCCTTGTCATCGACCATGTCCGCCTTGTTCATGAACACGACGATGTACGGCACACCTACCTGTCGCGCCAACAGAATATGCTCGCGCGTCTGCGGCATCGGACCATCGGCCGCCGAGACCACCAAAATCGCGCCGTCCATCTGCGCCGCTCCCGTGATCATGTTCTTCACGTAGTCCGCGTGCCCAGGGCAATCCACGTGCGCGTAATGACGCTCCTTCGACTCGTACTCCACGTGTGCCGTCGAGATCGTGATGCCGCGCGCCTTCTCTTCCGGCGCCTTGTCAATCTGGTCGTACGCCATGAACTGGCCGCCGTGCGTCTCCGCCATCACCTTCGTCAGCGCCGCCGTCAGCGTCGTCTTGCCGTGATCCACGTGACCGATCGTCCCAACGTTTACGTGCGGCTTGGTGCGTTCAAATTTCTCTTTAGACACGGCGCATTCCCTCTGAAACTGACTGACTGATAACTAACGAAAAAGAGCGAGACTATTTCTTGATGATGCCTTCGGCGATGTTCGGCGGCACCTCGGCGTACTTGGCGAACTCCATCGTGAAGGTGGCGCGACCTTGGCTCATCGAGCGCACATTGGTCGCATAGCCGAACATCTCGGACAACGGCACTTCGGCAGTCACCGTCTTGCCGGCCGGCATGTCTTCCATGCCCTGGATCTGGCCGCGGCGCCGATTGAGGTCACCGATGACGTCACCCATATATTCCTCGGGCGTGACCACTTCGACCTTCATGACGGGCTCCAGGATCACGGGCTTCGCCTTGCGGAAGCCATCCTTGAAACCGAAAATCGCGGCCATGCGGAACGAGATTTCGTCCGAGTCGACGTCGTGATAGGAACCATCGAACAAGGTTGTCTTGACATCGACCACGGGATAGCCGGCCATCACGCCCGTGTCGCAGGCTTCCTTGACGCCCTTGTCGACGGCCGGAATGAACTCGCGCGGCACTGAACCGCCGACGATACCGTTGACGAACTCGTTGCCCTTGCCCGGCTCGTTCGGCTCGATCTTGAGCCAAACGTGACCATACTGGCCACGACCACCCGACTGCTTGACGTGCTTGCCTTCGCTTTCGATCGACGCGCGGATGGTCTCGCGATAGGCGACCTGCGGCTTGCCAACATTCGCCTCGACCTTGAACTCGCGCTTCATGCGGTCCACCAAGATCTCGAGATGCAGCTCGCCCATTCCCGAGATGATGGTCTGCCCGGACTCCTCGTCGGTCGACACCCGGAACGACGGATCTTCCTTCGCGAGACGCTGCAGTGCCATGCCCATCTTTTCCTGGTCGGCTTTGGTTTTCGGCTCGACCGCGACGGAAATGACGGGGATCGGAATGACCATCTTCTCGAGCGTGATGATCTTCTCGAGATCACACAGCGTGTCGCCCGTCGTGACGTCCTTCAGGCCGACGGCCGCCGCGATATCGCCGGCGCGTACTTCCTTGATCTCCTTGCGATCGCTCGCGTGCATCTGCAGCAGACGCCCGATTCGCTCCTTGCGATCACGGGTCGGCACGTACACCGTGTCGCCCGAATTTAGCGTTCCCGAATAGACACGGAAGAACGTCAGGTTGCCGACGAACGGATCGTTCAGGATCTTGAATGCGAGCGCGGCGAACGGTTCCTCGTCACGGGCCTTGCGCGTCACGGCTTCACCGGCCTCGTTGAGCCCAGGAGTCGGCGGCATTTCGATGGGCGACGGCATGTATTCGATCACTGCATCGAGCAGCGCCTGCACGCCCTTGTTCTTGAAGGCCGTACCGCACATGCAAAGCACGATCTCGTTCTTGGTCGAACGCGCCTTCAGGCCGCGCTTGATCTCCTCTTCGGTGAGCGTCTCACCCTCGAGGTATTTGTTCAGCAGCTCTTCATCGCCCTCGGCCGCCGCTTCGATCATCTGCGCGCGGAACTTCTCGGCGTCGGCCCGCATGTCCGCCGGAATGTCGCGGTACTCGAACTTCATGCCCTGGGTCTCGGTGTCCCAGTAGATCGCCTTCATCTTGACGAGATCGATGACACCTTCGAATCTCTCTTCGGCGCCAATCGGCAACTGGATCGGCACGGGCACACCACGCAAGCGCGTTTTGATCTGTTCGACACAGCGGTGGAAATTGGCGCCGGCGCGATCCATCTTGTTGACGAACGCAATGCGGGGTACGTTGTAGCGGTTCATCTGCCGCCAGACTGTCTCCGACTGTGGCTGTACGCCCGACACGGCACAGAACAACGCGACCGCCGAATCGAGCACGCGCAGGCTGCGCTCCACTTCGATCGTGAAATCGACGTGCCCCGGCGTATCGATGATGTTGATGCGATGCTCGGGGAAAGAATTGTCCATGCCGTTCCAGAAACAGGTAGTCGCCGCGGAGGTGATCGTGATGCCACGCTCCTGCTCCTGCTCCATGTAGTCCATGACAGCGGCGCCATCATGCACCTCGCCGATCTTGTGCGAGACCCCCGTATAGAACAGGATGCGCTCGGTCGTCGTGGTCTTGCCAGCGTCAATATGAGCGGAAATACCGATATTACGGTAGCGCTCAATGGGCGTTGAACGGGACATCGCTGCTACCTGCTCTCACTTACCATCGGTAATGCGCGAAGGCCTTGTTGGCTTCCGCCATACGATGCGTCTCCTCACGCTTGCGCACCGCCGAACCGCGGTTCTCCGCCGCATCCATCAGCTCGTGCGCCAGACGAAAAGCCATCGACTTCTCGCTGCGCGCGCGCGCAGCGTCGATCACCCAGCGCATCGCGAGCGTCTGGCGGCGGGTGGAACGCACTTCCACCGGCACCTGGTAGGTAGCACCGCCGACGCGGCGCGACTTCACTTCCACCACCGGCTTGACGTTGTCGAGCGCCTGGGTCAAGAGCTCGATGGCATCCTGCCCCTGCTTGCCACTCTTGTCGGCGATGCGATCGATCGCACCATAGATGATGCGCTCGGCAGCCGACTTCTTGCCGCTCTTCATGACGACGTTCATGAACTTGGCGAGCATCAGATTGTTGAACTTGGGGTCCGGCAGGATGTGGCGGACCGGCGCTTGTGAACGGCGAGACATGGATGGCGCTCCTGTTTATTTCTTCGGACGCTTGGCGCCGTATTTCGAACGGCTCTGCTTGCGGTCCGCGACACCGGCACAATCGAGTGTGCCGCGCACTGTGTGATATCGCACGCCCGGCAGGTCCTTGACGCGACCGCCACGGATCAGCACGACCGAGTGCTCCTGCAGATTGTGGCCTTCACCACCGATATAAGAGGAGACCTCGAAGCCATTGGTCAGGCGCACGCGCGCCACCTTGCGCAACGCCGAGTTCGGCTTCTTCGGCGTCGTCGTATAGACGCGCGTACAGACGCCGCGCTTCTGCGGGCTGGCACCCAAGGCGGGTACTTTGGTTTTCTCAGACGGGACTCGGCGCGGTGACCGAATCAGCTGACCGGTTGTGGCCATGCGATCTCCAACTCGTTAGCTTGCAAAAGAGCCGGGCGCATGCGGTCGTTCGTGGACCCCGCCAAAACATCCCGCAGGCGACTGCGAGAGAACACGGGTTCGACGACCGACAACCCCGCGACTGGCTGTGGTCCGGCGGTTTCTTATTTAAGAGTCACCGCTGTTTACCGGTCAGCAGTGTTACCACTGTCGATCGGAAAGGGCGCGCAGTTTAGGGGGGTGAGCAGGGGCTGTCAACGGATGCTGCGGTGCAGCACTTCGTCGGAACGCGGCACCGCGTCGCGATGGCCGTCCACCCGCGGCGCCAGCACGAGTACATCCGGCTGCGGCTCGGTGAGGCGGGAAATGATGACCGAATTCTGGCCCGAAATCACGCCACGGTCTTGGACGCGCGCTTCATAGAGCAGCCGGTTGAGTGTGTTGACGCCGTACGCGTGCCGAGTGCCAATAGGTGGCATGTCTAACAGCTCACCTTCGATGAGCTCGATCCGGGCACCGGGAGCAAGGATCCCCGCCTCGCCCATCTTGTGAAACTGGTCGACATCGATACGGGTACGCTGGCTCGCTGCAGTCACGTTCATGGTCTGGTCCATAACATTACCCGCTGACCCGGTAAGCGAAGAGCCGAGACTCTAGCGCAATTCATGCAAAATGACGGCGCGACACTCGACGGAGATTGCATGCTCATTCGTACGGCGACCGAGGCTGATATCGATGCGATGCATCGTATTCGGATGGCGGTGCGCGAGAACGCTTTGCGCGATCCACCCAGGGTACAGCCTGCGGACTACCGGCCCTATCTGGCAACGCGCGGTCGCGGCTGGGTCTGCGAACTCGACGGTCGAATCGTGGGCTTCGCCGTGGCGGACGCGCCCAGGCGCTCGATCTGGGCGTTGTTCGTCGACCCGCAGTTCGAGGGCCGCGGAATCGGCCATGCTCTGCATGCTGCCATGCTGACCTGGCTATTCACACTCGACCGTGCGCCCGTTACGCTCGGCACGGAGCCGGGCACACGAGCAGAACAGTTCTATCGTCGGGCTGGCTGGACGTTCCAGGGTCCGACCAACCACGGCGAAGCGTCATATCAGATCACGCACGAGGCCTTCGACATAAACCGTCCGCCGCGCCCGGGGTCTGCCGCATGACAACACTAACTACTAGACTCGAACCCGGTGAGTCTTTCAAAGTCGTGATGCTGCTCTACCCAGGGGTCACACAGCTCGACCTGACGGGGCCCGCGGAAGTATTTGGACGTGTGCGAGGCGTCAGCGTCGACCTTGCCTGGAAGAACACTGAGCCGGTGACCGCCGCGGCGATCACTCCGCCGGGCATGCGGTTGGTGCCATCGGTGTCGTTCGCCGAGGTCGAACGCACCGATTTGCTGTGCGTCCCCGGCGGTCCGGGACACCTTGAGATGCTCGCGGATGATGAAGTACTGGGCTTCCTGCGCCGCATAGCCACCACTGCCCGCTACATCACGTCCGTCTGCACCGGATCGCTGCTGCTTGGGGCAGCAGGCTTGTTGGAGGGCTATCGTGCGGCGACCCATTGGAATTCGATGCAGTTCCTCGATCGCTTCGGCGCGATTCCCGTCGAGCAGCGCGTCGTCATCGATCGCAACCGCATCACCGGCGGCGGCGTCACGGCCGGGATCGATTTCGGCCTGCACGTGATCCGCGAACTCTGGGGGCTGCGCTCGGCGGAGATGGCGCAGCTGACCATCGAATATGACCCGCAACCACCGACGACCAGCGGTTCACCGCGCACTGCGTCACCGGAGTTGGTAGCACGGGCGCAGCAAGTGATGGCCGCTTACACCACACGACAGCGGGCGTTCATCGATGCGGCGCTGGCGCGGCGCAGCCGGGACGCTGACGGCTGAGATCCCGTACGCTACGTCGACTATTTCTTCTGACGCGAGTATCCCGTCCCGTTCAGCCAAATGGCTGCTCTACCATCTTGAGGATTGGTCACGATAATCCGCTCCTCCCTCGAACCATCTTCATACTGGATCTTCAGCACGATGCCCTCGATGCGGTAGCGGCCGCGGCGACTCGCCGCGATGCCCGATACCGCAGTGGATCCACCTGCGATGGCTGCATACGCTCCTGCACCGCCGCCCCGAACAACCTGACCATTCGGCGCGAACGCATAGTCGCGCCATGCGGCGACCGAATCGGTGCCGCCGATCGCCGCGGTGCCACTGCCCGACAAAGATCGATAGACCCCATCGAGCACGAAACCAGCGGGCAGGGTCGAGTACGCGACGTTGTAAGCAAGATTCCGCCAACCGCTCTCAGCACTCTGCAGCTGTAGCCGACCGCCGCTGCGGCGCCAGCGCGTCCAAGCCGCGGCGTGAGCGCGGCGATGGGCGTCGAGCCCGCCTGCGAAACCCAGCCCCTGCACGTCCGTAAGTGCCTGCCCGTCGCGGAACAGCACCACGGGGACCGGGACGGGATAGAGTGCGCCGCCCACGCCCATCCGCATCCGCGAGTCGAAAGCGAAGCTGTCGATGCGCGCCGCCAGTCGGGCCACTGCTTCCGGCGCTCCCGCGGAAGGCTGCGTCGCGACGCGCGGCGTGCCAGCGAGCGCAGCCAGCATGTCCGGATTGTTAGTCGCGAACTGCGCCTCCGGCAGTGTCGTCGTCGCCAACGCCGCTGCGCAGCTGTGCGCAGCATCGATCGGCGCGAACTTCTCCCGCATGCTCGCGCGCAGCGACTGCAGTTTGGCTTGGTCATTCGCATCTTCAGACAATGCGACGATTCGCGCCCGAATCCGCTCAACCTGGTTGTCACTCTCCCAGCTCACGACACGCTTCGCTGCCGCAGCTGACAAGCCACCGTTGGCACGGCATCTTTCGGTCAGATAATCGAATGTCATGACAGTCGCGGCTGCCTCTGCGAAAGCCCGATCGGTGAGCGCAGGTGACTGAGCCAACGCAGCTTGCACGGCAAACGCGCCGAGCACTGCGAGCACGCCAATCGGATAGCCCAGACCTCTCAGTAACCTAACCACTTAGATGGGCGCCGTTGCGACCAGACGCGAGCGGTCGGACACAACGACGCCGCCAGGTTTCTCGACCGTGACAGCGAACATCGTCGGCGTATTGACCGGCACCTTGGGATCGATCCGCACCACCACCGTGCCGTCCTTGCCGACGTCGAACACGCCGCCGTCGACCGGAAACCGTTCATCTCGATACGCATCGAAGATCCAGATCTGGTATTGCTCCTTGGTCGGATCGTTCTGCGGCAAGCCAATGAAGCGGGCAAAGCCACGCTGGTTGTTGCCATCCCACACGACGTCGCCGGTCACCGTCCGTCCGGCAGCGTCACTGCCTGACCGCCAGGCCCGCACGAGATTGAAGCGCTGCGCACGCAGGTTGCGCGCCTCCTCTTCTACCGACGGCTCACCAGCGGCGGCTGGGCGGCCGACTGGCCCCGGCTCAGCCGACGACGGGCGCGTGACGTCCGCTGGTATCCGCGGCTGTTGCTCGGCAACGGCAACCACCGCCTCTGGCGTCGAGCCGTCTCGAGTCCACCACAGACCGAGCGCGACCGCACCGAGCGCCGCCGCCGCCAGCCACCCAGTCACTGCGTTCCGGCGCCAGCCCTTCGCGACGCTCAGGTGATGAACTTGACTCGGTTCGGTGGTCGCGTCACGTGGTACGAACGCGGTGACATCGTCCGGTGACCGCTCATGACCAAAGTAGCGATCCGCCGCGCTGACGACAGTCGCGCGCAAGTGATCAGGCAACTCGGCGGGCGGCGCGGACACTTCCAACAGCGCGGCGACGGTCGCAGCGACACTCGCAGCATCGATGTCGGGATGCAGCGGTTCGAGGCGCTGCAATTCAGCGCGTTCCGGATCGCTCAAGCGCTCGATCGCCGCAGCGATGCGCAGCTCGAACAATCTGGCGCGGTCGCTTTCTGCGGCGATCATGCGGCGTTACCTGTGGCGGGCTTGGACTTGCCGACCGTGCGCAGCGCCACGCGCACTTTGAAGATGCCACGCCGGATCACGGTTTTTACCGTGCCGAGCGGCACACCAGTGCGCTCCGCAATCTCGCCGTGCGACCAGCCTTCGACCAACGAGAGGCTGATGATCCGTTGGTGTTCCGGGGGCAGGGTGCCGAACGCGACGCGCGCGATCGCTGCGTCCGACTGCTCGTCATAGGTCGGCTCAGCGGCTGCGATCTCAGCGTGTTGCGGCAGTATCGCAGTCTCTGCCGCAAGTCGCGATCGCATCGAGCGCAGCCGATCGATCAGCCGCCTACGGGCAATCAGCGCCACGAAAACCCGCTCGGAGCCTCGCGCCGGATCGAAGCGCGAGGCAGACCGCCAGAGATCCGTGAAGACTTCCTGCACTGCATCTTCGGCGTCGGCTGTCGTCGGTGACAGGCGTCGGGCAATTCCCCAGACGAGACCGCCGAAACGACTGATACAGCGTTGCACGGCAAGCCGGTCACCGCGGGCAACCGCCGGCAGCAGTGTGTCGTCTGGATCGTCGCTTGCCCGATCGTTCATCCGCCGTGGCCACGCCTGTGTCCTGTCCGCGAGCTCGATTCTAGCCCCATATTGGGCATTTCGTGACTATCGAGCACTTGGATGCACGAGGATCGAGGTTACGGGCCCGGCAGTGAGCAGGGGGGCGCCACACCTGCGGGTCGAACGCGCATCAGAATTTGCCGGCCCGAAAGCCGGCAAATTCTGGCGTGCCCTTGCGCGACCGCGGGTCGCATCTTCCTCCTATGTCGCGGCTAGCAACTAAACCGGAACAGGAGCGCCCCGCGGCCGAGCTGCGGCGTTCTCTACGCAGGTGCGGCGCCCCCCTGCTCACTGCAGGGCTCGTGTCACGACCACGCGGCTGGAGGCGTCCGTTACTCCGCGACGCGCGCATCATGCCCGCCCGAATTGGTCGGGGCGGGTGGGTAGTGCTAAGTCTCCGCGCGAGTTTCGTCGCTCGACGCCGGCTCTTCGACCTCGACCACCCCGCCGCCAACGTCCATGAACCCACGTCGCTCATCCGTGGTCGAGCGGCGTCGATGCTCATGCGCAGCGAATCCAGTACCCGCCGGAATCAGCCGACCGACGATTACGTTTTCCTTCAGGCCGCGCAGATCGTCCTTGAGACCGCGCACCGCCGCTTCTGTCAGCACGCGGGTAGTCTCCTGGAACGAAGCCGCCGAAATGAAAGACTCGGTCGCGAGCGATGCCTTGGTAATGCCGAGCAGCACCGGCAGCAATTGTGCGGGCTCCTTCTTGTCCTCGGTAAGTCGATCATTGATGTCGAGCGCCCGCGAGCGATCGAGTTGCTCGCCCTTGAGCAACGATGTATCGCCGGTGTTCGAGACTTCCGCCTTGCGCAGCATCTGGCGAATGATCACCTCGATGTGCTTATCGTTGATCTTCACACCTTGCAGGCGATAGACATCCTGGATCTCACGCACCAGGTAGTTAGCCAGCGCCGCAATACCCTGCAGCCGCAGGATATCGTGCGGATTCGGCTCGCCGTCGGCGATCACTTCGCCGCGGGTCACCTGCTCGCCCTCGAAGACGTTGAGCTGACGCCATTTCGGGATCAGCTCTTCGTACTTCTCGCCGTCTTCGCCAGTGATGACCAGGCGCTTCTTGCCTTTGGTCTCCTTGCCAAAGCTGACCGTGCCGGATTTCTCGGCGAGAATCGCCTGATCCTTGGGCTTGCGCGCCTCGAACAGATCGGCGACGCGCGGCAGACCGCCGGTGATGTCGCGAGTCTTGGACGACTCCTGCGGAATACGCGCGATGACATCGCCGACCGACACTTTGGCGCCATCTTCGAGCGAGACCAGCGCGCCTGGTGGCATGGTGTATACGGCCGGAATTTCGGTGTTCGCGAACGTAACTTCCTTGCCTTTGGCGTTCAGCAGCTTGATGGTCGGACGCAGGTCCTTGCCGCCACGCTGCTTGGAATCGAGCACTACGGTGGACGAGAGACCCGTGACCTCGTCGACCTGTGACGTCACCGTCAAGCCATCGACGAAGTCCTGGAAGCGCATGAAACCGGCTACTTCCGTGACGACCGGATGCGTGTGCGGATCCCAGGTGGAGACCACCTGCCCACCTGCTACATGATCACCTTCTTTACCATTGATGATTGCGCCGTAAGGGATCTTGTAGCGCTCACGCTCGCGGCCAAACTCGTCGACCACGCCGAGCTCGCCGGAGCGCGAGACAACGACCAGATGTCCCTTCTCATGCTGCACTGTCTTGACGTTGTGAAAACGCAGCGTGCCCTTGTTGCGCACTTCGACCGACGACGCCGCCGCGGCTCGCGATGCCGCACCACCGATGTGGAACGTGCGCATCGTCAGCTGCGTGCCAGGCTCACCAATCGATTGCGCCGCCATCACGCCAACCGCCTCGCCGATGTTGATCAGTCGACCGCGGGCGAGATCGCGTCCGTAGCACATCGCGCATACGCCATAGCGTGTCTCACACGCGATCGGCGAGCGGACCGTAACCTGATCGACGCCTTCCTGCTCGATCATGCGCACCAGCTTCTCGTCCAGCAACGTACCAACCGCGACCAGTACGTCTTCCGAGCCAGGCTTGAGCACTTCTTCGACGACCACTCGGCCGAGTACGCGCTCGCCCAGGCCCTCGACGACGTCGCCACCTTCCACCAGCGGCATCATCGCGACACCCTTGGTGGTACCACAATCGGGCTCAGTGACAACCAGGTCCTGCGCGACGTCGACGAGTCGACGTGTCAGATAGCCGGAGTTGGCAGTCTTCAGCGCCGTGTCCGCCAGACCCTTACGAGCACCGTGCGTCGAGATGAAGTACTGTTGGGCGTTGAGACCTTCGCGGAAGTTGGCGACGATCGGCGTCTCGATGATCGAACCATCAGGCTTCGCCATCAGTCCGCGCATACCGGCGAGCTGACGGATCTGCGCCGCACTGCCGCGCGCACCGGAGTCGGCCATCATGTAGATCGAATTGAACGACTTCTGCCGGATCTTCTTGCCCTGCGCGTCGGGCAGCTCTTCCGTGCCCAGCTTCTCCATCATCGCCTTGGCCACCTGGTCGTTAGCACGTGACCAGATATCGACCACCTTGTTGTAGCGCTCGCCGTTGGTGACGAGACCCGAGGCGTACTGATCCTGGATTTCCTTCACTTCGTTGTCGGCATGCGCCACGATCTTGGTCTTCTGCTCCGGAATGACGATGTCGTCGATACCGAAGGACACCGCCGAACGGGTGGCGTACTGGAAGCCCATGTACATCAGCTGGTCGGCGAAGATCACTGTGTCTTTCAGACCCAGCGCGCGATAGCACGCGTTGATCGTGCCGGAGATGACTTTCTTGGTCATGTCCTGGTTGACGAGATCGAAGGGCAAACCCTTCGGCAGGATCTCGGACAACAGAGCACGTCCAACGGTCGTTTCGACACGCCGGCGCTTCGGCTGCAATTCACCGTCGGCGTCCGGCAGCCACTCACGAACTCGCACATGGCACTTCGCCTGCAAGTCGACCACGCGGCCCTCGTACGCGCGATGCACTTCCTGCGTGTCCGCGAACACCATGCCCTCACCACGCGCACCGACGCGCTCACGAGTCATGAAATACAACCCAAGTACCACGTCCTGTGACGGCACGATGATCGGATCGCCGTTGGCCGGCGAGAGGATGTTGTTGGTCGACATCATCAGCGCACGCGCTTCAAGCTGCGCCTCCAGCGACAGCGGCACGTGTACGGCCATCTGGTCACCGTCGAAGTCCGCGTTGAATGCCGTGCAAACCAGCGGGTGCAGCTGGATGGCCTTACCTTCGACCAGCAGCGGCTCGAACGCCTGGATACCGAGACGATGCAATGTCGGCGCACGGTTGAGCAGCACCGGATGCTCGCGGATCACTTCCTCGAGAATGTCCCAGACTTCCGGGCCCTCGCGCTCCACCAGGCGCTTGGCGGCCTTGATGGTCGACGCATCGCCGCGCACCTGCAGCTTCTGGAAAATGAACGGCTTGAACAGCTCGAGCGCCATCTTCTTCGGCAGGCCGCACTGGTGCAGACGCAGCGTGGGTCCGACCACGATCACGGAACGACCTGAGTAGTCGACGCGCTTGCCGAGCAGATTCTGCCGGAAACGACCTTGCTTGCCTTTGATCATGTCGGCCAGCGACTTCAGCGGTCGCTTGTTCGTGCCGGTGATGGCGCGACCGCGACGACCGTTGTCGAGCAACGCATCGACAGCTTCCTGCAGCATGCGCTTCTCGTTGCGGACGATGATATCGGGCGCGTTGAGCTCGAGCAGGCGGCGCAGACGATTGTTGCGATTGATTACCCGGCGATACAGATCGTTCAGATCGGACGTTGCGAAGCGACCGCCATCGAGTGGCACCAGCGGCCGCAGGTCCGGCGGCAGCACCGGCAGCACGGTGAGCACCATCCATTCGGGCTTGTTCTTCGACTCGATGAACGACTCGATCAGCTTGAGGCGCTTGGACAGACGCTTGAGCTTGGTTTCTGACGCCGTGGCGCCCATCTCTTCCCGAACCTTGACGAGCTCGGCCGCCAGATCGAGGTTCTTCAGCAATTCGAACACCGCTTCGGCACCCATGCGGGCGTCGAATTCGTCGCCGTGCTCCTCGATCGCCTCGAGGTACATCTCGTCAGTGAGTAACTGACAGCGTTGCAGTGGAGTCATGCCGCCGTCGATCACGACGAATGCCTCGAAATAGAGCACGCGCTCGATCTCGCGGAGCGTCATGTCGAGCATCAGGCCGATACGTGACGGCAGCGACTTCAGGAACCAGATATGCGCGGTTGGACTCGCGAGCTCGATATGGCCCATCCGCTCACGGCGCACTTTGGCCTGCGTCACCTCGACGCCACACTTCTCGCACACGACACCACGATGCTTGAGCCGCTTGTACTTGCCGCACAGACACTCGTAGTCCTTCACGGGCCCGAAGATCTTGGCGCAGAACAACCCATCACGCTCCGGCTTGAACGTCCGGTAGTTGATGGTCTCGGGCTTCTTCACTTCGCCGTACGACCACGATCGAACCAGGTCTGGCGATGCCAGACCGATCTTGATCGAGTCGAACTGTTCGACCGGCGCGTGCTGCTTGAATAACTTGAGTAGATCTTTCATAGCGCTTGCCTGCCTTTATTCCTGCTCGAGTTCGATGTTGATGCAGAGGGAACGGATTTCCTTCACCAGGACGTTGAAGGATTCCGGCATACCCGCTTTCATCTCGTGATTGCCATCGACGATGGCCTTGTACATCAGCGTGCGGCCTTGCGTGTCGTCCGACTTGACCGTCAGCATTTCCTGCAAGGTGTACGCCGCGCCGTAGGCCTCGAGCGCCCAGACTTCCATCTCGCCGAAACGCTGACCACCGAACTGGGCCTTGCCGCCGAGCGGCTGCTGTGTGACCAGCGAGTAAGGCCCCGTTGAACGGGCGTGCATCTTGTCGTCGACGAGATGGTTCAGCTTCAGCATGTACATGTAGCCCACGGTGACCTGACGCTCGAAGCGTTCACCCGTGCGACCATCGTTCAGATACGTCTGCCCGGACAATGGCAGGTCTGCCAAAGCCAGCAGTTTCTTGATCTCCGCCTCCGAGGCACCGTCGAACACAGGCGTCGCGATCGGCACACCCTTGGTCAGGTTGGTAGCCAACTGCACGACTTCGGCATCGTTCAGCGTGTCGATACGCTCTTTCTGGCCACCCGTGTCGTTGTAGATCTGATCGAGCATCTTGCGCAGATCGGCCACCGCAGCCTGACCTTCGAGCATGCGGCCGATCTTGAGGCCAAGCCCCTTGGCGGCCCAGCCCAGATGCGTCTCCAGCACCTGACCGACGTTCATGCGCGATGGCACGCCGAGCGGATTCAGTACGATGTCGACGGGCGTGCCATCTTCCAGATACGGCATGTCCTCGACCGGGACGATCGTGGAAATGACGCCCTTGTTACCGTGGCGCCCCGCCATCTTGTCGCCCGGCTGCACCCGGCGCTTGACCGCCAGATACACCTTGACCATCTTCAGCACGCCCGGTGCCAGATCGTCACCGGCGGTAATCTTGGCCTTCTTTTCCTCGAGCCGTTTCTCCAGGGCCTTGCGTTGCGCCTGCAGGCGCTCAGCCGCCTGTTCGAGCTGATTGTTAGCCTCTTCGTCGTCGAGACGAATCTCGAACCACTCTTCGCGGCTGATACGACCGAGGTAGTCGGTGTCTATCCGGTTGCCCTTGGCGAGGCCCTGCGGACCACCGGCGACCGTCTTGCCGACCAGCATCGAGCTGACACGCGAAAACAAGTCGTCTTCGAGGATACGCTGCTGATCGCCGAGATCCTTGCGGACACGCTCGATTTCCGATTTCTCGATCGAGAGCGCGCGCGAATCCTTGTCGACGCCGTCACGCGTGAAGACGCGCACGTCGATGACGGTGCCATCCATGCCCGGCGGCACGCGCAAGCTCGTATCCTTCACGTCGCTCGCCTTCTCGCCGAAGATCGCACGCAACAGCTTCTCTTCCGGCGTCAGCTGCGTCTCGCCCTTCGGCGTGACCTTGCCCACCAGGATGTCCCCGGAGCGCACCTCGGCACCGATGAAGGCGATGCCAGCTTCATCGAGTTTCGCCAGAGCCGCGTCACCCACGTTCGGGATATCGGCCGTGATGTCCTCTGGGCCCAGCTTGGTGTCGCGCGCGACGCAAGTGAGTTCCTCGATATGAATCGTCGTGAAGCGGTCCTCCTGGACCACGCGCTCACTGATCAGGATCGAGTCTTCGAAGTTGTAGCCGTTCCATGGCATGAACGCGACCAACAGGTTCTGGCCGAGCGCCAGCTCACCTACGTCCGTCGACGGACCGTCGGCCAGCACGTCGCCGCGCGCGATTTGATCGCCAGCGTTGACCAGCGGGCGCTGATTGATACAAGTGTTCTGGTTGGAACGCGTGTACTTGGTCAAATTGTAGATGTCGACACCCGGCTCGCCGGCGGTAGTCTCGTTGTCATTGACGCGCACCACGATACGGGACGCGTCGACCGAATCGACCAGACCGCCGCGCTTCGCCACTACGGTGACACCGGAGTCGATGGCAACTGGTCGCTCCATGCCCGTGCCGACGAGCGGTGTTTCCGAGCGCAGCGTCGGCACCGCCTGGCGTTGCATGTTCGAGCCCATCAAGGCGCGGTTCGCGTCATCGTGCTCGAGAAACGGAATCAGTGACGCCGCTACCGAGACGATCTGCTTCGGCGAGACGTCCATATAATTGATGTTGGCGCGCGGCATCAGCGTGAATTCGTTCTGGAACCGGCAGGACACCAGTTCGTCGACCAACTTGTTGGTCGTCGTGAGCGCCGAGTTCGCCTGCGCGATCGCATACTGGCTCTCTTCGATCGCCGAGAGATACTCGATCTCGTCGGTGACCTGGCCGTCTTTGACACGCCGATACGGCGTTTCGAGAAAGCCATACTGGTTGGTGCGCGCATACACGGCGAGCGAATTGATCAAGCCGATGTTCGGACCTTCAGGCGTCTCGATCGGGCAGACTCGCCCGTAGTGCGTCGGATGCACGTCGCGCACTTCGAAGCCGGCACGTTCGCGTGTCAGGCCGCCCGGCCCGAGCGCCGAGACGCGGCGCTTGTGAGTAACCTCGGACAGCGGATTGTTCTGATCCATGAACTGCGACAGCTGCGAGGATCCGAAGAACTCCTTGACGGCCGCCGACACCGGCTTGGCGTTGATCATCTCCTGTGGCATCAGCGGCTCGGACTCGGCGATCGTCAGCCGTTCCTTCACAGCCCGCTCGACACGCACCAGACCGACGCGGAACGCGTTTTCGGCCATCTCGCCGACGCTGCGCACGCGACGATTGCCGAGGTGATCGATGTCATCGACCGTGCCATTGCCGTTGCGGATCTCGATCAGCACTTTCAGCACATCGAGGATGTCTTCCTTCGAGAGCACCGATGAGCCGGTGATCTCTTCCCGGCCGACACGCCGATTGAACTTCATGCGGCCGACGCCCGACAGATCGTAGCGCTCCGAATTGAAGAACAGATTGTTGAACAGGTTCTCGGCCGCATCCTTGGTCGGCGGTTCGCCCGGACGCATCATGCGATAGATCTCGACCAGCGCCTCGAGGCGTGTGCTCGCCGGATCGATACGCAGCGTATCGGAGATATACGGACCCCGATCCAGGTCGTTAGTATAGAGAACCTGCACTTCGGTGATGCCCGTCTCGATCAGTGTCTCGGTCGACACCGCGGTGAGCACCTCGTTGGCCTTGGCGAGAATTTCGCCGGTCTCGGTGTTGACGACGTCGTGCGCCAACACCTTGCCGTAGATGTATTCGCGCGGCACGGTCAGCTTGCTGACGCCCGCGTCTTCCAGCTGGCGCACGTGGCGCGCCGTGATGCGCCGCCCTTCTTCGACCACGACCGTATCGCCGATTCGGATCTCGAACGTCGCGGTCTCGCCGCGCAAACGCTGCGGCACGAGTTCGAGCGCCACCTCGTCCTTGCTCAGGAAGAAGGTGTTCTTCTCGAAGAAGGTATCGAGGATCTCGGCCTCGTTCATGCCGAGCGCCCGCAGAATGATCGACACTGGCAACTTGCGGCGCCGGTCGATACGCGCGAACACGCTGTCCTTGGCGTCGAACTCGAAATCTAGCCAGGAGCCGCGGTAAGGAATGATGCGGGCGCTGAACAGCAGCTTGCCCGAGCTATGGGACTTGCCACGGTCGTGATCGAAGAACACGCCGGGCGAGCGATGCAACTGCGAGACGATCACGCGCTCGGTGCCGTTCACGACGAACGTTCCATTGTCGGTCATCAGCGGCAGCTCGCCGAGGTAGACCTCCTGTTCACGCACGTCCTTGACTGGCTTCTTGGCGCCCGACGCTTCCTTGTCGAGCACGATCAGGCGCACTTTGACGCGCAGCGGCGCGGCGTAGGTGAGGCCGCGCAGCTGGCACTCCTTGACATCGAATACCGGTTCACCGAGACGGTAGCTGACGTACTCGAGCGTCGCATTGCCCGAGTAGCTCGAGATCGGGAATACGCTCTTGAACGCAGCGTGCAGACCGATTTCGTCGCGTCGATCCTCAGCCTTGTCGGCCTGCAGAAACGTGCGATACGAATCGAGCTGAATCGCCAGCAGGTAGGGCGTTTCGAGAATGCTGCCCTGCTTGCCGAAATTCTTGCGGATGCGCTTCTTCTCGGTGAAGGAGTAAGCCATCGAGATCACCTTAGCGCGCTGACGCGCGCCCCTAAATTAGAAACCAAACAATGCATCAGCCAACAATCAAAGTGGCGACGCAGCCGGAGAATCCGGGGCGGTGCCCGGATCTCCAACTGCCTCGCGTGGCGCTCTGCGCAAGTGCCGTCCGGATCAATTACTTGATCTCGACCTTCGCGCCTGCGTCTTCGAGCTTCTTCTTCATCGCGTCGGAATCGGCCTTGTTGGCGCCTTCCTTGACGGTGCCCGGCACGCCTTCGACCAGGTCCTTCGCTTCCTTCAGGCCGAGACCTGTCAGTTCGCGCACTACTTTGATGACACCGACCTTCTTGTCGGCCGCGTATTCCTTGAGGATGACCGTGAACTCGGTCTGCTCCTCAGCAGGTGCGGCAGCCGCTGCGGCACCGCCGGCAGCCATCATGGCAACCGGTGCGGCCGCGGTGACGTTGAACTTCTTCTCCATATCGGAGATCAGGTCAACGACTTCCATCACGCTCATCTTGGAAATTGCATCGAGGATTTCGTCTTTTGAAACAGCCATTTTCAGCTCCTGAATTTTCTAACTAACAGTTGAGTGGCAGCGGCGATCAGGCGGCAGCCTGTTTCGCGTCGCGGACCGCGGCGATCGTGCGCACCAGCTTCTGGTTCGGCGCGGCGAGCGTGCTGACCAGTTTCTGGATCGGCGCCTGCAACAGCCCGACGAGCTGTGACAGCGCCTGATCGCGCGTCGGCAGACTGGCAACCTTCTCGATGGCGTCGCCGGGCATGACTTGCCCGCCGAGCGACACGAGAGTAGCTACCAGTTTGTCGTTGTCCTTCGCGAAGGCCTTGATCACGCGCGCAGCTGCGCCAGGATCATCCTTCGAGAACGCGAGCACGAGCGGGCCTTTCAGTTTCGGCCCGATCGGTTCGAACGCCGTACCGGCCAGAGCACGCCGCGCCAGCGTGTTCTTGACGACACGCATGTACACGCCCTGCGTCCGCGCCTGCGAACGAAGCTCAGTCATCTGCGCAACCGTGATGCCACGATACTGCGCAGCAACTACCGATAACGCCTTGGCGGCGACATCGGCGACTTCCGCGACAACGACCTTCTTGCCGTCGAGGTTGAGTGACATTCTGCATACCTCCTGGACTAAAGATCACACCCGGAAACTCACGTATGAGCGTCCGGCCCTATCGATAGTGACCTCACATCCAAGCCACGACTCCGTGCGTTACCGACGAAATCCATGCCCGATGCTGCGTACACCATCTGCGCAGGCCATCCCGATTAAGAGCGCGCTTGCCCATCCTTTGTCGATGAGCACCGCGCTCGCCTGCGGTCTTCGATGGAATCCGCCGACACTCGCGCGCCGGCGCATCCGCACCAATACTGATTACCCTTAGAGACTGAGCGAGCTCTGATCCACCTGCACGCCCGGACCCATGGTCGAGGCGAGCGTGACCCGCTTCAGATACACACCCTTCGACGTCGTCGGCTTCGCCTTGTTCAGGTCGGCCAGCAGCGCGAGCAGATTCTCCCGCAGCTGATTGACCTCGAACTGCGCCTTGCCGATCGTGCAATGCACGATGCCCGCCTTGTCGACGCGATAGCGCACCTGACCCGACTTCGCGTTCTTGACCGCTTCGGCCACGTTCGGTGTCACCGTACCCACTTTCGGATTCGGCATCAGACCGCGCGGACCAAGGATCTGACCCAACTGGCCGACGACGCGCATCGCGTCCGGGCTCGCCACCACCACATCGAAATTCATCTCGCCGGCCTTCACTTTCTCGGCCAGGTCCTCGAGTCCGACAATGTCTGCACCGGCAGCTTTCGCCGCCTCGACGTTCTTGCCGGCGGTGAATACTGCGACACGCACGGTCTTGCCGATGCCATGCGGCATCACCGTGGAGCCACGCACTTGCTGATCAGACTTCGACGCATCGATGCCGAGATTCACGGCGGCATCGACAGACTCGCTGAACTTGGCTGTGGCGAATTCCTTGACGAGCGCAAGCGCTTCGTCGATGGGATATTGCTTGCCCGGCGCGAGCTTCGACTTCCAAACCTGCTGACGTTTTGCTACTGCTGGCATGTTCGTTACTCCACCACATCCACGCCCATGGAACGCGCGCTGCCCGCGATCGTGCGCACGGCCGCATCGAGATCCGCAGCGGTCAGATCCGGCTGCTTGGTCTTCGCGACTTCCTCGAGTTGTTTACGCGTGATCTTGCCAACCTTGTTGGTGTTGGGCGCGCCGCTGCCCTTCTCGAGACCCAGCTGCTTGCGGATCAGCACCGACGCCGGCGGCGTCTTCATGATGAACGTGAAGCTGCGATCCGCGTATACCGTGATGATCACGGGAATCGGCAGATTCTTCTCCACCTTCTGCGTAGCAGCATTGAACTGCTTGCAGAACTCCATGATGTTCACGCCCTGCTGACCGAGCGCCGGCCCGATCGGCGGCGACGGATTGGCCGCGCCGGCGGGAACCTGGAGCTTCACATAGCCCTGTACTTTCTTTGCCATCGCTCTACTCTCCTGGGTCCAGACGCCCTCGCGATGCGAGAGCTCCCCATGCGCTTCCGTGCCGTTACGCCGCGCGCTTCCTGCACGCGACCAAAAACATCAATAGATCGTCAGGCCTTTTCGACCTGCGAGAACTCGAGTTCAACAGGGGCCGAGCGACCCAGAATCTGCACCGCCACCTGCAAGCGGCTCTTCTCGTAGTTCACATGCTCGACCACGCCGCTGAAGTCGTTGAACGGGCCATCGGTGACTCGCACCACTTCGCCCGGCTCGAACAGGACCTTGGGGCGCGGCTTGTCGACCCCTTCTTCCACGCGGCGCAGGATCTGATTGGCCTCGCGCTCGCTGATCGGTGCCGGTTTATCCGGCGTACCACCGATGAAGCCAAGCACCTTGGGCACGTCGCGTACCAGATGCCAGGTCTGCTCATCCATCTCCATCTGCACCAACACGTAGCCGGGGTAGAACTTGCGCTCACTCTTGCGCTTCTGCCCGTCGCGCATTTCCACCACTTCTTCCGTCGGCACCAGGATCTCGCCGAACTTGTGTTCGAGACCGTCCCGCTTGATCCGCTCCTTGAGTGACTCGAGCACGCGATGCTCGAAGTTCGAGTAGGCATGAACGACGTACCAGCGCAGCGCCATGTCAGCCTCCTTGACCGGTGAACATGCGGGTGATCGATGCGAGGATCAGATCGAGCACCCAGAAGAACAGGCTCATGACGATCACGAAGCCGAACACGATCAGGGTCGTCATCCCGGTTTCCTGGCGGTTGGGCCAGAAGATCTTGCGCAGCTCGATGCGCGACTCGAGTGCGAACTGCCACAGGTCGCGACCATATTGCGATACGAAGAAGACGAGCGCCGCGAGCCCCAGACCCGCAACCATCGCGAGCCAGCGCATCCACTCTGGACGCGCAGACAACAGGTAGAAGGCCACGATACCGCCGACCACCAATGCGATCGCGAGAATCAGTTTGGCCGAGTCGCCGCCCGTGGGCACGGCACCTGTGTGTTTGGCTTCTTCGTTCATATGTGTCCGGTGGCAGGCCAGGAGGGAATCGAACCCCCAACCTGCGGTTTTGGAGACCGCCGCTCTGCCAATTGAGCTACTGGCCTATCTACGGGCTTGCGCCCGGGATTCAACGGGCATCGCGGCCTTGCAGCGCGATGCCCGTACGAATAACAGACTTTCCTAACAACTACCCTTATTTCAATATCTTGGCGACGACACCGGCGCCGACCGTACGTCCGCCCTCGCGGATCGCAAAGCGCAGCCCCTCGTCCATCGCGATCGGGTTGATCAGCTCCACCGTCATCTTGATGTTGTCCCCCGGCATCACCATCTCGGTGTTGCCCGGCAACTCGATCGTCCCCGTCACGTCGGTCGTGCGGAAGTAGAACTGCGGCCGATAGCCCTTGAAGAACGGCGTGTGGCGCCCGCCCTCTTCCTTGGTCAGCACGTACACTTCGCACTCGAACTGCGTGTGCGGGTTGATCGAACCGGGCTTCGCCAGCACCTGGCCGCGCTGCACTTCTTCGCGCTTCGTACCGCGCAACAGCACGCCCACGTTGTCCCCCGCCTCGCCCCGATCCAAGAGCTTCCTGAACATCTCCACACCCGTGCAGGTGGTCTTCTGCGTCGCGCTGATCCCCACGATCTCGATCTCGTCGTTCACCTTGACGATGCCGCGCTCGATCCGACCCGTCACCACCGTGCCGCGCCCCGAAATCGAGAACACGTCCTCCACCGGCATCAAAAACGGCTTGTCCACCTCGCGCGTCGGTACCGGGATGTACTTGTCCATCTCCTCCACCAGCTTCACCACCGCCGGGACGCCGATCTCCGACGTGTCGCCCTCCAGCGCCTTCAGCGCCGAGCCAATGATGATCGGCGTGTCGTCCCCGGGAAACTTGTACACCGACAGCAGCTCGCGCACTTCCATCTCCACCAGCTCCAGCAGCTCCTTGTCATCGACCATGTCCGCCTTGTTCATGAACACGACGATGTACGGCACACCTACCTGTCGCGCCAACAGAATATGCTCGCGCGTCTGCGGCATCGGACCATCGGCCGCCGAGACCACCAAAATCGCGCCGTCCATCTGCGCCGCTCCCGTGATCATGTTCTTCACGTAGTCCGCGTGCCCAGGGCAATCCACGTGCGCGTAATGACGCTCCTTCGACTCGTACTCCACGTGTGCCGTCGAGATCGTGATGCCGCGCGCCTTCTCTTCCGGCGCCTTGTCAATCTGGTCGTACGCCATGAACTGGCCGCCGTGCGTCTCCGCCATCACCTTCGTCAGCGCCGCCGTCAGCGTCGTCTTGCCGTGATCCACGTGACCGATCGTCCCAACGTTTACGTGCGGCTTGGTGCGTTCAAATTTCTCTTTAGACATTTCTCGAGGCTCCGCCTGAATTGAAACAAGGCCGACTCCACGAGCCGGCCCCGCATACTAAAACCCTAACTGACTAACAGTCCGACCGTGCACTTCACTGGCGTGGAGCCCACGACCGGGATTGAACCGGTGACCTCGTCCTTACCAAGGACGTGCTCTACCAACTGAGCTACGTGGGCCTCTTGTCCGCCGCTTGCCCCGCGCCGCTGAGCCAGCTCCCCTGCTACTAACCCGGGCTGGAGCGGGTAGTGGGAATCGAACCCACGTCATCAGCTTGGAAGGCTGAGGTTCTACCATTGAACTACACCCGCCGATGCCTTGCCCTCAACCCATCCACCGATGCACTATCTACCGACTCCGCTCGTGGTGGAGGGGGTAGGATTCGAACCTACGAAGGCGTAAGCCGGCAGATTTACAGTCTGCTCCCGTTGGCCGCTTGGGTACCCCTCCGCGAAAAACGAGCCGCGTATTCTGATTTCCAGCACAGTGAGTGTCAATGAGGCTGGCAAGGTATTTGCTGGTCTCCGTACAATGCGGCCCACCCGCCGTCGCACAAAGGCACGATGAGCATCGACCCAGTCGTTCTTTTCTTCGTACTGGGTGTCACCGCCGGGCTGCTCAAATCGGAGCTGCGGCTGCCCCCAGCCATCTACGACTTCGTCAGCACCTTATTATTGCTGTCGATCGGGTTGAAAGGCGGTATTGAGCTGGCCCGCCAGCCCGTAGCCTCGCTGGCGCTCGACATGCTGTCGGTGATCGCACTGGGTGCTGGCCTTGCTCTGCTCGCCTTTGCGGTGCTGCATTACCTCGCCCGGATCAACCGGACCGATGCCGCGGCCATTGCCGGCCACTATGGCTCCGTGAGCGTCGCGACGTTCGCCGTCGGCATCGCCTGGCTGCAGAGTCAAAACATCCCTTACGAAGCCGAAATGCCGCTGTTTCTGGTGATGCTCGAGATACCTGGCATCGTCGTGGGCATCCTGCTCGCGCGTGGCGTGAGTGCGGGCGTGCGCTGGGGACATGTGCTGCGCGAAGTGATGCTGGGGCGCAGCATTGTCCTGCTCATGGGTGGACTATTGATTGGCTGGGTTGCGGGACCCGAGGGCCTGCAACCGCTGGCGCCCCTCTACTTCGATCTGTTTAAAGGCATCCTGGGACTGTTCTTGCTGGAGATGGGCCTGATTGCCGCTGCACAATTGGCCGGATTCCGTGCGCAAGGCATCAAGTTGGTGACATTTGCCCTCTTGATACCACCGCTTTTCGGGCTGATCGGCGCATTTACCGGCACATTGATGGGGCTGTCGCTGGGCGGCACTGTCCTACTGGCAGTCCTGGCAGCCAGCGCCTCCTATATTGCAGCGCCGGCCAGTATGCGGACCGCTGTGCCCGCCGCCAATCCGGCGTTGTCGCTCACGATGTCGCTAGCATTCACCTTTCCATTCAACATCCTGGTGGGCATTCCGCTCTACCAGCGGCTGGCTGAGTGGCTGCAACGTTGACCCGGGAGAGCCCCGAGAGAGAGCTATGAGCCACGCAACCCGCAAGCTGGTGACCATCATTACCGAGGCCCAACTGGAGCGCGAACTGACGCGGGAACTGGAAGACCAGGGCGTACTCGGCTACACGATCACCGACGCCCGCGGCCGCGGCACGCACGGCCAGCGTTCGTCCAATTGGGAACTGTCAGCCAATATCCGCATCGAGCTGATCTGCGAGGGCAGCCGCGCGGAATCGCTGATGCGCCATCTGCAAGCCCGTTATTACGAGAACTACGCGATGGTGCTCTACGCCCAGGATGTCGAAGTGCTGCGCCCCGAGAAGTTCCGTTGAGCAGCGCAGGCTTGCGCTAGCGGCAGCAACGATTAGCCAGCGGCTTTCGGCATCGCACTGTGGTCTGGGTAGCGTCCGGCCGTGCAGGCAACATAGCCGGGCCCACGTACGAAGCGCCCTGGTCTTGCGCCGGTAAACCTACCGTCCCGCAGCACGACCTGCCCGTTGACGACAACGCTGACGACGCCGGTCGCCAATCGCTCTGCATCAGCCAACGTCGCATGGTCGGCGATGCGAGCTGCGTCGAACAACACCAGATCTGCATAGCAGCCCAGCGCCACGCGCCCACGATTACGCAGCTTGAACTGCGCTGCCGGCTGGCTGCTGAGCCGACGAATCGCCTCAGCCAACGGCACGATTTGCCGATCACGCACATAGTGACCGAGAAAACGTGCAAAAGCGCCGAATGCCCGCGGGTGAGTGCGGTAGTTACTGGCACCGAGGCCAGGTGTCAACGCCTCGGCATCGGAACATAGGGACACCCAGGGCAACGCCAGCTGCCGCCGGACATTGTCCTCGGTCATCAGCTCGAACGCGGCGGTGACGCGGCTGCGATCCGCACGCACCAGATCGATTATTGCCTGCTCCGGTGTCACGCCTCTTTGCGCCGCCACCGCCGCGAGCGTCAGCCCATTGCAGTGTTGCAGCTGCGGCGTCACCAGACCCAGCAAGGTGACATTCTCGGCGCCGCCAGCGGCATGATACAGATTCTCCCAACCATTCCCGGGCCGGGCGATCTCGACTAACAATCGTGCCCGGTGGGCCGGCTCTGCCAGGCGGGCGAACCAGGCCTCCGCGCCTCCCTCCTGCACCCAGGGCGGCATGGTTGCATCGAGTCCGGTCGCAGCCGAGGTGTAGGGGTACATGTTGGCGGCGACCCGCACACCAGCTGCGCGCGCGGTTTCGAGCCGCGCAATCACCTCCTCCAACCGATGCCAGTTATCGCGCCCGGCCGCCTTCAGGTGGTAGATCTCGGTGTGCTGACCAGTTGCCGCGGCGATGTCGATCAACTCCTGTGCGGCTGCGACCACGTCGGTAGTCTCACTGCGGATGTGGCTGCAATAGGCGCCCCCGTAGTCTGCCGCAGCCTGCGCCAGCGCCAGCAACTCGCGATAGGACGCCGAGGCTGCAGGCGAATAGATCAGGGCGGACCCGAGTCCCAACGCGCCTTCGCGCATCGCCTCGCGCACCAGCTCGCACATGGCGGCAATCTCCGTGTCGCTCGCCGCGCGGTGCACATAACCCATCACGTTGACTCGCACGGTGGTCGCACCAACCATCGAGGCGACATTCGGCACGACGCCGCGCCGCTCTAGTCGTTCGAGATATTCACCGAGGGTGCTCCAGTCGGCTTCGAGACGCCGTGCTCGCAGGCGTGCATCGAGTTCCAGACGCATGCTGGTTGTCAGTGGCCCCATCGAAACGCCTTCGCCGAATATCTCCAGCGTGACACCTTGCCGCACATCGCTGGCGGCAGTCGGATCCTGCAGTAACGACTCGGTCGCCCACGACAGGCTGTTGATGAAACCAGGCGCGAGCGCGAGGCCAGCCGCGTCCAGTGACTGGCGCGCCGTGCATCCGCCCAGATCGCCGATGGCGACGATGCGCGCGCCGTCGATACCGACGTCGGCCATGTATGGTTCGCGGCCGGAACCGTCGTAGATCAACGCATTGCGTATGACGAGGTGCAGATCGGTCGGCGCGATACCGAGGCGTTGGCCGCGGTATGCGGCCGCGAAGACCGTGCCCCAGAACAACCGCTGCGCGCGCCGCCAGATCATGGCTCGAGTGCAGCCGACAAATCGGCGTGTACGGCAGGCTCCGCGTAGCGGAATGAACCTGGCTTCGAGTCGCGCGGCAAGCTGATCGGCCCGAAGCGGATGCGGGTGAGGCGACTGACCTCGAACCCGACGGCGGCCCAGAGACGGCGCACCTCACGATTGCGGCCTTCGTGCAGCGTGACTCGAAACCAGGCATGACTGCCCGAGCTGCTCTCAGGTTCGATGCGATCGAATCGCGCCGGTCCATCATCGAGTTCGACGCCGGCAAGCAGTCGCTGCAGTGTCGCCTCATCAGGCAACCCACGCACCCGCACGAGGTACTCGCGCTCGACTTCACTGGAAGGATGCATCAGTCGATGCGCCAGCTCACCGTCGGTCGTGAACAGCAACAACCCGGCTGTGTGGACATCGAGCCGCCCGACAACGATCCAGCGACCGCTGCGGGGCGCTGGCAGGCGCTCGAAAACGGTGGGGCGGCCCTCTGGATCGTGCCGAGTCGTTACTTCTCCGACCGGCTTGTGATACAGCAACAACTCCCGCGGCGGCTGCGCAGCGGCCACGGGCAGAGCGCGGCCGTCGAGTCGTATGTCATCCAGCAATGTCGCACGCTGGCCAAGTGCCGCAGGCTGCCCGTTGACCGTCAGCCTGCCGGCGCGTATCCATTGCTCGATCTCCCGCCGCGACCCATGCCCGGCCGTCGCTAACAACTTCTGCAGGCGCTCGGCGGGGCTGGTGGTCATTGCACAGGCAGGGCGATGCGACGAAAAAGATCGGGAATGCGCGCCGGATCGGCGGCCGCTCGATCGATTAGTCGACGCGTGAGGTGCGGACCGAAGGCCGCCAGGAAATCGTAAGTGTACTCCCGCAAACGTGTACCCCGGCGAAAGCCCACCCAGGTGGTATGGATCGGAAACAGGTGATCGGCATCGAGCACGACCAGATCATGGTCTTCCCGCGGGTCGATCGCCACGCTCGCAATGATGCCGACCCCGAGTCCGAGACGCACATAGGTCTTGATGACATCGGAGTCGCGCGCCGTCAGAGCGATTTTGGGTGTCAGGCCGGCGCGCTCGAAAATCTGCTGCAATGACGATGCTCCTGAGAAGCTGAACACATAGGTGACCAGGGGAAAGGCCGCCAGCTTCTCGAGCGTCAACCGGCCAGCACGGGTCAGCGGATGCTTGCGTGGCACGACGACCTGACGATGCCAACGATAGACCGGCAGCAAGACCATCCCGGCGAACAAGCCTTCCGAGCCGGTCGCTATGGCCAGCTGCACTCGATCGGCCGCCACCATCTCCGCGATCTGTTCGCTCGTACCTTGATGCAGATTCAGATCGACGCTCGGATGGCGGTGACGGAACGCGGTAACGACGGGCGGCAACACGTAGCGCGCCTGCGTGTGCGTGGTGGCGAGCGACAGACTGCCCGATTCTTCCCCGGCGACGTCTCGTGCCAGGGCGGTGAGACCGTTGAACTCGTTTACTGCCCGCTGCGCTGCGGCAAGCACCTGCTCGCCCTCAGGCGTGATCCGGGTGAGCGCCCGACCTTCACGCACGAATACTGCGAATCCAAGGATTTGCTCCAGCTCCTTCAGGGCGCGACTGATCGCCGGCTGCGACACACCGAGGATCTGCGCGGCATGGGTTACCGACAAACCGTTGCGCGCCACAGCGAGCGCGAAGCGCCATTGTTGCAGATTTGTTTCACGGGCCATTTGTGTAGGACATCATAACAAATCGTTATAAGAATATGCCGCTGCCAACGCCGCGACTTGGCCGCAGTCGCTTAGAGTGCACGCATGATCTACGACAACATACTGGGGACGATCGGGCGTACGCCCATCGTGCGCATCAACCGCCTCGCACCTGAGCACGTCACCATGTACGTGAAGTGCGAGTACTTCAATCCCCTGCATTCGGTGAAGGACCGCCTGGCCATCGCCATCATCGAGGACGCCGAACGTCGCGGCGAACTCAAGCCCGGGCAAACGGTGGTGGAAGCGACCTCGGGGAATACCGGCATCGCACTCGCGATGGTCTGCGCGGCCAAAGGGTATCCGTTCGTTGCCGTGATGGTCGAGACGTTTTCGATCGAGCGGCGCAAGATCATGCGCATGCTGGGCGCGAAGGTGATACTCACACCGGCGGCTGGCAGTGGCACTGGCATGGTGGCCAAAGCGGCCGAGCTCGCCGCGAAGCACGGCTGGTTTCTCGCCCGCCAATTCGAGAACCCCGCCAATCCTGCCTACCATCGCAACACGACCGGTCCTGAGATCCTCTCGGACTTCGTCGACAAGCGCCTGGATTTCTTCGTCAGCGGTTGGGGTACGGGCGGCACGCTCACCGGCGCTGGCGAAATGCTCAAGCTGGCGCGGCCCGAGGTTCAGATCATCGCAACCGAGCCGGAGGGTGCGCAGTTGTTAGCGGGTCAACCGTTCAAGCCTCACAAGATCCAGGGGTGGACACCGAATTTCATTCCAGCGGTACTGAATCGCGAGATCGCCGATCGTATCGTGCCCGTCAGCGATACCGAGGCGATCGAAACTGCCCGAGCGCTCGCCCGCCAGGAAGGCATCTTCTGCGGCATTTCCTGCGGCGGCACGTTCGCCGCTGCTCTCAAGGTCGCACACGATGCGCCGCGCGGCAGCGTACTGCTCGCGATGTTGCCCGATACCGGTGAGCGCTATCTGTCGACGCCGCTGTTCGAGGGCATCAGCGATGGCGGCGATCCCGAGCCATGACCGCAACGGCTCGTATTGCTGCGGCCGCGGCGGACAGCACACCCGAGCGGACCGATGCTGTACGGCACGTCCACTTGTCCGGCCCCTTGCCGTTGCACCACGGTGGCGAGCTGCGGCGCGCCTCGATCGCGTACGAAACCTGGGGGCGTCTCAATCGCCGACGCAACAACGCGATCCTGCTGTTCACGGGCCTGTCGCCGTCGGCCCATGCTGCTTCAAGCCCCAAAGATCCCTCGCCTGGCTGGTGGGAAGCGATGATCGGGCCCGGCCACGCGCTCGACACCGACAAATGGTTCGTGATCTGCGTCAACTCGTTAGGGAGTTGCTTCGGTTCCACCGGGCCGGCCTCGATCAACCCGGCATCCGGCCAGCCGTACGGCCTGGATTTTCCCGAGCTTGCGATCGAAGACATCGCTGCAGCCGGCCACGCGGTGGTACAGGCGCTCGGCATAGATCAACTGGACACGGCGATCGGTGCGTCACTCGGCGGGATGACGGTGCTGGCGTATGCCGCGCTGTTTCCCGGCGCTGCGCGACGCGTTATCAGCATCTCGGGCAGCGGCGCCGCGAGGCCCTTTGCAATCGCCATGCGCTCCTTGCAGCGCGAAGCCATCACTGCCGATCCGGACTGGCAGCGCGGACGCTATGATCAGCAGCGGCGCCCCGTTGCAGGAATGCGCATCGCCCGCAAGCTCGGCACCATCACCTACCGCAGCGCCGAAGAGTGGCAGCAACGCTTCGCGCGGACGCCGCGGCTGACCGTCAAACCCGGTGGCGGTGCCAACAACCTCCCCCGGGCACCGTTCGGTGCAGGCTTCGCAGTCGAAGACTATCTGGAAGCCCAGGCACAGAAGTTCAGTGCTGTCTTCGATCCCAATTGCTATCTGTATCTGTCGCGGGCGATGGATCGCTTCGATCTGGCTTCGCATCACGGCTCGTTCGCAGCCGCACTCTCGCCAGCACAGGTCAGCGATGCCCTCGTGATCGGTGTGACTTCGGACATACTCTTTACACCCGCTGAGCAGCACGCGGTGGCGCAGGCCTTCGAGCAGGCCGGCGCGGTCACCAGATTGTTGATACTCGACTCACTCGAAGGTCATGACGCATTCCTGGTGGACACGGCGCAGTTCGGGCTGGCGGTGGGCGACTTTCTCGCCGATGATCGACGCACGGCCGCCATCGGCTGACAAACTACTCAGGGGACTTGCATGCGACTCGAAACGATCGCCGTTCACGGCGGCTACTCACCCGATCCCACCACCAAGGCGGTAGCGGTACCGATCTACCAGACCACGTCCTACGCGTTCGACAGTGCGCAGCATGGTGCCGACCTGTTCGATCTGAAAGTACCCGGCAACATCTACACGCGCATCATGAATCCGACGACCGATGTTCTCGAGCAGCGGCTGGCGGCGCTCGAGGGTGGCATCGGCGCGCTGGGTCTCGCCTCCGGCAGCGCCGCGGTCACCTACGCGATCATGACGATCGCGGAGAGTGGCGACAATATCGTCTCGGCCAGCACGCTGTACGGCGGCACCTACAACCTGTTCGCCCATACCCTGCCTCAGTTCGGCATCGAAGTGCGCTTTGCCGACCATCGTGAGCCCGGCAGTTTCGCGAAGCTGATCGACGCCCGCACCAAAGCGGTGTTCTGCGAGTCGATCGGCAATCCACTCGGCAATGTCACCGACATCGGGGCGCTGGCCGAGATCGCGCACCGTCATGGCGTACCGCTGATCGTCGACAATACGGTCCCGACGCCATATCTGTGTCGGCCGTTCGAGTTCGGTGCCGATATCGTGGTGCATTCGCTCACCAAGTATCTGGGCGGCCATGGCAATTCGCTCGGCGGCGCGATCGTCGACTCCGGCAAATTCCCATGGGCGAAACATAAAGACAAGTTCCGGCGCTTGAACGAGCCGGATGTTTCCTATCACGGTGTTGTCTATACCGAGGCACTCAAGGAGGCGGCATTCATCGGCCGCGCACGCGTCGTGCCACTGCGCAACATGGGCGCAGCATTGTCGCCGTTCAATGCCTTTCTGATTTTGCAGGGCATTGAAACATTGCCGGTGCGCATGGACCGCATCAACGACAACACCCTCGCCGTAGCGAAGTACCTGCAGACCCATCCCAAGGTGAGCTGGGTCAAGTACGCCGGGCTCGCGGATGCGCCGGATCACGCCCTGGTCAAAAAGTACATGCGTGGCCAAGCGTCCGGAATCCTGACATTCGGCGTCAAGAGCGGTCGAGCGGGTGGCGAGCGTTTCCTCGACGCGCTGCAGCTCATCATCAGGCTCGTCAACATCGGCGATGCTCGCTCGCTGGCGACCCATCCTGCCTCGACCACCCATCGTCAACTGTCGCCCGCGGAGCTCGCGAGCGCGGGTGTATCGGAGGACATGGTGCGCCTGTCGATCGGTCTCGAGCACATCGACGATCTCAAGGCCGATTTGGACAAGGCCCTGGCAGCCAGCTGACCCCGGCGCCAGTCGACGTCTGGGCAGCGTCGGCTGGCGATTTGACCGGCATTATTTGCAGTCGGTCACAGTTTTGCCGCGGTCCAGTGCCGGCCGCAACGCGGCCCCATGCGCCGTCGATCCCTAACAATGTCGCCATTGAACGACTTTGCTTTACAGGGTTGAACGGCAATGCGAACCAAGACAGGTCTGATGGTGGCGGCAGCGGTCTGCGCAGGCGTGAGTGCGTGCTGGATACTGCTGCCAGATACCACCCAGCCGGGCGGCGAGCGCTCGTCGGCGGACGTATCAGCGACAGTCGCAGGCCTGGCGCAAGCCAACAAGCCGGCTGACCCATCGATTGCTGCAGTACCGACGCTCATCGCGGGCAATCCCTGGGATGAGCAGGCTGTCTCGTCGACGGCCAACAACTCACAGGCACTCATGCGTATTGCCGCGATCTCCAAACGATACGTGACGGCGCAGCGCTCGCTCGCCGCCGTCGTACCCAACGCTGCCGTACCGAATCTCGAGCGGATGAGCGCATCGGTCGCCGCGTTGGCCCAGTCCGGTTCTGATGAGATGGTCGAGCTGGTGGTTCGCCATACGGGACAGCCGGCCAGTGGCGAAGCTGATCGGGTTGTCGAACTCGGTGGTCAGGTGTTGCGCACCTACCAGAACTTCCCGCTGATGGCCGTTCGCGTGCCAGCTAACCAGTTGGGTGAGTTCGCGGGCGGCTCATCGATCAGCTACCTCGATCTCAACGCGCCAGTCACGGCAGCCTCGGTCTACGCGCGACAGACCGCCAACACGCCAGGCAGCTTCACAGGCACCACAGCGGCGCCAGTGTCCAGCAGCTTCGCCGTGGCGGTAGTCGACTCCGGTGTGTCCGGCCACAGCGATCTAAATGTCGTCAGCCATCGCGTGTTCAACGATGCGCGCGGCAGCCTTGTCAGCACTTACTATGACGCGTTCGGCAAGAACACGTATGCCGGCAGCGACACCTGGTCGGGCTCGGATTGGATCGAGCGCAACGACTCGGGCGGTTCGAGCAGCGGCTACGTGCGACTGTCAAGCAGCAGCTGCCCTGCAGACTACAACGGCTACTGCCTGGAACTGCGCGCCAACGGGCCCTCCAACGTATCAGTCGAACGGTCGATGCACTTGCTGGGTGTCAGCGAAGCCTTCATGTTCTTCGACTACAACGTGGCGAACGTCAGCGCTGCGGCGGAATTCGTAATCGAAGCATCGAGCGATGGTGTCAACTGGAGCGCGCCGTTGGCGCGCTACAACACGCCTGGCAGCAACACGGCCGGGTACAGCACCGCCATCAATATCTCGCCCTATATCTCATCTGAGACGCGCATTCGTTTCCGCGCCACGAAGAGCGATTCGTCAGCACGTCTGCTGATCGACAACATCGGCGTTTGGTTCCGCAGCGGTACCTATGTCCGCGACGATTTCGACTCGTGGAACTACTCGAGCAACTCCTGGGGCACCGAGTCCTGGCCAACGAGCTGGACCGAGGTCGGTGACGGCAGCACGCCCTCGCCTACCGCTGGCAGCATCCGCATCCAGAACACGAGCTCGTGCCCGTCGGCCGGCTCGCCTTGCCTGACGCTCGATTCCGCCGGCGGCGTCAACGATTCGATTTCGCGAAGTCTCAATCTAAGCAACGCCTTCTCGGCGGCACTGAGTTTCGACTATCGTGTCACCACCGGTAACCTCGCGGGCGAGTTCGTCGTCGAGGCCTCGGCTGACGGCAGCAACTGGTCGCAGCTCGATCGTTACACGTCGGCACGCACCGGAAGCGACGTCCGCTACGACCTCACCCCTTTCAAGAGTGCCAACACTCGCATCCGGTTCCGAGTCACCAAAGCCTCGAACGGTACGTTGCTCAACCTGGACAACCTGGAAATTACTGTGGTCCGCAATGAGCGAGACGACGCACTGGGTCACGGTACGCATATCGCCGGCATCATCGGCGGGAACGGCGGGTCGTATCCCGGTGTCGCGCGCGGCGCACGCATCCACGACGTGCGAGTGCTGGATCACCGCGGGCGCGGCACGAGCGCTGACTTGTTAGCGGGTCTCGACTGGATCCTGAGCAATCGCAACTCACTCAACATCAAGGTCGTGAACATGTCGCTGGGCTCTGGCGTGTTCGAAAGCAACACGACTGACCCGCTGGTACTGGCCGCCGAGCGCTTGTGGGATGCGGGTGTCGCGGTAGTCGCGTCAGCCGGCAACCTGGGTGCGCGCGGCAATATGACGATCACCAGCCCGGGCAACTCGCGCAAGGTTATCACCGTAGGCTCACTGACGGACTCGGGCACGAGCTATTACTCCGACGACTACGTGTCGAGCTATTCGTCGCGCGGACCGACCTTGCAGGACCACATCCTCAAGCCCGACCTGATCGCGCCTGGTAATCGGTGGATTGCGAGCGTCGGCAGCAACTCGAACATGCGTCTGTTCATGCCGTCGCGTGTGCCGAACTGCGGCAGCGGTTGCACAGGCAACTACCTGGAGCTCTCCGGTACCAGCATGTCGGCCGCGATGGTTTCCGGCGCAGCACTGCTGATGCTCACCAAGGATCCGACGCTGAGTCCATCCACTATCAAGGCGCGGTTGATGCGCTCGGCACGCAAGATCAGCGGCGATCCGACCGCCACGGGTGCAGGTGTGCTCAACGTACAGGCCGCGCTCGACCAGACGGGCATCGTCAACGGCCAGGCGCTGTCGCCCAAGATGGTGCGCAAGAACAATGCCTCCGTGATGTTGGTCGAAGACACTGCAAAGCTGTGGGGCAGCAACTTCTGGGCATCGGGCTATCTCTGGAACAACGGTTACCTCTGGTCGAACGGCTATCTGTGGAGCGATGGCTACCTTTGGTCCGACGGCTATCTGTGGAGCGATGGCTATCTCTGGTCCGATGGCTACTTGTGGAGCGATGGCTACCTGTGGAGCGACGGTTATCTCTGGTCAGATGGCTACCTGTGGAGCGATGCCACGCGTAGCAACGACGATGGCAGCGAAGCCAACGCGTTCACCTTCGACGACTGATGGACCGCAGAGCATGCGCTGCAGCGGACCTCACCGCTGCGGCGCAGCGCATTGCGACGCCTGTCACAGTTCCACTACCGGTTTTCTACGAACTGCGGTCGAATTCCGGACCGCCTGAGGGCCGCTGGCTATTGTCAACGGGCCGGAGTCGCCATAGCCCGTTGAGCCAAATGTATCGAGCACCGCACAAGGACTGTTGTCGAGCGCGACAGGATCGCCGCTGGCGATCGCTCGTCGCCGCAGCCCTACTTTGGCTCAGTTGCTCGATCGCAGTGGCCGCCGACCCCACGCCCGAAATGCTGTTCTCCAGGTTGGGTGGCGATGCCGGACTGTCGCAAGGCAGCATCATGGCGATCGAACACGACAGCAAGGGCTTCATCTGGCTGGGAACGGAAGATGGCCTGACACGCTACGACGGCTTCGAACTGCAGCACATCGTCCGTGATCGCCGTAATCCTGAGGGTCTGCCTAACAACTGGATCACCGCCATCGAGCGGCACGAAGACGGTCGCCTGTTCATCGGCACCGGCGGCGGCGTCGTCTGGCGCGACCCGGAAACCGGCAAGTTCCGTACACCCAGCAACAGCAAGGGCGAGCCGCTGATAGACGCGCAAGCCAACGTACGGGCGCTGTATCTCGATCGAGCCGATCGGCTCTGGGTTGGTCTGCGCACCGCCGGACTGATCATCGTCGATCTGCAAAAGCAGACGAAACGGGAAATACGTCATGTCGCCGGCGCTCGCTCCTTGAGCGACGATTCCGTGTATGCCATCGCAGCCGGTGCCGACGAATCGGTGTGGATCGGCTCGCGCGGCGGCCTCGACCGAATCGATCCGTCGGGCCGCGTGCTGGATCAATTGGGACCACGCCTGCAGAAAGCCTTGGGCAAGCACACGCCGGTCGCCGTCAATACACTGTTGGTCGAAAGACGCGGCCTGCTGTGGATCGGCACCGACGACGGCTTGTTGTCCTTCGATCCTGTGGGTGACGAGCTCACACTGCTGCAAACGACACCTGCAGATCCATCGACACTACCCTCGAATCGGGTCACGGCGCTGCTCGAGGATGACGAGCAACGGCTGTGGGTCGGCACCGTGGACGGCCTGGCACTGCTCGATCGACGCTCCAACACGTTCACGACATCGAGATTCGAGCCGGCCGATCCGTCCAGCCTGCCAGACAGCTCCATCGTCAGTCTGCATCAGGATCCCGGCGGCATGCTGTGGGTCGGTACCAAGGCTGGCGGCACGGCCCGCTGGAATCCGCATTCATGGTCGTTCGGGCATCGGCGATTGAGCGGTGCCAGCAACAATATTGCATCCTTTGCCGAGGACAGCAACGGCACACTCTGGATCGGAACGATAGGCAATGGGCTCTTTCGGCTGGATTCGGCCAGCGGTACGACGCAGCAATTCACTGCAGCACCAGGCAGCTCCGTGCGACTCCTCGACAATAACGTCATGGCTTTGGTCGCCGACGACCATAGACAACTGTGGGTCGGTACGATGCGCGCCGGCATAGTTCGAATCGACGTCGCCAGCAACCGTGCCACTGCTTTGCGTATCGATGCCGACGATCCCACTGCATTGCCCGTTGCCGGCGTGATGAGCCTGCTGCGCGATTCGCGCGGCTTGCTGTGGGCCGGCACGTTCGGCGGCGGCGTTGTCAGGATCGACCCCCAGACCCTGCGGGTGACGCGATTCGCGATCGCGCGCAACGACGGCGAAGGTCTGCCGAGCGACCGCGCTACAGCCCTGGCCGAAGATCGCAACGGCTGGATCTGGGTCGGCACCGATGGCGGTGGCTTGAGTGCACTCGATCCGACCTCCGGCAAGTTCTATTCCTATCAGCACTCGGCGGACGACCCGCAGTCGTTAGGCTCGAACACAGTCTATTCGATCCACGTCGACGCCGCCGGTCAAATCTGGGTGGGTACGCGCGGCGGCGGTCTCGATCGCGTCCTGGGCTCGCCGCGTGACAATCGGCAGGTTCGGTTCGAAAACGTTGCCGAGTCCGAGGGATTGCCTAACAGCACGGTGTACGGTATCGAATCGGATGCCAGCAATACCTTGTGGATCAGCACCAATCGAGGTCTGGTCCGCTTCGAGCCCGCCGGCCGCGCGATTCGGACTTACCTGCGAAGCAACGGCCTGCAGGGGGACGAGTTCAACTTCGGCGCGCACTATCAGGGCGCGGGTGGCCAACTCTATTTTGGCGGCGCCAACGGTTACAACGCCTTCACACCCGAACGTCTGCGTTTCAACGAGCGCCCGCCGCGCGTCACCCTGACGCGGCTGCTCAAATTCAATACACCAGCCAGCTTGCCGGTCACCTACGACAGCATCTCAGCCGTGGAGCTGGGGCATCGCGACGATGTCGTGACATTCGAATTCGCGGCACTCGACTACACGTCACCGCAGAACAATCGCTACTCCTATCGGTTGAAAGGCTTCGACAGCGACTGGGTGGACGCCGGCAACAAGCGCCAGGCTACCTACACCAACCTCGCCGGCGGTGCCTATGTATTCGAGGTGCGCGCCGCCAACAGTGACGGCGCGTGGAACGAACAGGGACTGTCGATACCTGTCAAAGTCGAAGCTGCGCCGTGGGCACGCTGGTGGGCCTACCCTCTGTATGCGCTGGCACTGTTCGCGATTCTCTATGCCGTCTGGGCACAACAGCAGAAGAAGGTGCGGCGTGAAGCGGCGTATGCGCAGCGCCTGTCGGATGAAGTCGACCAACGCACGCGAGAGCTGGCGGAACGCAATGCGCAGCTCGAGCGCGCCAACGAACAACTGCACGAAGCGAGCTACGCAGATGCCCTCACCGGCCTCGGCAACCGCCGCGCGCTGTATGAAGCAGTCAACATGATGTTGACCGAGAACGCGACCCGCCGCCTCGTGATGATGATCATCGATCTAGATCGCCTCAAGCCCATCAATGATCAGTACGGCCATGAGGCTGGCGACCGGGTGCTGCAGCAAATCGCGGAAATCCTGCGCCGCGTGTCCCGTGCCAGCGATCTGCTCATCCGGTGGGGCGGCGATGAGTTCGTGATTGTCTGCCGGGACGCCGACCTAACGGTCGCTGCAGCATTGGCCGAACGCATCCGTGAATCGATTGCGAAACAACTGTTTCGCGTCAGCGTCAGCAGCGTCGCCCGCACCAGTTGCTCGATTGGTTTTGCACCGTACCCGTTCATCACCGAGGCACCCGAGCAGGGCAGCTGGGAGCAATCGCTGGCGCTCGCGGACGCAGCACTTTACCAGGCCAAACGCGAGCGCAACGACTGGATTGGTTGGACAGGTACTGCGCGCGCCGCGCGTGTCACCCAACTGCTGCAAGCCGTGGAGAAGGATGCGGAGACGCTCATCAGCGAAGGCTGCCTTGAAGTCCGTCGCCGCGAGGTCGCCACGGACGACACGGTCGACCGAATACTCGCGCTACGCCATGCAGACTGATCGCGACGCGCAGGACAAACCAACGCTGGCGGATGATTCGCTGATCGCAGCGGTACCAGATCTGGTGGCGTTCATCGATCGCACCGGAACAATTGTCAAGTATGTGGGTGGCCGGGACATCGAAGCGCTGCAAGGCACGCTGCAGGTTCAGGGCAAACTACTCGCCGATCTGTGGACCCCGCCGACAGCCGACCTGTTGCTGCGCATGGTTCGCCGCGCCCTGAAGGACTGTGCGGCGGCGGATGGTCAGTTCGCGGAGCACGCTCGCAAGTATGACGTGCGCGTCACGCCACACGGGCGGGAACGTGCCATGTTGGTGATTCGAGCAAGCTCGGCAGTCAGCGAGCCGGGCAGCAGCGCGATAGCGGATCAGCGCTCACAACCGTCGACATCGCAGGAAGCGCCGACGCTGGAGCGCAGGGCATTCGCGCAGCGGCTGCGACAATCCGTAGCCGACGCGGCTTTACGCGAGCGTCCACTGGCTGTCTGCATGGTCTATCTCGACGGCCTGCAGGATATTGCACAGGTGGTGGATTTCTCGATCGCAGATCAGATTCTCAAGACGCTGCTGCGCCGTGTCGCCGCTGCATTGCCCGTCGAGCACTCCGGAAGCTGGTATGTGGGCCAGTTGGGCGAGTCCGTGCTGACCTGTGTGTTCGAGGAATTGAGTGACCGCGTCGCGCTGGAGCAAGCCGCCACGACGCTATGCGCCGCTGTGCGCCAGCCGGTGCTCGTGGGCGACGCGTCATTTGGCTTACAACCGTGTGCCGGCGTCGCCATACTCGGTAGCGACGCGCGTGATGGTCGTGCATTGCTGGAGCATGCTCGCTCGGCAATGTTCGAAGCCCGCCGGGAAGGGGGCCGTAGCATATGCTTCTACTCGGACACGCTGCGCCTCCGACCGCTCGCGCGGCTGGATCTGGAACGCGAACTGCGCGATGCGATCGCCGCGGATCAGCTGGCACTGCGCTACGCAGCACGGCATGATCTCGAAACCGGCGAGCGGATCGCCCTGCAAAGCTACCTGCGCTGGCCGCATCCATTGCGCGGCGAACTGCGACCGAGTGAATTCCTGGCGCTGGCCGAAAATACCGGGCTGGCCGGCGATCTATCGCGCTGGGCATTGGCGCGCATGCGGCACGACTTTGCGCCCTCTCCGGGCGACGATCCCGTTCCGCTGCGCCTTTCCTTCGGCGCACTTCGTCACCATCTCACCACGGGGGCGCTACTCACCGATCTGGCAGACTGGCTCAAACACTGGCAACCGGGCTCACTGCAGCTCGAGCTGCGCATATCGGAACGGTCGTTAGCTGCGATGCAGTCGCCGGAACTACTGTTGCCGAAGCTCGCGGAGCTGGGCGCAACTGTCGTGATCGATGAATTCGGTCGACACTTCAGCTCGATGGCGAGGCTTGCGTGCTTGCCGATCGCAGCGCTGCAGATCGACCGCCAGTTCGTAATCGGCAGCGACCATGACCCGGCCGCTGCCCGTCTCTGCCGCGCTGTCGCGGCTCTGGCACGGGAACTCGAAATCGCGTGCTTCGCCTCCGGCGTCGACTCACGGGCCGATCGCGAGCGCCTGCTGGCGCTCGGCATCCGCGAGGGAATCGGCGACTGCTTCGGCGACGTCAACGCACCAGGCAACGAATCGACGGCCGTCAAGGAGCCTGCGCTGCAGCGCGCTCGCTCATCGTCTCGCGCTTGAGGATGTTGATCACCGCGGCACGCTCTTCCGGCGTGCGCACGGGACCACTCGAAATGATCATCGATGTGCCGGGCACGAAGCCCGAGGGCGATGCCAAGAACTTGTCGAGCGTGTCGTCGGTCCATACGAGACCGTCGCGTCCAGCCTGCGCCAAGGCAGTCGAATACGTGAAGTTGGGCACGGTAGCGGCACGCTGACCGAAAATTGCGTAGAGATTGGGTCCGACCAAGTGCTTCCCGCCCTGCTCCGTGGTGTGACAGAACCGACACCACTTGTATGTTTCATCTCGCACCTGCCGCTCGAAGGCGGATTCTGGCGCTACCTCCACAGCCATCGCCGGCGCCGCGTGGGACGTGACGCCTTGCGGCCCTGCCACCGTCTCACCGATCGGCCATGGCGTGACGTGGAACATCTTGTAGGGGCCGAGTATCCCGAGCCCTACTAACGCTAGCGTCGTAAGCGCAGCAGCGATGCGTGTGCCGGTCGACATCGGCCGCGTCGGCAGCGGCGCGACGGATCCGCCGGCATGCCTGCGGCGATGCAGGACCGCACCAGTCGCCCAGACGACCAGGGCCAGCCCGAGGAATATCAACAATGCTCGAATACCGGGAGCCGGGGACTGAAAACTACCCAGCGCGTAGACGCTGATCGCCATCGAAAGAAATACCTGCGCCCCATACCCTGGTGGCAGGGCAGCTAACAAGCCGCGCCCGCTGCGCAGCAGCGACCAACCGCCAACGAGTGTGGCGCCCATCGTGAGGAGCAACAACCCGAAGCCTAACGCGGAGTGAAAATAGCCGAAGAACAGCCAGCCCGCGCGATCAGCCGGGACCAGCGACGGTACGTTCAGCAGCGACCCGAGGTGTACGGTGAGCCCCTCGGTCCAGGCCTGTCCGAGACCGATCAACGGCATCACGAGCATGATGAGGTAGGTCGCAAGTGCGAACTGCCGCCCGAGGTGCTGCACACCAGCACTGACGCCAGGGATAGTCACAGCCGGCCTCGCCCGCCACCAGAGAAGCAGTCGCGAGGCAATGAGCACCAGCAGCAGCACACCTATCAGGTAGTGATAGCCCCGCAGTTCCTCCCGCAGCAGCGAGGTCTTCTCGCTGCGCGTGATCCGAATCGTCAGCACGCTATGCGCACCGTATAGCAGTGCGATCGCCCAGCCTAGCCAGCCGGCAGCAGCACTTGGTTTGTTCGTCGCATTCATTCCTGCACTCCCCTCATCCCGTATTTGTCAATGCGTACCACGCGCGAGTGACGACTGTCACAGTACTGTTGTCCGGTCCCACAAGATCGGTCCGAAAGCTCTATCTTCCGCGCGCGCAAACAGACGGTCGCAGAGTAGTCATGCTGCTGCAAGGCCTCACCGCTGACTTACGCCCCCGTGTTCACCGCATAGAGCTATCGATATGGAAACGAATCTCGCCTTACAATTGACGGACCTCGAACAGACCATCGAGACCGCGCCACCGGCCGCAGTAACGGCGGACCGTTCACACCTCACCCTGGTCGCTGCGCGCCCACCCGCGCCTCGCTCGCGCGTCCGACTCCGTACACGGCTGCGTACACTGACGGTGAGGGACGACAGCTACCGCGCGTTCCGGATCTACTGAGCAACCGAGTCCGATTCCAGCCGCGGCAACAATGGTGGTAGCGGGCAACGCAATACCGCACACACCGTACGCAGCAATTCTGCTTCGGCAGTCGACAGTCGTTCGTCGTGGGCGATCGTCTTGACGAGACCCTCCACGAGCGCCCGCTTGCCATAAGGGTGTAACGACTGCAGCGACTGCAGGGCGTTCGCGAACTGCTGCGGCCAGTTGTTTATGACCTGATAGGGCGGTCGTTCTCGCGGCAACACCACGCTCAGACCTGCTTCGTAGCTGCGACGCGCGGCCGTCTCACTCGCCGTGCCGTGCGTCGCCAGCACCGAGAACACCGCGGCCACCGGCGCAGTGAGCTGCGCAATCGTCTGAGTAGTGAAACGTCGCGTACCGATGAGTTCGTCATTGAGTGCGCTACCCAACATCAGCGCGAGCGCGCATTCGAAGACATCGGTCTGGCCGTCGATGCGGGCCAACAGGTTGACGGTGCGAAACAGCCGCCGCCTATCCGCCAGCGTCAAGCGACGCAAGGTGGGAAACAGCAATTGCAGAATAGGCAGCCGCAACTGATCGGACACCGTTCGCAACGTGGCCCGGCAGGAATCGATTGCCGGCAGCACCGCTGATCCAAACGACTGCACCACGATCTCGCGCTGCCGTGCAGCCACCTCAGGCTGCGCGCCGAACAACGACGCGAGCAGCATTGGCAGAGCGAGCTCTGGCGAGGTTGCAGCGGCGGCCACGGCCGCGGGTACGTCGGCACGGAGTTCCGCCGCATGCCGGACATGCACCGTTTCAGGTTTACCCACCTGATCGGCGATGCGGCGCGGTTCCGCGCTGACATCGCCATGCAACCCGCTCGCCGGCAACCCGGCGTCGGAGGTGGCCGCCGACACGCCTAGGTACTCGCGTTGCGCCAGGGCCGCGGTCCGCTCGAAGTCGGTCACATTGAATGACGGGTCGAGTGCCTGAATGCGCTCGATCAGCGGTGGATGAGTAGCCAGCAGCCGGCGAACCTGGCCGGTCGCAAACAACATGTGCGCCACTTCCTCGCCATCGGCCGTGACCAGGCGAGAGCCGTCGCCTAGTCCGCCGATCTTGACCAGTGCGCCCTTCAGTCCTTGGGGATTGCGGGTGAACTGCACCGCCGAAGCGTCAGCCAGCTGCTCGCGCTTGCGCGACACGGCGGCCTGCAGCACGCGGCCGAAAAACAGACCAATATAGCCGATCGCCATGATGGCAAACGCCAGCACGAGGATGCCGCCATGTCCGCGCCTCGAATCGCCACCACCCGAGCTATGGCGCAGGACAGTTCGACCGATGACAGCGATCGCCAACAAGCCAAACAACCAGCCCATCAGACGAATGTTCAAGGCCATGTCGCCGTTCAGCACGTGGCTGAACTCATGTGCGATCACGCCCTGCAGCTCGTCGCGCGACAAACGTTGCAACGCGCCCTGGGTAACCGCAACTGCGGCATTGGCAGGCGTGTGGCCAGCGGCGAACGCGTTGATGCCGGACTCGTTTTCCAGGACATAGACTTCCGGCATCGGCACACCGGACGCAATAGTCATCTCTTCGACCACGTTCAGCAGCCGCTGATGTGCGGGGTCACTGCTGCCGCGGTCCACCCGCGTGCCGCCGAGTCCGCGCGCCACCGCACCGCCACCGTCACGCAGGGTAAACGTACGGAAGATGCTGGCACCGGTAATGATCGCGAGCGTGAATAGCGTCGTGACGAAGATCGCATGACCCACTGGCTGGTCGCTCTGCTGCCGCACCGCCGCAGCCACGACCAGGTCGACCGCAATCACTACCAGCACGACCGCAAGCAGAAAACCAGCCAGCAGCCAGCGCGTCTGCCGCCGCGCTGACGCCTGACGCGCATAGAAATCCACGAGCAGCCGCAGCCTTGTTAGCCGAACGACACCTTGGGCGCTTCGCGCGCCTCCGGCTTGCCGATATCGAGCAACTGCGCCGCGACGAAATTGAACATCCCGGCGACAATGCTGCCGGGGAACATCTCACGCTGGTTGTTGTAGGACATGACGGCATCGTTGTACGCCTGCCGCGCAAACGCCACCTTGTTCTCGGTACTGGTCAGCTCCTCGGTGAGCTGCATCATGTTCTGATTGGCCTTGAGATCAGGATAAGCCTCGGACAAGGCGAACAAGCGCCCAAGCACACCCGACAGCGCGCCCTCGGCGCTCGCCAGCTTCGCCATGGCCGCAGGGTTGCCCGGATCAGCCGCTGCGCCTTTCAGACTGTCGACTGCACCGTTGCGTGCCTTGATGACCGCTTCGAGCGTCTCGCGTTCATGCTTCAGGTAGCCCTTGGCGGTTTCGACCAGATTGGGAATCAGGTCATAACGCCGTGTCAGCTGTACATCGATCTGCGCGAACGCATTCTTGTAGGCATTACGCGCGGCAATCAGCCGGTTGTAGATGCCGACAACGAAAGCGGCAATGCCGCCGATCACCAGTAAGACAATGATCCATTCCATGTGTTACCCCTTTTTCTTCTTCGCGCTGGTCTTGGTTCTGCCAGCGGATTTCCTCTTTGCCGCCGGCTTCGACGGCTCGGCCGCCTGTTCGCCGAGGATACGGAACAAGTTGGCGATGAACTCCTGCCGCTCGCCGGCCAGACGCTGCTCGAGCGCCGCCGGGAACTCGTAAGCGTCGACCTCACCGGACTTGAAGGTGCCACGAGTCGTGCCGATTGCCTCCATCGCCATCACCCGCTCGCGCAGTGCCCACACCTCACTGGCAAGTGTCACAACCATGTTGAGCACTTTGTCGGTGGCCGGATCGGCAAAGAAGTACGGTCGCCCGCCGCGGACGCTGCGGCGCATCGGTTGTCTCTCGCTAGCCATGTTCCCCCTTGTTTGGTTGCGCAGCGCGCCGGCCAGGCCGGCACGCATGCGTGTCTCGTTAGCGCCAGGCACCAAAGCAGTACCACTGTAGTCCATCCGCGAGCCGGCCGGTCTTGTCGCTATCCACCTGCCCCTGTCTGGCCACCGCCTCGGCAACGGCCTGCTCGCCGAACCAGGCGATCGACGGTACCACGAATTGCACGTAGTTAGCGGACTTGAACCCAGCCTCTTTGCACACCAGCTGCGGCACCAGGTCCCGGAACGGCTTGTAGTACGGCTCGTTATTATAGGAGCTGTCCCAGTCGAGATAGAACGCATCGTAGGGCGATAGCTGCGCATTGGGAGGCAATTCCATATGCAGCATCAAGCCGCCCGGCTTGAGTACCCGGTGCGCCTCCGCTATTACTCGCGAGATATCCTTGCGCGGCACCTCGTGCAGGAACATCGAAGAAAACACAACATCGAAGCTGGCATCCGGATAGCGCAGCTCGGTGGCGTTCATCTGCTCGAAGTCAACGGCGCGACTTTGTGCCTGGGCACGCGCATGCGCGTAACGCAGGCACGGCGCCGCGACATCGATACCGATGACCTGTGCATCAGGGTAGGTGTCTTTCCAGGAGCCGGTGTTGTGGCCGATCGTGCAACCCAGATCGAGAATCCGCGCCGGCTTGAACTTCGGATAGCGCGCCTTGATGAAACGCGAAATGCTCTGGCCGATGTCATCCAGATTCTGGCCCATGAGCCCGAACGAAAAGACCGCCAAACCGTTGTCGTACAAGGCGCCGGCAGCGAGATCGCCGGACTCGTACTCGCCGTCGTAGTTGCCGGGCATTAGATGCACGTCGAGCGCCGATACCGACCGCGGCACCGGCAGCGATGGGTCGAGCTTTAGCGAGCCCAGTTTGCGGCTACCTGCTAACTTCTGTGCTCGCTGCTTCAGGTCGCCGCGCTGGCGCTCGAGCGGCGGGAACACAGACTGCCATACCATGTCCTGCGCCGTGACGCGCAGTGAAGAATAGAACTTGAAGTACTCGTTGCTGCGGATGGCCTTGTGCACCTCGGGCCCGTCCTTGGGCGCGCGCCGCTTGTCACGGCGAAACGCCGGTTCCACGTCCTTGTCATAGGCCGCTCGCATCCCCGATGCCATGTCGTTCAACACGTACGAACGCAAGCCGGAAACGAAATTCATCCGCGCCTGTTCGTCGCGGGTGGTGGCGAGGCGCAGGTCGTGTTTAAGCTCGAGCATGGCCATTCCTCCTGAAGGTGCCGGTGAGTGCCTACACGTGACACTGCCACGCGGTTGCAGTTATGTCGAGTACGTGCTGTGACGTGGATCACGTTGCGCTGCCGTCCGCGGCAAGGGACTGCCCGCTGGTCGGATGTTCGAGCGAGCGGAATGGCAGTGCCTTCAAATAGCGCTCATGCAAGCGCGCCGCAATAGCTACGAATCTGGTTATACCTTGCTCGAGCTGATGACTGCTCTGGCGATTCTCGGCGTTCTGCTCGGCATTGCCGTGCCAAGTTTTCAGGCCTACACGCGCAATAGCGCCGCCACGGCTGCCCAGAACGATCTGGTCACATCGTTGCACTTCGCGCGCAGCGAGGCATTGCTGCGCTCACGTGCCGTATCCGTTTGCGCCTCCACCGATTCGCTCGCCTGCAGCAACAGTACCGACTGGTCGACGGGCTGGATCGTTTTCACGGATGGCGGCGTGGCCGGCGTCGTCGATGCCGCAGACCGTGTGCTACGTGTCGGTTCCACGAATGTAGCAAATGTCGTTCTGCTCAGTGATGCACGCAATGCGGCCGTCCCCGCCTCGTTCATCCGCTACGCGGCGACTGGCTTGCAGTCGCCAGTCGCGCGGCGCTCATTCGACATCTACGGCGTCGATTGCACAGGACCGAATCGCATTCAGTTCGACATCACCCCCACCGGCCTCGGCTCGGTCTCGAAGATCGCTTGCCCGTAGGAGCAGCCGAAATGAGTGCAGTCGTGACATCGATGTCGAACAAAGCGCGCGGCTTCACGATGGTAGAAGCACTGATCGCATTGCTCGTGCTCTCCATCGGCCTGCTGGGTGTTGGACTGATGCAATTCTCGAGCCTGCGCTCCAACCACGGCTCGTCGCTACGCTCGCAGGCTACGTTTCTCGCTTACGACGTCACCGACCGGATGCGCGCCAATCGCGCGGCCGCGACAGCCGGCGGCTACGACATTGCCATCGGCGCCGCACCCGCTGGTGCCGCCGTCGCAGACAACGATCTCGTGCGCTGGAAACAGAACCTCGCAGCGACGCTACCAGCCGGCGACGGCTCCGTCGCCCGGACGCAGGTTGTCAGGCCAGCTGGCCCGCTCGGTGCCGCGGTAACAGTCACTACGTTCACGATCACGGTGCAATGGGACGACTCTCGTGGTACCGAGCCGCCGCTGCAATTCGTCATGGAGACACAGATATGAGCCGCCCGGCCGTCCGTCGCGCTGCCCAGCGAGGCTTCAGCGTCGTCGAGCTGATGGTAGCGATGACTTTGAGCCTGGTGCTGCTCGCCGGTGCGCTCGGTCTAACTTACAGCTCGCGCGTCACGTTCCGCGAAAACGAGCGTGTCGGCCGGCTGCAGGAGAGTGGCCGCTTCGCGCTCGAGCTGATAGGCCGTGACCTGCGCGCCGCCGGCTTCGCCGGCTGCATGCGCGGCGTCGACTTCATCAACAATCTCAATACGCCCACCGACTTGTTGTGGAACTTCGCGGTGCCATTGCAGGGTTTCGAGTCGACCGGCCCTGGCGCTTGGTCGCCAGCAGTACCGGCAGAGGTTGTCAGCCCACGTGACGATAGTGACATCCTGGTCGTGCGCACGGCGCAAACTCAGGCGGCGCTGGCCCGGATGTTGACCAATGTCCCCATGGCCAACTCCCTGGCCGACCTGGCGATAGACAAAGATCCCTCGGACACGCTGGCGATTGGCCAGCCTATCCTAGTCGGTGACTGCACGGCGGCGAGTGTGTTTGCTGTCAGTGCCTTCGCCAACGCGGGCGCTACTGCCACGGTGAGTCACACCGCAGGCGGCGCGGCCGGTGTTGGCCCGGGCAATTCTACCGCCGATCTAGGGCCAGCCTATCGCGATGGTGCCGAGGTCACGCCCATCGACACGGTCATTTACTACATTCGCGACAGCGATACCGTCCGCAATGGCGTGCGCAATCCATCGCTGTGGCGCATCGTTGGCGCGCGCCCCGCGGTCGAGTTGGTCGAGGGCGTGGACGCAATGCAGTTGCAGTATGGCGAAGACACCAATGGAGATCGCCGTGTCGACACCTACGTTGCCGCCGATGCGGTCGGCAACTGGAACCGGGTCATCGCCATCAGTCTCGCATTGTTAGTGCGCTCGACCGAACCCAATGCGCTGGAACCCGACACGCAGACGTATACCTTGCTCGGCACGCCGGTCGGTCCATTCAACGACCGCTATCAACGCACGATGTTCACGACCACCGTGACGTTGCGCAACGCCACTACGTGATGCAGGAATTCGCATGTCGTCCCGCACATTGAATATTCGAGCTAGCCGCGCTCAGCGTGGCGCGATCCTGGTCACCAGCCTACTGCTGTTGCTCGTGCTCACCATCATCGGCCTCACGGCGATGCGCATGACCAGTTTGCAGGAACGCATGGCTGGCAGCACGCGCGACCTGAACCTGGCCTTTCAGGGTGCCGAGGCGGCCTTGCGTGACGGCGAGACGCTGATCGCAACCCGTATCGCCCGTCCAGAGACTTGCGCGCTGCCACCCTGCGACTTCTGGGGCGAGGGCGCGCTGCCCGATCCGGCGACTCGCGGCATGCCCTGGTGGAACGCGAACGGACTCGAGCTCGAACCGGACGGTGATCGCACCGCGACCACGCAGGACTTGCCGGATCTGGCCCAGGATCCACGCTTCGTCATCGAGGCCCTGCCCGTCGTCACCGATACGCTGACGACCGGTCATGAAGTGCCCAATGTCCGCGATGTGTATCGCGTCACCGCGCGCTCCAGCGGCGGCAGCGGCAACGCCCTGACGACCGTTCAATCGACTTTCACCCGTCGCTACTAAGCCAGCGGCCCAGTACATGCAACCAAGGTAGTTCGCTCATGGACACACGAACTGTTAGCAACTATTGCAGCACGCTCGGCGCAGCACTCCTCATGGTGCTCTCGATCCGCGCCGCGGACTCTGCACCGCTGGCACTGGTCGACGCGCCATTGTTCCTGTCGATCGACGTCAAGCCAAACCTGATCATGGCGATCGACGACTCGGGCTCGATGGACTTCGAAGTGTCCTTCCCGACCAACGACGGTGCAGCATGGTGGCGATATGGCGCCGCCGACAATTGCCTCGTGGGCGCCGACAACGACAGCTACGTGGGCTGTGATTCCGACGGTGCAACCAATCTACCTGCGCCCGGTATTCTCAATTTCAACAACACGGGCAACTCGGCGAGCGCCGCGAATCCCTGGCGCAAGAGCGTCTACTTGTTCCCGAATGGCTGTAACGGCGCCAGCAACTCATTTCAGAAGCGTAACTGCGCGCTGCACCACGCGATCCCACCACTGCCAGAGTATGGCTGGGCCAGGTCGCCAGCGTTCAATCGCGCGTACTACGACCCATCCATCGGCTACAAGCCGTGGGTAGACGGTGGGGGATTCACCTTCGCCGACTCGAATCCCATAGCCGCGCGGATGGATCCGATCTTCGGTGCCGCGACCGACACTGTCGACCTCACGCAAGAGGTGGGCTCAGACGGGCAGATAGCTGCACTCGCTACGGGCGCACCCGCCGCAGTGGCCGCAGCGAACTGCAATAACGCGACGCTGCCGGGAGTCACCGCTAATTTCACGTTCACTTTGTTCCGCGGCATGACGCTGCCTGCCGGCACCTGCATGCGGCCGAACATGGGCGGCCACAATTGGGAGTTCGTCGACACGGGCAACTGCGTTGTCGGTGCGAATCTCGCGTGCCAAGTGGTCGATGAGGGAGCAGGCCTCGCGTTCGGTTACACATTGCCGGACAACACTGAAGTCGCGATTCGCTATTTTCCGGCCACGTTCTACCTACTGCCGTCGGACCCGGCGCCCGTCGGCTACATCGGACCCACCATAAACGGCCTTGCACCTGACGGCTCCGCCCTGGTTGGCTATGAAATCAAGCCCGCTAACTTCGCAAGTGCAGCGGAGTACACGGCGCAGATGCAGAACTTCGCCAACTGGTTCACCTACTACCGGAAACGGCACCAGGCTTTGCGTGCTGGCCTCGGTCAGGCATTCGATCCTCTCACCGGGCTGCGCGTGGCAGGCTATCGAATCAATCAGAATCCGGGTACGGCATTCAATATGGCGGATATTGATGTTCCTGCCGATCGAACCAATCTTTATAACCAGTTCTATCAGCAGTGGACCGGTGCGGGCGGTACGCCCAATCGCACCGCCGTATCGCGCATGATCACCAACTTCCGTCGCACCAACGCGAATGCGCCAGTGCAGTACGCCTGCCAGAAGAACTTCGGCATGTTGTTCACCGACGGCTTCTCCAACGCACCTGCCGGCGGCGACGGCATCACCGGCAACTTCGGCAATGTCGACGGCGGCCAGGGCGCGCCGTTCGCCGACACCGTGGCGGACACACTCGCTGATGCGGTGATGGATGCGTACCTGACGCCATTGCGAGCCGGGCCTGGATTTCCGCTCGGCGAAGTCAACGTGCCGGCCATGTGCCCCTCGGCCGATCCACTGGTGGACTGCAACAAGAACTTGCACATGAACTTCTATGCCATCACGCTGAACTCGCGCGGTCTCGCTTACGATCCGGACTCAGCAGCAGCGCAAAGCGCGTTCCTCTCGGCACCAACGCCGGCATGGCCGCTGGCCTTTCCGACTCGCCACCCGTCGGCAGTCGACGATCTATGGCACGCCACGATCAATGGTCGTGGGCTGTTGCTGAACGCGCGGCGACCCAGCGATATCTCGACCAAACTCAGCGAAGTCCTGACCGACATCGTTTCCAAGACCGGTTCGGCTGCCTCGGCGTCCGTCAACAGCGGGTCGATCAACAGCGAGACGCGCGTGTTTCAGGCGCTGTTCAACAGCGACGGCTGGAGCGGCAAGCTACAGTCGAGCAAGGTGGGGCCTGACGGCAGCCTGCTCGCCACCGGCGCGTGGGACACCAGCAGCAATCCGGCGGCATTCCGCGCACCGAACGCACGCGAGATCATCACACTCGATGCAGCCGGCACGCCGGTGGCTTTTCGCGCCACCGACGTAGGCGTCGCGCGCCTGGCCGAGCTGGACGTCAACCCGATTGTCGCGGCCCAGAAGCTGAACTACCTGCGCGGCGAAATCACGAACGAAGTGCCGTTCGGCACCTTCCGTAATCGCGACGGCTTGCTGTTGGGCGACATCGTCAACTCATCGCCGGCTTTCGTCGGCCGGCCGTCCTATTTGTATCGCGATACGCTGGAGGCGGCCCCCTATTCCGCTTTCCGCGTCGCGAACGCGGCTCGACCGGGAGTCGTGTACGTCGGCAGCAACGACGGCATGCTGCATGCGTTCACCGCTGAAACGGGCGAAGAGTTGTTCGCCTACGTACCCGGCGCGGTGTTCAAGAATCTGAGTGAACTGACCGATCCAGCGTATTCACACCGCTACTACGTGGACGGTTCGCCGACGGTCGGCGACGCCTTCGTCGGCGGTGCCTGGCGCTCGATGCTGGTCGCCGGTCTCAACAAAGGTGGCCAAGGCGTGTTCGCACTCGATATCACCAACCCTTCCGCCATCAGCGACAGCAGCCCGGCGGCGCTGGCCAAGTGGGAATTCACCGATGCTGACGATGCGGACCTCGGCTACACATTCTCGCGGCCGGCGATCGTGCGCATGCACAACGGCCAGTGGGCCGCTGTCTTTGGCAACGGTTACAACAATACCGTGGCGGATGGCGCCGCGAGCGCTACCGGGCATGCCGTACTGTATGTAGTCGATCTCGAGACCGGCGCGCTGATCCGCAAGATCGACACCCTCGCCGGCTCAGCCGCCACGCCCAATGGGCTGGCCACACCGGCGATGGTGGATATCAATGGCGACAGCGTCGTCGACTATGCCTACGCAGGTGACTTGTTAGGAAATATGTGGAAGTTCGATCTGCAGGATGCCAACCCTGTCAACTGGGACGTTGCCTATACGGCAGGTCCGGCCAAGCTGCCGATTTTCGTGGCGCGCAATGCGCTGGCCCAGCGCCAGCCGATCACCGTACGCCCGGAGGTGACGCGCGGCCCACAAGGCCGGGGCATGATGGTCGTGTTCGGCACCGGCAAGTACCTTGAGCCAACCGACGAGTTCCTCGCGGGCGCTCAGGTACAGAGCTTCTACGGCATTCTCGACCGGAACACCGGCACAGTCGCAGGCGATGTGTTCCCGATTCCGGGCCGCACCGTATTGACGCAGCAGACCATCACTGCGGAAGGCACCGTGAGCATCCCGCTTGCACCGCCGGCAACCGGCAGCAAGGACTATGGGTATCGCACGACGTCAGCCAACGACATCCTTGCGACGCGCGGTTGGTACATCGACTTGATCTCGCCGGTTGCCGGCTTCCAGGCCGAGCGACAGGTGACCGACCCGATCATCCGAAACGGCCGAGTGATCTTCACCACCTTGATCCCGGATCCGAACCCGTGCGCCTACGGCGGAACCAGCTGGTTGATGGAAATCGACGTGCAGACTGGCAAGCGCCTGGAAACCCCGCCGTTCGATCTGAATGGCGACGGGGTCTTTACGACCGCCGATCTCATCGGGGGCGTGGTACCGAGCGGCCTCAAGACTGAAGTGGGCATCACGCCGAAGCCTGCCGTGCTCACGAGTGGCACGGGCGATCTCGAGTTCAAGTTCATGCCCGGCACCTCCGGTGGTATGCAGGTTCTCGGCGAGGATGCCGGCGCCGGCGGTCAGGGCCGACAATCCTGGCGACAGCTACGCTAACAAGCGGACTTGCGTCACACACATAAGCGCGCTGCTCACGCAGCGCGCTTATGTCGAAACGTGACTGCGAACTGAGTCACGCAACAGCGCCGCTCAACCCATGCTGACTGCCATTCGTCACTTGACGGAACTGCCGGCCGGCGTGGCTGGGAACATAGGCGGCATGAAACTGGCTTCGCTACCAACACGCCTGAGCTCGCAACTGGGCTACACGCTGCTCGAATTGATGACGGCGTTGTCGATCCTCGGCATCCTCGTCGCAATCGGCGCGCCGTCGTTCAACGAGTACACGCGCAACTCGCGCACGCTGGCGGCGCAGAATGATTTCGTGACTGCGCTCAACCTGGCGCGCAACGAAGCCGTACGTCGCTCCATGCGGGTGACCGTCTGCGCGTCGAGCAACGGCGCAAATTGCACCGGCAATACCACCTGGAACAACGGCTGGATCGTGTTCCAGGACGGCTCCGGCGCAATGGGCACCGTGGATGCCAATGATCGGGTGCTACAGGTCTACCGGGATTATCCGGCCGCGATCGTCGACATCCCCGCGGCGACCGCACTGGGCTTCTATTCCTTCACGTCCACCGGCACGGCTGCGCAAGCGGGTGTGCTGGAGATGCAGCCACACACCTGCCCCGCGGGCGTACAGAAACGGCGCCAGGTAACGGTGGTCGGCATTGGCTCGATCCGCTCACAACTGATCAACTGCACTTGAGAAAGGTTTGCGTCCTTCGTCATGACTAATCTGCCAAATATTCGCCAAGGCCGAGGCTTCACGCTGGTCGAAGCGCTGATCGCCGTGCTGGTGCTATCGATCGGTCTGCTCGGCGTAGCAGGTCTACAGCTCTCCAGCCTGCGCGGCAACAGCGACGCGGCACGCCGCTCGCAGGCCACCTTCCTCGCCTACGACATCGCAGATCGTATGCGCGCCAATCGGGTGCGCGCACTGGCCGGTGACTACAACATCGCGTTGGCGACTGCTACGCCCGCTGCCGGTGGCGCAACCCTGGCGGAGCGCGATCTCAACGAATGGCGTAGCGCCATCACCGCGACTTTGCCCGGTGGTGCCGCACAGGCACGCGGCTCGATCGCGCGGCTGGCTGGCGGCGAACAGTTCGAGATCACTGTGCAATGGGTGGAGGGCTTGCAGTCCGGCGTGCCCACGGTAATGCAGTTCGCGACTCGGACGGACATCTGACCATGAATACGTTTGCCCACGTCCGACAACGCGGCTTCAGTATCGTCGAATTGATGGTAGCGATGACACTGTCGCTCGTGCTGCTCGCCGGCGTGCTGTCAGTGCTCTACAGCTCACGACTCACCTACATGGAGAACGAGCGCGTCGCGCGTATCCAGGAGAACGCTCGCGGCGCGATGGAGTTCCTGCTGCGCGACCTGCGCACGAGCGGCTACCGCGGCTGTTCGCAGGGCATCGTCGTCTCGGACTTCCGCAACGCGCTCGCGAACCCGACCTCGCTACTGAACGATTATCGAATCCCGGTGCTCGGCTTCGAGCGCACGGGGGCGGGCGCCTGGTCGCCTGATCCGATTGCCGCCGGCGTCAACGCGACCGCATTGGACCCGGACAGTGACGTGATCGTTATACGCAGCTATCGCCCGGGCTCGACACCCGGCCGCGTCCAGGTCGACATGGCGAGCGGCACAGACACGCTCACGGTCGAGAAGGTCGCGGGCTGGACGTGGGGCGCCAATACTCGCTTCGTGGTCTCGGACTGCGACCTGATCTCGGTCTTCATGGGCACGGGCATTGCGGATGCGGGCGCCACCGCAACGATCGCTCGCGGCGTGTCTGGAACGACCAATTCGACCAGCGATATCGGCCGCTTCAACAGCGGCGCCCTGGTTGCACCGGTCGTCACCGCACAGTACTTCATCCAGGACACCGATCCAGTCGCCGGTCCTGCTAACTATCGGCCGTCGCTGTTCCGCAGCTTGAATGGCGCAGCGCCCGAGGAACTCGTCGAAGGCGTCGAGCTGTTGCAGGCGCGCTATGGCGTCGACGATGCGGGCGAAGTGACGACCATCGACCGCTACGTCACCGCCGACGCAGTACCAGACTGGAATCGTGTCGTAGCCGTCAACCTCGGGATGCTCATTCGATCGCCTGAAGAAACCGGTGTCGAGATCGACCGGGCGACTTACGACGTGCTCGGCACCGTGGTCGGGCCGTTCAATGATCGCCGGCAACGCACGCTGCTGACGACCACCATCACGCTACGCAATCGGACCAAGTAAGGATCGCCGCCATGTTGCGCTCATTCGCCCACTCACAGACCCAATCCGGCGCTGCCCTGGTCACCAGCCTGCTGCTGCTCGTCGTACTGACGGTGCTCGGCATCACGACCATGCAGATGACGCGCATGCAGGAACGCATGGCGGGCAACACACGCGACATCGCTGTGGCTTTCCAGGCTGCTGAGGCGGCGCTCCGCGACGGCGAGGCTGTCATCGACGACGCTGCCACTGCGCCGCTGCCGTGTGTGACGGCGCCGTGCAACGTTTACGCAGTGGGCGTACTGCCGCTCCTCAACAATCGCAACGCGGCCTGGTGGAACGCCAACGGTATCGAGTTTGGTGCTCCCGGCGTCGGCGAGCTGCAGGACACACTCGGGGTAGCGGCAGATCCGCGCCGCACGGTTGAATACCTGCGCTTCGTGCCGGACGACTTGATGGTCGGGGCGACCACTGGCCGCGATTTCTACCAGATTACTGCAGCCTCGCGTGGCGCCAGCAACAACGCCAACGTCGTCCTGCAAACCACTTTCGCCAAGAGCTTTTGAGCCAGACGATCGAGAACCCAAGGTGATCGCCATGACCATGACTTCGTTTCCCCGTATCAGCCTCGTGGCTATCTTTGCCGCGTTGACTGCTACCACGCTGCTGGCGACGCCGCAGAATGCTGCCGCGCAGGCGGCACCCATGAGCGTGGCGACCCCACCGGGTGGACCCTTGGGCCTGGCTAACAAGCCGCTGTTCCTGAATGATTCCGTTGCGCCGCTCAACATGCTGGTGGTCGGCCGGGATCACAAGCTTTACTACGAGGCTTACAACGACGCGTCGGACCTGAACGGCGACGGCATCCTCGACGTCGGCTTCAAGCCGTCGATCACCTACTTTGGTCTGTTCGACTCCGGGAAGTGTTATACGTATGTCGGCGGTCTGTTCACGCCCGCTGGCGCGGCCGCACTCCCGAACAACACCTGCACGGGTCAATGGTCGGGCAATTTCCTCAACTACGTCACAACAGCGCGTATCGATGCGCTGCGCAAAGTGCTGTACGGTGGCAGTCGCGCGGTCGATACGACCACCACAACCGTGTTGCAGCGTACCCACGTTCCGCAGGATGCCCATAGCTGGGGCAAGGAATACGAGAGCATCGCGCGGGACGGCTATGACATCACGCAGTTCACGCCGCTGCCCATGCCTACTGCCGGCACCCGACACTTGATCGCCAACACGACGGTATTGAAGACTGGCATGCAGGAACCGCGGATGCGCGTATTGCTCAACCGCAACGCTCGCATCTGGAACTGGGTCAGTCGTGAGCGGCCGGTAGCCGAAACCACGGTCGATACGCTTGGTGGCGGCCAGATCCCGACTGACTACTTCGTCTACGTGCAAGTCTGTGTGGCCGGCATGGAGGAAGACAACTGCCAGAACTACCCGAGCGGTCACGCGAAGCCGGTGGGCCTGCTGCAGGAGTACGGCGCCAATGACAAGATGCTGTTCGGCTTGCTGAGCGGCAGCTACAAGAACAACACGCAAGGTGGTGTGCTGCGCAAGGAAGTCGGTACGGTCAGCGATGAAATCGACCCGGTGAATGGTACGTTTCTGCCACTGGTTGGCATCATCCGCAATCTCGACCGCCTCAAGACGACGGAATTCCCAGCCCATCTCGCCTATCACTATACCTGCGGCTGGATCACTGATCGCCCGATCAACCCGGGCGAGTGCGAGATGTGGGGCAACCCGATCGGCGAGATGATGTACGAGACCATGCGCTACTTCGCTGGCAAGGGCGCACCCACGCCGGCCTTCAATTACACTGGCATATCCAGTGACGCTACGCTCGGTCTGACGAAAGGCAACTGGACCGATCCGTACACGCGCTTTCCGAGCTGTGCGAAGCCATTCCAGACGGTCATCAGCGACATCAATCCGAGCTATGATACCGACAGCGTTCCCGGCAGTTCTTTCAGCGGCTTTGGCGGCGACCTGCCGGGATTCGTCGCGGGCAACGAAGCGGACGAGATCTGGGCGGGCGAGCAAGCCACCGGCACGACGATCGGCAACTCGTTCTTCATTGGCGAGTCCAATGGCACTGCCGACGGCGCGCCGACCGTCAAGAACGTCGCCGGTTTCAGTAACATCCGCGGTCTTGCGCCAGAAGACCCAACCAAACAGGGCGGCTACTACTCGGCGGCCGCGGCTTTCTATGGCCTCAAGACTGACCTGAACACTACTGCACCCGGCAAACAGAATCTGCAAACCTTCGCCGTCGCGCTGGCGTCGCCTCTGCCCCGTATCGAGATTCCGGTGAATGGCAGGAAAATAACCCTGGTGCCTTTCGCCAAGTCCGTGGGCGGCGGCTATGGCATCAACCCGGCGCAGGGCGCGTTCCAGCCCACCAACACCATTGTCGATTTCTATGTCGACACGATCACGCCGACGAGCGGCAGCTTCCGCGTCAACTTCGAGGACGTCGAGCAAGGCGCGGACCATGACATGGACGCGATCGTGCGTTACGACTACGTCGTCAATCCCGACAATACCGTGGATGTCACGCTGACGTCCGAATACGCAGCCGGCGGCATCATCCAGCACATGGGCTACGTGATCTCCGGTACGACGGCGGACGGCACCTATCTGGAAGTGCGTGACGTCGACACGGGAGCCGCTGCGGATCCAGACTACTTTCTCGACACGCCGCCAGGCGGCGTGTGGAACGACGGTGTAGCGCTGCCGTTCACGAATACCAGAACCTTCACGCCAGGTGCCAACGGCGCTGCCTCACTACTGCGCGATCCGCTGTGGTATGCGGCCAAATGGGGCGGCTTCGAGGAAGATACGGCTACCGCTGACAACGTGCCGCAAGGCATTGAGTTCGACGCCGATGGCAACGGCGTACCTGACAACTACTTCCTGGTGACCAACGCCCTGACACTCAAGGACCAGCTTGCGACAGCTTTCGACTCGATTCAATCGAAGGTTGCGTCTGCCAGTGCCGCGTCGGTCAATACGGCATCGATCGGTGGTGACTCGAAAGTCTATCAATCTGTGTTCAATCCTTCCGACTGGAACGGCGACATCAAGGCCTATCCCTTCTTGGCAGACGGCACGATCGGCGCGGCAGAGGCCTGGATTGCCTCCGAGCAAGTGCCGGCGCCGGCCGCGCGCAAGATCGTGACTGTCGATGCGGCGGGCAATGCCCAGGCCTTCCAGTGGGGCACGATAGGCGCCGTGCGGGAGAGCGATCTACAACCACTCGCCGACGGCCTGGCGCAGGAGCGGCTGAACTTCCTGCGCGGCGACCGTAGCCGGGAACGTCGCAATGGCGGGCCGTTTCGCAATCGCAATCCAGACAACGTACTGGGTGACTTCGTTTCGTCGGCGCCGGTCTATGTCGGCAAGCCCGAGGGACGCTTCGGCACCGTGATCCCGGAAGCTGCCTCCTACCTGGCATTCCGAGCAGCCAAGAATACGCGGCCGACTGCACTGTATGCCGGCGCCAACGACGGTATGCTGCACGCCTTCGACGCCGAAACGGGCGCCGAGCGCTGGGCATTCATTCCCGGAGCCGTCTTCAAGAACCTGCACAAACTCACCGATCCCAACTACTCGCATGAGTATTTTGTCGACGGCGCGGCGACTGTATCCGACGCCTACCTCGGCAGCTGGGGGACCTATCTGGTTTCAGGTCTGAATGCGGGTGGTCAGTCAGTGTTCGCCCTCGATGTCACGGACCCGACTGCGGCTTCCGAAGGCGCCGTGGCGAGCAAGTTCCTGTGGGAATTCACCGACGCGGACGACGCCGACCTGGGCTACACCTATAGCCGTCCGTCCATCGCACGCATGGCGAATGGTGACTGGGTAGCGATCTTCGGCAATGGCTATAACAACACCGCCTCCGATGGCACGGTCAGCGCGACCGGCAATGCGGTGCTCTATATCGTCAGGCTCTCGGACGGCCAGCTGCTGCGCAAGATAGACACGGGCGTTGGCGTGGCACAGGACCCCTTCGGCGTCGGCCGGCCAAACGGCCTATCGACCGTAGGTGTCGTCGACGCCAATCAGGATGCCGTTGCCGACTACGCCTATGCCGGCGATCTGTTCGGCAATCTCTGGAAGTTCGACCTCACGAGCGCCAATCCAGCCGGCTGGGTCGCCGCTTACGGTGGCGGCGCGATCAAGACGCCGCTGTATATCGCACGTGATGCCTTCGGCAATCGCCAGCCTATCACTGGCCGCCCAGTCGTGGGCCGCGGCCCCGGCGGCGACGGTCTGATGGTGCTGTTTGGTACTGGCAAGTTCCTCGAGGCGCGCGATCGCATTCCGGCGAACTTGCAGCTGCACACATTCTACGGCCTGCTCGATCAGAACACCGGCGCTGCCGGGACCGACATCATCGCGAATCGCGGCGCGCTGCTGCAGCAAACGATCACGTTCGAAGGAGCGGTGACGGTCAGCGATTCCGAAACCGGCAGTTCGAAGACCGTCAAGGCTCGGGTCACCAGCCAGAACCCACTGACGACCGAACGTGGCTGGTACATCGACTTGTTGTCGCCGGCCGCGGGTTTCCAGGGCGAAATGGTCCCGAGCAACCCGTTCTTGCGCAACAAACGCGTAAACTTCACGACGCTCATTCCGGATCCGGACCCCTGCACCTATGGTGGCTCGAGCTGGATCATGAACATCGACATGTTCTCAGGCGGTCGAATCGATACGTCGCCCTTCGATCTCAATAACGACGGGGACTTCGATGCCGAAGACAAGGTGCCACCCAACGGCGGACCGAGCGCCGTCGGCAGCGATGTGGCAGTCAGTGGCCTGCAGGTTGGCGAGGGCATCGTGGCGCAGGGCATCGTGGTCGGCGATCCGACGCGCGATCGCGATGTGATCATCGCACCGGACAGCTTCGGCAACATCAATGCGATCCCCGCCTGGCCAGGCCCAGGCGTCTATGGCCGCCAATCGTGGCGTCAACTGCGGTAGTCAGGAGCATTCGACATGAAAACGCGTCGCAAACAACTCGGCATCACGCTGATGGAATTGCTGGTGGTCGTGACGATCATCGGCATTCTGGCGGCGATCGCCGTGCCGAGCTATCGGGCATACATGGTGCGCACCAATCGCACTGAGGCCAAGGTGGCGCTGCAGAACGAGGTGAATCGACTCGAACGCTGCTTCACGCGCACCAATGACTATTTCAATGCCATCTGTTCGACAGATCCGCTGGGCGCCGCCATCTACCCGCTGACCGTGGGCGACAACTACGTCATTACCCGAGCAAACATTGGTGGCGGCAACTATCGGCTCGACGCTACCCCGCAAGGCGCACAGGCAACCGATGATCCCGACTGTGCAACGTTCGGCATCGACAACCTCGGCAATCGCACGGTCACCGGTACCGCGGCAGCGACGGCCGACGTCACCTGCTGGAATCGTTAGCGTTCAACGACACTCAAAATTCTTCCAGCAAGCGACCGTAGCCGTACACTTTGTCGGTGATCTGATTGGCACGCAGCGCGTGCCACCAGGTTGCCGTGTTGATCGCGATCACGGGCTTGCCGAACCAGCTCTCGGCTTCCGCCGCGAGCCGGATCATCGAGAGATTCGTCCCCACCTGCAAAATGGCGTCGACATCGGGGCCATTCAATTGATTGAGGACCTCGCGCAAGCGCGATTCGGGCTGCTGCGCAATCGCGATCCAGGACGGGCATTGCAGCGGCACGTCGCGCACGACTGTGAAGCCACTCTCTTCGAAATAGCGCTTCACCTCGGCGTTGGCGACGGGGTAGTAAGGCGACAGGAAGGCGATGCGCTTGATGTTGCCATAGGCCTTGAGCGCCGCCGTACACGAATGAGCACCGATTGAAATCTTGATGCCGGCCTCGGTCTCGATCTTGCGCTGGAACTCATCGGCACCCGCGACGCCGCCGTAGAATGTCACCGCCGACATGCCCATCACGAGATAGTCCGGCTCGCAGGTCATGACGCTGCGCACGGCGTCAATCACTCCCTCGGCGATCTTGGTCGTGCCGGCGAGAAACGTCTCGTTGCTGATCGCCTTGGAATTGGGCGTAAAAATGCGGCTGTAATGACTGGTGACACCGGGCACACCCAGCGCCTCGAAGTCCGGCTGCACGATCGTGTTCGTCGAGGGACCCAGCACGCCGAACTTGCGGCGCCACGCCTGTACGTCTTTACTCATAATCGTTGCTCCTTGCGGCAATTGTGCACTACTTGCCCCGTTATGGGATTTGCCAGCGCAACCGTTGGGCGGCCACACTCGCAGGATGACTCGCCACCTCGCCCATCGCAGCGCATGGCTGCTCATCGCGCTCACCGCAGCCTGTAGCGGCCGACCACCAGAGCCGGCGCGCGCCGCCGAGACAGGTGTACCGGCCGGACTCAAGATCGCCACCTGGAATCTGGAGTGGTTGATAGCGCCCGAGGCATTTCGCAGCTTGGCACAGACGTGCGTGCCCCAGGATGCCGCGGAACGGCGGCGAGGCCGCTACATCCCCTGCGATGTCGCCCGGGATCTCGACCGCAGCCGCGCAGACTTCAATGCTCTGGCCCGCTATGCGCAACAGCTCGATGCGGATGTGATTGCCGTCCAGGAAGTAGATGGCGTGGCTGCTGCACGCCTCGTATTCCGCGACCATGAGTTCTGTTTCACCGCGCGCAATGCCGTGCAGAACAATGGCTTTGCGATCCGCCGCGGCCTGCCGTATCGCTGCAATGACGACGTCCGGGATCTGTCGCTGCGCGACAGCGTGCGGCGCGGTGCCTGGCTGACACTCTATCCGGACACGCCCCGTGCGATACATCTGCTCTCCGTGCACCTCAAATCGGGTTGTGCCCGCAAGCCGCTCGACAGGGCGGACCGCGCGTGCAGCACACTGCGGCAGCAGCTCGCGCCGCTCGAAGCATGGATCGATGCACGTGCAGCCGCCAACCAAGCATTCGCCGTGCTGGGAGATTTCAATCGCGATCTGCAACGCGAGCCGCCGGCGCTCGCTACCGATCCAGGTGCAACGCCTGGGCTGTGGGCAGCCATCGATGACGCCGATCCGCCCGGCGCCGATCTCCAGAACACCGCCGACGGCGAACGATTTGTCAATTGTTCACCACAACAGGCGTTCGGCGGCTATATCGACTACATCATTCTCGGCAATATGCTCGCCCAAAGACAGGTGCCTGGATCATTCGAACGCGTTACCTATGCCGCGCTCGATGCGGCGCGGCGCAATCTCTCCGACCATTGTCCCGTCGCGATCCGGCTGAGGACAACGCGTTAAGTTGAGTTGCACGCACGGCTGCAGTCGCCTAGGCATAATGGCCGCGAGGGATAGCAGTCCATGAAGACAACTAAAATGCCGGGACCCAGTGCCGCCGAACGACGCTTGCATACGCGTCATCGCGCACGCACCACCGTCTACATCACGACACCGCATGGACAGAAGCGGCTTTGCAAGGCCATCAATCTGTCGGCCACAGGCGTGTTCGTCGAAACGACGAACCTGGGATTGCGCAAGGGGCAACAGGTCGAACTGGCGTTCGCTATCAACCTGGGTACAGTGACCAAATTGCATCGACGTACGGCGGTCGTCGCGCATGTCTCGCGCGGCGGCACCGGTTTGATGATGGATGCGTTTGCCGCTCGTTAGACGCCGCCGCCTGGTAACAACTCCTGCAGTGGTTTGAGCGGCGCGGTCTTGAAACTTTGAATGAAGTCGACGCCGAGCGCAGCGAGCCAGGTGTGCAGATCACCGCTGTCGACCCGCTTGGCAGCGGTTTGCAGACCCATTACTTTCACGGTCTGAACGAGACCCACGGTCTTCGCCTGCGATAATCTGTCATCGAGTGCGCTCGAGGTGAGCGCAGGATCGATTTTCACCAGCCGGACCGCGGACGACTGCATGATCGGCAGATCGATGCCCGACATGGTCAGATTATCCAGCGTCACTGGTGCGCCCACGCGCACGAAAATCTCGCAGGCTTTGGCCACCTCCTCGGGATGCGAGCGGCAGACGCTCTCATCGACTTCGAAGCCGATCAAGGCGGGCGGCAGATTGGCCTTCTTGATGCAGGTTTCGACGAAGCTCAGAAAATGCGCTTCGCACAAAGCGGTAGCGGACAGGTTCACAGAGAACGTTGGGGCGTCACGCTTCCACACTACCGGATTGCGATGCAGCCACGTGACCAACTGACCGATGACGCGCCGGTCGATCATCGACGTCAAGCCGTGATCGTTGGCGGTCTGCAATAGCTGACCTGGCGCATGTTCAGTGCCCTCGGCACGATGGCGCAACAGGATTTCGAACCGTCGACTGGCCTCCGCCGTGCGCAGCCGAACGAGCTGCTGCACGTAGAGCACCATCTCCTGATCGCGGATCTGGGAGTAGACCTCATCGAGCGATACTTCGCGTTCTGGCGCGGCCGCGGGCGGCGGCGCGATCACTGCCGCGACGTGCGCCTCGGCGAGCGCTACACCGATCGTGGCCAGCAGCTTGCGCACCGACGGCGTCAGAAATCGGACCGCAGGGTCCTCTTCCGAGGCATCGATGGAATCACTCGCCAGCAAGGCGATGCCGCGCAGCGCCTGATCCGGGTCGCGAATGGCGAGCAGCACGGCGCCCGCACCACCCTCGCAGGTGACAAAGCGGGACTCGAGGGACGTACTCAGCACGAATGCGTCGAGCACGTCGGTCAGCGCATCGCGGCAGTCGATCGCCAGATGCGCGGCGCTGCTGGCCAGCACCTCACCGCGCCCGTCATAGAGCGCCAAAGCCTGCAGGCGGGCGTGTGGCAGCGTGTGCGTGAGCTTGTCGAGCCACGCGGTCGCCTCCGTGCCCAGATCGCGCCGGGTCGGCATGGCAGCGGGCACAGCGGTGCTGAGTGGCTCCGCAGCAGTCGTTTCCGATTTCCTGGCCTGGCTCACGAGTCCCCGAATCATTGGGTGGACGTTCTGGAGCCGCAGGATTACAGAATCGTCTGTATCGAGACGTGACGGCGCTCGCGATCTGCAAGGGTTTGATTTTACTTAACTATTGGTGCCGGCTGCAGGGATCGAACCCGCGACCCCCTGATTACAAATCAGGTGCTCTACCAACTGAGCTAAGCCGGCCTAGGATAAATCGGAAGGCGGAATTGTAGGGCGACCCAGCGCGCGACGCCACGCGCATCGTGTGAAATCGGCCACCGATTGCTCAACTGGCGTCAGCAGTTTGCGGCTTCGGACAGGGCTTGATCTCGAGCTGACTACCATCTGCCGACGGGAATGAGCCCGGTTTCAGATCGGCCGAGTCGCTGCGCAGTTCGATATCGAGCCACCGCACCTCGCCTGCTCGCTCACGTGGCACGATTTGCGCTTCCACGCCTTGCTCGCTGACGCGCTGCGCCTGCGCACTGGCTCGCTGCGCGTCGCTGAATACGCCCAGCGAAATACGGCGGCCGAACTCGGGATCAGTGACGGGCGACGCGTCGCGCACACCGCCGCGCTCGAGCCGCGCCAGCAAACGGCGTTCGGCGGCACGATTGCCCGGACTCTCGAGATAGACCCAGTAGCCATCGATCACCTGCCCTGGCGCTTGCCGCTGTGTAGGTGCATAACCACTGTCCACCAGCACCTGCGAGGCGCGCGCGGCGCTCTCTTCGGTCGCGAATGGCCCCACGGTGACACAGCGCTGTGGCGCAACCACAGGCGTCTCACTGGCGAGCAGCAATCGTCGGGCCTTCGGTGCAGGCGTGCCAACGGCATCCTCGGGGGCCGCGCGCAACCAGTTCGCCCAGGCGAAGAACAGCAGATTGGCGATCAACAGCGAAAAGAACAACAGTCGCAGCGTCATGCGTAGATTCTACCGGGTCCGCTCAGCAGGGTGGGCGAACCGGGCGAGCCCGCGCAGGACAAGGTCCGGCACGAGCTCTGCCGGGCAATTCAGGAGCGGCGCCAGCTGGTCAGCGGCACCGCCCGTCAGAACGAGTTGTGGACGGCTACCTAGCAGACGCCGCGCCTCCAGCATCGCTCGGTCTATGAGCGCAGCGGCAGCGTGTTTTGCACCTGCCTCGATACCGGCGCGTGTGTTGTCAGCGAATAATCCTGAACTGCGCTGCCGCCGCGGCGCGCTGGCTCTGGCCCGGATGCCGCGTGTCTGGGTCAGTAGCGACTGCGTCATCAACTCGGGTCCCGGCACGATCGCGCCGCCGCGATGCAGGCCCGCGCTATCGACCAGATCGATCGTCAAGGCGGTGCCCACGTCGACGACCAACACGGCACGGAGTCCGTTGCCGATCGATCGCGCGCCGACCAATGCCACCCATCGGTCGGCGCCCAGTCGCCACGGCTCCCGATAGCCGATCGTCATGCCCGCCGCTGCGGTAGTCGAGCGAACGAAACGGATCGGCACGCGCAAGACGCGACTGACCACTCGCCGCAGGCGCTGCTCCATCGCAGCCCCGGCCACCGACACGGCGACGACCTCGTCGACCTTGCCGACCGATGCGCGCAGTGCCGCAGCCAGGCGACGTTCCGAGCCGCGGTGTTCGACGGCGTGCATGCGCTGCTGGCGGCCTGCGCTGCTACGCGCGAACTTCAGCCTCGTATTGCCAATGTCTACTAACAACTTGGCCATGTATTCTCAGTTGCCAGCTGGGCGCACGGATACGTCGCCGGAAGAACAGGCAATCACACCGTCTGGCGTTTCGAGCAGCAGCTGACCGTGACTATCGATGCCACGCGCCAGTCCGCGCACGATCTCATTACCTCGCTGCACATTGACCTGCCGACCACGCAATGCATCCAGCTCCAGCCACGCGCCGCGACAAGCAGCGAAACCCTGTGCCTCGAACGCCAACAGACCGGCGACACATTCGCGCAAGATAGCCGCAATCAACCGATTGCGGTTGATCGTTGTGGTTCCGTCCACCAGCGACTGCAGATCCACCGCCCGCGTACCTGTGGCGGCAATCGCCGCCAGCTCGTCTGCTGGCAGTACAGCGTTGATTCCCATGCCGACGACGACGTAAGCAGGGCCACTCGCCTCGGCGCGCAGTTCCAGCAGGATGCCGGCCAGTTTGCCGTCAGCAGTCACGAGGTCGTTCGGCCACTTGAGGCGGACTGCCGCTATGCCAGACTCGGCGATCGCGCGCTGCGTACACACACCCATGGCAAGTGCCAAACTGGCGATATCCGGCGGCAGTTCGGCGAATGTCCAGCCGAAGGACAGGCAGATGGATCCGCCAGGGGGCGCGATCCAGGCGCGCCCGCGTCGACCTCGACCGGCAGTCTGGCACTCCGCCAGCGCCACATGCAGCTTGCCGGGCGCTGGCGGCGATAGTCCGAGCAGATAGTCGTTAGTCGACGGTAGCGACCACATTGTCTCAAATGTGGCGATTCGCTGCCGGCAGACAGGCGCCAGGCTCTGCAGGATTTCCGCCGGTTCGAGGGCGGCGTAGCCGGGGCCCAGACGGTAGCCGCGATTCGCCACTGCTTCCAGCGGCACCTGCAGTTCTCGCAACTGCTCGACCGCCTTCCAGACTGCAGCGCGCGTCACCTGCAGCGAGCTTGCGACCTGCTCGCCCGAACGGAATTCCATCGCCGACAGCGCCTGGAACACGCGTTGCACGAGCGGTGCTGTCGCAGTCGTCATGCCGTGGCTCATTTGCTCGTGCCCTTCCCTAACAACCAAAGCCGTCGTGATCGCGGCTCGGTGCCAGCTCGCATTCGTGCCAGATTGCGCCGATGCGTTGCAATGATCAGCAGTGCGGCGGCACAAGTAAACAGCAACAGCGACGCCAGGTTACCGTCGCGCGCCGCCAAGACGTACACGGGCAACGCAAGCGCCGCGGCGACGGTTGCGAACCCGACGTAGCCGAAACCGACCACGAACAGCAGCCATATCGCGATGACCGGCACCAGCAGCGGTGCGTCCAGCGCGAGCAACGCCCCGACCAGTGTCGCGGCGCCCTTGCCGCCGCGAAATCCATGCCACAGCGGCCATACATGACCCACCATGGCGGCGAATCCGCACATCGCCGGCAGCCATTCGCTCGTCGAGTGGTTTGCACTCATCCACTTGGCAGCAACCACGGCAAGCCAGCCTTTGGCAACATCGATCAACACGACGCCGAGCGCGAACCATTTGCCCTGGGTCCTGAGCGCATTGGTGCCGCCCGCGTTGCCGCTGCCCAGCTTGCGAATGTCGACACCGCTCAGCCGGCCAAGCACCAGGCTGCCATTGACCGATCCTAACAAGTAGGCGGCGACACCAAGCAGCGCTGTCGTAAGCAGTTCCGGCATTCGAAATCAGCTCGCGAAGACTTCGGCCAGCATGCAACGAATGCTGCCGCCGCCCAGTCGCTCGATGGTGGGCACGGGTACGGCTAACAGGGTATCGCAGGCCGCCGAGAGGCGGGCGAGATGGTCCGGCCGAAAGCTGCGACGCGCCGTTGTCGACATCACGAGAATGCTGCAATCACCCAGATTCTCGTCCCAGCTCGCGAGTTCGAGCACGTTGCCACAGAAGCCCGCCACCTCGTCGGCCGACAAAGTGAGCAGATCTCGCTGGGTAGCCGCGAGACGCGCCAGCACGCGTTCGCGGTCAGCTGTTGCGACTGCGTCCGCGGCGCACACGACAAATCGCTCGCCCAAACTCATCAGGACGTTGGTGTGATAGATGGGCGCGCCGCGCGGATCCATGGCATCGAAGACCTCGGCAGCATAGCCCAGCGCAGCGCACCACTCCTGCAGGACGGCTTCATGAGTGCGGCTCGAACGGCAGGCATAGGCGACGCGCGCGCGATGATCGAGGACCAGACTGCCGGTACCTTCCAGGTATCTGCCGGCTTGCTCGTGCGCCGTCAGGTCCACCCAACGCGTGATGGCGAAACTGCTGTCGTGCGCCACCTGTTCGGCCACGTCCCGCCGCCGTTCGCGTCGGCGCGTCGGCGCCTCCATCGGATAGAGCACGACCGTGCCGTCGGCATGAAAGCTGATCCAGTTGTTGGGAAACACCGCGTCGGGACAGCGCGGTTCGAGCCGATCGTCCACCACGATCACCCGGATACCCTCCGAGCGCAGCGCCTGCACCGCGGCATCGAATTCCCGCTGCGCGAGCTGCGCGGCGTCAGCGGCGAGTGCCGTATCGGCCTGCTGGAACCGATTGCTCCCCGCCGTCTCGGGATTGAAGCCGAAGCTGGCGGGTCGCACCATGAATACGGTTTGCGTGATTTGCTGCATGCCGCACTCTTCTACAATGCCCTCGCCGGGGGCACAATAGTCGAAGCCGCGCGAGAGACCCGGCAGATCAGGGTAAACACACTCCAGCATGCCGAGTTCCGTCCCAACACTGTCCGCGCGCGACATCGACTCTGCGGCATTCGCCGCGGCCATCGGCGCGGCGTACGAACAGTCCGGCTTCGTCGTGATCGCCGAGCACGGCATTCCCGACCTCCTCATCGGCGACTGCATGCATTGTTTTCGCAACTTCTTTGCGCTGCCCGAGGCCGAGAAACGCCGCTACGTCCTGCCTGGTCAAGGCGGTGCGCGCGGCTATACGCCTTTCGGTATCGAGACGGCCAAGGGCGCCCTGCACCACGATCTGAAGGAGTTCTGGCACGTTGGTCGCGACCTGCCGGCGGGACATCCGTTCCGGCAGTACATGCCCGACAATGTCTGGGCCACGCAGATCGAAGGATTTCGGAACTCAACGCTGCAGCTGTTCGACGCATTCGACGCGCTCGGTCGGCGCCTGCTGGCGGCGATCGCCACGGCACTCGCCCTGCCGCGCAGCTTTTTCGACGACAAGGTGAATCTCGGCAACAGTGTGTTGCGCGTCATTCACTATCCGCCGCTGCCGCCACACGATACCCCGAGCGTGCGGGCCGGCGCGCATGAGGACATCAACGTCATCACGCTGTTGCTGGGCGCGGACGAACCGGGCCTCGAGGTACTCGACAAACAGGGCCGTTGGCTTGCCGTGAATCCGCCGCCCGGATCGCTGGTCTGTAACGTGGGCGACATGCTGCAACGGCTGACTAACAATCAACTGCGGTCCACCTCCCATCGTGTCACGAATCCGCCGCGCGAGCGTGCCAGCCGCTCACGCCTGTCGCTGCCGTACTTCCTGCATTTCAATCCAGATTTCCTGATCGAGACCCTGCCGCAGTGTATCGGTCCCGATCGCCCCGATCTCTACCCCACACCGATCACCGCCGACGAATACCTGCAGGAACGCCTGCGCGAGATCAAACTCAAATGATGCAGATCTTACAAGCGGTCCTTGGCATCGTCGTGTTCATCGCCATTGCACTACTGTTCAGCAGCAATGTGCGCCGCATCGACTGGAAGCTGGTGGGCATCGCGATCGCGTTGCAGTTCGTGATTTGCGTATTGCTGCTGAAAGTCCCGGTACTCGCTGACGGCCTGCAGAGTGTGAACGGTGCCGTGATCGCGCTGAATCATGCCACAGTGCGCGGCACGGCTTTCGTGTACGGCTATCTCGGCGGTGGCCCAACACCATTCACCGTGACCAATCCCGGCGCAGCGGTGACTTTCGCATTCCAGATCCTGCCGCTCGTCATCGTGATGTCGGCGCTGTCCGCGCTGCTGTGGTACTGGCGTGTGCTGCCGGTCATCATTCGCGGCATATCGTACCTGTTCGAACGTACACTCGGCACCCGCGGCCCCGCGGGTCTCGTGTCCACCGCCAATATCTTCATGGGGCAGGTGGAGGCGCCGCTCCTCGTGCGGCCATACCTGGCCAAGATGACGCAGTATGAGTTGTTGCTGGTGATGACGGCCGGCATGGCGACGATCGCCGGTTCGGTGATGGTCATCTACGCGAGCATGCTGGGCAGCGACATGCTGGGCCATTTGATCACCAAATCGATCATGGCCATTCCTGCGGCGATACTGTTTGCGCACGTCATGCTGCCCGACGACAGCGCCGGCTCGCACGAACTCGAGACGCCGCCGCGCCTGTATCAGAGCAGCATGGATGCCGTGACGCGCGGCACGAGCGACGGCCTCCATATCTATCTCAATATACTGGCGATCCTGATCGTGCTGATCGCCTTCGTCGCGCTCGTGAATGGCCTGGTCGGTACGCTGCCGGATGTCGCCGGCGCACCCCTGACATTGGAGCGACTCGCGGGCTGGGGGTTCGCGCCGATCGCGTGGTTGATGGGCATTCCGTGGGCCGAGGCCGAAATTACGGGGTCGCTGCTCGGCATCAAGTCGATCCTGAACGAGTTCATCGCCTTCCTGCAACTGGCCGATATGCCCGCCGGAGCGTTGAGCGAACACAGCCGCCTGATCACGATCTACGCGATCGCAGGCTTTGCCAATCTGTCCAGCATCGGCATTCAGATCAGCGGCATCGGCGCGATGGCGCCAGAACGACGCCATGACCTGGCCGCCCTCGGCTTCCGAGCACTCGTCGCCGCAACGCTGGCAGCATGCATGAACGGCGCCGTGGTTGGCATCGTGGTCTGACGAAGAAGCAGCGCCATGGCCAAGCTCTATTTCTACTATTCGACCATGAACGCCGGCAAATCGACGGCGCTCCTGCAGGCATCTCACAACTACCATGAGCGCGGCATGCGTACACTGCTGTACACCGCGCAGCTCGATGACCGCGGCGGTGGTCGGGTGCATTCTCGTATCGGCATCAGCGGCGAGGCGCTGCATTTCAGGCCGGGCCAGGATCTGGGTGCCGAGATTGGTGCCGAACATGCGCGCGCGCCGCTCAGCTGCGTGTTGCTCGATGAGGCGCAGTTCCTGGAACCACAGCAAGTGCGTCAACTGGGCGCCGTGGTCGACGAGCTGAATGTGCCGGTGCTCTGTTATGGTTTGCGCACCGACTTTCGTGGCGAGCTTTTTCCTGGCAGCGCCCAGTTGTTAGCTTGGGCCGATAACCTGGTGGAGCTCAAGACCATCTGTCATTGCGGCCGTAAAGCCACGATGGTCGTACGAGTGGGCGCTGGTGGCGCCGTGGAACGCGAAGGCGCGCAAGTCGAGGTGGGTGGCAACGAACGCTACGTGTCGCTCTGCCGACGGCACTTTGTCCAGGTCATGCAACGTGGAGCCGCTCCGCCCTGACCAGGCCCTCGGACGGGCACTCGCGTTGCGCCGCAACAACAGAATGGTCGCGAGTTGTCGATGTCACTCGCCTGTCATTCGCGCCCTTTGTAATATGCGCCCCGCGCCGCGCCGCATGGTAAGCAGCAGCGTGAACCAGACAAGGAAATGCAAAATGAACCCCCGCGCCTCCAGCCGCTCCACCCCGCCTCGCCTCGCAACAGCTGCGCTCATTGCCTGCACGGCGCTCGTTGCCGGTACGCTACTCACAACCCAGACGGCATGGGCCCAGGAGACGACCGCGACGATTTCTGGTCGTGTGGTGGCCGAGAATGGCCAGCCGCTGGCAGGTGCGTCGGTCATCGTCACGCATCTGCCGACCGGTAGCATCCGCACCGTCGCGACCAACACCGAAGGTCGCTTCAGCGCGCCTGGCTTGCGCGTCGGCGGGCCATTCAAGGTGGTAGCTAACAAGGATGGTTACGATTCCACAACGATCGAGGATATCTTCGCGGAGTTCGGCTCGTCCACCAATCTCGAGCTGGCGATGAACGCGACGACGTTGGAGGAAGTGACCGTTGCAAGTACGCGGGAGCAGGAGCGGCAAGTTGGCGTCGTCACGAATTTCACCGCACAAGACATCGCCAACCTACCCAGCGTCAGCCGTGATTTGAAAGATATCGTACGGCTTGATCCAAAGGCGATCGTCGATCCATTCAACGCCGATGCCTTGAGCATTGCCGGGACCAACAATCGTTTCAATAGCTTCACCGTCGACGGCATCCGCCAGGGTGATGATTTCGGCTTGAATGGCAACGGCTACCCGACGCAGCGCTCGCCCATTTCCCTGGAAGTTGTCGAGGCACTATCGGTGCGTACCGCGCCATTCGACGTCGAAGACTCCGGATTCCAGGGCGGCACCATCACGGTCGTAACCAAATCAGGTACCAACGACTTCAAGGGTTCGGCGTACTATTACTCGTTCCGCGACAGCCTGGCTGGCGACAAGAGCAAAGGGCAACAGTTCGATCTCGATATCGACGAGAAGACCTACGGAGCGACCCTGGGCGGCCCGATCATCGAAGACAAATTGTTCTTCTTCCTGGGCTACGAAAAGCTCGAAGCGAAGAACGTCGCTGACACAGGCCCCACTGGCGCTGGTTTTCCCGTCAGCATCCCGAACGTTTCATTGGCCGACTACAACCAGATACTCGGAATCGCCGATTCAGTCTACGGCTTCGATGCGGGACAACTCCGCTCCGACTTGCCGGAGGAGGATCGCAAGATCCTGGCGAAGCTGGATTGGCAGATCAATGACGACCACCGCCTGTCGCTTGCCTATCAGAACAGCAAGGGCAACGAGATCACACAGAGCAATAACGTCCCGGCTCTGAGCCGCGCGTCCGCATCGTCGAACTGGTACAACCGCGAATTCCCGCTGGAGCAGGTTTCACTGCAGGTCTTCTCGCAATGGAACGACCGGCTGTCGACCGAATTCAAGTACGGCCAGAAACGCTCGGAGGGCATACAGGATTCGCTGCAGGGTACCGACTTCGCGGAAATGCAGGTCGCCACGAGCCAGGGCGGTACTGTCTATCTTGGGCCAGACGAATTCCGCCATGCCAATGCGCTCACCAATGACTTGGATCAGATCAAGCTGAAGGCCCAGTACGTGGCAGGTGTGCACACGATCAAGGCCGGTATCGAGGCGGAACGCCTCGACGTCTTCAATCTATTCGTACCGCGCAGTCAAGGGCAGTACATCTTCAGCAGTATTGCCAATTTCCAGAACCGCATTGCGACCACGCTCAACTACCAGAATGCGGTCACCAACAATGCGGTCGACGGTGGTGCACAGTTCTCGCTCGACAAGATCAGCATCTACCTGCAGGACCAGTGGCAGCTTGCGCCAAACCTGACTCTTACGGGTGGCCTGAGGTACGAGAAGTTCAGCTCGGGCGATCGACCGAACTCCAATCAGAACTTCGCCAATCGCTATGGCTTCTCCAATACGGAAACCTTCGATGGCCGCGACCTGATCCTGCCGCGTTTCGGCTTCGACTGGCAGATCGATGATTTGACGACTCTGAGTGGCGGCGTCGGACTGTTCGGCGGCGGCTCGCCCAATGTCTGGTTGTCGAACAGTTACAGCAACGACGGCGTCACGATCTCCGCTGTCTCGGTGAATGCGATGTCGCCAGCCGCGCTGCAAACCGCTGCCTTGCAGAATGTCGATGGCTTCGATATTCCGCTGGCCGTACAGCAACTACTCGCGGCCGGCGACGGGCCGGTCAATGCCATCGATCCGGAATTCGAAGTCCCGTCGTCCTGGAAGTACAACCTGAGTCTGGTACGCAAGTTCGACCTTGGCCGCCTGGGTGACGACTGGCGCGTGCAGACGGACCTGATCTACACGGAGGTTAAGGACGCCGTGCTATGGCGCGATATCCGGCGCGTCGTCAGCGGTACGGCGCCAGATGGTCGGCCCATCTACTCCGTGCAGTCGGGTGACACACGCGGCGCGTCCACGCAGGATCTCCTGTTGACCAATGCCTCGGAAGGCGGCGGCTTCGTCGGCACGCTCGATATCAGCAAGACCTGGCGAACAGACGCTGGGCGCTTCGACTTCAGTATCGGGTACGGCTACCAGGACGTTGATGACGTCAATTCCGGTACAAGTTCCACCGCGTCGTCCAACTGGGACAACCTCGCAACCTCGAACATCAACGCTCCGGGGCTCGCACGCACCAATTACGAAATCAAGCACCGTTTCCCGCTGACGCTCAACTGGCGCAAGGCGTTCTTCGCTGACGCCGAGACGTCGGTTGGCCTGTTCGTCGAGCGACGCAGCGGTCAGCCTTACAGCTATACCTTCGGCAATGGCTCGGCGTTGTTCGGCGACCCGCGGCAGGCCGCACGCCAGCGACAGCTATTCTACGTGCCGCGTGATCAGAACGACGTCGTCCTGGCAGGCGGGCTGACCTGGGCTGCGCTCGATGCATACATCGTCGACAACGGTCTCGACAAGTATCGCGGCGAAATCGCACCACGCAATGCGTTCTTCAGCCGCTGGACCACGATCGCGGATATGCGTATCGCGCAGGAAATTCCGGCGTTCTGGCGCGATGCCAAGGGTATTGTGTCGATCGATATCGAAAACGTCGCCAATCTGCTCAACAGCGACTGGGGCCGCATCGAGCAGGTGGGCTTCCCGTTTGTCGCGCCGGTCGTCAATGCCACGGGCGTCGTCGGCGGGCTGTACCAGTACTCGCCTATCCAGGGACAGACCGGGCCGCGACCGGTTGCAACAACGCTGCTTGCAGAGCAATCGGTCTGGCGTATCCAGCTGGGCGTCAAGTTTGTCTTCTGAGGTCTTGCGGCTCGCGCGACACGCACAGGGGCGACTTCCGTCGCCCCTGTTCGTTTGCGCAGTCCTGTTGGCTGCGCCATTGCTGACTGCGGCGTCTGGCGGTGAACCTGCCATCGTACGTATCGCGACTTTCAATGCGAGTCTCAACCGCGCCGCCCCCGGCGCACTGATCCGCGACTTGACCACGCCCGACAATTCGCAGGCGCAGCGCATTGCGGCGATCGTGCAGCACGTACGGCCGGATATTCTGCTCATCAATGAGTTCGACTACGATGCGCACGGTGAGGCGCTGCGCTTGTTCCGCACTAACTATCTGGGTCGAGCGCAGGTTGGCGAGGCGCACATCGATTACCCATACGCATACAGCGCGCCAGTGAACACCGGCATGCCCGCCGGCTTCGACCTCAATCGCGACGGCAGGATCGACGCGAGCGGCCAGGACGCACTGGGCTTCGGGTTCTTCCCCGGCCAATATGGCATGCTCGTCCTGTCACGCTATCCGATCGAGGCGGCGAACGTCCGCAGCTTCCAGCACTTCCTGTGGCGCGACATGCCGGGCGCGCTGCTACCGGACGACTGGTATTCGCCCGAAGCACTTGCAGTACTGCCACTGTCCTCCAAGAGTCATTGGGATGTGCCGATCAGAATCGGCAAGCGTGTGCTACATGTTCTGGCGAGCCACCCGACGCCGCCCGCGTTCGACGGCCCGGAAGATCGCAATGGCCGGCGCAATCACGACGAAATCCGCCTCTGGGTCGACTATCTCACGCCGCGCGATAGTCGCTATCTCTATGATGACGCCGGCGCTCGCGGCGGGCTGCGGGGCCGCGACTTCGTTATCTTGGGCGACCTCAATGCCGATCCGCTCGACGGCGACAGTCGCAGTGACGCGCTCCGCGAACTGCTGGCGCATCCGCGTGTGCAGCGCACTGCAGCGCCGGCCAGCGCAGGTGCGTCCGAGGCCGCGCGTGTGCAGGGCGGTGCCAATGACCGCCATCGCGGCCCAGCAGGTAACGACACCGCCGATTTCGACGATCGTGCTGTCGGCAATCTGCGCGTCGACTATGTACTGCCGTCGCGCACGCTGCCTGTCTGCGACAGCGGTGTATTCTGGCCGACGGTCAATGATCCGTTGCGACCCTTGTCAGGCCCGGCAGACGCCTCCAGCTCCGATCATCATCTCGTCTGGATGGACGTCGCGCTGACCGCTCAGTGCAAGCGTAGCTCCGTTCCGACTGGGCAATGATCGGATAGCTGGCGTACGCCGACATCCTCATCATCGAATGCTACCCGCACGAAGCGACGCCGGTCTATCGAGCGCGCGAGATCGCGTCCGACGAGCATCGTATCCACGTACTCGGTGAAGCCATCACGCTTGTTGCAGGCGATGAACTTCCGACCAGCCGTGATATCAACGAGATCCGCGGCAGGCGGATCGCGGTCATCGATCTCGGGCCAGATGGCCACCGTTCGACCTGCAGCATCGCGAGCTGGCGGCTTCTCCAGTGAGAGGCGCCGGTTGAAATCACCTAACACGGCAAACCGTCGCCCCGCACGGGCCTCGTTGTCGATCCAGTCTTCCAGCGGTGCCACCTGACGGGCGAGCGTAGGACACCAGCGATTCCGTTGCGTGAGCGGGCCGGCCGGACAACCGGACTTGAGGTGCACGGCCATCAGCCGCATTTCGTTCCTCGTACCTGGAAATAGCGTCACGACCACGCCGCGCCGCACCTCATCATCGAGGGACAGCGGCAGATACTCGGGTTCACATTGGTAGGGCAGGCCACGGCGGATGGCAAAGCCGTTCTTCTGGACGTGCGCCCGACTCGTGAAGCAGTAGTCATAGCCCGGCAACACCAAGGCAGCCGCCTCGGGACCATCCACTTCCTGTAGCGCGATCACATCGGCATCGAGCTTCGCGGCATATTTGCGTAGCGCAGCGAAGTCCGCCTCGGACCGCGGCGGTCGCGCCGCCACGGCGCACGGCAGCGCTCGTTCAGCGCCCGCGATGCGATCGCCTTCCTGCTGGCAGCCCTCGCGCAGCGCGAGATGTGTGGCGGGAATGATCAGGTATTCTATGTTCCAGGTGGCCACACGCAGTCGATCCCGCGGCTGCCCGGCGTCCCAACGCCGCGTATCGGGGAGCTCGAGCGCCGCCGGTGTTACTAACAATCCCACGTATTTCTGCTCGAGTGATGGATAGCCTCTCTCCCAGGAGCCATACATCGGATTCGGCAGCACGAACCACCGCAGCCCGAAGCGGGTCGACAATTCGTCGCGGCGGGCGGCAAACGTCTGCCCATCGACGAGATCGCCCAGGTCATCACCGATCGACATCACGATCCGGTAACGCTCGGCGATCCAGGCGCGACGCAAGGTCTTGGCAGACGATTGCCACTCTGGCCGGGAGCCCTGCAGAAAGTAGTTATCCGCATTCATCGCATCGGGGAAGCCCAGTGCCGCCAGATTGCGCATCGTGGCTGTAAGTTGCGGGCAATGGTCTTTGGAGCCGCTTGGCACATTGAGACAGTCTCGATTGGTCACATACAGGACTCGGTGACCCGCAAGGCGGGCGGCGCGCACGAATTCGAGTGCACCGGGTACGGCAGCGGCGGTCGCACCGGTCACCCAAGTGTTCCAGCTCACGGCGTCGAACCGTTCGCCAGCCTGAATCAGGCGCGCCTGATAGACCGAGTTGTCGAGTACGGTCTCATCGAGATCCAAAATCACGGCGGTCGGGAGCGACGCCAGTCGCGTCGGCGCCATGGTCTCCTGCTCGACCGCAGCGGTACCCGCGCCGGCCGCATAGGTCAGCGCAGCGGCAGCCGCGCGCCAGGTCTGCAGCGCATTCGCACGATACTCTGGCGCTCGTTGCATCCAAAGCACGGCAGACAACTGTTCGTGCGGGACAACGGCACCTGTCTCGGCAGTCACTTGCGGTATGTCGGTAGCGCTCACGCTCACGACTGCGACGAGCAATGCAACAATTCTTCTCTGCATGACCACTCCGCCAACCGGACCTGGGTCGGCACATTGTAGGGGCGGAGTATTTCAGATTTTCGGGCGGGAGCCACGCAGCCGCTTGCAGCGGCTCACACCGGATTTCAGGTTCCGGTGTCGGCGAGGGTCGGCTGCACCCATCGATCGGCGGCTGCGTCTACGGACTGGGCGTGCAGGAAACGTGCAGCATCGGCCGCAGGTGCGGGCTTGGCGAACAGGAAGCCCTGCGCCAGTTGACAGCCCATCACGCGCAGCATCTCGAGTTGTTGATAACCCTCGATGCCCTCCGCCACCACCTGGATATTGAGATTGCGTGCCATCGCGATAATCGCACTGACGATCGCGAAATCCGACGGGTCCGTCACGATGTCATTGATGAACCCCCGATCGATCTTCAATGCATCCACGCGCCAGCGCTTGAGGTACAGCAAACTCGAGTAGCCCGTGCCGAAATCGTCGATGGCGATCTTGACGCCAAGTTCGCGCAGCTGCTCGAGCGCATCCTCGCGGAACTCACCCGTCCGCTTCTCGAACAACGAGCCCTCGGTAAGTTCCAGCTGCAGCAGCTCGGGGCTCAACTCGTGCTGTACCAGCAGGCGATGAATGACATCGCGAAGATTGGTGCGCTCGAGCTGTACCGCCGAAATATTGACTGCGACCGGCACCACCTTGAGGCCCTGATTGCGCCAACTAACGAGATCGCGCGCCACCGTGCTGAGCACGAAATGGCCAATCGGCAGAATCAGCCCGGTATCTTCGGCGATCTCGATGAAGCGCATCGGCGGAATGTAGCCCTGCGTGGGGTGCTTCCAGCGGATCAAAGCCTCCATGCCTGCCAGACGCCGACTGGAAATGTTGATGATCGGTTGGTAGTGCACTTCGAACTGGTTGAGCTTGATCGCGGCCCGCAGCGCTGTTTCGACCGCTACTCGTTCCTTGATCTGCCGATCCATCAGAGGGCTGAAGACCTGGAAGTTGTTACGACCAGAATCCTTCGCCTGATACATGGCCGTATCGGAGTGCTTGAGCAGCTCGCCCATCGTAGCGCCATCGCGCGGAAAGACACTCACGCCGATGCTGACAGTGGTAGCAATTGCGCGCCCGTCGATCACCAGCGGCGCGGCCATGACCGAGTTGATTCGACCCGCCGCGCTGTTGATCTCGTCGTGGTTCTTGGCGCCATGCAACACGACGACGAACTCGTCGCCGCCCATTCGCACCACGACATCGTCGGGCCGGACAGCGCTACGCACGCGCTTGGCAATCTCCTGCAGCAGCTTGTCGCCCACCTCGTGGCCCTGCGAATCGTTGATGTGCTTGAATCGATCGAGATCCAGGAACAGCACGGCCAACAGCCGCTTGTCCTGCGCGGCGCGCTCGATCGCACCCGGCAGATGCGCCTGCAGGAACAGCCTGTTTGGCAGACCCGTCAACTGATCGTGATGGGCCAGCCGGTCGAGATGCTTCTGCTTGGCGATCAATTGCAGTTCAGCCTTCTTGCGTACGCTGAGGTCACGCACGACCAGGGCCAGCAGGCGGTCGTTGATCATCTCGATGTCGGTGCAGGTGACTTCGACTGGGCGCAAACCGCCATCCGCTGTCTGCAGGGCGAGCTCAGTCGATTTCGAGCCGCTGCCGTCGATCAGCCGCGTCAGCAACGTGCCGTCCATGCCCGCTGGCACGCTCAGCAACTGCTCCAAGGTGTAGTTGCGCAGGTCCGCCGACGACAATGACGTCAGCCGCTGCATCGCGCGATTGCCCTCTACGACCTGCTTGGTATCGGCGTCGACTATCAGCACGCCTTCGTCGGCCTGCTCGATGATCGCACGGTAGCGCTGCTCCATCGCGCTACTGGCGCTTTTCAACCGCTTCCATCGATACGCCCACAAGCCCCCGATGAAAGCGAAGATCGCGCACATACCTGCCAGCGTGAGCCGCTGGGCATTCGCAGTACTGGCGGCGCGGGCGTAGGCGGCTCGCGGCACTGCTACGCGCAGCAACCAGACAGGCTTGCCAACGAGATCAGCGAGGCGCAAGTAGCCATAAGCGATGTCGGCCTCATCCTGCCGGACCATTGAATCATGCGTTGCGTTCTGATTGCCGGCGGCCCATTGCCCTGCGGAGCCCGAGGAGACCGCCGCCGCGAATTGATCAGCCGTGAATCCGTCGATTTGCCACGGCGAGAATTTCGCGACACGGTTCGCGGCCCGCGCCGACAGCAAGCGCGCGAATGCTGCATACCCAACTGGCACACCGATTGCGCTGTTCTCGAATACGGGACGGGCGACGAACATGAACTGCCCGCGCGCGAGCGAAATGATGCCGCGTATGGAATCGTCCGAGTTGCTCAACTCGCCTTTCTCTGCGGCGGCGCGGATCGCCGCGACGAACAGCGGATCCACCGGTACCATCTTCTCGGTTTCGCCTTCCACGGCGACCGACAAGCGCGTTTGAAAATCAGTATTGAGCAGGATGAACTTGTCCACCTCGAGGCGCGCGAGCGAACTGGCGTCGAGCGCGTCGCCCCAGTAGTCAGGACGATTGCCACGTATCATCTCTGCCGTTTCAGTCCAGATCGCGTAGTCGCCGACCGCAGAGTATAGGTCGTCGAGCTCACTGCGATAGCCGCGGCGCAGCTGCTCCACCTGGGTTTCGAGCGCACGTCGCTCGGCCGCCTTGACATCAGCTACCCAGGCTTGTTGTGACCAGATGAAGAAAACAATCAGCGCGACTCCGGCAATAGCGCCAGCGACGATGAGCGGCGTCTGACCGAACTCGACGAACAGCACTTTGGCTCGCTCGACGATCGACACCCGCCGTTCCGGCGTTGAGTTTTGCGGTTTAGTCACGAATTGCTAGTGTGATGCTGGTCACAGACTAAGGAGCTAACAGCCTCGGAGTTTGCCTTGACTGGACATAGTGGGCCTTGCGCCTGTGCACATTTCGCGCAATCGGCGGGCCGTTCTACGCGATCAGCACAGTCAACTCACCTGGTTCCCGCTCGTTATTGCAGCTATCGGCCCAATGTGGGTCTGCATGCGATCGATTGGAGAAATCAGATGGTTAAGTCAAATTCGGGACTGACGTGTGGTCTGGCGGCTGCAGGCGTGATGGCTGTGCTGCCGTTCACCAACCTCGCGCAAGCGAACGAACGGCTGGCGTCGAGCGCGGTGGCGGTTCAACGCGCGGCGCCGACGCGCGTCGCCAGGCCGATTGCCCCTGAACGACCCGCGGGGATCTCAGCAGCCGAAGCCAAGCGCCTGCGACATCTCAACCAGGATCTCAAGAAGATGAAACGGTTCGCAGCCGCCGACGGCGAGATCACTCGGGCGGAGCAGAAGCGCATCGACAACAAGACCCATACATTGCGCAAGGCGATCGAGAAAGCCAAGTCCAATTAATGTTCGGCGTTCGGTAGCTGGGCCGACGCGCTGTGGCAGCAGGCAGCGCGTCAGCCTCACTTGGTGATAGAGCTCACAAATCGTGCAACGCACGCCTGACTTTGCCCGCTGGTCGCGCGCAACATCCTATTCGACTCGCTCCGACGGAATTGTGCAGGTGATCCATGGCAGACATGACCGAAACAATGGTTGAACGCCGCATTGGCGAACTCGAGTTGCGCTACTCCATCGTGAACGAGCAGATCGCTCGACTGCGCGCCGAGCTCGCGGCACTCGGTGACTTGCAGAACGGCTCGACTGCGGAAGCGAACAAGTTGCGGGCGCAGATCGAAAAGCTGAAGAACCAGAACAAGCGCACCGCAGCCGCGCTCGACTCGCTGGCAGAGGGCGACGCCGCCTGAGTAGCGCAAGCGGGCGAGTCAGCCTGTCCGGCAGTCGGCCCTGACGAGCTGCGCACCTGCGCAATGCTCGCATGTCTCACAACATCGGTGCCAGAATGCTCTGGTCAGTACCGAGGAGACATCGATATGAAGGCTTTCCTGCTCGTCAGTGTCGCGCTAGCTGTCGCGCTTCCGGCGCAATCCCAGACTACGACGCCATCGTGGCAGTCGTTCGATCCGAGCACCTTTTCCGAGAATGTCACCAAGTGCGACCAACTGGCTGGTCACCCCGACGACCCCAATAAAGTAGTGCCTGGCCTCGAGCGCCCGGAGATGGATCTGCCGGCCGGCATCAAAGCCTGCAAGGACGAACTCAAACGCGATCCCAACAACCCTCGCATCCAGTATCTCCTTGCTCGGGTGCTCACCTATTCCGGCCGGGTGGAAGAAGCGATTCCGTACATCGAGAAGTCGGCCGCCGCCAACTATCCGCAGTCGTTGTTCGTCACGGGATATCTTTATCTGTCGGGCGCTTACAAGGCGCAGAAGAATCCCTGCCGCGCTGCTGAGTTGATCTACCAATCGGCCCTCTACGGCCGGCGCGCCGGATTGCTCGGCTACCCAGCCACCGTACTCGCTGGCGATTTCAAGGGCTGCCCGACCAGGCAGGATCCCGAGGAGATGCTGCAGTTCGTCGCGCGCGCCAAAGAAATTGCCAAGCCCAGCTACTATGAAGAGCTGCTGATCGATTCGCTCAACCGGGAATTGCAGGTACTGAAGAACAAGCCGGCGAAGTAGCGGTTACGCGGGCGCAAGCCGTTCAATCCGCGTCAGGTGGCTGTGCGAGCGCTGTCGATGCATAAGCTTCGCCAACCGCGACCGCATGCCACGCTGCCAGCGCCGCTTCACGTTCGGCAAGGCGCGCTTGCAGGGCCATACGAGTAACAAGGAGCGATTCGGACAAAGACAGCTCGCCGAGTTCGAATGCACGGCGGCTCAATTCGGCGGCGCGGCGCTGCTGACTCTCGGCGGCCGCGAGCGCGAGCCAGACTTCGAGCGTGCGACGCCGTTCAGCTTCTACCTGCAGCCATTGTCGCCTGACATCGGCGCGTACCATGTCATGATCGGCCAGCGCTACGGCTGCTGCCGCCTCAGCCTTGGCAACCTCGGCAGTACGCCGTCGGAATCCGAGCGGAATACTGATCGAGAGCCCGCCGAGCTGTTCCTCGCCGCCGCGTTCTCGTCCGTACGTGACGCCGAGCGTGGGGTCCGGCCAACGCTCCCGGCGCACTCGTTCGGCAGTGATGCTTGCGGTCTCGACCACGCCGGCACTCGCCTGCACGGTCGGATCAGCCGTAACATTCTGCTCGCCCAAATGGGCATCGACGTAGTGACCGCCGGACACACGGACTGGTGCATCCCAGTTCGGCACCTCGCAGTTGCTGACCTCGAGACGCGTCGCCAGCAGTCTGGACGCGTCGATCGCAGTCATTCGAGCGGCGGTCGCCGTGGCGCGGAGGGCCGCCAGCTCGGCCCCCGCCAGTGCCTCATCGTACTCTGCGAGATCACCACCACGGCGACGTGTGGCGATCGTATCGAAAGCTCGCTGCAGAAAGGCAAGATCTTGGTCAAGCAACGCAGCACGCTCGGCAGCCTGCACGCAGGTGAACCAGGCCGCGAGAATCTCGAGTCTTGCGGAACGCTGAGCCAACTGCAGCTCGGCGTTTGCCCGGACGATTGCCAATCTACCAAGCTCGCGGTCCAACGCCGCTTTGCCAGGCAAGCGCACCGGTCGCTCGAGTGCCGTCTCCCATTCGTGGTAGCGACCTTCGCCATCGATATTGCGTCTGGCGCCAGCGCCGCTCAGCGTCCACTCGTATGGCCCCAAATGGAGCAGGCGAGCTTCGCTCTGGGCTTGCTGGAGCCGCGCCTGGGCGGCACGAGTTTCGGGTGCCGCGGCGATGGCGCTGCTCAGGCGATCTGCTGGTGGCAGCGGCGGCGCCGCATAGCCGACTGCCGGCGCGACCGACATGGCCATCAGCACTAACAACCAGATACCTTGACGCGCAACGGGACGATCTGCTTCTTTCATGCCAGCCTCCCGAAGCTCAGAATCGGGGTGGTCCAATAGACGATTTCCGGCGACGGCAGCGAACTGCGCAACGAGGCAAGCAGTGGCTCCACATTCGCGCTCGGTACAACTGCAGTCAACAGCCGGCGTTTGGCACGCCCGAGCACGACCTCGGATGCCGCATGCAGACGCACACCTTCGCCGAAACCTTCGGCCGCCGAGATAGTGAATCCGGTAAGCAGCGGTCCCTGATCGTGACAGAAGTCGACGATCTCCTCTTCTATCGAGGCCGGGAACGCAAGATTCAATGCCACGAGATCCGGGAGCGTATTCATGCGCGCGACAACCCGAAGCGTCGGAACAGGATCGGCAGCACGATCAACGTGAGCGCAGTCGACGTGATCAGGCCGCCGATGACGACCACCGCCAACGGCCGCTGCACTTCCGAGCCTGGCCCGGTGGCAAACAACAGCGGCACGAGACCGAAAGCCGTGATCGATGCGGTCATCAGCACCGGCCGCAGGCGGCGCAATACGCCGCCGCGCACGGTGTCCGCCAACGAGACACCGCGCGCCAGCAGTTGGTTGAAGTACCCCACCAGCACGAGACCATTCAGCACCGCGATACCCATCAGCGCGATGAAGCCGATCGATGCCGGCACCGACAGATACTCACCGGAGACCGCCAGCGCGGCGATGCCGCCGACCAGCGCAAACGGGATGTTAGCCAACACCAAAGTCGCCTGCCGCAGGCTACCCAGGGTGGCGAACAACAGCAGGAACACGAAACCCAGCGCAATCGGCACGACCAGCGCGAGCCGCGCCGCAGCACGTTGTTGATTCTGGAACTCGCCACCCCATGTCAACCGGTAGCCTGCCGGCAGCGGCACTGCGGCGGCGACTGCGGCGCGCGCCTCCTCGACGAAACCGACGAGATCCCGCCCCTCGACATTGGCGGTGACCACTGAAAACCGGGATGAATTCTCGCGCTCGAGTTTGACGGGCCCCTGCGTCACCGACAGGCCCGCCGTCACGGTGAGTGGCGTGCCAGCGCCGGCCTCGCCACCAACCGGCGCCGCACCGATACTCTCGATACTCTGCCGATAGTCATCACTGCCCCGTATCATGAGCGGCACCCGGCGGCCGCCAGTCAGGACCGAGCCGATACGCTCGCCTTCGACCAGTGCTCGCAGCTCACGCTGCACATTCTCGGCGTTGCCGGATGTCGCGCCCAGCACCGTGCGATCGAGATCGACTCGCACGTACTGCATGCTGTCGTTGGCAAGATACATGACATCCTCGGCGCCACCGATGTCCTGCAGCGCGGCCTGAATCGCGAGTGCCAGCCGGTTGAGCTCATCCAGCTCGGGTCCAAAAATCTTCACCGCAACGTCGCCGCGAGTGCCGGTGAGCATCTCCGATACCCGCATCTCGATGGGCTGGGTAAAGCCGAACGCCAGTCCCGGAAAGCTCGCGCCGACCTCGCGCAACGACGCAATGATCTCGTCTTTGCTGCCGCGCCATTCCGACGCTGGCTTCAATTCCAGGAACGTATCGGTATCGTTGAGCGACATCGGATCGAGGCCCAATTCGTCCGAGCCCAGTCTGGCAATGATATTCTTGACCTCTGGCGTCGTACGGAAAATCTCGCGCTGCACGTCGAGATCGATGCGCGCGGAATCCTCGAGGCTGATCGACGGCAGCTTCGCAATCTGTACGAGTACGTCGCCCTCGTCGAGCGTCGGAATGAACGACTTGCCGAGAAACGGGAACGCCACCAGCGCTGCGACGACGCCAGCGGCCGCTACTCCCAGCACGACTTTGCTGTGCACCATGGACCAGTCGAGCAGGCGCATGAATGGCGGCGTCAGTTTGCGCATCAACCAGGGGTCCTGATGTGCCTCACGACGCAGTACCAACGATGCGAGCACCGGAATCACCGTGAACGACAAGAGAAGCGAGGCGACCAGCGCGATGACGATGGTGAGCGCCACGGGTCGAAACAACTTGCCCTCGAGACCCTGCAGCGTGAGCAAGGGCAGGAACACCACCGCAATGATCATGATGCCGCCGATAACAGGTGCAGCCACTTCCTTGACCGCGCGAAAGATGACGTGCAGAACTGGCTTGCGCTCGTTGCGGACCGGATCACCCAGGCGCGCCACGACGTTCTCGACGACGACGACTGCTGCATCGACCAACATGCCGATCGCCACGGCGAGACCGCCGAGCGACATCAGGTTCGCCGACAGACCGACCCGCTCCATGACCAGGAAAGTCGCAAGCGCGGCGAGCGGCAGCGCCAAGGTAACGACGAGCGCAGCGCGCAGATCGCCGAGGAACAGCACCAGCAGAATGATGATCAACACCGCCGCTTCGAGCAGTGCCTTGGTCACCGTACCCGTCGCACGATCGACCAATGCGCTGCGGTCGTAGAAGGGCACGATCTCGATGCCCTCCGGCAAGGTCTTGGCGATCTCTGCCAGCTCGGCACGCACACCCGCCACCACCGTTCGGGCATTGGCACCCCGCAGTGCGATGACGATCCCCTGAGTGGCCTCCTCGACTCCGTTGCGGGTCACCGCTCCATAGCGAGTGAGTGTGCCATAGCTCACCGTGGCCACATCCGCCACGCGCACGACACCAGCCCGATCCTTTCGGATCGCGATGGCACCGATGTCCTCGAGCGACTTGACGGTGGAATCGATACGGATCGGCAAGGATTCCTCGCCGGCCGTGACGCGACCGGCACCGTCGCCCCGATTGTTGGCCTCGAGCGCCTGCCGCACATCCTCGAGACTGAGGCCGCGAGCCACCAGCGCCGTCATGTCGGGCTGCACCTCGAAGGTGCGCACGAAGCCACCCAGCGCATTGACGTCAGCCACGCCCTCCAGAGTGCGCAGCCGCGGCCGAATCACCCAGTCGATGAGCGCACGACGTTCCGCGAGCGGCAATGGCCCCTCGAGTGTGAACATGAACACATCGGACAGCGGCGTCGCGATCGGCGCGAGTCCACCGCTCACCGAGTCGGGCAAATCCGACATGACCGCCGCCAGGCGTTCGCTCACCTGCTGTCGCGCCCAGTAAATCTCCGTCGAGTCCGCGAAATCGATCGTGATATCGGCGATACCATACTTGGCCATCGAACGCAGGATCGTCTGATTCGGGATACCTAACAACTCCTGTTCGATCGGCACGACGATGCGTGCTTCGATCTCCTCTGGCGTCATGCCGGGAGCCTTCAGGATGATCTTGGTCTGGGTCGTCGATATGTCGGGAAATGCGTCGATCGGCAGGCGCAGCAAGGCAAGCGTGCCCGCGATGATGAGGCCCAGCGCGGCCAGCGCGATGATCAGCCGCTGCGTCAGTGCGAACGCGATGAGTCGCGCGATCATGGCTGCTCGGGCTACTCTTCGTCCGCGATGCCGAGCCACGCGCCCTTGAGGAGCGCGGTACCGGTGATCGCGACGCGGTCGCCGCTGTTCAGTGAGTCGCTGCGGGCAAAGCCGGCCCGGGCGGCGTCCGGATCGACCAACACCACTTCGAAGCCGCCTGCTCGCTCTACGAAAACGAAAGTCTCCGGGCCGCGGCGCACGAAGGCGCGCGGCGGCAACGCAAAACTACCAGCGGCAGCCGTCTGTGGTGCGATCGAAGCGGTGACGGATTCGCCGGGTAGCAGACAGGTGTCTGCATCGGTGATCATCGCATCGACGGTGACGACGTGATTTGCTTCAACCTGCGTACCCACCGAGCGCAGAACTGCTGTCGCCTCACAACTGCGGCCCCGGACCGTGACCGCGTCACCCGGATTCAGTTGACGCGCCACCTCGGCGCTGGCAGCGAGTGCCACGCGCAGCCGCTGCGGCGTGCCCAGTACCGCGAGCGAGTCGCCCATCGCAATGTTCTGCCCGATGGCGAGACGAGGCCCTGCCAGCACGCCATCGATCGGTGAACGGACGATCATCTGGCCATCACGGGTCGTCAGATCCATGCCCGGATTCGCACCGATCACCACGCTGCGCTGTGCGCTCGCCGCCGCGAATTCCGCCTCGGATTGTTCCAGGCGGCTGCTCGCAATCACGCCCTCCTTGAGGAGCATACGGTCGCGGGTGACACGTTGTTCAGCCGCCTTGGTAGTCGCCTGTGCTTCGCGGGCACTGCCCTGCAGCGTCGCAATCTCCGGACCCGCCAACACCAGCAGGACGTCACCGCGCTTGACCGTTCTCCCCGGCAGCGCGTTGAGCTGTACGACTCGACCCGTAGCCGGCGCGGTCAGCAGCGCACGACCTTCGGCGCCAGCCTCGACTCGTCCAGTCACCGTGAGCCCCGATGCTGCCTGTGCGCTCGAGGCGTCCACCGCGATCGTCTCAATCCGCGCATTGGCGCGTTGCGCGGGTGTTAGCTCAATCCTGTCGCCCGCCGGCGATCCGCCAGTTGCGGCGGCCAGGAGCGCGAGCAGACACAGCTGCTGCGCAAATCGCGCTTCTCCACGGGGCATGCGATCGATCCTCATTGCACATACAGTCGCCAATGAGCAGATTATCGACCTATTTCGGCACGAAAACCCAGCGTCGAGACGCAATGACCATCAGGGCGACGTGCTCGAGCGGCACCGCGATTGTGAGCGCAGTGGCCGGCGCGGTCTGTAAGGGCGGATACGTATCGCGCAAGATCTGGTTGTCCTGGCCCGGAAGGTGTGAGAATGCAGCTTCGTGGAAATCGAGCGGAGCAGCGGATGATGCGTTACACAGCTTTGTTGATGGCGGTGTCCACTCTCGCACTTGCGCAGCTGGCACGCGCCGATGACTCAGAGAACCTGTGCGCCAGCGCAGCCCAGGAACGGCGCGGCGCAGACGTTCGCGCGATCTGCGAACAGGCCCGCCGCTGGATCGCGTTATTCAAGGCGGGGGATATCGATGGCCTCATGAGTCTGTACACGCCAGACGCGCAGGTGGCACTCCATGGCCAGGCTAAACTGACGGGTAGCAACGCAATTCGAGCCTATTTCGCGCCGGCGCTGGCCGCCAAACGCGACGTCGAATTCCTGCTGCACGTCGAGGACATCCGCGTGTATGGCGACGTCGCGTATCTGCTCAGTCGTTACTGGTATCGGTCGGTCAAAGACGGCGAGCCAACCTACCAAGATGCCGGGCGCTCGCTACTGATCTATCGGCGCGATGCAACGGGCCCATGGCGTATCCACGTCGATATCGACCAGGCCACGCCGGATGTCACCTTCCCGCCACCGCCAACGGCCGAGTAACGACTCGGCCGTCGGCGGCGAGGGCCGTCGATGCTTCAACGGGCGCCGAAGTTGTACTTGAAGGTCAGGCTCCAGGTGCGCGGCGGCTGGATGTACGCCAGATCGGACAACACAGAGACGACCTGAATTTCATCCGTACAGTTGCGGCAGTTGGCGCGCAGCTGCCAACCTTCATCGGGATTCTCGAGCGTAAGGCCCGCGTCCAGGGTGTCATAAGCATCGACCAGACCCGACGGCGCGCCGTTGGTGCCCACGTTGTTGTCACCGGTGCGCGCCCAGGCCACGTTGGGCGTCAGCGTCAAGCCGCCGCCGCCGAGCTGGAACCGGTAACTGCCGCCCAAGGTCAAGGTATCCGGCGCGCGCACGGGCTCGGCGATCTCACCCACGTTGTTGACGATACCCGAGCCGCACAGATTGGCGGTGCTGGTGCCCATCGCGATCGCCGTCTGGCACGCCGCAGCCTGGGCGATAATCGACGGATCGATATCCTTGTACTTGGCATCCTGCAGGCCCAGGAACGCGAACAGCGTCAAAGGCTCGATCGGTGAATAGATGATCTCCGCCTCGATGCCTTGATTGTCGAGACCGGAGAAATTGCGGGTGATGAACGATATCGCGCCGCTCGGTGCAGTGAATGCAGACGGTGTCTGCAGATCAGCTACGTCCAGCTTGAACGCGGTTAGATTGAGTCGCAGCTTACGATCAAGCCAATCGGATCGCAGACCAGCTTCGTACGACCAGACCTTCTCAGGGTCGAAGGGCTGGTTAGCCACGGGCGCGGTACCACGGGCGTTCCAGCCACCGGACTTGAAGCCCCTGGTCGCACTCAGGAACAGGTTGACGTCGTTATTGATGTCGTACTTGAACGCGACGCGCGGCGTGAACAGCTTGGTATTCAAGCTCAGCGGGATTCCCTGGGCCAGCAGATTGGCCGAATTCACACGCGTTGGATCGTTCGGCGGAGCCTTGTTGGGATTGGCATTGGCGATGAAATCGATGTCCTTCGTTTCATCGGTGTAGCGCCCGCCGAGGGTCACCGTGAATGCGTCGGCGAATTTGAAGTCCCACTGCGAATAGACGGCCCAGGCTTTCGCCTCGTTCTTGAGAACGCGATCCTCCAGTACCAGCGTGAAGGTCGGGCTCAGGCTGAAGAGATCCGCATAGTCGGTGTCGTTCTGCTCATCGAAGTAATACAGACCAGCGACATAGCGGATATTGTCGTTCAAGTCGCCGGTGAACTTCACTTCCTGACTGAACTGCTTGTGCGTACCTTCGTTCGCAATCGTGAATCCACCGGCCGGGTTGGTAGGCGCTGGCCCCATTGCCGTGTTCACTGCCGTGCCGTTGAAGAAATCGAGCGCAAAATCCTGTCCGAGATTCACGTATCCCGTGATGAAATCGAACTGACCGGCACGCGTATCCCACTGCAGATTGGATGTGATCAGCACATTCTTCACTTCATTGCCGAGATTGAAGTTGCGCTTGTCGCCGGTCACGAGGCCTGCCAACGGGGTCCCGGTCTGTCGCAAACCGCTGCAAAGGAAGCGTGACCGCGTGATCGAGCCAGCGCAGCGTGCCTCGACGGACTGCGCGCTGGTCGAAGTCGGCGGCAAACCAGGGCGCTGCGGCACCAGCTCCACCTGCGGACCGCCCGCTGGAATCGATACCAGCGGATTGGTCACCGAGCCATTGAGATAAGCTTGCCCCGAGCCGCTGACGAAATTGAGCAGATTTGCGCCCTCGTCCTGCGTGTACTGCAGGGCCAGATCCCAGGTGACGTTGTCAGTGAACAGGAATCGCATCGCCGCGCGCACGCCTAACGACGTGCTGGCGTTGAGATCGTTCTCGCCGGTCACCGGGTTGGACACATAGCCATCGTCATCGTTGTAATAGGCAGAGAGCTTGGTCAGCACGCGATCGGAGACCGGCATGTCGACCGAGCCACGGAAGAACCGCTCGTTGAACTGGCCGAAACCGGTTTCGAGATAACCGCCGAATTCCCGCGCCGGCCTGCGCAGCACGACGTTGATCGCACCACCGGTCGTATTGCGGCCGAACAGCGTGCCTTGCGGGCCACGCAAGACCTCGATACGGTCGACGTCGAACAGACCCAGGTTGTTAGCGTTCTGACGACTGATGAAGACATCGTCCACATAGGTGCCGACCGGCGGATCGAAAGTCGCGATCGACTCGGTGTTGCCGATGCCGCGCAGATAGTAGCCGTTCGCCGTGCCGAGCCCGGTGTTGTTGAACCCCAGCAGATTCGGTATGAGCTTGACGAGACCAAGTGTCTCGGTGATGTTCAGTTGCTCCAGCTGCGCGTCGGAGAACGCACTGATCGCAATCGGCACGTCCTGAATGCGCTCTTCCCGGCGTTGTGCCGTAACAACAATTTCGTCCAGCAAACTGCCTGTCGCCGCTGGCGCCGACTCTTGCGCCAGCACCGGCAACGCAACGAGGCCGCCAAGCAGGCCCACAGAACTGAATAACCCAATACGAAATCTGCCCATAAAACCCCCTCGGTGTTTGTAACCTGCACGCAACAGCGGCTGACGATTACGGACAAGATTAGCCAATGGTCCGGACAACTACAACCTGCATTGGTCGCCGACGGTTGCGAGGCGCCGGCGGGCGATATTCGCGCTAGCATCGCTTGCATGAGGGCCACTATTTCCAACTCAAGACAGGCCAACTCAAGACAGGCCAACTCACGCCAGGTCGATTCACTGCAGGCGCCAATGTCCCGCGACGAGCGCGCGCGCGCCGGATTCGTCTCGGAACTCAGGCGATTCGTACTGAATGACCTCGCGGCAGCCCTTCGCGCCGACTACGAGCGACGGCTGGAACCGACGTTCCTGCGCCGCCACGGACGGGTGCCGTCGACACCGCGAGACGTGCATGAGGCATTGCGAACCGGTGAGCTCTTTCGCTTTTATTCCACGCTACGAGTACTCTCGCAGGACCTGCTGTACCAGTGCGTCCGCGCGCCGCTCGAGCGCGCCCGACCAGAGCTACTGCGGCGCGCCGTGGAACTGGCGCGGGAGCGCCCGATCGGCTCGTTAGTCCTGGATGACGAATTGCAGGTGCCCCGCTCCGTGTCGGCAGTCGACATACACCGCATGCCTGGCAGCTATCATACCGAGTACGGGGCGAACGACCTGACGATGGGCGCCGTCTACGAGCAGCGCCTGCCGATTTCCACCTTTGGCGTGTTCGGTCCCAATCTCGATGACATCGGCCAGTCGGTTGCCCGCCTCGCACGTGTGAAGCACCCGGATCTGAAAGTTCGGCGGGTGCTCGATCTCGGTTGTACGGTCGGGCACAACACCGGAGGCTGGAAGGATGTTTTCCCGGCAGCGGACGTTCACGGGATCGACGTCGCGGCGCCGTGCCTGCGCTATGGCAGCGCGCGTGCGCGGGCGCAGCGGCGCGCCATGCATTTTCATCAGATGAATGCCGAGAACTTGCAATTTGCGGACGCCAGCTTCGACGTCGTGTTCTCCTCCATGTTCCTGCACGAGGTGCCAGCCAAAGCGATACCGCGCGTCCTGCGCGAGGCCTATCGGGTGCTGCGTCCGGGCGGCCTGATGCTGCACATGGAACTGCCGCCGACGCGCGAGCTGAGCGCATACGATTCGTTCTATCTGGATTGGGACGGCTACTACAACAACGAACCGTACTATCGCGCCTTCCGTGCGCTGGATCCGCGCAAACTCGTTGCGGCCGCGGGCTTTCGGGGTACTGACTACCTGCAGTACGTCGTGCCGTCCTGGACCGCACTCGGCGACCACTGGTTCGATGCCGTGAATACCAACCTCGCCGTTGCATCCGACAAGACTGGACGCCTTACCGCAGGCGTACGCTGGTACTGTTTCGGCGCCCGCAAGCGTGACGACTAACACCGCGCCGCGCGGCCTGCGGCGCATGGTCTGCTTCACCCTCGCCGCGCCTGACGTGGAAGGCCTGGCTCGAGCGTATTGTCAGTGGTTCGACTACACGATCGACGAGCGCTCCGCGCTGTCGGCCGATATCGCACAACATTGGGGTGTAGCGGACCTCGCGAGCAGTCCGTGCCTGCTGTTGCGCCCACCGGGCGACGCACTGACCTACGTCCGTTTGGTGCAGCAAGCGCTCGCCGATCCGGCCAGCGTGTTGCTCACGCATGGCTGGACCGCGATGGAAATACTGGTTCACGACCCCTACCAACTGGCGGCCGATCTGGCAGGCTCGCCGTTTCAGGTCGTCGTGCCACCGCGCCCGCTGCCCTTCGACGCGAATATCCACGCCATGCAGGTGATTGGTCCGGCCGGCGAGCTGCTCTACATGACTTCCCTGCCGGCACATCGGCAGATCCTCGACCTGTCGCCGGCACGATACCGCGTCGATCGGCCGTTCATCGCCATACTGGGCGGCCCCGACGCAGCGCGGATGCTCGATTACTACGAACACTCAACGGCAACATCAACCATCGCGCCAGCGCCCGTCATCGTGCAAATCATCAATGACACATTCAGCCTGCCCGCGAACCACGCGGTACCGCTGGGTATCGTCAAACTGCCCCGTGACAATTTGATCGAGGTGGATGAGCTGCCATCGATCGCACGAGCACGTCGCACAGAGCCCGGCAGGATCCCGCCTGGCATCGCGATGGTTAGCTTCAGTTGCGGCGACCTCGACGAATTGCCGATCGTATGGCGCGCCGCGCCGCGTGTACTCACCGAAGCGCCGTACGCGGGTCGTCGCAGTGGTCTCGCAGTAGGCGCCGCGGGGGAATGGCTGGAATTGATCGAATCTGCGGGCTGACAACCTTAGGCGGGCGTCGAGAGATTCGCTCCGCTTCGGCCAAGCTGGCCAAACCCGGTGCGGCATGGAACGTCCGTCAGCAACCGCGAATCCAGGAATTCCCACCAGTCTTCCTGCTGCGTGCGTTGCTGCTCCCACGCCGCATCCTGTTTGGCAGCAACAATCGCACGGCGATACTCGCCGAGCGCAGCCTCGTGTTCAAAGGCCGCCCAGCATTCGAGGGTATAGAGCTCGCCTATCGAGGTGAGATACCAGCGCACGGCTTTGACCATCGGCAAGTCGCGATAGAACCATCGCTCCCGTTCTTCGAGCCAGCGCCAGAATGCTGGGAGATCACGGCGGGAACGCGCTGCAAGTTTCATGCGATAGACGAGATAGATCATGGCATTTCCCACAAAGCCGGCGCGTGGCTGTTGCGTTGCAGTCTAACAGTAGCGCAGAGTCGACCAACATGAGTACGCATCGATTCTGGGGCTGGTACGTCGTGGCCGCGTCGGTTATTGGGTTGGCGTGCGGGGTGGCCACCACGATCGTCGCTACATTCGGCGTCTACCTCGGTCCCTTGCGCGCGGAGTTCGGCTGGACCCAAAGCAGCGCCTTCGCGGCTCTGTTGGCCGTGACGCTCGCGTCCGCACTGCTCGCGCCACTCGTCGGCAGTGTGGTCGATCGGATTGGCGCCCGGAAAGTGGTGCTAGTCTCGTTCGTACTCGAGATCCTCATATTCGCCTCTTTCGCTTGGCAGACAGCAGCGATCTGGAGCTTCTATGCGCGGTATGTCGCGCTCGCCGTATTCGGCCTCGGCACGACCCACGTCGCATTCGCACGCGTGCTCACACTGTGGTTCGACCGGCGTCGCGGTCTGGCGCTCGGCATTGCCCTGTCGGGCGTCGGCATCGGTGGCTTCCTTTGGCCGCTGCTGGTGCAAACGCTGATAAGCGCCTTCGGCTGGCGCACGGCCTACCTACTGATGGCCGGCACCATCGGCGCGATTGCGCTGCCGCTGGTGGCACTGTTGCTGCGGGACAGCCCTGCTCAGATTGGGCAGACGCCGGACAATGAGCCACTACCCTGCGGCACCAGCCTCACTGGACCGACGGGCCTCTCCTTCCGAGAGGCGATCGGTACGCGCATCTACTGGAGGATGCTCGTGACGTTTTTCCTCGTCGGTCTCGCTGTACAGAGTGTGATGGTTCATCTGATCCCTTTGCTGACGGGCCGCGGTCTGCCGCCCATGCTCGCCGCGCTCGCTCAGTCGCTGTTGTTCGTTGCCGTGACCACGGGACGGCTGACAACTGGCTTCTTCATGGATCGGTTCTTCGCACCGCGCGTTGCGCTCGGGTTTCTGCTGGCCTCGATCGGCGGGATCGCACTGTTGTCACAGGGAGCAGCCGGCGGTACGGCGCTGGTCGCGGCACTCCTCGTCGGTCTGGCGGTTGGCGCGGAAGTCGACGTGCTCGCCTACCTGACCAGCCGCTACTTCGGCACCCGGTCCTTCAGCAGCATCTACGGCAGTTACTTCGGTATTTACTCACTGAGTGGTGGAATTGGGCCACTGCTCACAGCGATGAGCGTCGACGCAACCGACAGCTATCAACTCGCGCTCGGCGTGCACGCCGGAGTTCTCGTGCTGGCGTGCGTGCTCCTGCTGAATTTCTCGCGGTTTCCCGACTGGAGCTCGCAACCGCGTCAGGACGCTGTGGCGGCAGATTCCCGGTCGTGAACCACTGCGAACGCTTCTACCCATATCGGCATGTCCGCCGAGGTGGTCAAACCGAAGGGCTGCAGGAGCGCATTCCAGTACTGCGTGTGTAAAGGCTTCCAGACGGCCAGGTCACGCACTGGCGTTCCATCCACGGCAATGTCGTCGGCCGTTACCTCGCCGAATTTCACCTCATGGATACGCTCGAGGCGCACCAGGAGGGTGGGCGATCCATCGAACGCGATCAGGATGATGTTGTCGCCAACATTCGGGCGTGGCTGGTCCGTTCTCTCGACGATCCATGGCAACGTGAAAGTCCCTGTCTTGTCCCGCGCCCGGATGAGCTCGAAAATTTGCTGCGTGCTGTCGGCATCGAGACCAATCCACCGAACGTGGTAATTGGCCGGAAATGTCGTGCCAGGATTGGCGGCACGAGCATCGCGCCAGAACAGATCGAGCGCAAGGCGCGATGGGCGAACAGGTCCCTCGGGCAGATACATCTCAGGCGGTCTCCTTATGGCTCGAATCGAGAGCTCTCGCGCAGCGTCGATGCCGGTGGTTATCAAGGGCGTGGATCAGTACGCAACGCGTGGATGATGGCGCGCTGCAGTGCTGCGGCTTCGATCCAGTCTTCGGCATTGTCCGAGCGATCCCAGACAGCCGTTTGCACGATGACTACTTGATCATCGAAATCGACGGTGATGCCCTGACCGTGCGCGCCGCGTGCCATCGCGGCACGATCCGCGGTGGGCCACAACCACCAGTAGTGTTGATAACCAAACTCCGGTTTACCTTCGAGCTTGCCCGGATGGAGGAACGGTCTCGACGGGTCGGGCTGCGTCATCTCTCGTACCCAACTTTCGCGGACCAATTGTTGGCCATTAGCGCGGCCGCCGTTCAGCACTAACAAACCGAACCGCGCGAAGTCTCTAACGGTTGCGTTGATACAGCAGCTGCCAATCTCGAGGCCGCCCGGTCGGTCGATCGTCCAGCTGGCATCATGCTCGGCCCCCATGCGCGACCAGATCTTCTCGGAAAAATAGTCGGCCAGGTACTGACCGGTGCTTCTTTGCAGAATCCAGCCGACAGCAACGGGCTCCATACTCGCGTAATAGAAGCGCGTGCCAGGAGGGTGAATACGTTCGCGAAACCAGCCGATGGTTTCGGTGTAGTGAACGCTGTGGTTGACGACGCCCTCGATCCAGGCGCGCGCCTCGAGGCTGGGTGCCCCCGAATAGTCTTCAATGAACTTGATGCCGGAGGACATCTGCATCAAATCACGCAGACTGTTGGCACCGTAACCCGATTGGGCCAGTTCCGGTACGTAGCGAGTGGTCAAATCATCGATGCTCGCAATCTCGCCATCCGCAAGCGCCAAGCCTACGAGCGTACCGACCACCGACTTGGCCATCGACCAGGACACGAAGGGTGTCGCTGCATCCGTGCCGAGTCGATAGTTCTCATAGACAACCGCACCATCCTTGATGACGAGGTAGCCCATCACATTGTGGCGCACGAGATGCTGCTCGAGTGAAACGCTTTCACCACCCCACTGATAGCGCACTCGTGACAGATCCCGCGAACGACGCGGCAGATCCGCGACCGCACCGCCGCGCGCGATCCGCCGCGCCGGCATGATTTGCTCGAAATGCGTGAACGACCCTAGTCGATATTGCGGCAGCAGCACCTCGAGCGGCCTGCCGAGTGGTGCTGTCCGCGCGTCGGGAGCCGGCGGTTCTGCGGCCTCGCTACTCGACGCAAACACGCTTGGCGAGAAGAAACACAGGGTCGCGAGCGCTGCCAACGCGAGGCGTCTTCGCACGAAACAGGTCTCAGCGTAATCCATATTGTTCCGATCGCCGCAGCAGCTACTGCAAGAGTCTACTATAGTCCTTGGCCAGCGATGCTCTCTGGCGAGCGTCCCCTCCCTGCTTTGGAAGCTCTGCAGATGGCAACAGAGGAAACGGAGTCTGACGAATTCGTGTCGCGCGATTTCGCACGCGGATCTGCGCTCGCATTCGCGCTGATCAGTGTGCAGTCGCTGGAGAAGTCGCTGGAATTCTATCGTGACGTGATTGGCCTCTCGTCTGGCGGCATAGCGGCGACCGACTCTCAGATCGCATGCGACGATGACGGACCAATGGCGGCACGTGCGGCGCTGCTGAGCGAACCTGGAACACCAGCAGGTCGCGTCTTACTGGTCGAATTTTCTCGGCCCGGCTATTCGGTGCGCCGCGCAGGGGACCGGACCACGCGCGGGCTGTGGAACCTGAACTTCTATGTCGACGATATCGACGCAAGTACGACCGGACTGCGTGCGCGCGGATACGATTTCTGGAGCGAACCAGTTACCTATCAGGTTGGAGTCGACGCCGGTACGGCGCGAGAAGTGGTGTTCGAAGGACCTGATGGCGTAGCGATCAATCTGGTGCAACCCATGGGTGGTCCAGAGTTGTTTACTGGGCGGGTGCGAGCCGAAGTGGCCCGTCACGGCAAGACTCGGACCGGCTACACACCCGTTGCCACGACGTCGCATTGCGTACTGAACGCCGCCGCCGCGCTGCACTTCTATCGGGACGTGCTCGGCATGCAGGTAGTGCTCGATGAGATACTCGGCAAACCTGAAACCAACCGTTTTCTCGCGCGCCCGCCGGACGCAAGAACGCATTCGATATTCGTGGCCGGCACGCATTTTTTCGGCAAGGTCGCACTCACCGAGCCGCAGAATTTTGCCGTGCCGGAACGTGTGCCAGACGCCCATGCCCCAAACGTCGGCTATCTTGCACAGGGTTTCGAGGTGGCGAACCTTGCGGACACCGCGCGGTGCCTGCAGGACGTGGGTATCGAGTATGAGTCGCGGCCGTTCCCCGCGGTGCCCGGCATGGCCGTGAGCCGCGCGTTACAGCTCCGTATTCCGGGCAGCGGCGCGTTCGCTCTATTGGTGCAGGCCACATGACTCAGACCATGCGCGCCATGGTGGTCAACGAACCTGGCTCGCCGGACGTGCTCCAACCTGTGCAGCTGCCTGTTCCAGAACCGGGCGCCGGGCGCGTCCGGCTGCGGGTAGCGTTCGTTGGCATGAACCCGGTGGACGCGCTGGTCCGCCGCGAACGCCTCGACTGGATGCCAGTCCGCTATCCCTTCGTGCCTGGGCTCGAGCACACGGGAGTCGTGGACCGAGTCGGGCCCGACGTCGATCCGTCCTGGCTCGGCCAGCGCGTGCTGTCGCGCGTAAGCTTCGGTGGCTACGCGGACTACTCGATCGCGGCAGCAGGAACTCTATTGCGGGTTCCGCCAGAACTATCGTTACTCGAAGGCTGCGTCTACCGCGGTTGCTCGTATACCGCGTGGCATGCGCTGTTCAAAGTTGCACAGCTCGCGAGTGGCGACAGGTTGTTAGTGCATTCCGCCGCTGGCGCGGTCGGCATCATGGCGTTGCAAATGGCTGCCAGCGTGGGTGCCACGGCCGTCGGGCTGCTGGGAAACGTCGACAAGATCGACTGGGTGAGGTCCTTCCATGAGGGCCCGATAATCAGCTATCTCGATGAAAGCTGGGTATCGCACGCGCTGCAAGCATCCGGTGGTGGTGGCTACGACGTCATTATCGACGGCAATGCGGGGCCCACTGCCGAGCGCAATTTCGACTTGGTAGCAAGACTCGGTCGCATCGTTTATCTCGGCGCGATGTCAGGCAGTCCGGCTCCACCCGTGCCCGTCGCTCGGCTCATCGACAAGAGTTGTCTCATCGCTGGCATGACGCTGCGGCAAATAGAGGAACCACCCGGAAGCGCTGCCGATCGCGAGATCCTGGGCGCAATCGTTGCGAAACGTTGGAAACTGCCGATTTCCGAAGTCGTGCCGCTCGCGCACGCCGCCGATCTGCACCGACGCCTCGAGGCACGTCAACTCAAAGGCCGTGCAGTCGTGGAGGTCGGCGGCGAAAAAGTGACGGGATAGCGACCCATCGTCAGGAGCAATAGACCGCAGGCCAGAATGCCGGCAGCCGTTGCAAGAATCGGCGCCTGATAGCCGTTGGTAGCGGTTCGCAGCACACCGAACAGTGGCACGAGAATGCCTGGGCCGAGCACAAAGAACAGATACTGCCCGGCATAAACGCGCCCGAAATCGCGTTGACCGAAGTATCTCGAGACGAGGTACGCCAACAGATCGACCTCCGCGCCCGCCGCCAGGCCAGCCAGCACGATGCAAGCGACCGTCGCAGGAGCCGACAATGGCACGACAGCAAGCACCGCGACGGCGATCGCTGCCGGCAGCAGAAAGGCGAAGCCCACTGCTGGCGCCCACCACCGATCGATCAGAGATCCCACCAGCACCCGGCCGACTACGATGGCGACACCGAAGCTGCCTGCCATCCATGCGGCCGACTCAACGCCATAACCCCGATCCTGGAGCATGGGCACGAACGTCGCGATGAGCGATGTCATCGCCGCGGAGACCAGTGCCATCGCAATGCCCATTGCCCAGAAGCGTCGATCGAGCACTGCTCGCCGCCACGGCATGCCGGTAATGGACGATTCGGCCAGTGGGTCGCGTGGCTGGTGTGTCTCGGACTCGGGCTCATCGTCATGCACGAACAACCAGGAAACCGGCACGCACACAACTAGCGGCAACAGACCAATCGCCATATAGCCCACACGCCAACCGTAGCTGTGCACCACCCAGGCGACATACGGCTGCACCAGTAGCGAGCACAACCCGGTCCCTGCCAGGGCGATACCGAGCGCCAACCCGCGATGCCGCACGAAACGCCGAGTGATCAGCTTGGCGAAAGTCACAGCAATCGTGCCGCCGCCGCACAAGGCCATCAAGAAGTACAGCGCATAGAAACTAGGCAAACTGTTGATGTACAGCGCGAGCGCGAAGAACGACAAGCCGAACAGGAGCTGCGAGATCAGCACAACGCGCCGAACTCCATAGCGGTCGACGATCCAGCCCACGACGACGGCCATGACCACTGTGGGCATCATTACGAAAACCATCACCGAGAGTATTTGGCCGTCGGTCCAACCAAACTCCTGCATCAAGGGCTTGGTGAAAATGCCGATCGTGTAGGAGAAGGAAATAGTCGCCACGCCGAGCATGAGCCCAAAGTGTGAGGCGAGCACCAAACCCCAGTGTTTTCGGAATTCATCCATTGCGATCTGCTGGCCAGCCGTTGGCCGAGTCGCCATCGAGGTGCGACACGGTACTCCTGACCACCCTGCATCTCTGATCTATCTGCATCGCGACTCACGAAACTCCAGCAGTTCTTCGTTTGGCCCCTGCACCAGCATCATCCGCTCGATGTGGGAACCTCGCTCCACCTCGCGCGGCGCCACGACGATCTCGAACTCGGCCGATCGCAGGTTGGACGCAAGCGCGTCGAGATCATCGCAGCGGTGCCCTGACAACACGAAGCCAAGGTTGCGCGGCCGCATGCGCCCGATGAGCCGCTTGCCGGTACGCTCGAAGAAGTGCAGCAGCAGTATCTTGCCACTCGGTTCGCCCGGTTGGGCATATAGCAAGAAATGCACCCGCGTGCCGCGCGGCGCGCCGGTCAAATCGTCCACCAAGTCCTGGTACTGCGGCGGCGTCTCGGCATCGGTGACCGCCTGCAGACCGAGCGCATCAGCATAGAATGCACGACTGCGATCGAGATCTCCCGTGATGATCGAAACCGTCGGGATTTCACTGAACTCGCCGTCTGGCGACCCCGCACGCATCGATGTCGGCGCGTGGGCATGGCCGATCATGAACAATAGCGGCAGCTCGTCCGGACCAGTAAACAGTACTTCTTCACTGATGGTCGTGCCGATCTGATGATAAACAGGCTCCGAGCGAGTCACGTATCCCAGAGCCGCGAGACGCTCGACCACGCGTTCGATGGGCGGTCTCACATAGAAATCGAGCGCCTTGGGACCCACATCGAGGGCCGAATCGACGGCCGTCGGCCCATGATCCACGCGCACAAAGCCACTGCTCGCCGGTGTCACTTCGAGCAGGCGGAGACGGCCGCACCCATAACCGCGGCAGGACAGCTCTGCAATTCTGGCGCTCGAAGCCGCAGGAATATCCCAGAATTCGAGCAGCGATTTACTCGCGTCGTACAGTGCGTCGACTTGCAATCCCATCGTTTGCTGGAACAGCTGCAGTGTACGCGGCAACGAGCTGACGCCAATCGTGGCGTATTCCATCGCACTGACCATTGCACCACCCCATCCGCGCCGTAAGCGACCTGGGTGGACTATGTCACATATCGCGCACAGGCCAACGTCAACCGGCCTCCCACGATCCGGATTCATGGGCAGTCGTTAGTTCCTGGAGCGGTCTGCTGCCAGGCGCAATCCAGCGCAAATTCCCCATGTGGCGGTCAATCCCGCGTTTCGGCCGATTCGGGCCGCCGAATTGGCCCAGCCTGACTTGCAAGAAGAGGGCCGGCAGTATCATGATTGCGAGTACTCAGCTGCGCAAACATGACTTGGGAGCCAGCCATGAGAACCCCTGAAGAGTGGGACGCTTTTTACGGTACACCGAACCCTTGGGGATCGTCGGGCGGACCTGAGGACCTGGCCCGCAGTGAGTCACTGCTGACGCGGCTGAGAGACGCGCATTTCGAGAGCGTCGTCGATTTCGGCTGTGGCGAAGGGCGACTGACGAACGAGCTGTCGCAACTAGCATCACAGGTCGTGGGCTACGACATTTCCGCGACGGCGGTCGCGCGTGCCCGTAAACGTTATCCTCATATCCAGTTCCGGCAAGGCGACTTGCTCGATGTGCTGCAACAGCCCGCGATCACGTCTGAGCCGTTCGATTTCGTCTGTGTGGCTGAAATGCTCTACTACCTGCAGACCGATCAGGAACGGCAGGCGGCGCTAGCCGGGCTGGCGACGATCGGCAGACCGAATTGTCTGTTCTTCTTCTCGGTGATCGTCACAGGTTCCAATAAGCATCGTCGCTACTTCGTGCACGAAGAGTTCGTCCAACTACTGTCCGAGCATTTCAATGTCATCGTTAGCTTCCCGTGCCTGGCTCGCGAGACCTGGGGCTATCGGGCGCTGCGACAGCTCTCGTTGACGCCCGCGTTGCAGCGCCGCTTCATCCGCGCATGGACCGCAATGCATGGACCCGAGCAGGCCAAGCACGCCGGCTATTTCGCACTGAAGGCAGGCGCCAGACAGCATTCGTAGCGCAACCAGCATGCGCCGTGGCGAGTGCAAGCCAATGAAAAGCCCCCGCCACTTGCGTGACGGGGGCTGTCTCGTTAGGACCCTGGCAGTGACCTACTCTCACATGGCAAAAGCCACACTACCATCGGCGCAGAGCGTTTTCACTTCCGAGTTCGGAATGGGATCGGGTGGTTCCCGCTCGCTATGGCCGCCAGGGAATTCTTGCAGTGCGCGGGGCTCGTGCCCTCGAACACTGAACAATCCGGATGTTTTTTTGGTTTGACGCCCAGCTCAAGCGCTGCGCATACATTTGCTGACGCATCGCGCCCACCAATGTGAACGCTTCATGGCATCACTTCAGTGGCTTTGGCTTTCAACCGCCAAACTGCTTGAAGTTATATGGTCAAGTCTCACGGGCAATTAGTACTGGTTAGCTGAGACCATTACTGGCCTTACACACCCAGCCTATCAACCACGTAGTCTTCGTGGGCCCTTTAGGGGAATCGAGTTCCCAGGGAGATCTAATCTTGGGGGGGGCTTCCCGCTTAGATGCTTTCAGCGGTTATCCCGTCCGCACATAGCTACCCGGCAGTGCCACTGTAGTGACAACCGGAACACCAGAGGTGCGTCCATCCCGGTCCTCTCGTACTAAGGACAGCTCACCCTCAAATCTCCAACGGCTACGGC
>JAWLAE010000003.1:0-437094 GCA_041395625.1 Steroidobacteraceae bacterium | reverse complement strand
CCCACGGTGACGATCAACGCCAATCCCAGCTCCGTGACGAGCGGCGGCAGCTCGAACCTCACCTGGTCGTCGACCGATGCCACGAGCTGCAGCGCGAGCGGTGCCTGGAGCGGCAGCCGACCCACGTCCGGCTCGGCCAGCACCGGCGCGCTGAGTGCCGCTAACAACACGTTCACGCTCAGCTGCAGCGGCGCGGGCGGCTCGGCCGCTGCCAGCGCGTCGGTGTCGGTCACCGGCAGCAGCAGCGGCGCCACCTTCGGGCTCGATTTCGGCGGCAACGACTCCACCACCGGTACGGTGCGCTTCCGCTTCACCAATCCGCTGGCGCAGTATCCGGCCACCTATATGTGGCGCGTGCTGCCACGTCGCCAGAGCGGCTACTACACCGCGTTCTTCTGGGGCAACGATGGCACGTTCTTCTGGGATGGCGGCAATCCCAACAGCTACTACGGCGCCCATCCCTATCCGCAGCCCGCGCCGAACGGCTCGGATCATAAGTGGGAGATTTCCGTCAACGGCCGGGATTACCTGAGCCCAGAGTGGGTCGAGTACGGTCGCTGGCACACGCAGGTGCTGCGCGTCTGGTCGGACGGCGCCGGCAAGCATCATGAGTATTTCTGGGACTGGCCCAACACCTCGCGCGTCATTCGTACGACCGAGGACGTGAGCTACGCCAATGTCCGCCCGACCAATGCTGCGCTGACCTTCGGCGATGCGCCCTGGGCACCGTCGACCGAGATCATGGACGGTGTGATGCGTGGCATCCAGGTCTACTCGACGCTGCTGTCCGTCGCCGATGTCGGCGCCGAGATCGCGAGCCCCAAGTCGACCGCCGCCGGCGCCTCGAACATCTGGTACCTGAACTTGAACCCCACGCCGACCGACATCAGCGACAAGTCCGGCGCCGGCAACAACCCGCAGTGGGTCGGTTCCGAGCGTGCCCGCCTCTGGAGTGGGCAGTAAGGTAGTTATTAGAGCAGCGCTGCCGACCTGTTGCCGCCGTCGGCAGCGACCGACCGCGGTGCGTCGACGGCTGGCGGAATCAGCTTGTACACCACGGGCGTCACCAGCCGTGCCAGCAGCGTCGAGCTGATCAGGCCACCGATGATCACCCACGCCATGGGCGAATAGAGCCCGATGTTCTGCACTGCGAGTGGCAGTAGACCGCCGATGGCGGTGGCGGACGTGAGCAGGATAGGCAGAAAGCGAATCTCGCCAGCGCGCTCGATCGCTTCATCCAATGCCACGCCCTGTTCGCGCAACTGATTGGTGAAGTCTACCAACAAGATCGAGTTCTTGATCTCGATGCCGATCAGCGCCACGAAGCCGATACTGGCGACGAACGAAATATCGTTGCGCGACGCGAACAGCATCAGTAGGCCGCCGAGTACGCCGAGCGGCACGACGGTCAGCACGATCAGCGTCGACTTGAAGTTGCCGAATTCGAGCACGAGCACGGCGAAGATGCCGAACACTGCCACCAGAATGGCGACACCGATACCACCGAACGACTCCGCCCCGGCTTCCGCATCGCCACCCAGCATGTAACGATAGCCCCGCGGCCATTCCAGCTGGTCGAGTTTGGCGACGACAGCGGCAGTCAGTCGTGCCGTGTTGTAACCGGCCTGCACCTCGGCATCGATGGTGATCGCCCGTTCCCGATTGAAGCGCTGGATCAGCGTCGGCGCTTTCTCGAACGCCAGGGTCGCCAGTTGTGATACCGGCAAGCTGGCGCCACCGAGAGTCGGTATGCGGATCTGCTCGATCGCCGCGAAAGTGGCGCGCTCACCGACCGGCGCCCGCACCACGATGTCATACTGCTCGCCGCTTTCGTCTTTGAACGTGCCTGCTGGAATGCCCGCCACTGCCAATCGCACCGCGCGATCGAATTCAACGCTGGGTACGCCGAGCAGACTGGCTTTCTGAGTATCCACGTCCAGCCGCAAATTGGTGCGCGGGACTTTCAGTGGATTGTCGATATCGCGCGTGCCCTCGATACTTTCCAGTAGTGCCTCGACCTCGGCCGCCAGCTGGTCGAGAATGGCGAGATCCGGACCGATCAAGCGTACCGAAATCGGGGCTGAGACCGGCGGTCCGTTGGTGAATTCCTTGACCCGGAAGCGCGCGTTCGGATAGCTCTCGAGCCGCTCGCGCAACTGTTGCAGCTCTTGCGTCGTGCTGCGAGTGTCGTATGCGTGAAGCTGCACGAACAGCTCAGCGTAGTTGGTCGCCTCGTTGCGCGTGATGTGGTTGTAATAGATCTGCGGATTGCCGTGGCCCAGGTTGGCGAACCAGCTCTTCACCTGCGGCATCCGCTCCAGTTCGCGTTCGACGAAGCGCAAGGCGCGATCGGTCTCGGTCAGACTGGTGCCGTTCGGTGTGCTGACTTCGATCAGGAACTGTGGCGTGCCCGCCTTCGGAAAGACGCTGGTGCCAATCACAGGCACGAGCAGGACGGACAACAACAGCGAACCACCGATCGCCACCACGACGGTGCTCTTGGGCCGGGACAAGCAATAGTGCAATGCCGGCCGATAGTAGCGATGGATGGCGCTCATTACTCGCTGCAGGGAGCGGTTACCTTCCGGCTCGTCCTGCTCCTGCAATATACGGCTGGCGAGGAACGGAATGATGAACAGCGCGATCAACAGTGAGCCGATGATCGTGGCGATCACCGTGGTTGGTAGCACGCGAATAAACTTGCCGGCGTTCCCCGGTAGCGCCATCAGCGGCAGGAACGCGAATATCAGTGCGGCTGTGCAGCCGAGGATCGCCACAGCAATCTGTCGAGTACCGGCGACCGCGGCTTGCGCCCGCGAGTAGCCCATGCGCAGGTGGCGCGCGATATTCTCAACCGCGACGATCGAGTCATCAACCAATAGTCCGAGCGCAACGACGAAGCCAGCGATCGACAGTTGGTTGAGTGAGTAGCCGAGGAAGTACAGGGACGTCAGACCAAAAGCCAGTGCCAGCGGGATCGAAATCATCACGATACCGGCTGCCCGCAGACCGAGGGGCAGGAGAGTCAGCATGACGATGGCGATGGCGATCGAGAAATCGACATACAGGCGCTGCAATCGACTGTGCACATTCTGCGACTGATCGAAGCCGGCGATCAGCGTCACACGCTTCGGTAAGGATTGCGAGAACCTTTGGGTCACCGCCGCAATACCTTCGCGGACTTTCAGGACATTGAAACCCTCTTTCTGGTTGGCTGTGACGAACACGGCACGCTTGCCAGAAAAGCGGCCCAAATAGGTTACGGGTGCGTTCTCCCAAGCCACGCGGGCGATGTCTCTCACTCGCACGGTACGCGCACCGACCGCGGTGACCACGGTGTCGCGAACCTGGTCGAGCGTGGTGTAGCCGCCCGAGGTCTTGAGACTGAAGCTGCGAGGTCCTAGATCGACGATGCCGGCAGGGATGTTGGCGTTCTCGCTCTGCACCGCTGCGAGTACCCGTGCTGCCGGAATATTGAACTCCGCCAAGCGATTGAGATCCAGCTCGACGCGCAGCTCGCGCTCGGGATAAGCCCATGTCTCAGCCGTGCGTATGCCCGGTACTGTCTTGAGACCATCCTTCAGCTCGCGCGCATAGTCCTCCAGCTCCCGATACGGCGCTTCTTCGGAGACCAACGCGAACTGCACGGTATTCACCAGCGCCGGTGAGAGCTTGCGGATTTCGAGGTTGAGCACTTCCGCCGGCAGCGTCGGGCGCAGCGAGTTGATTTCGCGCGTCAGCTCGTCGAACTTCTTGTCTGGATCGGTGCTCGCCTCGAATTCAACCGCCGTGAACGACACGCCGTCGCGGATCGTCGTTTCCATCTTCCTGACGTCATCGAGCTCGGCGATCCGGTCTTCGATTGGCTTGGCAACCAGGCGCTCGAGATCCTTGGGATCGGCGCCGGGAAAGATGGCGGACACGAAAAAGCCCGGAATCTTGAAATACGGATCCTCTTCGCGCGGCATGCTGATAAAGCTGTACCAGCCGAGTGCGGCCAGGCAGAGAAACGCGACCAGTGTGAACTGGTAGCGACGAATCGGGAATTCGAGCAGCGACATGTCAAGCGCTGTCCGGGTTGCCGGTCACGACGATACGGACGCGTTCGCCATCTTCCAGATAGAGCGAGCCGTCGGTCACAACGCGAGTGCCCGGCACTACGCCACTCTGCAGCGCGACGGTATCGGCGGCAATGAACGCCACCGTGACGTCGCGTTTGCGAGCGATATCGTTCTCCAGCACGAACACCGTGGCGCGCTTGCCGTCACCCTGCACGAGACTCGCCATCGGAACATAGGTGAGAGTGCCGGCCGTGCCCGCTGACGGCAGCAGCCGCACTCTCGCGACCAGGCCGCTGACGAGTCCGGCAGGCGCTTGCTCCAAGCGCAGCTCGATATCGAACAGTCCAGTCGCTGCATCAGATGCGCTCGCGATTTCGGACAGCACTGCATCGAAGGTCTGATTCGGGAACGCGTCCAACTGGACGGTGCCGCGATCGCCCAGCTCGACCGTGACGATCTCGCGATCCGACAAGGCGCTGCGTACGACGAAACCCTTGGCGGCACCACCCAGGATGAGCACGGGTTGACCGGCAGGGACCAACTCCCGTTCTTCGGCCAGTCGGCGCAGGACGACGCCAGGGCCCGGGGCCGTAATGACCGCATAGCCGCGATTGAACTCGATGGACTTGAGTTGTGCCTGTGCCAAGGCAGCCTGGGTACGCAGATTCTGCAACTGCTCGAGGCTGATCACCTGGTCCGCGTACAGGTTCTCGCCGCGCGCGAGGTCGCGCTGCGCCTTGGTAGCGAGCTGACGCGCCTGCTCCACCTGCGCCTCCACTTCCGTCTGTTCGATGGCCGCCAAAGTCTGACCGGCGGCGACCACGCTGCCCTCCTGCACGTCGATACTGTGGATCACGCCGCCCACCTTGAAGGACAGGCGCATTTCATCCTTGTTGGCGACGATCCCATTGGCGCTGATCGGCGGGACGGCGGGCCCGCTGACCGCTGCGGCCACCGCCACGGGCGTTGGCGCGTCTGCCAACACCGGTGCCTCGCTCGGATTGCAGCCGCTCACCGATGCCAACAGCCACAGTGCTGCAAGCGGGGCCAAGAATCTGGTTAGCGGCATGGTGTTCCTGTCCTCGAGCGATTGCATGAGGGTTCGAGCGCAGCGGGCAGTGAGCCCGATGCCGTGGCGTAGTCGAGTTCGGCTTGACGCGCGAGCACGGCGAAACGAGTGACATTGAGATTCAACTCCGCGGCCGTCAGGCTCGAGCGCGCATCGATGAACTCCACCTGGCTGATCGCACCGGCATCACGTTTGCGCGCGGCGATACGAAAGGCGGCCGCAGCCGCATCGGCGCGAGCGGCCGCCGTTGCGAGCGAGTCATTGGCAGTGAGCAGCCGATCGAGCGCCTGCTGCACTTCGAGTTGAATCTGACTGGCCGCCTGCTCGCCTTGCAGTCGTGCCTGGCGTACGTCCGCGCCCGCCCGCCGCACTTCGGCCGCGCGTGCGCCGCCGTCGAACAACGCCCAGTTGAGTAGCAACGACAATGTGCCGAAATTGCGGCCACTACCAAATTCGTAGTTAGTGCCTTGAATTCCCGCGTCCGCACCCAACGACAGTGTCGGCCAGCGCGCTGCGCGCGCGGCACGCAGCTGCTCGCTACTCGCGCGTTGTATGCTGGCCAGCTGTTCGAGTTCCGGGCGCTGTTCGAGGGCGGCACCGCGCAGCAGTGCCAGATCGGTGGCGGCGGCGGTGAGTTCCGCCCCCGCTGCGGCGCGTTCCAGCGTTCCGTCGAGCGGCCGATTCAGCAGGAAGTTGAGGTAGCTGCGCGCCTGCGATACACCGTTTTGCGCCTCGCGGAGCTGCTGCGTCACGGCCAGCAATTCCGCCCGGGCACGCAGCACCTGGTCCTGCGTGATCTTGCCATTGCGAAACAGGGAATCGTTGACGCGCAGATTCTCATCCAGCAGCGTCAGGCTGGACTGAACGATCGCTGTAGTTTTGGTCGCAGCCAGCCAGTCCAGGTACGCCACCGAGATGTCGCGTTTCAAGCGGCGGGCGAAGGCGGCCCGAGCGTAGCGGCTGGCATCGAGTAGATTACGGCTGGCGCGCACGGCAGCGGGAATTGCTGGTGCAAACAGCGGCTGGCGCACGCTGAGCCGTGTGTCCTGCTCGCGCTCGCGTATCAGACTGAAACCGCGATCTTCGATTTGCGGAAATGTGCCGGGGCGTCCGTCTGCCACTAACAGCTCGTTCAGTGTCGTATAGACGGGATTGAGGGCCTCGGCGAGCGGCACCTCGATCTGTCTGCCGCCCTCGGCGCGCGTGTAGCGCGCAGCGAAGTCGACCTGCGGGAAGTAGCGCGCCCGTGCCGAATCGAGCGCCGCTGTCGCCCGCTCCAGTTCGAGGGTCTGTTCCTGCAGCGCGAGGTTCGATGCCAGGCCACTCGCCACGTACTCATCGATCACGGCCGCGACGGTGCGCATCCCGCCATCCGTCGGCAGCTGCGCTTCGCTCACGCCGGGCGTGGCCAGCCAGCCAAGTATGCTGAGTCCCACGCTGAGAGATACACGACCTCGCACGCCTAGGTCTCCGGTTCGGAAACGACGAGCGAGCGCGTCGCCATCGCCAGCGCGTGTTCGAACAAACTCGTCACCTGAATGTTGTCGTGCGCGAGCACGTTCGCTTTGGTGGTCGCCAGCTGGATCACGCCGTGCATGAAGCCCCAAAGCGTGATGCTGACGAGTGGTGGCGGACCGACGTCCGCACGGATCGAACGATCGCGGACGCCGGTTTCGATCGCCGCGTTCATCACTTGGTGCACGCAGTCGCCACTGTGAACGCAGGCAGCTTCCGCGCCGCTCGCGTTGCTTACCTCCGGCGAGTGCAGTTCGAAGCGGGCCAATGCCTCGAACTGGGCAGGGCGCTCCTGGGAGAAGGCCAGATAGGCGCGCCCCATACCACGCACCTGTTCGAGGCCCGTTGTGTGTGTCTGCACACAGGCTGTGAATCGCTCCTGCAGGTTGGATAAAGCGCGGTCGGCGAGCGCGAACACCAAGTCGGATTTGTCCTTGAAATAGACGTACAGCAGGGCGCGCGACAGCCGCGCGGTACGTGCGACTTCGTCCATGGTCAGCGCGTCGATGCCAACCTGCAGACAGACGCTCTCGGCGGCATCGACGATCTCGCTGCGGCGCCGTTCCTTTTCCTCGAGGCGACGATCTGCGACCAGGTTCATGCGGCAAGTCTAGAAGCTGCGTTGACAGAGTGTCAATTTATGGATGCGTGTTTAGTATGGCCCTCGGTAAGTTCTGAGCTCTCAAATACATCCGTTGAGGGATCATTATCGACCCAAAATACACTACTATATCGTCCGAGAAACAATTGGGGCAGTGATGTCCGAGAGTCGGTATATTCCGCACAAATAAGAACTCTTCTCATTTACAAGCATTGCGGTACAGCAGATACTCGGATCAACGTGAACAACAGTACTGGACGTGCATTGCTCAGCGACCTGGCCAAAGGCGAGTCCGCGTCCATTTTTGCAATCAACGACACTGCAGAAGGCTCGATCATCGCGCAGCGTCTGCGTGATCTCGGCTTCGTGCCGGGTGCAGTCTGCGAGGTTGTGGCGCGGATGGCGCCTGGTGGCGACCCTATGGCCGTGCGTATAGCCGGATCGACCTTTGCGTTGCGCCGGCGCGAAGCGGGCGCGATCGTCGTCACGCGCGACGGCATCGTGACTAACGACTCGGCGGTGACCGCATGAACGAATCGACCGCCTTACGCGACAACAAAGCCGCCGCTGCGGTGGACCCGCCACCTGCCGCCGCAGACGTTGCACGGTCGGCGTTCGCTGATGAGGCTGGTGGCCAGGTCATTCGAGTGGCACTGGTTGGCGTACCGAATTGCGGCAAAACGGCGCTGTTCAATCGGCTGACAGGTAGCCGGCAGAAGGTTGCCAACTATCCCGGCGTGACGGTCGAACGCAAGGTAGGCGAACTCATCGGTACGACGGGCCGGCGTTACCGGGTCGTCGATCTGCCGGGCACTTACAGTCTGGCACCGACAACGCTGGACGAGGCCATCACGCGCGACGCGATTCTCGGCCGGCTGGCGAGCGAGCCCGCGCCGCAGCTCATTGTATGCGTGGCTGACATGGTGCATCTGCCCGTCGGACTGAAATTACTGCTCGATGTCAAACGTTTGGGCGTGCCAATGATCGTCGTGCTCAACCGGGCGGACGCTGCGGCGCGTGCGCGGCTGAAACTCGACACGCGACGCCTGTCGGCGGAACTCGGCGTCCCGGTGGTCTCGACGATCGCGATCGAGAAAGCGGGCGCAGCCGCACTGATCGAAGCGCTCGACCGGCATGCTATCCCCCCTGAGCGGTCACAGCCGTTGGTTTGGCGGACGCCGTCGGCGACCGAGGTTCAAGAGACACAGGCTGACGTCCGCTCCTTGCTGGCAGTCTGCGGTTATCGTGAACCGCCGGTACAACGCTGGCAGCGCCAGCTGGACAACGTGGTGCTGCATCCGGTATTCGGCGTGCTGTTGCTCGCGACGCTGCTGTTCGTCGTGTTTCAGGCCGTCTTCAGCTGGGCGGCGCTGCCGATGGAGTGGATCGCGACCGGGGTTGGCTCGGTGGGCGAGTGGGTCAGCGGCGCCCTGTCCCCAGGACCGCTCCGCAGCTTGTTAGTTGAGGGCGTCATCGCCGGCGCGGGCAGTGTGCTGGTTTTCCTGCCGCAGATACTCATTCTGTTTTTCTTCATCCTGGCGCTCGAGGACAGTGGCTATCTGCCGCGCGCGGCCTATCTGCTGGACCGTGTCATGGGCGGCGTGGGGTTGTCAGGGCGGGCCTTCATTCCGTTGCTGTCGAGCTTCGCCTGCGCAATTCCCGGCATCATGGCGGCGCGCACGATTCCATCCTGGCGCGATCGTATCTCGACCATCATGGTCGCGCCCTTGATGACTTGTTCAGCGCGTTTGCCCGTGTATGCCCTGTTGATCGCGGCGTTCATACCGGCGCGCACTGTCGGCATATTCAATTTTCAGGGACTGGTGTTGTTCGGCTTGTATTTCGCGGGGATCGTCAGCGCGCTGGCGGTCGCCTACGTGCTGAAACGCGCGGTCCGACGCAATGAATACTCGCCACTGATGCTCGAACTGCCGGACTATCAATGGCCGCATTGGCAGAACCTGTTGCACGGGCTGTGGGACCGGGCACGAATATTCCTGCGCCGTGTCGGCGGCATCATCCTCGCGTTGATGATCGTGCTGTGGGTTCTGTCGAGCTATCCCGGCGCACCCGTCGACGCGACGCAACCGGCGATCTACTACAGTTTTGCCGGCATGATAGGCCGCACGCTCGAGTATGTGTTCGCACCACTCGGTTTCAACTGGCAGATCTCGATTGCGCTGGTGCCCGGTATGGCCGCGCGAGAAGTGGCGATCGGCGCACTCGGCACTGTCTATGCGATGTCGGCGACTGGTGATGAGCTGGCCACCTCACTGGCACCTATCATCAGCGTCTCGTGGAGTCTCGCGACGGCCTGTTCATTGCTGGCGTGGTATGTGTTCGCGCCGCAATGCCTGTCGACGCTGGCGGTAGTCAGGCGCGAGACGAATTCCTGGCGCTATCCGCTCATCATGGCGGGCTACCTGTTCGGGCTCGCCTATCTGGCAGCCTTCCTGACGTTCAGAGTAGTCAGCGCATTCAGCTGAGGTCGTCCGATGCCAGCCGTACTCGAATTGTCGGTCGTCGCGTTGCTGGTCAGCGTTGCGATCCTGTATTCGATCTGGGCGCTGCTGCCCTGGAGCCGGCGGCTGGCCCTGCTCCTCGCGGTCGATCGTTGGGCTGAACGGCGGCAGTCGTTCGTAGGTGTACGCAATCGTGTGCTGGGGCCCATGCTGCGGAACGCGGTGCAGAGATCAGGCAGCGCATGCAAGGACTGCGCACCGCGCAAGCGAATCTGAGCGCAGCAGTGGTTTCGACCATCAGTCGCGGAAGTTCTCGAACTGCAGCGGACGGTCGAACTCGCTCTTGCGCAGCAACTGAATAACTTCCTGAAGGTCATCGCGCTTCTTGCCGGTGACACGCACCTTGTCACCCTGGATGCTGGCCTGGACCTTGAGTTTGGCGTCCTTGATCAGCCGCGTGATCGCCTTGCCCGATTCGCCATCGATGCCGTGCCGCAGGATCACGTCCTGGCGCGCCCGCGCCAGATTCTTCTCGGCGTCCTGCGGTTCCATGCATTTTGGATCGATGCCACGCTTCGCCAGCCGTGTCGTCAGGATATCGAGCATCTGTTTGAGCTGAAACTCCTCGGGTGCTTCCAGCGACACCGTGCTCTCCTTGAGCGTGAAAACGGCGCCACTGTCCTTGAAATCGAAGCGCTGCGCCAGTTCCCGGTTGGCCTGGTCGACCGCGTTGGCAATTTCGTGCGAATTGAGTTCTGAGACGACGTCGAAAGTAGGCATAGCGGAATCCTCACAGGTCACGGTAGGTGCAAGGTGGAGAGCGTCGACTCACGCCTCGAAGGCACGTGCGAGAAAGCCGTCAGCGCCGCAGCGCCAGGGCGTCCACGCGAGTGCCACATCGCCAATGGCGATATCCGACTTGCGCGGCGTGACCTCTACTGAACGTAGTTCGATCGTCGACGGATCGAGTCGTCTGGTGAGTGCCTCGATTTCCGTTTCGCATTCCCGTTGCATGGCTGCCAAGCGCTGCTGCACTACCTCGAGACCTTCCTCGGCCTGCGCGACGTCCTGTTGTTCACTGCCGACACGCTTGGCCTTGTTGATGGCCGTCGCTGCGCGGCCAACGCTGGTGGCGGAGACGGCTTTGCGTCCAAACAAGGCGCCCAGAATTGTGGAACCGATGGATACGGCAGTCTGAAGTCGTTGCGAGGAAAGCTGACTTTTCTCCCGGGCGTGCTTGTCCTCTGCACGCCGCACCTGATCCTGCAGCCTCTGGATCCTCTGTGCATACTTCTGCCGTAAATCATCGACCGCACTGTCACGCATCTCTCGCGTCGTATGCGCAAGACGGGCACGGAAGTCGCCCTCACTCTCACCCGGCAACGACACGACCTTGAGACTGTCAGCGACCCACACGCGGGCGCGCTGGTTTTCGTAAAGACTGGCCGCCAGCTGCTTGCCGTAGTCTTTGTATGCGGCGGCGCGCATGGCCGCAGCGGGCAACTCGGTGTAACGTGCTGCGCCGTCCGCTGCAGTAGCCGTCGTTCGCGCCTTGAGCCCGGTACCTGCAACGCCTTCGGCCCAGAGAGCCTGCTTGCCATCGTCGCTCAGAGGCGCCAGGTAGTCGTTAGTACTCCAATGATCGAGGTCGAGCTTGCCGTCGATGAAGTGCAACTTGGCTTGGGCGAGAATCATTGGCTGATATGTGACGGGCCCAGAGCCGGTGGTCGGTGGCAGGAAGCACTCCACCACATCGCCTGCGACGCTGGGTCGTGCCGCCGGCGCGGCCGCAGTCGGTGAAGCATCGAGCGTCGCCTCGGTCTGCGCTGCGGCACTCGTCGCGGTAACGGTCGCTGACGCCACGTCATTCGCTGATTTGCGAGACGCCATCAGTCGTTTGATCTCGTTGCCGGTCAGTGGGCCGCGCAGATACGAGAGTGCCCAGCGACTCTGCAGCAGGAGCGGTGCGTCTTCATGCACGTTGCGCAACAGGAATACCCTTTGCGTGAGGCCAGAGATCATCCTGTCGAGTGTCGCACGATCGAAGGCGGCGTCAGCCAACGCGCTTTCGAGGCCTTCCAGCACGCGCAACTTGTCGCGTTCAGTCTGCAAGCGTCCGATCAACCAAGTGCCGCAGTTGGCGAGCCCTTTGTAGTCTAGATCTACCGGATTCTGGGTCGCGAGCACGCACCCCAGACCGAACGCGCGTGCCTGTTTCAGCAAGGTGAGCATCGGCAGTTTGCTGGGCGGATTCGCCGTCGGTGGAAAGTAGCCAAAAATCTCGTCCATGTAGAGCAGCGCGCGCAGCGATGAGGTACCCGACTGGGTACGCATCCAGGCGATCATCTCGTTGAGCACCAGTGTCACGACGAACATCCGTTCGCTGTCTGACAGGTGTGCGATGGAAATGATCGAAATGCGTGGCTTGCCCGTCGGCGTGAACAGCAAGCGCTGCGCGTCGAGCGGCTCACCGCTCAGCCAGGTGGCGAAGCCCGGTGCAGCCAGCAGATTGTTGATCTGCATGGCAAGCTTGAGACGTTCCTTCCCAGGATAGAAGGTCTCCAGATCGAAGGCACCGACACGATCGAACCCCGGCTTTTGCACGGCGTTGATCAACGCAGCCATGTCGAGTGAGATGCCGGCACGCCAACTGCTCTCTATGATGCTGGCGAGCAAGATGTGCTCGCGGCTCGTCAGCGGATCGGCGTCGATACCCAGGAGACTCAGCAGGCCCGCGACTACCGCGCCAATACGGTCACGTAACGCGGCGCCGTCGGTCAGCTGCTCGGGTGGTGGTGGAGCGAACGAGCGCAGCACCGACAACGGCAAACCCGTGTCAGCGCCCGGTGTATAGATGGCGACATCCACCGCATCGCGAAACCGGGCGATCCGCTCCGGCGCCTGTTGCCAATCCGCCAGGCCCTGTCTCCAGCTGTCGGCGGTTCGCTGCGCTAACTGCTCGACACTGACACCCTTGCGTTCCGCATCGGCGGGATCCATCCAAGGCTGAAAATTCTCTGCTGCTAGGTCCGGGAAGGCCAGCAGCAAATTCCCGAGGTCGCCCTTAGGATCGATACAAACGGCTGGCACGCCATCGATGGCCGCTTCTTCCAGCAACGACAGGCACAGACCCGTCTTGCCGCTGCCCGTCATGCCAACACACACCGCATGGGTGGTGAGATCGCGGGAATCATAGAGAACCAGGTCGTCCTGTACTCGATTCGACCGCGCGTCGAACTCCTTGCCGAGATAGAAGACGCCCAGTTTTTCGTAGTCGACTGCCATGTTCAGCTCCTGACACTGCGCGCCAGGCATGCCGGCGGCGTCATCGGCTCATTCTACAACGCTGCTTGCTGCGTCGCTGCGCTGCAACGCGCGGTCACTTCTATCTCGATCTTGATGCGTGGCTCGATGAGCCCCGCGACCATCATCGTCGCGGCTGGCGGTGCGTCACCGAATGCGCGTCGCAGGGCCGGCCAGCACGGCGGGAAATCGGCGGCAGACGGCAGGATGTAGCGTACGCGTACGACGTCCGCAAAGCTGGCTCCCGCAACGGCCAACGCCGTCGCCACATTGCGCAACGCTTGCTCGCACTGCGTCACGACGTCTTCGTCTATTGTCATTCGGTCGTAGTGGTAGCCGGTGGTTCCCGATACGTGGATCCAATCTCCATCCACGACCGCACGTGAGTAGCCGATCTCGCGTTCGAAGCTGGAGCCGGAGGAAATGTTGCGACGTTGCATAGTGCTGCTGACCATGATGTTGTGAGGCCTGTATTTTACATTACCAGCCGGCGGTCAACGACAGTCGAGCTAACCAAAAGGCGTGCACACTGCAAATACTAACAACTGGAAAGTGGACGCAGTGGCGAATGAGGACGGATCGTCGCGGCCAGTTCCACTGCGTACCCTCGCGCCCGCCACACCGAGCGCGGCGGCGCCGGCCAGCTTGTGATTCGATTTGCAGGATTGCGGTTAGCGGCTGGCGATCATTACGGACTGGCTGACCAAACCGCGGCCGGCGGTCGGTCCCGCCGCACTGGCTGCAGGCTTCGATCCGCCTGCGGCACTTGGCCCGATCGCCTGACGGACCAGCGGCTCCCCGCGAGGCCCGAAAACCAGCGCGGGGCCAGCGTGGCGGCTTGACGCAGCCGCCGTGCGCCAGTGATACTGCCGCCATGAATTTCCCCCAGGGTGTGATGACTTGGTGGTGGCGCCGCTCCTGACGGAGAGGGTGCTGGTCGCGTTTAGATAGTCCCAAAAAGACTAACCAGAAAGACAAACCAGAACGACAAATCGTTCACGCCAGAACCCATCTCCGGCAGGCCTTCCGGGATGGGTTTTTTATTGTCTGCAGATCGTGAGTCGATGACATGTATGTAACAGAGCGCAACGGATGAAGCCGCCGTTCGATATCGCCGGCGACCTCGATACCCCGGTGTCGGCGTACGCCAAGTTGGCAAGCTTCGCGCCGCGCTTCCTGCTCGAGAGCGTGGAGGGTGGCGAGCGGCTGGCACGCTATTCGTTCATCGGTTTTGGCAAGGCCCAGGAAGTGCGTCTGGACACTGCCGGACTGTGGCTGGATGGCTTGCGCGGTCCGCGCCCCGAAAATCAGGCTGCGTTGTTGAACGCGTTGCGCGCCGCTCTGGCGCGCGTGCCGCGGCCTCTGCCCGAGGTCGCTGATATACCGCTCGCCGGCGGCCTCGTCGGCTACTCAGCTTACGATCTGGTGCGGTACTTCGAGCGATTGCCGCGTCCGGCGGGCGACGCTGCCGCCGTTCCTGACCTGCATTACGTCGCGCCGGAATCGCTGCTGGTGTTCGATCATCTGACGCGCGCGATCGCCCTGCTGCATGCCGGTCCCGATGCCGAGCGTCGCGCGCTGCGCGCCGAGATCATCCAGGCGCTGCGTGGCGGTTTGCCTTATCGCAAGCGCGAAGCGTTGGGCTACAGCGCGGCGGTCAGTTCCTTGTCACGTGACGATTACATCGCGCGCGTGCACCGTGTCAAAGAGTACATCGCCTCAGGCGACGTCTATCAGTTGGTGTTGGCGTCACGATTCGCGGGCCGGCACTCGCTCGATCCCTTCCAGGCGTACCGCGCCCTGCGACTCATCAACCCGTCGCCTTACATGTACTACTGCGAACTCGGCGACGTGACGGTGGTGGGCTCATCGCCCGAGGCGCTGGTGAAGTTGCACGCGAATCAGGCAGAGTTGCGACCTATCGCCGGCACGCGGTCTCGCGCAGACGATACGGGCATCGACGCTGCACGCGAAGCGGAGTTACTGGCGGATGTGAAGGAGAACGCCGAGCACGTGATGCTCGTCGATCTGGCGCGCAATGACCTAGGTCGCGTGGCGCGCGCCGGCAGTGTCGTCGTCGATCCGTATCGCGTGATCGAGCGATACAGCCACGTGATGCACATGGTGAGTGGCGTCCAGGGCGAGCTCGCCGATGGACGTGATGCCTTCGATCTGTTCGCGGCTACTTTTCCGGCGGGAACCCTGGTAGGGGCACCGAAAGTCCGTGCGATGGAGATCATCGACGAGCTAGAGCCTGCGCGACGCGGTTTGTACGGCGGCACCGTAGGGTACTTCGGTTCGACCGGCGGCATGGATCAGGCGATCACAATTCGCACGCTCGTCTTCCACGGCGGCGAATACAGTTACCAGGCAGGTGCCGGTATCGTCGCGGACAGTGTTCCGGCGGCCGAGTACGACGAGATCATCGCGAAGAGTCGGGCCATGGCGCGCGCGCTCGATCTGGCCGCGGAGGGGTTATGAGCACACGTCTGCTGCTCATCGATAACTACGATTCGTTCACCTACAATCTGGTGCAGGCATTCCTCGTGCTGGGTGCTGAGGTGATCGTGCATCGCAATGACGCGATCACGATCGATGCGGCGCGTGCGCTGCAGCCCACGCATCTATGCATTTCACCCGGGCCAGGCACGCCGCAGCGCGCCGGTGTCTCAGTGGGGATGATTCGCGCCTTCGCCGGTGTAGTGCCCGTGTTAGGTGTGTGCCTGGGTCACCAGTCGATTGTCGAGGCATTTGGCGGCAAAGTGGTGCGTGCGTCGCGCCTGATGCATGGCAAGACGTCCTCGATCGAACACGACGCGGCCGGCGTATTCGCGGGACTGCCGCAGCCGTGCGAAGTGGGGCGTTACCACTCGCTGATCGCCGAGCGTGTTTCGTTGCCGAGCGAGCTCGTGGTTACCGCACAAACCGCTGAAGGTGAGATCATGGGCGTGCGGCATCGCAAGATGCCGGTCGAAGGCGTTCAGTTTCATCCGGAGAGCATTCTGACGCCGACTGGACCCCGGCTACTAGATAATTTCTTGGCGTTTTGAGATGAGCGCTGTTAGATGACAACTGAGCAACACGAACGGCTCCAGCAGTTGCGCGGCTTTCTCGACCGGTTGCTCGAGCGCCAGAACCTGACCGAGTTGGAGGCCGCCACGCTGCTGGACGGGCTGGCGAGCGCGGAGATGCCGCCAGCGCTGGCAGGCGCGGTGCTGGCGGCGGTCCGGTCGAAAGGTGTGGTTGCGGCTGAGCTGCGAGGCTTCGCGGTCGCGATGCGGGCACTCGCACGACGGCCAAAGATCGCGGCGGATGCTGTTGCCGTCGATATCGTCGGCACCGGCGGTGACGCATCGGGCAGCCTCAATCTCTCGACCGGTGCGGCACTCCTGACAGCTGCATGCGGCGTGGGTGTCATCAAGCACGGCAATCGTTCGGTGTCGAGTCGCTCCGGCAGCGCCGACGTCCTGCAACAACTCGGACTGGCGCTGCCGCTCGATGAAAGCGCTGCTGGTCGTTGTTTCGAGCAGACCGGGTTCACGTTTCTGTTCGCGCCGCACTACCATCCGGCGATGAAAGCGATCGCACCGATTCGCCAGGCATTGGGCGTGCGCACGGTGTTCAATATCCTGGGGCCGCTCACCAACCCCGCTCAGCCGCGCTATCACGTACTTGGCGCGTACGATTTGAGCACGGCGCGGCTGATGGCCGAAACCTTGTCTGGTCTGCCGATCGAGCGCAGTTTCGTCGTGCACGGCGCCGAGGGCTGGGATGAGCCTACGCCCATCGGTCCCTTCGCCCTGTTCGACGTGCGACCGGGATCGGTCATCGAGTCGAGTCGTTCGCCAGAGGATTACGGACTGGCGCGTTGCAACAGTAGCGACCTGGCGGGTGGTGACGCGGCAACCAATGCTGCTGCGCTGCGTGCGGCACTCACCGGCGCCGATCGCGGGCCACATCGCGACGCACTCTTGTTAGGTACGGCGCTGGCGCTCGAGGTCACGAGCAACAATTTGAGTCCGCGCGCCGGTATCGAGCGAGCCGCCGCAGCGATCGCGTCCGGTGCCGCAGCGCGACTGCTCCACCAGCTGGCTGCGTTCAGCCGACCATGAGTAGCGACTTCCTGCAGTCGATGGCTGATTCGAGCCGGCAACGGGTGGCAGTGGCCAAGGCCATGTTAGGCACGAACGAGCTACTGGCACGCATTCGCGAGTTGCCGCCGCCACCACCTTTGCGGCGCAGCGGCCGGTTCGATCTGATTTGCGAAGTGAAGCTACGTTCGCCGGCCGTTGGGGATCTGCAGTCGGCGCACGCTACGAGCGCGACCGATCGTGTGCTGGCTTATGGCCGCGCTGGTGCAGCGGCTGTCTCGGTCTTGACCGAGCCTAGTCGCTTCGATGGTTCGATGGCCCATCTGGAGGCCGCCGTCCAGGCCCTCGTGTCACTGTCGGTGCCGGCGATGCGCAAGGACTTCTTGGTCGATTCCTACCAAGTGTTGGAAGCGCGCGCAGCTGGTGCGGGAGGGGTACTCGTCATTCTGCGGATGTTGCCGCGCCCGCAACTCGAGCAGCTGGTCGATACGGCTCTGGCACATCGCCTGTTCGTGCTGCTGGAGGCGTTCGATGAAGCTGACATAGCGCTCGCACAGAGTCTGGTTGCTGCGCGGTTGGAGCAGCGGAATCTGCTTCTGGTGGGCGTCAACTGTCGTGACCTCGTGACGTTGCAGGTTGTTCCCGGACGTCTCGAAATGCTGGCACCGGCACTACCGCGCGATGTAGCGCGCGTTGCCGAGAGTGGCGTCACGACACCGGCCGATGCAGCGCGCGTTGCCGCAGCCGGCTACGACCTTGCATTGGTTGGCAGTGCCTTGATGCAGCACGCTGACCCGTCAGTGCTGATTGCGACGATGCTGAAGGCGGGCCGCGTATGAATGAACCGCGCGCGCTGTGGATCAAGATCTGCGGCATGACCGATGCGGCGGCGGTGGACGCCGCCCTGCAGCTTGGTGTAGATGCAATCGGCTTCGTATTTGCGCCGTCGAGTCGTCGTCTGACGACCCAGCGCGCACGCACGCTGGCAGAACCCGCACGTGGCAAGCTCCGCTGTGTGGCCGTGACTCGCCAGCCGACGCAGCCGGAAGTCACCGAAATAATCGAAGGTTTCGCACCGGACGTATTGCAGACCGATGCGGTGGATCTCCTGACGTTGACGCTGCCTGCCGCGCTCGCTGTCATGCCGGTACTGCGTGCGGGCTTGCCGCTACCCACGACGCTACCGCAGCGCGCGCTGTTCGAGGGTCCGAGTAGCGGCACGGGTCAGACGACCGATTGGGACTCGGCGGCACGCCTGGCCTATAGCACCGAGATCGTTCTCGCGGGTGGCCTCAACGCCACCAACGTTGCCGCTGCGATCCGCCACGTCCGACCGTTCGGCGTCGATGTGTCCAGTGGTGTCGAACAGTCCCCCGGTACGAAGTCCCCGGCGAAGATGCGAGCGTTTGTGGCAGCCGCGCGGCAGGCCGCGGCGGAGACAGTATGATGCAGTTCAACGAACCAGACGTCGATTCGGCCAAGTTGTTAGCGGATGAAGTAGCCGGGCGTTTTCCCGATGCGCGCGGCCGGTATGGCCCGTTCGGTGGTCGATACGTTCCTGAGACTCTCATCCCGGCGCTCGATCGGCTCGAGGCGGGGATACGCGAGCATCTGCAACGCGCGGACTTTCAGGCAGAGCTCACGCGTGAGCTGACGAGTTGGGTCGGTCGGCCGACAGCGCTCACCCACGCAACGCGTCTGTCGGTGGCGTGGGACGCGGAGGTGTGGCTCAAGCGTGAGGACCTGGCACATACGGGCGCCCACAAGATCAACAATGCCATCGGCCAGGCATTGCTCGCGAAGCGTCTGGGCGCGAAGCGCATCATCGCCGAGACCGGTGCGGGTCAGCATGGTGTCGCCAGTGCGGCGGCGTGTGCGCGTATTGGCATGCCGTGCACGGTCTACATGGGTGCAGTGGACATCGAGCGCCAGGCACCGAATGTCGGGCGGATGAAATTGCTGGGCGCCGAAGTAGTTGCCGTGACGAGTGGCGACCGGACTTTGCGGGCGGCCATCGACGAGGCGCTGCGTGACTGGGTGGCGGACCCGACCGACACGTACTACCTGCTCGGGTCGGCGGTCGGGCCGCATCCGTATCCGTGGCTGGTGCGCGAGCTGCAGTCGGTGATTGGCCGCGAGGCGCGGGCGCAAATGCTGGCGCAGGCCGGTGCGCTGCCGGACGTTGTCTTTGCCTGTGTTGGCGGCGGCTCGAATGCGATCGGCTCGTTCCACCCGTTCTTGGCGGATCGCACGGTCGAGCTCATCGGCGTCGAAGCCGGCGGCACGAGCAGTGCGCTCGGCCAGAATGCCGCGACCTTGGTCTATGGACGCCCAGGCGTTCTCCAGGGTAGTTACTCTTTGCTGCTGCAGGACGCTGATGGTCAGATTCAGGAGACACAGTCTGTCTCGGCCGGCCTCGACTACCCCGGCGTGGGTCCTGAACATGCCTTGTTGATGTGGGCAGGTCGGGTCAGCTACGAGAGTGCCACCGACGACGAAGCCCTCACCGCGTTGGCCGAGTGCTCGCGACAAGAAGGCATCCTGCCCGCGATCGAGACTGCCCACGCGTTCGCTCGTGCCAAGCTCTGGGCGCAACAGCATCGTGGCAAACGCGTGCTGATCACGCTCTCGGGCCGTGGCGACAAAGACATGTCGACATTGCAACGCACCTTGCTGGCGGACAGCAACGCTGGATCGAGCCGATGACACCCGCTGAGGTAACGACTGACGATTCCCCGCACCGTCGCATCAGTGCAGCCATCCGTGCCGCCACTGATCAGGGGCGTACCGCCATCGTCGCATTCCTGACCGCTGGGTACCCGGCACGTGACAAGTTCCGCGAGCACCTCGTCGCAATCGGCTCGGCCGCAGACGTCGTTGAAATCGGCGTGCCGTTCACTGATCCGATGGCTGACGGCATGACGATCCAGCGCTCGAGCCATGCGGCACTGGCGCAGGGTGTGACGCTGCGCTGGATCCTGAGCGAGCTCGCGAGCATGCAGCGGCCAGCCGCACCATTGCTCTTGATGAGCTATCTCAATCCGTTGCTGGCCTACGGTTTCGACGCGCTGGCGACAGCTGCTCGTCGTGCGGGCGTTTGTGGTTTTATCGTTCCCGATCTGCCGTACGACGAAAGCGCCGATTTTCGCGCAGTGCTCGGTCGCGCAGGTCTGGCGCTCATTCAAATGGTGACGCCGGTTACGACAGAAAAGAGACTGCGCGAGGTGGCGAGCGTCAGCCAGGGCTTTCTGTACGCGGTCACCATGACCGGCACGACTGGCAAGGCGGTTGACGTGCCGCAGGCGGTAACCGCCTATCTCGACCGGACGTCGCAGGTGTCACCGGTGCCGGTGTGTGCCGGCTTCGGTATTCGTTCAGCTGATCAGGTCAAGCGGTTGCAGCCGCACGTGGCTGGCGTGATCGTCGGTTCGGCACTGGTCGAGGTACTGGAGCAAGGCGGCGATCCGGCGGCATTCCTGCGATCGCTGCATCCTCCGTCGTGAGGTCTAACGAGCCCGCACCGACTCGCGGCATGCGCTATGTAGGGCTGGCAGCTCTGCTCGCGGGGCTGTCGATGGTGAGTCCGTTCTCGATCGATACGTTCTTCCCGGCTTTTCGGGCGATGGAACAGGAATTCGGCGTCGCCGCCTGGCAGATGCAGCAGTCGCTCACCGCGTACATGCTGCCCTATGCTTTCACCGCGGTGTTCTACGGCCCTTTGTCGGATGCGGTCGGGCGACGCAAGGTGATTCTTGCTGGCTTGACTGCCTATACGCTGGGTTCGTTGGCCTGCGTGGTGGCACCGAACTTCGTTTCGCTGCTGGCTTTCCGTGCGCTGCAAGGCGCGACCGCGGGTGTCGGCATGGTGGTCGGGCGCGCCATCGTGCGCGATCTGTATCAGGGCCCGCAGGCGCAGCGCTTGATGAGCTTGATCTCACTGCTGTTCGGTGTGGCGCCGGCCATTGCGCCGGTGTTGGGTGGCTGGATCCATGTCGCTCTTGGTTGGCGTGCCGTTTTTGCGTTCCTGGCGCTGTTTGGTTTGGTCCTGGTGGTTGCGTCCGCGCTCAAGCTGCCGGAAACGCACCCACCCGAGCGGCGCGTGCCGTTCTCGGTAGGCGCGCTGGTAGCTGCGGCACTGCGCGTAATCGGTGATCGCCAGTTCCTGTTGTTAGCCCTGGCGGCGAGTCTCACTTTCGCGGGGGTGTTCTGCTATATCGGCGCAGCGCCCGTGATCGTGTTGGATCACTGGGGGCTGACCGAAACGCAGTTCATCTGGCTGTTCTTGCCGGTGATCGGCGGCTTCACGTTGGGGGCCATTCTCTCGGGGCGACTTGCGGGCCGTATTGCACCGATGCGGCAGGCCGGAATTGGCTTTGCGCTGGCCGCCGTGGCCTGTTCGGTTCGGCTCCTGTTGCATTGGCAGCTCGAGACATTGCCGGTGCTGGTGCAGCAGGCGCTATTGTTCTTCACCGGCATCGCCACGCAGCTTATATTCCCGGTCCTAACGTTGCGCATGCTCGATCTGTTTCCGCAGGCGCGCGGCTCAGCCGCGTCGATGCAGACGTTCGTGTCGCTGATCATCGCGAGCGCGACCATCGGCATAGTCGTGCCCCTGGTCCAGACCAGTCTGACCCAGATCGCTCTGTTGTCCACCTTCTACATATGGCTGGCGCTCGCGCTGTGGCGTCTGGCCGGCCGTCTCGCGAAACGCTCGGCCGCCGCCGATGAACTCACATGGGGTTAGACTGGCGCCTTCACTGTGGTGTTCGCCTTTGCAGATCGAGAGAGGCCTGGCCGTGCTTGAATCCGTGCATCATCTGAATCTGCTCGTACGCGACGTCGATGCAGCCGCCGAGCGCTACGCAAGGCTCTTCAACGTCGAGGTTGGCGCGCGCGAAGAACTGTTTGCACGTGGCGTCGTGACCAGACGATTTCGCTGCGGCGCTACCTGGATCGTGCTCGTGCAACCGACGCGCCCGGATTCGCTGCCGGCAAAGAGGCTGGCTGAGCGCGGCGAAGGTCTGTTCCTGCTGTCGTTTGCAGTCCGTGACCTGGATGCCGCTGCCGCTACCGTGCGCACCGCGGGTGGTCGGACCACCACTAACGAGCCGCGCACCGGTCTCGACGGCTGGCGCATCATCGACGTGGAACCCGCCGATCTCTTTGGCGCTGATATTCAGCTGTGCCAGGACCCGACTTGAGCGGGGCGGACGCATCGCCGGCGACGGTGATCCGGATCGCACGCCGATTTCGGGGACCTGCGGAGTCCGCCAACGGCGGTTATTGCGCCGGGCTGATCGCCGCGCAGGTGGCCGCACCGGTCGTCACGGTGCGCCTGTTGCGTCCGCCGCCGCTCGAGCGAGACCTGCTGTTGCGGGCTGGCGAGAGCCGCGGTGCGCTGGAGTTGGTAGATACATCTGGCCCGGGGCCTGGCAGCTCGGAGCAGCCAGCAGGGGAGCTCATCGCGCTCGCACGACCCGCTAACACGGTCCTGCAGGCGCCGCGGCCGGTGTCGTACCCTGACGCGCTGGCTGCGTCACGCCACTTTGTCGGCCTCACTCACCATGTATTTCCGGAGTGCTTCGTCTGCGGCACGCACCGCGAGCGCGGCGACGGCATGCGCTTGTTCGCTGGCCGGCTGGATATGATGCGTGCCGCTGCGCCCTGGATTCCGGATCGATCGCTCGCCGACCCAACCGGCAAGGTGCGACATGAATTTCTCTGGGCGGCGCTCGATTGTCCAGGAGCCTTCGCCGTGGCTGAGCCGGGCCAACTGATGGTGTTGGGTGAGATCACAGCGCAGGTACTGCGCAGCGTGCATGTCGATGAATCCTGCACGGTGCTGGCATGGCGCATCTCGGTGAGCGGCAGGCGTCACGAAGTGGGCACGGCGCTGTTCGACGATGACGACGAACCCTGCGCCATTGCGCATGCCTGGTGGATCGAACCGCGCCGCCCCGTGGCGATCAGCGCCGCCGTCTGATGCGCCATACGAGCGCGGCCGCTGCGGCCGCGCACAGCGCCCAGCCCGGCCACGCGGGCGCACGATCCACCGCCAGCCACACGATTCCAGCCAACAACAGTACGGCTGCCACCAGCACGACATCACGCTGCGAGCGATGCGCGTCGAGATCGCGTCGCAAGCGCGTGAGCTCGGCAGCCTCGATGCCTAGGCGTAGCGTGCCTTCCTGCGCGTGCTGCGCAGCGACGCGCAGCAGTGGCGGCAGCGCGCGCAGCGTTTCGATGACATCGGGCAACTGACCGCGCAACGACTGCATCACCGAGCGCGCACTGAACCGATCCTGCATCCACTTGCGCAGCACCGGGCTGGCTGTCTGCCAGATATCGAGATCGGGGTATAGATCCCGACCCAGACCCTCGATGTTGAGCAAGGTCTTCTGCAGCAGGATGAGCTGTGGCTGCACCGTCATGTTGAAGCGTCGTGAGATCTCGAACAGTCGCAACAGCACGGTGCCGAACGAGATCTCTTTTAACGGCTTGTCGAAGATCGGTTCACAAACGGTGCGAATCGCCGACTCCATCTCATCGATGCGCGTATCGCGCGGGACCCAGCCGGACTCCACGTGCAGCGCCGCGACGCGGCGATAGTCACGGTCGAATACCGCGAGGAAATTCTCGGCGAGATAGCGTTGATCACGTAGGTCGAGAGTGCCTACGATGCCGAAGTCGACCGCCGCGTAAACCGGGTTGGCAGGATCGTCGGCGAGCACGAAGATATTGCCCGGGTGCATGTCGGCGTGAAAAAAATTGTGCCGGAACACCTGCGTGAAGAATATCTCGACGCCGTTCTCCGCGAGCTTACGGATATCGACTTGCAGTTCGCGCAGCCGAGCCATGTTGCTGATCTGAATGCCGCGAATCCGCTCCATCACCATGACATTGCTGCGACACAGGTCCCAGTAGATCGCTGGCACGTACAGCAGCTGCGATCCGTCGAAGTTCCGTTTCAGCTGGGTTGCATTCGCGGCTTCGCGCAGCAGATCGAGCTCGTCGAGAATCGTCTTCTCATACTCTGCAACCACTTCGAGGGGCCGCAGTCGCTTGCTCTCTGGCCACCAGCGCTCGGCCTGTCGTGCCAGGGCAAACAGCACCTCGATGTCGCGCTGGATGACCTCGCGCATCCCCGGTCGCAAAACCTTTACGACGACTTCTGTACCGGGCGCCGTTCCCGAATTCGGCAGACGTGCGGTATGGACCTGGGCGATCGATGCCGCAGCCAACGGTGCTACATCGAACTGCCCAAACAACTCGTCGGTGGACTTGCCGAAGGCCGATTCGATGACCTGCTGCGCGACTCGCCCGTCGAACGGCGGTACGCGATCCTGCAGCTTGGCGAGCTCGTCCGCGATATCGAGCGGCAACAGATCACGCCGGGTCGAAACTGCCTGGCCAAACTTGACGAAGATCGGGCCCAGCTCTTCGAGTGCCAGGCGCAGCCGCTCGGCGCGCGAGCCGCTGCGCCGGCGTTCGAACCAGGTCCAGGGCGACAGCAGAAAGACGAAGCGCAGCGGTCGGTACAAATGGGTCGCACGGACGAAATCATCGAGACCATGGCGAACCAGAACCCGCTGAATCTCGATCAGGCGAATCGCGACGCGCAGTTTCATCCGTCGGATCTCTCGGCCGGTTCGAGGGCCCGCGTGAGCACCGCGATGCGCGCATCGATACGGTCGACGTCTTCGCGCAGTCGATCGACGCCCTGGTACAGGTCCTGCGCCTCAGCGGTCGGCACCAGATCCTGGCTCTCATGGGCGAAGAACTCCGCTGTGTTGCGCACGGTCGTGCGTGCCGCTCGTTGCCCGAACTGCAGCATGCCGCGGGTCAGCCGCAGGATTTGCTGCGCCGGGGAGTCGCCTATGAGGCGCGACAACTCCTCCTCGGTGTCCGGGCGGAGCAGCCGGAAGATCTGCTGAAAGCGTTGCGCGATCTCGGCATCGCCGCCTATTCGCACGTCGCCGCGCCGGATGGTCTCCGCGGCGTCCGTTGCCGCGAGGGCGCCAAGCGACAAAGGTGTCCCCTCGATCGTCGCATGGATGATGGCGGTGGCATCGTTTGCAGCGCTGACAGCATCGGGCGCCAGCCGACTCGTTAGTTGCAACGATGTACCGAGTGATACGACGTCCAGTTGCCAGCCCGGGCCCACCGCCGTGATACGCAGCCGCTTGTCGGTCAGTTCGCGGCACAGCTCGCGGGCGCGCGGTGACTGAGCCAGATTGCGGTTCAGGAGATTCTCGATCGACTGGGTGAGCATGGTCAAACGCGATAGCCACGGTGCACGGCTACGATGCCACCCGTGAGATTGTGGTAGCGGCAGTTCTCAAGGCCGGCATCGCGCAGCATGTCGAGCAGTGTCTCCTGGTCGGGATGCATGCGTATGGATTCCGCCAGGTACTGATAGCTCGCAGCGTCTCTGGCGACCCATTTACCGAGCAACGGCAGGATCCTGAAGGAATAGGCGTCGTAGAGCGGCTTGAGCCCCGGCGCCACTGGTTTGGAGAACTCCAGTACTAACAATTGACCGCCCGGTTTCAGCACACGGCACATCGAGCGCAGTGCCGCGGCCTTGTCGGTGACATTGCGCAGCCCGAAACCGATAGTGACGCAGTCGAAGGAGCTGTCCCGGAACGGCAGGCGCTCGGCGTTGGCCTGTGTGAATGCGACGTTGGCTACTCGTCCCTCGTTCAGGAGCCGGTCGCGGCCGCGCTCCAGCATGGCGGCATTGATATCGGACAACACCACGAGACCCTGCCGGCCAACTTGCTTGGCCAGGCCCTGTGCGAGATCGCCCGTGCCGCCTGCGACGTCCAGCGCACGCTGTCCGGGCGACAGCTGCGCCAGCGACAGGACGAACTGCTTCCACAGCCGATGCGCGCCGCCCGACATCAGGTCGTTCATCAGGTCATAGTTGCCTGCGACCGAATCGAATACGCCACGCACACGATGGGCCTTCTCACCACGCGGCACCCTTGCGAAACCGAAGTCCGTATCCTCGACCTGATCTTTCAATGCTCTTTACCTCTGACGCCTGCGTACGAGCCGCGAAAGCGTGACGCACGTCGCAAAGCGTGGCAAATATTTTAGAATGCGTCCAACCAAGGCGCGATTTTCCCATGCCTGATGGCTGCCGTGTCAGTCGTTGCAGCAAAAAGCGCTGGTATTCGCCGCAATCATGGTTTAAAACATTCGCACGTTCCCGGTTCTCTTTGGAGAGAATCGACCGAACGGGGGTCTTGTAAGTTAGGCCGGGTTCTCGCGAATCCGGCCTTTTCTTTGGCACGGTCTGCAGCGCGAGTACAGCTCGATGTTCAGAGGAATTAAGGAAGTCGTCGCCAGTGTCAGCGACATACCGCGTATTGCACGCGTCTTCACCGGAATTGCTAACTACCGTGCCGTGCGCCTGCCTGACGCGCCGCGCGAGCAGTGGCCAGCCTGGCGCGTCCCGCGCGGCGTGCAGCGCATCGAACAGTGCCTGTTGTTGCCACCTGGTGCCGCAAAGGGCGCTATCCGTCTGGTGAAGTTTCACGGTGGCCGTCAGCGGCTGATGCGGTCGAGTGCGCACACTTGGGATCCCGGCGGCATCTTCGATATCGACGTCTACACGCGCAACGCGCGGCAGGTGTATCGCGCGCTGCAAGCCGAAGGTTGGAGTGCCTACGGCGAACCGACCAACTACTCCTGGGGTGGTTTCGACGTGTGCGAGGTCGTTGCTACCGGGCCAGATGGGCTCGTCATCGCATTGATCGAGCCCAAACGGATTCCGCCGGGCTTCCGCGGCTTCCGCGGCTTCACGCGCGCGTTCAATTCTGCGCAGGTAGTCAGTGATTACGACGCCACTCTGAGCTTCTTCACTGACAAGCTCGCCTGGCAGGTGTTTGTCGATACGGCAGTGCAGGGAGTCCTGGAACCCGGTGCCGAGGTGCTCGGCATTCCGCCGGCGTTCGCCGAGAATGTGCTGCGTCGCATCGGCATCGTGCATCCAGACGGCGGCAACGACGGCTCGCTCGAGCCGATCTCGATGCCGGAATTGTCAGGTCGCAACGTCGGCGAGCACTGTGTGGCGCCCAATCTTGGCTGGCTGAGCTATCGCATGCCGGTTGCCGATGCTGGCGACTACTTGCACCAGCTGCGCGCGCGCCAGGTGAAGCCCTATGCTGCGTTGCGCCGGATGAAGGTGGCTCCTTACGGAATGCTCGACACATTCAGTGTGCGAACGCCCGACGGCGCGATCATCGAGTTCTATTCGGCAGTCGACGGCAAGCGGTAGCGCTAGCGACGCCAGGTGTAAACATTCGAGACGGCAAAATTCCAGACTGCGCCCACCAGAATTCCGGCGAGCGCCGCAACAGGCCAAGCGGAATCACGCTCGAACATGAAGGCCGCTACACCCACGTTGGCCATGGCGCCGATGCTGCAGATCGCTGCGAATGACAGCAGGCCCGTCAGCCACCGCCTGCCGCGACGCGGCCGGTCGACGTAGGTCAACACGTTGTTGAGCGTGTAGTTATAGACGATGGCAGTGCCCGTCGCGACGGCCTGCGCTGTCAGAAAAGCAATGCCGAGTCCTTTGAGCAGTGTGGTGAGCACCAGGAAGTGCACGGCGACCCCCAGCCCGCCGACGAAAGCGAACGACAGGAACCGCACCGGCACCCAGCGGCCCACCAGTTTGTCGGCCAGCAGCAGGACGTACTCCCAGGCGACATTGGTCGTCAGCTTGCTGTCGCCCGCAACGCGCTTGCCAAATACCAGTGGCAGTTCGAGCACCTGCAGAGGTGGCTTGGCCGTGGCCACTATATCGAGCAGGATCTTGAAGCCCATCGATGACAGCCGCGGCGCCAGCTCATCGAATCGCTCGCGCTGTATCATGAAGAAGCCACTCATGGGGTCGGCGATCGCCTGCCGGGTGATGAGCGTCGCGAGACGGGTTGCCAGCTTGCTCATGGCGAGGCGCTGCTGCTGCCAGTCCCCGACCACTCCACCCGTGACATAGCGGCTGCCGATGACGAGTTCGGCGCGCCGCTCGCGTAGCACCGTCAGCATCTGCGGCAGGAGGGCCGGATCGTGCTGCAGGTCAGCATCCATGGCCGCGACATAGCGGGCGCTCGAGGCTAGCATGCCCTCGATACAGGCCGAGGCGAGACCACGGCGTCGCAGACGTCGCAAACAACGTACGCGCGGATCGTGCTGTGCGAGCTCCCGCAAGGCTCGCGCAGTGTCGTCAGGCGAATCGTCGTCGACGAAGATTGCTTCCCATGCCACGCCGGGCAATGCACGATCGATGCGACTGAGCAGCTCAACGATGTTGCCGCGCTCGTTGAACGTCGGGATGATGAGGCTGAGTTCAGGCACCGTCGCGTTGCTGGGCGAGCCGTACTCTGTCGAGGTACGTGCGCCAGCGCTGCTCGTGCTCAGATCCAAGCTCATACAGGTACTTCCATGAATAGAGACCGCTGTCGTGGCCGTCGTCGAACACGAGCTTCACAGCGTACTGACCCACCGGCTCAACCGCACGAATGCCAACGTTTTCCTTGCCTAGCACGAGCGTTTCCTGGCCCGGGCCGTGGCCTTTGACCTCGGCCGAGGGCGAATGGACCCGCAGATACTCGAACGGCAGCTCGAAGCGCTGCCCATCCGCGAAACTGACTTCGAGGACGCGGGAGCGCGTGCGCAGCTTGATTTCCGTCGGGGCAGTCGGCACGCCGCAGAGGCTAACCTGCCCGCAGTGCCTGCGCCACCGCAGCGTGACCCATCGATTTCGTGCGCTGGCGCACACTGAATAAGTCGAATCGCCGCCAAGCGGTGTCAGCCTGCACCGCTGTGCAACGTTGACGAGTGGCGGACCTGCGTGCAGCCCTTGGGCGCCGCGGGGCGAATTCGCGCGCCGAGCCTGGGAAATCCGGGTGCCAAAGCGAGGGACTGAGCATCATGTCGACGGTCGCTGATCGATTTCTTTGCCTGCTGCTGTGGGCGCTGCTATTTGTCGGTCCGACGCGCGCAGCCGACGATCCGTTGCGCTACTCAGTATCATTGACAAGCCAGTTCGCGAGTGAGGGCGGCACTGATCTGGCGCTCGGCGCCGGTGTTGCCACCGCGCAGGGCTATTTCCTGGATGGCTACGCGGCGCGTTCTGACACACGGGCCGAGTCCGAGGCGCTCGATCCGCGTTACTGGAGTGCAACGGCTGGCAAGCGCTTCGGTGCGTGGTCCCTTGCACTGGGTTACAGCGTTTACGACGACGGTCTGCAGGTGGAAACGCAGGATTTCTCGGCGCGGTTGGGCTGGTTGAATAATCGCGGCAGCGTGTCGCTCGTGCTGCTCAAAGGAGCCACCGACGAGTCGTTCGAACTCGTCGTCGCCAACCGAACGATACCGTTGACGGTATCGACAGATCGAACGGCCGTCGGTATCAGTGGCGACTTCGACGTGTCGCGGCTTGTCACGCTGAATGCCGGCGTCCGCCGCTATGACTACGACTCGCCGCAGTCGCCGTTGGCCGACCGTCCTCGTCTGCAGTTGCTGCTCACCAACAATCTGTTTGGAACGCAGCCCGGTCTCGTGGATCTCACCTGGAACGCTGGCGTCAGCGCGCGTCTTGGTCGCAGTTCGCTGAGTCTGGATTTCGCGCGCAGTCGGGCGCGCGACGATGGGGCTGAATCAGACGATCTGTTCCTGTCCCTGGCGCTGCCCGTCACCACTCGGCTGAGTCTGACCGTCGGCGGCGGGCAGTTCTCCTCGTCGGGCTATGCCGACATCAACTATGCTTCTGCGGGCATCCGCGTCAGCGGTCCCTGAGGCGGCGACCGCAAACATTGCTGCTCATGCCCAAGCTGCGGTCGCGCCGCGCTGACATTTGGTCCGCGGGCTCTATACTGGCGCCGTGGTGGTCGCGATTCTGGGCGACCGCGAGATGCAGAGGTCTATGGAACCGACGAATACGGCGCATCCGGACTACTTTCACAAAGTTGTCGATTGCCAATGGGCATGCCCGGCCCATACTGACGTCCCCGAGTACATCCGCCTGATTGCCCAGGGGCGATTCACCGACGCCTACATGGTGAATCGACATTCGAACGTCTTTCCCGGCATCCTCGGCCGAGTCTGCGATCGCCCTTGCGAGCCGGCCTGTCGGCGCGGACGCGTCGAAGACAAGCCCGTTGCGATCTGTCGCCTGAAGCGCGTTGCCGCGGATCACCGTGACGACGTCCTGCCGCTGCTGCCGCAAGCACCGCAACGCAAGAACGGCAAGCGTATTGCCTGCATCGGTGCCGGGTGCGCGTCACTCACCGTCGCTAACGACCTGCTGCCGCTCGGCTACGAGATCACGATGTTCGAGCAGTGGGGTCAGGCGGGTGGACTCATGCGCACCAACATCCCGTCGTTCCGGCTGCCGGCTGAAGTGCTGAACGAAGAAATCGCGATGATCGTCGATCGCGGTGTCGAGCTGCAGCTCGGTACCCGCGTCGAGTCGCTGAAGAAACTGCTCGAGGAGGGCGGCTTCGACGCGGTCTTCGTCGGTACGGGTGCGCCGAAAGGCAAGGAGCTCGATCTGCCCGGGCGCAAAGAGGGCGGAGCCAACATCCACATCGGCATCGACTGGCTCGAATCTATCGCCTTCGAGCACATCAAGTCGGTGGGCCGTCGGGTGTTGATCATCGGGGTCGGCAACACGGCGATGGATTGCTGCCGCTCGTCGCTGCGCCTCGGCGCCGCCGACGTCAAGGTGATGGCGCGCAAACCCCGGCAATATTTCAAGGCGTCAGAGTGGGAGCTGGAGGACGCCGAAGAAGAACGCGTCGAGATCGTCATCAACCGCTCGCCGAAGCGGTTCGTGATCGAGAACGGCAAGCTCGCCGGCATGGTCTTCGATGTGATGGAGTACGATCTCGATGCTGGCGGCCGTATCACTGGCGAGCGCGTGACAGGCGAGGAGTTTCTCCCGGCCGATGACGTCATCCTCGCGATCGGTCAGGAAAATGCATTTCCCTGGATCGAAGCGGACCTCGGCATCGAATTCGACAAGTGGCACGTACCGAAAGTGGACGCGAAGACGTTCCAGTCCACCCGGGCAGGCGTGTTCTTTGGTGGCGATTCGGCGTTTGGACCCAAAAACATCATCTGGGCCGTTGAGCATGGTCACCAGGCCGCCATTTCCATCCATAATCATTGCCAAGGCAAAGCAGTGACGGACCGTCTGGCACCTGGCGTCAATCTGCAGTCGCGCAAGATGGGTATGCACGAGTGGTCGTATGCTAACGACTATAATCCCGCCGAACGTCGTCTGATGCCGCATGTCTCGCTCAAAGAGCGCTTCAAGAAGATCAATATCGAGGTGGAGCTCGGCTTTACCGCAGAACAAGTCGCCGCCGAAGTGCAGCGCTGCCTCAATTGTGACGTGCAGACCGTGTTCGAGACCAAGCTGTGCATCGAATGCGATGCCTGCATCGACATCTGTCCCGTCGACTGCCTGACGATGACGCCGAATGGCACTGAAGCGGAACTGCGCGGCCGCCTCAAGGCGCCGGCGAACAACACCACCCAGGCCCTGTATGTTTCCGGCCCTCTCAAGTTCACGGGCCGCGTAATGGTCAAGGATGAGGACCTGTGCGTGCACTGTGGCTTGTGCGCCGAGCGCTGTCCGACCGCCGCCTGGGATATGCAGAAGTCCGACATTCTCTGGCCGCAAGCGGCCGATGTGGCCAACGCCGACAGTTCCCATTCATCGAGCTGACAGCATGCAAGACCGCACGAACGATTTCGCGATCAAGATAGCCACTGTCAACGGCACCGGTTCTGCCAGTGCCAATACGCTGCTGATGAAGTCGATCTTCCGCAGCGGCATCCCGGTGATGGGCAAGAACTACTTTCCCTCCAACATCCAGGGCTTGCCAACCTGGTACGAGATACGCGTGTCGCGCGACGGCTATGTGGCTCGTTCGGGCAGCATCGATCTGATGGTCGCGATGAATGCCGAGACCTATGCGCGCGACGTGCGCGAGGTAGCGTCGGGCGGCTACCTGCTGTACGACTCCACCTGGCCTCGGTCCACCGTCTTCAATCGTGGCGACGTGACGATCCTGGGTGTGCCCCTTGCCAAGCTCTGCAACGAGAATTTCGACGGACTGCGTACGCGCATTCTGATGAAGAATATCTGTTACGCGGGAGTGCTCGCGGCACTGCTCGATCTGGATCTGGGCAAGATCCGCGAATTGCTGGCCGAGACGTACGCCAAGAAGCCGAAGCTCGTCGACTCGAACATGCTGGCGATCGATCTGGGCTACAAGTATGCGAAACAGCATTTCACCTGCCCGCTGCCGCTCAAGGTGGAAAAGCTCTCGCAGACCGCGGATCACATCATGATCGATGGCAATACAGCCGCCGGGCTCGGCTGTCTGTACGCCGGTGCGACCGTGGCGGCATGGTATCCGATCACACCGTCGACTTCGTTGATGGACGCCTTCAAGGGCTTCGCGGACAAATGGCGGGTCGATCCGGCTACCGGCAAGAAGAATTTCGCCTTCATTCAGGCGGAAGATGAACTGGCGGCGATCGGTATGGTGTTGGGCGCGTCCTGGAACGGCGCGCGCGCTTTTACGGCGACTTCCGGCCCGGGCATTTCGCTCATGGGGGAGTTCATCGGGCTCGCCTACTATGCGGAAGTGCCGGCGGTCATATTCGACATCCAGCGCGTCGGGCCGTCCACAGGTATGCCGACCCGCACACAGCAGGGCGATATCCTCGCCGCCGCCTACGCGTCGCATGGGGACACCAAGCACGTATTGTTGTTGCCGCGCGATCCGGAGGAGTGTTTCTATTTCGCACGCGATGCTTTCGATCTGGCTGAACGGCTGCAGACACCGGTGATGGTGCTGTCCGATCTCGACATCGGCATGAATGACTGGATGTGTCCGGACCTAAAGTGGGACGACGCCTACCAACCGGATCGCGGCAAAGTGCTGTCAGCCGAGGAACTCGCCAAGCTCGAGAAGTTTTACCGTTATCTCGATTCCGACAGCGATGGCATTCCGTATCGGACCTTGCCGGGCGTACATCCCAAGGGCGCTTATTTCACACGCGGATCCGGTCACACGCAGTACGGTAGTTATACTGAGGATTCGGTCGAGTACCAGCTGGTGCTCGATCGCCTGGTCCGCAAGTTCAAGACGGCCAAGTCGTTGGTACCTAGGCCGGTGGTCGATGCCAATCCGCGCGTTGACATTGGTCTGGTGGCCTACGGCAGTTCGGATGGTGCGGTGCGCGAAGCGCGCGATATTCTGCAGTCGCGCGGCGTGCCGGTGAACTACCTGCGGGCGCGCGCCTTCCCGTTTGGTGAGGAAGTGGAGCAGTTCCTGGAGAAGCATCGCCTGGTGTTCGTAGTCGATCAGAATCGCGATGCGCAGATGCGTTCACTGTTGACGCTCGAGACGCGCGTCGAGAAGGCAAAACTGCGTTCACTGCTGCATTACAGCGGCTTGCCAATCTCTTCCGAGTTCATCGTCCAGGGCGTACTCGCGGAAGTCGGCGAGGGTGTGCGCGTGGTAGGAGTCAACGCATGACGTTCATGACGAAGCCCAAAGTCCGGCATCCCAGTCTCCCCAAGAACTCGCTGGGGCTCACCCGGCGAGACTATGAAGGCAGCATGTCGACTCTGTGCGCGGGCTGCGGACATGATTCGATCACGGCGGCGATCATCGAAGCATGCTGGGGTCTGGCGCTCGAGCCGCAGAACCTGGTGAAGTTGTCGGGCATTGGCTGCTCGTCGAAGACGACGGCCTACTTCGTCGGGGGCGGTCATGGGTTCAATTCGGTTCACGGCCGCATGCCCTCCATTGCGATGGGTGCGAACGCTGCCAATCGGGATCTCACTTATTTGGGTGTCTCCGGTGACGGCGATACGCTGTCGATCGGACTCGGCCAGTTCTGTCATGCGATTCGTCGCAATCTCAACATGTTGTACATCATCGAGAACAACGGGGTGTACGGCCTGACCAAGGGACAGTTCTCGGCGTCCGCCGACGTCGGGACCCAGGCCAAGAAGGGTGAGGTCAACCGCCAACCGCCGATCGACCCGGTACTGCTCGCACTCACCCTGGGGGCGCCGTTCGTTGCCCGCAGTTTCTCCGGAGACAAGGCACAACTCGTGCCTTTGCTGCAGGCTGGCATGCGACACCGGGGCTTCGCCTTGATCGACATTCTGTCACCTTGCGTCACGTTCAATGATCACGAGGGTTCTACCAAGAGCTACGCCTACACGCGCGAGCATTATGACGCGGCTGTCAATGCCGATTTCATCCCGTTCGCGCGTGAAATTACTGCTGACTACAGTGCCGGCGAGTCGTTACCCATCGTGATGCACGATGGTAGCCGGATAATTTTGAAGAAGATCGCGCCCGACTATGACCCCACCGATCGCATTGCGGCGATGGCACAAATCCAGGCCGGAATGCGCAAGCAGGAGTTCCTGACTGGTATGCTGTACTTGGGTCGAGGAGATCGCGAGTTCCACGACCTGAACGACATGCCATTGACCCCTCTCAACAGCATTCCTTATGCTCAGTTGAGTCCCGGGAGCCGGTCGCTCGACAAAATCCTCGCGCGTTTCCGCTAACTACGCTAAGGTTACGCCCCAAACAGCTGGCAGGAGTTGTAAATGACAGACGAAAAGACTCAGAAATTCACCGCCAAGGTCCGTCGTGGACTGTCGTGGGTAGATACCGTAGCGAGCGCAGAATTGCTGCGCCTGAAGACCGAAGCCGGTGGCGGGCGCATCGCCGGTATGACAGCGGCACAGTTGTCAGACCTCGAAGCAGCGCTGCTGTGGATTCAGCAGAACAAAGAAGCCCCGCAGTAACCTGCGCCGGCATGTCGTATTGGAGACCATGATTCATGGGTAAGGGTGATCGACGCTCGCGTCGTGGTAAGATTTACGCTGGCTCTTTTGGCAAGTCGAGGCCAAAAGATCCGGTGAAGAAAAAGGCGCGTGTTGCAAAGAAGGCGCCGAAGAAAAAGCGAGCCTCTTAAGGTTCGCTAGGCACAGGTCGGAAAGCCCCTGCATGGTTCGCGCCGTGCAGGGGCTTTCTTTTGGTGCGCCCATTACCGAGCCGCTGGTGTCAGTTTGCGGCGCATCACGTCTCGGATCAGCTCGAGCCCGCTGGTGTTGCATGCCGGTAGCTGCACGTCGGACGTGGCGAGTGGCGTGACACGTGCACCCCAGCGCAGCACATGGGCGCAATAGCTCAAGCCCCCGCCGAAGCCAGGTAGCAACAAGGTGGCGCCTGGCTTGACTCGACCGAGTTCCACCGCTTCGCACAGTGCAACCGCGACCGTGGCGGCCGACATATTGCCGTAGCGCTCGATATTGATGAATACGCGTTCCACCGGCACGCCGACGCGTTTGCCGACGGCCTCGATGATCCTGAGGTTGGCCTGATGGGGGATCATGAGATCGATCGCCGCGACGTCGAGGCCGAGCTTTGCCAGCGCCGATTCGCTCGCCTCGTTCATACCGTGCACGGCCTTCTTGAAAATCTCCTGACCCTCGAATTGCCAGCGCGTGATGCCGTAGAGCTGGCCCTGATTGGCATAGGCGCCGCCCATACCGTGCACGCGCAAGATCTCGCGTGAGTCACCATAACAACCCAAGTGCTCGGCGAGCAGGCCCTCCTGCAACTGCGTTGACTGCAGCACAACGGCAGCTGCACCGTCGCCGAACAGCACGGCTACATTGCGATCGGTCCAGTCCATGAAGGGCGTGATCAGCTCCGCGCCGACCACCAGAGCGTTGCGCACTACGCCACTTCGGATCAAGGCGGTCGCGGTCGACAGGCTGTAGAGAAAACTGGTACACGCTGTGTTCACGTCCATCGCACCGCAACCGTTGGCGCCGAGGCGCAGCTGCAGGCCGGAGGCCATGTTCGGCACCTGATCGTCATGGCTGCAGGTGCCAAAAACGATCAAGTCCAATTCCTTGCCATCGAGGCCGGCACACGCGAGCGCCCGCACCGCCGCAACATAGGCCATCTCGCCGAGTGAGACATGTGAGGCGCGACGCTCCGCAATGCCCGTACGCGAACGTATCCACTCATCGCTGGTGTCGAACAGCTGGGAGAGGTCGGCATTCGTCAAGACAGCCGGAGGCAGACACTTACCCCAGCCCGTGATCGCAGCGTTAGTCACTTGTCGTTTCTCCGGCGGCCGACCGTTGTCCGCAGCATAAGGTCTGGCGAGGAAAAGTTCGAATCCATTGCGGCCAATCCGTACACTGCGCGCATGACTGACGAGAGTTTTTCCCGCTGGCGACCACACCCCTGGCACGGCCTCGACGTAGGCGGCGACGCGCCCCGGATCGTGAACGCGTATATCGAGATCACCCCCTTCGATGCCATCAAGTACGAAATCGACAAAGCCACCGGCTACTTGCGGGTCGACCGGCCGCAACGGAGTTCGTCACACCCACCCGCGCTCTACGGGTTCGTGCCGCAAACCTACTGTGGCGATCGAGTGGCTAAGCTGGCACCCGGATCTGTAGGCGGCGATGGCGATCCGCTCGATATCTGCGTCGTGAGTGAGCGGCCGATTGAGCGGTCCGAAGTGCTGCTGCGTGCGCGCGTGGTCGGTGGCATCAAACTCATCGATCGCGGTGAGGCCGACGACAAGATCATCGCCGTACTCGAGGGCGACTACGTCTGGGACAAAGTGGAGGAGATCAAGTCTTTGCCGCCGGTGCTCGTGGAGCGGCTGGAGCACTATTTCAGCACTTACAAGATGGTACCGGGACAGCCTAACAAAATGCAGATTGTCGGTACCTACGGCTACGAACACGCCGCAGCAGTCATTGAGGCGTCCTGTCTCGACTACGTCGACAAGTTCGGTCGCCCCGATGCCGACCGGCGCCGGTCGCCGAGCTGACTACGCCTGGCGGTACTGACGCTCACTCAGAAGCGCAGTTTGCGGAACAGCCGTTCCGGAATGAACCGAACGACACCCATTATGATGCGCCATTTCCATGGATAAACGATCAGCTGACCTCGATCCACGGCCTGCTTGATCAGTCGTGCGCACTCTGCGTCACTGGCAGTGAGCGCGGGTGGCAGCTCCATGGCGGTGGTCATTCGTGTTGCCACGAACCCCGGTTTCACTGTGATGACGGTGGTCCGAGATCGCGCCAGCCGCTGGCGCAAGCCGGACAGGAACGTCGTGAAGCCAGCCTTGGCGGCGCCGTAATAGTAATTGCGTGCCCGGCCGCGATCCCCGGCGACCGAACTGACACCGACGATCGTCGTGGGCGCATCCACGGTCGCCATCGACTGAGCCACCGCCTCGAGCACGACCGCCGGACCGAGAAAATTCGTCTCCACGACCAGTTGTGCCTGCGCCGGGTCCAGCTCCTGCGCGCGCTGCTCTCCTAACAAGCCGACCAGACATATGGCGATGTGCGGCACAGGTTGCAATTCCTGCACAGTTTGGCGTGCCGTTTTCGGCGCCAGGACATCGAGCGGAAAGATTCTCACAGGCACCGCATAGCGGATCTGCAGGTCAGCGCCGACCGGCGCCAGCTTGTCCGGATCACGGGTCGTCAGATACAGGGGGTGCCCCGCACGCGCAAACTCGTGTGCCAGGCGTACGCCGATGTCCGATGACGCGCCGATCAGCAGCACCGGAGCTTCAGCCGATGGAACGCGCTTCATAGACCGAGTCGCCGTGACAGCAGGGACTGAAAGACGGGCGCAGCGCCCATGGCTGCACGGCCCTCGCGGAAGCGCGCGGCTTGTGGCTGCATGCGATCGAAGTGCTCGCGATCGAGTCGCGCGTCTTTGGCCAGATACAAGTGCCCTCCATGCGCCAGCACGATCGCATCGAGACGCGCTAACAGGGCCGCAACCGTCTCGGACCAAGCAAAATCCAGGGCGAGTGTGTAGCCATCGGCTGGAAACGACAAGCCACCTGACCACGATCCCAGCCGCTTCAGGACCGAGAGGAACGAGCCGCAGCCGGCGTGTGCAATCTCTTGCAGCAATGCGGCCAGCCCCGACTCCGCAGCAGCCAGCGGCAGCACACATTGGTACTGTGTAAAGCCACGCGGTCCATAGAGCCGATTCCAGTGGGCGATGCGATCGAGCGGGAAGAACCAGCTATTGAAATCCGGTAGCGCGACCGCCGCGCTCATCCGGCCCAGACGAAAATGACAGGCATTGAAGCCGCGCACTGTCAGCGAGTTGAGCGGCGAGAAGGGCGGCGTGAATGGCAGCGACAGGCTGCGACGCGCCGGCACGTAGTACGGTTGTTCCTGCAAGTTCGCCGGCAGATCTGCGAGTTCGGCGTGCTCGGCGACATCGACCAACGCCCGGCCAGACGATCTGCCGCGCGCGAGACAGTCGATCCAGGCGACGGCATAACTACTGGTGGAGTTCGATTGAAAGGCGGCCAACGTGGTGGCCAGATCGGCGGCAACGATACGCCGGCGAAGCAGGTAGGCACTCGGAATGCGTCGCAGCTGCAGGCAGGCGCGAACGACAATGCCGGTCAAGCCCATTCCGCCCAGCGTCATGGCAAACAACTCGGACCGCGTTGTACTCGAGCAGCGCACCAGTTCGCCATCTGCCGTGATGAGATCCAGCCACGCAACGTGGTTGCCGAATGCCCCGGCCGCTGGGTGGTTCTTGCCGTGCACGTTCGCTGCAATCATGCCACCCACGGTGACGAAGCGGGTGCCGGGAACCACCGGCGGGAACCAGCCGCGCGGCACGAACACGTCGAGTAGCTCGTCGAGCAGTACGCCCGCCTCGCACACCAGCTGCCCCGTGCCCACGTCGAAGTCGAGCAACCGATTGAACCGCAACATCGACACCGTGCCGAGTTCGTTCAATGCCGCGTCACCGTAGGCACGCCCATTGCCCCGCGCGATCAGCGAGCGACCGGACAGCACCCGCGCTCGTAGCTGTTCTATCGTGCTCGGTCGCTCGACCAGTCCCTCGATCGCCGGGAAGCGACCCCAGCCCATCAACCGCTCGCGTGCTGCGATCATGCCGTGCTGTCAGAGCAGGACGCTCGCCGCGATCACGGCTGCGATGGCAGTACCGACCAGGTAGCTGACGCGATCGCGTGCCGTGTGCACGATCGGATCGTCGTGGACTTTGCCGCGATTGGCGAGAATGAGCATGCGGCTGATCCAAAACAGCAGCAGCGGACAGATACCCCAGAGGATCTGCGGCGAGCGATACAGCGCGAGTGCCTCGGTGCTGTTGAAATACAAGGCCAGCACGAGCACCGAAAGGTATCCGGACGCGGCGCCCAGCGCCTGTATCATCCCCAGATCCTCCAGCCAGTAGTCCCGCTTGCCGAGACCCCCGGGATTGGCTTTGATGACTGTCTGCAACTCGACCAGTCGTTTGACCACTGCGAGCGAGAGAAAGAAGAACATCGAGAAGGCCAGCAGCCAGGGCGAGATGCTGATATCGATGGCCTCAGCACCCGCGATGATCCGGATCGTATAGAGGCCGGCCAGCACGAAGATATCGAGAAATACCTTTTTCTTGAGCCACAGTGAATAGCAGAGCGTCGTCACGAAGTAGAGCGTGAGCATCAATACGAACGTGTAAGGCAACATCGCGAGGGCCAACAGTCCGGCACTCGCTGCCAATGCAAAGGCCGCGAAACCACCGCGCCGCAGTGACAAGGCGCCGGACGCCAGCGGGCGATGGCGCTTGCGCGGGTGCGCGCGGTCGGCCTCCAGATCGAACAGATCGTTGACGAGGTAGGCGCTGGAAGCGGCCAGACAGAACGTCAGGAATGCCATCAGTGCCGCGGTGACGTGCGCCGTCGTGAAAGAATGACCCGCTAACAACGACGTGAAGATGAGCAGGTTCTTGACCCACTGATGCGGACGCAGCGCGCGCCACAAAGGCGTCAACCAGGCCGCGATTCCGCCGGCTTGCGGCGCGATGTGCGTGACGCCTGCGTTGACTTGCGTTGCGCTTTGCTGCAGGTGGGGCGATGCCCCAAGGGTGTAGGCTTGTCGCGCGCCGCGCCAGGCGGCGAGATCGGTACGACTGTCGCCGATGTAGTCGAAGCCTTGCACGCCGTAGAGACGTATCAGCAACTCGGCCTTGTTAGTACCAGAGAGATCGAGATTGCGATCCGACCCGTGCCACGCATCGAACAGGCCCGTCTGTCGGGCAACGGCGTCAACGATCCGGTGGTCAGCCGCCGAAACCAGCACGACACGTGCGCCGGCCGACTTGCGCTGCTCGATCAGAGCCACGCACTCGGGCGCTATCGGCAGGGTATCGACTGCGGGCAACGCCACGTCCGCCATATTGGCGCGGCACACGTTGCGCGGCTGCAGGATCCAGCCTGGTAGCTTGACGAGGTCGCCCGGCGAGTGCGCCGCCAACGCCAGCAGACTGGCGTAGCTCATGTCCGTACGTAGAAAAGTGCCGTCCATGTCGACGACCAGCGGCGGCACCATGGCAGTTGCCGCAGATTCGGTCAGGGGCTCTTCAAGGGCAAAATCGCTGCTCAATCGTGGCGTCCGCTGCTGTCCCGGCATCATCCCTGGGGTGACGCGCCCGGCTCGAGGGCGCTAGCGTCGCACATCGCCTGCCCCGCGGGGTGCCGGGACCTTGATCCACTTCGCAAATTTTTGACATCGCCGGGCAGCCTACTGGTGAGTCGGGCGTCAGGTGGGTAGTCTGCAGGGGTTCAAGCCCGATCAGGCTGCCGGGACCGCGGCCCAGGTATTGGCTGGCATAAGCGAATGGAATGCAACGCTATATCCCCTTGATCCTCGCCGTCGTGATCTCCAACGCGCTGTCGCAGGCGTTGTTGAAGGCCGGTATGGCCGGCATTGGCGCGTTCCGGCTTACGCAGCAAACCGCCAGCGCGACCGTGCTGCGCATCGTGTTCGATCCGTATGTCGTCGGTGGGTTGCTGCTGATGGTGATCTCGATGGCGGGCCATCTGTACGTGCTGTCACGAGTGCCGCTCAGTTTCGCATTCCCATTCATTTCTGTGTCGTACGTCGTCGTGCTGGCGATAAGCTGGTATGCCTTCGGTGAACGCCTGAATACGTATCACTTCGCGGGAACTGCCTGCATCATTCTGGGGGTGTGCTTCATCGCGCTGGCTGGTGCAGAGCCCGCGCGATGAAGCACATCATCTTCGGCGGCGACGGCTTCGTTGGACGATACATTGCTCGCGACCTGTTGGCGCGCGGCGAGGAAGTGCTCATCTGCGATCGTCTGCGCAGCGATCTGCCGGTGTACCGTTTCGCCAGCTTCCAGCAGACCGACGTGCGGGATCCGGTGGCCGTTGCGCGCGTGCCGATCGCGGCGGACGACGTCGTCTACAACATGGCGGCGCGTCTGCTGATGCCGCCGGTAAAGAAGTCTGAACGCTACGACGCATTCTTCCCGGTGCATGTAGATGGGACGCGCCATATTCTCGCTCACATGCATGCGACGGGCGCTAGTCACCTGGTGCAGTTCTCCACCGACATGGTGTACGGCCCGAGTACCACGCCGCCGCCGATCCGCACCAATCATCCGCGCAATCCGATCGACGCCTATGGCAAGTCGAAGAAGGCCTGTGAGGATCTATGCCGCAGCTGGCGCGCGCGTGGCATGCACATTTCGCTGTTTCGCCCGCGGATGGTGATGGGCCCCGGGCGGCTCGGCCTGCTGCGCAATCTGTTCAGGTTGATCGAAAACAACCTGCCGGTGCCGACGATCGGCTCCGGCAGCAATCGCTATCAGTTCGTCTCTGTGTTCGACTGTGCATCGTTCGCCGTCCAGGCGGCCGAGCTCGGCTGCCCCGACGGCGAATGGAATCTTGGCTCGGTGGGAGCGCCCAGTGTGCGGGAGCTGTTGCGAGGACTGATCCGGCACGCTGGCTCGCGTTCGATCGTGATCCCGACACCGGCGTTTGCGGTGAAAGCAGCGCTGGCGGCGCTCGATGCCGCGGGGTTGACCTTGATGACGCGCGAGCAGTACGCGATCGCCGACGAGGACTACGTCGTCGATGTCGAAGATCTGCGCACCGCGTTTGGGCGGGTGCCGGAAGGCACTGACGAGCAGATGCTCACCGCAGCGTTCGACGAGTACCGCCGCAACCGCGATCCGAGGATGCTGGCGAACGTGTTCACGCCGAACTCCGCCTGGGCGGAATTCACCAGCCGGCGCGCGCGCATCTAGCAGCCCGCTCGCGGCCCGACGCCCTCAGGCCACGGCGCCCAGCACTTCCAGCGAGACGCGCTCGGCCGACTCCAGCGCGCCTTCCATGCCGCGCGATCCCAGCGCCGTGTGCTCACCACAGAAGTACAGGCGTTGGTGCGGCTTGGACATCTCATTGGCGAAACGTGTTACCTGACCTGGCCCGTAGATGGCCCAGTCGCCGGCTGCAAACGGGTCCATCGCCCAGGAATGTACTGCGGCCACTTCGAGCTTGCCCTTCGCGGCCGGTCGCATCTTCTCCAGCTCCGCGATGACGAGTCGTTTGCCACTTTCGATGCCGAGTCGATCTACGTACTGCGCTGCCAGGCCGCGCGACCAGGTGGTCAGGCTCGTGACCTCGTCATCGCTCGCGCCAAAGCGCTGCGCGAGCACTATGCCCAGCACGCTGTCGGTCCACATGCTGGGATGCAGGCCGTCATCCTGCCAATAGGCTTTCTTCGGCACGACATGAAACTGAGTGATCGGAATATAGTTGAGTGTGTTGATCGCCGCGTTCTGCACCGCCGGTGGTGCGGGGCTGATGGCAACGTGCCGCAGTACAGAATAAGGAACCGAGCTAACAACCGCCTTCGCGCGATAGCTCGAGCCGTCGCGACACTTCACGGTTGCGCCACGATCGTCGACGTCGATCGCGGCGACTACCTTGCCCATCATCAGATCGCCCTTGAGTCGCTTCGCCATCGCCAGCGGCAGGTTCTGATTGCCGCCCTTGAACGCGCCGATGAACACTCCTGGCGGCGGCGCGGCCCCTCTGTTGCCTGCCGGCGCCGAGCCAGGCGTGACCGGGCCAGACGGACCGGCAGGCGCAGCGGCTGGAGTTGGCACGCTGGCTGGCTTGGTAGCGCCAGTCGCCGCAGCGCTGCCGCTGCGCGAGAATGCCCCGAGCGCGCTACGATTGACTTGCTGCCAGTGGTCGGCGAAAGCCTGCATCAACAGCGACACATCCCGCGACGTCGTGCCGTAGGCAATGTTGGTATCGAAGCCGAGGCGAATCGCTGCCTCGCTGGCGCCCAGATTGGCGAGGAAGTCGTGAATCGAGATATCGAACTCGGCGAATTTCGGGTCATACCATTGCTCGAGTTCCTTGAACGGAAAGTTGTTCTTGAAATAGTGATCGGCCCACGCCCAGGGTGCCAGCGTCCGTTGCTCGCCGCTGAAGGGGTTGCGCGCGTGATTCGGCCAATCCTTGAGCGCGATGTGTGCACCATCGATGAACAGCTCTTGGCCGGCCCGTGACATGTAGCGTGGTGCGAGGTTGACCGTCTCGACGTCATATTTGTTGCCCGCAGCGATCATGCGTCCGTACGCCGCTGCGATCGTATTGCCGCCGGCCTCCGGGTGTCCCGGAACATCGTACATGGTGTACACACGACCGCCGATCCGGTTGTTACCCTCGAGCAGCAGCACTCGTTGACCGTTCTCCTCGAGCGTCAAGGCAGTCTCGAGGCCGGCAAGCCCCGCGCCGATCACGATCACGTCGACCGGCGCCGCAGCTTGCGTATAGGCCACGCGCGGCAGCGTGGCGGCGGCTGCAATGGCCGCTGAGCCTGCAACGAAGTGACGGCGCGAAATTCTGGGTTCGTATGGCATCGTCGAGACTCCAGTGATTATTGTTTCAGACTCTGGCTGTCAGCCACTCAAGTTGCGCCGCACACTGTAACGCATGACGGCAGCGGCTAGCACGGCGGCGCCCGGTGCGGCGAAATAGGCCAGAATGTCGAACTGCGCCGGCAGCGACGTACCCCACAGTAAACCGATCGCCAGCGCCGGCACGCCCGCTACCAGGCCGTGCACCAACGGATTGCCCACGCCCAACACACCGGACCATGCGCCTGCCAGAAACTGTACGAACGCCCAGGCGGCACCGGGATCTACGTCCGGCGCCGTCGCTCGGCCCCAGTCATAGCGTGCCAGCAGTGCCAGCGCACCGAGCAGGGAGATTGCAGCACCGATAGCCATGGCCAGTGGGCGCGTGCCGCGCGGGCGGCGACTCATCGCCGCGCGCACAGCAACACCTTGTGATCGGTGATCGAGCCGATCGCGAAGTGATCGTCGTAGGCAGCGGCGACGCTACCCGCCGAGATGGCCGCGCCATGATCGACATAGACGGTAGACACTCGTTCGCCCTCGGCGGCCGCGGGGTCGTACCGCAAGACGACGGTTGGCGCAGGATTGTCTGCATTCATGAAATGCCGCAGCAGCGCCAAGCTGCGTGCGTGCACCGCGATCCAGACGGAGCCGTCGGCGGCGACGTTCAGATTGTCTGGTGCGCCATCGAGTGACACGCTTTCCAACAGCTCGATCGCACCGGTCGCGAGGTCGCGTTCGTAAATACGCAGCGCATTGGCCATGGTTTCCGCAGCATAGAGTCGCGTCAGATCCGCGGACAAGGCGATGCCAGCTACCGAGCGCAAGCGCGCGTCGACGACGCGCGCGCTGTCGCCGGTGAAATAGACTATCGTCGAGAGGCCGCGGCGAAACAGCAGTTCCTGTGCACGCTCGAACCAGTTACGCGCGCCCGAGTCGTTAGCGACATAGAACTGCCGCGGGCCGAGCGCAGCAATTGCGTTGGGGTGGCTGAACAGCGGATCCTCGATCGTCGTAAGCGGTGAGTAGCTGCCGGAGGGCGTCTGTTCGAACAGCTCCACACGGTGCTCGTCGGCGGCGGCGTGACTGATGGCAAACAGCCGCGCGGGGGCGTCCGGTGGCTGGTAGAGGCTCAAGCCGTGCGGCCGGAAGTCCGGCGGATCGAAGCTCAGTGCCGCGCGTGGCCGGGGTTCGGCCGAGTTCAGGTCGAGCAACATGATCGTACCAGTGATACTCGGATCGCTCATGCGAGCACGGCGATCGAGATAGGACAGAAGCGCCAGCTTGCGCGCCTTGTCTATCTGTATATCTTCGGTGCTCGCAGCGAGCTCAATGGTGCGGCAGTCGCTCGCCGTTGCCGGCGCGAGTGGACGAAATTGTCCGCCGTGCCGCAGGAAGTCCGCGACCAGCACAACGACGCCGATCGTGACCGCGCCCAGCAAGACGGTCGATACTTTGCTTGCGGTCTTCATGGCGATCCGCATCATAGCGCTTACCAAGCGCCGCTGCCGCTGCCGGACCGCGTGGTGGTAGCCAGTGCGCACCGGGTGCGCTACCTTTGCATGCATGAAAATCGATTCTTTGCGCTCGATAAGTGCTGGCCTTGCGCTGGCGGTGCTGCTGTTGGCAAGCAGTACCGCAGCGACTGCCGCCGACGGCAAGCGAACCATCACACACGAGGATCTGTGGCTGATGAAGCGCGTCGGCCCGTCACAGCCGAGCCCGGACGGGCGCTGGATCGTCGTATCCGTCACGGATCCCGCCTACGATCAGAGCAAGCAGATGAGCGATCTATGGCTGGTCGCCACCGACGGCCGGACGCCGGCGCGTCGCCTCACTTCCACCCGACGCGGCGAAGCCGGTGTCGTCTGGAGTCAGGATAGTCATCGGCTCGCATTCAGTAGCCAGCGTGATGGCGACGATGCGCCGCAGATCTACAGCCTCGATCTGGCCCGCGGCGGCGAGGCACGCCGCATCACATCACTAACGACCGGCGCCTCGCATCCATTGTTCTCGCCGGATGGCCGCGTATTGGTGTTCCAAAGCCTGACTTATCCGGGCGCCGTGACCGAAGCTGACAACGCGCGCTTGCACAAGGAGCGCGCCGAGCGCAAATGGAATGCGCGTATTTATGACGGCTTTCCGATACGCAATTGGGACAAGTGGCTCGACGAACGTCGAGCGCATCTCTTCGTACTCAGTCTCGATGCCGAAGGCGAGCCTGTCGGTGAACCACGCGACTTATTTGCCTCGCTCAGCTTGCCGGCGCAGGCCGGTTTTGCCGGTCGGAGCACGAACGACGGTGAAGACTTCGACGCAGTCTTCACTCCCGATGGGCAGTCAGTCGTGTACGTGGCGACTACCAACCGCAACGCCGCAGCGTACGAGTTCGGACGCACTGCCCTGTATGTCCAGAACCTCGGTGGCGGTGAACCACGCTTGTTGACGACGGGGAACGACAGCTTCGAAACGCCGCGGTTCAGCGCTGATGGCCGCACCTTGTTCGCGCGTGTCGAGCCACGCACGCCGAGCGTTTACAACTCGACTCGCCTGGCCGCCGCACGCTGGGGCACGGAGTTGGCATTTCGCACGATCAGCAGTGCGCTCGATCGCTCGGTCAACAGCTATGCCAGCACGCCTGATTCCAGGCAGGTGTTCTTCACGGCGGACGATGTCGGCCTGCAGAAGCTGTATGTCGTGTCGGCCGATGGTGGCGCCGTGCGTGAGTTGTTCGACGTCGGGACGGGCAGCATCCATGACATCGCGATTCCCCAGCGTGCGCCCCGACTCGCCGTCTACGGCAATTGGGAGAGCGCCGTGTCGCCTGCCGAGGTCGTGGTGGTAGACGCCCGAAAAGGCTCGGTCGTGCCGCTGACACAATTCAACCGCGAGCGCGTCGCTGCGCTGGATCTCCCGCCGGTGGAACACTTCTGGTTCACGAGTGCGCGAGAGCGGCGCATCCACAACCTGATCGTGCGGCCACCCGGGTTCGATCCCGCGAAGAAATACCCGCTCGTCGTCCTGATCCATGGTGGACCGCACTCGAGCTGGAGTGATCAATGGGTGTTGCGGTGGAACTATCACCTGCTCTCGGCTCCCGGTTACGTGCTGCTGCTGACTAACTACACGGGCTCGGTGGGTTTCGGCGAGCAATTCGCTCAGAACATCCAGGGCGACCCGCTCAAGACGCCGGCCGACGAGATCAATCAGGCAGCGGACGAGGCGCTGCAACGTTACGCGTTCATCGACGAGCAGCGGCAGTGTGCGGGGGGTGCCAGTTATGGCGGACATCTCTCGAACTGGCTGCAAGGCACCACGACTCGCTATCGATGCCTGCTGAGTCATGCGGGGCTGGTGAATCTCGAGGCTCAATGGGGCACGAGTGACGTCGCCTATCCGCGCGAGATCAACAATGGCGGGCCGCCGTGGGAGCAGGGGTCCGTCTGGCGCGAGCAGAACCCGATCCGGCTCGCGGGCCAGTTCCGCACGCCGGTCCTCGTGACGGTCGGCGAGCAGGACTTCCGCGTGCCACTCAACAACACGCTCGAGTACTGGACTGCCTTGCAGCGCATGCAGGTGCCGAGCCGCTTGGTGGTGTTCCCGGATGAGAACCACTGGATATTGAGCGGTGAGAACAGCCGCGTGTTCTATCGCGAGGTGACGGACTGGTTGGGGAAGTACCTTCAGTAGTTCTCGAGCAACGAGCCGTAGCCGGCGATCCGGTCGTCGATCCCGAGGCGCCGCAAGGCGTCCCAGTAAGTAACGACGTTGATGGCGAGCACGGGCTTGCCGAACCAGCGCTCAGCTTGCGCCGCGAGCGCTGCCATCGGCAGATTGGTACCCACTTGAACAATGACGTCGACATCGTCACCGTCCAGCTCGCGCAGCGCGGTGATCATTTCTGCTTCGGTCGTGTGCGCAATCTTGAGGGGCGATCGGCATCGCAGGCCGATCAAGCGCCGTACCGTGAAGCCGTCCTCTTCGAGGTAGCTCTGCACCATCGCATCGCCGCGCGGCTGATGCGGCGTGAGCACCGCGATCGACTTTGCGCCCAGCTTGCGCAGTGCCGCCACCGTGGCGGTGGAGCCCATCGAGACACCGACGCCGGCACGCTGCATGAGTTCGGATTGCAGCGCGTCCGCCTGTGCGACGCCACCCCAGAAAGCTTCCAGTGCCACCCCCATGATCAGGTGATCGGGCTGACAGGTCATCACCTGGTCTACAGCGCCGCGTATGCCGTCGCGCATCGCCTGTACATGCTCGACGAATGCCTGGTCGCTGGTCAGCGGTCGCTCGACGATCGTGATGCGCGCAATATGGTTGGTGACGCCTGGTACCCGCAACTGCTCGCACTCAGGTTGACACGTAGTATTGGTGGACGGCACGACGATGCCGATCTTCTTTCTGTAACCGAGATAGTCGACCATCGTCCTGCCTCTACAGTTCGCCCGTGCTATGCCCGCGATCGCGATCTTGCCGCACGCGCCTGATGGTCATCCAGACGAAAGCGCCAATGACACCGATCAGTACGGCCATCAGGACGCCGAGCCACCAGTGAAAGCGTGTGGCCTCGACGATGCCCCAGACGACGCCGATGGGGGTTGTCACGAGGAGAATGGGACGAGCGATGCGCATGGCAGGGACCCGCTACAGCTCGCGTAGTCCGGTCGTGATCGGCGTACGAGCCGCGCGAATGCCTGGCATGACGCCTGCCAGCAATGTCAGGATCAATCCATACACGATGCCGGTCAGCATCAGTTTCGGTGTCACCGTGAAAGCATAAGTGATCTGGCTGAAGTTCTGGAAGTTGAGCGTGGAACTGCGCATGCCATTCAGCAACAGATAAGCCAGTGCGCCACCCAGCAGCCCGCCCAGCGCGCCCAGGATCAGCGCCTCGATCAGTACAGACGCGACTACGGGCGCGGCGCCGAAACCCATGGCGCGCAGGGTTGCGATCTCGCGGACGCGGCTCGCGACCGCGTTGTACATGGTATTGAGCGCCGCCAATATCGCGCCCAGACCCATCATCAGTGCCAGCGTCCAACCAACACTCGAAACCAGCTTCTGCATGAGTTCCTGCTGTTCAGCGTAGAACACTGGTTCGCGCACGACGCGCACATTGACGCGTGGGTCCTTGCCGAGCGCATCCTTGAACTGCTGGAACGATGCGACGCTCGCGAGCTTGACGCGCGCCGATTGGTAGGTCGATCCGCGATTGAACACCTGCTGCACCACACGCGCGTCGGCCCAGACCTCCGATTCCGCGATCCCACCGCCATCGGCGAAACGGCCGACGATCTGCCAATCGTTCGAGCCCCACCGGACAGTCTTGCCGACCGCGAGGCCTTCGTATTGCTGCGCGACGCCGTTGCCGATGATCACCTCGTTGGTACCGTCGCGCGCCAACCGTCCCTCCAGCAGCTCGAAGTTCTTGCGCAGCTGTGGCGCCAACGGCGTGATGCCCCGCAGTGGCGCGTTGGCGGAGGCGTCCTTGTTGCGCAGCTTGGCATCGACGATCACGAACAGCTCGGCGGAGACCATCGGCCTACCATTGGCCGAGCGTCGAATGCCGGGCGCATCGGTGATCACCGGAATGCTGGTCTGCAGAATGCCGCTGGTAAGTTCATCGGTGGAGCCGGCGCGCAGTACGATCGCGACGTCCTCCGAGCCCGAGAATTCGAGTGCTGCCCGGAAGCCTTCGGCGATCGACAGCACGGCAATGAGCACGAGGCTGACACCTGCAACGCCAATGACCGCTACCAGCGCCGAGGTCCAGCGTGCCGGGATGTTGCGCAAGTTCATCGCGGTCACGGCCTGGACTTGGGCGAGCGTGTTAGCCATGCGGAGGCCTTCAGCCGCCTCGACGCAGCGCGTCGGTGATCTTGAGGCGCATCGCGGTCGTGGCCGGCCACAGCCCGGCCACGAGGCCCATCGTGACCATCAAGACGAGCGCCAGGACAAAGGTGTCCGCACCGATGGCGAAGACCGGTAGAAACTGCTTCACGGTAGCCGCCAGGCCTTGCGACGCGACGTACGCCAGCGCCATGCCGATGCAGCCGCCCACCAACGTCAGCAGCAACGATTCGCAGAGTACCAGCGCCAGAATCGAGCGGTCGGCGAAGCCGAGGGTCTTCATCACGCCGAACTCGTTGGTGCGTTCACGCACCGATTGCGCAATCGTGTTCGCGGTGACCAGCAGCATGGTGAAGAAAACAGCGGTTACCACCGACACCAGAATCGCGCCAATGTTGCCGATCTGCTCGGTCGCCTGTTTGATGAACGCACGCTCAGTCGCGGTCTTGGTTTCGGCGCTCGAGTTGGCGAACAATGCATCCACGCGGTCGGCAACCTGCTCCGCGTTGGCCGGGTCAGCCACTTTGATGACCAGCCAACCCACACTGTCGCGACCGAACTGCAACGATTCGTTGAAGTAGTCGTAGTGGAAGACCACGCTGGCCTTGTCCCAGCCAGAACTGCCGACGACGTCATAGATCGCGTGGATGTTGAAATCCCAAGTGTCGTTGCCGCTCTCCTGCCGATAGATCGTCGAGCGCAGCGGCACGCGGTCGCCAACCTTCCAGCCATACTCGTTCGCGAGCAGCGGGCCGACGATCGCTCCCTGGCGGTCGGCGAGCCAGGCGGCGCGCTCGGCCGGCGAGATCTTCACCTCCGGGTACATCTCGAGAAACTTTGCCGCATCGGTCGGATACACCGGAATCTGACTGCGACCATCCTTGACGACACCGCCGAACCAGTTGAATGGTGCCACAGTCGCAACTCCGGGGACGCTCAGCGTCTTCTCCACATAGGCTTGGGGAAGAGGCTGAATCATCGAGATCTTGTTCATCGCCAGCAGCCGATCGGCGCCGGCTAACGACACGGTGCCGGCGAGACTGGCGCGCAGCGCCTCGAGCAGGCCGAACATGAGGAAAGCCACGACGATCGAGGCCAGTGTGAAAATGAGCCGCAGTTTGCGGCGGGTAAGATTGGCCCAGACCAGTGACAGCCAGGACGGCATCATGTTTCTCGCTCGAGCCGGCCCTTGTCGAGATGCAGCGTGCGGTTGGCGCGTTCCGCTGCGCGGGGATCGTGCGTGACCATGATGATGGTCTTGCCGAATTCACGATTGAGCGCCTGTAGCAGGTCCAGCACTTCGTCACCCGATTTGCGATCGAGATCGCCGGTCGGTTCGTCGCACAACAACAGGGTTGGGTCGGTGACGATCGCGCGTGCAATGCCGACCCGCTGCTCCTGACCGCCTGACAACTCTCGCGGTCGATGTTTGGCGCGCTCCTCGAGTCCGACCAGCGCCAGCGCGGTGTGCACGCGCTGCAGCCGCTCGGCGCGCGACAGCCTGGTCAGCAGCAATGGCAGCTCGACATTGCGCTCGGCGGACAGCACGGGCAACAAGTTGTACATCTGGAACACGAAGCCGACGTGATCGGCGCGCCAGCGGCCAAGCGCAGCATTCGACAGGCGATCGATCGCGAGCCCATCCACCTCGATCGAGCCCTCGGTGGGCCGGTCGAGTCCACCGATCAGATTGAGCAGCGTCGTCTTGCCCGATCCCGACGGCCCCATCAGCGCAATGAAGTCGCCACGTGGCAGGTCGAGATCGAGTTGCTCGAGTACGCGCACGACTTCGCCACCGCGCGCGTATTGCTTAGTGACGCCGCGCAGCCGGACGACGACGTCGGTGGGTGCGGCGGCCTCAGGATGCTTGGCGATGTCGGTCATGGGTAAACGCGTGGATCGCTGGTAACGGTCAGTTCGACTGGCGCTCGATCGTTGCGCCGTCCTTTAGTCCATCGACCAACGGCGCCACGAGCTCCTCACCGCCGCGCAGCCCGGCGACGATCTCAGTCTGACCATCGCGTTGCCGACCCACAGTCACCGCGCGTCGCTCCACTCGATCGCCGCTAACTAGCCAGACATAGCTATCGTCGCCGTCGCGCAGGATCGCGTCGCTGGCGACACGCAGACGTGGCGCACTCTGTGCGGTGGCCGTGCTGTCGTCGTCGAGAAAGCGCACTTTGATACCCATGTCCGGCAGGATGCGCGGGTCGAGCTCATGGAAGGCGATGCGAACCCGCACCGTCGCCTTCTGCCGGTCAGCGGTCGGGACAATGTTGATGACGCGGGCCGCCATCGGTGCGTCCGGATAGGCATCCAGCGTCGCTTCGACTCGCTGACCGCTCGACACGCGGTTGATGAAGGCTTCGTTCACGTCGACTTCGATCTCGCGCGAATCCATGTCGACGATCGTGGCGATGCCAGTGCGCGTGAAGCCGCCACCAGCCGAGATCGGCGACACGATTTCACCCGGTTGCGCATCCTTGGAAATTACGACGCCGGCGAACGGCGCGCGTATCTCGATGTCCGCGAGATCACGTTCGCGCAGCGCCAGCGCGCTCGCCGCTACCTGGCGTTGCGCATCCTGCGCGGCCAGCCGCGCGGCAGTGGCGTCGACCTCCGCCCGCGCGTTGTCCAGCGCAACCTCGCTGACGAGCGCCTGCGCCCGCAGTGTTTCGGTTCGACGCAGCAGGCGGCGAGCTTCCGTAAGACGCACCTTGGTCTCGTCCAGGGCCCGGCTCGCTGCTGCCAACTCGCGCCGCGCCACCTCAACCTGTGCGCGCGGCGTCGCAGGATCGAGGCGTGCGAGCAGCTCGTTCTCGGCCACGCTCGCACCTTCCTCGATCAGGATCTCCTGCACCTGGCCCGTGACTTTGGATGACACGGTGGCGATCCGCCGTGCGACCACGTATCCGGAGGCATTGAGTACCGCGTCACCAGCAGCGTTGCTAAGGACCTCGACAGTGACCGTGCGGACCTCGAGTGGTCGATTGGCTAACAACCAATACCCTACGGCCGCAGCGACCAACAGTGCGCCGCCGATCCACCAGACGTAGCGGCCGCTGGATTCGTACTTTGCAGCGTCGTTGCTGCGGTCGATGCGCAAAGAGCGCAGAGCTTCGGTGTCCAACGGCATAATATCTGTACAGTATTCCGACGCGGCGAGGTTAGCATAGCTGCTACGTTGGTCCGACGGCTCGTCCGCAAGTCGTCTCGCCCAGCAAGATGCGGCGTACTTACTGACGGTACAATAGGCCTAGCGTTTAGCTGTCTGGGTGGAGTCAGTCATGGAGATCACAAGTGAAACCCTCGAGCACCACTGGTTGCCCTTCACGGACAATCGTGGCTTCAAGCGTGAGCCGCGGCTATTCGTGCGTGCCGAGGGGATGTACTACTGGAACCACCGCGGCGAGCGGATACTCGATGGCAGCTCGGGACTGTTCACCAGTGCCGCGGGCCACTGCCGCCCCGAGATCGCCAAGGCCGTCGGCGAGCAATTGCAGACGCTCGATTTCACGGCGTCGTTCATGCGTGGTCATCCAGCCTCGTTCGAGCTTGCGAACCAGGTGGCTGAGCTGACCCCGCAGGGCCTCGATCACATCTTTTTCTGCAACTCTGGCTCCGAAGCAATCGATACGGCCATCAAGATCGCCTTTGCGTACCACCTCGCCCGGAATGAAGCGCAACGCACCTATTTGGTGTCACGCGAACGCGCCTACCACGGTGTGAACATCGGCGGCACTGCGCTGAGCGGGATGGTGAGGAATCGCGAGGCGTTCGGCTCGCTGCTGCCCGGTGTTCTACATCTTCGTCACACTTTATTGCCTGCGAATCGCTGCAAGCCTGGGATGGGCGACGTCGGCGCGGATTTGGCGGAGGATTTGCAGCGCTTCGTCCAGTTGGTCGGCGAAAAACGTATTGCCGCGGTATTCGTCGAGCCGATCGCTGGCTCGACAGGCGTGATCGTGCCGCCGCGCGGGTATCTCCAGCGGATTCGCGAGATCTGCACACGCTACGGGATATTGTTAGTGTTCGACGAAGTGATTTGCGGCTTCGGTCGTACAGGCGAGGCATTTGCCGCGCAGTCTTTCGGCGTCACGCCGGACATTATCACCATGGCAAAGGCGCTGACCAATGGCGCGCAGCCCATGGGCGCCGTGGCGGTGCACGAAACGATCTATCAGGAAGTCGTCAATAGGTCGCCGCAGAATGTCCCGGAATTCTTCCACGGCTACACCTATTCGGCCCATCCCGCGGCCTGCGCAGCCGGGCTCGCGACGCTCGAGATCTACCGCAAGGAACAGCTGTTCGAGAAGGCGCGTGCGCTGTCCGATTACTTTCAGGCAGCGATGTTCGCCTTGCAGGATTTACCGATCATCGCAGATGTCAGGGGCTATGGCATGCTCGCGGGTATCGAAGTGAAGCCTGGCAAAGCCCCGGGCGCGCGTGGCACTGAGCTGCAGGGGAAACTGTTCGATCGTGGTTTGCACATCAAGACCACGGCTGACGTCGCGATCATTGCGCCACCGTTCATCGCGACCCGTGCTGACATCGATACGATTGCGGGTATGCTGCGAGACGCGCTGCGCGAATACTGAGTCAGCCCGGCGACGAGTGGGCGAGCGCCGCAACAGTGTAGGCAAGGTATTGCGCGGTGACTTGTCCAAGGTGCTGGAACAGGCCGATTCAGCGTGACTTCGCGTGTCCCCGCTGCAAGCGCCGCGCAAGTGACCACAGGTGAACTTCTGTCGGGCCGTCGTAGATGCGAAACGCACGTATCTCATTGAAGATGCGTGCCACCTGGGTGTCCGACGTGATACCGAGCCCGCCCAACACCTGCACGCAGCGGTCGACGATCTGAAACAGCGTCTCGGCGCAGCGCATTTTCGCCATGCTCGATTCGGTGTTGGCGCGCGAGCCCTGGTCGAGCGTCCAGGCGGTGTAGTCGATCAGCAATTGAGTCTGCAACAGATCGACCTGATTGCTGGCCAGCATGAAGCCAACGCCTTCGTGTTCGATCAACGGTTTGCCGAAAGCCTGGCGGCGACAGGCGTAATCGACTGCGATGTCGTGTGCGCGCCGCGCCGCGCCCCACCACCGCATGCAGTGCGTCAGTCGCGCGGGGGCGAGCCGCACTTGCGCATAACGGAAGCCTTCCCCCACTGCGCCCAATACTTGGTCGGACGGCACACGCAATCCTGCCAGGCGGATCACGGCATGGCCACCGGGTATGGTCTGATCGAGCGTATCGAGCACACGCTCGATGGAGATGCCTGGTGCGTCCATGTCGGTCAGGAACATGGTGGCGCCGGTCGGCGTGCGCGCCATGACGATGCCGAAGCGCGCACCCGTCGCGCCAGTGATCAGCCACTTGCGACCGTCGATCACCCAGTCGTTACCCTCCAGGCGGGCAGTTGTCGCGAGCATCTCCGGATCGGACCCGGCGCCGCCATCCGGCTCGGTCATCAGAAATGCGGAGCGAATGTCGCCCGCTGCCAGCGGCGCGAGATACTGTTCCTTCTGCGCGTCGGTAGCCACGACATCGAGCAGGTGCATATTGCCCTCATCGGGCGCCATGCAATTCATCGCCACCGGTCCGAGCAATGAGTAGCCAGAAGCGCGCAATACGGTTGCGGTCTCGCGGTGGGACAGCCCGTAGCCGCCCCAGCGCTCCGGCACCTGCGGTGCGAGCAGGCCTGCACTGCGCGCCTTGTCGCGTAATTCTCGTACCAACTCTGGCGCCGGGCCATGCGGCGTTTGTCGCGGATCGCTCTCAGCCGGAATGACGACGTCGCGGATGAAGTCGTGCGTGCGCGCTTCGAGGTCCAGTTCGCGTTGGCTGCGGGAGAAATCAATCATGTGCAAGGTTCCCACGGTCTCGCCCCGTCCGGCAGATGTCCGGGTGGATGCAGCGGCGAAAATAGCATGCACGATTCCCGCCCGGTGGACGAATACAGGACAAAAAAAGGGAGCAGCTTGCGCTGCTCCCGTTGTTCGCGATGGCCTGCCGCCGACCGGATACTAGTTAGGGATCAGCACCCGATCGATCGCATGGATGACGCCGTTCGACGCGTCGACATCGGCTGTGATCCGGGCATCGTTGACTCGCAGCCGGCCGCGCACCAGTGCCGGGTGAATGGTTTCGCCTGCCACCGTGTCGACGCTGCGCACTCGCTTGAGGGAATACTGGTCCATCGCTTTGCCAGGAATGACGTGCAGGCTCAGGACTCGTACCAGCTTGTCCTTGTTCTCAGGCAGCATGAGGGCCGCCAAGTCAGCTGCCGGCAGCTTGCCGAAAGCCTCGTCGGTCGGCGCGAAGACCGTGAATGGGCCTTCGCCTCCGAGAGTCTCGGTCAGGCCTGCGGCTTCGATTGCCTGTACAAGAATTGTAAAGTTACCCGCATGCTTGGCTGCTGCAATCAGGGTGGGGTTGTCGTGCGCCGCACCATCAGCCGCGACGGCCAGTCCAGAAGTTGCCAGCAGCGCCGTGGCGAGCAGGGCGCGAATTGGTGAAAGTGCTTTAGATATCATGGTATTAGGCTCCGGTGATGGGTATGCGAGGGTTGTCGTGTGGCCGGAAGGATGACAAGCGAACGCAAATCTGTCAAGCTTCTGTACAACTTAAAGGATGTACAAACTATGAACATGGTTTCAGATAATCGAGAACACACCAGCTATTTCTCAATCAAGGCGGTTTCTCAGGCGACTGGCGTGTCGGTGGAAACGTTGCGTGCCTGGGAACGTCGTTATGAAGTCGTGTCCCCCAGTCGCGACCCTGCTGGACGGCGCTCATACAGCGCAGCGGACGTGTCCCGACTGCGTTTGCTGCGAGCGGCGACCGAAGTGGGTCATACCATCAGCAAGGTCGCGCCCCTATCCGACAGCGAGCTGGGCGAACTGGTGCAGCAATCAGCGGGGCTGGGCAGGCCGCAGTCGCGCTCCGCGCCGTTCGTGGAGCGCGCATTGGCGGCGGCGGAAAAATCGGATCCCTCTGGTGTCGAGGACATCCTGATATCCGCCATTGCGCTGTTGCCGCCGGGCGAAGTTGCGCACCATGTGATCGCGCCGCTGGTGCGCGAAATTGGTGAACGCTGGCACCAGGGCGAAATCTCGATCGCGCAGGAACACATGGTGACGGACATCGTGCGGCGTCTAGTGATATCGGTGTCGCGTGGCTATCTGCAGCGTGCCAGCGCACCGCGCCTGGTATTGGCCACCATGTCGGACGAACGGCATGAACTCGGCATACTGATGTGCGGCTGGTTGGCGGCCGCCCGACGGATACATACGCACTATCTGGGCATCGATTGCCCGCCGGCCGAGATCGCCCGCTATGCCAAGGAAATGGATGCCAGTGCGGTGTGCCTCAGCATCGTGTTGCCGGAGCCGGGTGGTGGCACGGTCGTCCAGCTACGCGAGCTGGGAGGCAGCCTCAGCGAGCAATGCGAAATCTGGCTGGGTGGCTCGGGCGCCAGTGAGCTGCCGACGGAGCAGCTCCCGCCGCGCACGTTGGTGCTCCCGACAGCGTTCGATTTCGAACAGCGACTCGACTTAATGCCGCTGACAAACTGAGACGCCTGTAGCACTTCGCCTACGTCGCATTTTGGCGACGTTGACGACTAACAGCCAGCCACGTCAACCTGATCGCCCGTTGAGCGTTGAACACGGGTCACCAGCTCCCAGGAGCAGGTGCAATGGTCAGGGAGGCGGCGATGAAGGGTTCACGTTCATTTCTCGCATTGTCGACGCTGGCGATGCTGGCACTCGTTGCCGGCTGCGGTGGCAGCTCGAGCGACGATCCCGTCAGCGTTGCCCCGCCCACGCAGTCGCCACCTCCGACTACACCGCCGCCTACCACCCCACCGCCAACGACGCCGCCGCCCACGCCGCCGCCTGTCACCAAGGCGGAGGCATTTCGTTTCCTCAATCAGGCCACCTTCGGCGCCACCGAGGTCGAGGCCAATAGCCTGATTGCCCTGGGCAATTCCAGCACGGCCTACGCGCAGTGGATCGACAACCAGTTGGCAAAGCCCGCCAGCCTGCAGCTGCCGGCCGTGCAGGCTGCATACGCCGCCTTGCCGCAGCCGGTCAACAACATCGGTCAGCTGCACAATGTGCGTGTCGACCAATGGTTTCGCCATGCTACGAGCGCCGACGATCAGCTACGCCAACGCGTCGCATGGGCGTTGTCGCAGATCATGGTCGTGGGGCAGAGCGGCTTGTCCGACGCTCCGTATTCGACCAGCGACTACTACGACATGCTGGCTGGCAACGCCTTTGCCAACTACCGCAAATTGCTGGAGGACGTCACGCTCCATCCAGCCATGGGCGTTTACCTCTCGATGCTCGGCAACCGCAAACCCAATCCCGCTGCCAACATCCGCTCCGACGAGAACTATGCTCGCGAAGTCATGCAGTTGTTTTCCCTTGGCCTGGTGCAGCTGAACCTGGACGGGTCCACCAAGCTGGATGTTCAAGGCCAGCCCATTCCGACGTATGACCAGTCCGTGATCGAAGGCATGGCGCACGCCTTCACTGGCTGGCGCTGGGCAGGGGCTGCCAACTTCAATGCTGCACGCCGCTCGCTCACGAACCAGGTGCAGCCGATGCAGGCCTATCCTGAGCAGCACGACACGAGCGCCAAGACGCTGCCACAGTATCCGGGCGCAGTCCTCACGGAAATCCCGGCGCGCAATCCCGCTAATCCCAGCGAGGATCTGCGCAATGCACTCGACAGTCTCTTCAATCACCCGAACGTCGGGCCATTCATCGCCAAGCAGCTGATCCAGCGGCTGGTCACCAGCAACCCCTCACCAGCCTATGTGCAGCGCGTGGCGCAAGTCTTCAATTCCAATGCGCAGGGCATCCGCGGTGACCTTGGCGCGGTGGTCAAGGCGATCTTGCTGGATACCGAGGCGCGCAGCGCACCGGCCAGTGCGACCACCGGAAAGGTGCAGGAGCCGCTGTTGCGGCTGACACAATTGTGGCGCGCCTACGATGGCAAGGCGACGAGCGGTCAGTACGTCGGTGTTAACCCGGCGTTCAATTTCGGCCAGGGGCCGCAGCAATCACCATCGGTATTCAACTTCTACAGTCCGTTCTATGCGCCGCCCGGCGAGATCTCGGACCAGAACCTGGTTGCGCCGGAGCTGCAGATTGCGACCGAGTACCAGAACACCGTAGTGACTAACTATTTCTACTCACAGGTGTTCTTCCGCAACAACGTGAGCAGCACCAGCACCAATCCGGACACGATCCTGATCAACATCGACGCGGAAGTGGATCTGGCTAACGACCCGGCCGCGCTCGTCACCCGCATTGCCGACAAATTGTTGGGCGGGCAGATATCCACCGTTTTGCGCACCGAGGCGCAGGCGCTGGCCAATCGCATCAACTTGAACGGCACGACGCCCGCGGCGCTGCGCACGCAGCGTGGACAACGCGTGGCCGAAGCGCTCTGGTTGATCGCGTCGTCGCCCGAATACGCCCTGCAGCGCTAACGAGGAACCAGTCATGGATCGAATCACTCGTCGGAAATTCCTGCGTGCAGCGGCTGCCGGTGGCGCCGCGTATGCCATGGCCCATACGCCGGGCGTCAGCGTTGCACAGATGACTGGGGGCAATGCCCTGCCGGGCTACAAGGCGCTGGTCTGCGTATTCCTGTTCGGCGGCAACGATTCCTGGAATGCTCTGGTGCCGCGCAGCCAGGCCGAGTACGACGTGTACGCGGCGACCCGCGGTGGCTCGCAATCCACCGGCGGGCTGGCGGTCGATCGCAGCGCGCTATTGCCGCTCAACCTGGCCACCGCCGATCCGCGCGGTTGGCAGTATGGCTTGCATCCGTCGATGACCGGGCTCGCCAGTCTGTTCAATGCAGGCCGGGCCGCCGCGATCGCCAACATCGCGCCGCTGATCGCGCCGACGTCGCTCGATCAATATCGCAACAAGTCCGTCGCGCTGCCGCCGCAGATCTTTTCGCACAACGATCAGCAGGACCAGTGGCACACGCTGCGCGGTCAGGCGCCGTCGAAGAGCGGCTGGGCGGGCCGCATGGCGGATCTGCTGCGCGACAACACAACCAGTCAGCAGACGGCCCTGAACATTTCGCTCTCCGGTCAGACCTTGTTCCAGGCTGGTGATACCTCCATTCCCTATGTGATGGGCAGCGGCGGGCCGGTGAACTTCTCTGGCGTCGGCGCCTCCGGAGCGGGCCTGGCGCGCCGCAACGCGCTCAGCAATGTGATCAATGCGAGCTACGGCACTATCTACGAACGTGGTTATGCCGCCGTCCAGAAACGCGCGCTGCAGCAGGCCGAGAACATCAGCGCGGCGCTCAATCCGACGCCGCCACTGCCGGATCTGACTTCACTGCCTAACAACCCGTCCACGCCGCTGTCCGGGCTTGCCACGCAGCTGCGTACGGTCGCGAAGATGATCGCAGCGCGCAACACCTTGGGTATGTCGCGGCAGGTGTTCTTCGTATCGACTGGCGGCTTCGATTCGCACGATGACCAGAACCAGAATCAGCCTGGCCTGCTGGGGAATGTGAGCGATGCGTTGCAGCGCTTCTACGATGCCACGGTCGAGCTGGGTGTGGCGCAGGATGTGGTCGCGTTCACGCAGTCGGACTTCGGTCGCACGCTGACCTCGAACGGCGACGGCACCGACCATGCCTGGGGCGGCGTGCAGTTCGTCGTCGGTGGGCCGGTGCAGGGACAGCGGATCTACGGTACCTATCCGTTGCTCAAAGTGAACGCAGTCCGTGCGACCGATGGCGCCGACGACGTCGGCGGTGGACGGTTCATCCCGACGACATCATCCGATCAATACGCGGCGACGCTCGCGCGCTGGTTCGGCATCAGTGACAGCAATCTGGTGCAGGTGGCACCGTCGATCAACAACTTCAGCGTGCGCGATCTCGGCTTCCTGACCTGAGTTGCTGGACTACGTTTGCCCGGTCAGACGACGCAGCAGAGACAAGACTGCCGGCGGCAGGCCGCTGTGATCGCTGGTCGCGGATGCGCCTCGGACGGGCAACCGACCACTCGAGATGCCGCGGCGGTAGGTAGCGCGGCGAGCGCGGCTGTTCGATCTTGCGCGATTCCGTGTCGATGGATACCGCAGGGTTGGCGGCGGTGCTTGCCAACGGTGCAGTCGTCAGCCAGGGTTCTGCATAGGCCATGCACAGCGGCTTGAGATGCGTCGCCCCGCTCCACGCCCACAGTGTCTGGAACGCGAGCGGCACTGCCGGCAGCGCCAGCAGTATCGCTGCAACGCGCAAGAGTCGGCTGCGGCCGAGACGGGATTGCCAGTGCGCCGGCACCAGGTCGGCGACGGCGAACAGCGCGATGGACACCGGTACGGCAGCCAGGATCGCAACCATGGCACCTAACGCGAAATCGTTCACCGCCTGTCTCTTTTATGCGGCACAGCAGTCGACGACATAATGCTCACGAGAGTACTCGAAAACCACACTGGTCGGCGTTTGTCCGTTGAGGGGGCGCGTTCGCGCGCCGGACATGGCATGCTTCACATCATGAGAGCCGCGCAAGTCTTTAAATGGCAAGGATCGCTGTCAGTCTGGCTGGCGAGCCTGTTAGTGCTGACGTTGTCTGCCTGCACGGGTGTTGGCGGCGGTGGCGGCGACGAAGAGGCGCTCGGCAACACGCCGCCGCGCATCACCTCGCTGGCGTTCAGCGTCGTCCGGGGTACCACGCTCAACGGCCAGCTCGTCGCGACGGATCCGGATGGCGGCCCGCTGCAGTTCGCCGTGATCGCGTCGACCACCAACGGTACGCTCACCGTACAACCGAGCGGCGCGTTCACCTATGTGCCGAACGCCAACTTCACGGGTCCGGACACTTTCGTCGCGCGCGTCACCGATCCGCCGGGTGCGTCGACGTCGGCAACGATCACGATTACCGTCACGGCGCCCGTCAATCGGCCACCGACCCTGACGACCACCGCCTTCACGGTGCAGTCCGGCATGACGCTCAACGCGCAGCTGATCGGTGTCGATCCGGAAGGTGGTGCAGTTACTTTCACGGTCGTCACGACGACGGCGAACGGAACCCTGGTGCTGCAGCCTACCGGCGCTTTCACCTACACGCCCAACGCTGGGTTCAGTGGGCCGGATCCGTTCCAGGTGCGGCTCACCGATCCGCAGGGTGCGGCCTTCACCGGCACCGTCACGATCACCGTGACGCCGCTGCCGAATCAACCGCCGGTACTGACGTCGACTGCGTTCACGGTCGTGAGCGATCGTCCCTACAACGGCCAGCTCACGGCGACGGATCCCGAGAACCAGACGCCCATCACGTTCGCCAAGGAAACCGATCCGGCGAATGGCACGCTGACGGTGCAGGCGGACGGCATGTTCGTCTACACACCCAACACCGGGTTCGCTGGCACCGACACGTTCAACATCCGGGTGACCGATCCGCTCGGTGCTTTCAGTATCGGTACCGTGACGATGACAGTGACCGCGAATCGCGCACCGATCGCCGTGGATGACGAGTTCAGCTATCCGTCCGGCAGCGAAGTGACGCTGCCCGTCACGGATAACGACAGTGATCCGGACAACGATCCGCTCACCGTCGAGTTGCAAGGTCCGGCGTTCGGCGGTACCGCCACCGTAGTGGGTGGCACGATGGTGCGAGTGCAGCTGCCGGTCGCCAACTTCCAGGGCTTGGTGCGCTTCCAGTATCTGGTGCGCGATCCGGGCGGTCTGGCGTCGAACATCGCCACGGCCATTGCCTTCGTTGGCACGCCGCCGTTCAGGATTTCCTGGCTGGGGGATGAATTCACCGCCGGTACACGCGAGCTGGCGCTGGCCGATCTGTTAGTGCCGCCGCGGCGTGTGAACGGCCCGCTCGCGGCAGGCAACGTCACGGACTATACTGTGGCGGCTAACAACGCTGCGACTTTTGCCTATGTTGTCGACAACCGCAATGCGTTCTTCACGACGGCAGCAGCCCTTGGCACCGGCAATCCGCTGTACGCGCCGATCACGGCGCCCTCGGTGCATCGCCGCACCACGGTAAGTCCGGATGGCACGCGCATCTGTTCGACCTATTTCGACAACGCCAGCACGAATTTCCGCAGTTTCGTGTTCGATGCCAGCAATCCGACGGCAGGCACTACGGTTGCCATTACCAACAACCCGATCTGTTTCGAGTTCCTGAATGGCGCCAACGACATCCTGTATCTCGGGCAGCAGGGCCCGGCGTTGCTGGATGATCCGGCCATTTATCGGGCGCCCACTGCGACGCCGTCCGCCCTGACCCGGCTGACACGCCCCGCCGGCTTTTACACCAACGGCGGCTGGCAGACGGACCAGGTGTTCGTCTCACCCGATTCGGCGCGGGTGCTGTTCCGCCAAACGCGCAATTTGACCAATCTGCGCGGCGTCTACGAACTGATAATTGCGAATCCGCAGAACGAAGCGTTGCTGAGTGAGGAATTCGCCGGCTTCGGTCGGCCGGTGGCCTCTGTGGACCGGAATCGGATCGCGTTTGCATCCGCCAATCTCGACCCGGATATCTTCGGCTACGATCGTGGCGCACCGCAGGTTCGCGTCACGCTGTTTCCGGGCGCCGCGGGGCGTGCGCCCAGCACGCCGGTATTCGCCATCGACGGTTCGCGGGTCGCGTATCTCGACCAGGATCTCAGTTTCGTCACGCAGCCGAGGTTGTGCGACACGCCGTTCAGTGGACCGTTCGGGTGTACTGCGCTACTGACCGGCTATCGACTCAATTCGAACTCAATACAGTACAGCGCGAACGCCGCTGAGCTGCTCGTGCTGGGCGAGCAGGCGGCGGGTGACCTGCGATTACTGCAGGTACCGCGGGCGACGCCTGGCGTGCCGACCATCCTGTCGCCCAATGGTTTGTTCGCGCCGTTCACGCACGAGTTCGCACAGACCGGCGACTCTGCGGTAGTCGCCGTCGCACTGCGTGCCACCGCGACTGGTCCACTGCAGGTCTATCTGATCAATCGCGCCGTTCCAGGCGAGGCATTGCTCATCAGTACCGCGGCGGCGACCAACATCGCAGCGGGAACGATTCGCTTCATCGCGCGCTAGTGCAATCAGCCGTGCGTTGCAGCGAGCGACGCGCGCGCTGTTTCGATCGAGTCCGCCATCTGCACCACCGGTGCATCCAGGCCATACGCGGCCAACTCGCGCTGCACGCCTGGCGAGGCGCCCGATAATACGATGGCGACACCGCGACGTGCGGCGCGCTGCACCAGTCCGCTGATCGTATGGGCCGCGGTGGAGTCGACGAACGGGACGGCTGAGAAATCGACTATCAGGCTGCGGTGCTGATCGCCGATTCGCTCCAGCACCGAGCCGATCGAGGCCGCTGCGCCAAAGAAGAAGGCACCCGAGATACGATAGACCAGCACCCCTGAGTTGTCTGTGACCTCGCTGTGATAGGGCGCACGTGCGGCGCCCGCGTCGTCCGCCTGGTCTTCGGCGACGAACGGAGAGTGCGTCTCGATGGCTGTGGTTTCCGACATGCGCTGAATAAACAGCAGCATGCCTAGTACCGAGCCAACGATGATCGCCTCGGTGAGGTCGCGGAATACGGTCAGACCGAGTGTCGCAAGCAGCACGAGCGCATCGCCGCGCGATGCCCGTAACAACGTGGCAAACGCCTGCTTCTCGATCATGTTCCAGGCGACGACGACCAGCACACCGGCCAGACATGCCAGTGGAATGAATGCCGCTAGCGGTGCTGCGACCAGTACGAACAGCAGCAAGAAGATCGCATGCAGCATGCCGGACACGGGCCCGTGCGCACCAGCGCGGACGTTGGTAGCGGTACGGGCGATCGTGCCGGTGACCGGCACGCCCCCGAAAAAAGCCGAGGCCACATTGCCGATGCCCTGAGCGAGCAACTCGCAGTTGGAACGGTGGCGCCGACCAGTCATGCCATCCGCCACCACTGCAGAGAGCAGCGATTCGATCGCTCCTAATAAGGCGAATGCCACGGCGCTCGGCAGGACCACCACTACTTTGGCGAGATCCCATTGCGGCATCCGCGGCATCGGCATACTGGCTGCGATGCCGCCGAAACGGCTGCCGATGGTTTCGATCGGCAGGTGCCAGAGCCAGGTTGCGGTCGCCGCCGCGGCCACCGCAATCAGCATTCCAGGCCACTGCGGACGAAACCGCTTGAGCATGGCGATCACGAGTATGGTCGCCACTGATACGCCGAGCGCTGCAAGACTCATGGTTGGTAGAACGTGCCAGAACGCTGGCAACTTGTCGGCCATCGGCCCCGGCTCTGGCCCGCTCAAAGTCAGTCCCAGCAGATCCTTGATCTGACTGGCGAAAATGATCACGGCAATACCGCTCGTGAACCCCACTGTGACCGGGTATGGAATGAACTTGATATAAGTGCCGAGTCGCAGCAGCCCGATCGCGGCCAGCATCAGGCCTGCGAGCAACGTGGCGAGTAGCATGCCGTCCATGCCATGTGTGTGCACAGTGGCCGCGACCAGCACGATGAAGGCACCCGCCGGACCGCCAATCTGGAAGCGGCTGCCGCCGAGCGCCGAGACGATGAAGCCACCGATGATCGCGGTGATCAGACCTTGTGCGGGCGTCGCGCCGGACGCGATAGCGATCGCCATCGACAGCGGCAACGCCACGATCGCAACCGTGAGACCTGCGAGCGCGTCGGCCCGCAGGTGTGAGAGCCGGTAACCTTCCCGCAGAACGGTGACAAGCTTGGGTGTGTAGAGCTCGACGAACGTCGGCTCACTACCTGGCGACGGATTCGATCTGGAACTCAAGCCGTCGCGACCAGCGATAGTGCATTCACGACCGCAAGACTAACAGAAAAGCAAGACGCCGCGGCATCAGAGAATGTAGCGGCTGAGATCCTCGTCCTTGGCGAGATCGCCCAGGTGTTCATCGACATAGCGGGAGTCGACGGTGAGACTTGCGCCGGCGTTCTCCGATGCATCGTAGGACACCGTCTCGAGCAGTCGTTCCATCACCGTGTGCAAGCGGCGCGCACCGATGTTCTCGGTCCGCTCGTTCACGCTGAACGCAATCTCGGCCAGTCGCTGCACGCCGCTGGCTGCAAATTCCACCTGCATCTGCTCGGTGGCGAGCAGCGCCTGATACTGCGTCGTGAGGGATGCATCGGGTTCCGTCAGGATCCTGACGAAGTCTTCGACCAGCAGGGGCCTGAGCTCGACGCGGATCGGAAACCGCCCCTGTAGCTCGGGAATGAGATCGGAAGGCTTCGATGTATGGAACGCGCCGGACGCGATGAACAGCACGTGATCGGTCTTGATCGGGCCGTACTTGGTCGCCACGGTGCTGCCCTCGACCAGCGGCAGCAGATCGCGTTGCACACCCTCGCGTGAGACGTCGGCACCCATCATGTCCTGGCGGCGCGCGATCTTGTCGACCTCATCGAGGAACACGATGCCGTTCTGTTCGGCGTTGACCAGCGCGCGGGCCTTGAGCTCATCTTCGTTGACCAGCTTGGCCGCCTCTTCGTCGGTCAGCAGCTTCAGCGCCTCCTTCACTTTCACCTTACGGGAGTGCGTGCGGCCGCCGCCCAGGTTCTGGAACATCGACTGCAACTGCTGCTGCATCTCTTCCATGCCCGGAGGCGCCATGATCTCGACGCCCGCGGGTACGGCGCGCAGCTCGATCTCGATCTCGCGATCATCGAGCTGTTTCTCGCGCAGCATCTTGCGAAACTTCTGGCGCGTCTCGGCGTCGCGCGGCTGCGCCTCGGCGTCGATCGAGAAGCCGGTCATCTTGGGCTTTGGCAGCAGGGCATCGAGCACGCGTTCTTCGGCGGCATCGGCAGCCCGATGCCGCACCTTCTCGGTCTCTTCCTCGCGCGCCATTTTTACCGCGACGTCGGCCAGATCTTTGATGATCGAATCGACCTCGCGGCCGACGTAGCCCACTTCGGTGAACTTGGTCGCTTCGACCTTGACGAACGGCGCATTGGCGAGCCGTGCGAGACGCCGCGCGATCTCGGTCTTGCCACAACCGGTGGGCCCGATCATCAGGATATTCTTGGGCGTTATCTCGCTGCGCAACGGCTCGTCGATCTGCATGCGCCGCCAGCGGTTGCGCAAGGCAATCGCGACGGCACGCTTGGCGTCGGCCTGGCCGACGATATGCTTGTCGAGCTCTTGTGAGATCTGGCGCGGTGTGAGATTGCTCATTCGGCCTTCAATTCTTCGATGACGAGGTTGCGGTTGGTATAGATGCAGACGTCGGCGGCGATGGTGAGCGACCGCTCGACTATCGTGCGTGCATCGAGTTCGGTGTTCTGCAGCAGCGCGCGACCGGCCGACAGGGCATACATGGAGCCCGAGCCAATGGCGGCCACGTCGTCGTCAGGCTCGATCACGTCGCCGTTGCCCGAGATCACGAAGATGTTCTTCGGATCGCCGACTAACAAGAGTGCTTCCAGCTTGCGCAGATAGCGATCGCCGCGCCAGTCCTTGGCGAGCTCGATCGCGGCGCGCGTGACATTGCCGAACTTGTCGAGCTTGCCTTCGAAGCGCTCGAACAGTGTGAAGGCATCCGCCGTGCCGCCGGCGAAGCCCGCGAGCACCTTGCCGCCACCCAGTGGCCGCACCTTGCGGGCGTTGCCCTTCATGACAGTGTTGCCGAGCGTGACCTGGCCGTCGCCACCCAGCGCGACTGCGCCGTTGCGTCGGACGGCCAGTATCGTTGTTCCATGAGGATCGAAAAACGTTTGCATGCTGTTCCTGTCGAGGCTCTGCAACAGCCAGCGCGTGCCGACACGGCTGATGTCAGCGGTCTTTTTTACGCGCGCGCGGGTGTGCAGCGTCGTAGATGCGGGCCAGATGCTGGAAATCAAGGTGCGTATAGACCTGCGTCGTGGCGATGTCCGCATGGCCCAGCAGCTCCTGAACGCCACGCAGGTCCCGACTGGATTCCAGGAGATGGGTGGCGAAGGAATGCCGAAACAAGTGCGGATGAACACGTTGCGGCAGGCCGCGCCGCCGCGCCCAGTAACGCACCCGCTGCTGCACGGCCCGGGCGCCGATACGCCGACCACCGCGCCCCACGAACAGGGCGGGCTCGTCCAGCGCCGCCAGCGCCCCGCGCTCACTGCGCCACGCCGTGAGTGCAGCGCAGGCGACGCGGCCGATCGGCACGATACGCGTCTTGGCGCCTTTGCCGAGCACCCGCACCGTGCGGTCGGCGAGGTCGATATCAACGCTGTCCAGGCCAACGAGCTCCGCCAGTCGCAGGCCCGAGGAATAAAAGAGTTCCATCATGGCGCGATCCCGCACCGCCAGCGCGTCGTCGGTCGGGATCGCGAGTAGCTGCACGATCTGATCGACGTCGAGCGTGTTCGGCAGCCGCTTGGCTGCCTTGGGCGCGCGGATATCGACCGCCGGATTGCTGCTGAGCGCGCCCTCGCGTATCAGGTAGTGAAAGAAAGTGCGCGCGGCCGACAGCCGCCGCTGCACGCTGCGTGGCGCGAGGCCGCCGGCGTGCGAGCGCGCGGCAAATTGCCTGATGTGCTGGCCATCGAGCGCGCGCCACGCGCCAATGCCGAGCGATTGGCAGTAGTGCACCAGCGCAGCGAGATCGCGGGAATAGTTAGTGCGCGTATGGCTCGACAGCCGGCGCTCGCTCGTCAGGTGGGCGAGAAAGCGGTCCGGCCAGGTGTTGAGCTCGCTCACCGATTGGTGAGTGCATCGGCAATCAGCTCGCCCATGCGCTGCAGGAATTCCGTGCTCATGCCCGGGTGGAAGCGCTCCCGCTCCGCGCTGCCCAACGCCAGCAGTCCGATCGGATTGGCGCCCGCACTGAGCGGTATGAGTGCGACGGAGCCAATCTCCGAGGCGTCCGAACCGAACAGGAATTCGCGCTGCGTATCGCGAATCTGGCCGCAACGCGGCTTGGCTGTGCCGAACAGGTTGTCGAAGCTCCGCAGGTTCGCGTCGTCGAGCGACACGCAGCGCAGAAAACGTTCGCCGGCTGCCCTCGCTACGGACTCATCAGCATTGGTGAGGATCAGCGTGGCGTGGAACGAATCGAAGTCCTCGCGCAGCGATGCTTCGAGTGCACTGACGACATGCGCTTTGTCGGCGGCACGCATCAAACGACGCGTGAACCGATGGATGCGTTCGGCGAGCTGCTCGTTGGTGCGTGCCACGGCAATGAATTCTGCGAGCTTGCGATCGGCTGTCTGGCGCTGCTCGCGCAGCACTTCGACCTGGCGTTCGATGAGTGAGATCGAGCTGCTGCTGCGCGCGTGTGGCAGCCGCAGGCGGGCGAGCAACGGCGTCTGGCGTTCGAAGAAATCCGGGTTCTGGGTGAGATAACGGATCACCCGCTCCTCGTCCAATTCTTCTACCGGCATGTCCCGGGCAGTTTGTGTCGTCATGTAGTGGCGGTCCCCTGAAATGATCTCGCGCTAGAGCGCGACTGTACCTGTGAAAGATACTGCCGTCGGGCCTTTCAGCCAAATGTGGTCCGTCGGCGACGGCCAGCTGACCTCGAGTCGGCCGCCTGGCAGATCGACCTGCACGTCAGTGTCCACGAGCTGTCGTTGTCGCGCGATTGCCACGGCAGCGCACGCACCGGTGCCGCAGGCGAGAGTCTCACCGGCGCCGCGTTCGAATACGCGCAGCCGGATGTGATCGCGCGCCGCGATCTCCATGAAACCCACATTGACGCGCTGCGGGAAGCGCGCGTGCTGCTGGATAGCCGGCCCCAAACTTGCCACCGGCGCTGCGGCCACCGATGCGACCTGCAGCACCGCATGCGGATTGCCCAGCGAGACAGCGCCGATCTCCACCGTGTCGCCCGCCAGTTCGAGCTGGTAGGAAGGTGCTTTGGCAGCCGCTTCGAACGGCAGTGCGCTCGGTTCGAAGTTGGGCAATCCCATGTCGACCGCGACGTTGCCGTGGTCGGCAATGCGGGCGATGACGCGACCACCAGCGCTATCCATGTGCAGTTCGCCGGCCGGTACCCGCCCGCGCCGCTGCAGGTACGCGGCGATACAACGCGCACCGTTACCGCATTGCTGCACTTCGCCGCCGTCGGAATTGAAGATGCGGTAGTAGACACAGGTAGCAGCATCGCGCGGTGGCTGCAGCACCAGCGCCTGATCGAAGCCGATACCCGTGTGGCGATCGGCGAGCCGTCGCCAGTCCTCGGTGGTGGGCAGCGGCGTGCGGCCATCGTGCTCGATGACGATGAAATCGTTGCCGAGCCCATGCATCTTGGTGAAGTCGAGCTGCGTCATGACGCCTGCAGTGCGGCGCGATCGCGATAGATGCAGCGGTCCATCACGGTGAAGATGCCGGCGGCCGTGGCGCGCGCGGCCGCGGCGGGATCGATCACACCGTCCTGCAGCCACAAGGCGGGCAATTCCAGGCGGATGCAGTCATCGACGATCGCCTTGACATGTTGCGGCTGACGAAAGACATCGACGATGTCGATGGTGTCTCGGCCCAGTGCGGCGACCGCGTCGCCGAGCGTGGCGAAACAGACTTCTCCGAGTATGCGTTCCGTGGCAGGTGTCACTGGCACGACGCGATAGCCGAAGCGCTGCAGCGAGCGCGCCACGCCATGACTCGGCCGCGCGGCGTTCGCCGACAGTCCGACGACGGCGATCGTGCGAGCAGCGCGCAGCCGCTCTGCGATATCGGACTGGCTGGGATTCTGGAACATTTTGTTAGTCGTCCAGTACTACGGTGACGAGGCACGATTCTACTGCAACTGCGCAGATTTGCGGCCGACCACGATCCGCAACGTTGGTTCCGCGTTACACTGCCGGCGGTGACACAGGACCGAGCCAGCGACCACGACGTCCGGATACTCCCCGGCGACCGCACGATTCACGTACCCGCGGGCGACAATGTGCTGGCGGCGGCTTTGTCGGCGGGAATCAATTTGCCGCATAGCTGCAAATCAGGCCACTGCGCATCGTGCCGCGCGCTGCTCCTGTCGGGGCAGATCGATTACCCGCACGGTCACCCCGTTGGGTTGACGCCCGCCGAGGCCGCCGCCGGTGCGGTCCTGTTATGTCAGGCGCGAGCCTTGACCGACCTCGTGATCGAGGCACGCCGGATCCGCTCCGTCGAGCTGGCGGAGATCAAGACCTTGCCGGCGCGTATCGCGCGACTCGAGCGTCTCGGCCCCGATGTGATGCGCCTGTCGTTGCGGCTACCGGCGGTCGAGCCGTTGCGCTTTCAGGCCGGGCAGTATCTCGACATTCTGCTGGATGGCGGCCGGCGGCGCAGTTTTTCGATTGCCAGTCCGCCGCACGATGCCGACCTGATCGAGCTGCACGTCCGGCTGTCGCCGGGCGGCGGATTCAGCGAGTGGCTGTTCCGTGAGGCCCAGGTAGGCGCTTTGCTGAAAGTCGAAGGACCCATCGGCCAGTTCATCTACCAGGATTCGGAACGGCCAAAATTGTTAGTTGCCGGCGGTACGGGTTTCGCTCCCATCAAGTCGATTCTGCGTCACGTGCTCGAGCGACGCCTGCCTGGCATGCCGCGCTCGGCGCGCCATCTGCAGGTATTCTGGGGTGCACGGACCTTCGGTGACCTCTACGAGCTCGACCTGCTGGCACAGTGGATGGCGAAACATCCCGAGCTCACGGTAACTCCGGTACTCAGTGATCCACCGAGGTCGACGAGCGATCAGCCTGAGTCGCGGCGCTACCTGCACGGAGTCGTTCATCAAGCGGTGTTGGCGGCCGGACTGCCACTCGCTGATTTCGATATCTATGCGGCCGGCCCTCCCGCGATGATCGATGCCATCCGCACGGAGTTTCCAGTCGCGGGTGCGCTCGTAGATCACCTTTATTTCGACTCGTTCGACTACGCGCCGCGTTAAATTCGAAACCGGTCCTTGAGATCACCCGCCATGCGCCGGCTGACTGCCAGGCGCGCGTCGGTGTCGCGCAAATGCACGAAGTGCTGACCGTCCGCTTCGCGCACGATGCGCTCCAGGTAGCGCGAGTTCACCAGCGTGTTGCGATGGATGCGCACGAAGGCCGTGCCCAGTTCTTCTTCGAGCGATTTCAGCGAATCGTCGATCAGGTCTTCGCCCTGGCGGTGTTTGATGGTCGTGTACTTCTGGTCTGCCAGGAAATAGTAGATATCGTCGACTGCCACGAGCCTGAGGCCATTGCGATCGCGTACTGCAATGTGCGTACGCTTTTCGGCAAAGCGGGCGGCGACCGCGACCTGCTGCAATTGAGGACGTGTCAGCCGGCCGGCTTGCGCCAATGCGGCCGACAGCTTCTCGCTGCGGATCGGCTTCAGTAAATAGGCAACCGCGTGCGAATCGAACGCTTGCAGCGCGTACTCATCGAAGGCCGTGGTGAAGATGACGGCGGGCGGTTCGGTCAGCGTCGCCAGGTGCTGCGCCACTTGCAGCCCGTCGATGCCGGGCATGCGGATGTCGAGCAGCACGATATCGGGGTTCAGTTCGGTGACGAGCGTCAATGCCTGCGGCCCGTTCTCGGCTACGCCGACGACTTCCACGCCGCCGATTTCGTCGAGCTGCAGCTGCAGACGTGCGCGTGCTGGCGCTTCGTCGTCGACGATCAGGACACGCATCGTCAGTGCCGCCCGGCCTGTGGTGCTTCTTTGAACGGAAACCGCAGTGTCACGATGTATTCATCGTCGAACCGGCCACTCTTGACCGTGGCGTGTTCGCCATACATCAGTTCCAGGCGTTCGCGGATATTCGCCAGGGCCAGTCGATTGCCCTCGCGCACGGTGAGGTTGTCTGCCGGGAGCGGATTGCGCACGATCAGCGTGATCATGCCCTTGTTGAATTCCCCCAGCACCTTGATCTTGCCACCATCGGGGCGCGGCTCGATGCCGTGATAGATGGCGTTCTCGAGCAGCGGTTGCAGCACCAGACCCGGCACGATCGCCCGCTGCGGCAGCGCGTCGATCTGCCATTCGACGACCAGCCGTTCGCCGAGGCGCAGCGATTCCATACGCTGGTAAGTGCGGGCCACCTCGATTTCCTCGGATAGTGCGATGGTATTGCGTTTCTCCGACAGCGTCGCGCGGAACAGGTCGGCGAGATCCTGCACGGCCGTCTCGGCGCGCAGCGGATTGCTGCGCGTCAGCGCTGCGATCGTATTCATGCTGTTGAAGAGGAAGTGGGGGCGGATCCTCGCCTGCAGCGCATGCACGCGCGCCTGCGCCTGCAGTTCCACGTTGTGGCGCCATTCGTGCGTGACGTAGAAATAGCGTAGGGCCAAAGCCGTGACGATCACGGCGATGGTGACGTTGCGGGCGACGAACGACCAGGGAGTCACCTGATAAAGGCCGCCGAGGCCGGTGTAACCACTGGCATCCAGTGAACCGACCCACAGCGCAACCATCGAGATCAGCGCCACGAGGATGGCACTCAGGATCAAGACGAGCACCGAACCGCGGGCGACCGACTGTTGATTGAGATAGACGCGCAGCGCGCACAGCGCGCCAGCGCCCGCCAGCCCGATCCACAACAGAAAGAACGATGCGCGCGCGAGATCGGTCCAGAAGTCGATGCCGGCGGAGGCCCTACCGAGTGTGATCACCAGTGCCGTCAGTTCGACGATCAGGATGGTGACGAGTACGGCCCGCGACGTGCAGAAGTTGGGCAGGTAGAACGCGTGCGCCTGGCCGGACTCGATGGTTTTGCTGGCGGCTACCAAGGCCGTTCTCAGTCTCGCGGCCGTTCGAACAGCTCGACTTTGAGACGGTAGGCAGCCGAAATATCTTCGTCGCCGTGGCCGCGCTCGATCAGTTGCCGGTACTCCTCCAGCATTTCCTCGACCACGGGCAACTCCACGCCGTGCTGCGCGGCCATCGCGCGGCAGATCGCCAGATCCTTGGCGTGCAGACGCACCCGGAATCCCGCCGGATAGCTGTCGCGTATCATGTTCGGCGCGCGGTTGACGAAGTACCAGCTGGAGCCCGCGCCCTTGCCGAGGGTGTCGACAACCTTCTCCAGCGGCAGCTCGTTGGCCTTCGCAAAGGCCATTGCTTCGGCTACTGCGCGAATGATTCCGGCACACATGATCTGATTGGTCGCCTTGGTAGCCTGGCCGGCACCGCTCGGACCAAAATGAGTGATCGTCTTGCCCATGGCTTGCAGGACCGGCTGCGCACGGGCGAAGTCGGCATCTTTGCCGCCTACCATGATCGCAAGCGTGCCTCGTTCAGCCCCTTCGGTGCCGCCACTCACCGGCGCATCGAGAAATGCGACGCCGTGCTTGGCCAGTAGAGCAGCTGCGATGCGCGCCGTATCGGCACCCACGGTCGAGCAGTCGATTACCAAGGTGTCAGGCGCGAGCGCCGGGGCGAGCTGCCGGATCACGTCGAGTACGTCGGCGTCGGCGCTCACGCAGATGACTACTGCATCGACACCCTCGGCCAGCTCGGCGAGTTGTTGGGCCGCGCGGACGCCCAGCTCGGCAGCCAGATCGTGCGCGCGTGACGGGGTGCGATTCCAAACCGCCTGCAGCAGTCCGGCGCGGTGGAGATTGCGAGCCATCGGCGCACCCATGGCGCCGAGGCCGGCGAAAGCTACCTTCAACATAGTGCGCGCACTGTAGTGAAGCGACGCCTGCGTGTCACGACTCGCGCGTTCCGTGCCCGGGCGCCAGCGCGCGTGAGGTTGCTAGCGTTTGGCGGGTCCGCAGGCCAGATCGCGTGCCTGGCGCGCTTCAAGGCGGGTCTGGTCGGCCTCGGCGTCAGACAGGAACGTGCGCTTGCCCTGTTCGTCGTCCTTGAAGATGCGACGAGCTGCGATTGCCTTTTCGTAGCGCGCAGTCGCTTCTTTGCACTGTTCGGCGCGCTTGCTTTCGACGTCCTGGCGCACGGCTTGGGCGGTCCGAGCAGCAGCCAGTTGGTCGCTGATGCGGGTCTGGTCGTTATTCGCCGTGTTGTTGCTGCTCGCGGACGGGCGGCTCTGACCTGTGCCGCTCTTGACGAGCTCCGCGCCAGGCCGCCACCGATCGGTGAAGTGCACCTGACCCTTGTCGTCCGTGTAGCGATAGACGTCGCCATTCGCCTGTGCAATGCCGATGTAGCCCATGAATGTGAGCAGACAAATTGTCACGTACCGCATAGCCATCTCCATTAAACCCCAGTATCGCCGGTACGCGCTCCAAGGATATTTGAAGTGCGTCACAGACAGCCGGATGGAGTCTACACCGAGTGGCAGAAATCGCGTCCGGCGCACATTTGCGACAGCAGCCGCCAGGACCACGACCGCAAGTCCCGTCAGCGGCTAGTTGTAGGCACGCTCGCCGTGGGTGGCGGTATCGAGGCCCTCGCGCTCTTTCTCTTCGGAGACCCTGAGGCCGATCGTCAGCTCGACCAGCTTGAACGCAATGAACGCGACCACGCCGGACCAGACGACCGTGACGGTGACGCCGATGAACTGTGACAGGACCTGACTGCCCATCGAAAAGCCGGTCTCGCCCGTGACATAGTCGAGTACGCCCGTACCACCCAGTGCAGGCGAATTGAACACGCCGGTCATCAGTGCGCCGATGATGCCGCCCACGCAGTGCACGCCGAAGACATCCAGCGAGTCGTCATAGCCTAACAATTGCTTCAGGCCGGAGCAGGCCCACAGACAGACGGTGCCGGCGGCAACACCGATGCAGATCGCGCCCATCGGGCCGACCCAGCCGCAGGCGGGCGTGATTGCCACGAGGCCGGCCACGGCGCCCGACGCGGCACCGAGCATGGTCGGTGTGCCGCGCGTGCTCCATTCGATGAACACCCATGCGAGCGTCGCCGCTGCGGTTGCCAGCAAGGTGTTGGCGAACACCAGTCCCGCGAAACTGTTGGCTTCGAGGTTGCTGCCGACATTGAAGCCGAACCAGCCTACCCACAGCAATGACGCGCCGATCATGACCATCGGCAGATTGTGTGGCGGCATGGCCGCCGTGCCGTAGCCGACACGCTTGCCGATCACCAGCGCACCTACCAAACCGGCGACACCCGCGTTGACATGCACGACTGTGCCGCCGGCGAAGTCGAGTGCACCCTGCTGGAACAGGAAGCCTGCGGTGGCATTGGCGACTTCGGCGGCCGCGGCATCGGTGTACGCATCGGGGCCCGCCCAGAACCACACCATATGCGCCACCGGCAGATAGGCGAAAGTGAACCAGATGACCATGAACACCAGCAAGGCCGAGAACTTGACGCGTTCGGCGAATGCACCGACCACGAGACAGGGCGTGATCGCGGCGAACGTCAGTTGAAAACAGAAGTAGACGTACTCCGGGATGTATACGCCCTTGCTGAAGGTCGCGGCGTGTGACTCGGTGTTCAAGCCCGCCATGAACAGACGATCGAAACCACCGAAGAAGGCGTTGCCGCCGGTGAAGGCGATGCTGTAACCATAGATCGCCCACAGCAAGGCGATCAGGCAGAACGTGACGAACACCTGCATGAGGACCGAGAGCACGTTCTTGCTGCGCACCATGCCGCCGTAGAAGAGCGCCAGACCGGGGATCGTCATCAAGATCACGAGCACCGTACAGGTCATGATCCACCCGGTATCGCCTTTGTCGAGTGCGGGCGTATCGGCCAGGCTGACTGCAGGCAGTGCCAACAGCACGAACGCCAGACAAATCGTGCCGGGCAGGTTGCAATTTGATTGCAGGCGGGCAGAACGGATGGCGGTGATCATTTTCATTGCATTTGTCGATGAATCGCCCTGAAAGCGGCGGACGAGGTAGCCGGCTGCGCGTATGCTTGGCACAGTCAAGTTCGTGTTTGCAGCTTCCGTGCCACCCAGGTGGCGCCGAGAACGGCTGTGACGCTGCCCTGGTTGGGCACTGGCGCGCTGTCGGCGCACCGAGTTGGCGCGCACGCCAGGTGCGCGCCTCAATTCGGGGCAGGCCTGGCGGCTCGCCCTCGATCCTGTTGATTGCTTTTGTTGAGGAGTCAGCGACTATGCAAAGCACGCGCATGGAAGACTTGCTGAGTGGCTTGCTGAAGAGTTTGCCCCCTGGCGTAGCGCACCTGCGCCAGGATCTGGAGCACAACTTTCGCGCGGTATTGCGCGCCAATCTCGCCAAGCTGGATCTGGCTGGCCGTGATGAGTTCGACGCCCAGCGCAAAGTTCTGGAGCGCACGCGCGCCCGCCTGGAGCAGCTCGAGACGCGGGTGACGGAGCTCGAAGCGAAGCTCGCCGAGCGCCTGCATCAGACCGACGCGTAGCGGCCCTGTCTGTGAGCGCATCGCTCGCTCGCGTCGCCAGTCGTGCACAACTTGGGCTGGCCGCACCGCCCGTCGATGTCGAGGTACATCTCGGCACGGGTTTGCCGTTGTTCTCGATCGTTGGCTTGCCCGCCACCGCGGTCAAGGAGAGCAAAGAGCGCGTGCGTGCGGCGCTGGTCAATTCCGGTTTCGATTTCCCGGCTGGCCGCATCACCGTCAATCTGTCGCCGGCCGACCTGCCGAAAGAGGGCTGCCGCTACGATCTGCCGATCGCGCTCGGCATACTGATCGCGTCCGGACAACTTACCACGGCCGAGGCGGCTAGCGACATCGAGTATTACGGCGAGCTCGGTCTCGGTGGTGAGCTCAAGCCGGTCCGGGGTTTGTTGTTAGCAGCGGTCGCGGCGGATCGCGCGGCGCACGCGGTGGTCGTGCCGCAATCCAATTTGGCAGAAGTGAGCATCGCTGCCGTGCAACGTGTCTGTGGTGCGCCGGATCTGTCGGCGGTCTGCGGTGTCGCTGCTGGTCATGTCCCGGTGCGGGTCGGCGCTCACGCAGCCGTGGCGGCCATGAGTGCCCATGTCGCGAGCTCGCCCCGGCCCGATCTTGCCGACGTCCGTGGTCAGGCGGCCGCCAAGCGTGCGCTGGTCATCGCCGCCGCCGGGCAGCACAGTCTGTTGCTGATCGGGCCGCCGGGCACCGGCAAGAGCATGCTTGCACAGCGCCTGCCAGGCTTGTTGCCGCCGCTGGCGCGCGATGCGGCGCTCGATGTTGCCGGGATCGCGTCCGTCAGCGCCGAGGGATTCGATGTGCGCAGATATGGCGTACGGCCGTTTCGCACGCCGCACCACACTGCCTCGGCGAATGCCATCATCGGCGGCGGTCCGCGGGCGCAGCCCGGCGAGGTGAGTCTCGCGCATCACGGTGTACTGTTCCTCGACGAGCTGCCCGAGTTCGATCGGCGCGTGCTCGAATCGCTGCGTGAACCGCTCGAGTGCGGCGTCGTGTCAATCGCACGTACGGCGTTCAGGGTCGAGTATCCGGCCTCGGTGCAGCTCGTAGCGGCCATGAATCCCTGTCCATGCGGCTATCTGGGCGATTCATCGGGGCGGTGCCGCTGCGCACCGCCGCAGATCGCACGCTATCGAGCGCGCGTGTCCGGGCCGTTGCTCGACCGGATCGATCTCAGGGTTGAAGTGCCGCGAGTCGCCGACGACGAGTTGCTCGATGCACTGCCGCTCGAGGGCGTGCTGTGCACTGCGCAGGCGTCGCGCAGAGTAGCCGCGGCCCGTGCGCGTCAGCAACACCGCGCGCAGAAGCCCAATGCGCTGCTCACGCCGCGCGACCTGGCCACGCACTGCACGCTCGATCGAGCATGCCGACAGTTGGTAGGTGTGGCACGCGCCCGGCTGGCGTTGTCGGCGCGCGGCGTGCATCGCGTCTTGCGCGTCGCGCGCACGATTGCCGATCTCGACGCCGCTGCGAGTATCGCACCGGCACATCTGGCCGAAGCGATCCAGCTGCGGCGGGAGATCGTCTGTTAGTCGTTGTGGCCAGCGCGAACCGCTGCTACTGGTTCAGCTCGACCATGTGATCGACCGTGGCGCGGATCAGCTCGTCGGGCCAGCTGGCGCGGCCGCCTTTGGCAGGCATCACGCCGCCCTCGCCGGTGAAGCCTTCAATGGCGTGCTTGTAGAGCGTGTCCTTGCCCTTCGCAATCCGCGGTGCCCAGGCAGCGCGATCGCCAGACTTCGGGGCCCCCGCGATGCCGGCGCCATGGCAGGTCTTGCATGCGGCCTCATAAGCTGCCGCGGGATCTTCCGGAATCGCCGGTGCGCCCGAGCCGGCACTCGCCTTGGTCTCGACGATGGCCAACGCACTGTTGTCCTGGCCCGCCACAGCGACTCGTGCAAAGGGTGCAATATTCTCGGCCACACCGGCCGCGTACTTCGGGTCGACGCGCAGATGCTCGATTTGCGTACTGGCGCCCACGGCCCGCGCGAGCGCGAACAACACGATTGCGATGGCGATCAGCATGCCGATGACGACGCTGAAGGTATTGAAGAAATGCGAATCCTGCTGGCTCACGAATTTAGACCCTGGCAATCGCCCTATGAATAACCCCAGAATTATATCGGCCGGCGGCACCATGCGCGCGAAAAATGGCGCGTGCGACTGGATTCGCAAGCCGGAACGGAACCGCGCGTCGGCGACAATATTCTTGATCGACGCTGGCTCACTCCAGTGCGTATACGCGATCGATTCGGCAATGAACTGTTGCGAAGGTCCGGGCGTTGCCGCCGGAGTGCGACGCGAACGCAGGTGTCGTCCTCACCCCTGGCGCTTGTCCCGGGCACGATGTTGTGTGAAACTGTGGAGATGAAAAATATCACAGTTTCTGTCGATGGAGAAACCCACCGGCGCGCCCGCATCCGCGCCGCCGAGCGGGGCACGTCGCTTTCGGCCGCGGTCCGGGAGTTCCTGATCGCTTTCGCGGGCGGCGAGACTGATTACGAGCGCCGCAAGCGATTGCAGGACGAAACTATCGCATCGATCGTTCGGTTTCGGGCGGGCGATCGACTGAGCCGCGACCAGATCCACGATCGTGCGCTTCGTTGACACGAATATCCTGCTCTATGCGGTCAGTACTGCGGTACAGGAGCGCTCGAAGCACGAGATCGCATTGACGATCCTCGACGCAGAAGACATTGCGCTCTCCGTTCAGGTCCTGCAGGAGTTCTATGTCCAGGCGACTCGTACTTCGAGGGCAGATCCTCTGACCCACGAGCAGGCGGCAGCGCTGATCGACTCGTGGTTGCGTTTTCGGGTCCAGGAGAACTCCGTGGCATTGCTCAGGGAGGCGATGTCCACGAGCGTGCGATGGCAGATATCCTATTGGGATGCCGCCGTCGTGGAGGCCGCTCGCGCGATGCGCTGTGCGACGCTGCTCTCGGAGGATCTGAAGCGCGGTATGGATTTCGCTGGCGTCAAGGTAGAGAACCCGTTTGATACCTGAGATAGGGCAATCCCGAAAACGTGGAAGATGGCGCGCCCGACTGGATTCGAACCAGTGACCCCTGCCTTCGGAGGGCAGTACTCTATCCAGCTGAGCTACGGGCGCAGCGCGCCGGAATTCTAACCGATCAGGCCAGGGCGGCGATCTATAACCAGCCTTTACGCTTGAAAAATACGAATGGAACGATAGCGGCGACCAGCATCATGGCCATGGCAACGCCGAAGCCCCAGCTTTCGCGCAACCATGGCATGGCCGCGAAATTCATGCCGAAAATGGCAGCGATCACCGACGGCGGCAGCAGGAACACGGTCACCATGGAGAAGATCTTCAGAATATTGTTCTGGTCGATGCTGATCATGCCGAGGGTCGCATCGAGGATGAACGAGGTCTTGGTACCGAGGAACGATGCGTGATCACTCAGCGCCAGTACGTCGCGGGCCACGCTGCGAAACCGCGAGCGCGTGTCCTGCGTCAGCGGTACGGTGGTGGATTGCTGCAGGAAGGCCAGCAGCCTGCCCAGACTGACGAGCGATTCGCGCGCCTTCGAAACGAGTTCGCCGTCCTGGCCCAGGTCTTCGAGTACCTTGCGGAAGTCGCGCGCCGCGCCACGCCGCCGTCCGGAAGCGGCGAACACCTCGGCCGAAGCAACATCCAGATCCGTCGCCACGCGCTCGATCACGTCGGCGATGCGATTGACGATGGCTTCGAGCAGGCCGGCGAGGCAGCCGGACGCCGTGCCGCAGGAATTGGGGTGTCGCGCGGCATACGCGATGAAGCGTCGGAACGGCAGCGGATCGACATAACGATTGGTGACCAGCTTGTTGCCGGGCATCAGAATGAACGTGATCTGCGTATTTTCGGGCAGATCGCTCTCGAGTTTGGTCACGACCGTGGCGGTCATGTAGAGCGTGCCGTCCTCTTCGTACAGACGGTTCGATGCCTCGATCTCGCGCATCTCGTCCCGCGTCGGTACGTCGATCGCGAGATGCTTCTCGACCCGTTCTTCTTCGATTGGTGTTGGCTCGATCAAATCGAACCAGATTGCCTCGTCGGGCAGCAGCGCATCGTCTGGCAGCTCGGTGCGGACCAGGCCCTGGGCTTGCGGCAGGAAAGCACTCAGCATACCGACCGACTCACGCGGGCCGCACGACCGCCGCCAACGGCGTGCGGTTGCGCGTCAGCTGCCGCGCCGACTGGCGGCGAGATCGTTGATCAACGTCAGCAGGTTGCTGTTGCCACCCGCTTGACCGATATCTGTAGTGTAGACACCGTCGACGACTACCAGGGGCACACCTTCCACGCGATAGCGCTTGGTCAGCTCTTCAGCGCGCTGCAGGTTGGTGTTCATGCTGAACGAATCGTAAGCGGCGTTGAAATCCTTCTCACTGACCCCGTTCGCCTTGAAGAAATCCCAATGCAGCTTGCGCGCTGCCTCGATCGGTCTGCGCCGCGAGCATGTTGCCCTTTTGATGGATCTCGTCGAAAACCTTGGTATGCAGATCGGGCCGCTTGAGCGTCTGGACGGTGTAGTAGAGCCGCGCATGTTGTTTGTGTACCGGTCCCCAGATCACCGGCAAACGGACGAACTCGATGTACGCAGGCTTGTTCTTCTTCCAGCTTTCGAAGAATGGATCGAGTTGATAGCAATGACCGCAGCCATACCAGAAGACCTCGACGACCTCCACTTTGCCGGGGCCCACCCCAGTAGGCTGAGCCGGCGAGAGTTGCAGGTAGTTAGTGCCGAGTTTCCAGCGGTCATTGGCTCCAACGCTCGCCGCCAGTGTCGGCGAGCTGGCGAGCAGGGTGGGCGCGGTGGACGCCTCGCTCGGCGTAGTCGCAACGAAGCTCGAATCAGGTGCCGTGAAACTCTCGGTGGCCACGGGCGCGTTCGGCGCTGGCGGCGCGGTGGCGCTGCTGGCAGCGGGTTCGCGCGAGCAGCCGCTCAGCAGCAGGCCGGCGACGACTGCGACGAGACCGGAAGTCAGTAAGTATCGATTCATCTGGACACCCCTCGCGGTGAATCGGATCAGCGCAGACCTTGCATGTACGATGCCAGATTGCGGATGTCCTCGGCTGTGAGGCGTGCCGCAATCGTTCGCATCATCACGCCGTTGCGCGACTCATAGTTCTTGACGTTCTCGGGGTCGGTGGCGTCCTGGTAACGAGTGCCCGCCGCATAGGCTTGCAGCTGTGCCGCCGAGTAGACCGAATGCTGGGCGCGGATGGCCGGATAGCCATTGGCCGGATTGCCGCGACCGACCGGGCCGTGGCAGGCAGTACAGGCCGGAATGCCGCGCTTGGCGTCGCCCGCACGATAGAGCTTTTCGCCGGCTTGCCAGTACGAGGGGTCCGCCTCGAGCCCCGTCGGCGTGAGCGACGCGTAGTATGCGGCGATATCCGCGATGTCCTGCGGGGTGAGGTCCGCCACCATCGGATACATCAGCTCATTCACCCGCTCTCGCTGGATGAACATTCTGAGCTGTTCACGAATATAGGCAGCGTTCTGTCCAGCCAGGCTGGGCCAATCCGGGTTGACGCTGTTGCCGTCGACTCCGTGGCAGGCCACGCAGACGGCAGTCTTGTTGGCGCCGGCTTCCGCCGAGCCCACCAGTGACGCATCGGCATTCTGGGCGCTGACTGTCACAGACAGCGGTAGGGCAAACAGCAGCAGCGCCAGCGCGAGCTGGAGACGGGGGGGCAACAGGGCCGAAACACGGGTGGTCATGGGGCATCGGGCTCCGCAAAAAGGCGCGAAATTGTACACCAAGGCCCAGGGTCGACGCCTAGAGGTTGCGCAGCGCGCGCAACCCACAGGGACCACTCGTATACTCAGGCGCCCCATGAGCAGATCGGGATGCTGACCAGCCATGAGCCGATTCCCGAAAGCACATTTCATGATCTCCGCCGCGAGTGCGGCGCAGTTTCCGGCCGACGTCGGTGCTGAAGTGGCCTTCGCCGGGCGTTCGAACGCGGGTAAGTCGAGCGCCATCAATGCGCTCACCGCACGCCGCTCGCTGGCCCGAACGAGCAAATCGCCTGGCCAGACGAGACTGTTGAACTTCTTTGAGATCGCGCCGGCGCAGCGCATCGTGGACTTGCCGGGCTACGGCTACGCATCGGTGGCGGAAACCGAGCGCCGCCATTGGGTGGCGCTGATCGACGCGCTGCGCGACCGTAGTTCGCTGGTCGGTCTCTTTCTGATAGTCGACGTGCGACGCGGCATCGGCAGCCGCGACGTCCAGCTCATCGATTGGGCACGCGATGCCGGCAAGCGGGTGCATGTGCTGCTGTCGAAGGCCGACAAGTCCACGCGTCTCGAGCGCACCGTCGCGCTGAAGACTGCGCGCGATGTTCTGGGGGAAGAAGCGAGCGTCCAGCTACTGTCGGTCCACGACCAAACGGGCGTTGCGGAAGCGCAGAACCTGCTGGTCGACTGGCTGACGCCGCAACTATGACCCAGCACCAAAAAGAATGCCCCGGTGGCTTGCGCCACCGGGGCCAGGAAAACCCGGCACAGGTCTCATGTAACCGGGTCGAGCCCGCTCAGGGAGGGAAGCGGGGAGCGCTTGGGACGCTCATTGAATTAGAGAGACCACTTCGTCAAAGGTTCCGTCCACCTGAAAAATTAAAAACGCCCAGATTCAACAACTTGCGAGTACCCCTGTCGTATACAAGCTACAAGAAGGTCCACGTGATTCCGAGCGAATAGAGCGTCGCGCTGCCCGCGTTACTGAGGTCAAAGCGCTCATATTCAAGGCGCGCTGCCAGGCTGCCCAGACGCGCCTGCACTCCCGCGCCGTAGGCGAACTCCGTGCCGTCGTCCGAGCCGCTGAATCCGCCGAGGGCGCTAGACAGACTGCCGTCCAGTTCCCAACGCGCAAGACCAGCCTTGACATAGAGATCGATGGGCGCGGGATCCAGGCCCAGATAACCCACCGCATACGCCGCAATCGCATTGCCCTTGATATTGCCGCTGCCGGCCGTGCCCAGGTCCTGCTTGCCGAGATCGAAGTAGTTCAGTTCAGCCCCCAGCCAGTCGAGCGGCCGCAGGCCGGCAATGATCTTGAAGCGCGTGTCGTCGAGATCGATGCTGCCGCCGATGTCGTCGACGCTCGACTCCGTGATACCGACGCCCAGATAGAGGCCGTTGTCGGCCGCGAGCGCCGGTGCCGTACAGACAGCCCAGGTAACCGCGATAGTGGCGGCGCGCCAATCCACTCGTGAGCGCATGCTGTAACCTCGTCAGTGTGCGTTAGTAGTTAGTGCCGCGCAGCGTAGCGCAGGCACGTATGCTTGTCCTCCTGTCGGCTCGCGGCGACCCGAGCGTTGCCAGTGCCAGACGGCGCATTGCAGCAACTGTCGCCATTTGGCGATGTCAGCAGTTTCCGCAGTGAAAAATTCTGCCATGGCCCTACACTGGGCGACCCATTGTGAGGCACGTTACAGACAGTCATGAGCGCTGCGATCACGAGTGGCAAGGACCAGTCGATCGAAACACTGCGCGGCGTGGCGATCGTGCTGGTGGTTGCCTATCACGTCATCACGGGTCCCGCGTTCGCCGTGGTCGACGGCGGCATGTACTCCTTGCGGCAGTTGTCGGCAGTCTTCGACTACATCCGCATGCCGCTGTTCACGGTGATCACCGGCTATGTGTACGCGCTGCGGCCCGCAGGCGCGGATCTGACCGGTTTCTATCGCCGCAAGGCACGGCGCCTGCTGCTGCCGCTGGTGACAGTGTCGACGCTCGAGTATCTGGCGCGCGCGTACCTGCCGGGAGTGAGGCTGGTGGAGCCGGTGGAGGGGATCTGGCGCATCTACCTGTACGGCTACATGCACTACTGGTTCATCATGGCGGTCTTCTGGTCGTTCCTCGTGATCGGCTATCTCGATCATCGGCGGTTGCTGGAGCGCCATCGGCACTGGCAACTCTGCTTCGTGATTGCGCTGGCGTTCAACCTGTTCGTGCCGCGGCCCGCTCTGCTCAGTTTGGGCGCAGGTTTTTATCTCTTGCCGTTCTTCCTGTTGGGATATGGCTTGAATCGTTACGGTGCGCTGCTGCTGCGCCCGTTCGTTGTCGGAACTTGCGGCGTGCTATTCGTCATTTGCATGGGTGCGGAGCAACTGCTCAGATATGAGCAGTTCGCGGTAGCTGGCTACACTCAGCGTGCGCTCGCGCTGGCGGTAGGTGTCACTGCCAATGTCCTGATATTTCGCTACCGCAGAGCCTGGCGACCGCTGGCCTTCGTCGGCAGCTTCGCGTATTTCATCTATCTGGCGCACGCCTTTTCCGTGGGCATCGGCAGCCGTTTTGCCGGCATGTTGGTGGATAGCATGCAGAACCCCGGGGTGTTCTTTGCCGCCTGCATGATATTCGGTCTGGGCTTGCCGATCGCCGCACAAATCCTCTGCAGTCGCTATCGCTGGTTCCGGCTGCCGTTTCTTGGTCTGCCACGCTAGGTCCGGGGCTCTATACTGCGGCGAAACGCCGCTCGATCGGGCAGGTGAGGGAGACACAAAGAATGAGACGCATGAAGGTGCTGGCAGTGGCGCTGGGATGGCTGGCATCGATGACGATGGCGAGTCAGGCACAAGCCGCAACCGTCCTGATCACCGGCGCCAATCGCGGTATCGGGCTCGAGTTCGCCAAACAGTACGCAGCGCTCGGCTGGCGGGTCATCGCGACCTACCGCAGTGCCGCGCCGCCCGACAGCCTGACGCAGCTCGCGGCCGACTATCCCGGTCTCGTGCAGCCGGCGCGCATGGACGTACTCGATCTCGCGATGATCGATGCCGTGGCGGGCCGCTATCAGGACACGACCATCGATGTGCTGATCAACAATGCTGCTGTCGTGGGCAATCTCCGTGATGCCAAGCCGCAGTCGTTCGGTACGCTGGACTACGAATTGTTCGATACATTCATGCGCACCAATGTCCGCGGACCGCTCAAGGTGTCAGAGGCATTTCGTTCGAATGTGACTGCGAGCGAGCGCAAGACGATCGTCATGGTCACTTCGCTGGCGGGTTCGTTCACCGCCGCGTCGCAGAATTTACCGGGACGCGTGTTCTACAAAACCAGCAAGGCCGCGCTCAACATGGCGATGTCGAGCATCGCGACGGCAACCAAAGGAGACGGCCTCACGGTCGTGGCCATCCATCCCGGTGGCGTGAAGGTGGAAAAGCTCCAGGACTTCGATGTGCCCGGCTTCATGGAGCCGCAAGAGAGCGTCTCGAGCATGATTCGAGTAATCAGCGAGTTGACGCCGGCGCAGACCGGCGCCTTCCTGAATTTCGACGGCGAGCCGCTGACTTGGTAGTGGCGACGATCCCGCGGCCGTCGCCTTGCCGTTTTGTCAGGCTTCTTTGACCGCCGCGTCGCTGGCGTTGGCCTTCACGGAGGCAATGCCGTTTTCCATCGCAGCGGCGGACTTGTACATTTCGCTCTTGCCGACAGTCTGGCCGTTGGCCGCAGAATTGAGCACGAAATAGGGTGAACCGTCGCTTGCGGTCTTGCGTTCGAAATTGGTGTCGGTCACAGCGTTCTTGCGCACTGCTTCGATGCCGCCCTCGGCCGCCGCCTTGCTGCTGTAGAGCTGACTGGTGAGAATCGTCTCGTGATTGCCAGCCTTCAAATTGAACATGTACTGTCCGCTGCTGGACTGCTTGAGCTGAAAGTATCCGGCCATGTGCTCGAACCTCGTGTTGGGATGTTGCTTGCAGGTCGTCGTACAAGTTTAGCGCGCAGGCCGAGTAGTCGTCGGATGAATGGACAATACATTGCAAAAAGTTGTTATTTGTTGCGGTCGCTGCGCCATGCGTACTGATTGGCTGATCGCTCGTGGCACACGCCGAGTCTTGCAGACGATGTGCGTGGTGCTCGCCGCATGTCTGCTGCCGACGGCGCCGGGATTTGCGGCTGCGCCCGCAGATCCGCGCGCCTTCATCGACGCCGAGATCGCCGCGCGGCCCGGTCTCACCGGCAGCTACGTGCTCGAGCGGGGCGAAGAAGCCATGTTGGCGCGCGCCTGGCTCGTCGACCATGCGCGGCACAGCATCGAGGTGCAGTACTTCATCTGGAGTACCGACAACATCGGTACGTTGGCAACCGAAGCACTGCTGCGCGCCGCCGATCGCGGTGTGCGGGTGCGGGTGATCGTCGATGACCTGTTGATCGACGCGCCGGATGAGTCGCTGCTGGCGCTCGCGCTGCATCCCAACATCGACATCCGTATCTACAACCCGCAGCACTCGGTGGGTGTGCCGCTGCGTCGTCGAATCGTGAATATCTTCACGAACTTCCGCGGCGTCAATCAACGCATGCACGACAAGACCTTCATCGTCGATGGTCAGATCGCGATCACCGGCGGTCGAAACATGGCGGACGAGTACTTCGATTTCGATCACGAGTACAACTTTCGCGATCGTGAGGCGCTGGTGCTGGGCGCAGTCGTGCCACAAATGCAGGCGAGCTTCGAGCGCTTCTGGGCGAGTGAGCTCGCGGCGCCGGTGGAAGAACTCTACGACGGCCTGGGCTTCCTGCAGGCCAATGTCGCGGTAGATGCCGAGCAGGTGCGCGAGGTGTATCGAGGCCTGCGTGGCTACGCGGCTGCACCTGAGAACTTTGCGCCCGAGATACGGGCGGTCCTGCAGGACATACCCACGGGGTTCCCGGAACTGGCCGCGAGGCTGAGCTGGGGTCGCGTGACGTTTCTGAGCGACCAGCCGGGCAAGAACTCTGGCGCAGCCGCACTCGGCGGCGGCGGGCTGACAACCGCGGCGCTCGCCAAGCTCGTGGGCGAGGCGCGCCGTGAGGTAGTGATTCAATCGCCTTATCTCGTCATGTCGGATGCGGCTATCGAGTTGTTCCGGCAGCTGCGCGCCCGAGGTGTGCGCGTGCGCATCAGCACCAATTCGCTCGCGTCCACCGACAACCTGCAGGCCTACAGCGGCTATCGGAATCAGCGCGACGAGTTGCTGGCGATGGGTCTCGAGATCCACGAATATCGGCCCGACCCGGCGGTGCGGACGGTGGTCATGCAACGCTACGCCGCCCTGCGCGAGCAAGCGCCCGTGTTCGCGTTGCACGCGAAGACGCTGGTGGTGGACGAGTCCGTCGTCTACATCGGCACCTTCAATCTCGATCCGCGCTCGGAGAACCTCAACACGGAAGTGGGCGTCGTGATCCACGATCCGTCGCAGGCGCGGGCGGTCGCCGCATCGATCGTCACGGACATGCTGCCGGCTAACAGCTGGTCGGCCGCTGATGAACCGGATCAGTACGCACCCTGGGGCAAGCGACTCCTCGTGCTGTTCTGGCAATGGATGCCAATCAAACCCTTGCTGTAATTCAGTGCGCCTCGTCCCAGTTCTTGCCAGTGCCGATGTCCACCTTGAGCGGCACGCGCAGCTCAGCCGCGTCGACCATGTGTTGCCGAATCGCATCGCGCACTGGCGCCACCTGGTCCTGGTGGACCTCGAGCACCAGTTCATCGTGCACCTGCATGATCAGGCGCGCGCGCGTGAGATCCTGCCGGCACCAGGCGTCGACTGAGAGCATTGCCTTCTTGATGATGTCTGCCGCGGTGCCCTGCATGGGCGCATTGATCGCGCTGCGCTCGGCATACTGCTGCAACTGCCGGTTGCGGGCGCCGATATCGGGCAGATAGAGCCGCCGCCCGAACACTGTTTCGACGTAGCCGGCATCCTTGGCGCGGGCGCGCGTCTCGTCCATGTAGCGTTTGACGCCCGGGTAGCGCGCGAAATAAAGATCGACATAGTTGGCGGCCGAGCCGCGATCGATACCGAGCTGGCGCGCGAGACCGAAGGCGCTCATGCCGTAGATAAGGCCGAAGTTGATCGCCTTCGCAGAGCGTCGTTGTTCGCTCGAAACCTCACTGATCTCGACGCCGAACACCTCGGCGGCCGTCGCCTGGTGGATGTCCTGATCGCTGGCGAACGCCTTCAGGAGGCCCTCGTCCTCGGACAGATGCGCCATGATCCTGAGCTCGATTTGCGAGTAGTCAGCTGCCATCAGCACGTAGTCGGGCGGCGCGAGAAATGCCTGGCGGATGCGCCGGCCTTCCGCGGTGCGAATCGGAATGTTCTGCAGATTGGGATCGGTGGAGGAGAGACGACCCGTCTGCGCCACGGCCTGATGGTAAGACGTGTGCACGCGGCCGGTGCGCGCGTTGATCTGCTCCGGCAGTTTGTCCGTGTAGGTCGACTTCAACTTCGCGAGGCCGCGATACTCGAGGATCAACCGCGGCAACGGGTAGCTGGCCGCCAGCTCCTCGAGTACGTCTTCTGCCGTCGACGGCTGGCCCTTGGGCGTCTTGCGCATCACCGGCAGTTGCAGTTTCTCGAACAGGATCTGCTGCAGTTGTTTGGGTGAATCGAGATTGAATTCCTGTCCGGCCGCGGCGTGCGCCTCGCCCTGCAGTTCCTGCAGCCGTTTCGTCAACTCGCCACTCTGGACTTTGAGCATCTCGCGATCGATCAGCACGCCGGTGGCTTCCATGCCGAGCAGAACCGGCACCAGCGGCTGTTCTATCTGTTCGTAGAGATCGCGCAGGGCCGGGATCGACTCGAGCTGCGGCCACAACGCCTGGTGCAGTTGCAGCGTGACATCCGCGTCTTCGGCCGCATACTCCGCGGCAGTCTCAAGCGGCACCTGACTGAAGGGAATCTGCTTGGCGCCCTTGCCGGCGACATCCTCGTAGTGAATGGTGTTGATGCCAAGATAGGTGAGCGCGACCGAATCCATGTCGTGGCGCGTCGCGACACTGTTCCAGACATAGGATTCCAGCATCGAGTCGTAGCGCATGCCGCCCAAGGCGATGCCGTGATTGGCGAGCACGTGGGCATCGTACTTGAGATGGTGGCCCACTTTGCCGGGTGAGCTGGCCTCGAGCAGTGGCTTGAGCAGGCCGAGCACGGCGTCGCGCTCGAGTTGCTCGGGCACGCCGGCGTAGTCGTGGCGCAGCGGTACGTAGGCAGCCTTGCCGGGCTCGATACAAAATGAGACGCCGACAATTTCTGCCTGCATGTAATCGAGACTCGTCGTTTCGGTATCGAACGCAAACAGCTCGCATTGGCGGAGGCGCTGCAGCCAGGCGTCGAGCGCGGCGCTCGTGGTGATCATGTCGTACTGGCGCGGCGCAGCCGGTCCCTAGGTGCTGCGGCCGTCGCCGGATTGCCGGCGCTCCTGGCTGCGGGCGTTGCACTCGTGTCGCTACCGCCGTCCAGCTGTTTGAGGAGCGAGCGAAGTTCCAGCCGTGTATAGAGCGCGCGCAGGGCCTCGGTATCGACGGCTTTGCGTGCCAGGTCATCCAGCGCGATCGGCAGTTCGACGTCGGTGTGAATGGTGGCGAGCTTGCGCGCGAGTGCCAGCGTGTCGAGGCCGGCGCGCAGGTTCTCGCCCACCTTGCCGGGGATCTCGGCCGCATGCGCGACGATTGCGTCGAGCGAGCGGTACTGGCCTAACCACTTGGCTGCAGTCTTGGGCCCGACCTTGTCGATCCCTGGGATATTGTCGGAACTGTCACCCACGAGCGCGAGGTAGTCGATGATCTGCTCGGGCCAGACATCGAATTTCTGTTTGACGCCGTCGCGGTCGAGTACCGTGTTGCTCATCGTGTTGATGAGCGTGACGTGCGGATCGACGAGCTGTGCCATGTCCTTGTCGCCCGTCGAGATCAGCACGCGCTGGCCGCGCTTGGCGGCAGCACAGGCGAGCGTGCCGATGACATCGTCGGCTTCGACGCCGGCGAGGCGGATCATCGGCAGACCAAGACCGCGCACCGCCTCCAGCAGCGGCTCGATCTGCGCGCGCAGGTCATCCGGCATCGGTGGGCGTTGGGCCTTGTACTCGGCGAACAACTCGTCGCGGAAGGTCTTGCCAGGGGCATCGAAGACGACAGCGATGCGCTCGACCGGGTAGTCCTTCAGGAATTTGGTGAGCATGTTGAGCACACCGAAGACAGCCCCGGTGGGCTCGCCGCGCGAGGTCGTGAAGGGTGGCAACGCGTGGAAGGCGCGGTACAGATACGACGAGCCGTCGATCAGCACGAGATCGGGTTTGTTCATTGCGGCCCATTATAGCGGCCGAACGCGAGCATCAGGCAGCGAGGTGTGTTGCGGCGGTAGATATCTGAACGGTCGCTTGGGCGACGGCCAACTACAGCGAACTGAGTTGACGCTGCTCAGGCTCGAGGACGGCAGAACCTCGCGCCCGCAAAAGCGTGGCAATTTGCGGAGCTAGACAAGAATAATTTCACTTGTTAGGGATTTGGAGCTGCAGGTAATCCAGAACGGTGACAGTGGTCTGTCTGGTGCGGCAGTCAAAACCCCGCTTCAGTCTGTTCGTCAGCCGCTAGAACACCAATTATTCCGGTTCGTGGGCATCGCGCGACCCTTACCTCGTCCCTTGTGCCGCGCAGGCTCTTCCGCCGGGATGCGCGCCAGTGACCGGGCCTCCACCCCGGGTCCGTCAATCCGATTATGCGAAATTCTGTATTGTTGCCGATCGGCAGAAGCGCATAAACTGGCCGCATATCCGGTCAAGCGCGTGAGTGCACAGGGGAACCGTCCATGACCACCATCCAGATCCAGCTGCCCGACGAACTGGCGCAGAACGCCCAGGCCGCAGGTCTGCTTACCCCGGCCGCCATCGAGGCCATGCTGCGCGAACAGTTGCGCAAGCAGGCAGGCGAGGCCCTGCGTGCCACCTGGCAGCGCCTGCCGCACGATGAACTAACACCTGAGATCGAGCAGATGATCGTCGAGGAAGTGCGCGCCGTGCGCGCCGAACGCCGCAAGCGCAATGCCAGCTGATCGTGCGCCTGGTCCTCGATACCAAAGTACTCCAACCCTCATCGATGAACTGACTCACACACTGCGTTACCCGAAGTTTACGCAGCGCATCGCCCAGTACGCCACCACGCCTGCAGCGCTCGTCGCCCAGTACACCGCCCTGGTGACACTACTCTCGCCCCTCCACGTACCCCGCGTGATCGAGCAGGATGCCGATGACGATCACGTCATAGCCGCTGCCGTCGCCGCCCGCGCCGAATGGATCGTCACCGGTGATCGCCGCCACCTGCTGCCCATCGGCTCCCATCACGGCATCGCCATCATCACCGCCGCCGAAGCACTGCTCAGGATCGAAGCCCAAAACCCAGCCGATTAGCCGCGCGCAGCTCCCGCGCTACCGGACCAGCGACATTGTGGCCGGTTGGACCACAACGCTAAGCCGGCGGCTATCCTGCATGAACTTGGATTTGGCACCGTGATTCGCAGCAGCGGCGCGAGACTCATCGTGCTGCGGGTCCGTCATTCATCAAAGTACGGATCGCCATTCGGCCAGAAGAAGTCAAACTTCTTACTCATACCGCGCAAATAGCGGTCGACGTCAGATGCCTGAGCCAATGCGTGAAGGGAATCTGCGCCGTGCACCTCACCCTGTGCTATCGGTCGCAGCTATCCGTTTGGCTGTTCCAACGGCCGCCCGCATCTAGACAGCGATCGATCTGGAACTGGGTTCGGCTCCACCAAACCAGCAGGATTAGAAGCAGCGTGATGATTCCGCCAATTAGCCAACGCTTGTTCATATCCGCTCCTAGTACTGAGCTGGCAGGCCCGGCGGCCGGTACCGAGAGCACCCTACCTGGCATGTGATACTCGCGCTTTTGGCAGCAACATCGCGTCCATATTGATTTGCGGCTTGATCGGCTGCTGAAGCGGACGGTGGGTCGCCGAACGCCTTATCTGTCGCTTCCCGAACATTACTCACGACGCAGGCCTCGTCGTAGCCTGCCGGGCCGCATCGCGCAGCCTCGCAATTCGCTTTGCAGTGAAAGTACTTATCAGAGCGCTTCCAGTTAGCTGCTCTCATCGCCTCGTAATTTCGCAAGAACGCCTGTCGGGCACAGCTTCGTTGCGACATTTCACGAATTTGCGCAGCGGACGGCGTGCGCAGGTCGGAAGCTTGCAGGCCGGTTGGATCCGTCAAACCAATAGGATTTCCTAACACATAGGCGTAAGTGTTGACGCCCCCGGCCAATCCGATCGGATCGCTCTCGACATACCTTCCGATCGCAGAGTCATAATCTCTGAAGTAGTTATACGCGAGGTTGGTCTCGATATCGAAGTACTGACCCGGGAAGCGCAGGTTGTATTTGAACACCCCGAGCGCCTGCGGGTTCTCATTCGGGGCACCTTCACCGAAGGGCGTCGGGTCCCAGCGCCAGCGCAGCTTGTTGTCGCTCGGTCGGGTGACACGCCTCGGCGTGTTCAGATGATCGGTGTGCACGTAGAAGATGTCATAGCCGCCGGTCTTCGGACGCAGTGTGGCAACCGGGATGTCGCCGAGCCAGATCGTCTCCTGCACCAGCGTGCCGGTGGCGGAGTATTCGCCGATCAGATGGCCGGCTTCGTCGTAAGCAAATTTAGTTCGAGTGCACGGCCTACCAAAACGATGGCGACGATTGGATCGCCGATCGTTTGCTCGTTGAATGACCTGGTGAGTAGGTGTCAACACGCCGCCAGAGCGTACCGTGAAGTGCCGGCGGTTGCATCTTTTTGGCTTTTTGGAGGCCTTTGGCCGTCTTCAAGCATAGGGAGACGTCGCGGAGCGCGTTAGCGCTCTCGCGACGGGGGATTGGCGTTGGTCAACGCGTGCCGTTAGCCGTAGCGGCGCAGTCCCGCGACGTGCTGGAACGGCAGTCTCGCGTTGGGCAACAGATGCTCGATGGTGCCGAGCAAGTGTTTGATCGGGTGTTTGTCGGCTGCGAGACGAAGATCTTGGGCGGTCACGTGCAGATAGATCTGCGTACTGGTGAGAGCTTGTGTCCTAACAGGTCGCGGATCGTCACCGGATTAACGCCGAGGCGCACCAGGTGGGTGGCGAAGGTGTGGCGCAGTCGATGCGGCGAGAAGCGGCTTGCCCAGATGCGCGCGCAGACCGTACGTGCGCACGCGCTCGAAGATCGCGCCCCGGGTCAGCGCACGCCCGAAGCGCGAGCGAAAGAACGGCGCGGTGGGCAATGCCGGTCCGCGCGCCTGGCAGTAGACCGCGAGCGCCGCAACGACTTGATCGTTCAGCGGGACGACGCGCTCGCGGCCACCCTTGCCGCGCACCTGAATCGTGCGCTCGGTGAGATCCACGTGTCCTTGACGCAGTCCCGCGCACTCACTCGCCCGGATCCCGGTGCCGTACAGCAGCACTAACAAAGCGCGGTCGCGCAGACCGAGGATCGTGTCCGTGGGCGGTCGGGCGAGCAGCCGCTCGACTTGTTCGACGGAGAGCGTGACCGGGAGCTTGCGCGGCGTGGCGCGGATGCGTGGAAAACCGGCCAGCGGGTTCGCCCGCGGATCGAGATGACCCATGGCGGCGATGGCGGTGTAGAAGCTGCGCAGGACGACGACCGTCCGGTTGATCGCCGCATCGCCGTTGTCGCGCTCGGTGCGCAAGTACTGCAGGTAGTCGAGCACTTGGCGCGCGGTGACCGCGCTCGGATCGCCGCCCGATCCGCGCGCGTCGTGCCAGCGTTGAAACTGCGTGAGCGTGTCGCGGTAGGCGGCGATGGTGCTAGCACGCAAGCCGCGGGCGACGCAGTGCGTGCCGAGGTACAACGCCAACCAGTAGCCCCACATCATGGCGTCTCCCGGGTCGGGTTCGACGGGGTGGTGATCGAGGCTGACGGGGCGGTGTGAGCAACTGGGCCACGGCCGCTTGGGTGCGACCGGGCAGGACATGCAGGTACACGCCGCTCTCTTGCGGGGAGCGATGACCCATGAGCGAGGCGATGACGGCCACGTCCGCGCCGCGATCCATCAGGTGGGTGGCGAACGAATGACGCAGGGTGCGCGCGGTCATCGCCCGGCGGATGCCGGCGCGGGTGCGTGCTGCCGCGACGATGTCGCACACGTCCTTGGCACGGATGCGCCGCGCGAGGAACGCCGTGCGCAGCAGCGCACCGCGCTTGCGATCGAGTTCCAACAGGTACGCCAGCAGCTCACAGTACACGCCGTCGGGGATCGGCACGACGCGGCGCTTGTCGCCCTTGCCGTGGCGCACGATCAGCTCCTGGCGCTCGCGGTTGATATCGGCCACCTCGAGCTGACAGAGCTCCGCGGTGCGCAAACCGCGCACCATACAGCAGCAAATGACCAACCGATCGCGCCGCGCCGCAAAATCCCCGCGCGGACAAGCGCACCAGTTGCTCGGCTTCGGCCTCGGTGAGAAAGGCCGGCACGTTCCGGGTCACCGTGTCATGCAGGTTAAAACCCGCCAGTACGTTGCGGCTGGCGCGGCCGCTGCGCCGCGTAGTTGAGAAAGCCGCGCAGGTGGCTCGCGTCCTTGGCGAGCGAGGCCGCTGAGCGGCCCGCGCGTCGTTCGCGCTCAAACCAGTGCACGAAGTCACTGAGTTCGAGCAGCCACACGGGCACGGTGGGGCGTTGCGTCGCCAAGCCGTTCACCGCCCGGCGCAGCGTGCAGCGCACGTCGATGACGGTGCGCGGTGCCTTGCGGCTCACGGTCAGCAGATAGGTCAGATAGCCTTCGATCAACGGATCGAGTGGCTCGCCCAGCACACGGGGCAGCTCGCGGATGTTGGCGCTCATGCGGCCTCCTCAGCACGCTCGGGGACGTACAACCAGTCGTTCAGTGGGTGGCGTGCCATCGCGGCGCGACGCGCCGGATCGGCGATATGGGTATAAATGACGGTGGTGGCGACGCTCGCGTGCCCCAGGATCTGCTGCACGTCGGCGATGCCCACCCCGGCCGCCAGCAGATCCGAGGCACAGCTGTGCCGGAACTGATGCAGACTCGAATACGGGATCTGCGCGACGACAGGCGAGTCGCCGCACGCCGTTGCTGATCGACTCACTACTCAAGCGCGTGCCGTGGCTGCTCACGAGCAGCGCGGTCTCGCTCAACCGCCCAGTCGCCTCCAGCCGGTTGTGCCGCGCGGGCCAATAGACCTCGAGACACCGGCGTACCATCTCCGGCAGCGGCACGCAGCGCTCACAACCGCTCTTGCGGCCATCGAGCCGGATCGTGCCGTCGGCCCGATCGATCCTGATCGAGCGTGAGACGCGACAACTCGCCACGACGCAGCCCCGTGCCGTACAGCAGCGCCAACACCGTCACCCACAAGTGCCGCGAGTAGTCCCCGGCGCACTCGCCGCCGCTCGCCAGAGAGCCTCCAGGTGCGCCCGATCAGGCCGTCGCTGCATCCGGTTGTAAGGGATGATCTTCGGGCCCTGCATCCAGCGCAGCGGGTTGCTCGCCCAGACCTCTTCCCTAACAAGGAAGTCGCCAAAACAACGCATCTTCGACAGCACGCCGTACACGGTCGACTTCGCCTTGAAGCTCGAGCGCGCGGCGAGATAATCGACATGCAGTTGCGGATCAAGCCGCTCCAGCACGACGCGCGGGCGACGCCGCTTCAGCCATGCGCCCCAATCCTCGAGTTGCCAGCGAACATGCTGGTTGGTCGCCTCCGCACGACCGCGCGCGCGGTACTCTTCTATATATCGCTCTTGTAGCCGGTCCCATCTGTGCATCGCTCGTCTCCCAACGAAAAAGGACGGGGGACTCACCTCACCCCGTCCTTTACGTTACAAAACGCAACAATATGACTCCCGATATGACTGCTTCGGAAGCCACCCAGTGCCCGCTACTCGACTAAAGACGGCCAAAGGCCTCCAAAAAGCCAAAAAGATGCAACCGCCGGCACTTCACGGTACGCTCTGGCGGCGTGTTGACACCTACTCACCAGGTCATTCAACGAGCAAACGATCGGCGATCCAATCGTCGCCATCGTTTTGGTAGGCCGTGCACTCGAACTAAATTTGCTTACGACGAAGCCGGCCATCTGATCGGCGAATACTCCGCCACCGGCACGCTGGTGCAGGAGACGATCTGGCTCGGCGACATCCCGGTTGCCACACTGCGTCCGAAGACCGGCGGCTATGACATCTTCTACGTGCACACCGATCATTTGAACACGCCGAGGCGTGTCACCCGACCGAGCGACAACAAGCTGCGCTGGCGCTGGGACCCGACGCCCTTCGGCGAAGGTGCCCCGAATGAAAACCCGCAGGCGCTCGGGGTGTTCAAGTACCACCTGCGCTTCCCGGGTCAGTACTTCGATATAGAGACCAACCTCGCGTATAACTACTTCAGAGATTACGACTCTGCCGTCGGGCGGTATGTCGAGTCAGATCCGATTGGGTTGAAGGGCGGAGTCAATACGTATGCCTACGTTAGGGGAAATCCGACTTCGAGTGTTGATCCAGAAGGACTATGGGGTCGTGTGCCAGTGGGTGAGTGGCAGTTGCAGGACTACAGCCCCTGCTCCTACTACGATGAAGTCGCAAAGAAGTTCGGATGTAAGTATCACCAAGCTGCGGCTCGCATTTGTCGTGGCGGCCATCTCGGCGTCAATCTGCTGACAGATGCCTGCAGCCTTCAGAACACGTCAAAGTTGAACTGCATTCGCCGCTGCCTTGTGCGAAAAGACGCGAAGGCGCGGCAGACCCCGCAATGCCAAAAGGACGGCCCCTGCGGAGGTGCTGGATGCACACGACTCTCGTGCATCAATCGGTATCACAACGAATGCTTCCGAGAATGTGGCTCAGGGCCTAAATGTTTTGGGGGCAACTATGATTTCGGCACGGGAGTTAGCTACCAGAATGACGGCGACTGATTCGAGTGTAAGTCCCTTGAAGCACACTGCGCGCGTCGCGATCGCGTCGCTCGCTTCTGCTGCCATTGCTCCGGGGATCTACGGCCTCTTTGGGTTGGCATTCGGAAACGTGAATCGTGAAATGCCTTCTGATGCAATCTTTGGCCCGGTGTGGTTTATGGCTTCTGGTATCACGCTGTTAGCAATACTGTTCGTCGGACTACCCGCATATATCGTGATGCGGGCGCGCCAACGTGCGGTGTGGTGGTCGGCGGCACTTGTTGGAGCTATCACTGGAGCTCTGCTCTTTATGCTACTTGGAGCAACGATATTGGAACGCTTTAGCCCGCAAACAGCTGCCTCGCTAATCTGTGCGGGAGCCGTTGTCGGCAGTCTGTTCCTGGCGATCGTGGGCCGTGCGAGGATGCGCGCTACGAACGATGGAGGATAGCTGCAGACTTTATAACTACTTCAGAGATTATGACTCGGCTATCGGGAGGTATGTCGAGAGTGAGCCGATCGGGTTGCAGGGTGGGCTGAACACTTTCGCATATGCCGCGAACAATCCGCTGACATATGCTGACCCCGAGGGCTTGAATCCAGGAGCGCTTGCCTTACCGGCGATTCCCTCGAGCGGCGGAGCAGCCGCAGCGGGAGCCGGTGGAACGGCGGTTGGTGGTGCTGCAGTTGCTGGTGGTATCGCAGTCGCTGGAGCCGGAATCGCCGGTTATGGACTCGGTAGCTGGATCTATCCACACATCGCGATTCCCCTCGGCGACGCAATCGACGCGATGTGTAAGGACAATGATCGCGAAAAGCGATGCGATCATCAGTATTACGAAGTGGATATTCCGACGTGCCGAGCTATTTCGCGATCGCGTGGAAAAGCTGCGGGCGCGCGATGCTATGCAGCGGCAGCACAACGTTATGCGGCGTGCCTACGCGGGCAATCCCTCCCACCTCTCGATACCTGGAACAACTAACCATGAAATGGGTTCATGAGCTCGAATGCATCGTGCAGGATGGTGACGATCAGCGGCCTTTCCAGGTGAGAATAGGACAACCGACTGCTGTGTCCGGGGAGGAGGAATACTCGTGCCGCGTACACGCGCCAGCTTTATTCAAGAGAGACAAAGAGATCTTTGGGGCTGACCCGGAGCAGGCCTTGGAACTCGCTGTCGATTTCGTGAAGTCGATGCTTAAGGACAAGACTCTCGTCGATCACAATGGACGAAAGATTGAAATTGGTCGCTGGCCGAATTCGAGATGATGTTGCACATCCCCCATTTAGCGGCGATCAGAGTTCTCGGGTTAGGAGCTGGTAGAGTCACACTGTACGCGCAAGTAGCAGCCGGTGGAAACTAACAAACGGCCTCCAGCCGCGCGCTATAGTGGGGCGAGAAACTAGCCTCTACGGCGAAACCGAAACCTCGCAGGAGCCGTGTCTTCGTCATCGCCCCTTTAGCCGCTCAAGCCATCCAGGAAAACGCGTTCATCTACGGTGAACTCGCGTCAAGGGCGACATACGTCGAGTCAGATCCGATTGGATTGGCAGGAGGCGTGAACCCCTATCGGTATGTCGGTGCTAGTCCGATCGACTACGCAGACCCTACTGGGCTGGATGCTGTGCCGATCGTTTTCCCTGATTACAGGATTAACACCCCGGTCGGCCGCGTAGGCGGCTTAGGTCATGCTGGCATTCTGCTCATCGATCCGACCGGCGTCACAAAATACTTCGAGTACGGCAGATATCCGGACAACAACTGTGGATGTGGTTCCGTGCGAACGAGAAAGGTGCCCAACGTGAAGATGGGGGAAAACAATCGTCCGACACCAGAGAGCTTTCGCAGGGTGCTAAACGTCATATCCGCACGTGCCGGTCATGGCGGCCGGATTTCTGGCGCATATATTCAGAATTCGAGTTACGCGCAAATGCTTGCGGAGGCGCTGCGCCGAATGGGGCAAAATGGTGATCCAAACCGCGAGCCATACAACTTGACGGACAATAGTTGCATCACGTTCGTGCGCGATGTACTGGAGGCTGGCGGCGTCGATACTCCATGGATGATTGATCCAAGACCAAATAGTTACATCGAAGAGCTACGAGACGACTTCCCTCATGTGAACTTCAGGCCATGAATCGGAATCGGATGATTCTCGGCTGCCTAGTTGTTTCACTTGTGCTTGCCGCCTACTTACTGAAGGAATGGCTATCCACCAGCGAACTAAAGGTACCGACGCGGCCTCATGAGGTGCCACTGTCGGCAACGTGGATCGGCGAGGAGTGGGTAAACTGCAACGAAATAGGAAATTCACCCATGGAGTTCACGTGTAAGTTTTATGACGATGTAAGCGGGAAAGAGTTGCAGGAAGGTCGATTCGTATGGAGAGGTAGAGGAGGTCCGCCCGTGCGCGCTGGCGTGCTTCTTGAACAGCCCGGATGGGACGGGACCGCTCTATCGTTTGCTGGCGGGCAACTTGTCTCAGCAATCGAACAGCCAGAGTAAGTAAGGTGCCTGCGGCTACGACAGTCTTGATCGGCTCAACTGCGTCAGCAGGACCGGCGCTATCGAGCATGTGCTGCCCAACGCAAGATTACCGTTCCAGCACGTCGCCGGATTGCGTCGCTACGGCTAACGACACGCGTTGACCAACGCCAAGAATCCGTCGCGAGAGCGCTGCCGCGCGCCGCGACGTCTCCCTATGGGGGAAGACGGCCAAGCGCCAGCAGAAGGCGAAAAAGATGCAACCGCCGGCACTTCACGGTACGCTTTGGCGGCATGTTGACACCTACTCACTAGGTCATTCAACGAGCAAACGATCGGCGATCCAATAGTCGCCATCGTTTTGGTAGGCCGTGCACTCGAACTAAAAGGCCGTTTAGCCCGGTGTCGGAGGGTGAGGCAAGCGCGACTGCCATGTAGTGCACACTCTACGCCTCGTCACGCGCGATGCAATCTGCGGCACTCGTGCATCCTGGCCGCCGCGGCGGGGGTTGCCGCCTAACGGGCGTTCGCGGCCGTCCCGAAGCCCTAACTCGAAGCTTGGCGCCGCAGCGTGACGAGCTCCTTGCCGTCCGCGGCCACGATCACGAGCTTATCTGTCGTTCGGCGAAGTCGCGCAGCGGCGCTGAGGGCGGCAGCGAGCGCTTCATCCTGCTGCATCAAAGCCGGCGCACAGGCCTTGCGCGTGCTAGCGAAGTTCGTGCCAAAACGCAGGTCTACGGTCCCGGCCACCGAATACTCGCCGGCATAGCGGTTGCACCCGCCTGTGAACGCTACCCGCGTTGCGTCGACGAACTCGACGGTGGCCGGTGTGTCGTCGGCAGCAGGCGCGACTGGGTTGCCATTGACGGTCACTACCTGCCATTGCGAGCCGGCCAGGTCGGTGTTGCTAGCCGTCGCGGGTGTCTGTGTGGGACGTGTGATGATCTCGCTCTCGGCGGTAGGTAGATAGAGCGCGCCCTTCTGGCCGCAGGCGACACCGGCGAGCGCGATGACGCTGGCGACAATCGTCCGGCAACGGGCAGCCTCAGGCATACATCGGCTTCGAATCGCGCAAGGCGAGCCAGCCGCGCAGCACCCGATACAGTACCCACACGCCGAGTGCGCCAAAGCCGACCGCGAAGGTCAGAAAGCCGAGCCCCAGCAACAGGATCAGCGGCGTCGAAATCAATGTGATCACCACTGCCCACAGCAGGGTGTACCAGAAAGTGCGGATCTGCCAGGTGAAGTGCGACACCAGCACGGTGCCTTGCACGTCGCCGCGACGCGCGTAGTTCATCACCACGGCGATAATCGACGGTACGCTCCACACGAAGGTGCCGACGATGGTGGCCGCCGACGTCAGGCCGATCACCACCGCGAGCGCATGCAGGGCATAGATCACGTGTGTGTAGGTGACCAGGGACTGGTCGAGTGGTTTGGTCGGGTCGAGCACTGTCGTGTTCATGGTTGGTTCCCCAGTAACTGGTTAGCGCGGGCCGCTCGCGGTTCGCTTCACGATCGCCAGCGTGCACCGTGCGATACAGATCAGTCTGTCCCGCTCGTCCGCGATCTCCACGCCCCAGACGTGACTTCGCGCACCTAGGTGGTGGGGGCGTGCCGTCCCGATTACAAGCCCTGGGAGGCCGGGACGCAAGTGGTTCGCGTTGCTCTCCTGCACGAACGTGTCGTAGCGTGCGTCATCGATGACGCTGATCGCAGCCGCATTCGCCAGCGTTTCGGCGAACATCGCCGATACACCACCGTGCAGGACGCCCATGGGCTGTACGGTGTGGGAATCGACTGGCAGCGTCGCGCGCAGAAAGCCGTCGCCCAGTTCGGTGAAGACGATGCCGAGATGAGCGGCCATCGTGTTGCGATGCCGCGCGTTCAGCCCTTCCAGGGTGGTGCCTGCGATCCAGAGCGACACGGACGCGCTCACTTCTTCTGCTTGGCACCGACACGCTGGTAGGCCTCGCGAAAGGGGATGCCTTCCTCGACGACCAGCGCATTGGCTTCCTCGGCCGCATGGATCGCCGGATCGAGCGTGATGCGCTCGGCCGCAAAGCGCACACCCTCGAGCAGCGCCGCCATGATGGCAGCGCTCTGCATGGCGCTGTCGATACCGCGGAACAATGGTGCCTTCAGCAGTTGTAGATCGCGTTGGTAGCCCGACGGCAATTTGGCGCAGATGCCGAGCGCTTCGAGCAGGCAGGCGTGCGCCGTCGCGGTACGGCCACGCACCAGTTCGCAGACGTCGGGATTGCGTTTCTGCGGCATGATCGACGAACCGGTCGTGAAGGCGTCGGGCAGATCGATGAACGCGAACTCTTGCGTGTAGAACAGCAACAGGTCCGCCGCGAGTCGCCCCAGATCCTGCGCTAACAAGGCGCACTCGAACAACAGCTGCGCCTCGGCCTTGCCACGCGACAGCTGCACCGCAGTCACGGGCTCCTGTGGCTGATCGAAGTCGAGGCTCCCGGCGGTGGCGCCGCGATCGATCGGCAGACCCGGCGTCCCGTAGCCGGCGGCCGAGCCGAGCGGCGACTTTGCCAGGCGGCGTTGCACGCTCGCGATGCCCGCAGCGTCGTCGCGCAGTTCCGCCGCGAAACCGCCGGCCCAGAGCGCGACGCTGCTCGGCATGGCCTGCTGCATGTGGGTATAGCCGGGTAGCGTAATGTCGGCGTGCCTTGCGGCCAGTGCATCGAGCGCGTCGGCTACCTGGTCGGCCTGAGCCGCGAGTTCGCTGGTTGCATCGCGCAGGTAGAGCCGTAGCGCAGCCAGCACCTGATCGTTGCGCGACCGACCGAGATGCACACGCCCGCCGGCCGGACCGATCAGCTTCGTCAGGCGCTGCTCGAGTGCCGTCTGCCCGTCCTCGTCGGCCAGCTCGATCTGCCACTCACCACGTGCATGCTGCTCAGCCAGCTGGGTGAGGCCGCTGCGAATCGCCTTGCAGTCGTCAGTCGTCAGCAGTCTCTGCGCGCACAGCATGTCCGCATGCGCGATGGAGGCGCGCACGTCGTACTGAACCAGCCGCTGATCGAGTGAGTAGTCTTCGCCCGCGGTGAACTGCAGCACGCGTGCGTCGAGCGGGGCGCCCTTGTCCCACAGGCGTGCCATGTGTCAGCCGCCGGCGCTCTGTTCGGCTGGTGTCAGCGCGTTCACATCGGCTACCACGAGCGTGCCGGTGCCTTCATTGGTGAACACCTCGGTGAGAATACCTTCCGGTGCCTGGTAGGAAATCACGTGCACGCGTCGCACGCCGCCGCGAATCGCGTCTTCGATGGCCTTCGCTTTCGGCAGCATGCCATCGACGATGGCACCGTCTTCGCGCATCTTCTTCAGGCCACGCAGATCGGTATAGGAAATAACCGACGAGGGGTCGTCGACACGCTCGAGGATACCGGGAGCGCCCGTGCACAGAATCAGCTTTTCGGCTGCCAGCGCGCCGCCGATAGCCGCCGCGACCGTGTCGGCATTGATATTGAGCAAGGTGCCCTGATCATCGGCCGACAACGGGCTGATGACCGGCATCAGACCGTTGTCGAGCAGCTTGCGGATCACCGTCGGATCGATCGAATCGATATCCCCGACGAAGCCATAGTCGACGGTCTCACCACTACCATCCGTCAACTTGACGGGCGGGCGGCGGTGCGCACGCACCAGCCCGGCGTCGACGCCGCTGATGCCGACGGCATCGATGTCGAGATCGCGACACATGGCCAGAATGCGGGTATTGACGAGCCCGTTGAGCACCATCGACGTCGCATCGATGGATTTCTGATCGGTGATGCGCCGGCCCTGCACCATGCGCGTGGGCACACCCAGTGCTTCGGTGATCTCGGTGAGTTGCGGGCCGCCGCCGTGCACGAACACAACGCGCACGCCGAAGTAATGCAGGATCGCGATCTGTTCGATGAGTCCACGCGTCGCCTCGGGATCGCCGAACACGCCGCCGCCCGCTTTGACGACGAACACCTTGCCCTTGAACATGCGGATATAAGGCGCCGCGCTGCGCAGGCTGCGGATGGCTGCGGTGGGATCGGATCGATGCATCATCACGTTCATGGTATTGAGACTCTAGTGTGGTTACAGGTCTAACGACCCGACAGCAGGGCATGCAGGACGGCCATCTGCACCATCATGCGATTGTACGCTTCACGCTGGACCACGCTGCGCGGACCATCGAGTACTTCGTCGGCGACGGCGACATTGCGCCGCACTGGCAGGCAGTGCATCAGTTTGCAATCGGCGAGTGTGCGTTCGAACCAGGTGTTGCGGACGCACCAGTCGGCGAGCTTGCTGCGCAGCGCACGGTCGGCATCGGCATCGCCATAGTGCGAGGTGCAGCCCCATTCCTTGGCATACACCACTTGCGCGCCGTCGAGCGCTGCGGCTCGATCCGCTGTTTCGCGCAGCGAGCCACCTGCAGCCTCGGCTGCCGTGCGCGCCTTGCTCATGATCGCCGGCGGCAAGGCGAAGCCATCCGGCCGCAGCACGACCACCTCCATGCCGCGCATGGCAGCCATGTGGACCGTCGCGGCTGGCACGGCGAGCGGCAGCGCGCGCGGATGGTTCACCCAGGACAGCACGAACTTGGCGCGCTGCGGTACGTCGAGGTCGTCCATCGTCTTCCAGTCGGCGAGTGCCTGACACGGATGGTTGACGGCCGATTCCATATTGATGACAGGCTTCGCCACCAGCCCGGTCATCTCGCGAAAGCTGGTTTCAGCGAGATCCTCATCGAGATTGGTGCCGCCGGCGAAGGCACGGATACCGAGCACATCGCAGTAGTGCGACAGTACCGGCACCCCTTCGCGCACGTGCTCGGCTGCCGCGCCATCCATCACGGCGCCGCGTCGGGTTTCGAGTTGCCACGTGCCATTGCCGGCGGAAATGACGAACGACGAGCCGCCGAGCCGCGCCATCCCGGCCTGAAACGACGACATCGTGCGTAGGCTCGGGTTGAAGAACAGCAGGCCGAGGATCTTGCCGGCGAGCGCCTGTGGCTCGGGCTGACGCTCGAGCCGCTGCGCCAATGTGAGCAGCTCGACCACTTCGTCGCGGGCCAGATCGGCGAGGTCCAGGAAGTTCTGCATCAGGCTGCTCAGATGGTCTCGAGCGCGCGCGCCAGCAGATCGACGTGCTGCCGCTCGAGTGTGTAGGGCGGCAACAACCGCAGGATGTGGGGATCGCCGCTGGTGCCGGCCAGGATGTTCTGCGCGAGCAACGCAGCCTGCACAGCCTTGGCCGGCGCTCGCGTCTTCAGGCCCAACAGAAAACCAGCGCCCTGGAATCCCGTCACCGGGCCCACTTTGCAGCGCTCGCGAATGTACGCCGACACGGTCGCGACATTGGCGAGCAGATCGCCGGTTTCGATCGCTTCCACGACTGCCTCGACGACTGCGCAGGCCATCGGGCCGCCGCCGAAAGTGGTGCCCAGGCCTTCCAGCTTGAGCGCTTGGGTGACCGCGGGGCTCATCATGAGGGCCGACACTGGAAAACCAGCACCGAGCGCCTTCGCCGACGTCAGCATGTCCGGTGTCACACCGTAGTAGTTAGCGCCGAATGGCTTGCCGGTGCGTCCCATGCCGCATTGCACTTCATCGAGTATCAGCAGCGCGCCGACCGCGTCGCAGCGCGCTCGCAGTGCCTGCAGATACTCGGCGCCCAGGTCGAATGCGCCGCCGACGCCTTGCACTGGCTCTGCGATGACGGCAGCAGTATTCTCCGTGACGTGCTGCGCGATGGCGGTGATATCCGCGCGCGGTATCCAGCTGACATCGAACGGCGCGCGCGGCAAGTGATACCACTTCGCGGCAGCGCCCCAGGTGGCGGCCGCCGCTGCAGCGGTACGACCATGAAAACTGTGCTCGATGGCTGCCACATGCGTGCGGCCCGGGCGCATCTTGAACGCCATCTTGAGCGCGTTCTCGTTGGCCTCGGCCCCCGAGTTCACGAAGAACACGCTGGCTAGCGGCAGCTGCGCGAACCGCAGCAGGCGCTGCGCGGCCCGCTCGCGCACCGCCATGGCCACGGCATTGCTCTGGAAGGCCGCGCTGCCCGCCTGGTCGGTGAGCGCGCGTAACCAGCCGGCGTGGCCATAGCCCAGTGCCGCCACTGCATGACCACCGTATAGATCGAGTACCCGGCGCCCGTCGCGTGTATGCAGCCACACACCCTCGGCGCTGACGACCTCGATCGGGTACTGCGCGTAGACGGGTGCCAGACCGTCGGCGGGCGAGTGGTTAGTATCCAGAGCGGCGTTCATCAGTGGAAGTTCCGTTGCGGTGAGTGACGGGTGGCGATGGCGCTCAGGTCCAGCCAGCGGCCGGTGCCGTCAACCCGGTGGTTTCCGGGAGCGAAAACAGCCGGTTCATCCATTGCACCGCGCCGCCGGCCGCACCTTTGTTGAGATTGTCGACCACGCTCGTGACAGCGACCGTGCGGCCATTGGCAGCCGCCGAGAGGTGCGCATAGTTGCTGGCCACGATGTCCTTCATGCGCGGCGCCGTGTCCAGTACCCGCACGAACGGCGAGTGCTGGTAGTAGTCACGCAGCATGGCGAGTACCTGCGCCGTATCGCGGGGCGATGTCAGCGTGGCCTGTACGGTGGCGTGAATGCCGCGCGCGAACGGACCGGAGTGCGGCACGAAAGCGAAGTCCGCATTGACGCCGCTGGCGGCGCGAGCGCAGGCCGCGATCTCGGGGATATGCCGATGCACCAGCGCATTGTAGGAATACAGGTCGCTGTGGCGCAGTGGATGGTGCGTGCTCTCGGTCGCCTTGCGGCCGGAGCCGGTGCTGCCCGTGATGGCCGCGACGAACAGCGTCGGCTCGATCCAGCCGGAGGCTAACAAGGGGACACTGGCGAGCAGCGTGGCCGTCGAGAAACAGCCCGGATGGCCGACATGAGGCGTGTTGAGTTTGCGCAGATGTTCGGGCACGGCACAGCTGAACTGCGCCAAGCGTTGCGGCGCGCCGTGCGGATGCTTGTAGACGGCTTCATAGGCTGCCGCTTCGGCATAACGAAAATCCGCCGAGATGTCGACCACGCGCGGCCGCGTACCGGCCACCTCGGCGCGGGTCAGCAGCGTATCGATGAGCGCCGCCGCTGCACCATGCGGGGCTGCGGAGAACAAGGCCGACTGCGGTAGTGTGCTGATCAGCTGTTCGATTTCCGTCTGCGACTTGAAGCTTGCGTTGCCCAGCACGGCGGCGAGATGCGGAAATGCCTTGCCGACCGATTCCCCCGGTTGGCTGTCCGACAGGACGCCCGCGAGTTCGAAGTTCGGATGCACGGCGAGCAGGCGCAGTAATTCCCCGGACACGTAGCCGGTTCCGCCCAGTACCAGCGTGGGAATCCGATGCGTCATTCGCTGACGGCCTCGACGGGCTTGGCGCGCGTGAGCTTGAGCGCATCGATCACTGCATCGCCCAGCGCGGCGCCCGCAGCCAGCGCATTGAAGGCTTTCACTTTGAGCTGCTCCTCGATGATCTGCACGCCGACCGCATTGTCGGTAGCCGGCCCCGTGACCACGATCGGTTCGATCTTGAAGCGCTCGCGCAGGATGTCGACGCCGCCGTAGGCTGCGACCGGGTCGTTGGCGGACAGCACCACGCCCGTGAGCGCCTGACGAATGTCTTCGCACGCGAGTATCGAATCGACCCCATACGTACCTAACAAGCCATCGCCGAGCTCGAACACGATGACGTCGGGCCGCTTGTCCGAGAGTTCCGAGATCATCGTGCGGGTGAGCGCCGGGCCGACGGTGCGCGTGGTGGATACCACGCCGAAATCCGTAAAAATGAGCGTATTGCGCGCACCCGCATCCTCGAACGCGAGGATGTCGCGCCGCAGGGAGACGCCGGTCGCCTTGAAAGCGTCGATCAGCAGGCCCCGATGACGCATGCGACTGATGATGGCCGCGGCGGCGGCCGTCTTGCCGGCCTCCATGCAGGTGCCGGCCAGCGCCAGCACCGGTACGCCGTGCGCATCGAGCTTGGCGTCCATGTCGAGCTGCCGGTAGCCGACGCGCGCCGGCACGCCAATGCGCTCGCCGAGGTAAGGAAACTGCAGTACGCCGCCGATAACGCGGCAGTCGAAGGGCTTGCCCTTGTCGGGATTCACTGAGTCACAAATACCCAGCACACCGCCGATGTTGAGCATCTGGATGACATCACCCGCCTTGACGCTCTTGGGCACGTGCCCCGAGTAGCCGAACAGGGCTTTGCGATGGCCGAGCGCGCCGACGACGATGTCGCCCTTGACACATTTCGCCATGCGGCCGCTCGTCAGTTCGATCGCATTGTAGTTGGACTTGTTAGTCAGGATCTCGACGACCACGACCACGCCTTCCTCGGCGGGAATGGTGTCGGTGGCGACTCGCACTTCATTGCCGAGGCCGCAGGCCTGGGTCACCGAAGCCACTTTATCGACGATCACGGTTCGCATTCGCTGGATTACCTCGCGCTGTCCGATGGGCGCTGCTTATTGGCGGCCCGCGCGAGCATGGAACATGCCCGTGAGCGAGACGATCTTGGAGAAACCGAGCGCATCGGCGGGCGTCCATTCGCCCGCCGCTTCACCGTAGACGCCCTTCGAGGCGGTCATCAGCGAATGCGGCGATTCGACGCCGTCGACGAACAGGCTGCCGGGCCGGAATGTGACGTGCACGGCGCCAGTGACGCGCGCCTGTGAGGAGCGGAGCAGCGCTTCGATATCGCGACACACTGGATCGAGCAGCTGGCCTTCGTGCACCCAATCGCCGTACGGGCCGGCGAGCGACTCCTTGATGCGCTGCTGCCGACCGGTGAGCACGAGCTTCTCGAGTTCGCGGTGCGCTACCAACAAGGTCTCGGCGGCGGGCGCCTCGAAGGCGACCCTGCCCTTGGTGCCGATGATGGTATCGCCGAGGTGAATGCCGCGGCCGATGCCGTACGGTGCCGCCAGGGATTCCAGCTTCTCGATCACTTCGACCGGTGAGAGCTTGGCATCGTCCACACCGACGGGGCGACCGCACTCGAAATGAATGGTGTGCTGTGCCGCCGGGCGCGGCTTGCTGAAGGCGTCTTTGGAGAGCACCCACGCCGTGTCCGGAATGCTGCCGGTGGACGTCAGTGTCTCTTTGCCGCCGATCGTGACGCCCCACAGACCGCGATTGACGGAGTAGGCCGCACCGTAGGGCGGAACCGGCAGCTGGCGGGATTGCAGAAAATCCAGCTCCTGCTGCCGCGAGAACGCGTGGTCGCGCACCGGTGCGATCACTTCGAGCTCCGGCGCCAACGTGCGCAATGCAACCTCGAAACGCACCTGATCGTTGCCGGCCGCCGTGCAGCCATGCGCGATCGAGTTGGTACCGAGTTTGCGCGCCATCAGCGCGATGGTCTGCGCCTGCATCACGCGCTCGGCACCGACGCACAGCGGATAGAGCTGGCCGCGGCGCACGTTGCCCATGATCAGGAACTGCAGCACCTGCTCGAAGTAGTCGGCGCGCGCATCGATCTGATGATGGGCCACGGCGCCGAGCGCCAACGCGCGCTGTTCGAGTTGTTGCGCTGCCGTTGCATCGATGCCACCCGTATCGACGGTCACCGTGATGATCGGCCGACCATGCTGTTCGGCCAGCCACGGGACGAGAAACGAAGTGTCGAGGCCGCCCGAGTAGGCGAGCACGATAGGTGTCTGGCCCCTGGCGGGGCTGTTAGCAGCTGTCATGGTGAGACTAGACTCCGAAAATACGGTGCAGACGTTCGACCAGGCGCGCCTGCGCGTGACCATCGCCGGTGGCGAGAAAAAGTGTGTCGTCGCCCGAGACCGTACCGACGACCTCGGGCCACTCGCATTTGTCGATGGCTGCCGCCACGCTCTGCGCGGCACCCACGGTGCACTTGACCACGGTCAGGGACGGCCCCGCCGTGCGTACGTCGCGCACGAATTGGGCGAGCGCGCCGAAGTTGTCGCGCGTATGCGCGGCGACATCGGCGTCCCCGGGCAGCACATAGCGGTCGCTGGCCTTCAGTACACCCAGCTCGCGCAGATCGCGGCTGATCGACGATTGCGTGACCGCATGGCCCTCCCGCTTGAGCAGGCGCGCGAGTTCGGCCTGTTTGCGCACAGGCGTCTGACGCAGCAGGCGCACGATGGCCGTGCGGCGGGCTTCGCGGTGCTGGTCGTTCAACATGGTGCTATCAGACTAGCCGGTGACGCATGCATAATATCCCAAAAATTATGCATAAAAATGCAGGAGTAGTCAACAGCGGGGGCCCAGAAGCCTCGCTCTGTCACATTTCGCGCCCTAGGGCCTTCGTGGGGGCCGCGTCAGCAGGTGGATCAGGAAGGGCAGCAATGCTGCCAGGCCGACGATCCAGTGGCTGAGTGACGTCCACTCGCGCCAGACGGCGTTGCCAATGTAGTAGAGGGCGAGCCCCGTGAGCGCGAGCCACGCGACGACGCCGAACAGCCAGCCGCCCGATGTCCGGCGCACCCGCGCATTCCAGCCGCGGATGATGTGCCCAGGCCAGAGCACGCCGAAGATCCACACTGCCGCCACGCCAAAAGCAGCATGTGCGATCAACCAGGCTTGCTGATCCGGATGCGGATTCTCGAAGCCGAACTGGTCGACGCTGCGGACGAAGTAGTGATAGATCAACCACACGGCACCGGTGAGCCAAACGCCGCTCGAAATGACATACAGGGTGAGCCGCCGGCGTGTTCCCAACGCGCCTACTCGCGCACCCCTTGCTTCGCTCTTCAAGCTGCCACTCCCAGCGTCCGCCATCCAGCGCGGCGATCATACAGATGCGCGGTGGCGGAGAATCGCCGCAACACGGCCGCGGCCGCTGCGGCATCGGCGAGCACCACTTTCGTCAGCGCGTCCGCCACGGCGCAATCGCGCGCGATGACTGATACGAATTGGTCGCCGCTGACCGCGCGGCGACTGCCGCCATGTATATGGGCGCTGACTACCGAGGCGCTGCTGGCCAGGCTGGCATCGCGCAGCTCCACGATGGGCAGTTGCTCGACTGGATGATCGGGTACCCGCAATAGCGTGCGTTCGGTCCACGGGCCCGCCACCCGCAAATCGCCGCCGGCGTTGACGCAGTTCATCGCTGCGGGCTCCTGCGCGAGCTGCCGCATTGCCAAGTCGACGGCGTAGCCTTTCGCGATGCCGCCGAGATCGATCCACAGTGGTCGATGGAACCGCACCCGATTGCCGTCGAGCAGTTCGATATCGCGCCAAGTCGCGCCGGCCGCCGCGACGGGTGCCGTGGTCGGCGGCGGCAGCAAGCCACTGGCGACGAGCTGAGCCGCCACGGTAATGTCAAATAGCCCGCCCGAGGCGGCTGACAGCTCAAGGCTCTGAGCCAGCACGGCGCAAGTGTGCGCGCTGACCAGGACAGGCGCCGCGGCTGCGTCGCGATTCAAACGACTGACATCGCTGTCCGCTCGATGGAAGCTCATCAGGCGATGGAGCACTTGCACGACTGAAAAGGCAGCTTCGATCCGATCGTGCGCCGTCGGGGCCGGCACACCGTCTACCCGAATCCTGACGAACGTGCCCAGCAACGGTTGCGTGCGTTCCACCACGGCCGCCAGAATGGCATAGTAAGGGCACGCAGGTAACGAGGAGCACTCACCATGGCCACGCCCCAGACCGACGCGCCAGGCACACCGCAGCCGAAGCGCCCTACCTACACGGCCGAGGCGATCCCGTCGGACGTCAATTCCGGCGTGTTTCTGGGTAACCCCCAGATCGACAACCTTGTCTCCTGCGTGATCGCGATGGGCGCAGAACTGTGGACTACGAAGCGTCGGCTCAAGGTCGTCGAGGCTGTCATGTCCAAGGCTGGGGTGACGACGGACATGGTCGAGCAGTACCAGCCGTCCGCCGAGGAGAGCGCCGCCTGGGATGCCGAACGTGACCGGTTCATCGAGCTCACGCTGGGCGCACTCGGCAACGACGGCACACGCGGTGTCGGCGCGGACTTCCCGGCGCGCGACTGAGACGCTGCGCGACTAACAACTGGAGCATGCCATGATCGGTCGTCGAACATTCTTTGGTGCCGCCACTGCCTCGGTGGCACTCGGCGGATTGCTGCAGAGCCAGGCTGCCGAAGCGACGGCGGCGACTGCCAAGCTGGGCTTCAAGGACTACGAGCCGCGAGGTGCCTTGGGTCGGCTCGAGCGCTTCGGCACACTCGATCTGGAGGCCCAGCAGAGTTTCACCGAAGGCTTCCGCCTGATGCACCGCAAGCTGATCCGCGCGGCGTCCAACCAGGCGCTCGATCGGGTGCTGGCGCGCAATGGCCTCGATCCGACCACGCTCGTGACGAAGGAGGAGTTGATCGCGCTGGTCGAGAACGAGCCGGCGATAAACATCGCGTCCAAGGCCTGGCTGGCGAATCAGCAGGTCACGTGGAAGACGTTGCAGAATCATTTTCACCAGCACGCCGACCGCTATCTGACCGAAATGGAAACGGCTGACCGCGCCGGGCCCGGTGCCCTCGAACTCGATCCGGCGCTCGACATTCCGCAGTACGCGCGGCATGAGATCCATATCCAGCCCGGCGGCTATGTTGGCGATCCGTTCGCCGGCCACATGTATCACTACGGCACTAACAGCTTCTATGTCGGTACGATCGGGCACAACGAGCAGGACGAGATCCACAGGTCGACCGCTGCCGCGCTGCCGCTCCCCGCGGATGGCAGGGTGAAACGCATCCTCGATATGGGTTGCGGTGTTGGTCAGTTTACTGTGGCTTTGCAGGAGCGCTTTCCCGAAGCCGAGGTCTGGGGCGTCGATGTCGGCGGCCCGATGGTGCGTTATGCACACATGCGCGCCTGTGATCTCGGTGTAGGGGCGAATTTTGCGCAGCGCCTCGCGGAAGACACGAAGTTCCCTGATGGTTATTTCGATCTGACTACCAGCTACATCATGCATCACGAGCTGCCCGCGCACATCACACGCGCAGTCATCGCCGAGGCGGCGCGCGTGACGCGGCCCGGCGGTGTGTATTATCCCGTCGATTTCCTGAGCGGCGGCGTCAAATCCACGCCGCGCAGCATGTATGGTCGCTGGTGGGACCATCGCTGGAACAACGAGGTCTGGAGCTTCGATTATCACGGCCTCGATTTCAGCGCCGAAATCGGCCAGCAGCATTTTACTTTCGTGAAGGAGACGCCCGCTGCGCTGCGTGGCTTCGGCGCCCGTCACTTCATTCGCAACGCTTGAGGGTTGACACTCGGCGCTGCTCGCTGACATGTACTCGCGCTTCCTGCTGGTGCCGGCTGCGGCAGTAGTCTTCGTGCAGCCGGCCGTTGCACTCGATATCCAGACACTGGCAGCTGCCCAACAGCGTTTGTTCCCGGGCGCCACGCTGGTGCCCGCCGACTTCAGCCTGAGCCCCGAGAATTTCGAGCGCCTCAAGCGCATCTATCAAGTGCCGGCCCTGCGCCCCGCGGTGAAAGCATGGCGCGTGGCCGAGGGCGGTTGGCTGTTCCTCGATCAGGTCTACGGCCTCAACGACATCGTCACCTATCTCGTCGCGGTGAATGCCGACGGCGCGGTCAAGGGTATTGAAATACTCGTCTGCGCCGAGGGCTATTGCGGCGTGACGCTGCCCGAGTGGCGTGCCGAATTCGTCGGCAAGACCCACGGCAAGTGGCATCCGAGCGAAGCGGTGACGAACATCTCCGGCACGACGCTTTCCAGCACACACATTGCCGAAGGTGTGAAGAAGATACTCGCCATCCATGCTCGATTCCTGCCGAACTAGAGCTGCGCCAGCATCCGTTTGAGCGCGAAGTGCCGGTAGCTGGATTCAGCCAGCGCGCACAGCTCGCCGACACGATGCGAGCGGGAGACATCCAGCGCGATCCAGCCGTTGTGCCCGAGATAGGCCGGGATGCTGTAGCGCGGATCCCGAGTCAGCAGGCTCTGCTGCTCGACGCCTACCCAGAAGGCCACACGCCAGCCTTTCTCATAACAATACGCTTGTGCAAACACTTTCTTGCCAGCGCGCCACACCGGTGAACCGAACTGTGTTCCTTCGCTGGTCTCCGGCAGCGCCAGGCAGATGGATCGCATGGCAGTGAGCACGGCTTTGCCGCGTGGCGTCCGCGCCGGATCCGTGTCGCGCGCCGTCACTCGCTGGCGTGGTGTCGGCACGACGGGTGTTCGGCCGAGCATTTTCGCGAACTTTGGCGGCGCGACCTGCTCATACGCCATGCGCACCAGCTCGCTGATACGCCGCCACGCGAGCCCATTGTCGAGTCGCACACCTAACCACCCGCGTGGCCCGACATAGGGCGGAACGAAAAAGTACTGGGGCTCGTCGGCGACATAGTCGCCTTGCGCGCCGTCCGGCATCGGCAGCCACAGCGCCACGCGACCATCGCCATGGTGATTGACGGCGTGCATGAGAAATACTTTGCCGCCGCCCACCCGAAACGTCAGCATGCCATGCGACTTCTTCTCCTCGGCGCGCGGAAACGCCAGACATAGCTCGCGCAGCGCGCGTCCGACGTCGTTAGCGGCTCCAGCTGGCATCGGTCGCTCCGCTTCTGCTCCGAGATACCGAAGCATACAGCCAAATTCATGTCTGGCGATCTCGGCTAGGGCACTATCCGGACCAGGCCCAAGCCAAAGAAGCTGCCATTGCGAGCGACCCCGGCCGCGACAATGCGACCGTCGGGCTGGATGAGGACAGCATTGGCACCATCGGTTGCGCCGAAGAAGTCGATAGTTAGCTGACCATCGCCATCGAAGCCGGTGTCGAGTGTTCCATCGGGCATGAGTCGCAATAGTCCGAAGTCCGATTGCGGCGTAGCGCCGACGGTGGATCCCGCCGCGACAATCCGCCCGCCCGGCTCGATCGCGAGCCCGCGGCTGTAGTCGTCGCCGCTGCTGAACGCCGTCGTCGACACGCCGTTGGTCGCAAATCCGTTGTCCAACGAACCGTCGGCGTTGAATCGGGCCACCGTGAATCGATTGGGTGCGCCTGGCGAGCGGTTGAGCGCCGAGATCACGATTTTGCCGTCGCTCTGGATGGCCACACTCGAGGCTTCGTCCCAGGCACCCTGACCGTTGAGGTCGCGCACCACGACGCCGCTGCTGCCGAAGCTGGTGTCGACTGAGCCATCGCCGTTGAAGCGCGCCAGGCCGACGTCAGGTGTGGTGCTGGGGCCATCGGCGACCCGACCTACCACGACAATGCGGCCGTCTGACTGCAGGGCAGCGGCTCGCACCAGATCCGTGCGACCTGCGAGATCGACCATCGTGCGTCCGCCCGTTCCAAAACCCCTGTCGACCGAGCCATCCGAGTTGAATCGAGCAACGGCAAAATCTGCGTACGAGCGCAAGGGAGGTGGTGCAACGTCCACCACACCCGCCACGACGATGCGGCCATCGGCTTGAACGAGAACGATCTCTCCCTGATCGACACGGCCTGGCGCCGCGAGATAGGCGTTTCCGCCCACACCAAAGCTTGGATCAAGGCCTCCAGTCGAATCCAGCCGCGCCACCGCAAAATCCTCGTCCTGGTTGTCGAGATACACACTGCCCGCGGCCAGTATCCGACCGTCGGACTGCACTGCGAGGCTACGCACGCGATCGCCCGTGCCGCCAAAGCTGATGGTCACGTTGCCGCCTGAGCCGAAACCCGTGTCCAGTGACCCATCGGTATTGAATCGCTGAATCCTGCGTTGCTCGTTCAACACCAGCAACTTGCCATCCGGCTGCAATGCCATGGCAATGGCGCCGCCTGCGAGGCTGCTACTCACTCGGCCGTCGTTGCCAAAGCCTGGATCGAGGCCGGTGGTCGCCGCGGGCGGTGCGCAGCTGATCAGGATGTTCGTGACGCCACCGGCGTTGGTACCCGTGCCGTTCGACACCGTGCATGCTTGCGCAGGGTTCGAAGGATTGGTGCGCACGCGAACGTCGTAACTTGCGCCGATCGGGTAGCTGCGCGTGAAGGCGAATGGGCCGTCACTCGTAACGGGCAGTGACACGAACTCGATCCGCTCCTCGAGAACGAGTCCACTGCCGATCAGGCCTGTGACGGTGCCACCGATCGACTCGTTAGCGATTGGCGGCGGCGTACCGCTGCCGCCGAGATCACCATCGTCGCCCACGATCGTGACCGTCGTGGAATTGCGGCCGCCGATGCGGCCGCAGTTGGGTTCGGCCGTCAAACTGAGCGTCAGGCTACGATCGCCACGATCGAGCGTGTCGTCGGTGGTCTTGATGCGCACCGCCCGCGGCACATCGTCGCCGTCGGGAAATACAATCAGTTCATCGACTGGCTCGTAGTCGGTACCGGCCAGTGCAGTACCGCTCGCGGAGCGTACATGTACGGCTAATGGTCCCTGCGCGCCACCTTGCCGGTGCACCATGACGGTGGCGGTTGGTAGCTCGAATTCAGGCACGAGGTATGCATCGAGCGCGAACTGCGCGACGCCGGCGGACGCCGGAAGCACCTGGTCATTGGGCAACTCGCAAACGTAGGGCTCAGCCTCCGGCGGTAGCAACGTTTCGTTAGGTGCAGTGCCACGCAGCTCGGTGAGTCCTGTTTGCTCGACGACGACACCGCCTGCGCTGATCGGATCACGGAATCGGGCCTGGGCGTAGGATTCACGACCCCGTCGGTTCAAAGCGGCCGCGTTGGCATTAATCCATAGTTCGAAGTTGGACTCTTGCGGTACACGCGACAAATCGACGCTGACGCGCACGGGACTGCGCAGGCGAATGAATACTTGTTGACCGATCGGCAATAGTTCGATGGATCCGATACTGGTCTCGAAAAGCTCGGGGCGAAATATCGATTGCACCGGGCGACGAGAAAGCTGCCATAGCTGATTAAGGTAGTAGTCGCTGGAAATTGCATCGACGTAGCCCAACTGCCAATTCCATTCGCCGTTGTAACCCAAAATCTGGGCCGATCCCGCATAAAGCCCGTAGACGATAAGGGATTCAGAGCCTCGAGGACTGCGTACCGCTACGCCGAAACGAATGACGCCGGAGAGCTGATCGAAGCAGCGCGGATGGTCGGTGACGGCCGGCGCTATCCACGAACAAACTGGCGGCCGTGTTCGAAAGTCGTTGAAATCATCGAGCTCGATCGCAAGCTCTGAGATTGTAAGCGTAAGCGACGCGTCCACGGCGTTCTTGCGAAACGTATGCCATTGCGACAGGTCCGACTTTGCCCCCGCCTTCGCGGCCGCGTCAGAGAAATCGGCGATGGGTGCCTCCGCTTCCACCCAGTACGTAGCGCCGCTCTGGCTTGAGTACACCTCGACATCGGCAAATGCGTCGCGATTGCTCGGCGCGTAGGTCAGCGCGCCAACGCGGCGCGTCTCATTCACCTCACCGTTGATAGTTCCTTCGCCCTCGATCGCGACTCTCTTGCCTTTCACGTCGAGTGAGGTCAGTTCCCAAGTTCGAGCGGCCACGCCTATCTCTTCCACCGGCGGCGCTGGCGTAGGTTCCGTGGGCGGTGGCGGCGGAACCTCCAGAATGGGCGTCTCCGGTAGCTCGAGTTGCTGCGGCTCCTCGAAACAGCCGGACAGGGTGGCGCTCGCCAGCGCGGCGATGAGGCAACGTGCCAGATGCGACCCAAGATCAGGCGCTTTTTCGGTCAACATGGTCGGCGGCTCCGTAGGTAAATCGGGCGGTTACACAGAGATACGCCGCAGCCTCGCCGAAACGGACATGCACTCCTCAACTGCGCGGCATAGGTAGACAATGGCCGTGTGGCGAGCGACGTTTCCCTGACAGCCTTGATACAAAGCGCGGTGGCCGGCGACGCCGAGGCTCTGGGCAAAGTCTTTTCGATCACCTATCAGGATCTGCATCGCATGGCGCATAGGCGTCTAAAGCTGCAAGGCCGGCCGGATGCGCTCAACACCACGTCGCTGGTGCACGAGTCCTACCTGCGCTTCGCCAACGCCGGCCAACTGAGCATTGACGACCGCACTCACTTCTATCGTTATGCCGGGCACGTGATGCGCTCGGTAATCGTCGATCTGGCGCGTGCCTCGCTGCGCGAGCGTCGCGGCGGCGGCGCGAGGCCCGTGACGCTCATCACGGAGCAAGTGGAAAACCTGGTCGGAGGCGAGGAAGAAATTCTGAAGATCCACGAGGCGCTCGATGAACTCGCCGCGTTCGATCCGCGCTTGGTCGAGGTGGTCGAGATGCGCTACTTCGTGGGTCTCACCGAACGCGAGATCGCCGAGATACTGGGTGTCACCGATCGCACCGTGCGTCGGGACTGGGAAAAAGCGCGGCTGCTGCTCGCGCGCGCCATCGGCTGAACAGCGGCGCCGCCAGAATAGTCCGAGCGACGTGTCCGCTTGTCAGGCGGGCGAGCGTACTTGTCATTGAGAAACAGTACGCAGCGCCAACCGATCGATGGGGACGGGCTGGCGCGTCCTGCGCTTCATACATCGGTCCCCGGAGCAATGTCATCATGTTAGTTCGCAAATTCACTGGCGTTATGGGTGTCGTGGCAATCTGTGTCCTGCCAGCCCTGGCGAGTGCAGATAATGATCGCTGCACCAATGTGCGCTTCAAATTCACCAACAATCACCCTACCGAACGCGCCATTACGGTGACCGGTATCGAATATGAAGACTTGGTCAACAACCGCAAGGTGTCACGCCGTGTTGGACGTGTGAGTTGCGCCTACGGGGAGACCTGCCTGACGGGTGCGACAGATCTGCGAGACGTCGAGGGCAACAACATCAAGAACGTGCGCTTCGTCTACAAATACAAGGAACGCGACGATGATTGGTCCGACAACACCCGTACCGAACCGTTTGACCTCGTTCACAAGGAATGCCGTGCCGACCGCGTGTACGGTCCCGGTCCGAAGGGCTTTGTGATCGGCGGTGCGCCCGCTCCCTGAACGGGACTGCCGGCGCTCGCTGGCACTGGCGATCGAGGCGGGCGCGTCCGCCTCGAGGCGCTTGCGCGCGGGACCGGACCAAGATCATAGTGGCAGGATCGATGCGCGCTCGTTCAGCACCCGCAGGGGCCGCTAAATGTTAGGTCTCGATCTCGATAGCGAAGGTGTCTTGACGCTGAATCGATTGCTCGACGAAGTGCTCGATCGCCCGCCGGCTGAACGAGCCGGCTGGCTCGAGTCGCTGCCGCCACAATGGCAGCGGTTCAAGCCGCACTTGCAAGACCTGTTGGCGCGCTCCGCAGCAGTCGAGACCGCAGACTTTCTCAACACGATGCCGAAGTTCGCGGCCCCGTCAGCGACGGCAGACGCTACGGGCTTCGGTGCGCCGGTCGCGGGCGCGTTGGTTGGTCCGTATCGGCTGCTGCGCGAGGTCGGCCAGGGTGGCATGGGGGCAGTCTGGCTTGCCGAACGTGCGGATGGACTGATCCAACGGCAGGTCGCGCTCAAACTGCCTCATGGATCGTGGGCACTCACGGGACTTGCGGAACGCATGGCACGCGAGCGTCAGATCCTCGCGACACTCGATCATCGCAACATTGCCAAGTTGTTCGATGCCGGTTTGACGTCGCAAGGGCAACCGTACCTCGCACTCGAGTATGTTGCGGGTCGGCCGATTGATCAGTACTGCGCGCGCGCTGCGGACGACGAGCCGCTTGGGCTTGCGGTGCGCTTGCGACTGTTCTTGCAGGTTGCCTACGCTGTGGCCTATGCACACAACAAGCTCGTGATTCACCGCGACCTGAAGCCAGCAAACATACTGGTGACCCCCGATGGTGGAGTCCGGCTACTGGATTTCGGCATCGCCAAGCTGCTCGAAGGCGGCGAGGCGAAGGAATCCCGCCTTACTGAATTGTCTGGTCGCGCCATGACGCCGGACTACGCGTCGCCAGAGCAGATATCAGGTGAGTCGCTGACGGTTGCATCGGACGTATATTCGCTCGGCGTGATTCTTTTCGAGCTGCTTACCGGCGAGCGCCCGTACAGACTCGCGCGCGATTCGCGCGGCGCGCTGGAAGATGCCATCCTGCAGTCTGAACCGGCGCGCCCTAGTGAGGTCGCCCCGCAGGCGTGGCGACGAAATATTCGCGGCGATTTGGACAACATCGTGCTCAAGGCGCTCAAGAAGCAGCCGGGCGATCGCTATGCAACCGTAAACGATTTGGCCGAGGATATTGCCCGGTATCTCGATGACCGGCCGGTCCTCGCGCGCCCCGACAGTGCGCCATATCGAATGAGGAAGTTTGCGGTTCGCAACAAACTGGCGGTGGTCGCTGTCACAGCCGTATGCATCGCGATCCTTGCCGGAACCAGTGCCGCGGTGTGGCAAGCCCGAGCTGCCATGCAGCAGCGCGACCTGGCTCTGCAGCAGCAGCGACGAGCAGAGAACGTCAAGAACCTGGTCATCGGAATCTTTCGCGACGCGGACCCCGATGAGAATGGCGGTAGGCGTCCAGCCGCCGCCGACCTACTGCGTCAGGCGGCGCGAAAAATCGAAGACGCGACCCTCGATGATCCGCTGGTCCGAGCCGAAATGCTCCGTGTGCTGGGCGCCAGTCTGATGAGTACCAAGGACTTCGACGCGGCAAAGCAAGTGCTGGATCGCGCAGCCGCGGACGCGCAGCGTGACTTCGCACCCGCTGATGTAGATCGATTGCGGCTACACGTACTGCGCGGCGATCTGCTGCGATACCTCGGGCAGGTGCAGGCGTGGCGCGCGGAGTTGGATCAGGTCGAACCGTATCTGGACGTACTAAAAGGCGCGGCGCCCGAGGAATATGTGACCGCCCTGAAGGCGCACGCGCACTGGGAGATTCACTCGGGTCGCTACGCGGAGGCCAATGATTGGGCCAAGCGGGCGCACCATGCAGCCGCGGAACTTCTCGGCAAAGATAGCGAGAGCTATGTGCGGACGCTCACCATGTTGGCGACGACCTTCACGTACTTGCGAGACGCTCAGCCAGCGGTCGATTTTGCCGAACGATCCTATCGGGGTTCTCTGGCTCTGCACCGAAACAATCCGCGGCATCCGATCGTTATCGATAGCCGACGCGTGCTGGCGCTGGCCTACGATATCAGTGGACAACCAGGACGTGCGTTGCAGGAACTCGAGGCAGCAATCCGCGACGGCTCGACTACTTGGGGGCCCTCCAACGCCACGGTTGGGTACTACTATCAGTTTTTGTCGAATGTGCAGCGGCGACTGGGTCGTCTCGAGAACGCAGTGGAATCTGCACGCCAGTCGTTAGCCATCGCGCAAGTCAACGACGTTTCGGCTGATTCGCTGGAGTACCTTGGGCGTGAGCACAGCTTGGCCAGGGCGCTGCTCGAGCTACGCCGCACGACTGAGGCCGAGCCTCTGCTGCACGCAATCAGTGACAAGGCTGCGATTCTGGTTGGTCGGCGCCATCCGACCAGTCGCGCGATTGCGGCCGATCTCGCGCTCGCTGTGGCCATGACGGGCGACAGCCGCGCGGCCCGCGAGCAGATCGACAAACTCGATCTTCAGGCGATCGAACTCGCGTCGCCGGAGTTCGCTCACACCTTGACCGTCACGGGCGCGAGCGCGTATCTCGCGGGCGACATTGCAGCAGCGGTCAAAGCGCTGGTCGATGTCCTGCGAATGTCGCCAGGCAGTTTTCGCGACAACGATCGTGCTGAGGCCATGCTGTATCTAGGGCTGGCACAACTCGAATCGCGCGATCCACGGGACGCCGCGGTCAGGCTTCGAACCGGGCTGAAGCTTCTCGACAACATCGGGTATCAGTCGAGCCCGCTGAAATCCGACGCGCTTGCAGCTCTTGCGCGCATCCGTACGCCGTAGCAGCCGAGACTTATCTTCCCCGCCTGAACGTCAGGTTGTAACGCAGCGACCCGGTCAGCCCATGCACGGCATCCTTGACCGGCCGCACGGCGTGGTAGCGCAAGCGAGCCGGTCCGCCCCAGACGAGTACGTCGCCGTCGAAAAGCGGGACTGGCTTGCCTTTGCCGCCGCGTTTCAGTCCATAGAACACGAACGTGGCGGGGACGCCCAATGACACGGACACGATCGGCTGCTCGAAGTTGTTCTCGTCGGCATCGCGATGCGCGCCCATGCGCGCGCCGGGTTGGTAGCGATTGATCAGGCAGGCGTCAGGATCGAACTGGTCGAAGCCGCAGTGCGCCGCGGACGACAGCGCCAACTCACGCAACGCGGCCGGCATGGCAGGCCAGGCGTGACCCGAAAGTGGGTCGGTGGCTGAGTAACGGTAGCCGCTGCGATCGCTCACCCAACCCAGCGGGCCGCAGTTGGTCATCGCCACGGACATGCGGCCACCGCCGGGTGTCTCGAGATGGCGGAAGGGCGCTTGCACGGCGATCTCGAGTATCAACGGCACTAACACGTCCGCGCCTGCGAAACCGCGCAGCAGGGTGATGCCCGGCTCGAGACTTACCACGTCGCGCAAAGACGGCGTCTCGGCGAAGGGCAATGGCAGGGTCATCGTTCGATGGTGTAGACCAGATCGGCGCCGCGCTCCTTGCCGGCTTCGGTCTTGATGGTCCACCTGTCGTTGATGGAATAGCGCATCTTGATGGTGTTGATGGACTCGGTGAGCGAGATGCCGTAGCTCACATAGAGGCGCGGCGAGAGGTACTTCCCAAGCACGAGTGAAGTCTCGTTGTTGAGATTCGATTCGATGCTGACATCCTCGATCCCAACGCGGTTGCCGAGCTGCTGCGCGAGGATCGCGCCGCCCTGCGCCAACAACTCGGCACTGGCGGTGGAGCTGCCTTGACGGCCGTTCGACTGCACGGACTCGAGTGTGCCGCCCGCCAGGATCAACGACGCGATCTGGGATTGCGGGATGGCAGGCTCGGAGAAGAAACTGATGCGCGGCTGGCGCAACGAGCCGCGCACATTGACACCGGCCAGGACGTCCGGGAAGCGCTTGACCGCGCGGATGTCGATCGCGGGATCGCCAATGAGACCGCCGGAAAAAATGAGTCGGCCGCGCTCGATGTCGAGCAGCCGACCGTAGGCCGCATACTTGCCCTCAGTCACATTCAATTCGCCGACTGCGCGGCTGACGTCGTCGACAGTCGTGCGTGCGGTGATGCTGCCGGTGATTCGGCCGGACAACCCCAGCGTATCGATCATCACATCGTTGCCCAGGATCATCTTGATCTGACTCGAGACGAGGAAGCGCGTGTCTGGATCGACCGGCACATCGCCGACTATCACTTCGTCGGATGACGTCAGCACCGCGCCGGTCAGATCCGCGGGCTCGATGCGGGCGTAGGGCACAGTGACCTCGCCGGTCGCCAGTATCTTGCGGCCATCGAGTTTGAACTTGAGATTGGGTGACGCATCGACCCGCGCTTCCGGCACGTTCACGAGGCGCAGATTCTTGCCGCGTATCAGCAATTCGCCGTACGGTAGGTTGTCACGCCAGACGATCTTGCCGTTGCTCGACAAATCACCGTCGCCGGCGCGGGCCGTGCTGCTGAACTCGAGTGTGTTGCTGAGCAGCCGCGCTTCCATGTCGAAGTCACGGAGCGCGAGGTTGACTTGGTACAGATCCATTTCGCCGTCGACGAGGCGCAGCACGCCGCTGAACTCCGGACGGGCGAGCGTGCCGCCGACGACCGCATCGAGATTCACGTTGCCGGCGATCCGGTCGATCTCGGGCAGATAGAGCGCGACGAGTCCCAACTCGGAAGTAGCTGCGCGCAGCTGCCCGCGCAACGGCCAGACGTAAGGATCGTCACTCGTGCGTTCGGCACGCGCGCTGCCGCTGATGGTGCCGCGCTGGCGCGCATCGAGTTTCAGTTCGGCCGTCGCCGCTCCAGGCTCAGCGGAGACATTGAAGAATCCGGAACCCAGCTGGATAGTGTCGATCCGCCCGCTTGCCAGCTTGTGGCGGAGCGCTGCATCAGTGAGGTCCATGCGCAGTTTGCCCGTCCAGGGCGCTGCACCGATACGCTCGGCATTCGCAACGGCGCTCAAAGTGCCGTCGTACTCAATTCTTGGGGTCAGGCCGGCGGTCAGCGCACTGATTGGAAGCTGCATGGCGGAGACCTGGGCGTTCCAGCGCGCCGGGGCGAAGGCCCCTGACGCGCAGAGCTTGGCGAGGTCACCTCGCAGGCACAGCGCATCGACTGCGCCACTCGTCGCCGACGCTCTGATCGCCGCTGGCGCATCCAGCCGCAGCTTGAGCCGCTCGTCATCATTGATCTCGAAACCGAGGATCTGCCCCGCCCAGTTGCCTGCAGCGAACTGTCCTTTGCCCTCGAGCTCGAAAACGACTTTTGCGGCGCGCCCATTGATGGCGAGCGAGTGTTCCTGCGCGGAGCCGCCGAGCCGCAAAGCGATCCGGTTGAGCGTCCGGTCGTTGTAGGTGATATCGATCGCGGCGATCTCAGCGCGTGAACTGCGCAGCCCCTGCCAGTCGATATCGACGTCCGCTTCGATGCGCCCGATCGTCAGACCGGAATAGGCGATGTTCGCGCCGTTGCCGGCCAGTTGAATCACTGGCGCTGGGCGCGTGCCGCGCAGAGAGCCGCGAACGTCGACCGTGCCGCGCGCGCCGTCCGCTAACAACCCAAGGCTGTCGGCCTTGAGCTTGAAGCGCAAGTTGGGCGACTGGGTGAGTGTGCCGTCCAGTTCGAGTTGGGTGCTCCCCGCCCGAAACCGGACGTCATCGAACGACCAGTCGTCGCGCTCGAGCGTCAGATTGCCGCTGCCGCTGGCGGGTCGACCGCGCAAGCGACCGCTGATGCTGGCAATCTCGATTTCGGTGCGCGTGTCGGCGCCGAATGGTGCGCCGCGTGCACGGAGTGTGGCGTTGAGCGCACCCGGAAATCCGGGCCGGATTGTGGCTGGGTCGATACCGCGCGCGTTGCCCTCGAGCTGCCAGCTCTCCGCTGGTTGCCAGCGTGCTTCGCCTGCGAGCGTGGTCGTGCCGCCGAATCCGTCGACTATCGCTTCGGCGATCTCAAAGTGATCGCGTGCCAACCGTCCCTGGGTAACCACTTGCAGCAACGGCCACCCTGGTACCCGCAGATCACCTCGCGCGATTACCGCATACGGCCACTGGCCGCCGAGCGTGAAGTCACCATTGCTACTGTGAAAGAGAGCCTCAGCGCCGGTCAACGGCCAGCTGAAACCGTGCCACGTGCCGCTCAGCGCCAGCGTCGGCCCAGTTTCATCCACCTTGATGTCGCCTGCCGCGACCACGCGGCCGCCAGTACCAAGATGTCGCACTTCGATGCGCTGTGCGGTGACCGTCTTGTCAGCATACGAGCCGTCGAAGACCGTATCGAACAGGCCCGCGCCCAGCCCCGCGGCATCGAGCGGCCCGGCGGCATGAAAACCGGTCGCGTCGCCGTGCAGCGCGAGCTCACCACTGATGAGGCCCAATGTGTCGCCGCCGCCGAACGTCGTGAGATCGAAGTCCATGATTCGCGCGTTGGCGTGCCAGTTCCAGCCGGCGGTGAGCGTGTTGACGGCACCGGTAAAGCTGGCACGAAACGGCGTATTGAGGGTGCCCTCGAACGGCAGCTCGTCCAGATCGCCGGCGAAATGGCCCGCGGACTGCCATTCAGGCTGACCCTCGAACACCAGGTGGACTCGCGCGTCGCCCTCGAGCTGCATCGGGTCGGCGGCGCGCACCACCCCGTTGGCGGTGGCATGGAGATTGTTCCACCAGCCCACCAGGTCGTACACGCGTATGGTCTTGTGGCTGGCAGTACCGGCAATCGACAGATCGCGAAACTCGTTGGTATAGCCATTCGGGGAGATGATCGTGGTCGCGCGCACGGTGATGCGTTCGCCGACGACGCGCAGCAAACGCGGCAGGAAGCGCGGCTCGTACGGGACCAGTGGCTCGATCCGCGGCCGCACTTCGATCAGCGCCGTATCGACATCGACGTGTTCAGCACGGATCGTGCCGTAGATCAGCGGCAGCAGCGACAGCTTGCCGCGTACTCCCTCGAAACGCAGATGGGAGCGGGGATGTTCGATCTCGACGACCGCTACTTCGAGCCCGCTCGCGAGTGTGCCTTTGACAGTTTCGAGCCGCAGCTCCGTTCGGCCGATCTTCGGCGGAAGCTGGCGAAGCGCGAACGCAAGACCGCTCTCTGTATAGGTGATCCAGCCGAGCAGCGCGAGTGGCAGTGCAACGAAGAACACCCCGAAGACAGCCGCAGCGATGAGCAACTTGCGACGCACGGGCACTCAGAGCTTGGGCGAGAAATTGATGTGGAAGCGTGGTCCCGGTCGCGTCGCTTCACCCGCCGGGGTGGTGATGGCCTGTGCGATATCGATACCGACCGTAACGACCGGCAGCCGATAGCGGACGCCTATCCCGACAGCGTATTCGATCGGATCACCGAACTTGTCGAATGCATTGCCGAAATCGGCGAATGCCGCCACGGAAAAGTTGCGTGGCAGGTCGCGGACCAGCTCCGCGCTGCCCGCCAGCAAGTGCTTGCCGCCCAGCTTCTCGAATCGCAGCTCACCGGTCACCGGATCGACCGACTGCAGGCGCGTCACCGGATCGATGATCGGCGTGAGTGGCGACAACTGATTGAAACCAAAGCCGCGGACGCTGCGGTCACCGCCCGCGAAGAAGCGTTGCGATCCGGGTAACTCGCTGAATCGTGCCACCGCAGTCGCTCCGATCTCGATCCGTCCAACGACATGCCAGCGCGGCGCGAGGTCGAACACCCGCTCAGCACGCGCGCGTATCTGCACGAAGTCGGAGTCCGAGCCGAGCGAGCTCTGTGAGCCGCGCAGTTCCGCGTACAGCTCGCGGCCAAACAGGGCTTCACCGAGATAGCCGCGCGGCACGAGTGCCAGGCTGATGCCGGGGATCAGCAGGGTATCGGTGACGCTGCGGTTGGCCGAATCGGAGGTGGTGCGCGTCGCGATCGTGAAGAGCTCGCGCTGCCAGCGGCCACGTACCTGTGTGATGCTCGGCCGGAAATCAAGACTGTTGGTGCTGAGATCGGCGAAATCTTCGCTGCGATCGTTGAACTCGAACAGCAATTTCTCGACGGCCGGATCGCCGATTGGCACCAGGTAGCGCGCGCTCAAGGACTTGGTACGGGCTGCCGCCCGGACTTCGGTGCGAAAGCGATGGCCGCGCATGTTGACGCGGCGGTTTTCCCAGGTAACGGTACCCCGCGCCTCGGTGTCTGTTCCGTAGCCCACACCAAAAGAGTAGCGATGCCGTTGTGCGGCTTTGGCGTGGATCGACACAGGTACGATGTGCGTCTCGCGATCGCGTTCCTCCGGCAGCACTTCCACCGTGGAGAAATACTGGCTGTCGTCGAGCGCAAACTGGGTGCGCAGCAGCTCGTTGGCGTCATACGGCTCGTCTTGCTCGTAGCGCAGGTAGCGCCGCAACAGCGCGTTGTCGATACTGTTCTGGTCGATGGCGGTGGCGCCGAAGCGATAGCGCACGCCGGTGTCGAGCTCGAGCTGCACGGACGCCGTCAGGCTCGGCGGATCAACTAACAACTCGTTCCGAACCAGCCGGGCGTCGAGGTAGCCATAGGTCGCCGCAGCGCGCTGCAAGCTGCCCTTCAGTTCCTCGTAGGCCGCATGCTGCAGTTGCTGGCCGTCGCGGATCGGAGGCGTATCGACAATTCGGCGGAATACTGCATCGGTCGCACCGGGCCCCGTAACTTTGACATCGACGCCGCGGACCAGCACCGCATCCCCCGGCTCGATATCCACCGTGACGCGCCAGTCGCGCTCCGAGCTGCCGCGCTGCACGTCTGAGGTAACCGTTGGATCGTAGTAGCCAAAGGGGCGCAATGCCGCGCGCACCTCGCGATCGATGCGGTTCTGCAGCCGTTCGAGTGTCTGGGCTGACAGGTCATCGGCCTGCTTGTAGCGTTCGATGGAGAGGAACGCCAGCACGTTGCTGCGGATATTGTCCGCAACGCCGCGCACCTCGACTTCGACGTCGGCGCGCGCGCCCATCGGCCACAGCAGCTGGCTCAACATGGCCAGCAGCGCGCACAGGTGGCGCGCCGGCGCTCGGATGGGCTGGCGAAGGGATCTTGGCATCTGGAGGGCGATGGCAGCCAAAAGGGTGATTGTAGTAGAGACTCGCGGTCGCCGGCCGGGGTTCCGCGCAGCACGACGACATTGCACGCTCAGCTGGTGGAGTCGTTCAGGGCGAGTTCAGTTTCACCGGCAAGGCTGCCGGTGCTGTCGAAGCGTCGTTCGAAGATCTGCGTATCGCCGTCGTGGCTGATCAAGACGACAGTCGAGCAACGTGTGCCATAGTTCCCGTGGCGGACGAACGGCGACGACAGCGCATGCGCCCACTCGGGGCTCAAGCCGGTGACTGGCCCCGCGCCAGCGGGCGCGGGCTTTGCATCGGCGAGCATCTCGAACAATGTTGCTGCATCGGGTTCGGCGGTCGCGAGATGTGAGTTGAAGCGCGCTCTGACCCGTTCGAGCTTCGGCCATGGCGTATCCAGGGCGTGATTGGAGAGTCCATAGATGCCCGGCAGCAGCGGACGACGGAACTCATCCGTCCGGTTGCTCGCATACCAGAGAGCGTCATCGTCCGCGAGCACCAGGCTGAAGCCCGCATAGCCCGGCGCGTCGATCTCCAGATTGTCTAGGTATGCCACTGGCGACTGCCCCGTTTGCAGGAACGCGGGGACCAGTGCGCCGCGCGACGGCGCGCTGCGGCGCGAGCGGACGAGTTCCCGGTAGTTGGTGACGACCCCGAATCGACCTTGATTGCTGACCGCCAGCCACGCACCGCCGGCACGTAGATCGCGGCCGCCGACGATCTGCGGTGAGTCCTGCCACGGTCCGAGCGGCGCGGCTGGTCGGTCGTGAAACTCGTCACGGTTGGCGGCGACGATCAGTCGATAGCGCGGATGTGAATGCCATGCCAGTACTAACAGACACATGACGAAAGCTCTGCGTGCTTCAGCCGACCGTCGTCGTACCGGCGCGACGGCGCAACAGCCGGCGCATGAAACGGACAGCCAGCCAGCAGAACAGAACGACCAGGACCAGCGCGACCACCGGCGCAAACAATGCCAGCAGCGAGATACCCAGCGCACCGCCCAGCTCGCCGGTAGCCACCACAGAGTTGCCAAGACCACCGGTAGCGACCGTCGATTTAGCGCGTAGCAGGGCGGTGGTGCCTTGTGTTAGCCCCGCGGCACCGCCGCCGGCAATCACCGCCGTCGTCCATTTGACCAGCGGCGGCATGTCGGTCATTACGGCTGCCGCGACCACCGTACCTGCCACCACTGCCAACGGCGTTGCCACCGCATCGAGCGCGTTGTCGACGCCGGGAATGTAATAGGCGAGAATCTCGAGCGCCGCTGCGACACCTAACATCACGACCGCCGGCAGGGTACCGAGCCACTCGAATCCACCGGTGAGATTCAGATGCCCGGAATAGGCTGCCACGCTCGCGATCAGCAGCGGCAGAAACACGCGCAACCCAACGGCGGCAGCTAGCCCGACGCCGAGCGCCACCGACAGCAGTACTTGTAACTCAGACATGCCTAAGTTCCCTCTTGTCCGCCAACGTCCATAATGGGCCCAGAGCGCGTGGAGTCAACCGCGCGGCGTGCCCCAGCGGCCCACGTCGGGATGCTGCGCGAGTGGCGTCGCCGAGCCGCTGTCGAACCAGGCCTCGATCAATCGATAGGAGATCGATGTGGGCGGCGGCAGCATCGGTTCGCCCGCGGCAATTTGCGCGCGGCTGAACCAGCGCGCATCCTCGAGTTCGCCATCGACGTGGCGGATGGTCTCGGCGCCGCCGATCGCCTGAAAGCCAAGCATCAGTGATGACGGAAACGGCCAGGGTTGTGAGGATTGGTAGCTGATGGTAGTCACCTTGACTGCCGTTTCCTCGAATACCTCGCGCGCCACCGCGTCCTCGAGGCTCTCGCCGGGCTCGACGAAGCCGGCAACGGTCGAATAGCGTCCGGGCGGCCAGGATGCCTGGCGGCCGAGCAGGGCCCGTTCATGTGCGGCGTCGGTGACCAGCACGATGACCGCCGGATCGATGCGCGGAAAGAAAGTCGTCGCGCAAGCGCTGTCCGTGCAGTTGAGCACATGGCCCGCGCGCCCCGGCGCCGTGGGCCTTCCGCAAACGCCACAGTAGCGATTTCGCCCCCGCCAGAACATCAGCGCGCGCGCATAAGCCAACAAGCCAGCCGAATCGGTGGGCAGCACGGACGCGAGTGGCCGCAGTTCCTCGAGCCGCGCGCTGGCCGGCAACTCGAGGCGCAGTCGCTCATCGCTCGCGTGACCGATGTCCACGAGCACACAGCGCGCACCGCGAAACCAGCCTAACAAGGTAAGCGCTTGGTCAGGGGCCTCGGTTACCAGCGGATGGTCGGCGTGGAGGAACGCGATCTCGGGCGTCGGTGCGTGCGAAATGAGCTGCGCGAGCCCAGCGGACAGCACGAACAGTGACTCGCCATCGCCGCGTGCCTGCTGCGCCCAATCGGGATCGTCACGCAGCTCGGCGCGCCGGTCGAGATAAGAACCTGCAAACGTATTGAGCATGGAAGCGTCCTGTGTCGACGCCCATTGTACGCGAGCGATGCCCGGCTCAGCGGCGGCAGAGAGCGCGCCGCACGGGCAGACTGTGCGTGCGCTGGCACTCATGGCAGGTCGGCGCTCGCAGCGTCAGGCGATCGACCACGATGATCGCGCCGCAGTCCCGACATGCGTTGATGCGCAACTCGTGACCGCGCAACAGCGCGACGGCCAGGAACACCGCGTGTTCAAAAGTGATCTGTGGCCGCGGTGTGAGTTGGCGGTAGATTTCGAATGCTTCGCACAGCAACGCGCCCCGCGGGACGCTGGCAGGCGACGCGCCCTCGGGGCTGCCTGGTTCGGGAGTAATGACATCGAACAGCAGCAGCATGCTGGCAAGCACACTGGTCTCCTGACGCAGGCGCGGCGAGCGCATGAAGAACGCCGCCTGGCTCGGGGACTTGCCTCGATGGCGCGGCACCTGGCACTCGCCGGCGTCGACCAGATAAGTGCGATAGAGCTTGCGGATGCGATCGTCGGATAAGCCAGTCCAGGTCTTGATGGTGTGAGTTCTGGCCTCATGGCGGATGAATCGCAAGGCCAGATCGAGCCGCGAGCGGTCGCGATTGTAGCGGTCGTCCGAGATACGCATGGTTTGTTCCCCTAATGGATCGGTGATAGTGCACTTCTGATTTTGGGAAAAATTTCCCAAAAATCGGCGAGTATTGCAAGTGGGGTGAGCGCAGGATAATCAGCGCAAATCAGGAGGAATACCGTGCAGCAGCCCAATCGCCTCAATGAAGAGTTCGACCCCTGCAAAGATCCTGCGGGCGATCATGGCAACCGTTGGGAGGTGCACGACCAGCGTCAAATCTATGTCACGGCGCCCCTGCCGGAGCCGTTGTTAGCACTCAATCTCGAGTGCATGGATCTGATCGCGGCGCGAGCACAGGAGCAGCAGCACAAGCAGGCCCAGGATCAGTGCCGCACGGCGCCGGGTGCTCAGGCAGCTGTGTGCCAATTGTTGCGGCGGGAATGGGCGGCACTGCCACGGGAAGCGCTGCAGCGTATCGCCAGAATGCCGTACGCGCTGCTCGACGGCGGGTTCGGTGACGCATCGCGTTGGCACGAGAGCTCGCTGGTCGGCGTGCGCGATGCGGAGCGCACGCGCGCCGGTATCGCCACAGATTTCGAGCCTCGGGTTGGTGTTGCGTTGGTGCGGCGTTTGTTGATCTACGGCTGGCATCTTGCTCGCACGCGGCCGCGCGCCGCGCGCCTCGTATTGGGCGCGGGCGCCGCGTCGATCGATCGACTGGCGCAGAGCTCGCTGGTCGCCCTCGAGACTTTCGCGGAGGTCCATGGGCCGCAGGTGCGGCTGCGTTGGCATGACCAGCCCGAATTCTGGCTGCGGATACTGGCTGCCAGTCAGGATGCATCGGGCAGTCGGCTGCAAGATCTCGTACTGGTGGGTGTCCAGCGGCTGGCTGGGCAGAGCGTCGGCGTGCGGCCGCGCGGTCTGCGTTAAACTGCGCACTGATGGCTCTGCGGGGGAGCCGGGAGGTGTTGCTATGCTTAAGTTCGCAGGACGTCGTTCGGGCGTCGCAATCGGTTGCACGGCTGCGCTCGCGTTGGCGTGCATGGGCACTGCGCATGCGCAGGGTGTGCTGGGCACACAGCAGGGCAAGGGTGGCTCCGCTGTACAGGGCGCAGCCGGAACCAGCGGTAGCACGGGTGACGACGGCATCCAGAAATGCAGCAAGCCGATGGGCGCTGTGGCCGTGGTCGAGCCCCAGGACTATGTGTTGCGGTCGCTCAATTCCTACGGTCTGCAGTCGCCGGTGGGCCTCATCCGCATGATGATCCAGCAGTCCAATTGTTTCATCGTCGTCGAGCGCGGCATCGGCATGGAAAACGCCATGCAAGAGCGGGCGCTGGCCGAGTCAGGGGAGCTGCGCCAGAACTCCAACATGGGAAAAGGCCAGATGGTTACCGCCGATTTCATTCTGACGCCGGCCGTGGTGTTTTCAGAGGGTAACGCTGGCGGTGTGGGCGGTGTTCTGGGCGGCATCATTGGGCGCCGCAATCCCGTTCTGGGAGCCGTTGCCGGCGGGCTCAAGTTCAAGGAAGCGCAGACGAGCATGTTGTTGGCGGACTCACGCTCGAGCGTTCAGGTTGCCGCCGCTGAGGGCAGTGCCCGCAAGGCCGATCTCAGAATCGGCGCGATTGCGGGCTGGGGTGCGGTCGGCGGTCTGGGTGGCTACACGAACACCAATGAGGGCAAGGTGATCGCCGCCAGTTTCGCCGACAACTACAACAATATCGTCATCGCCGTCCGCGGCGATGCGAGTCTGCAGCGTGATGTCGGTACGCTCGAAGAGGAAGCCGGTCGCAAGACGGTTGCTGGTGCAGTCTTCAATGAAGGCGATGTCGTCGTTCCCAAGATCGGCAATGTAAAACTGCACGCCAGCCCGATCGATTCGTCCAAGTCGGTGGCCACGGTTGGCCGCGATGAGGAACTCGTGGTGATTGGCGCTGAGCAGGACGGTTTTCTCAACGTGCAGGGTTCCAACGGCGCCGGCTGGATCAAGAAGGTGCTGGTGACACGGCCTTAGATATGCGGCGTCATTCGGTGCACGCCTCGGCGCCATGCGCGCCGTCGCGCACACTGAATGACCGTGTCACGGCGACGGACCGATGCAGGGCGCCCGACGTGACGTCGGCCGTATGAGTCCAGTCGGACACGCGCACGGTGTCGCAGCCGCTCGCAGTCGCGCGAATCAATTCCCCCAGCTCGAGCTGATGCGAGAGGTGGGTGGCGCTCGTGTCGCTGGCACTGCTGACGACGACGTAGTTGGCATTGTTTTGGGGCGTGAATTGCCACAGATACTCCACGAGCGTTCGCAGGACTGACCCATCGATCGGTCGCACGCGCAACACGCCGGCTGTGCCCTGCTCGACTCGCAGATCGCTGCCCGACCGATCCAGATAATCGCAGCGGAACACGCGCTGTCGCAGCAATGCCGTGACGTCGGCGCGCGGCACGCGCGAGACCTCGATGTAACGCGCGTTGTCGTCCACCTGCACGAGATCGGAGTACTGGCCGTTCCAGGCTGCGTTTTGTTCGGACCACTCGATCGCCTGCGCCGTGTCGTTAGTGCAGAGTTCGAAGTGAGCCGCGTTATTCGGCGTGCCAGAATCGATGTCCGTATTGCGCAAGTGCCGTGTCGATACCAGTCCGAGCACGTTGGCTGGCCGGGGTTCGACCACGAATCCTGGCGGCGTACGCTCGTCGCCCCGATAGAGCCGCGTTGCGATGGCGAGATCTTCCGCGGGCAACGCAGTGCTCTGACTGGGCGAGCGCGGCGGTGCACTGCCCGGGGTGTTGATTGTGGCGGAGCCATCCGTGTCACTCGAGCCGGTGCCACCGCATGCAACGAGCAAGGCACTTGCCAGCAATGTCGTCGCTTGTTGCCTGAAGCCCATGGTGCAGCCGCTCTCTCTTTCGCTGGCACGGTTCTAGGGAGCCAGCGGCAGCGCACGGAGACCCACGAGAGAGGAGTACCGTCGGTCGGATGTGGGTGGACCGCACGCTGCCACCAGCAGAGTGTCGGTGGTGAGCGATCCAGAGACTCGCCGCACTACCGTGATTCAGTAGATCGGCGTGCGGAACTCAAAGTTGAGGAGGCTGCTGACGATTTGTGACGCAGATCGCGTCAGCTCGAGTCAGGCTTCGGCGCTGAGCAGTCGCCCGGCTGCATTGGCGCGTGCCGCGCCATCCCGGCCGTAAATCCGCGCCGGTGCGACGTCGCTCGACAGCGCGCCTAACATGCTCTCGATGCGCGTCATGCGCGCGTTGACCAACGAAGCATTGCGGTTGTTGTAGTCGCGGCATCGCAGCGCGCGCGTCACGCATTCGTGGTACGAGTCGGCGAGGGTACGTGCGGGGTCGCACCAGTCGAGCAGGGCTGCCATACCCTGCAGCGTGGGCGGATAGCCGTACAGTGTGCAGGCACTGCGCCGTTCGTCTTCCAGCTTCACGAGGCGCGTCATCTGCCAGGCGCGTGCGTCGGAGGCTTCTTCGAGCGCGGTGATGTCACGCTTCGACAGCGCGGCGTATTCGCTGTCGAGCTGCACTTCGAGCTCCGCCAGCGCCGTCGTCTCGTCGCGCAACAGACGCGCGAGGTGCTCACGGCAAAGCCTGGCGTCCAATTACTTGGCCTTCGGTTGAGCGGCTGCGAGGTCGCGATCGGACGCCAGCAGCTTCACGGCGATCTTGTCGGCATCAACGTGGTAGCGGCCTTCATCGATCGCGCGGCGAACCGCCGCGACCCTGAAATCGTTGATCGCCGGCAGGCCGGCCAGTGCCTTCTCCAGCGTCGCCATATGACGCGCGGTCTCGGTGATCGATACCTCGTCGGGGGCACGGCCGCCGGCTGCTGTATCAGTGAGGCTGTCGCGCACGCGTGGCGCTGGCACGCTCGCTGTCACCGGCGACGGGCGTTGATCCAATGCTCCAATTTTGCTCGACATGGCTCACTCCTTTAAGTGTGCACACTGCAGAAGAGACTCCTCACTCGAAATCCCTACGATGAGGTTTTCGGCGGCGGCCAACAAAACTTTAGGCCGACCGTCGGATTAGCCACAATGCTGGATTACGTCAAATCAACAATGCATCACAGTTCAGCGACTTACCCGCACGGTATCGGCGGACTCCACCTGACCTTCAACGACGCGCTGCGACGCCAGGTTTCTGACGCGCAACCGCTGGTTGAGGCTGGCATCGGCGAGTGCGATGCCGCTGGCTCGCACCGAAATGCCGGCAATGTCGGTCAACAACACGATTTCCTGGCCGCGCTTGATGACGAGCTCGGGTGTCAGTACCTCGGCCGTCACGATCTCCCCGGCCGACAAGGGGCGACGGGCGACGTGGTGCTGTAGCGATTCGAAGTCTGCGACATAACGCTGCGAGAGCCCCGGAACCCGCCGACGTTCGACTCGAACGTGCCCAGGCGCGATTGGTTCGCCACGAACGATGGGCGTCTGCACGATCAGCACCGGCTGTTCGACCGCGAGGTCGACCGGTACGTTGATACGCCAGTTTGCGCCCGAACTACAACTGACGGCGACATAGATACGCGTCTGTCCCAGCCGCGGCGGCGTTGTGACGGCCTGCAATGGCGTCGCGCAGCGCGCCAGGCGCAGACGCGAATCGAGCGCGGCGGCCTCGGCAATGATTCGTCCGGTCGAACTCGGAACGGCGCGCGTAGCTGCTGCTGCGGCCGTCGCGCGCAGCGAATCGATCGACGTGAGTTCGGCGGCTGGTGGATTGGCGCTCTGCGCCATAACAATGCGAGCGCTGGCCAGACAGCAGATATACAAGAGTGCTTCCCAGGTAGCCGGCTTCGTGAGCCTGTCAGTTGTTCGTCGCATACACTCCAATAGCAAGCTGCGTGCCACGCTAAAGTTGGCGCATCCCCTGCCGTTAACATCCGTGATCTGCTGCGTGCGGTAGCCGCGCGCGGCAAGCGCTTGCCGCGTTCGCGTGTGCGGCGTCACGCGGCACGCGTCAACGCGCCCCCCGATGGCGAAAATCCAGTTGTTGCAGCAGTTTGGCACGAGGCTTGCTGAATACCGCCTGAGTCGGATTTCCGACGGAGGACGGTAGTGGCTTTGAACTTCGATCAACTGCTGGGCGTGCACGCGCAAGCCCTGGATGTACGCGCCAAGCGCACCGAGATCCTCGCGCGCAATCTCGCGAATGCCGATACCCCAGGCTACCGCGCCCGCGATCTCGATTTTCGCGCGGCATTGGCAGAACAGGGAACGGCGGCTGCGGGCGTCACGTTGCGCGCGACACAGGCGCGCCATGTGGGCGGCGCTGCTCAGCCCTCCGCTATCGATGAGAGCGCAGGTTCTACCGCGCTCAAGTATCGGACGCCGCTCGCGCCGGCGCTCGACGGCAACACCGTCGATGCACAGATCGAGCAGGCGGCCTTTGCCGAGAACGCGGTTCGCTACCAGGCAACTATCAACTTTCTTTCCAGCAAGTTTCGCGGGCTGATGACGGCCCTGACGGGGCAATAGTCCGCGACGGGCTGAAGCGAGCAATCCATATGTCATCGTTCAAAGCATTCGAAATCGCCGGGTCCGGCATGGCGGCGCAGACCGTTCGCCTCAATACGACCGCCAGCAATCTGGCCAACGCAGACAGCGTCAGCGGCGATCCGAGCACAGTCTACAAAGCGCGCCATCCTGTTTTCGAAGCCGTCCGAGCCGGCATCAACGGTGATGGGAATGCAGCGGTGCGGGTACGTGGCATCTATGAGTCCGAGGCGCCCGCAACCGCGCGCTATGAACCCGGCAACCCGCTCGCCAACGCGGATGGCTATGTGTTCGCGCCGAGCGTCAACGTCGTCGAGGAAATGGTCAACATGATCTCAGCCTCGCGCACTTACCAGAACAATGTCGAGGTGATGAATACCTCGAAAGACCTGTTACTCGCCACGCTGCGCCTCGGCCAGTCATAAGGTATTCGCCATGGATCAAATCGAATCTCTCACGGGCCTGCCGGGCGTCGCTGGCGCCAGCGCGACCGCGCGCGCGCGGCAGAACCAGCTGGATCAGGACTCGTTCCTCAAGCTGATGATTGCACAGCTCAAGAACCAGGACCCGCTGAAGCCACTGGATCCGACTGCGTACGTCAGTCAGCTGGCGCAGTTCTCGTCGGTCTCCGGTCTGCAGGCGATCGAGCAGTCAGTGTCGGAGCTCGCTGCATCGCTGCGCGGCAACCAGGTGCTCGACGGCGCAGCGCTGGTCGGTCGCAGTGTCGTGGCGGATGGCGACCGCTTGCGCATCGATATGCCGGGCAGCGGGGCGAGCGGCGCGGTGGAAGTACCGCCGGGCGTCGACGGTGTGCAGCTGGTCATACGGGACAGCAGCGGCCAGGCAATTCGCAGTCTTGCGCTCGACACAACCAGTGGGGCGCAGGACTTCTACTGGAACGGCGCCACGGATTTCGGCGGCGCAGCGCCTCCCGGCGACTATCAGTTCGCCGTGCTGGCGCGGATCGATGGTCAGACCGTGTCCCTGCCGACGTCGGTGGTCGCGCGTGTCGGCAGCGTCAGCATCGACCAAACGAACAACTCGCTCATCCTCAACACCGACAATCTCGGCGCGCTGCCGCTCACTGCCGTGCGGCGCATGCTCTGACACGGTCCTAATAGATTTTACTATCCGGAGTACCTTCCCATGTCATTTCGAATCGCCCTTTCGGGCCTGAACGCCGCTCAGACGGACCTCAGCGTCACCGCCAACAACGTCGCCAACGTCAGCACGACGGGGTTCAAGTCCTCGCGCGCCGAATTCGCCGACTTGTTCGCCACCTCGCTGCAGGGTGTTGCGACCACGGCGGTTGGCAACGGCGTGTCGGTCTCCAATATCTCGCAGCAGTTCTCCCAGGGTAACGTCGAGTTCACGGACTCGAACCTCGACCTCGCGATCAGCGGGCAGGGCTTCTTCGTGCTGAGCGATGCGGGCGCCTTGTCATACACGCGCGCGGGCGCCTTCCAGCTCGATCGCGACGGCTATGTCATCAATTCCTCGCAGCAGCGCTTGCAAGTGTATCCGCCGATCGATACGGGTGGTTTCAATACCGGTGGCCTGGCGGATCTGCGTTTGCTCACCACTGAGAGCGCGCCGCAGTCGACCACGCTGGTGGAGTTCGTGCTGAATCTGCCGGCCAACGCCAGTCCGCCGGCCAGCGCGCCAGTGAACCCGGCCGATCCGACCAGCTTCAATCATGCCACCTCACTGACGCTGTATGACTCGTTAGGTGCCGCGCATACCGGGACAATGTACTTCGCCAAGACCGCCAACCCCAACGAGTGGAATGCGCAGCTATACATAGATGGCACGGCAGTGGGTGGACCGCAGACGCTGCAATACTCGAATACCGGGCTGCTGACCTCGCCAGTCAACGGCCAGCTGCCGTTCCCGGCCTACACGCCGGCGACGGGCGCTGCGCCGATCACGATGGCCGTGGATCTGTCGCGCTCGACGCAGTACGGCGCAACCTTCGGCGTGAACTCCGTGACGCAGGACGGCTTCACAACTGGCCGATTGATCGGTATCAACATCGATCAGACCGGCATCGTGCAGGCCCGCTTCACCAATGGTCGCTCGCAACCGCTCGGTCAGGTGGCCATCGCCAATTTCTCGAACCCGCAAGGCCTGCAACAGTTGGGCGATACGCAGTGGGCCGAGACTTTCCGGTCGGGACAGGCGCTGCGCGGTCAGGCGGGCAATTCAGGCTTCGGTCTGGTGCAATCCGGTGCGCTCGAGGCGGCCAATGTGGATATCACCGAGGAGCTGGTCAAGATGATCACTTCGCAGCGCAACTTCCAGGCCAACGCGCAGATGATCCAGACCTCCGACGCGATCACCCAGACCATCATCAACATCAGGTAGTCGAATCATGGATCGCATGCTGTACGTGGCGATGTCGGGCGCAAAGGAAACTTTGCGCGCCCAGGGCGTCAACAACCACAACGTTGCCAATGCCAGCACGACTGGTTTTCGCGCCGATCTCGCCGCCTTCCAGAGTCGTGCCGTCGATGGCACTGGCTGGGCGTCACGCGTGTATGCGACCAATTCGACGACCGGCTGGAATCATCACAGCGGCGCACTGGTAGCGAGCGGCCGGGATCTCGACGTGGCCATCAACGGCGAGGGCTGGCTCGCGGTGCAGACGCCCGATGGCAATGAGGCCTACACACGGGCCGGTGATCTCGCGATCAGCGCCGACGGCATGCTGCGTACCAGTACGGGGCGGCCCGTTCTGGGCGACGGCGGCCCTTTGTCCATCCCGCCCTACACGTCATTGTTCATTGCGCGCGACGGCTCGATTTCGATCGTCCCGCAGGGCCAGGACTCGAGTACCACGGCCACCGTCGGTCGACTCAAACTCGTCAATCCGCCGCGCGAGGAGCTCGCGCGCGGCGAGGATGGCTTGTTCCGGTTGCGCGACGGTACGGTCGCACCCGCGGAGGCCGCCGTGCAGATTGCGCAGGGAACGCTCGAGTCGAGCAACGTCAACGCCGCCGAATCGATCGTCAACATGATCGAACTCGCGCGCCGTTTCGAGATGCAAGTCAAGGCGATCAAGACGGCCGAGCAGAACGCCGACAGTGCCACGCGCCTGATGCGCATGAGCTAACTACACCTAGGAATTCGGAGAAAACAGCATGAATCCAGCACTCTGGGCGGCCAAGACCGGCCTCGACGCGCAGCAAACCCGCCTCGCCGTCACGTCCAACAATCTGGCCAACGTCAGCACCAGTGGCTTCAAGAAGGGCCGCGGCGTATTCGAAGACCTGATGTATCAGAACATCCGTCAGGTCGGCGCGGCGACCTCGCAGGACACGCAAGCGCCATCCGGCTTGCATCTCGGCACTGGTGTACGTGTCGTCGCGACGCAGAAGCTCTATACCCAGGGCAGTTTGTCGCAGACTGGCAATCCGCTCGATCTCGCAATCGAAGGGCGCGGCTTCTTTCAGATCCAGTTGCCGGACGGCGGCACAGCCTACACCCGCGATGGCAGTTTTCAGATCAGTCCGCAGGGTCAGTTGGTCAACTCGAGTGGCTACACATTGAATCCGGGGATTTCGATCCCCGACGGCGCGCAGTCCATCTCCATCGGCAAGGACGGCATTGTCAGCGCACGCATCACCGGCCAACCCACCCCGGTGCAGGTGGGGCAGCTGCAGCTCGTCGATTTCATCAATCCGACCGGCCTCGAGCCACTGGGCGAGAACTTGCTGGCCGAATCCGCTGCGAGCGGTGCACCACAGGCTGGTACGCCGGGGCAGAACGGTCTCGGTACCACGTTCCAAGGTGCACTCGAGAGTTCGAACGTCAATGTCGTCGAGGAACTCGTCAACATGATCGAGACACAGCGCGCCTACGAAATGAATTCCAAGGCCATAGCGACGACCGACCAGATGCTCGAGTACGTCAACAACCAGCTCTGATGATGCGAACCAGCTGTATGAAGAACCGGCACCACGTCACCTCCACGCTGCTCCTGGTGTTAGCAGTGATACTTGCACTGCTGACTGCCGGCTGCTCGTTTCGTGGCCCGCCAGTCGAGGAATACGCGCCGAACTGGCCCGCTATGGTGGAGCCGACGCCGCGGACTGCCGGGGCAATATACAGCGAGGGTCGCGACATACCCTTGTGGGAGAATGCGACGGCGCGTCGGGTCGGCGACATCATCACGGTCCGTCTGTCAGAACGCACCAATGCCTCCAATAGCTCGAGCACCAGCACGTCGAAGTCGACGGCAGCGGGGCTCGACGGACCGAAAGTGCTGGGGCGTCCAGTAACAGTTGGTGGCACGCCGATACTCGAAGGATCGCTCGGCAACGAATCGTCGTTCGACGGCGCCGGCAGCAGCCAGCAAACCAATCGTATCGACGGTGACATCACGGTCACAGTGGTGCGACGAATGCCGAATGGCAACCTGCTGGTACGCGGCCAGAAGTGGATCACGATCAACCAGAGTCGCGAGTTCGTGCGGTTGCAGGGCATGGTGAGGCCCTTCGATATCGGTCCCGACAACTCAGTGCCGTCCTGGCGCGTCGCGGATGCCGAGATCGCCTATGGCGGTCGCGGCGTCCTGGCCAATGCCAATCAACCGGGTTGGTTGCATCGCTTCTTCAATTCACCGCTGACGCCTTTCTGAGGGGCAATGAAAACGTATCTGCAACCAATATTCGTGAGCATTGCGCTCGCCGCTCTCTGTGGCACGGCGCAGGCGGAGCGTGTCAAGGACCTTGCCCAGGTTCAGGGTGTACGCGCCAACCAGCTGGTGGGCTATGGTCTGATCGTGGGTCTCGATGGCACCGGCGATCAAACGAGTCAGGCGCCGTTCACTGTGCAGAGCATCAAGAACATGCTGGCCCGCTTCGGCGTCACGATTCCGGCCAACGCGAATCCGCAGTTGAAGAATGTCGCCGCGGTGACTGTGCACGCCGAACTGCCGGCATTCGCCAAGCCGGGGCAAGCCATCGATGTCACCGTTTCGTCGATCGGCAACGCCGGCAGTCTGCGGGGTGGCAGTTTGGTGATGACGCCACTGCGCGGCATCGACGGCGAGGTATACGCGATCGCGCAAGGCAGTCTGATCGTCGGCGGTTTCGGCGTATCGGGCCGCGATGGCTCACGGATCGCCGTCAACGTGCCGAGCGGTGGCCGGATACCGAATGGCGCGACGGTGGAGCGAGTAGTTCCCAACAATTTCACCGATGAGCCATATGTAGTTCTCAATCTGCATACACCGGATTTCACGACGGCGTCGCGTCTGACCGCGAGCATCAACCTGCTGCTGGGCGAGGATACCGCGCAGGCGATCGATGCAGTATCGGTGCGGGTGACAGCGCCAGTGGATGCTAGCCAGCGTACTGCCTACATTGCGACACTCGAGTCCCTCGAGGTGGAGCCTGGGGACGCGCCGGCGCGAGTGATCGTCAACTCTCGTACAGGAACGGTGGTAATCGGCTCGCGCGTCCGCGTCATGCCGGCGGCGGTCGCACATGGTTCCTTGTCCGTGACCATCAGTGAACGCGCGGATGTCAGTCAACCGAATCCGCTCGCGCAGGGAGAGACGGTGGTCACGCCGAATTCCACGATAGCCGTGGAGCAGCCCGAGGCGCGGATGTTCGTCTTCAATGCCGGTGTCGATCTCAACGACATCGTGCGTGCAGTCAATCAGGTGGGCGCCGCGCCCGGCGATCTGGTGGCGATACTCGAGGCGCTCAAACAGGCTGGCGCGTTGCGTGCCGAGCTGATCGTCATCTGAGTGCGGCATGAGCGCGCCACTTACCAGCGCTAACAACGTCAATGACTTCGCGGCGTTGGGCGCCCTGCGCAAGGAGGCGCGCGCGCAGACCCCGGAGTCGCTGCGCGAGGCAGCACGCCAATTCGAGAGTCTGTTCACGCGCATGCTGCTCGACAGCATGCGCAAGTCCTCTATGGGTGATCCGCTGTTCGGCAGCAATGAGTCGGAGTTCTACCAGGGCATGTTCGACGATCAGCTGGCAGTGGAACTGAGCCGTGGCAAAGGCCTTGGCCTGGCCGACATGCTGATCGAGCAACTGACCCGCGCGGGTCTGGTGGCTCCCGAGGTCGAGCCTGCAGACGCAGCTGCTGGCGTACAGAGGCCGGGCGGTCAAGTGAACGATTTGCAGCGATCGACCGCCCCGATCGCGAGCGCCACGCAACCGGCGCGCGAGGCATTCGTGCGCGACCTACTGCCCCATGCACAAGCCGCCAGTCGCGAACTGGGCGTCGATCCACGGCTGCTGATCGCGCATGCGGCGCTCGAGACCGGGTGGGGACGCTCGCTGCCGGCCGACAGCGATGGCAACGTCAGCTACAACTTGTTCGGCATCAAGGCGACCGGCGGCTGGCGTGGACCGGCGGTGGGTTCACGAACCCTCGAGTTCGAAGACGGCATTGCCGCAGCGCGTGTCGAGCGCTTTCGCGCCTACAGCTCGCCAGCGGAGAGCTTCAAGGATTATGTTGCGTTGCTGCGCGACAACACACGCTACGCCAAGGTGTTAGGCACGGGAACGGATGCCCGTGCCTTCGCAAGCGCTTTGCAGGGCGCCGGCTACGCGACGGATCCGGATTATGCAAAGAAGCTCACCGCTGTGGCGGCGCAAATAGGCTTGGCTGGCCCCAGCCGCGCGGATTCCGCAACCCCGCTCAAGGTATCGGACCACGCGCCGATAGCTACGTCGGTGCCGTCTGCACGGACCTAAGGAATCACTATGCCGGACATGATGTCGACCGGGATCTCGGGCCTGCGTGCGCTGCAGCGTGCGCTCGATACGACGAGCCACAATATCGCCAATGCTGGCACCGAAGGCTATAGCCGGCAGCGGGTGGAGTTCCAGGCGCGCGTGCCATCGCAGTACGGTAATGGCTGGGTGGGCAATGGCGTCGAAGCGGCCGCTGTACGACGGTCATACGATCAGTTCCTGGTCGCGCAAACCCGCGTCAGTGGTGGTACGGCCGAGCGCCTGAACGAGTTTGCCGCGCAGGCCGAGCGCATCAACAATCTTTTGGGTGATCCAAGCACCGGCCTCTCCGCGTCTACCCAGCGCTTCGCCAACGCGTTGCAAGGGGTCGCGACGACGCCGGCGTCGATTCCTGCGCGCGAGACCCTGCTGGCCGAGGGTGCGCAGCTCGCGCAACGCCTCAACGATTACGACAATCGATTGGGTACCCTCGATCGCGACATCAATGCGCGCTTCGCAGTCGAGGCGCGCGATATTTCCTCACTGGCGGCCAACATCGCGCAGCTCAATGGCGAGATCACCGCCGCCTACGAGCGCAGCAGCCAGGATCCCAACGATCTGCTCGATCAGCGCGATCGCCTGATCGATCAGATCTCCCGCAAGCTGAACGTCAGCGTCGTGCCGGAGAATCGCACGGTGCTCAATGTCTTCGTCGGCAACGGTCAGGCGCTGGTGCTCGGGACGGCCGCAGCGGAGATCACGGTCACGCGCGATCGCTTCGATCCGGAACGGCAGCAGCTTGCGCTGCAGACGCCGAGCGGTCCGATCGATATCTCGCAGAATCTCAGCGGTGGCTCGCTGGGCGGACTGATCGATTTTCGGCGCGAGATGCTCGACCCGGCCCGCAACGCGCTCGGGCGGATGGCAACGGCGCTCACCGAGCAAATGAACGGGCAGCATCGGGCGGGTATCGATCTGACAGGTGCTTTGGGCGGCGACTTCTTCCGCGTCGGCGGCGTGGCAACGTCACCGGCCACCGACAATGCTGGTAGCGCCACGCTGAACGTAGCGCGGACTGCCATCGGTGAACTGACCGAATACGACTTCATACTCGAGAACACCGCAACCGGCATGCAACTGCAGCGCGCTGACACGGGCGTGCCGGTTAGCCTGACCGGTAGCGGCACCGTCGCCGACCCGTATTTGGCGGCGGGCTTGTCGATCGTCACGAACGGCGCCGCGGCGCTTGGCGACCGCTTCATGATCCGCCCGACACGCAACGCAGTCGCCGGTTTCGGTCTGGCTGTTACTGACGCGGCGCGCGTCGCCGCCGCGGCACCCATTCGTACCAGCGCCAATAATGCGAATACCGGCAGCGCGGCGATTTCTGCTGGCGAGGTCGTCGACGTCACTGACCCGGCCTTGCGCACACCGGCAGTCATTCAATTTACATCGCCGACTACCTACTCGATCAACGGCAGCGGCAGCTTTCCCTATACCAGCGGCACACCGATTACCCAGAATGGCTGGTCTGTCACGCTGACCGGCACACCAGCAGTGGGTGATCAGTTCTCCGTGCTCGACAACTCCGCGGGCCGCGGTGACAACCGCAACGCACTACTGCTGGCGGCAACGCTGGCGGCGCCCGCGCTCGACAATGGCACGGCTTCGGTCGCGGCGACGATCGAGCGCTTCACCGCCGAGATCGGGTTGCAGACGCGGTCGGCGCAAAACAATCGGGACGCCCAGGCTGTGGTCTATCGTGATGACCTTGCGGCTCGCGATTCCGTGTCTGGCGTCAACCTCGATGAGGAAGCCGCCAATTTGCTGCGCTATCAGCAGGCCTACCAGGCGGCGGCCAAAGTCATCGCCATTTCGAGCACGCTGTTCGACTCATTGCTCGGCGCCTTCAGGAGATAGACGATGCGCATTTCGACGCTGGGCTGGAATCGCAATACGCTCGAAGCCATGCTCGATCAACAGGCACGCCTTGCGCGTACCCAAGCCGACGTGGCTACCGGACTGCGGGTCCGAACGCCGGCAGACGATCCGATCGCCGCTACCCGGATCGCCGGGCTCGAGCGCAACCTCGCAGCCTCCGAGCAGTTCGCCCGCAATGCCAACTATGTGGAGAGCCGGCTCGGCAACACGGAGCAAGCGCTCGCCGACGGCGGCAACGTCCTGCAACGCGTACGCGAGCTGCTGGTGCAGGCAGGTAACGCTACGGTTGGCCCGGACGAGCGACGCATGATCACCGCGGAGCTACGCACGCGGATCGACGAATTGATGGCGACGGCCAACCGCACCGACGGCACGGGTGAGTATCTGTTTGCGGGGACGGCGACGCAGACGCAACCGTTCAGTCGCGACGCGACGGGTGTTCGGTACGGCGGCGACTCGACCGTGCGCGAGATACAGATCAGCGCTACCCAGCGTCTCGCGGACGGCGTGACCGGGCTGACTGCATTCATGAGCGCACCACGCGGCAATGGCACGTTTACGACTGCTGTTGCAGCCGGCAATACCGGCAGTGGCAGTATCGACATTGGTTCGGTCGTCGATCCGGCTGCCTGGGTGGCGGACACCTACCGAATCCGTTTCATCGCGCCTGGCAGCTACGAAGTGGTCGATTCGGCCAGCAACACCGTGAGCACAGGTAGTTATACGAGTGGCAACGCAATCGAATTCCAGGGCGTGCGTGTCAGTATTGCTGGCGCGCCTGCCGTTGGCGATGAGTTCGTTGTCGCCAGCGCGAGCCGCGGCAGTCTGTTCTCGCTGCTCGATTCGATCGCGACGACGCTCGACGGCCGCACTGCAACGCCAGCGGAGAAGGCGCGTTTTGCGAGCGAAGTCGGCGCCGGTCTGGCAGGGCTGGATGGGGCGATCGATTCGTTGCTGCAGGTGCGGGCGCAGGTCGGGGCGCGTTTGTCGGCGGTGGATTCCACCGCCAATACGCGCGCCTCGCTTGAACTGGAACTGCAGGGTGATGCCTCCGCGCTGCGTGATACAGACTACGCTGAGGCCGTTACGCGGCTCAATCAGCAGTACGCAGGCCTGCAGGCCGCGCAGGCTGCCTACACCAAGATTGCCCAGTTGTCGCTGTTCGACTATCTGTGACCTGGCTCACGGACCACCACTCAAGCACGGCAGGCTTTTACCGATACAGGAATCAGAACGGAGCTTCGCGAATGGAAGCTCGGGATTTCGCAAAGCTTGTTTTTTTAAGGAGTGATTTCAATGCCTCAGGTAATCAACACCAACGTGATGTCGCTGAATGCTCAGCGCAACCTCTCGACGTCTGGTAATCAGCTGTCGACCGCACTGCAGCGTTTGTCGTCCGGTTTGCGCATCAACAGCGCGAAAGACGACGCCGCCGGCCTCGCCATTTCCGAGCGTTTCACGACACAGGTCCGTGGTTTGAACCAGGCCGTGCGCAACGCCAATGACGGTATTTCGCTCGCGCAGACTGCCGAAGGCGCGCTGAACGAGATCTCCAACAACCTGCAGCGCATCCGTGAAATCGGCGTGCAGTCTGCCAACGCCACGAACAGCGCGTCCGACCGGGCCGCTCTGCAGTTGGAAGTTGGTCAGTTGTTGCAGGAAATCGACCGCGTCGCCAACCAGACGTCGTTCAACGGCGTCAAGGTGCTCGACGGCAGCTTTACCTCGGCTGTGTTCCAGGTCGGCGCGAACGCCAATGAAACGATCAGCGTCTCGGGCCTCGTCGACGCCAACATCGCCGCACTGTCGTCTGTGACGGCAGCGGTCGGCCAGTCGAGCGCGGTCACTGGCATCACGACTCTGACGGCTGTGGGCGCCGGTGCGCTCGTGATCAACGGCGTGGACGTCGGTGCCAGCCTGGGCGCCGTCGGCTCAGCGCAGCAGCGCGTCGGCCAGGTTGTTGACGCGATCAACAACTTCGCGGCCTCGACCGGTGTCAACGCCGCACTCGACTCTGCGACCAACCGCATCGTGCTGACCTCTGGCGCGAACATTGTGGTCACCGGTACGGACACTGGCGTGCTGACGGGCTTCAACGCCGCCGGTACTGACGGTGACGCGACTGCGACGACCACGGTCGGCTTGACCGGTACGTCGGTTGCCTCGTTCGCCGGTGCGACGCTGGCGATCCAGCAGGCCGACAGCGCCCTGCAGCAGGTCAACACCGCCCGCGCGACACTGGGTGCGATCCAGAACCGCTTCTCGTCCGTGGTTGCCAACCTGACGACGGGTGCCGAGAACATCACGGCAGCCCGTAGCCGAATCCTCGACGCGGACTTTGCGGCCGAAACTGCCGCACTGACCAAGGCGCAGATTCTGCAGCAGGCTGGTACCGCGATTCTGTCGCAGGCCAACGCAGTCCCGCAGAACGTTCTGTCACTGCTTCGGTAAGTAGTCAGGACCAAGCTGGCTGATCGGGGCAGCGACCGTCACCTGACGGTCGCTGCCTTCTTGGCAGCCGCTACAGACCGATGACTCATTGAGGTAACGCCCGTGATCCGCTCGCCAGGCATCAGCTCCGGACTCGACGTCAACGCGATCGTGACGCAGCTCGTTGCGGCGGAGCGCCTGCCGGCCGCTCAGCGTATTCAACGCCAGGACACACGGCTAACCACCCAGATTTCAGCACTCGGCACACTACGGGGCGCATTGGGTGCCCTGCAGGCTGCCGTGTCGCCACTCAAGACTGTCGCCAGCTTCCAGACACGGGCCGTCGCCAGCAGCAATGAAGGCATATTCACGGCTACCGCGACATCCTCGGCAGCACCAGGCAGCTTCGAGATCGAAGTCGTCGCGGTAGCGAGCGCCCAGAAGATCGCGTCGAACGCGTTTGCGGGTGGCGCGCCCTCGGTGGTCGGCACCGGCACACTCAGCATCGCCGCTGGCGTGCGCAGTTTCGACGTCGTTATCGACGACACGAACAACACGCTCGCGGGCATCCGCGATGCGATCAATCTGGCGCCCAACAACACAGCGGTCCGAGCGAGCATCGTAACGACTACCGACGGCAGTCGCTTGATTCTCTCCGCGCGCGAATCTGGCGCTGTCAATGGTTTGCAGGTCACCGCATCGGGCGGTGATGGCGGCTTGACAGCGCTCGATTACAACGCCGCCGGGCCGACTGGCAACTACACCCAGCTCGCCGCCGCCGCTGACGCGCTGGTGCGCGTCGAGGGTTTCGACGTTTCGAGTTCCACGAATACCATCAGCGGCGCAATCGACGGCGTAACGCTGAATCTCGAGAATGCCGCACCAGGCTCACTCGAGACAGTTACGGTGATCAACGACAACGAGTCGTCGGTCGAGCGTATCAAGAAGTTCGTTGCGGACTTCAACGCCACCGCGGGCACGCTGGCCAACCTGCGTCGTTTCAATCCGACTACGCGGGATGCAGGGCCATTGCTCGGCGACGCAATGCTGCGGAATGTCGAGAATGATCTGCGGCGGCAAATTGCCACGGCGACCACGGGCGCGACTCCGCCGTATACCACGCTCGCCTCGATTGGTATCACAACGTCGAAGGACGGCAGTCTGCAGCTCGACGAGACTAAGCTCAACGCGGCAATGGCTGCGGATTTCGATGGCGTCGGCCGCCTGTTTGGCACCGACGACGGCATTGCGGCCCGCATCGACGCATCGCTCGAGCGCGTGCTGGCGGGCGAGGCGCAACTCGACAACCGGACCAGCAATCTGCAGGCGCAGAAGCGCGCGCTCGACACCGACCGAGCCAATCTGGATCGTCGTATGGTGGCCGTCGAGGCCCGCTATCGCGCGCAGTTCTCGGCGCTCGACGTGGCGCTCGCTGGCCTGCAGTCCACCGCCAGCTATCTCGCCCAGCAGCTCGCCAGAACAACGAGTAACTAACGACTCAAGTCGTGCGCGGGCGTGCCGATACAGCGGTCAGGAAGTTCTGACCGGAGAATCGCGCCATGTCCTCCCCAGGGTATGCACAGAAGCTCGCTGCCTATCAGGTTGTCGCGACTCACGGTGGCGTCGCCGCGGCCGACCCGCATCGACTGATCGTCATGTTGATGGATGGTGCCCTCGAGCGTATCGCCAGCGCTCGCGCACTCGCGCGTCAGGGCGCGCATGCCGAGAAGGCACAGTTACTGCATCGAACGGTTTCGATCATCGATGAATTGCGCAACTGCCTCGATTTCAAGGCTGGCGGCGAGTTCGCCCGCAATCTCGACTCGTTGTACGAGTATCTGTGCCGGCGACTGATGCAATCGAGCAGCGACGGCAAGCTCGACACGCTCGACGAAGTCAGCACATTGCTGAACGAGATCCGCACGGCCTGGTTGCAGATACCGGTCGAGTCGCGTGCCGCCAAGGGTGACGGACGATGAACGAGTCTGCGCAACGAGACGGACGACCGCGGTTGCGCCTGATGCATGGCGGACTGTCGCAGAGTTCGTTGTCTTCTGAATGGCGCGCATTGGGCGATCGCATCATCGATTGCACCGCCGTCCTCGGCTTGCAGCTAGCGAGCGGGCGCTGGTCACGCGTTGCCAGCCTGATCGAGTGTCGGCGCGAGTTGCTGAGCCAGCTGCAAGCGTTGTCCAGCGACGCACAGAGCCGTCGCTGTGTCGCGGCGCTCGAAGCCGCTATACTCGAGTCGGAAAACATGATTGCCAAAGCAGCCGCTGCGCGTGTCGGTGCAGGCTCTGCGACGGAGCGTGCTCAACCATGACCTTCGACGGCCGCGATACGATCGTCCTGTTCGACGAGCTGGCATATGAAGACGTGCTATCGCTGGCCTGGCAGCCGCGCGCCGCCAATTTCGATGAACTGGTTGCCGAGCGCCTGGCTGACAACAACATCAGGCTACTGCAGGCGTTCGATGCGCTGGAAGAGCACAGCACTGTCGATAAGCCGGACGAAGCGTCGCCATACGCTACCGACCTCGCGCGCATGGACTTCAAGATCAATCTGTTGCTGGATCTGGTGGGCCAGTTGCTGGCCGCGAGCCATGCCAGGCCGCGCGCCGTGCCGGTGCGGTTCAATGCGCTCGGCGCCAGCTGGCAGGTTGCGGACGATGCAGCAGCGCCGGACGTGGGTTCCAAAGGGTTGCTGCAGATCTACCTGCGTGACACGCTCGTGCAACCTTTGACACTGCCCGCGCGCGTGTCCACCATCGCGCCCGGCGGTCAGGTGCGCGTGCACTTCGAACTGCTGAACGAACTGGTGGCAGATCATCTGGAGAAGCTGGTGTTCCGTCATCACCGGCGCAAGATCGCGGGCGCACGCGTCGCGCGGTGAAGCCGATTACCGTTGGTCTCTAGGGGAACGCCCCAATCGCTTCCGTAGTGTTCTAGGGGATTCCGGAAGCACTCGGCGGACCTTTGTCTTATGGCGAGCAGGTTCCAGTTTCAGCGTTGGCCAATTTCGATCTCGTCACAGTTCTGTTCTGCCGCATGGACACAATGGCACCGAGAGAGAGGTGAGATTGTGCAATTCGTCGAGCAGATAACAGACCGCTGCAGTGGCCCGGAATCCACCGCAGCAACGCCGCTGGCTTCCATCGACAGATCCGCGTTGGAGCCGCGAACACCCACCGGTACTTCCGCCGCAATCCGTTCTGTCGTGCGCCTCATCGAGCAAGTAGCGCCGCACGACTCGAGCGTACTGATCCTCGGTGAGTCAGGGACTGGCAAGGAGGTGGCGGCACGCGCCATCCACGAGCGCAGCACGCGCCGGCAGCGGCCATTTGTTGCCGTCAACTGCGGCGCGATCCCGCCGGAGCTGCTCGAAAGCGAATTGTTCGGCCACGAGAAGGGTTCCTTCACTGGCGCGATCACGACGCGCAAGGGACGCTTCGAGATTGCCGACGGCGGTACGCTGTTCCTCGATGAAATCGGCGACATGAGCATGCCGATGCAGGTCAAGCTGTTGCGCGTGCTGCAGGAACGCACTTTCGAGCGCGTCGGCAGCAACGTCACGACGAGCTGCGATGTACGTATCATCGCTGCCACGCATCGCGATCTCGAGCAGCAGATCGAGCGTGGCGACTTTCGTGGCGACCTGTTCTATCGACTGAACGTTTTTCCGATCGAAATGCCGACACTGGCCAGCCGCATCGAGGATTTGCCTGCTTTGATCGAGGAATTCGCGGCCAACAACGCGCGCCAGGGCCGCACGCGTTTGATGCTGGCGCCGCGCGCACGCGACGCGCTCCTCGGCTATGCGTGGCCCGGCAACATTCGGGAACTCGGCAATCTCATCGAACGCCTGTCGATACTCTGCCCGGACAGACCGGTCGATGTGTTCGATCTGCCGCCGCGCTATCGACCTGCCGGCTGGGAGGATTTGCCGGATCTGGAACAGGCAGAGCTGGCTGCATGCCGCCGCGCGGAGTACTCGGCGTCCGCCGCAGCAGTAACCACTGCCGAGTTCGCCGCCGCCGATTTTGCCTCGCCCACACTGCCGGTCACATTCAGTAGCGTCGCGGAACAAACCGTGCAGTTGCCGGATCGCGGCATCGATCTGCGCGAACATCTGCAGACCATCGAGCGCAGTCTGATCAGTCAGGCTTTGACACGCAGTGACGGCACCGTGGCGCAAGCGGCACGCCTGCTCAATCTGCGGCGCACGACGCTGGTAGAGAAGCTGCGCAAGCTCGGTATGGCGGCAGCCTGACGCCCTTGTCGGAACTCCGGCGCGCGGCGGAAAGCCGCCACTAACACCCTACAAACTGCGACGCCTGTCACATGGCGAGGCACCGATCGGCCAGGCACGGGTCTTGCACTGCCTGCTCAGGGCGCCAACGAGGTGCCAGAGAGATCGAGGAGCAGCATGAACTCTAGTTGCAACATACCGTCTGCGGCGATCGAGCCGATCGCGATCGCGGCGAAATCACGCCTGGTCCTGGAGCTCGCGCGGCGTGTCGCAGATTCGGACTGCACCGTCCTCCTGATCGGCGAGTCCGGTACCGGCAAAGAAGTGCTCGCACATTTCATTCATCGCGCGTCGTCGCGACCTGGCGGTCCGTTCATCGCGGTCAACTGTGCGGCCATCCCCGAGTCGATGCTGGAATCGCTGCTGTTCGGCCACGAGCGCGGTGCGTTCACGGGCGCACACGCTGCACACGCTGGCAAGTTCGAGCAGGCTCAGGGCGGTACGCTGCTGCTCGACGAGATCGCCGAGATGCCGCTCGCGCTGCAGGCCAAGCTGTTGCGAGTCTTGCAGGAGCGTGAGGTGGAGCGACTCGGCAGTCGTGGCACGGTCGCGCTGGATGTGCGGGTGTTGGCGGCTACCAACCGCAACTTGCGGGAAGAAGTAGAAGCCGGCCGGTTCCGCGAGGACCTCTACTATCGTCTCAACGTGTTTCCCATCACGCTGGCGCCGTTGCGCGAGCGACGCGACGATATTCTGCCGCTCGCGATGTATCTGTTGCAGCAGCGCAGTCGACCGGGCGTACGCATTCCTGCGCTCACGGCCGACGCGGCACACCTGCTGCTCACGAACAGATGGCCAGGCAATGTTCGGGAGCTCGACAACCTGTTGCAGCGTGCAATGATCCTTGCGAACGGACCGGTGATCGACGCCGAGCACATCGTGTTCGAGCAGCTGGCCAGACCGACCGACAAGCCAGCGGAGACGCAGGCGGCATTGGCTGACACGCTCGAGCGGACTGAGCGTGACGCGATTCTGGCGGCCCTGGAAGCTGCCAACGGCAGCCGCCGGGCGGTGGCCGAGCGACTGGGCATCAGTCCGCGCACCTTGCGCTATAAGCTGGCGCGCATGCGCAGCGCCGGCGCCAATGTGCCGGCGGCCTGACCGTCCTCGCACAGCTGACAGAGGTCCAACATCATGAGTCAGATCGAAGTCGATCGCGTGCTGTCACAGATCCGCCAGTTGCAGAGCGCGGCGCGAGTAGGCGTGCCGACAGCGCCACCCGTAGCTGCGCCCGGCGCCAACAGCTTCGCGAACGTGCTGCAGCAGGGCCTCGAGAAGGTCAGTCTACAGCAGGCCAAATCCAGCCAGCTCGCCAACCAGTTCGAACGGGGCGTACCCGGCATCGAGCTGCCCCAGGTGATGCTCGAAGCACAGAAGTCCAGCGTTTCCTTTCGAGCCCTGGTCGAGGTGCGCAACAAATTCGTCGAAGCCTACCGCGAAATCATGAGCATGCCGCTGTAGCGGCGAGGAACTGACAGATGACGACTGAAGCGGTCATGTTGCCGCCGGCACAACGTTTGACCCAAGGGCTGCGACCGATCCTGCTGTTGGTCGGCGTCGCGCTGGCTGTCGCAGCGGGCGTCGCAATCACGCTCTGGTCCGTTGGTCCTACCTACAGCGTGCTGCACGCGGGGCTCGCGGCGGACGAGACGGCCCAGGTGGCGCAGGCGCTGGATGCCGCGCGCATACCTTACAAGATCGACGACGGCACGGGCTCGATCCGCGTGCCATCGGCGCAATTGTCCGCTGCCCGCTTGAAGCTCGCAGGCGATGGCCTGCCGGGCTTGAGCTCCGGCTTCGAGTCCATGTCCAAGGAGCCCGGGTTCGGTGTCAGTCAGTTCATGGAGAATGCGCGCTATCAGCACGCAATCGAAGTCGAGCTCGCGCGCACCATCTCCAGTGTGCAGCATGTGCAGGCCGCGCGCGTGCATCTGGCGGTGCCGCGGCAATCATCGTTCGTGCGCGATCGTCGCCCGGCGACGGCGTCGGTCTTCCTGCAGCTGAAGGCTGGGCGTCGACTCGAGGGCGGTCAGGTGTCCGCCATCGTCAACCTCGTTGCATCCAGCATCCCCGAGCTCGAGCCTGCGCAGGTGACCGTGGTCGATCAGCAGGGACGACTGCTGTCGGCGCGGCAGATCGATGGTGACGAGGCACTGCGCGACAAGATGCTCGAGTACGCCCGCGACATCGAGCAGGGCTTCACGCAGCGCATCGAAGAACTTATTTCGCCCCTGGTCGGTCCGGCCGGCGTGCGAGCGCAGGTGGTCGCCCAAGTCGACATGTCGACGACCGAGGAGGCGCGCGAGCAGTACAACCCCGAACGCCAGGTAGTCAGAAGTGAGCAAACGTCGGAGCAGTCGTCGCGCAACAGCGCGGGCGACAATGCCGCCGGTGTGCCTGGAGCGCTGACCAATCAGCCACCCCAGCCAGGCGTTGCGTTGCCGCCAGGGGCGGCGCCAACGATCGCACAGACCGGCAATGTCGCAGCCGGTGCCGCCGCGGCTGCTGGTGGCGCGGCGACGACGGTCCTCGGCCCGGACTCCACCTCGAAACAATCGACCCGTAACTTCGAGATCGATCGGACTCTCGCGTATACGCGTCAGCCCGCGGGTCGGATCACGCGTCTCACGGTCGCAGTGCTGGTGGACAACCTGCGCACGGTCGACGAGGCTGGCAAAGCGACCGAGACGCCGCTGACCGAGAAGCAGCTCGAGCACATCACCAAGCTCGTGCGCGATGCGGTTGGCTACAACGAGAGCCGTGGTGACAGCGTCAACGTCGTCAACTCATCGTTCCGCAGTGAGCCCGAACCAGCAGCTGGCGAGCTCGAATCGATTCCAATCTGGGAGCAGCCGTGGGCACAGGATCTCGCCAAGATTCTGGCCGGCGTGATCGTATTGTTAGTGCTGGCATTCACCGTCGTGAAGCCCTTGCTCAAATCGCTGGTCGAGCCGCTCAAGGCGCAGGCGATGCTGCCGGCGGCCATGCCGGCTGCCGCTGCAGGCACCGCAGCGCCGCTCAATGCCAATCCGACGCTCGCGTACGAACAACAGGTTGCCGCAGCACGGGACATGGTCGCACAGGACCCGAAGCGGGTTGCTCAGGTGGTCAAGACCTGGGTGGCGGACGATGAGTAGTGGCAATGGCTGAGCGCAGCGTCGAAGCCCAGCCGGTCGCGCGCTGGAATCTGCCGAGCGTAGACGATGGTCAGGGCAGGCGGCATCGCTTTGGCCCCACCGTCTCGCGCCTGGAGGCACTGGAGCGCGAGGCGTTCGAGCAGGGCCTGGCAGCGGGTCGAGAAGCGGGCGAACGTGCGATCAGGGCCGAAATGGACAGCCGCGTGGCTGAGCTCGACGTCAAGATTGCTGCGCTCAAGGCCATCCTCGACACACTCGCACGGCCACTGGCTGCGCTCGACCTCGAGGTAGAGCGCGAACTCACGCAGCTGGCGCTCACGATTGGCCGCCAGCTCGTAAGGCGCGAGCTCGCGATCGAGCCTGAGCAGGTGATCGGCATCGTGCGCCACACGGTGCAGTTGTTACCTGTCAGTGCGCGTGATGTGCGTGTGCACCTGCATCCGGCAGACGCCAGCATCGTCAAGGAGCGGCTCACGGAACCGAACGGCGAACGGGAATGGATACTGATCGAAGATCCTTTGCTCGCGCGTGGCGGCTGTCGCGTCACGACTGCCACTTCCAGTATCGATGCGCGGCTCGAATCGCGTCTCTCGGCGCTCGCCGCGACCTTGCTCGGCGAGCAGGATGAAAGCCGTAACGCCGCCGTAGCACAGCAGTCCGATCCCGGTCCTGCACCCGAGCCGACAGCAGAATGATCGACATTGAGATCAGCCCCGATCGCAGCCCGATCTGGCGACAGACGCTGGCACGTCGTCGCCAACAGGTAGCGAATGCTGCGCCACCGCCGGTCGAGGGCTCGCTCACGCGCATGGTTGGTCTGACTCTCGAAGCGACCGGCTGCCAGGCGGCGGTCGGCGACATCTGTGACCTCGTGGCCAACGACGGTGCCCGTGTTGAAGCGGAGGTGGTCGGCTTCTCCGGCGATCGCCTGTTTCTGATGCCTACCAGTGAAATGCATGGCCTGGCGCCGGCCGCTCGCGTCATCCCACAGCAGCGTGCCGGCGTCGTGAAAGTGGGTCCCAGTCTGTTGGGTCGAATCATCGATGGCACCGGCGCTCCGCTCGATGGCAAAGGACCGCTGGCCGGCGATGCGCCCGTGCGCCTGATGGGGCAGACCATCAATCCACTGGCGCGCCAGCCCATCGATCAGCCACTGGACGTCGGCGTGCGAGCGATCAATGCGCTGCTGACGGTCGGGCGCGGCCAACGCATCGGTCTGTTCGCCGGCAGCGGCGTGGGCAAGAGCGTGCTGTTAGGCATGATGGCGCGCTATACCAGCGCAGACATCATCGTGGTCGGACTGATCGGTGAGCGCGGTCGTGAGGTCAAGGAGTTCGTTGAGCGGATCCTTGGGGCCAGCGGTCTGCGCCGCTCGGTGGTCGTAGCGTCGCCGGCTGACAACTCACCACTGATGCGACTGCACGGCGCGTGGCTGGCAACCTCGATCGCAGAGTACTTCCGGGATCGCGGCCAAAGCGTGCTGCTGATCATGGATTCGTTGACGCGGTTTGCGCAGGCCCAGCGCGAGATCGGGCTCGCGATCGGTGAGGCACCCGCGACCAAGGGCTACCCACCCTCAGTTTTCGCGCGTCTGCCCGCGCTGGTCGAACGAGCCGGCAACGGCGCCCTGGGCACGGGCTCGATCACGGCGTTCTACACCGTATTGACAGAAGGTGATGATGCACAGGATCCGATCGCGGATGCTGCGCGCGCGATTCTCGACGGTCATATCGTCCTGTCGCGCCGGATCGCCGAGTCTGGTCACTATCCCGCGATCGACGTGGAAGCGTCCGTCAGTCGGGTGATGCACGAGATCGTATCCGCGGAGCATGCAGATACCGCCAGGCGATTTCGTCAGATTCTCTCTACCTACCAGCAGCATCGGGATCTGATCGCGATCGGTGCTTACCAGCGTGGCAGCGACGTGAGAGTCGACACTGCGCTTGCGCAATGGCCAGTCATGCAGCGCTTCCTGCAACAGAGTATTTCGGATCGTGTCGATTTCCCGACCAGTGTGCAGGCGCTGGCAGACAGCCTGCGCGTCAATGAACCGTCGGCTGAGGAAGCAGCATGAAACGTGCGCAGCGCCTGGAGTTGGTGCAACGAGCAACGGAGCACGCTGAGCGCGACCGGGCGGAGTTGCTGGTGCGTGCCGAACAGGAGGTGCAAGCCTGTGAAGCCAAGCTGGCGGAACTGACGCGCTATCGGCGCGACTACGAGCGGACTTTGGGTACGCCAGACCTGCCAGGCCGTGATGTTTCGCAGTTGCGCGATTTCCAGGTGTTTCTTGCGCGATTGACCGAGGCGATCAGCCAGCAGCGCGTGCTGCTGACACAAGCCCGGGCGCGCCGCGAGGCGCAACTTGCGCACTGGCAGCAGGCGGCGCAGCGCGCCAAAGCAGTCGGCACGCTCGCGGATCGCTGGCAGGCGGAAGACAGACGGTCAGAGGACCGTCGCGAACAGAACGAAACCGACGAACGCGCACAACGGGTAGTCAGCCGCTCCGCGGCCGGTCACGCTGGCGAAGATCAATCAGGAGACGCTTCATGAGTAGCAGTCCAGCCGTCATATTGGCGGCGCCCAGCCCGGTTGGTACGCCGACCGCTCCGGTGCCACTCGCGGTGCGCATGGAGGTCGACCCAGCTGTCGTCACGCAACACGCGCCGACATTCTTCGATGTACTGGCGGAATCCAGCCTGCCGTTGCCTGAAGCCGCCATCCAGTTGAGTGACGAGCTCGAGACGGTCGAACCCCCGGATCGCAGCGCCGAAGACGCTGCGCGTGATGGCTGGCTGGAACTGCTGGCGCATGCGACCAGTCAGCCGGTGGCACCGCCGACAGCGGAGGTCCTGGCTGTTGCAGTCCCGGTCGGAACTGCGAGCGTGGCGACTGCCGCTAACACGACGCGTGTCGAAGCAATGCAGGAGACTGCGGTTGCATCGCAGGTCCTGGCACCTGCGACGGCCGGCGCACCATCGAGCACGCGCGTGACAGCGGATCTGCAACGAATGGTGGCGCCACCGCCCGCCGCGCGAGCGCTCCCGCCAGATGAAGAGCCTGAGCTCGTCAGTAAGGTCGCGATTCCCCGGGCAGCAACACGCGAGCCCGCCATGCCGCAACAGCGGCCGATAGCGCCGGCGCCCACCCAGCCCGTCATTGCGCCAACACCTGCAAACTTGCCGACGAACCCGGCGCCGCAGGCGAGTGCCGTGCCGCAGGTGAGTGCCGTGCCGCAGGCGAGTGCCGTGCCATTGATAGCCGCCGCCGCGGAGCCTGCGCCAGTAGTCGCCACGGTGATCCAGGCCGACAGCCTCCCAACCCGGCAGCGGAGCACGGTACAACGGGCCGTCAATGCGTCGGTCGATTGGTCGGCGCCAGTGTCGCCGCTGCCGTCGCTACGACGACCGTTCGAGCCAGTGGGCAAACCGGTTTCGGCTGCCGCGCTACCACTAACTAGTGCAGCGCCGGATTCGGAACTGCCTGTGCAGTCTACTGCGACGCGGGAGCCTGGTGTCGCTGCCCCGATTGCCACCGCGCCGGTATCCGCGCCCGTGGTCGCAGTGGCTGTTCCCGCCAACCCCGGCACTCCGGTCACTCAGGGCAACGCGATAGGCATCCCGCAGGCAGATGCCTCGAAGCTCCGCAGCGACGAAACGGCGGACGTGAGCGAGTGGGGTGAACTGACCGCCAGCAGCGAGCATCGTGCAGCTCCGAGCGCGAGTAGCGTAGATCGCGCCCCGCAGCTGCAGGCACGCCACGCCACGCTCACACTCTCCCAGCCTCTGGGTACGGCCGCCTGGACGACCGAGCTCGCTACCCGTGTCAGTCTGCTGGTGAGATCGGCCAAGCAATCCGCCACTCTAAAGCTCAATCCGGCGGATCTCGGTCCGGTGGAGGTCCGCATCAGCGTGCGCGAAAGCGACGCCAGCGTGACTTTCGTTGCTGCGCACGCCGATACGCGCGCAGCGCTCGAACAGGCCATGCCGAAGCTGCGCGACATGCTGGCTTCGCAGGGATTGGCGCTCGCCGACAGCGCGGTGTTCGCTGATTCACAACGCAGTTTCAACAGTTCGCAGCCGCAGCCCCAGCGTGCGGGTAACGAGGCCGCGCCGCGGGATGAGCGACCGCTCGAAGCGGCGGAAGCGGCCAAGGGTCCTGGGGCGTCGCTGCTCGATATCTACGCCTGAGCGCGCCAGGATTCTGACGCTGCACGTTCTCGCCGCCGCCCGATCGTGACGCACGTCACATCAGACTCGTGGCATGCAGGTTGCACATGATCCTCTGTCGACAACTGGATTTCACGCAAGAGGATCTACCATGGCCGAAGCTGCCGCTCCTGCTACCGCCGCCGAAGGCGCAGCCAAACCGAAGAGCAAGAAGGGCCTGCTGATTGGCATTGCCGCTGTGCTGCTCCTGGGTGGCGGTGCCGCCGCGTTCTTCCTGATGCGCGGCGACAAGACCCATGACGAGCCGAAGGTCGAACCACTGGCGCCGGCCAAGTACCTGGCGCTCGATCCACCGTTCGTCGTCAACTTTCAGGGAGAGGAAGGCGCAAAGTTCCTGCAGGTGGCAGCGCAAGTGATGACGCGCGACCTCGAAATCGAAGCGCTGCTGAAAGAGCACGACCCCCAAATTCGCAACGACCTGTTGATGATGCTCGGCGCACAGAGTGCTGCGACCTTGCGCACCCGGGAGGGCAAAGAAAAACTGCGCGAGCAGTGCCTCGAAGCGGTGCGCACCATCATCAAATCGGTAGGTGGCGAAGGCGAGAAGGTCGAAGCCCTCTACTTCACCAGCTTCGTCATGCAGTGAGGGAGACGCAAGTGAACGCCAAAGCAGACGAAGTCGCGGAGCGAGCGCCGGAGAAGGCCGAGTTCCAGAACATGCAGCCGGCACCTGTGAACAAGGATGCGTCGCCCGATGTGAACCTGGACGTCATTCTCGACGTACCGGTGACGCTCTCGATGGAGGTGGGCCGCACGCGCATCCCGATCCGGAATCTGCTGCAACTGAACCAGGGTTCGGTCGTCGAGTTCGACCGCGCGGCTGGCGAGGCGCTCGATGTCTTCGTGAATGGCACGCTGGTGGCGCATGGCGAGGTGGTCGTCGTGAACGAGAAGTTCGGCATCCGGATCACTGATGTGGTGAGCCCGGCTGAGCGGATTCGCAAGCTCAAATAACAACCCGATTTCGAATCATGTTCTCTGCACGCTCGACTCTGGTCTCATTGGCAGGCCTGACGGCCACGGCTGCGGCATCGCGGGCATACACGGCTGAGCGAAAGTTCGCAGCGCCGGCTGCTGACGACGTGGTCTCGAGTGCTGCCGGTGGGCTGCTGGAGGTCACGATCTCGTTGGCCATCGTGCTGGCCGCCATATTCGCAATCGCGTGGTTCGCGCGTCGCGCGCGCAGCTTCGGCTCTCGGACACGACGTCAGATCGAAGTGCTCGACGATCTACCCCTCGGTGTCAAGGAACGCGCGGTGCTGGTGCGGGTCGCCGGCAAGACCCTTTTGTTGGGTGTGGCGCCGGGTCAGGTGCGTGCCCTGCACGCCTTCGGTCCGGAGGATGCAGCCAGTCTGTCAGTAGAGCCCGACTCGTCGGCCGTGAGCGATCCGGCTTCGCGCACGCCGTCGTTCGCTGCGCTGTTGCGGCGGAGCATGGGGCGATGACGACGACCCGGACATTGTTAGTGCTGGCCGGAGCGGTGGTGCTGCTGATCGTGCCGGTCGGCGCGCTGCTCGCAGCACCTGGACTGCCTGCTGTGACCGTCGAAACGGCGGCCGGCGGTGGTCAGACCTACTCACTCACGATTCAGGTTCTCATTCTGATGACGGCGCTGACCTTGCTGCCGTCGATCGTACTCATGATGACTGCCTTCACACGTATCGTGATAGTGCTTGCAATCCTGCGCCAGGCGATCGGGGCAGGGCAGACGCCGCCCAACCAGGTGCTGGTAGGACTCGCCTTGTTCCTGACCATGTTCGTGATGGCGCCCGTGCTCGACAAGATCAATGTGGAAGCCGTGCAGCCGTACATGGAAGGTACCATCGAGACCACCGACGCGTTGCAGCGAGCCATCCAGCCCCTCAAACAGTTCATGCTGGAGCAGACGCGCGAACAGGACATCGCCACGTTCGTGCGGATCGCTGGCTCGCAGGGATTCGACAAGCCTGAGGACGTACCGCTCAGCATTCTCGTCCCGGCTTTCGCTACCAGCGAATTGAAGACGGCCTTCCTGATCGGCTTCCTGCTGTTCATTCCGTTCGTGATCATCGATCTCGTCGTCGCGAGCGTGTTGATGTCGATGGGCATGATGATGCTGTCGCCCGTGCTGATCTCGTTGCCATTCAAGATCATGCTGTTCGTACTCATCGATGGCTGGGCGCTCGTCATGGGTACCCTCGCTGAGAGTTTCTTCAGATGACGCCAGAGACTGTGCTCAATATCGGTCGCCACGCGCTCGAGATGACCATCATGCTCGCGGCACCGTTGTTGCTGGTGGCACTGGGCGTCGGTCTGCTGGTAGGCCTGTTCCAGGCCGCGACGCAGATCAATGAAATGACGCTGTCGTTCATTCCCAAGCTGATGGCGATGGCTGTGGTGGTCCTGATCGCCGGGCCATGGATGCTGCGTCAGATGATCAGCTACACACGCGAGCTGATCCAGTCCATTCCCAGTCTGATCAACTGATTGGCGGTTGCGCATGCTGCAGATCCAGATGGGACAACTCGAAGGCTGGCTGGCACAGGGCTTCTGGCCATTCGTTCGCATCGGCGCATGTTTCATGGTCGCACCGGTATTCGCTGCGCGCTACGTGCCGGCGCGCGTCCGCATCGCTCTGGCGCTGGCTGTTACGCTGTTGGTCGCGCCGCTCGTTAGTGTCCCCGACGTGCCGCCCTTCAGCGCTGCAGGCGTGGCGGTGACCGCTCAACAACTGCTGATCGGACTGTCGCTCGGCTTCGCGCTGCAGCTGGTTTTCGACGCACTGACACTCGGTGGTCAGGTGTTAGCCAACAGCATGGGCCTGTCGTTCGCGCTGAACCAGGATCCACTGCGCGGCAGTGGCACGCCCGCGATCGGCCAGTTCTACACAATTCTCGTTACCATGACGTTCCTCGCGCTCGGCGGGCATTTGGCCCTGATAGAGATCCTGGCCCAGGGCTTCCAGTCCTTGCCGCTCGGCGGCACCGGTCTCGGTCGTGACAGCTTGTGGAGCCTGGTCCTGTGGGGCGGTACGCTGTTCGCCGGCGCAGTCACCATTGCGTTGCCCGGCGTGACTGCCCTGTTGATCGTCAATCTGTCGTTCGGCGTCATGAGCCGCGCAGCGCCTTCGTTCAACCTGTTCGCCGTCGGCTTTCCCGTCTCGCTGGTACTGGGTCTCGTGATACTGCTGGTCGGCTTGCCGACGATGCAGGACAGCTTCATCGAGCTCCTCGGTCGCGCGCTCGCCTATCTGCGCGAACTGTCACAGTTGTCTGGTAGCTGAACCATGGCGGAGAACGACGGCCAGGAAAAAACTGAACGCCCGACACCCAAGCGTCTGGAGGACGCGCGCAAGCGTGGCCAGTTGCCGCGCTCTGTGGACTTGTCGAGTGCCGGCGTGATGATGACCGCCGCTGCGATACTGTACCTGCTCGGTGGGTCGCTTGGAACCGGCCTCGCACAGCTCATGCGCGACGGTCTCTCGATCCGTGGCGCCGCGTCCGTCGATCCCGAGCGCCTGGTGCCACTGCTCTCACAGGAGTTCGCCGCTGCGTTCTGGGTGGTCGCGCCGATCTTCGGGGCCACCATATTGGCGGCGCTGTCAGCGCCATTGCTCACCGGCGGATGGAATTTCTCCGTCGAAGCCCTCGCACCGAAATTCGAACGCCTCGATCCGATCAAAGGTATCGGCCGCATGTTCTCGACCCGCAGCCTGGTCGAACTCGGCAAGGGCATCGCCAAGTTCTCGCTCGTCGGCATCATCGCCTATGTCGTGCTGCGCAACTCGGCACCGCAGTTGTTGTCGCTGGGTAGTGTCGAGCCCGGTCAGGGCATCAGTGCGGCGGGTGAGCTCTGCGCGCAGGCACTGCTGGCACTGGTCTGCGCACTGGTGGTGATCGCCGGCATCGATGTGCCCTATCAACTCTGGAAGCACAGCGACGAACTGAAGATGTCGCGCGACGAAATCCGTCGCGAGATGAAGGAGTCGGAAGGTTCCCCGGAAATCAAAGGCCGCATTCGCAGCCTGCAGCAGGCCATGGCCCGCAACCGCATGATGCAGGACGTGCCCTTGGCTGATGTCGTTGTGACCAATCCGACGCACTACGCCGTGGCACTGCGCTATGACGATAGCCGCATGCGCGCCCCGATCGTGGTGGCGAAAGGCGCGGACCTCGTCGCCGCGCGTATCAGGGAAATCGCCGTCGAACACCAGGTGCCACTGGTCGAAGCGCCGCCGCTGGCACGTGCGCTGCACGGCGCAGTCGATATCGGTCAGGAGGTTCCGGCTGAGTTGTATGTCGTCGTTGCGCAAGTGCTGACGTATGTCTATCAACTGCGTGCTGCGATGGCTGCCGGCGAGCAGCCACCGCCACCGCCGGTGCTGGCATGACGCCGCGTCAGGTGTTGAGCATGGGCATCGGCGCGCCGATCGCGTTGCTCGCGATTCTGGCGATGATGATCCTGCCGCTGCCGGCGTTTGCACTCGACGTGCTGTTCACGTTCAACATCGCTTTGTCGCTCGTCATCGTCGTCTCGGTGTTCAATGTTCGCCGACCACTCGATTTCGCAATTTTTCCCACGGTTCTGTTGCTCGTCACCTTGCTGCGCCTGGCCCTGAACGTTGCGTCGACCCGTGTCGTGCTGCTGCGGGGGCATGAGGGTACCGACGCGGCGGGACACGTGATCGCTTCTTTCGGCGAGTTCGTGATCGGCGGCAACTACGCGGTTGGCGCGGTCGTGTTCATTATCCTGACGATCATCAATTTCGTGGTCGTTACCAAGGGTGCCGGGCGCGTGTCCGAGGTGAGCGCGCGCTTCACTCTCGATGCAATGCCTGGCAAGCAGATGGCGATCGACGCCGATGTCGGTGCCGGTGTGATCACGCAGGATGAAGCTCGCGTACGCCGGGCGGAAGTGCGCGCGGAAGCCGACTTCTATGGCTCCATGGACGGCGCCAGCAAGTTCGTCCGGGGTGATGCGATCGCCGGCATTCTGGTGCTGCTGATCAATCTGGTGGGCGGCCTGGCTATTGGCACCGGGATGCACTCGCTGCCGTTCAGCGACGCGATGCGCACTTACACTCTGCTGACGATAGGCGACGGGCTGGTCGCGCAGATTCCCGGTCTGCTGTTGTCTGTCGCCGTGGCTATTCTCGTCACGCGCCTGTCACGCGATCAGGACATGGGTGGCGAGCTGTCGCGGCAGTTGTTCGGTCAGACACGACCCTTGGCGATCGCTGCCGCCGTGTTGGGCATCCTGGGCGTGATTCCAGGCATGCCGAACGTCGCTTTCATCACCATGGCCACCGTCTGTGGTGTCGCGGCATGGTGGCTGGCGCGACGGCCACCGCCGACCGAAGCAGTGCCCGAGGTCGAACCTGAAATCGTGGCGCCACAAGCGGAGTCCAAAGAACTATCCTGGGATGACGTTAGGCCGGTCGATCCGCTGGCACTCGAGGTGGGCTATCGGTTGGTACCGCTGGTCGACCGCAGTCAAGGGGGTGATCTGTTAGCTCGCATTCGCGGCGTGCGTCGCAAGCTGTCGCAGGATCTGGGCTTCCTGGTGCAATCCGTGCATATCCGCGACAATCTCGAGCTCGGACCGAACGCCTACCGGATCAATCTCTCGGGCGTACCGATCGGTGAGGGCGTGGTCTACGCCGAGCGTGAGCTGGCGATCAATCCGGGGCGGGTGCTGGGTACCCTGCAAGGCATCACTACGCGGGATCCGGCCTTTGGCATGGAGGCTGTGTGGATCGACGCCGGACTGCGCGAGCACGCACAGTCGCTGGGCTACACCGTCGTCGACGCGAGTACCGTGGTCGCGACGCATCTCTCGAATCTCATGCAGACGCACGCACATGAGCTGTTCGGTCATGACGAGGCCGAGCAGTTGCTGAAGACCCTCGCCAAGTCAGCGCCGAAGCTGGTCGAGGAACTCGTCCCGAAAGCGCTGCCGCTGGCTGTCGTCGTGCGCGTGATGCAGGGCCTGCTGGCCGAGCGCGTCCCCATACGCAATTCACGGGCAGTGCTCGAGGCCTTGGCCGAGGCGGCTCCCCGTACGCAGGATCCGCAAGTTCTGATCGGCCAGGTGCGCGTGGCACTGGGTCGTCAGATCGTGCAGGACATCGCAGGTCTCGGCGAGGAACTGCCAGTCATCACGTTGGATCCGGAACTCGAGCGTCTGTTGTCGAACTCGCTGGCAGGAAATGGGACCGCGACCCCGGGTCTGGAGCCCGGGTTGGCAGAGCGCTTGCAACAGAGTCTGGCGGAGGCTGCGCAGCGTCAGGAACGTGGCGGTCAGCCGGCGGTGTTACTGACGCCGCCCAATCTGCGCGCGACGCTGTCCCGCTTCTTGCGGGTCAGCGTGCCGAATCTATATGTGCTTGCCTGGAATGAGATTCCGGAGACACGCAAGGTCCGACTGATCACCGCGGTTGGTCGTTAGGTTGCTGGAGTGGATAGATGAAGATTCGACATTATCGGGCTGCTGACATGCGTACTGCGCTCGCGCAAGTGCGCGATGCGCTCGGCGCCGACGCGATCATATTGTCATCGCGTCGTAATGGCAGCGAAGTGGAAGTCGTAGCGGCGATCGATGACCCGCGCCTGGCGCAAGCCGCTCCGCCGGTAAAAGCGACGCCCACCGCGCCGCCGCCATCAGCCTCTGCCGGCAGCACGATCCACGAAGAGCTGGCGTTGGAGGTGCGGCGCATGCGACAGATGCTGGAGTCGCAACTGGCACTGTTGGTGAAGAGCGAAGCGAGGCGCGACGCGCCGGTGCAGCTGGCAGTGCTGCGCGAGCTGACCGAAATCGGCATCACAGTCGATCTTGCCGCCGGGCTGGTGGATCAGCTGCCAGCCGAACTGGATTTCGGTAGTGCTGTTCGGTGCGTACTCGATTTGTTGGCGCGGCAGATTCCTGTGTTGCAAGCGCCGTGGCTCGATCGTGGCGGCCGCATCATGCTGGTCGGTCCGTCCGGTGCCGGCAAGACCACCGTGCTGGCCAAACTGGCAGCACACTGGATACTGAGGAACGGCCAGAGTCGTATCGCGCTCGTTTCTGCAGATGCAACGCGTATCGGTGCGCACGATCAGCTGCAGTCCTTGGGGCGCTTACTCGGCGTTCGCACGCAATGCGTCGATCGAGCGAGCGAGCTCGGCGCGGTCCTCGAGATGCTGAGTGACTTCGATCTGGTGCTGGTCGATACCGCCGGCATCAGTTTGCGGGATGATCGCAGCGTCAACAGTCTCGGTGAGATGCGGGCAGCGCAGTCGCAACTGCAAACCGTGATCGTGGCCGCCTGTAATGCGCAGACGGCTGTGATCGAGAATCTCATCGCACGCAGCGCCGCGCTGCAACCCGTTGCCTGCATCATCACGAAACTGGACGAAGCGGCGCGACTCGGCGGTGCGCTGGCGGCAGTGGTGCGCACGAAGATCCCAGTTGCATATGTCTGTGAAGGACCACGTGTGCCCGAAGATCTGGTGGTCGCGCGTGCACGCGAGCTTGTGATGCACGCACAGCGTCTGGTCGGCAACGCGAGCAGCGACAGCACACGAGCGCGTTCGGAAGATGGAGTTGCCGCCAATGCTGCCGCCTGAGATCACAGCCAACGCATACGACAGGCGCGTGCCTGTCAACAAAGCGGCCAAGCCGATCCAGGTGATTGCGATCACGGGTGGCAAGGGCGGTGTTGGCAAGACGACCGTATCGATCAATCTCGCTACCCAACTGGCCAAAAGTCGGCGCGTTCTGCTGCTCGATGGTGACCTCGGGTTGGCAAACGTGGACGTGTTTCTCGGCATCACGCCAAGACGGACGCTGGCGCATGTGCTGACAGGGGAGTGCGAGCTCGATGAGGCCGTGACGGAAACGGCGTTGGGTTTCGCGGTACTGCCGGCAGCGAGCGGACTCGCCAACATGGCGGCACTGACCCAACTCGAGCATGCTGGACTGGTGCACGCCTTCAGCGAGCTCGCGACGCAGGTGGACGTCCTGCTCGTCGATACGGCGGCCGGCATTGGCAATAGCGTGCTGACGTTCGCGCAGGCGGCGCAGCAGATCCTGGTCGTGATCTGTGACGAGCCGGCATCGCTGACCGATGCCTACGCTCTCATCAAGGTGCTGTCGCGCGATCAGGGTGTGACGCAGTTCCGTATCGTCGCGAACCGGATTCGGAGCGCTGGCGATGGCGCGCGACTGTTCGACAAGCTGGCGCGCGTCGCGGATCGCTTTCTCGACGTCGTGCTGGATTATGTCGGCGAGATTCCAGAAGACGACTATCTCGCTGCGTCAGTTCGTGAACAGCGTCCCGTTGTCAGCACATACCCGACCACCAAGGCTGCCATTGCGCTCAAGAAGCTCGCCCGGACGGCCGATACCTGGCCCGTGGCGGAGAGCCCCAGAGGCCACGTCGAATTCTTTGTCGAGCGCTTGGTGAGGAGACCGTCGGTGCGACTCGAGCTTGTGAGATGAATGCAGCAACTGCATATGCGACGCAGCGTGACGGGCGTGCCACCGAGGCGCTCGTGCTGCAGCATGCTGAGCTGGTGAAGCGGATTGCATACCATCTCGCTGGCCGGCTGCCTGCCACCGTCGAAGTCGACGACCTGATTCAGGCGGGTATGCTCGGCTTGCTGGAGGCCGCAGCCAACTTCGCGACAGGCCGCGGTGCGAGTTTCGAAACCTACGCCGGAATCCGCATCCGGGGCGCGATGCTGGACGGGCTGCGCAAGCTCGATTGGGCACCGCGCTCGGTACACCGCAAGGCCAGGGAGGTGGCCAACGCCATCCGCGAGCTCGAGGCCGAGCTTGGTCAGGAAGCGCGCGACACTCAGGTCGCGGCGCACATGGGTCTGCCGCTCGAGGACTACCATCGCATCGTCCAGGATGCGGCCGGTTGTCAGGTGTCGAGTCTCAACGACGACGACGGCGGCAGCATCGATTCGGCCGATCCTGCGGCCGATCCGTTCCGGGATCTCGTCGACGATGGCTTCCGGGCGGCGCTGGGCCAGGCGATCGCCGGGTTGCCTGAGCGTGAACGCCTGGTCATGTCCCTCTATTACGACGACGAACTGAACCTGAAGGAAATTGGCGTCGTGCTGGAGGTGAGCGAATCGCGGGTCTGCCAGATACACGGTCAGGCTCTCACGCGGCTGAAGGCCAGACTGGTGGATTGGCGCGAGCGGCAACCCGACGCCAGGTAGCTGAATGGATATCTTGACTATTGTTGGCTTGCTGCTCGCAGGTATTGCGGTGGTAGTCGGGGCCGTCCTGAAAGGCGCAGGCGTCGAGGCGCTGCTCTCCGGGGCTGCCTTCATGATCGTGATAGTTGGCACCTTCGCCGCAATCTTCGTCCAGACGCCCTTGCCAGTGCTGAAGCTCGCGCTGCGGCGTCTTGGCTGGATCTTCCGGCCGCCGTTGCTGGCTGGCGCGGCACAGATCCGCAAGATAACGGAGTGGAGCACGCTCGCGCGCAAGCAGGGATTGTTAGGCCTCGAGCCCATGATCGACAGCGAGGCCGACGACTTCGTACGTAAAGGACTGCAGCTCGTGGTGGATGGCAACGAGCCCGACACCATACGCAGCACACTCGAGGTCGAGCTCGAATCACGCGAGCACGCTGACATCCGTGCCGCGAAGGTGTACGAGGGCATGGGCGTGTACTCCCCGACGCTCGGCATCATCGGCGCAGTACTGGGTCTCATGGCCGTGATGCAGAATCTCGGTGACCCGACCAAACTGGGCGCCGGCATTGCAGCGGCATTCACCGCGACGGTCTATGGCATCGGGCTCGCGAACCTGTTCTTCCTGCCAGTTGCTGCCAAGCTCAAAGGCATCGTCGCGGCGCAAGCGCAGCTGCGCGAAATGATCATCGAGGGCATGGTGGGCATTGCGCTCGGCGAGAACCCACGCTCGATCGAGTCCAGGCTGCACGGCTATCTGCACTGATGGCGCGCCGCAGACGCAAGCAGCACGCGGAGCATGAGAACCACGAGGCGTGGGCCATCCCCTATGGCGATCTCGTCACGCTGCTGCTGGCGTTCTTCGTCGTGATGTACGCGATTTCTTCGGTGAACGAAAGCAAGTATCGTGTGGTGTCGGATTCGCTCAGCGCAGCCTTTCGCGGCACACCGACGACCACCGAGGCCATCGACCTCAAAGCTGCGCCGAAGACCAATCACTCGACCGATCCGGATGGCGCCAACTCCCCCAGTTCTACCATCGCCTTGCCGCTGGGATCGCAGCAACCGACCGGCCTGCGTAACCCCGGTCGCGACGTCGATAGTGACAATGGCGATCTGGATGCGGCACGTCTGGCGTTGGCGCGCGCCCGCGAGGCGGAGCTGACGAAGGTGGCGGAAGCCGTCAGCGATTCGATGCGCGATCTCATCAATACCGGCATCGTAGCCGTCAAGCGCAATGATCAGTATGTCGAAGTGGCGATCCGAACCGATATCCTGTTCGCCAGCGGCAGTGCCGAGCTGTCGTCCCGCGCCATCGAGCCGTTGCAGGCGCTCGCCGCGACGCTCGCACCGTTGCCGAATCCGGTGCGCGTCGAGGGGCACACGGACGATCGGCCGATCAGCACGATCGCATTCCCGTCCAACTGGGAGTTGTCGGCCGCACGTGCCGCGAGTGTGGTACGCCTGCTGCGCGCTACGGGTGTCAACGCATCGCGGCTGGCAGTCGTCGGCTTGGGCGAGTTCCGTCCCTTGCAGGCGAACACCACGGCTGATGGGCGCAATGCCAATCGGCGAGTCGCTTTCGTGATCCCCGCCACAACAATCGCAACGGGCAACGATCCGCGGCAACTCGAGGCGACCTCCGCGGAAGCTGCTGAAACCGCGGGCGGCAACAGCATTGCCATGACGGGCGATCCGGCGCGCAACACTCCAATTCGCTGAAACTCACTGGCACGATTCCTGCTCATGTCAGGTAGTGCGTGCGCGAGTGTCGGTTTTCCGACGCGCGCGCTCTGGCTTCCCGGAGTAGACATGGATCTCTTGCAGATGACCCTCGAATCGATTGCCACGACGCCGCCGGGCACACTGCTGTGGATCGGGCGTGCCACCGTGATCGTCATCGCGCTGCTGGCGTTGATCGCGGCGTTGGCCGACCTGCGTCACGATGCCCGAGCCGCCCACCAGGTATTCGTCGACCAGTTGTTACGTAGCGAGTCGCAACTGGCAGATCTCAAGGAGCGGATTGCGGCTCTCAGCACAGGCTTGAGTGCACTCGCGGCACACGGCGGAACAGCGCTGGAACGTGAGCGCCGATCTGCGCCGCAGGGTGCCGGCGGCTATCAAGCTGCCATTCGTCTGGCACGCAATGGTGCGCCGGTTGAGGAGCTGATGGCGACGTGTGGCATCCACCGGCCTGAGGCGGAGTTGCTGTGCCGCTTGTATGGTGCTGCCGCGAGTCTGCCGGATGGGCCCGAGCCCGCCCGGGAAAGCGCGTTGTGATGGGCTTCGCATCTCGAGCGTGCGCGCTTCAAGTGCTGGCCGGCGCGGCCGATTGAGACTGCAGGTCGAGGAGTAGCCGATGACGTCGAGCGCATTACATAACCAATCCGTCGAGGATACCGTCTCCAAGAGCGAGTTCGCTTTCGTACAGGAACTGGCCGCGGATCTATCGGGCGGCAAGCTGGAGCTGCCGAGTTTTCCCGAGGTGGCGCTGCGCGTACGCAAGGCGCTCGCGAACGACGACGTGATGATCGAGCAGGTGGTCAAGATCTTGAGCGCTGAGCCAGCGCTGGCCGCGCGGCTGCTGCAGCTGGCCAATTCCGCAGCACTGAGCCCCGGTGGTCGCCGGGTAACCGATCTGCGTGCCGCCATGGCGCGTATCGGCTTCAATATGGCGCGTAGCGCAACGATCGCGTTTGCGATGTCGCAACTGCGGCGGGCGCAGAGTTTCAAGGATCTGGAACAGCCGTTCGCCGAACTATGGGAATCGAGCACGCGCATCGCGGCGGTGTCATACGTTCTTGCACGGCGCTTCACGGAGCTCAATCCGGATACAGCGATGCTAGCGGGCCTGCTGCAAAGCGTCGGTCGCCTCTACATACTCAGCAAGACGCCACGCTTTCCGGAGCTGTTGGGCGATCCCAGCTCGCTGCACCGGTTGATGGCCAGCTGGCACGCGAGCATTGCGCGCGCCGTGCTCGAGAACTGGGAAATGGCCGACGACGTCGTCGCGGCCGTCGCCGAGCACGAGGATTCGGATCGCGAGCGCGGCGAGCTGCCGACGCTGACTGACATACTCGCGCTGGCGCGCATCATCGAAGCATTGCCAGGCGATCCCATTTCGCTCGAGCTGGGCCTGCACGACTCGATCGATGCGCAACGCCTGCAGGTCACGCCAGCGGCCTGCGCCGCTGTCATGGCGGAATCAGCCGAACAGATCGACTCGCTGCGGCGAGCATTGGGAGATTGACCCCATGGTCGCCAAACATCATGTCGCCGCAACCAGGCCAGCGCCCGCGCCCCAGACTGTCAACGTACCGCAGTCGCCGCTGTTCGGCTTCGTGCGCTCACTGGCAGCCGAGCTGTCGCAAGGCAAGGTCGAACTGCCGTCGGTACCTGAGATCGTCACGCGTCTGCAGCGCGCCATGGCGGACGAGAACATCGCCAATGCCGTCATCGTGAAAATGATCAGCGGCGAGCCTGCTCTGGCCGCGCGCCTCATGACGATGGCGAATTCCGCCGCGCTCAATACGACGGGTGCCAAGATCGTCGATCTGCGCACGGCAGTCTCGCGAGTCGGCTTCAACATCGTCCGGTCCGCTGGCCTGAGTTATGCCATGGCCCAGATCAAGATGGCCAAGGACTTCAAGGGCCTGGAGAAGCCGCTCGACGGGTTGTGGCGTCGCAGTGTCGTGATCGCGTCGATCGCACACGTGATTGCCAAGCGGTTCACTACCCTCAACGCGGAGGCAGCACTGCTCGCCGGCCTGCTGAGCTGCGTCGGCCGGGTCTACATACTGACGCGCACGTCGCGGCATCCGGAATTGTTCGCCGATCAACTTGCCTATCAGGCTTTGGTGCGCGAGTGGCATGCCAATGTTGCCAAGGCGATACTCGAGAACTGGAACTTGCCGGAGCCAATCGTACTGGCGGTCGCCGAGCATGAAGATCCCGAGCGCGAGCAGCGCGGCGCAATTTCGCTTACCGACGTCCTCGCCGTGGCGTCGTTGCTCGCCAACTTCAACGGCGACAACGATCTCGCGCAGTGTGCTGCGCCACTGCTCAAGCCGATGAAGCGCATGCAGCTGGAACTCGAGCAGTGCACCCAGGTACTGTCCGAGTCCGCCTCTGAGGTCGCGGCACTGCAGGCGACGCTGGGTGTCACCTGACCGAACTAACCACCCAACGTATGACCTCGTTCGAAGCTGCGGCGGCGGAGCGTGCCGCCCAGGAAGCGGATTTGTTGATCGGCAAGCTGCGCGTGGAGCACGGCGCCAGCGATCTGGCATTGCCGTGTTTCCCGCAAAGCGCTGTGCGGCTGCAATCGCTGTTGGGCGAGCCCGAGGTGGCGCTCGATGACGTAATCAAGGTGTTGAGTTTCGATCCGGTGCTGACCGGCCGCGTTCTGCAGCTCGCCAATTCTGTAGCCTGCAACAGCAGTGGCAAGCGGATCGCGGACCTGCGAGTCGCCATCACCCGGATCGGCTTCGATCTCACGCGCAGCGCTGTCATCGCGGCGGGTCTGAAGCGGTTGGTTGAGGCCGAAGCCATGGCCGAGATTCGCCTGCCGCTGAAGGCGATCTGGGAGCGCAGCGCCTGGATGGCAGCGACTGGTCATGTAGTCGCAGGGCGCTTCACGTCTGTCAGGCCAGACCAGGCCTTCCTCGCGGGCTTGCTGCACGGCATCGGCGAACTCTATCTACTGACTCGCGCCACAGAGCATGCGCCGGCTTTGAACGACGCGCGGCGCTGGCGAGCGATCGTGCGCGAATGGCAGCCGGTCTTCAATCTGAAAGTGCTGAGCGCCTGGGCGATCAGCGACGAGATCATCGACGCGATCCGCGGTTATCAATCGATCGAGCGAACCCACGAGGGCCCCGCCGACCTTCTCGACGTGATGACTGCGAGCTATCTGTTGGTCGGGCTGGGTCGCGGCGCTGTGGCACTCGATTCGGTATTCGACAAGATCCACATCTTCAAGCGCATGCATCTGACGATCGAACAGGCGACCGACGCCATGCGCGATGCCGCCGACGAGATCGACGAACTCAGGCACACGCTGGGCTGACCCGCCTTCCAGTGCGACCTCCGGCCTGTGATAATGTCAATCGCATGGCCGCACTATCGACTCGTCAACTCGTCAAAACATACCCCAACGGTGTTCGCGCGCTGCAGGGTGTCGATCTCGACGTAGCCGAAGGCGACTTCTTTGCGCTGCTGGGTCCCAATGGTGCCGGCAAGACCACACTCATCGGCATCGTCACTTCACTGGTCAACAAGACGTCCGGTACCGTGACTGTGTTTGGCTACGACATCGACCGACAGCTCGAAGCGGCCAAGTCGTGCATCGGCGTCGTCCCGCAGGAGGTGAACTTCAACTTCTGGGAGACCTGCGAGACGATACTCGTGAATCAGGCCGGCTTCTATGGCATCCCGCGCCGCGACGCCCGACGGCGCGCCGACAAGTACCTCGATCTGCTGCAGCTCGGCGACAAGAAGAAATCGGTTGCGCGTGGCTTGTCCGGCGGCATGAAGCGGCGCTTGATGATTGCGCGCGCTCTGATGCATGAACCGCGTTTGCTGATACTCGATGAGCCAACTGCGGGCGTCGATATCGAGAACCGCCGCTCCATGTGGGAGTTCATGCGTGACATCAATGCGCGCGGCACGACGATCATCTTGACGACGCACTATCTGGAAGAGGCCGAAACGCTGTGCCGCGACATCGCCATCATCAATGGTGGCAACATCGTCGAGCGCGACCGGATGTCGACGCTGCTGCGCAGGCTCCACACCGAGACCTTCGTCCTGAATCTGCGCACAGTTCCCGGGGCCATACCGCAGCTGCCGGGCTACATGCTCAAACTCGTCGATGAACAATCCCTTGAAGTGCAGGTGAGCAAGGGCCAGAGTCTGAATGAGGTGTTCGCGCGACTGTCGGCCCAGGGGATCGAAGTCGTTTCCATGCGCAACAAAGTGAACAGGCTCGAGGAACTGTTCATGTCGCTGGTGGATGGCAAGGCAACAGTCGCGCCGCCGGTACCGGCGCAGGCCGTGCACGCACACCCGTGAACACAGCTGCTGCTGTACCCGCAATCCGGGATGCTCGCTGGGTCGGTTTCAAGACCATCATCATTCGCGAGCTGGGTCGCATCCTGCGCATCTGGTCGCAGACGATCGTGCCGTCAGCGATCACCTCGGCGCTGTACTTCATCATTTTCGGCAATCTGATCGGCAAGCGCGTCGGGCCAATGGACGGCTTCGACTATATGCAGTACATCGCGCCTGGCCTGATCATGATGGCTGTCATCACCAACAGCTATGCCAATGTCGTCTCGTCGTTCTTCGGCGCCAAGTTCGGCAAACACGTCGAGGAAATGCTGGTAGCGCCGCTGCCCAACTGGATCATCGTTGCAGGCTACGTCGGCGGCGGAGTGCTGCGTGGCTTGATGGTTGGCGCAGTGGTCACTGGGGTCGCGCTGTTCTTCACGCATCTCGCGGTGCATCATGTACTCGTGATAGTGGCCGCCGTGGTGCTGACGGCGATCGTGTTTTCGCTCGGTGGTTTCATCAACGCCGTGTTCGCCAAGAATTTCGACCAGGTGAACATGGTGCCGATATTCGTGCTGACGCCGCTCACGTACTTCGGTGGCGTGTTCTATTCGATCTCGCTGCTGCCGCAATGGGCACAGCATGTGTCCTATGCCAATCCGATACTCCACATGGTGAATGCCTTTCGCTACGGCTTCCTCGGCGTATCCGATGTCGACGTCGTGCTGGCGTTCACCATCATGACGGCCGCCGCGGCCGCCTTGTTCGCCGTGGCCCTCTGGCTGATGCACCGCGGCACCGGCATGCGTGAATAGCACATGTGTGGGCGCTATGCGTTCTACTCACCGCAGGAAGCCGTCGCGCGTCTGTTCGGCGTAACGTCTGCGGCACCGCTCGAACCTCGCTATAACATCTGTCCGACACAATTCGTGCCTGTCGTGCGGACGGGCGCCGCACGTGTCAGAGAGCTCGCGATGCTCTACTGGGGGTTGGTGCCGTTCTGGGCCAAGGAGAAATCGCTGGGCGCCCGCATGATCAACGCGCGCGCCGAAACCGTTGCTGCGAAGCCCGCCTTTCGCGCGGCCTACCGCAAACGCCGTTGCCTCGTACTGGCTGACGGCTACTATGAGTGGCGTCCGTCAGCGCAAGGCAAGCAGCCCTATTTCATTCGGGCGGCGGATGGTCAGCCGTTGGCGATGGCGGGATTGTGGGAGAGCTGGGGCACCGGCGAAGTGCTCGAATCCTGCACGATCATCACGACCGCGGCGCTCGGCAGCGTGGCGGAGCTGCACGATCGGATGCCTAGAATCCTGCCAGCCACGCGCCACAGCGAATGGCTCGATCCGGCGACGGAGCTGGAGTCGTTAGAGGCTGTGCTCGGCGCACCTGTGGAAGTGGACCTGGCCTTCCATCCCGTCAGCAAACGCGTCAATTCGCCGCGTAACGAGGGACCGGAGCTGATCGCGCCGATCCGCGACTGAATCGCGGCCGGTGCCGTGCAATCGAATTACTGGCTCGCCGCTTCGGCTTGCGCGCGCGCATCCGCCGCCGCTTGTTGGGCAGCATCCAGTCTTTGTTGCACTTGCTCGATCTGCTGCTGCGCCTGCTTGGCCTGCTCAGCGGCCGAGGCAGCACTCGAGGCAGCGCCGACCGTGGTCTCGGCTAGACCGCAGCCGGCCAGTGGCGCAGTGCTGAGCACCAGCAGTGCGGCGAACTTTATTTTTGTGCCCATGACCCATCCGCTGCCTGGTAGTACCAACCGGGTTGAGCGCCACGCTCGATCCAGCGACGGGCGAAGGTCTTGCGGATGTCATTCTCCCACTCGGGATGATTGTTGGCGCGGGCGATCTCGGCATACAACTCGTTGCGGTCCTGGTTGTCCTCTGCCACGAGACGCTTGGCGGTGGCTCGTTCGGCCAGCGGCACGGCGCTGGCATCGCGCAGCTCGATCAAACCGTTATTGGTGAAGCCAACCGCGCCGCTCGCGAAGTAGGGTCGCAACTGCTCGAAGCGCGCCTTCATCGAAGCCTGGATGGCGTTGGACTGCGGTGTGTCGATATCGATGTTAGGTGCAGCCTGGGCATGCGCCGCGGGCACTAGGGTGCTCAACACTGCGTCGAGCGCCATGGCGAGCATGCTGGGCGCACGAGCTCCTGGAGCAAACGACTGCGGCGGCTCGGCCGGCGCCGGCGCAACACTCGCGCCCGTGACATTCTCGATGATCCGATCTGCGGCTTTCTCGGCCGCAGCCGCCGGGAAATACACGTTGATCGTGACGCAGGCGGCGAGAAAGACGCTCGCCAAAGCTAGATTGAACGGCAATACCCGACGCATCTGCACTCTCCTTGCTACAACTCTCGAGCATGGCAGGCCGCACAGACCGTACATGCTCGCGGACATTCTGACCGGCGGCGCTGAACATCACCTGAACAGGCCGCCCGGCCGCCAGTCTACTCGCGCGGTCAGCGCACTTCCACGCTCTCGGCTGCCATTCCGGCGGAGATCTGTGACACGAGTCGCGGCCAGTCGACGCGTCCGGCGTTGCCAATGATGTCGATGCGCGGAATGCCGCGGCCTTTGACTATGTAGTAACCGTCGTCCCGCGCCGGCTCGATACCTGACATCAGGCAGACGCCGTCCCGCAACTGGCACTTGAGGCCGAGCTTGCTGTAGCCGAAGTCGTCGAAAAACCGCAGGAAGCCGGACTGCAAGGCTGCGATCACGCCACCGCCGCCACCGCCAATGTTGGACAAATTGCCAACTGCCTTGGCACTGATGCGTTTCTTGGAGCGATCGCCCGGCGGTGTTGCGAGCCGCGCGTCGAAGGCAACCGGTGACCAGGCGAACAACTCGAGCCCCAGTACGTCGGCTTCGAGCTTGCCGGTGATGCTGCCGAACGCGAATGTGTTGGTCACGGCCGCGAGATCCAGCTCGCGCGCCCGCACGTCCGCGAACAGTCGTGGCCAGCGACCGAACGGATCCTGCAAGCGCAGTTTACTACCTACTACCTTGCCGCCGAAGACCGCTGCCTCGACGTCACCCGCCACGCGCAGTTCACGATCCCGAAAGGTGAGCGCTGGCACGCGGCCCGACAAAGTGCCGGCGAAGGTCGGCCAGCCAAAGGCCGCGCAGATCAGCGGCATGCTGATCGGCTCGATCTCGGCCTCGAAATCGATCCCCAGGTCGTCGCCGCCGAGATTGCTGAGCGCGAAGTTCTCGATGGCGACCGCTCCGTCGAACACCGGCAGACGCGCCGGCCGCGTCAGCGCGACATTGGCGCCCTGGGCACGAAAACGGATCTCGGCGGCACCACCGGAGAGACCATACGCGCCGCCACTGCTCCAGCGGAGCGCCGACTCGGCGACTGCCGGCGCCGCCCCCGGGCGCCAATGAACGATGCCCGCTATGTCGTCGATGCGCACGCGTCCTTTGCGATCGAGTAGATCGACGTCGGCCAACTGCAGCGTCAAAGACTGCGGCGTGTTCTGCTCGATCGTCACTGCGCCCCGGACCTGGCCGGACGTTGTGAGATCACCGAAATCGGTAGCAGCGAGCGCGATCTGCAGAAAGCTGGTGTAAGCGGCCGGGAACCGCAGGTTTTCGATGCCGAGCTGGGCACTGATGCTGGGCGTCGCACCGGCGAGCGAAACACTGCCGCTGCCACTGGCAACTAACAAGTCTCGCTGGCGCAGGTCGAGCGACGCGATGCTTAGCAACCGATCGCGAAGCGTGCCGGTCGCGTCGAGCTGTAGCGGGTTGGTGCCGAGTTCCAGCAGCACCGGTCCGATCAGCGCCTGGCCTTCGCTGCCCGCCAGCTCGATCCGTAGCCCATCACCGCTGGCGCCAGGTTGATAGTCGACGCTCAACTGTGCTGCGAGTGCTTCACCAACGAGCGAGCCGTCTTCATTGGTGAAGTTGACGTCCGCGAGATTGACGGTGGCCTCAGCCTGCCGCAGCGTGGCAGCACCGTGCGCAGCAAAGCGGGCGCCGGCGTCACCTTCAATAGAGATATCGCGCGGCAGCGTCAGCCAGCGAGCTGCGAATTTGCGCAGCTCCATCAGACTGGCGCCGCGCACGTTGCCGGTCACTTGCCACGTCGCGGAGCGCAGCTGCGCGCGCCAATCGAGCGTGGCACCTGCGACAACCAGGCCGGCACCATTCAGGAATCCTGCGCCGGTATCGGTGCGATATTCGCCCTGGATATTCGCCGCGATGCTGCCGCTCGGACCGCCAAGCGCCGCGATCCGCCCCTGTGAGCAGCCAAATACCGGGTCCGCGATCGTCGGGTCGTCGCAACGCAGACTTACGCGGCGTAAGGGACCGATCGGCTGCGGCAAACTCAGCCTGGCGGCGCTGACCTCCAGTGCCGTACGTTCGTCGTCGACCAGAGCCAGCTTGATCACCGCGCCCTGGGCACGGATCGGGCCGCTGTCGACTGCACCGATTTCGACCACAATCGCGTCGATCGCCAGCACGGGCCTGGCGGTCATGACTACACACAGCAGCGCGAACATGCTGAGTCGTCGTACGCATACGTGCCCCAGACTGCGTCCGGACCGATTGACGAGTGAGCCTGTCATCTGCGGTGATTCTAGTCGCTCTGGATGATCGCAGCCGGATGAAAACGCTCGCTCGCTACGGTGTGACGAAGCCGATCGCAGCGCTGCCCACTGACAATAATTCTGTCGTGGCGGTGCGACGCACACCGCCAGTTGCGCACGCCCCCTCCCGGCCAGCCCACGATCTGCGCTAGACTCTCGCGATCAGCCGGTCGGGAGGATGGATGTCCGCGAAGCGCGCACTCGTCGTGGACGATTCGAAGTCGGCCCGTGCCTTTCTGGCGCGGATGCTCGAGCGCTACGAGATCGAAGTCGATACGGCGGAATCCGCCGAGCAGGCTATCGACTATCTCACGCGCGCGCGCCCCGATGTCATCTTCATGGATCACCTGATGCCAGGTATGGACGGCTTTCAAGCCGTCCAGACTATCAAGAACAATCCGCACACCGCGACCATCCCGATCATGATGTACACCTCACAGGAAGGCGAGTTGTACCTCGGGCAGGCGCGAGCGCTGGGCGCGATCGGTGTGCTACCCAAGCAGATCAAGCCGACCGACGTATCCAAGGTGCTCTACGATCTGCATCTGGTGGCCGATCGACGCACGGGCGAGGGCAGTGCGTTCACGCCCTTCACCGTGGTGCCGGCCGCGAATGCCGAGACGGCGGCCACCGGCGAGGTACGGCAGCTCGATGCGGTGGCGGCGATGACTGAACCGGCGCCTCTACCAGAGCACGCCCCGTTTACGCCGCTTTCACCGCTCACGCCTGAGATCCGGGCCGTCATCGAAAATACCGTACGCGCGGAGCTGGCGGAGCTGCGTCGCTCACAGGCAGTGAGCTCTGACGCGCAGGCGGATCGCATCGTGGCGGAAGTGCGCGCGGCGCTGCCGCCGCCAGTCCGACCATCTACCAGCCCGTTGCGCTGGATCGCTGCCAGCCTCGCGCTCGCCACGGCCTTGCTGTTCGCCTGGCTCTGGCGGCAGGAGAGTGCGCAGCGCGCCGAGCTCGAGACACGCCTGGTGCAGTTGCAGACCGAACGCGCGCCAGAACCTGCGAAGCCGGTGGTGAGCACGACGCCGGTCGAAGCTACAGTTGCCGCCACGGCGCCAGACGCCGGCGCCGCCGAGAGTGCCGCTGCCACGAGCCCGCCAGTAGGAGCCCTGCTCACACCGATCACGGAATTCGTCCCGTTCGGCGAAGTGCCGCTGGCCGGCGCGCGACTGGATGGCATGCGCACCTTGCTGGAGCGGCTCGCTGCGCGCGATTTCAACGGTATCATCGAGATCACGACCTACGCCGGCCGCTATTGCCTCACAGGTAGCAGCACTGAAGGATACAAGCTGGCAGCCGAAGACACATTGCAAGCGCAATGCGACCTCGTTGGCAATCCGCCTTACGACGCGCTGTCACCAGCGGCGCGGCAGTCGATGGCGTTCGCCAATCTGGCAGCCGAGTTCCGCAAGAGCTCCGCCGGTGCACTGGATGTGCGCGTCGTCAGCGGCGACCTGCGTGCGCTCGAGCCCACCTATCCGGCTGTGGATGAGCAGTTGACGGCGGGTCAATGGAACAAGGTGGCCAGCGCTAACAACCGCATCGAGATCCGGCTGCGCCCCGTCAGTTGACGTGCCCAACGTAACGGTCGACGAGTCGTTCGTGCCCCCGCGCTGGCTGCGCATGAGCCATGCACAGACTGTCCTGCCCAGCAATCCGCTGCGTGCGGCCGCGGTGCGCGAGCGGGCGCAACCAGTGCTGGCGGTCAGCCAGGAAATGCTGCTCGATTGCGGTGCTGGCGTGACACTGCAGGCATTCGAGTCGCGACAACAAGCTGCGGGCTCACGAGTCGACGATGCCGTGAGCGTGTTGCTGCATGGCTGGGAGGGCAGCGCGGACTCATTGTACGTGTTGTCGCTGGCGCAGACGCTGTACCAGCTGGGTCACGACATCATACGCCTCAATCTGCGTGATCATGGTGTGACACACCATCTCAACAGGGACCTGTTCCATTCCTGTCGATTGCCGGAGGTGGTCGGCGCTGTCAAACAGATTGCCGCGCAGCATCGCGGTCGACGCCTCAATCTCATCGGCTACTCACTGGGCGGCAACTTCATGCTGCGGGTCGGTGCCGAAGCGCCGCGCCACGGCCTCGATATCGCCCGTATCATCGCCATCTCGCCGGTGCTCGATCCAGACAAGACGATGACGGCGCTCGAGCGAGGGCTATGGGTCTACAACCAGTATTTCATCGACAAGTGGTCGCGCTCGCTGCGCCTCAAGCAGGCTGCCTGGCCGGATGCATACGACTTCGAGGCGATCCTGCGCAACAAGAGCCTGCGCACGATGACTGCCGAGCTGGTGCGCGCACACACTGAGTATCAGCGCCTGGAGGACTATCTCGCCGGCTACGCACTCACGGGCGATCGGCTCGCGAGGCTGGAAGCGCAGGCTACGATCGTCACGTCACTGGACGATCCGATAATCCCGTCGGCCGATCTGCAGCTGCTGGGCGCGGCACGCAGGCTGGACGTGATTGCCACGCGCTTCGGTGGCCATTGCGGTTTCATCGAATCGTTAGGTCCGGTGAACTGGATCGATGCGCTCGTGCCACGTCTGCTCAATGCGACCGGTACAGCGAGCGCAGCTTCCCGGGTGCTCGCGTTGCAGCGTAGCTGATGCTGAGTTCCGCCAGGGCCAGCAATTCCCGCGGTGTTTCGACGCCGTAGATCATCCACTGCCAGGTACCGCGTGGCGGGCGGCGGTCTGGTGGCAATGTTTGGTAATCGCAGGCGATGCGCTCTGGCGCCAGGGCCTGCATCTTCAGCTGCACGTGCGTATTCAGCGTATCGATACGCCAACCGATAGGCACGCCGTGCCGTACGCGCGCGCGGTGGATGGCTGGCAGATCCGCAGACAGCAACACGATGCGGTCGCGATAGGAGCGGCAACACCCAAGCGCGGCGTCGACCACATGCTCCGCGCCGAAACGCGCAATGCTCGCACGCTGCAGTTCTATCACCAACTGCACCTGTGGGTATTTCTCCAGCAGCTCGAGGACGTCCAGCAGGCGCGGTAGCTTGGCGGACTCGAACACATCGCCAAATCGCCTGGGTTGGCCGACGGAGATGTTCGTCAGTGTGGTGGCATCGAGGTCGAGTACGCTGCGATCGATGCCAGTGGTGCGCAGCAGACCGGCGTCATGAATGACCAGCGGCACGCCATCCGCGGACAGCTGCAGGTCGATGGCGAGATGCCGCACACCGAGCGACAGTGCCGAGGACATCGCCGGCAGCGAGTTCTCCGGGAACTCCTGCGCATTGCCGCGGTGGGCAATCAAGATCGGCAGTTTTGCGTGCGGTGCAGCGTTCATGGGATGTGACGAGTTGACAGAACGCACCGGAAACGGCCGATTGTCGCCGATTGTGTACAGCGCATGACGTGTCGTCGCGGTCCGCGATGTGCAAGCATGGATCGCTAACCAGTATATCGAGGTCCGGCCATGCACGAGATCGACACGGCAAAACTGAGACTCGCGTTGCCGGCGATCGCGGCAGCGCTGCTGCTGGGTGCCTGCAACAGCCCGATCGATGGTTCGCGGCCGCCGGCCACCAGCGGCGCGCCTGCTCCGGTGCCGACGCCACCGCCGCCCACGCCGACGCCACCAGCGCCGACACCACCGCCGCCCACGCCACCAACAGCCGGGCTCGACGCGCGCCCCGACAATGCCACTTGTGTCGCCGGCGATCGGCCGGTCGCCAGTGCCACTGTCGCGCTCGAGCGGGTGTTTCCAAGCCTGAGCTTCAGTGTGCCGGTGGGCATGCTGCAGGCACCAGGCGATGCAAGCCGCTGGTTCGTCGTACAACAGAACGGTTTCATCAAGGTGTTCGCCAACCAGGCCAGCCCCGCCGTCACCGACTTCGTCGACCTGACTGCCCGCGTCAGCTACTCGCCGGGTTCAGAGACTGGCTTGTTAGGCATGGCTTTCCATCCGCGGTTTCCAACGGACAATCGCGTCTATCTGTCTTACACGGCCAATGCGGGTGGACTGGTATCGCGCGTAGCGGAGTTTCGTGCCACGAACAATGCGACCACGCTGGACCTCGCCAGCGAGCGCATCCTGCTGACCGTTCCGCAGCCAGCCTCGAACCACAACGGTGGTCATATCGCCTTCGGGCCCGACGGCATGCTGTACATCGGGCTCGGCGATGGCGGCGGCGGCGGCGATCAATTCGGCTCGATCGGCAACGGCCAGAACTTGCAGACGCTGCTCGGCAAGCTGCTGCGGATCGATATCGGCGGCACCACGGGCACGGTCCCCTATCGGATCCCGGCGGGCAACCCATACTCGTCCAATAGCGCGCTCTGCAATGCCGGCACCGGCACGGCGAACTGCCCGGAAATCTATGCCTACGGCCTGCGCAATCCGTGGCGCTGGAGTTTCGACCGCGGTAGTGGCGAGCTCTGGCTGGGTGATGTCGGGCAAGGTGCGCTCGAGGAGGTCGATCGCATCACCGTCGGCGGCAATTATGGGTGGCGCTGCTTCGAGGGCACGAACGACTTCAACTCGACTTGTGGGCCCAATCGCGCGAGCAGCATCGCGCCAATCGCGCAATATGGTCGCTCACAGGGTCAATCGATCACGGGTGGCTATGTGTATCGCGGCGCGGCCGTGCCAACCTTGATCGGCCGCTATGTCTTCGGTGACTTCGCGACCGGCCGGATCTGGCACGTGGCCCGCGATACACCACCGACTCTCACGATCACCGACAATGGCCTTGCTACCAATCTCAACATAGCGTCCTTCGCTGAGGGTGTCGACGGTGAGCTGTATGTCGTCCATCACGGTGGCACATTGCATCGGCTGACCGCTGGCGCGGCGACTGGCGGCATGGTGCCGACACAGCTGTCTGCTACGGGCTGTGTGGTGGCGAGCAATCCCGGCCAGGCTGCGCCTGGTCTCATTCCCTACGTACCGCGCGCGCCGTTCTGGTCCGACGGGCTCGCCAAGCAGCGTTATCTCGCGCTACCGAATGGCGCCACACTGAACGTGGATGCGACCGGCGATTTCCAGTTCCCGAACGGCACCGTGCTCGTGAAGAATTTCGATCTCGGCGCGCGGCGGGTCGAGACGCGACTCTTCATGCGCCACACCGACGGTGAATGGGCGGGCTACACCTACGAGTGGAACGCGCAGGGCACCGATGCTACGCGGGTCGTGGGCGGCAAAACGGTGCAGATAGGCGCTCAGTCGTACCAGTTCCCGAGCGAGGCGCAGTGTCTCACGTGCCACACCGCGGCAGCCGGGCGCAGCCTGGGGCTCGAGCTCGCTCAGTTGAATCACGATACCCTGTATCCGGCCACCGCGCGGACCGCCAATCAGTTACTCACGCTGAATACGATAGGCCTCATTTCACCGGCGCTGACCACATCCCAACTTGCTGCTACCGCGCTGCCGGACCCGTATGGTGGCGTGGGTACGCTCAGCGAGCGTGCCCGCGCCTATCTACACACTAACTGTTCGAATTGTCATCGGCCCGGCGGTACCGCACCGACCAATCTCGATCTGCGTTATGTGGCCACCCTGACCGCAAGCAATGCTTGCGACGCGCCACCGCAGAATGGCACGCTCGGTATCGTCAACGCGCGTATCATCGCAGCCGGTGATGCCGCCCGCTCCGTGTTGGTAGCGCGCGTGAACCGCCGGGATGGCAGCGCGATGCCGCCGCTGTCGAGCACGGTGATCGATGCCGCGGGCGTCAGTCTGTTGACCAGCTGGGTGAACAGCCTCGCCAGCTGCAACTGACAGGTGTTCAGGGCGGGCTGGAGTTGTCGGCGTCGGTCGTGCGTTTCTCGTCGAACTTGACGATTGGCTTACCGCTGGTAACTACGACGTTGCCCTCGACTACCGCGCCGTTCGCAATCGCCAGTGAGGGTGTCGTGACGGGCCCGGCGATCACGGCGGTTGCGCCGATCTCGAGTTTTTCCTCGATGTTCAGGGCGCCGGTCACGCGGCCGGCGACCACGGCGCTGCGTGCGCTCACATTACCGTCCCAGGTGGCCGACGTTGTCAGATTCAGTGCGCCGCCGATCTTGCCATTGCCGCGGATCTGCCCGGAGACCGCGAGTGGCCCTTTGCAGTCGATGTCACCGATGATCTGCGTGCCCTCGGCGATGTAGGTGGGTGACGATCCGAGGCGATCCAGCAAACGGCGTTTCGGCTCTTCGCTCATGATTCAACCCTGTATGGACAAAGCGGACGCGGGAGCCGGTACAATAATCCCGGCCGTTCAAGGGGGCAGCATGAAAACCGTATTCTTGCGCATGGTTGTGACGTCGTTCGCACTCGGCTTGACGCTGGTCGCCGGCTGCAGCCGCGAGCAGGGTGACTGGCGTTCGGCCCAGGCCGCCGACACGGTCGAGAGCTATGAACGCTTCATCTCCCAACATGCCGACAGCACGTTGGCGACCCAGGCGCGCGAGCGCATCGACCAGCTGCTCGAAGAACGCGACTGGCAAAAGGCGGCAACCGCCGACACGTTGCAGTCTTACCAGCAATTCCTGACCGAGCACGCCAACGGCAAGTGGAGTCAGGAGGCGCGCATACGCATCGACAATTTTGCGGTGGGTGCGGATCCCGCGGCTGCTGCGCCTGTCGTCCCGGTCGTCGAGCCCGCCAGGAAAGGCGATCTCGTTGGCGGCGCCGCATTCGCCAAAGGCGAGTATGGCGTGCAACTCGGCGCGTTCTCGTCGTCGGATCGCGCGAACGTCGAATGGCAGCGGCTGGCCCAGCGCTATCCCGGACCGCTCGAAGGCTTGTCGCCGCGGGTGGCGGCTGTAGCAAGTGGTGACAAGGCGCTGTATCGCTTGCAGGCGAGCGTGATCGACGAAGCGCAGGCGCGCGCGATCTGTAATGCGCTGAAGGTCGACCAGCAGCCCTGCGTAGTCGTGCTGCCCAAGAAGTAACTGACCGCCGCGTCCTGCAGCATGACTTAATCCTGCTGGTGCCCGGGCGGCAGATCTGCCGCCGGTTTTCACTTCCTGTCAGTCACTGACAATGTACGTCAGTACCTCGCGCCATTGCTCGCCGTGAGCGCGTCCGCTTGGCCGTTTGCTGGCGTGAGCGCGCTGGCACGGCGATTGCTTTATCCCAAGTGATGGCAAAGCACACTGTAAGACTGCTCATTCCCTCCCAGGGGAGTAGTGCTGCTGCACGTCCGCCGCTCGCCGGCATGCTGGTGCAAGGCAACGGTCGTGTGATGTTCAAAGCGGTGGACGCACGCCTCGCGCGTGCGCGCCTCGCAGCTGTGTCAGCCGTCGAATCGTCTCGGGGGCGCTGCCTCTAGGGACACAGATTTCGCGGCCTTTGGTTGGCCGTCACGAATTGCGAATCACTCATCCCCGGTGTTCGCTCTATTGCGCCGCGACGCGTATCCCCCGCCTCGCGGCGCTCTTTTTTCAGTCGTTGACCGACGTGCAGGCGCACGGTTTTTTCCGTACAGTTGCGGCCTGCGCGCCACCCGGCGCTGATTGCGGGTATGTTCATGAGTCGATTCGCTTGTCTCGCGGCGGCATGGCTGACATTGCTGAGTCTCGACGTGGCCGCGGCCACCAAACGGAGCAGTGCGGCTGCGCCTACGATTACCGGCGCTGATGCTGTCAGCACGGTCACGCTCGCCAATGGGATGAAAGTAGTCGTCTGGACGGACCGGGACATTCCGAACATCGCGCTCTACAACTGGGTGCGAGTGGGTAGCCGCAACGAGGTACGTGGCCTCACCGGGCTCGCGCATTTCTTCGAGCACATGATGTTCAACGGCACCTCGCGTCGCGCGCCGGGCGAGTTCGATCGGCAGATGGAGGCGCTCGGCGGCTCCAATAACGCATTCACGAGCGACGACGTAACGGTTTACCAGGACTGGATCCCGCGCACGGCGCTCGCAGCTGTTTTCGATCTCGAAGCGGACCGGCTCGCCAATCTCGCTTTCGATCCCAAGGTGATCGACAGCGAACGCAATGTCGTGTTCTCGGAGCGGCGTATGCGAGTCGAGGACTCGAACGATGGCTATCTCAGCGAGCAGATGCAGGCGACGGCTTTCGTGGCACACCCGTATGCGATTCCGACTCTGGGCTGGCCGTCGGATATCCGGGCCTGGCAGATCGGCGATCTGCAGCACTTCTTCAGGACTTATTATGCACCTAACAACTGCACCCTCGTCGTGGTTGGCGATGTCGCAGCGGAAGAGGTGTTCGCGCTGGCGAAGCAGTATCTGGAACCCATCCCGCGCCAGGACCCGCCACCGGCGCTGCGTACCGTCGAACCGCCGCAGCTCGGCGAGAAGCGCGTCGTGATCGAGCGGCGCGCACAGACGCCGCTGCTGCAGGTCGCCTTCAAGGCACCGCCCGCGGCCGATGCCAGTATGGTGGCGCTCAATTTGTTGCAGACCGTCCTGATCGGTGGTGATGCGTCACGTCTGCATCGTTCGCTGGTCGAGCAGCAGAAGCTGGCGATCTCCGTCTCGGGCTACCTGCAGGAAGGCTTCGATCCGGGATTGTTCTGGCTGGCCTTGGCATTGCCGGAGGGTGCGGACCCGGCGATCGCCGAACGCGCACTCGACCTCGAGTTGGAGAAAGTCGTGCGCGAGGGCGTCAGTCGCGAGGAGCTCGACAGGGCCAAGAATCTCACTCTGGCCGGTTTCTGGCGTGGGTTGGCGACGATCAACGGCAAAGCGCGACTGTTGGGTGAGTACGACGTCTTCCATGGAGACTATCGCAAGCTGTTCGCGGCGCCTGCGGAGTTCGACGCGGTCACGCTCGACGATATCAAGCAGGTAGCCGCCAGCGTGCTGCAGCGACGCAGTCGCACGGTGGGGGTCCTGGTGCCCACGTCTGCATCGGCGAGCGGGAGTTGAGCATGCGCGTCATCGTTGCGATGGGGTTGCTGGCTGCGGTGCTGCCCCTGACGGCACCTGCAACGTCACCCACCAAACAGGCGATACGGACGATGATCGCGGACACGCGCACCAGCGTGCGTGTGCCGGCGCATGAGCGCTTGCAGCTGCCAAATGGCCTCACCGTGATCCTCATGCCGCGCCGCGAAGTGCCACTCATTGCATTCACGGCGGTCGTACGGGGTGGATCGCTCGCAGATCCGGCGGGCAAGGCTGGCGTTGCATCGATCGTTGCCGGCATGCTCGACAAAGGCGCTGGCGCGCGGACCGCGTTCCAGTTCGCCGACGCGGTGGCCGGCGTGGGCGGCAGTTTCAGCGCGGGCGCAGGTACTGAGTCGATCGCCGTCAGCGGCGAGTTCATGAGCCGCGATCGCGCGCTGATGATCGAGCTGCTCGCCGATGCGTTGTTGCGGCCGCGACTCGATGCCGCAGAGTTCGACAAGCTGCGCAATCGTCAGGTCGAGCTTATCAAGGCCACCAAGGATTCCGATCCGTCCGGACTGCTGACGGACTACGGGCGGGCGTTCCTGTTCCAGGATCACCCGTATGGGCGACCCGTCGATGGCAGCGAAAGCTCGCTCAATCTGCTGCAGCACGACGACATCGTGCGGTTTCACCGAAATCAGGTTGGTGCCGACCGTGCGACCTTGGTGTTCGCCGGGGATCTCGATGCGGCGTGGATGCGCGCAGCGATCACCAAGGCGTTCGGCAACTGGCCGCGAGCGCAGGGTGACACGCCGGTGCTCGAGCCGGCGCCGCGCGTGCAGGGTCGACGCGTCCTGCTCGTGGATTCGCCCGGTTCCGTGCAGACCTACTTCTGGATCGCCAATGTCGGCGTCGACCGCCAGTATGCCGGCCGACCAGCGCTCGACCTGGTAAATACGCTGTACGGCGGCCGCTTCACGTCGATTCTCAATACAGAACTGCGCATCAAGTCGGGTCTGTCGTATGGCGCGAGCTCCGGATTTTCGCGCGGTCGCGTGCCTGGTGAGTTCGCGATCCGCTCGTTCGTGCTGACCGAAAACACGGGCAAAGCGGTCGATCTGGCGCTCACGACGCTCGGTGCGTTGCGCACCGATGCGATTGCTCCGGAGATGCTCGAGTCGGCCAGGGCCTATGTGCTGGGCCAGTATCCGCTCAGGCTCGAGACAGCTGCTCATTGGGCGGCAACGCTCGGCGATCTGGAACTTTTCGGTTTGCCGCTCTCCTACATCGAGGGCTATGGGCCGTCGCTGCAGGCGGTTGATGCGACGGCGATCCGCGCTGTCATTGCGGATGCGTTTCCCAAGCCGCAAGACGTCGTGATCGTCATGATCGGTGATGCGGTCAGGATCCGTGCCGACGCCGCTCGGCTTGGGCCGGTAACCGAGTTGCCCTTGATCGCACCCAGCTTCACGCCGAACTGATCCAGCACTAACAACCAACAACACTAGTCAGGCATACCATGGCAGGGCAGGGTTCAGCGGCGAAAGCCATTCTGTACGCGTTCGTCGCGAACTTGGGCATCGCGATCGCCAAGCTGGCGGCGAGTATCTATACCAACTCGGGCAGTATGCTGGCGGAGGCGATCCATTCGTTCGCCGATGCGGGCAACCAGGTGTTGTTGTGGCTCGGGCTGAAGCAGTCGCAACGTCCGGCTGATGCCCAGCATCCCATGGGCTACGGCAAGCTGTCGTATTTCTGGAGCTTCATCGTCGCCATCCTGCTGTTCAGCATGGGCGGCCTGTTCTCGATTTACGAAGGTTGGCACAAGCTGCACGAGCCCGAGGTGTTGAACAAGCCGTGGGTGGCGTTGGTCGTGCTGGCGGTCGCGATCGTGCTGGAGTCGGGCTCGCTGTATGGCGCGCTGCGCGAGATCAAGAAGATGCGCGGCTCGAAATCCCTGCACGCCTGGCTGCGCACCACGCGCAACGCCGAGTTGGTAGTGGTGTTCGGCGAGGACGTCGCGGCGCTGCTCGGTCTGGTGATCGCGTTCGGATTCGTGTCCGCGGCGACCATCACGCATGATCCGCGGCTCGATGCCGTCGGCTCGATCTCCATCGGCGTAGTGCTGATCATCGTCTCGATCTTCGTGGCTGTGCGGATTCGTGGCCTGTTGGTAGGCCGCTCCGCCGAAGAAGAACTGCAGGCGGGCATCCGCGACGAGATCGCCAAGCATCCCAGTATCGAGAATTTGCTGAACGCCATCACGCTGCAGCTCGGTCCGCAGGTGATGCTGGCAGCGAAAGTGAAGATGCGGCCGGGAATCGAGATCGGTCAGGCGGTGGCGGAGATCAATCGACTCGAGCAGGCCATCAAGGCACGCTTTCCGGAGATCGCCTGGTCGTTCATCGAGCCCGATGTGGTCGATTGAGCTCGGGCGGCATCACTGCCCGAAGCTCTCACCACTCTCACTGAGCCATAGCTCTTCCTCCGGCGTGCTTTGACGTTGCAAAACCTGATTGCGATAGGGGAAGCGGCCGAACTGCCGGATGATCTCGGCATGCTTGACGGCATATTGGAGCAAGCCAGCGAAGGTCGGCTGCAGCTCGCCAGGAGCCTCCTGGCTGAGTCGTCGGAACAGCCGCACAGACTCCTCTTGAGCGCTGCGCAGTTCAGCGTGCTGCAGCGGCATGTAAAAGAACAGCCGCTCGACCGGATCGAGCGGCGCGTCGGCTGCGTCACGCAAGCCTTCCACGGTCAGTGCCAAGGCGCGATCGTCGAATGAATACGCCGCGGCCGTGCTGCGGAACGCATTGCGCGGCACCTGATCGAACAGCAGTATCAGTGCCAGGCGCCGACGCGGGCTCGCGCTCCAGCCCTCCAGTTGATCGTTGACGGCCTTGTTCAGCAGCGGCACGAGCTTCGTACGGATCTGCTCGTCGTAGTGTGCTGCGGCCGTTGGGTCCGATTCGCCGGCGAACCAGACTTTCATTCGGGCATCCAGCGCAGGCTTGTCGAGCGGCAGGGTGCCGAACCAGAAGTCCAGCACGTCGTGCGCTGATTGAATCGATGCCGTTGTCATCGTCAAATCGTAGCAGCTATCCTCGCAGTCGGCACAGTCCGGGGCATTCCTGGCCGTGGCAGCAGCCGGCAGGCAATGCTAGGCTGCCGCCCACCGATACGCTGTTGCGCTGGCTAACAACATGAAGTTCCGCAAACTGCAGCCGTGTGTGGCGTCGCTGGTGGCGTTCGTCGGCCTCGTTGCTGCATGGCCCGCGATTGCCGCCGACCGGCCCGCGTCGATCACCGTCTACGCGGCTGCCTCACTGGTCGATGCGCTGCAGGAAGTTGCAGCTGATTTCACGCGCGCCACGGGTATCGAGGTTCGGTCGTCGTTCGCGTCGAGTGCCTTGCTCGCGCGGCAGATCGAGGCGGGCGCAGGCGCGGATCTCTATCTGTCGGCTGACCGGCAGTGGATGGATTACCTGCATACCCGGGGCGTGCTGCAGAGCGACACGCGCGTCGATCTGCTGGGTAATCGTCTGGTGCTCATTGCGCCCGCTGACACCAGATCGGCAGTCGATCTCTCACAGCCGCGCACGCTGGAGCGGGCGTTGGGGAGCAGCCGGCTGGCTTTGGGTGACCCTGAGACGGTACCTGCCGGGCGCTATGCGCGCGCCGCGTTGCAGTCGCTCGGCCTCTGGCGGTCCGTCAGCAGTCGGATCGCCTATGCCGACAATGTCCGCAGTGCGTTGGCCTTCGTGGCGCGTGGCGAAGCGGCGCTCGGGATCGTGTACGCCACGGACGCACGCGTAGAACCGCGCGTACGCATCGTCGCCGAATTCGCAGCGGACTCCTATCCGCCGGTCACCTATCCCGTGGCACTCACGCGATCGGCGGCGCCGGCTGCTGCGCGGTTGCTGCTGTACTTGCGGCAAGACGCGGCGGCGAAAGTCTTCCGCCGCTACGGTTTCGAGGTAATCAGGCCGATCGGCAAGGTCGGCGCGAGCTCCGGCGCCGCACGGCCAAGCAGCGCCCAGGCGAGACACAAGTTGGACGAGATCACCGGCAGCGCCATCGTCGCTGCCGATTGACGCAGCGCGGCCAACGTGGGCATGCCGGTGCCCGAGACGACGATGCAGTCGACCGCGTCGGTTCGCACGTTCTGAACGGCAGTCAGGGCATCCTGGCTCGTTAGTTCATAGATGTTGTGTGTATCCGCGAGACGCTCGTCTACGCGCAGGGTATGCGCGACCTCGATCCCCGCCGAGCGCCAGTACGTATAACCGGATTCCGCCAACGCTTCGGGATAGGGTGAAACCAGTGCGATTCGTGCCGCACCCATCCCAGTCAAGGCTTGCCTGATCGCCTGCGCTGCCGTGACGACGGGCATCTGCCGTTCGTGCGCAGCGGCGGCAGTCAGCTCGTCTTCTTTTTTCGAGCCGACTATGTACGATGACCCGGTGCACCCGAAGCCGAATGCGGCCAATCGCAATGGCCCGTAGCTCGCGATCGAGTCGGGAATATGCGTGACATAGTGCAACAGGCGGTCTTCCACCCGGGGGGCGGGGTGTACCAGCCGTGTGGCATAGACGCCGATCTCGTCCGGCAGCAGTGCGCGCATCTCCGGCTCGACCGTGGGGTTGGCCTGCGGCACCGCGACGCCCACCCGAGCGCGCGGTCCATAGTCTGGCGAGGTCATGCGCTGATGTTAGCCCATTTGAGACCTATTGAGCGTTTAGCAGGGAGTGGCAGGGAGTGGCGAGGAATGTGTGAGTGTCCCGTTGCGAGTCCAGGTCGATCGCGCTTCGTCGCGAGCGCAGCGCTCGCGACGGCGAACCTTGCGCGGGCGCCGCGCGCATCTTTCCCCTTGCGAAGAGGCAAGGCTTATGCCAGAACAGGAGCGCGCGACGCCCGCGCTGCGGCGATCTCCATGGACTCGCAACGGGACACTCACACATTCCTCGCCGGGCAACTTGCTACACTCGCGTCGCACTCGAAGGGGAGAAGAGTCAGTGAATAGCCGTATCGGTATCGCGCTCGGGGCTGCTGTGCTCATCGTTTTGTTGGGTGTGACGTTTGTGCCGCAAGCGCGGAGTGCAGACATGGCGGTTCCGGACGCGCTCAAGGACTGGCGAGAGTGGGTCTTGCAGGGCGAGGAGTACCGCAAATGCCCGTTTCTCGCCGGCCAGGATCCGGCTAGTCAGTCGTCCTATCGCTGCGCATGGCCCGAACGGCTCGACGTGTCAGTTGATGCCAAGCGCGGCGAGTTCAGGCAGCAGTGGTCGGTCCTTGCCGACAGCTGGATTGCGGTGCCAGGCAATGCAGAGATCTGGCCGCGCAATGTGCTGGTCAATGGCAGAGCCGCGGCCGTTGTATTGCGAAGCAACAGACCGCAGCTGCGCCTGCCTGCCGGCGACTACACACTCACAGGTAGTTTCGTTTGGAGCTCGCGTCCGGAGTCGCTGCCAGTGCCGGCGCAGACAGCGCTGGTTGTTCTCGTCGTCGATGGCCAGGCAGTTGCGCAGCCAGAGCGACCGGACGGTGCCTTGTGGTTAGGCAAGCGCGCGAGCGCCGTGCAGACGGCAGCGATGGATCTGCAGGTCTATCGGTTGGTGCGCGATGAATCGCCGGTTCATCTCACCACTCGTATACGGTTGCAAGTGGCGGGCGACGCGCGTGAAGAGACGCTGGGTCGAGTGCTGCCGGACGGGTTCGTGCCGCTCGGCCTCAGCAGCGAGTTGCCGGCGAGGCTGGACCAGAACGGCCAGCTGCGCGTGCAGGTGCGTCCCGGCGCGCACGAAATCGAGCTCACGGCGCGCGGTCAGGATGTGGCCAAAGAGTTGACGCGCCCGGCACCCGACGGGAAATGGCCGAGTGAGGAAGTCTGGAGTTTTGCGGGCAATGACCGCTTGCGCGTGGCGGCGCCGGAAGGGGCGCCGGGCATCGACCCGGCGCAGGCCAACGTGCCCAATGACTGGCGGCAGCTGCCGGCATTTCGCATGGCACCGGACACCACGTTGCGGGTCGACGAGCGTAGCCGTGGGCTGGCCAATGCCGACGGCAACAACCTGTCCCTGAAGCGCTCGCTCTGGCTCAGTTTCGATCACAGCGGGTTTACGGCTGTCGATACGATCAGCGGCCAGTTGCGCAGTGATTGGCGGCTCGATATGGCGGCGCCGTTCCGGCTCGAGAGTGCCCGACTCGGTGGCGAGCCGCTGCTGGTTACCGAGAGTGGCGAGGAGGGCCAGCTGGGTGTGGAGCTGCGGACGCCCAACCTGCAGCTGACAACCACCGCGCGAACAGCGTCGACACGCGCATCGCTGGCGGCGACTGGCTGGACCCAGCGATTCGACGACGTGTCGGGCGAGTTGTATCTGCCGCCAGGTCATCTGTTGCTGGCGGTGCCCGGTGCTGACTTCGCCTTCGGTGCCTGGCTCAATCAATGGGGGCTGTGGAACGTCTTTGGTGTCATTGTCGTCGTCTTTCTGATCCATTGGGCGGCTGGCTGGCGAGTCGCAGCGCTCGCGCTGCTCGGCTTGGCGCTCACTTACCAGGAGCAGCCGCTGTTCATCTGGTTGTGGGCGAACTTGTTAGCGGCGCTGGCGATCGCACGCGCCGCGCCCGAAGGACGGTTTCGCCGCATCGCGCAGGGCTACCGCACCGCGAGTTTCGTGGTACTGGGTCTCGCGCTGCTGCCGTTCCTGTGGGGCCAGCTGCGCGTTGCGATTCATCCGCAACTCGAGGCTGGCACCGCGGCCTTCGGATCGCAGCAAGCTTGGGGCGGTGTCGACATGAGTGCAGCTGCGCCCGAGATATTGATGCAAGAGCCAGCGTCGGACGCTGCGGTAGAGGAAGCAGTCAGTGAGTCGGCAGGTTCGATGGCGCGTCGCGACCGAAGTCAGTACGCGCCACCGGTGCGCAGCAAAGCGAACGTGCAGGCGTATGCGCCTGGTACGTTGCTGCAGGCCGGGCCTGGCATTCCGGCGTGGCGCTACCGCGCCTACACCTACGGATGGTCCGGTCCGGTGGAACCCGAGCAGACGGTGCGATTCGTCTACCTGGGGCCGATGTTGTTGTTCTTCTGGCGTGTGATTGGCGTACTGGCGCTGGCTGGCTTGTTCCTGTGGCTGGCGCGGTTGAGCTATGGCTCCATCGTGCGACTGCCGCGCCATGCCAAGGCCTCATCGCCGGCAGCCGCGGGGTTGCTGCTAGGCGTGCTGGCTCTCGGTTCATTGCCTGCGTTGGCGGCAACGACTCCCGACGCCGCGCTCCTCACCGAACTGCGCAACCGACTGGTTGCACCACCAGCTTGCCAGCCGAACTGCGCCGAGATCGCTTTCGCACGGGTCGACCTGCAAGGCGATCGGCTGATCGTGACGCTGCAGGCGAGCGCGCTCACCGGCCTTGCGATCGGGGTGCCGCAGGCCAACGACCGCTGGCAGCTCGACGAAGTCAGCGTCAACGGCCGTGGCGCGGTGGCGATCGCACGCGAAGCCGATGGCTCGCTGTGGGTGCCGCTGCAGAGTGGTGCGAGTACGATTCGTCTGAGCGGCCGGCTCGCCGCGGCAGAATCCATACAGCTGGCCTTTCCGCAGCAGCCCCGAGCGATCAGCGTGAACGCGCAAGGCTGGGCGGTCGGTGGCGTGAACGATGGCCGGATGGTCTCGGGCTCACTCGAGTTGACACGCGAGCGTCGCGACGCGCAGGCGTCGGGCAGCGCGAGCCTGGAAGCTGCGAGCGAATTTCCGGCGTTCGTGCGCGTCGCGCGCACGATCGACCTCGACACCGACTGGCGTGCGACGACCACCGTGTCACGCGTTGCGCCGGCGCGCGCTGCGATCACAGTCGCAGTACCGCTGATCCCGGGAGAATCGGTAGTAACTGCGGGGCCGAAGGTGCAGCCCGATCGAACCGTACTCGTAGGCATAGCTGCTACAGAAGCCAGCGTCGCCTGGAATTCCGTGCTGCCACGGACTGAGTCGTTAGCCTTGACGATGCCTGCCGGTGCGGCGCGTACCGAGGTGTGGAACTTCCGGGTCGGACCAGAGTGGCGCGCGGACTTCGCAGGGCTGCCAGCAGTGCAGCCTGACAACATGAACGGTGGCACTTGGGTGTACCAGTTCTACCCACGGCCGGGGGAAACACTGCAGCTCGGCGTGTCGCGGCCGCAGCCGGCCGCCGGCGCTACGCTCGCAATCGACTCCGTCAATCATCGGCGGACTATCGGCAAGCGCTCGTCGAGCTCGTCATTGTCGCTGACGTACCGCAGTACCCAGGGAGGGCGGCATACGATCGGTCTGCCGACCGATGCGCGTGTGAAGCAGGTGCAAGTGGATGGTCAGCCGTTGCAGCTGCGACCCGAGAACGGTGAGCTGTCTTTGCCGCTGTTGCCGGGTGAGCATCGCGTGGCTATTGAATGGACCGACAGTGTGGGCGAGGCATTTCGCAACCGCCCGGCGCCGGTGGATTTGCGTGCACCGGCCAGCAACATAGCTACGAGCATCCAGTCCGAAGCTCGCTGGCATCTGGCCGCACTCGGTGACGGCGTAGGTCCCGTGATTCTGTATTGGAGTGAGTTCATCGCCTTTCTGCTGGTTGCATGGATGTTGTCCCGTTGGCGTGATTCGCCGCTCAGACTGCACGAGTGGCTGTTGTTAGGGATTGGCTTGTCCACGGCAAGCTGGGGGTTGTTCGTGCTGGTCGCCGGCTGGCTCTGCGCGATGCGTTGGCGGGAACGCTGGAGCGCCACGACCGCGCCAAAATGGTTCAACACGGTGCAGGTGTTGCTGGGGCTGCTGACATTCGTGGCGCTCATGGGGATCCTGTTCTGGGGGATACGCAACGGTCTGCTCGGGTCACCTGAGATGGGTATTGCCGGTCCCGGCTCCGGTGACGGCACCTTCACCTGGTTCAACGACCAAAGCTCCGGCGCACTGCCGCAGCCCACGCTGATTTCCGTACCCATGTGGGTGTTCAACGTACTGATGCTCGTCTGGGCGATCTGGATCGCAGCTTCGCTGGTGCAATGGCTCAAGTGGGCGTTTGGGGCGTGGACATCGCAAGGTTTCTGGCGCGGCAAGGTCGTGGTGCCGGGGGCTGCTGCGTGACAGTGGTGTTGGCAGCCGTCGGGTAGGGTGTGTGGGGGAGCTTGGATCGATCGCGAGCTGACGCTCGTCCCCTAGCAAGCCTGCGACGCGCATTTTCCCCCTTGCCTCGTGGCTAACTACCACGCAGGTCAGGAGCGCGTCGCAAGCTTGCTGCGGCGATCTCAACGCGCTCCCCCACACACCCTACCCGACGGCTGTCAACGCGACTCTCCCAACGCGGGCTCGGCACCGCGAGCTGGCACTGGCGCTGTCGAGTGGAGAAAGGTCCGTGTCCCGTGCAGCGACGAACCCCTGATTCGAGTCCGTGGAGATCGCCGCAGCGCGGACGTGGCGCGCTCCTGTGCCGCTGTCAGGCTAACTGCTTCGCAGGGGAAAGATGCGCGCCGCGTTCGCGCAAGGTTCGCCGTCGCGAGCGCTTCGCGCGCGGCGAAGCGCGATCGACCCGGACTCGAATCAGGGGTTCGTCGCTGCGCGGAACAACTGGTCTTATCTGAACAAAATCGACCGCGGATACTTCGCATGCAGACGCTTGTCGAGCCCCAGCCAGTGGCCCGTTGGCAGCACCACGAACAGCAGTGCGATCGCACCGAGCACGATCAGCGACGCGTCATAGAATCCGCCCAGACCGATATTGATCGTCGCGAAAATCGCCAGCGCGGCTGCCCACCTAGTGCACAAGCCGAGCAGCAGGCCGATCGTCACCGCCGACCACACCAGCGTGATCACGATGCCGACGAAGTGATAGTTCGGTATCAGAAAGCCTTTGAGATAGGCGGCCATGATGCCGTTCTGGTCGATCTGCGCGAGCTGTTTGGTGAACACCTCCAGTGGTTTGTCACTGAACATGTAGTTGGTCTGGAACTTGTTTACCGTGGCAAACAGATAGAACAGCCCGTACAAGTAGCGCAGCACCAGGACAAAGCCGCGGCCGAAGCTCCTCATCTTACTCATGGTGTGCGTTCTTCCAGTTGGCGTGCATAGTTGCGGTCTTCGGTGCGCGGCAAGTGTCGACACGTGCCCTGCGGTTTCCCATCCAGCCCAAGCCAGCGGCCGGTCTTCTGCTCGACAACAGAGTCGGGCAACTCGACGCGACGCTGCCAGACATCGAGACGCGCCTGCAAGTCGGCGGTGCGCGCGACGACAGTCTCGCCATCCGCCGCAAGCTGGTAGATCTTCAGGTCGCGAAAGTCTTCAACTTTCGGCCGGAAGAACTGCGCCATGTAGTCCCAGATCGTGGCGATCTGCGCCCAGGCGCTTTTCTCGTCCAGCACGTACACGGTGCGTCGACCATCGCCCTCGCAGCGCAGAACCTCGACGCATTGGGTGCACAGCTCCGGGATGTCGATCGCCAGCGGTCCTTCCACTTGCGGCGTCGCGGGCTTGGCGCAGCCTGTCAGCAACATTGCTGCAAGCAGTGCCGACAATCCCCACGATGGACTATGCATAAATGCTCGCCGCCTCGAACCGATCGGTGCGGCGGAGTGTTACCGGGCGCTCAGGCGGATGTCTACTGCAACAAGCGTCCGCGACTATCGATTGGCCGAGACGCACGGTGGATCCGGCGGCAGTGCGATCAGAGGGAGTGGTGCAGAGCGTCCGGATCGATCGCGCTTCGTCGCGAGCGAAGCGCTCGCGCCGGCGAACCTCGCGCGAACGCGGCGCGCATCTTCCCCCTGTGGCGCGCCAGGCTGAAAGCGGCGCAGGAGCGCGCCACGTCCGCGCTGCGGCGATCTCCACGGACGCTCTGCACCACTCCCTCTGATCGCACCGCCGCTGCGGCTACTCGCAGAGACTCTCCATATAGCCCTGCGCTACCGGCGACAGGCGCTTGCGTGCCAGTTCGCGGGCCTTGGGGGCGTCCAGCAGATACTCGAGCGGGCCAGAAACCAGCATCTGGCGCACTTCGGGATCGCGCGCCGACATGCGGGCCATCTTGTTGAGTACGGTGAAGCCGCGATAGATCTTGTCGCGCGGCACGCGCCGGTGCTCGATCGAGCGGGCCAGGTATTGGCCAAAACGGGCGTAGAGGAAATAATCGTCATTGCCCACGTCGAAACGGGCTTGGGCAAAGAAATCGGGAAAATTCTTCTCGAGATACCGGTTGACGGTATGAAGACGGGATACAGGGCTGCTGTCGATCGACGCAACGCGAGTGTTCTTCATCTCTTTGGTTTCCACCTCCACTGGGTCCGGCGCACCATCTCTGGACGTCACGACCGGTTCCCAACCCCGTAACGCGGCGCGAAAGTTACGGCACATCGAGTCTCACTGCAAGAGGAATTTTTCATGAAGAGGTATCTGTTGCCCTTGCTCGTACTCGCTGCGACGAGTTGCGCATCGCGCGGCACGCCGGAGGAGGAAGTGCGTGCGGTGTTCGCCGCCGCCGAGGCCGCTGCGGAGGCGCGCGATACGTCCGATGCGATGTCCCTGGTCGTCGACGACTACAGTGACGACAACGGTTTCGACAAGAACGGCCTGCAGCACTTCGTCCGCGCGTATTTCCTCAGCCGACCGTCGCTCACAGTGCTGTTGCGCGTCGAATCAGTGGAGTTTCCTGCCGACGATCTGGCGCAGGCAACCATCACGCTCGTGGTTCTCGGCCGGGAATCGACGGGTGCCGGCGACGGCGCGCGCTTCGCAGCGAACGGTCAGCGTTACCGCGTTGAACTCGTAAGGGAAGACGGTAACTGGCGATTGAGACACACGTCACGCGTTACCGACTAGCGTCGCGACCGGATTCTCAGTGTGCAAACCATGCGCAGAAATGTGTGCTGCGTCAGCTTGTAACTTAACGACCGATCGTTTTCCATATCACCATCGAGTATGAGCTGACGTTCCGCTTACTCAGGGAGGCTATGCGGTCGTATGTTGCTAAAGGATGCAGGTTGCGGCCGTGTATGGCCGCAACTGGTTAGTAACGCGAGGTTCCGTCCCTAACCTGCCACAGCGGGTTCAGGACCCACCCAACTTTTTTGACGACAGTCTGGCCAATAGGCCGGCATGGGCTCGCTTGCGCGCGCGATTACTCGCGACGAGTGCTCGGGTCGATCTACGGAGAGTATTAGATGCGATGCGATAGCTTGCGGTTGGCAGTGGCGACAGTATCGCGCGGCGTGCATCGGAGCCCGAGCCTGTGGGCACTATCGGTACTCGCGCTCATGGCACTAGGCGCCCCCGGCGCCGCGCTCGCGCAGAGCGCGGACGTCTCCGTCGCTGCCTATACCTGGACGCCGGACCCGGTACCCAATGGCGCCGCAGTGCAGTTCACGGTGCGCACGACTAACAACGGGCCCGGCACTGCCAACGGCTCCGTGCTGACGATCAACGTAGCGCCGAGTTTTCAGGTTGCCAACGCGCCAGGCACTGCTTTCCCGGCGTCATGTTCCCTTACGGGAGTCGTCGGTTCCCAAGTATTGAGCTGCCCGATTACACCGTTCGCAGTCGGTGCATCCGTCGACACTCTTTATACGGCCACCGCGATCACGGCGCCCTCGTCGGCCGGCACATCCGCCGCCATTGCGCCGCCCGGCGGCACGACCGATCCGAACAACGGCAACAACAGTCTGAGCCGCAATCCCACTGTTCGCCTGGGCGTCGATCTGTCGATCTCCAAGACACCCAGCGCGACGACATTGCCAGGTGGCGCGCAGCTTACCTACACGCTCGCGGTCAGCAACGCGGGCCCCGACAGTACGGCTAACGTCCGTGTGACAGACAACCTGCCGCCGCAGAGTGACCTCAACAACGTGACCGCGAGTGGCGCTGGCTGGAGCTGTGTCGTCAATGCCGGCGTGCCGAACGTCATCTGCGACTACACCGGCGGCGCGCTCACCGGCAACTACCCCAATATCACGATTGCGGGCCGTATCAATCGCGGCATTGCCGGCACCATCACGAACTCGGCACAGGTTGCCTCGAGCAACAGCAACGTTCTCGATCGCGATGCAGCGAACGACGTCACGCCGAACATCGTCGTCACCGTGACGCCGGGTGCAGACCTGCAGGCGCTGATCAGTCTGTCGAGCAATCCTGCGATCACGAATGCGGCGGTCACCATTCCGCTGCGCATCAACAACCTCGGTCCCGCCGTGGTCAACGGTGCCACGATCGTCGGCACGATCCCGGCGGGTTTCGTACTGGGCACGATGCCAGCTGGTTGTACGCCTTCGGGTAGCGTTGGCGCGGGCTGGACCGTTGCCTGTGTCAGCGGCTCGATTGCTGCTGGTGGCAACCAGATATTCACGGTTCCGGCGAGCGCGCCGGGCGCAGCAACTAGCGGCAATCTGACTGCGCTCGTGACGCCGCCGGGTGGCATCACCGACCCGATCCCTGGTAACGACAACGCAACCACGCCGTTCACCGTGGTCGAGCCATTCGCTGATCTGTCCGTCACCAAAAGCAAATCGCCGAATCCGGTGGCGCAGGGAGCCACGATCACTTCGACCATAACGGTGCGCAACAATGGCGTCTCCGCGTCTACCTACGCGCCTGGTACGCCGCTGCGCATCACCGATCAGTTCGGCGTCAACGAGATCTTTACCGGTGTTCTGACCGCCGGCTGGAGCTGTCCCGCCGGGCCTATACCGGGGCCCACGACTGTGACCTGCGAGACCACCGGCAGCGGCTCGATCCCGAACGGGGCTACCACGGTCGTACAGCTGACGAGTCAGGCCACCGGCATCGGCGGTACACCGCCGTTCCCGACGATCAGCAATACGGCCTGCACCGGCTCGACCGCCAACTCGCTGGCGACGCCGCTCGATCCAACTAACGATTCCAACGACTGCACCAGTGCAGGCATCGTCGCCACGACGCGCATAGCGGATCTGGCGATCGACAAGACCGTGGGGTCGACGACTGCCGGGCCATTCGTCGAATCGCTGACGGTGCCGACCTCTCAGACCAGCTACGTTTGGCGTTTGATCGTCAGCAACAACGGTGCCGACACAGCGCCGACCGTCAACGTTTCCAATCCGCTCGGTGAATATCTCAACAGCGCGCCATTCACGACCGGCGTGACGCTCACGGCGCCGGCTGGCGATTCGTGTACCCGCACGGGAGCGACTGTCAACTGTCAGTTGAACAATCTTGCGCCGGCCGAATCTCGCACGATTCTGATCGAGATGACACGTCCGGTCGAGAGCGGGACATTCAACAACAGCGCGTCCGTCAGCTCACCCAACGCGGTCGACAGCAATAACGGCAACAACAGCGATCCAGCGAGTGTCACGATCGTGCCGATTGCTGACGTCGCAGTGACGCAGAAGACGGTCAACCCGAATCCGGTCGTGGTCGGTGTGCCATTCACATATACCATCAGCTTTCGTAACGTCGGGCCGAATCCGGCCGCCAACGTGACTGTCGACGATCCGATCGATCCGACGCGTTTCATCGTCGCGCCGGGATCGATCAGCACGACCAAGCCGGGCCAGACGTGCAGCTTCGTCGCCGATGTTGCCAGCTGCTCGCTCGGCACGCTGAACCGTGGCCAGAACTTCCAGATGTCGTTCCAGGCGATCGCGCGTTTCCCGTTCCCGGGCACCCCGCCATTCCCCGGCTCGCATACCAACACGGCCACCATCCTGACGTCCACCTTCCAGTCGGACCTGACTAACGACTCAGGCAGCGTGACGCACGATGTGATCGTGCCGCAGCTCGACATGATCGTGACCAAGCAGGAGCCAGTTGGCGGGGATCCCGTGCCATTTGGCGCGCCGCTGCTCTACCAGGTGACGATGCAGAACGACGGCCCGTCGCGTGCGACCAATGTCGAGATGATCGATACACCGGGGGCTCCGCCCGCGGGCTACACCATGACGCCGACCTCGGCGGTGCTCGGCACGACCAACGTGACGGCGTCGCGTGCGCCGGTCTGTACGATCGATTCACCGGCGCCAGGCCAGATCCGTTGCGTGGCGTCGGCCACGGCGGCCAACAACTATCTCGACCCGGGCGAATCCATCCGCTTCGACGTCGCGTTCGCGGTCGCCGGTCCGGCCCCGGCCGGATCTCTGACCTTCGTCAATGGTGCAGAGGTGCGCTCGAGCGAAACGCTCAGCAGTTACGACACGCTGCCAGCCAACAACGTCGTTTCGGAGAACACGACGGTATTGCCATCGACCGATCTGGAGGTGGTCAGCAAGACACTGGTGACCCCGTCGCCCGTCAATATCAACCAGCCAACCGAGTTCACGATCGTCATTCGCAACAATGGCCCTTCGCCAACCAATCGTGCTCGCATCGTCGATGTGCTGCCGGCTGGCTTCACGCGCGTGGGCATTGTGACCGCACCGGCTGGTGAATGGGGCGGTACGGCCACGGTCACCAGCCTGATCTGTAACGATTCCGGTACGACGACCGTGACGGTAACCTGCGATCTGCAAGGCAACCTGCAGCCGGGCGCCGGCAATACTGTCACGCTGCATGTGACGGCGCGGCCGCAGTTCTTCTACGGCGGACCTATCGGCACGAACGTGACCAATACCGCCACGATCTCGCCGGGCCTCGATGGCAGCGGCAATCCCGTGTCGCGTGACACTGTCGCGGGTAACAACACACAGTCCGCCGTCGTGCAGGTGCAGCGCTCCAGTCTCGCGGGCAACGTGTACGCCGACAATAATCGCGACAATACTTTCGGTGCCGGTGAGGCCATTGGCTCCGTGCAGCTGACGCTGAGCGGTACGGACCTCTACGGCAATACGCTCAGCAACATCACGACACAGACCAACAGCGCCGGCGTCTATCTCTACGAGTTCCTGCCGCCTGGCGACTACACGATCACCGAGACGCAGCCGGGTGCTTTCGTCGACAGCGCCGAGTTCGTCGGTAGCGTAGGTGGCACGGCATCGCCCAACTGTCCACCGGCTGCCAACTGCGGCAACACGGCTGCGCAGAATCGGATCACCAACATTACGTTGCCACCCAACACGCAGGCCACTAACTACAATTTCCAGGAGTACGCGACGGCGCAGCTGTCCGGTTTTGTGTACATCGATGCCAATGACAACGGCAACCGTGAAGGCGGCGAGACCGGCATCAACGGCACCACCAACCCGGTACAGATCCGCCTGACGGGCACAGACTATGCCGGCAACACGCTGACGCTGACGCAGAACACGACCGCAACCGGGGCCTATGCGTTCAACAACTTGCCGCCTTCGGATACAACGGGCTATACGCTGACACAGGTCAACGAACCGACAGGTTTCGCCGACGGCGCGGATCAGAACGGCGCGGGCGTCGGCAATGTCATAGCCAACAGCCGCGGCCGGCCGGTGGGTGAAACCATCCCGGCAACGGGTGGGATCGTCGTCAATCCAGCGGCCAATCTGACCGAGCGCAACTTCGGCGAGTTGCCGGGCGCGCAACTCTCGGGTCGGGTGTACATCGATCCGAATGCGAATGCGATCCGCGAGCCAGCCGAGACTTCTGGTGTGGCAGGCGTTGCGATCACGCTCACCGGCACGACCGACACGGGCCAAGCGGTGAACTGCTCGACCACGACTGCTGCGAACGGCACCTATGCCTTGCCGGTAGCCGGCGATCCGAATCCGCTTTGCGCCACGCTGCGACCGGGTAGTTATAGCCTGACGCAGACTGCGATCCCGGGCCTGACGAGCACCGGTACCTTCAACGGTACGCTGGGCGGCAACGGCCAGGGCGCCAACACGCCGAGCGTGGGTACCAACCTCTCGGCGAACATACCTGTCGCGGCCGGCGCCAACGGTCAGAACTACGACTTCGGTGTGCAGGGCCAGGGCTTGAGCGGCTCTGTCTATGTCGACACGAACGGCAATGGCACACGCGATGCCGGCGAACGCGGTATCCCGGGCGTCACGATCACCGTGTCGGGCAATGCTGCGACCGGCATCGATGTCTGTACGGTCATCAGCCCGAACCCGTGCTCCGCAGTCACTGACGCCAACGGCAATTACGCGTTCCCGAGTCTGCCCGGCAGCGACGCTGCTGGCTACACGCTGACGCAGCAGCCGCAGACAACCGCGCCCTTGAATCAGTATGGCGACGGCGCCGAATCGGTGGGCCAGATCAATGGCACGCCGACCGGCTCCGCGGCGGCTAACGACGTGATCAGCGGTATCGTGCTGCCGACCGGCGCCGCGGCGATGAACTACAACTTCGGCGAGCGGCCCGCGAGCCTGGCAGGTGTCTCGTACGTCGATCTCGACAACGACGGCGTCGCCGACGCGGGCGAAGACCGTCTGCCCAATGTCACGATGACGCTGTCCGGCACCACCTTGGGTGGCGCCGATGTGTGCACCATCATCGCCAACTGTGTCGTGGTCACCGATGCCAACGGCGCCTATGTCTTCCCGGACCTGCCGGCCGGCACCTATACCGTGACGCAGGCGCAACCGGCGAGCTACGCCGACGGCATCGATTCGCCGGGCAACTTTGGCGGCGCACCGGTTGGTACCGCAGGTGCAGCGGGCACCAATCTCATCAGCAACATCGTCGTGCCGGCGGGCGGCACGGGTGTGGACTTCAACTTCGGCGAGACACCGTCCTATCTGGCCGGCCACGCGTTCTTCGACCCGGACAACAATGGTGTCCAGGATCCGGGCGAGCTGGACCTGATCAATACAGTCGTTACAGTGCAGGCTTCGGATGGGCGCACGCTGACGGTCACCACTGATGGTGCTGGCAATTATCGCATCGCGGTTCCGGGTGGCCCGACGCAAGCGAACGTGACTGATCCGTCCGGCACGGAACTGACCACTGCTAACGACCCGCAGACGGTGAACGTACCGCTCGGTGGCACGGGCACGGCAACACCGGTTGGTTTCCGTTACCTTGGTCCGGATGTCACGGTCGTCAAGACCGCGACGCCCACCATCTTCACCGAAGCCAACCGCGGCACGTTCTCGATCGTGGTCAGCAACGTGGCGCTGGCGCTCGACACGACCGGTGTCTACACCGTCGTCGACACGCTGCCTGCGGGCATGACGGTGGCCGAGATTCCGACCGGCGCAGGCTGGGACTGCTCGACCACGGTGGTTGGTGGTCAGACCGCGACCTGCACGAGTTCGGTCGTGCTGGCATCGAATGGCGGTACGGCCGCGCCGATTACTCTGACCGTGGATGTTGCGGCCGGTGCTGCTGCCAATTCACCGCTCGTCAACCGCGTCCGCGTGGACGGCGGCGGTGAACCGAACGGTCTGCAGGACAACAACGAGTCGACGCTGTCGGTGCCGCTGCAGGTCGGTGGCCAGATCTCGGGCTCCGTCTGGTTCGATATCGGTCAGACGGGTCGCCAGCGCGATGCCGGGGATGCACCGCTGCCAGGCTGGATCGTGGAGCTGGTCGATCCGGCTGCGCCCGCCGGCACAGCGCCGGTGCGCACGACGCAGACGGACGCGGCGGGCAACTACGCCTTCCTGACGGTGATTCCGGCCACTTACAACGTGCTGTTCCGTGATCCCACCAGTGGCGTCGCCTACGGCACGCCGGTGAATGGCAACACGGGCACGCCGCAGGCTGGCTCGCGGCCGGCGCCCGCCAATCCGCGCGGCGCACTCGAAGTCGTGTTGCCACCTGGCGGCAATATTCCGCAGCAGAGCCTGCCGGTCGATCCGTCAGGCGTCGTCTATGACGCGGTGACGCGCGAGGTGGTGCCTGGTGCAACCGTGACCTTGCAGCCGGTGGGCGCGTGTCCGAACTACAACCCGGCCACGATGATCGTGAATGCCGGTGCGGGTGGTTACACCGTCAGTGGCTCGGCGATCAGCATGACCACCGGCGCGAATGGTTACTACCAGTTCCTGCTCGGTACCAATGCGCCGGCCTCGTGCAGCTTCGAGCTCGTGACGACCCCGCCGGCGCGCTATGTCGCGCCGTCGGCGCTGATTTCGAGTTCGGGCAGCATCACGGCGCCGGCCGGTACGGGCGTGGTCGCCATCCAGCCGCAGGCCACGCCGCCGCCGGTGGGTGCGAGCACGACTTACTACACGCAGTTGGTGGTCGGCTCGGCGACGCAGGGCTTCGTGCACAACCATATCCCGCTCGATCCCGAGATTCCGTCGATCATCTCGTTGCAGAAGACAGTCGACGACGACGAAGTGGAGCTCGGTGATTCGGTGCGCTACACCATAGTCGTGCGCAACGTGCAAGGCGGTGGTCTGCCGGATCTGACGATCACCGACCGTCTGCCGCTCGGCTTCCGCTATATCGAGGGCACAGCGCGCATCCTGCTGCCGGGCAGTGCAGGAGCGACGAGCTTCGCTGATCCCGAGGGTGCACCAGGTCCGATCCTCACGTTCCCGATCATGTCGCCGCTGCCATCCAATCAGTCCATGACGCTCACCTACCGGGTACGCGTCGGCGTCGGTGCGCAGCAAGGCGACGGCATCAATCGCGCGCGCGCCGTCTCGGACGCCGTGAGCTCGAACGAAGGCCGCGCCAAGGTCAAGGTGCTGGGCGGTGTGTTCACGACCGAAGCCTGTGTCATCGGCAAGATCTACACCGACTGCAACGAGAACGACGTGCAGGACCACGAAGAGGTGGGCGTACCTGGTGTGCGTCTGTACTTCGAAGACGGCACGTACCTGATCTCGGACTCCGAGGGCAAGTACTCGTACTGCGGTCTCAAGCCGATCACCCACGTGTTGAAGGTCGATCGCTCGACGTTGCCGAAAGGTGCGTTGCTCGACACGGTCGATACGCGCAACGCCGGCGATCCTGACTCGCGCTTCGTCGATCTGCGCAATGGCGAACTGCATCGTGCCGATTTCCACGTCCGCAACTGCTCGAGCGACGTGCTCGGTCAGGTGTTTGGCCGTCGCGCCACGTTGGGCGAGGTTGCGGCACCGGAAGTGGAGAAGGGCGATGAGGTGCCGGCGCTGACACTCGACTCGCGCAAGGAGACGCGCTGCGAGCTGACACGTCAGTCCGCCGATCGCGTCTATCGCGAGAGTGACCAGAGTTGCAGACCAGCGCCCAAGACGAGCCGCAAGCGCGGAGGGTCACGCTAATGAGCAAGCTCACGCGTGCGAAGAATGGAATCCACTTCATGTTGACCGACAAGGACTCACCGCAGTCGCGACGGGTGCGGACCGCCGTCTGGTCAGTGTTGGCCTACTTCACGCTGGCAGCAGGGAGCGTAGCGCCTACTGTCTACGCGCAGGACCCGATCCGTCCGGCCGGCGAAGGTGAGGTGATGCCCGCCTGTACCGACCAGCCGGGCCGCTACGATGGCATCGAGCAGCCACGGCTGAGCTCGGCTACCTGCTCGCTGCCGCCCGGGCCAACCGCGCGCCTGCTGTCAGCCGAGACCCGCGCTCAGTCGCTGACTAACGAGCAAGCCATGAAGGTATCGATCTACCGGGATGGCATTCCGGCAGACGGTCAGTCCGAAGTGCGGGTGCAGATCGAGTTGTTCGATGCCGACGGACAGCCGCTCACGCGGGCGACCAAGGTCACCTTCGAAGCGAGCCGCGGCCGAGTCCTCACGCAGGGCACTTACTTCGTCAAGGAAGCACCGAAGTTCCTGGCAGATCGCGACCGACGCGAGCCAGGCACGCAGATCCTGGTCGAGAACGGCACGGCCGAAATCACATTGATAGCGCCGTATGAGCCGGGTGATGCCGTGATCCGCGCCTCGTCAGGTGGGGTATCGGTCGATGGCAGGATCTCGTTCGTACCGGATCTGCGACCGGCGTTGGCCGTCGGCATCGTGGAGGGTATTGTCTCGTTCAGCAGTACCTCGAGTGATGCCAACACGCCGACGATCGAACGCGATGGTCTGGAAGAGGAACTGTCGAATCTGTCGGAGGACGTCAGCGGCCGCAACACGACGCGCGTCGGTGGCCGGGCCGCGTTCTTCTTCAAGAACACCTGGCGGGACGAGTATCTCGTCACGGCCGCAATGGATACCGACAAGGACCGGATCCGATTGTTCCGGGACATTCAGCCGGACCAGTTCTATCCGATCTATGGCGATGCGAGCATCCGGGGCTTCGATGCGCAGTCATCGCGCCGCGGCTATCTGCGCGTCGATCAGGACAAGTCGTTCCTGCTATTTGGGGATTTCAACAGCGAGGAAGGAGTCACCGACGCGCGCAGTCTCGGCCTCTACAGCCGCAGTGTCACCGGCGGCAAGCATCACTACGAAAGCGGCAACTTCGTTAGCAACGCCTGGGGCGCCAAGGACTCCGTACGACAGGTGATCGACGAACAGCCCGGCCGTGGCATCTCGGGTCCGTATGCGGTTTCGAGCAGCAACGGCATCACCAACAGCGAGAAGGTTGAGCTGATCGTTCGCGATCGCAACCAACCGTCCGTTATCCTTTCCATCAGCGCCCTCGCACGCTTCACAGACTACGAGTTCGAGCCGTTCAGCGGCCGGTTGTTGTTCCGCAAGCCGATTCCCTCGCTCGATGAGCGGCTGAATCCGGTATCAATCCGCGTCACCTACGAAGTGGAGCAGGGCGGACCTAGTTTCTGGGTCGGTGGCGTGAACGCGCAATGGACGATCGCGGATCGGCTCGAGCTGGGAGTCAGCTACGCGCTGGACGACGACCCGAACACACCCTATGCCCTCGGTAGTGCCAACGCCACCTGGAAGCTGGGCGACAGCACCACTTGGCTGGTGGAGGCTGCGCAAAGCGATCGGGACAACTCGTTAGTGCAGCTGGAGTCCACGGGCCACGGCTTCCGCACGGAACTGCGGCACCAGGGCGAAAAGTTCGACGCGCGGCTGTTTTACGGTCGCACGACCGATGACTTCGACAATCCGCTGGCAGTCCTCAATCAGGGCCGGCGTGAAGCGAGCGCTAAGGCCACGTATCGCTTCAGTGAGGCAACCGATCTGATGCTGGAGGCGATCCAGACACAGGACGCCACGATCGGTGCTGAACGACTGGGCGGGCAGATCTCGCTGGGTCACTGGTTCAACGATATCTTCCATCTCGAGGGTGGCCTGCGTTACTTCGATGACGAAGTGGCCGCCGGCGCGCCGGTGCAGAATAGCACTACGTTCTCGAGCGTCTACAACTTCCAGAACCCGGGCTCACTACCGGTGGGCGCGTACCGCAACGGGGGTCTGGCGTCCGGCCAGAACACCACGGGTCGAATCAAGCTCTCTGCCAGGATCAAGGAGAAGTCCCTGGTCTACGCCGAAGGCGAGCAGGGGATCGACGACAGCGACGCCTACGCGTATGGCGTCGGTGGCGAATACCAGGTGCTCGACAAGGCGCGCCTTTACGTGCGCCACGAATATGCCAAGAGCCTCTCGAGTTTGTATGGACTGAACGACGGCGAAGCCCGCCGCGCGACGGTCTTCGGTGTCGATTCCGCCTACATGGAAGACGGCGCAGTGTTCTCGGAGTACCGCATGCGCGACGCGTTGCCCGGTCGTGAGGGCGAGGCCGCCGTCGGTCTGCGCAATCTCTGGCCGGTACGCGAAGGCTTGGCCTTCAGCAACAGTCTCGAACGCGTGCAGGCGGTGGCCGGTCAGCAGGGCGATGCCACTGCGGCGGGAGTCGGGGTGGAATTCACGGCACGCGAGCTCTACAAGGCGAGTGCGCGCTTCGAGTTCCGGGACGATGAGGCCTCCAACACGTATCTCTCGACGCTGGCGTTCACGCGCAAGCTGTCACGGGACTGGAGCTTGCTCGCCCGCAACATCTACAGCTCGACGGACAACGAGGACAGCGCACTCGGCGAACGCATGATCAACCGCGCCGTTGTCGGCGCGGCCTTCCGCAGCACTGACAACAACCGCTGGAACTCGCTCATGCGCTATGAGTTGAAGCTGGAGAAGGACACCGCACTGCTCGATCCGTTCGATCGCAAGGCACACGTGGTGTCGCTGCACACCAACTTTAAGCCGCGTCGCACGCTCACACTGTCGGGCCAGTTGGCCGGCAAATGGGTCGACGAGAGCTTCGGTGCCGTCGACGACAGGTTCAAGGCCTACCTCGCCTCCGGTCGCGTCATGTACGACCTGACCGAGCGCTGGGATGTGGGCCTCGTCGGCAGCGTCTTCGACGGTGAGGGCGCGCGGCAGCTCGGCCTCGGGTTCGAAACCGGCTACTCGTTCATCGACAACCTCTGGTTGTCAGTCGGCTACAACTACGCGGGCTTCAGTGACGACGACCTTGTTGACAGCGACTACACGCGTCGCGGCGCCTACCTTCGTCTGCGTTTCAAATTCGATGAAAAGCTGTTCAGCGGCAACGACCGCTCCTGGAACAACTCTCTTGAGAGATAGGATCATGATGATATTTCGACTAGCAACTCTGGGACTGGTGGCGCTCACTTTGAGTGCCTGCAGCACGACCACGCGGCAGTCTGATACCGGCGATGCGCAACAAATACTGACCGGTGAGCAGGACGGCCGGATAGCCGACAGCGTCATCCGCCGAGACCTCGATACGATCGAGGGCTTGCAGACGCGCATCAAGGCGCTGAACGACAGCGGCGTGCCGGTGCGCGACTATCACCTCGCGAAAGCGCAGTGCTGGGTGTCGTTCGCGCTGGAGGAGTACCACGAGAACGATCGCAGCAAGGTGATCGAAGCAGCGCTCACCGAAGCCGACGGCATTCTCGATGTCATGGAGACTGGTTCGCGCCCGGCGATCGCGGCTCCCAGGCAGATAGCGACCGTCACCAGGATCCGCGAGGATCTATGGGCGAAGATCGAGAGTCTCAAGACATCCCCCGGTTTTCGCTGCGCAACGCTCGAGACCGCGTGTCTGGAAGTGAAGCTCAATGAGGCCGGCCACGACTATGGTGAGACAGGCTGGCGGCACGCGCGTTTCAATATCGACGAAGCCGAGCGCATGGCTGCCGATGCGGAACGTTATGCGGCCAACTGCCCGCAGCCAGACAACGACCAGGACGGTGTGCCCGACGATGCCGATCAGTGCCCGGCCAGCCCGGTCGGTTCCAAGGTCAACGCAATGGGCTGTCCGCTCGACGGCGACGACGACAAGGATGGGGTCAAGAACAGCATGGACCAGTGTCCGACCACACCGCTCGGCGACCGGGTGGATGCCAAGGGTTGCTCGCTCGGCAAAGAAATCCGCCTGGACGGGGTGAACTTCGCCAGCGACTCGGACAAGCTGCTGCCGGAATCATTCGGCATCCTGAATGCTGCCGCCGATACCCTGAAGCGATATCCGGAGCTCAAGATCGAAGTGGCGGGTCATACCGACAGTCGCTCGTCCGACAGTTACAACCTCGGTCTGTCACAGCGTCGCGCAAACAGCGTGCTCGCCTATCTGCGCGACGCGGGCGTGCGCAATGAACTGTCCGCCAAAGGTTATGGCGAGAGCGAGCCGATCGCCGACAACAACACGGACGAGGGACGGGCGATCAACCGCCGCGTGGTGCTGCGAATACTCAATTGATTGCAAACAATCGTCAAGCACGATTAACAACCGAGGGCCGTGAGTGGGTGTGCAGCGCAGCACACGCGCTTGCGGCCTTTTCGTTAAGGATCCGTTAAGCTTTGCCTGCGCAGACTGACTGCGTGATCGGAGTCAGCTGCGCTGTATCAGGATCGCGGGGGTTGTCTGTAGTTCGTATGGGCATGTTAGTGGTCAATGATGCGTCAGTCGATGCGCTGACGGGTGTCGCAGGTCCGATTCACTTGCAGCGCGTGATCGAGCAGGCGTGTCGCGCTGCTGATCCGATGTCAGCACCGCTGTCACTCGCGCTCATCAATGTGGATCACTTCGCGGCATTCAATCAGCGTTACGATCGTCACACTGGCGACTGCGAACTCGTGCGGATCGCGCGCTTGATCGCTGGTATGTCCCGGCCGAGTGACTGTGTCGGCCGCCTGTGCGAAGACCGGTTTGCCTGGCTCATGCCGAATACCGAGGCCAGCGTTGCGGCGGACCTGGTCGAGAACTGTCGCGCCGCCGTGCAGCTCAACGTACCGCCGGAGTTCGAGCTGACCGTGAGCATCGGCTTCGTCACAGCCTGGGACCGGATCGGTCCGCAGCCGATGATCGATGCGGCCAACGTGGCGCTCGCCGAGGCAAAGGGCAACGGTCGTAACCACATCGCCATGTACCGACCGGCTACTCGTTAGCACCGTTTGCGGCTGGTCGCAGACCAGCGGGCCGTCGTGAGTAGCGTTATCATGCGGCGCGATGTCTTACCACCAGCGTGCCCTGCTGCAGATACACTTGTGTGTCTTTCTCTGGGGCTTCACCGCCATTTTCGGTCGGCTGATCTCGCTGCCGGCATTCGAGATCGTCTGGTGGCGCATGCTGCTGGTAGCGGTCTGTCTGGCCTGCGTACCGCGCGTCTGGCGGGCGCTGCGCAGCATGCCGTGGCGTCTGATCGCGGTCTTTGCCGCGATCGGCGGTCTCCTCGCCATGCACTGGCTCACTTTCTACCAGTCGATCAAGCTCGCCAATGCCTCGGTGGCGGCCACTTGCATGGCCATCGCGCCCGCCGTGACTGCCATGGTCGAACCGCTGCTGACGCGTACGCGGTTCGAGCCCCGCAACCTACTGCTGGCTGCGTTGGTCGTGCCTGGCGTCGCGCTGGTGGTCGGCGGGATGCCGAGCGATATGCATCTGGGATTCTGGCTGGGTGTGTTGTCAGCCGTGCTGATCGCCATGGTCAATTCACTCAACAAGCGCTACCTTGGGACGCAGCACGTGCTGGCCGTCACCGGTCTCGAAGTGGCAGGCGGCTTGCTGGTGCTGATGTTGGTACTGCCGCTGTTCGCTGCCAACGGCGTGGCCGGGCTCGTGCCGGGGCGGCAGGATTTCCTGTTGCTGATGACGCTGGCGATCGTCTGTACGCTCTTGCCGTTTGCATTGTCGTTAGTGGCGCTGCGGCATCTGTCGGCCTTCACGGCTCAATTGGCCGTCAATCTCGAGCCGATCTACACGGTCGTCATTGCCGCGGTGTTTCTCAATGAAGCGCAACAGTTGCAATCCCGCTTCTACCTGGGCGCGCTAATCGTGATCGCGACGATGTTGGTGCATAGTCGCTGGTTTGCCAGCAAGCAGCTGCCGCCGGGAACAGACCCAATGGGTATGCCCCGGCGGCCGCCTGACTGATCACTCTTTCGGCAGGATCACCGCGTCGATGACATGAATGATGCCATTGCTGGCCATGACGTTGGGGGTTACCACGGTCGCGCCATCGATCTTCACCGTACCGTCCTGCGCGGCTATCGCGACGGACTGGCCTTCGACCGTCTTGGCTGACTTCAGCTTGACGACCTCAGCAGCAGTAACCTTCCCTGCTACCACGTGGTAGGTCAGGATCTGCTGCAGCTTCTTCTTGTTTTCCGGCTTCAGCAGGTTTTCGACCGTGCCGGCTGGCAGCGCGGCAAACGCGTCGTCAGTCGGGGCGAATACCGTGAAGGGGCCTGCGCCCTTCAACGTATCTACCAGGTCGGCAGCTGTCAGAGCGGCAGCAAGTGTCTTGAATTGCCCAGCAGCCACAGCGGTGTCGACGATGTCAGTGAGCTTCGCTTGGTCGCCTTTCATACCACCTGCGGCCATCGCCAGCGTGGAAGCGACGGCAAACACGCCGACGAACGCAAGTGCAGCGGCACGGAACGGTAGGCGCACGGGATCTAGTGCTCTCATGTTATTTCCTCGGATTTATGTATTGGACAGAAACGCTCAAGTGTTTTGTCGAGCGGTCTTCTGCCGAGTGATCCCCGTTGCAAGATATCGGAGTTCGGTGCGCCGGATAAGTTCAATACCGATGCAAAAGAGTTCCCGAGCGGTGTGCCGTACCGAAGTGCAGACGCCGCAGCGCCCTGCCAATTGACCGACCGTACGCAGCCGGTATGATCGGGCACATATAAAGGTGTAGCCGGGCATTGGACGTCGCAGCTGACCGCGCGGTCGAGCATGGGGCGACTAGTGTGGCCATCCGGGGCCCGCAAAGGTCCGGTGCCTCTCTATTGACAATTAAATCAATAGGTTACGGGCGTGATCCCGTAGCTTACGGACAGTTCGCGCCGCGCTCAATCGGCGGAGAGAAAAGTTTATGGGTACGTCACCACGGCTGGGGCCACCGCCTCGGCAAGGCCTCTATGACCCCCGCAACGAGCGGGACGCCTGCGGCTTTGGCTTTGTCGTGGACATCAAGGGCCGCAGATCCCACGCGATTCTTCAGGCTGGCATCCAGGTGCTGAAAAACCTCGATCATCGCGGTGCCTGTGGCTGCGAGGTGAATACCGGGGACGGTGCCGGTGTACTGCTGCAGATGCCGCACGCCTTCAATCGTGAAGTGGCATTGAAGGACGCGCGTATTCGCCTGCCGGAGCCCGGCAAGTACGGCTCCGGCCTCATCTTCACGCCACGCAATGCCACGCAGCGTCGGCGCATCGAAGAAGTGTTTGCCCGCGTGGTGCAATCGGAAGGGCAGGTGTGGCTGGGCGCCCGCACGGTCCCCACTAACAATTCCATGTTGGGTGAGACGGCCAGATCGAGCGAGCCGTTCATCCGGCAGGTTTTCATTGGCCGCGGTCGGGATACGCGGGACGAAGCGGAGTTCGAGCGCAAGCTGTACGTCATCCGCAAACGGGCCTACAGCGAGATACGTGTGTCGACCATCGGCGGCGCTGACTATTGGTACGTCACGAGCCTGTCCCACAAGACACTGGTCTACAAGGGTATGCTCACGACCGGCCAGCTCGACGAGTATTTCCTCGATCTCTCCAATCCGCTGATGGAGACGGCGCTGGCGCTGGTGCATTCGCGCTTCAGTACTAACACCTTCCCGAGCTGGGATCGCGCCCATCCCTATCGCTACATCGCGCACAACGGCGAGATCAATACGCTACGCGGCAACATCAACTGGATGCGCGCGCGAGAGGCGATGTTCCAGTCCCCAGTTTTCGCGGACGACATCGAGAAGATCCCGCCGATCGTCAACCCGAACGGGTCGGACTCCTCGATGTTCGACAATGTCTTCGAGTTGATGGTGTTGTCTGGGCGCTCGATGGCGCACGCGATCATGATGATGATTCCGGAGCCATGGTCGAAGGACGAACACATGGATCCGGCGAAGCGCGCCTTCTATCAGTACCACTCCAGCCTGATGGAACCGTGGGATGGCCCAGCGGCCATCGCATTCACCGACGGTCGGCAAATCGGCGCCGTACTCGATCGAAATGGCTTGCGGCCGGGGCGCTATTACGTGACGCATGATGGTCTGGCGGTGATGGCGTCCGAAGCCGGCGTGCTCGACTTGCCGCCGGAGAGCATCGCGCAGAAAGGGCGCTTGCAGCCGGGCCGCATGTTCCTGGTCGACACCGACGAAGGACGCATCGTCGACGACGATGAGATCAAGCGACAGCTCGTCACGCAACGACCTTACGGTGACTGGCTCGAGCAGCACCTCGTGCATCTCGAAGACCTGCCGGCTGCGCCGCCGAATGCGATGCCGGAGCCGGAGACGTTGCTGCAACGGCAGATTGCGTTTGGTTACACCTTCGAAGATCAGCGTTTGTTGATGACGCCGATGGCGCGCAATGGTGTCGAAGGCGTGGGGTCGATGGGCAACGATACGCCCCTGGCAGCGCTCTCCAATAAGCCACGACTGTTATATGACTATTTCAAGCAGTTGTTCGCGCAGGTCACCAATCCACCGATCGATTCGATTCGTGAGGAGGTTGTTACTTCGTCCGACGTCTGGCTTGGATCCGAGGGGAATTTGCTCGATCCTCAGCCCACCGACTGCCGTCGCGTCGAACTGAAAGGCCCGATCCTCACCAACGAAGAGTTCGCCAAGATCCGACGCTTGTCGTTGCCGGGTCTGCGCGTCGGTACCTTGCGGCTCCTGTTCCGTGCCGATCGCGGCGAAGAGGGTCTGGTGCAGGCCATCGAGCAGCTGCGCGCGGCTGCGCGGCGCATGATCGAAGAGAGCGAGATCAATGTTCTGATCATCTCGGATCGGGGTGTCAACGAGCATCTTGCGGCGATTCCGTCATTGCTGGCCGTGTCGGCGCTGCATCACTATCTGATCCGCGAAGGCTTGCGCATGCGCGTCAGTCTGGTGCTGGAGACCGGCGAGGCGCGTGAGGTGCATCACTTCGCACTCCTGATCGGCTATGGCTGCAGCGTGATCAACCCGTATCTGGCCTTCGAAACGCTGGACGGCATGATTCGCGATGATCTGCTGCCGAATGTGGAACATCACCTGGCCTGCAAGAACTACGCGAAGGCTGCGACCAAGGGTGTGGTCAAAGTGATGTCGAAGATGGGTATCTCTGCCGTGCAGAGTTATCACGGCGCGCAGGTATTCGAAGCCGTAGGTCTGCGTCAGGACGTGATCGACGAGTACTTCACGCTCACGGCTTCCCGAGTCGGCGGCGTCGGGATGGATGTCATTGCGGAAGAAACGCTGATGCGGCATCGCGTGGCATACAGTCCACGACGCACGCAGCATGTGCTCGCGTCAGGTGGACAGTATCAATGGCGCACTGACGGCGAGTTCCACCTGTTCAATCCCGAATCGATCCATCGACTGCAGAAGGCCGTCCGTACCGGCAACTATCGCACCTACAAGGCTTACGCCGAGCTGGTCGATGATCGCGCCAAGAACCTGTCGACGTTGCGGGGCCTGCTCGATCTGAAAGCTGCGGAGCCTATTCCCATCGACGAAGTCGAGCCGGTGGAGAGCATCGTCAAACGCTTCAAGACCGGTGCGATGTCGTACGGCTCGATCAGCAAGGAAGCCCACGAAACGTTAGCGATCGCGATGAACCGTCTCGGCGGCAAGAGCAATACGGGTGAAGGTGGCGAAGACACGGAGCGCTACACGCCATTGCCAAATGGCGACTCGAAGAACTCCGCCATCAAGCAGGTGGCGTCGGGTCGGTTTGGCGTTACGAGTGAGTATCTCGTCAATGCGCAAGAACTGCAGATCAAGATGGCGCAGGGAGCGAAGCCGGGAGAGGGCGGGCAGTTGCCAGGCTCAAAGGTGTATCCCTGGATCGCCAAGACGCGCGGTACCACGGCTGGCGTCGGGCTCATTTCACCGCCGCCGCATCATGATATCTACTCGATCGAAGACCTGGCTGAGCTCATTCACGACCTGAAGAACGCCAATCGCGATGCGCGCGTCAGCGTGAAGCTGGTAGCGGAACTCGGCGTTGGCACCATTGCGGCCGGCGTCGCCAAGGCGCATGCCGACGTGGTGTTGATCAGTGGCTACGACGGCGGCACGGGCGCCTCGCCGCTCACCTCGATCACCCATGCGGGATTGCCTTGGGAACTCGGGCTCGCCGAGACGCACCAGACGCTGGTGCTCAACAATCTGCGCAGCCGCATCGTCGTGGAGACCGATGGCCAGCTGAAGACCGGTCGCGATGTCGCCATCGCAGCGTTGTTAGGTGCCGAAGAATTCGGCTTTGCCACTGCGCCGCTGGTTGCCACGGGCTGCATCATGATGCGGGTCTGCCACTTGAACACCTGTCCGGCGGGTGTCGCCACGCAGGACCCGCGCCTGCGTGAGAAGTTCACCGGCAAGCCAGAGCATGTCGTCAATTTCATGCGGTTCGTGGCCCAGCACTTGCGCGAAATCATGGCCGAACTGGGCTTCCGCACGGTCAATGAGATGGTGGGTCGCGTGGATATGCTGGAGCCACACGCCGCGATCGACCACTGGAAAGCCCACGGTTTCGATTTCAGCGAGATTCTCTACTCGCCGGACGCAGGACCGGATGTCGGTCGGCATCAGCAAATGCCGCAGGATCACGGGCTCGAAAAATCACTCGACGTGACGACGCTGCTCGAGCTTTGCAAGCCAGCCATTGAACGCGGTGAGAAAGTGCGGGCAGAAGTCGACGTACGCAACGTCAATCGGGTGGTCGGCACGATTACTGGCAGTGAAATCACCCGCAAGTGGGGCGCTAGAGGTTTGCCGGATGACACGGTGTCGATCCATTTCAAAGGTTCGGCAGGCCAGAGCTTCGGTGCGTTCATCCCGCCCGGGATGACCTTCATGTTGGAAGGCGATGCCAATGACTACTTTGGCAAGGGCCTGTCGGGCGGTCGGTTGGCCGTGTTCCCGGACGAGCGGGCCACCTTCGCCGCCGAGCGCAATATGATAGTCGGCAATGTCGCCCTCTATGGCGCGACACGCGGCGAGGTATTCGTTTGCGGTACGGCGGGCGAGCGCTTTGCCGTGCGCAACAGCGGCGTGGATGCGGTGGTCGAAGCGATCGGCGACCACGGGTGCGAGTACATGACCGGTGGTCGCGTCGTGGTGTTGGGTGCGACTGGACGCAATTTTGCCGCTGGTATGTCGGGCGGTATCGCTTACGTACTTGATGAAGCAGACGAGTTCAGTGCACGCGTCAATACCCAGATGGTCGATGTGGAACGGATCGACGATGCGGCGGAGGCAGATGCAGTCCGGATGCTGATCGAACGACACGTGGCGGCCACCGGCAGCAAGCTGGGTGCGCGTATCCTTGCGGCGTGGGAAACCAAGCTGCCGAAGTTCCTGCGGGTCATGCCGCGTGACTATCGGCGTGCGCGGGCCTGTCTCACGCGCGCGCACGAGCAGGGTTTGTCGGGCGATGAGGCGGTGATGGCCGCGTTCGAGGAGAACTCGCAGGATCTGGCGCGGGTGGGTGGAAACTAACGACATGGGCAAGCCGACTGGATTCATCGAATACCTGCGCGAGTTGCCACTCGACCGTGGGCCTGTGGAGCGCGTCAAGGACTGGCAGGAGTTCCATCACGACATGGACGAGAAGCGCCTGCGGCAGCAGGGCGCGCGCTGCATGGATTGCGGTGTGCCGTTCTGCCACACGGGCAAGCTCATCAATGGCGCCGCCTCGGGCTGCCCCGTGAACAACCTGATTCCAGAGTGGAACGATCTGGTGTATCGCGGCCTGTGGCGCGAGGCGCTCGAGCGCCTGCACAAGACCAACAACTTTCCCGAGTTCACAGGGAGGGTTTGCCCGGCGCCCTGCGAAGGTTCGTGTGTGCTCGGCATCAATACGCCGCCGGTGACCATCAAGAATATCGAGAATGAGATCATCGAACGAGGCTTCGAGCAGGGCTGGGTGCTGCCCGAGCCGCCCGCCACGCGCACCGGCAAGAAGGTCGCTGTCATCGGTTCAGGACCTGCCGGTCTGGCCGCCGCCGCACAGCTCAATAAAGCCGGGCATACGGTGACGGTGTACGAGCGTGCGCCGCGCCCGGGTGGACTGCTGACTTACGGCATCCCCAACATGAAACTCGACAAAGATGCGGTTGTGGCGCGTCGGATCCGTCTGCTCGAAAAGGAGGGTGTCCAGTTCGTGTGCAATGCCCATGTTGGTGAGAACGTCGAAGCACAGCTGCTGCTGTGTGATCACGACGCGATGATAGTCTGCACTGGCGCTACCTTGCCGCGCGATCTGAACGTCGAAGGCCGCAATCTCAAAGGCGTGCACTTCGCGATGGACTATCTCACCGACAGCACCGCAGCTCTGTTACAGGGCGATCCGAAGGCTAGCCCCATCCATGCCGCCGGCAAGGATGTGTTCGTGTTAGGTGGTGGCGACACTGGCACTGACTGTGTCGGTACAGCGATGCGCCAGGGCTGCCGCACGCTGACGCAACTGGAAATTCTCAGCATGCCGCCGCACGAGCGGTCGGACGACAATCCCTGGCCTGAATGGCCGCGCGTCTACAAGATGGACTACGGTCAGGAAGAGGCGGCTGCCAAGTTTGGCGCTGATCCACGTCAGTATTTGACGACGATCAAACGCCTCGTTGGCAACAAAACAGGTGAGCTCACAGGCGTCGTCACCGTGCAGATCCAGTGGCAGAAGTATGAAGACGGGCGTGTCGTGCCCGTGGAGCGGGCCGGTACGGAGCAGGAGCACCCGGCGCAGCTCGTGTTGCTGGCGATGGGATTCCTGGGCCCGGAGCAGCCGCTGCTCGCCGAGCTGGGTGTCGAGCGCGACCAGCGCAGCAATGTGCGCGCCGAGCACGAACTGTATGTCACGAGCAAGCCAGGCGTATTTGCTGCGGGCGACTGCCGTCGCGGCCAGAGTCTGGTTGTCTGGGCCATCAATGAGGGTCGCGGCGCCGCGCGTGAGTGCGATCGCTATCTGATGGGCTCGACCGACCTACCCTGATCGGAACGGCTGGCGCTGTCGGCGGTGACAGCCATCGACAAGGTTTCGATCGCTTCGAGTAAGGCTTCGACATCCGCCGGCTTTTCGAGGATTCGATCGACAGCCTGCTCCAGCATTGCGCGGTGCTCGCGGCCGATATCGCCTGTCAGTAGTATGCAAGGTGGACGTCGGCCGAGCATACGCGAGATGTTTGTCACTACCTGATCGCCGGTGCAACCGTGGGGAAGCTGGTAGTCGGTGATGATCAAGTCCGGTCGGAAACCTTCTGTTTCTACCAGTCGCAACGCCTCGTCCGCCGCGCCAGCCTGAGTGACCTGGTAGCCTTCCACCTCCAGTAGCACGCGCAGTGCCGCCGCTACGGCCGGATCATCTTCGACGTGCAGTATGTTCAGATCCCTGCGGGCGGTCAGGGCGCGCTGCTTGGCCGTGTCGCTTATCGTGGCTGGCGCGCTGTCGGTTTCTGCTTCTGCGAGTGGCACCTGCACGTAAAACGTACTACCGCGACCCACTTCGGAATGCACCCTTATTGGCAACGACAGCAGAGCGCTCAAACGGCGCACGATACCAAGCCCGAGACCGACACCGCGCCCCTTGTCGCGCGCCGGGTTGCCTACTTGATAGAAGTCCTCGAAAATGCGCTCAGCGTGCGAGGCGGGAATACCTATTCCGGTGTCACTCACAGCGATCTGCACCTGCTTGCCATCGATCGTAGCATCCAGCTTGACCATGCCAGATGGCGTGTACTTGATGGCATTCGAGATCAGATTGCGCAAGATGACATCGAACAGTCGCGGATCGGTTCTGACGCTTGCCTTGCAGACCGGCACGACCAGCTTCAGTTTCTTGTCGGCCGCCGCGATCCCGAGATCCGAGCGGATCGGGGCGAGGACCTTTTCGAGCGGGAAGACTTGATCTGTTGGCGCTATTGCCCCCGACTCCAGCCGATTGATATCGAGCAGCGCCGAAAGCAGATTCTCCATCGTGCGGATGGCTTCAGCGAGTGACTGCAGCTGATCCGCCGCGGTTCGATCCTTGACGATACGCAGGAGGATTGCGTGCACGAGCGCGATCGTCTGCAGCGGCTGGCGCAGATCATGACTCGCAGCGGCCAGGAATTCTGATTTCGACAGATTGGCACGTTCCGCAGCATTTTTCGCGACTTCGAGTTCCTGTGTATGCGCCCGCAATGTGTTCTCGATACGCTTGCGCTCACCGATCCTGCGACCCTCGACGACCAGATGCGTAACGTTGCCATGACGGTCGCTAACAGGAGTGAGCGAGAAATCGATCGGCTCGATACTGCCGTCGGCAGCGCGATGTTCCGCTTCGAATCGTACGAACTCGTTGCGAGCGGCTTGCGCAATGCCGTTGGCGAGTTTCGTCTGTTGCGCGGCTGACCAGCGCCACCATGGCGTTGCGACGAATGGCCGACCGACAACTTCGCTGCGCGACACGCCGACGAAATTGAGCGCCGCAGCGTTCACTTCCATTAGCTTGCCGGTGACATCGATGATACCGATGAATTCGAACGCATGGTCGAGGATCGCACGTAACTGCGTCGCGGCTGCGACCGAATCGTTACTTGAATCTTGCGGATCGATCACGCGCCGGCCGCTCCCGCTGCAGACCATTGAAACTCATATCGGTGGGTACGACACGAGGTCGAACGGTCAGGATACGCTCGTCACGGCGTTCGCGGCAATAATCGGGGCGCCGATGCTACTCGCCGTGAGAGCTCTCGGCCAGGGTTCGAGCTAGCCGGCTCCAGCGCCCATGGTGCGTTGGCGCGGCCGTGAAGCCGTGGACTGAGGGATGTGCGTATGGGGTGCGGCGCCATGACATGTTAGATTGCGAGGCACATGCTCGGTTGCGGTGCGAGATGTTCGTACGCATGCCGCGCAAGCATCGAGGATATCGCGATGAGCTACCACTTCAGCCGCAGGCTCGACATGCCGTTCGAAGCGGCGATCGCGCACGTTACGCAGGAGCTTGGCAAGCTGGGCTTCGGCATTCTCACAGAGATCGATGTGAGTGCAACTCTCAAGAAGAAGCTCGATGTCGACTTTCATCCGTACCGGATCCTGGGTGCCTGTAATCCGCAATTTGCCTATCAGGCACTCTCGGCAGAGGACAAGATCGGCACGATGTTGCCATGCAACGTAATCGTGCAGCAGCTCGACGACGGCGTCGTCGAGGTATCAGCGGTCGACCCGGTCGCGTCGATGCAAGCCGTGCACAATCCGGCGCTCGAGCCGGTGGCGGGCAAGGTCCGCGATCTGCTCAAGGATTGTATCGCCAAACTGTAGTAACTCATTCTTATCCGCGGTCATCGGGGGTACTGATATGAATTCGCGAGTCTGGTTCGCTGCGTGGCTCTCGGTCGTCAGTTGCGGTGTTGTGCTCGCCAGCGACAATCCTGCGAGCGACCGTGTCGTGCGTCTTGATCTGGCGGCAGATCGTTTCATGGCAGGCGCCAGCGTTCGGCTGGACACACCAGTGACGGGCGATTTGTTAGCCGCCGGTGGCGAAGTGGAGGTGAATGCTGCGGTTGGCGGCGACGCGGCAATCGCGGGCGGCAAGCTCCGTCTGACCGGCGACATCGCAAAAGACGCCTACGTTGCAGGTGGGCAGCTCGACCTGGCTGGAACTGTGGGCGGCAACGCGCGCATCGCCGGCGGGCAGGTCGAGACCAACCGCGACTTCAGGATTCTGGGCAATGCGAGCGTCACCGGTGGCGACCTCAAATTGCGCGGCAACGTCGGCGGCTATCTGCAGGTGGCCGGCGGGCGTCTGATGCTGGATGGAGTTGTGGACGGCGATGTCATCGCCAACGCGGGTGAACTGACATTGGGCCCCAATGCGCGCATCGCGGGCAAGCTGCGTTACGCCAGTCGTCACGCGCCCAAGCAGGATCCCGCGGCGCAAGTAGCCGGCGGTCTGGAGCGCATGCCGATGCCGACCAGGCTCACTCGATTCGACGACGACGATCGACGCATGATGGCTCGCGGCGTCGGGCTGCTCTGGACTTTGGGCGTTATGTTGCTCGCGGCGGTATTGGTGGCGGGTTTGCCGGGGCTGTCGGCGAGCATCGCGCGGGTAGCGCGCACACGCGCCGGGTTCAGCCTGCTGCTCGGTTTCATTCTACTAGTTTGTGTGCCGATCGCAGTGGTTTTCATGGCCATAACGATCATCGGCATACCGCTGGCGCTGTTGACTCTGTGGCTCTATTTCGTGTTGTTGCTGGCGGGCTACGTTGCCGGATGTATCGCTCTTGCCGACGGAGCACTGCATCGCTATCGACCGACGAAGGCCAATAGACTAGGCTGGCGCGTGCTAACGGCCATTCTGGCAGTATTGGTCGTGACCGTGATCGCGCGGATACCCGTTCTGGGCGGCATCGTCTCGTTAGTGGTCTTGCTGGCAGGAATCGGTGCGATTGCTCTGCAATGGCCCTTGAAATCCGCGATGGTGCAGGCTTGAGTCAGTTGTTAGTCGATTGTGCGGTAGACGATCGCTGCCGCGGCGCCCACAACCGTGCCGAGCCCGCCTTCAGATGCGTTTCGAAAATGGGCGCTGCCCGCGGATCAGACGCACCAGCTGAAAACCCGCAACGAGCCAGCGCGCGATCTGCATCCAGGGATAGCGACGTGCTCTCAGTGCCGACCACGCCGCCAGACCAACCAGGCCTGCTCGAGCGGGATCTTTCGCGAACAACCTTGCGGCAGTTCCGAATCCGCGACGCGAGGTGAGTTTAGAGGTCAGTCCCTCGATCGCCGGCCGTAACTCGCGGCGCAGTGTTGCGCCCTCGCGCACCAGTGCACCGCGCCGGTCAGCCAGTTGAACTCGCCTGGACTGCATCGCTTCGGTCAAGGTGAGTCGTGATCGTTGGGCGCGCCGCGGAGGGTCTTGAGATCAGCGCGTAGTTCCGCACGGGTGGTTTCCAGTACGGTCGTTCGCGCTTTGCCAGCAAGGTGCCAGCGCCAAGCGGTCCAGCCAGCCAGCCCACCAAACACTGCTGCAACCAGAGATGCCGCCAGAACCGGGTGCGTATCACGCCAGCTCAGCACCACGGCCACGCCGACGAAAGCCAGCGCCAGAGACACGGCGGCGACCAACATGATGCCCCACAGCAAGCTGGCTGCGGCGCCATGCACCTCCTCTTCCAGCTCGACCGCAGCGAGCTCCACCCGGTTGCCTATCAGCTGCAACGCCGTTGCGCCAACGCGCCACAACGCGTCGGTTAAACCGGAGCTGTGCCCGCTGTCGCGCTCCGAACTCGGGGCCACGTGCTCGAGCCTCTCTGCGGCTCAGCGGCGTGCGAGCAGCAAGCCTGCCAGGAACGCGATGCTTGCGGCCGCTGCTATCGTGGTCCACGGGTGCTCATGCACGTAGCGATCGGTCTGCTGGCCTGCATCGCGGGCGCGACGCACCACTTCATCCTGCGCGCGATGCAGCGACGCCTGCGCACGGTCGCGGATCTCCGAAAAACGCTCGCTGCCCGCGTCTACCGAGTCACTGAGGAGCGTTTCGACGTCCGCCATTGCGGTGCGCAGATCCTTGAGTAGTTTGTCGCTCGATGCTGTTGTCGTCATTGTCAATCCTCCTCACCTAAACCCGAGTATGGTCGCTCCGGACTCCGATGACCATTCGGACAATTCCGTAGGTGGATTCCGCAGCACGCGATCGTCTAACAGGCAACAGGTCCGAAGCGCGCGACCAGATCGTAAATCGATGCCGGGAACAATTGCCGCACATGGGTGATGCGCTCGGTGCCGCGCCAAGTTCGCCGCTCCAGCGACAGGCAGGCGCCACCGATGTCGATTTCCAGCAGGTGTGCAGTGGCGTCATCGGCGTTGAGCGCGCTGATCCGATGTTCGGCTTCGGTCCACGGGACATGACTCAGTAACCAGGTGCCGGGCGGCAGGGTCGCGAAATCGACGGAGGCCGCTTCTGGCACGGCCGTCAGGTTGATCGCCCGGTGTTCGAGCGCGAAGGTCCGGTCGTTGGCGAGGTGGCGACACTGCAGCACCAGCATGCTGCGCGCGCCGCGCAGCTCCAGTGCCAGGGGCTTGAGCTGTCTGGCGGACAGCCGTTCAGTGCTCAGCAGTTCGTAGCCGTAGCGCTCACCGCGTGCCTCGATCTCTGCCTGCATGTCTGCAATCGTCAGTACCGCGGAGTGTCTGCGGGGCATGGCGACGTACGACCCGGCGCGTCGCCGGCGTTCGATCAAGCCGGCGCTCGCCAGTGCCGATAGCGCGCGGCTCACCGTCGTCCGCGAACAACGGTACTGTCTCATGAGCTCGTGCTCGTATGGGATTCTATACCCGACCGCCCATTTGCCCGCCAGTATTCGCTGCTCGATATCGGTTCGGATTCGATCGTGCAATGGCTTGACACTCACGCCGTTAGCCGCTCCAGGGTGCGCCGGTAGCGCGCAGCGATCACGTCGCGTCGGATGTGGGTGCCGTGCGAAACGACCTTTCTGCCTGCGCGCCACACGCAGTCGACAGCGTTGCCGGCACTGGCGAAGATCCAGCTATCCAGCAGTTCATTGTGCCGCCGTCCGAGTAGTGAGGTGTGTGACGTGTTCAGCGAGACGAAATCCGCCGGGCTGCCAACGGCGATGCCCCACGTTCGGCCGCCAAGCGCCTGCGCACCACCGCGCACCACAGCATCGAGCAGGCGGCGTCCGGTCGACGGCGTGGCCGCACTCGCGAGGACATTGCGCGAGTGACGTGCGATTCGCTGGCCGTACTCGAGCGTACGCAACTCCTCAGCGGCGCAGATCAGCACATTCGAATCGGAACCAACGCCGAGCAGACCGCCGTGCTGCAGGTAGTCGTGACCGCGGAACAGACCGTCGCCCAGATTGGCCTCGGTGATCGGGCACAGGCCTGCGATCGCACCACTATGGGCCAGTCGCTCCACTTCGGAATCTGCGAGATGCGTTGCGTGCACCAGGCACCAGCGGGCATCTATGTTCATGTTATTCAGTAGCCATTCAACTGGTCGCTGGCCGGACCACGCTACGCAGTTCTGCACCTCCGCAAGCTGCTCGGCGACATGGATGTGCAGCGGTGCAATACCCGCTAACTGCTCGACCTGCCGCAACTCGGTCGGTGCAACGGCACGCAGGCTATGAGGAGCGACGCCTACTACGGCATCGGGCAATGTGCCGATTGCGCGCTGTGCCGCCTCGAACAGTCGGGCGAACTGCTCGAAATCCATTACGAAGCGACGCTGTGTATCGAGCGCCGCGGCGCCATCGAAGTCACTGTGACAATAGAGTACCGGCAGCAAGGTGAGGCCGATCCCGGTCGTATCGGCAGCGGCGACGAGCCGTTCGCACATTTCGGCGGGATTGGCGTAGACGCCGCCGTGCGCTTCATGATGCAGGTAGTGGAACTCGCCGACCCGCGTGAAACCAGCCTCCAGCATCTCCGCATACGCGAGCGCAGCGATCGCCTGCAAGTCGTCAGGCCCGATTCGATCGACGAAGCGATACATGACTTCACGCCAGCTCCAGAAGTCGTCGCGTGCAGCACTCGATGGGTCCGCCCGGCGCGCTTCGGTCAAGCCGGCCATCGCGCGCTGGAATGCGTGGCTGTGCAGGTTTGGGATGCCTGGCAGTACAGCTCGATGACGCTCAACATTGGCGGCTGGCGCTACGTCGGTCTCGATGCCAGCGATCCTGCCGTCCCGTACTTCGATGCGTACTCGATCCCACCATCCGGCCGGTAGCAGCGCAGCTTCGAACCAGAGCGATTGCGTCGACACTGGACAATCCACCTCATTGGGGATATGTATAGACATTAATATGCACGCGGAACGAATCTGGCGCAACGCGCGGCTGGCCACGTTCGCATCCTGGACAGACGGGATCGGCGTGGTCGAACGAGGCCTGGTCGCCGCGGCAGGTGGTCGCATCGTCTACTGCGGTGAGGAGTCGTCGGCACCAGCGTTCGTGACTTCCAGCGAACAGATCGACTGCGAGCGGCGTTGGATTACGCCCGGTCTCATCGACTGCCATACGCATCTCGTCTACGCGGGCAATCGGGCCGCGGAATTCGAGCAGCGGCTCGCCGGTGTCAGTTACCAGGACATTGCTCGGGCAGGCGGTGGCATCGCGTCGACTGTGCGGGCGACCCGAGCCGCAACCGAAGAGCAACTGGTCACCGCAAGCCTGCCGCGCTTGGATGCCCTGCTAGCCGAGGGCGTCACAACCATCGAGATCAAGTCCGGCTACGGACTGGACTGGGCAACGGAGCGCCGCATCCTGCAGACGATGCAGACGCTGGCCGCGCGGCGATCAGTCAGCATCGCACGGACCTTTCTCGGCGCACACGCCTTGCCGCCCGAGTCGGGCGGCGACGCCAATCGTTATACGGATATGCTCTGCAGCGAAATGATTCCGCTGGTGGCTCAGGCGAAGCTGGCGGATGCGCTCGACGCCTACTGCGAGCGCGTTGCATTCTCGCCGCAGCAGGTCCGGCAGATATTCCAGGCCGCCCGGCGGCATGGCCTGCCGGTCAAGCTGCATGCCGACCAGTTGTCGGCTCTCGGTGGCGCAGCGCTGGCCGCGGAGTTCGCCGCTTTGTCGGCCGATCATCTCGAGTACACGGACGAAGCCGGGGTGGCGGCCATGGCGCGCGCAGGTACCACGGCCGTGCTGCTGCCAGCCGCGTTCTATTTTCTGCGCGAGACACAGCTGCCACCGATCGATCTGCTGCGACGTTACCGTGTGCCGCTCGCGGTGGCCACCGATTGCAATCCCGGGACCGCACCCCTGACTTCTCTGTTGTTAGCCATGAACATGGCGGCGACACTGTTCAGGCTGACGGTCGAGGAGTGCCTCGCCGGCATTACGCGTGAGGCGGCGCGTGCGCTGGGTCGTCTTGATACAGCCGGCACGCTCGAGGTTGGCAAGTGGTGCGACCTCGCAATCTGGAACATCGAGCAGCCTGCGGAACTCGTCTATCGCATGGGTTTCAATCCGTTGCACGCGCGCGTTTGGAGGAGCCGATGATCGACGTGCAACTACAGCCGGGTGATGCATCACTGACAGATTGGCGTGCGGTGTACCGCGGCGCCGGTGTGACGCTCGATGCGGCGTGCAACGAACGTATCGTACAAAGCGCCGCCACGGTGCAGGACATCGTCGCGCGGAGCGAGCCGGTCTATGGCATCAACACGGGCTTCGGTAAACTGGCATCCGTGCGCATAGATCCTGCCGATCTTGCCAGGCTGCAACGCAATATCGTGCTGTCGCATTCAGTCGGTATCGGTGATCCGACGCCGCCGGCGATCGTACGGCTGATGATGGCATTGAAGCTCGCCAGTCTGGCGCAGGGCTATTCTGGCGTCCAGCTAACAACCGTCGAGCGACTGCGCGAGATGCTGCGCCGCGGTCTGATCCCGACGATTCCCTCACAGGGTTCGGTAGGCGCGTCCGGCGATCTCGCACCGCTGGCACATATGGCGGCAGCTATGCTGGGGGTCGGTGAAATCGATGTGGATGGCGCACGCCAGCCAGCGATCGAAGCGCTGGCTGCAGCCGGTCTGTCGCCGTTGCAGTTAGGCCCGAAGGAAGGGCTGGCCTTGCTCAACGGCACGCAGTTCTCGACCGCTTGCGCGCTGGCGGGTTTGTTCGACGCCGAGAATGTCTTGCGCGCCGCACTGATCACCGGAGCTTTGTCGACCGAGGCGGCACGGGGCTCGGACGCGCCGTTCGATCCGCGCATCAGCGAGCTGCGGCGTCATCGTGGTCAGATTGACGCCGCTGCTGCGATCCAGCGGCTGATGGCCGGGTCGATGATCCGCGCGTCGCACCGCGAGGACGACGAGCGCGTGCAGGATCCCTACTGTCTGCGCTGCCAACCGCAGGTGATGGGCGCCGCCCTCGATGTGTTGCGGCAGGCTGCTACAACGCTGGCCGACGAGGCGAACGGCGTGACGGACAATCCGCTGATCTTTGCGGCCAGCGGCGAAGCCTTGTCGGGTGGGAATTTTCACGCGGAGCCGGTCGCGTTCGCGGCCGACATGATCGCGCTGGCGGTGTGCGAGATCGGGTCGATCGCCGAACGCCGGATCGCGATGTTGGTCGATCCGGCGCTGTCGGGCTTGCCAGCGTTCCTGACGCCCAAGCCTGGGCTCAATTCGGGCTTCATGATGCCGCAGGTGACCGCGGCTGCGCTCGTTTCGGAGAACAAGCAGCGCGCGTACCCAGCGAGCGTCGATTCGATTCCGACATCTGCCAATCAGGAAGATCATGTCTCAATGGCAGCGCATGGTGCGCGCCGCCTGCAGGCGATGGCGGCGAACACGACAAACATCATCGGCATAGAGTTGTTGGCAGCCGCGCAAGGCTGTGATTTCCACGCGCCGCTCACCTCGAGCGCGCCGCTCGAGCGCGTTCGACGCCTGCTGCGCTCCTACATTCCGCACCTGCAGGACGATCGCTACCTGCACCCCGACATCGTTCTCGCGACCGATCTGGTCGCACGCGGCGCGCTGGCCGAATCGGTGCCGGAAGCCGCGCTGCCGTGGGTTTGCACGTAGGGCACACCGTTGAGCGCTTCGCCACAGTGGCTGACAGTGGTGCGCGGCGAAGCACCACTGCTCGTCAGTGTGCCGCACGCTGGTACTGAGATCCCTGCGAATCTCGAAGCGCAGTTCGTGTCTCCCTGGTTGGCGCGCAAGGACACAGACTGGTACGTTCGTGAGCTGTATGAATTCGCGGCGAGCCTGGGGGCCACGATCGTCTCGACGGCGATTTCGCGCAGCGTGATCGACGTCAATCGTGACCCATCTGGTGCGTCGCTGTATCCCGGGCAGGCGACAACCGAACTTTGTCCGAGGACGACGTTCGACGGTGAGCCGCTCTATCGCGACCCAGCAACGCTGACCGCCGGCGACGTAGGCCTACGACGCGAGTACTACTTCAGGCCATATCACGCTGCGCTCGGCGCTGAGCTGGATCGACTGCGCAGGCAGTACTCCAGCGTCGTACTGTACGATGCGCATTCGATTCGCTCGCGGGTCGCGAGGTTGTTCGCTGGCGAGCTGCCGGTGTTGAATATCGGCAGCTTCGGGGGACGCAGTTGCGCTGCGCCGCTCGGCTCGGCGATCGAGCAGGTTTGTGCGGCGAGTGTGTTCACGCACGTCGTCAATGGCCGCTTTCAGGGTGGATACATCACCCGACACTATGGTGATCCGGTTCGCGGTATCCACGCGCTACAGATGGAGTTGGCCTGCCGCGGCTATCTGCGTGAGCCTGACGGGCCGCTGACATCCGACAACTGGCCGCCTGCCTACGACCCAGCGGTCGCCCAGCCGCTGCAAGAGGTTCTGCGTGCCGTGCTGCTCGCCTGCATCGATTGCGCGCAAACAGAACGAGGAGTTTGATGCATGAACCGACATGATCCGAAGCGCATCGTGCGCGCTCGTCGCGGCACGGAGTTGTCGGCGAAGAGCTGGTTGACCGAAGCGCCGCTCAGAATGCTGATGAACAATCTCGATCCCGAGGTCGCGGAGCGTCCGAGCGATCTCGTCGTCTACGGCGGTGTCGGCCGCGCGGCGCGTGATTGGGACTGTTTCGACCATATTGTCGCGACGCTGAAGCGACTGGAGCGCGATGAGACTCTGTTGGTACAGAGCGGCAAACCAGTCGGCGTCTTTCGGACGCACGCAGATGCACCACGGGTTCTGATCGCCAATTCCAATCTCGTGCCCCACTGGGCCACCTGGGAGCACTTCAACGAGCTCGATCGCAAGGGCCTGATGATGTACGGGCAGATGACTGCCGGCTCCTGGATCTACATTGGTAGTCAGGGCATCGTGCAGGGGACCTATGAGACTTTCGTCGAAATGGGTCGGCAGCACTATGGCGGCAATCTGCGCGGTAAGTGGATACTGACAGCGGGTCTCGGCGGCATGGGCGGCGCACAGCCGCTGGCCGCGGTAATGGCCGGCGCGTCGTGCCTGGCCGTGGAGTGTCAGGAGTCACGCATCGAGATGCGCCTGCGCACGGGCTATCTGACGCAGCGCGCGGACTCGATCGACGCAGCACTCGAGATGATCGGTCGTGCTACGCGCAACGGCCAGGCAATATCCATAGGTTTGTTAGGCAATGCAGCGGACGTGCTACCGGAGCTGTTGCGCCGCGGCGTGCGTCCCGACATCGTCACCGATCAGACCTCCGCGCACGATCCGGCGAACGGCTATTTGCCGCAAGGTTGGACGGTAGAGAAATGGGAAGGCCGGCGCGCGACTGCGCCGGCCGATGTGGAGCGCGCGGCGCGTCGCTCGATCGCTCATCACGTCGAGGCGATGCTCGGGTTTCATCGGGCGGGCGTGCCAACCGTGGACTACGGCAACAACATTCGCCAGGTGGCGAAAGACGCAGGCGTTGCGGATGCGTTCAGCTTTCCCGGCTTCGTGCCGGCCTATATACGGCCGCTGTTCTGCCGAGGCATCGGACCGTTTCGCTGGTGCGCCCTGTCCGGTGATCCGGAGGATATCTACCGGACCGATGCCAAGGTACGTGAGTTGTTACCCGACGACAAGCACCTGCATCAATGGCTCGACATGGCGCGCGAGAGGATTCAGTTTCAGGGCTTGCCGGCGCGCATCTGTTGGGTCGGTCTGGGGGATCGGCACCGACTCGGGCTTGCGTTCAACGAGATGGTGGCAAGCGGTGAGCTCAAGGCGCCCATTGTCATCGGTCGAGATCATCTGGATTCGGGTTCAGTAGCCTCACCAAATCGCGAGACCGAAGCGATGTCCGACGGGTCGGACGCGGTGTCTGACTGGCCGCTGCTAAACGCGCTGCTCAACTGCGCGTCTGGTGCCACGTGGGTATCGATCCATCACGGTGGCGGTGTCGGCATGGGATTCTCGCAGCATGCCGGGGTTGTGATCGTGTGCGATGGCACGACCGCGGCGGCGAAACGCATCGAACGGGTTTTGTGGAACGATCCAGCCACGGGCGTCATGCGGCATGCGGATGCAGGATATGCAGACGCGATCGCCTGCGCGCGAGCCAAGCGGCTCGATTTGCCGGGAATTACGGAGCGGCCGTAGGTACAATCGAGCGATGCTAAAAGCTCCAGCTGCGCCATCGATCGCCGGATGTGTTGCACTCGTCACAGGTGCTAATCGCGGCATCGGCAAGGGTTTTGTCGAGGAGTTGCTGGCCGCTGGCGCCAATCGAGTCTATGCGGCGGCACGCTCGCTCGAGAGTCTCGAGTCGCTGACAGCGCTGGATTCGATGCGGGTCGTGCCGCTCGATATCGACGTGACCCGAGTCGATCTGATTCTGCGAGCCGCACGGCGCGCCAAAGACGTGCAATTGTTGATCAACAATGCAGGCATCGCGGGCGAGGCTGGTCAGCGTCGTCTTATCGGCGCGCCCAATCTCGACGATGCACGCGTCGTGATGGACACTGACTTCTGGGGCCAACTCGAGATGTGCCGGGCATTCGCGCCGCTGCTGGCGGAGAACGGTGGTGGGGCGATCGTCAATATCCTGTCGGTCGGCTCGCTTTTCTCGTTGCCGGAGTTCGGTAGCTATTCCGTCGCGAAATGGGCAGCGCGGGCAATGGGCATGGCGATCCGCGCGGAGTTGTACCAACAGGGGACGCTCGTCGCGAACGTCTATCCTGCCGGTGTCGAAAGTGACATGTCGAAGAACACGCCGGGCCCCAAGCTAACTGCCCGAGAGCATGCAAGGCAGGTGCTGGCGGCGTTGGCGCAAGGGCAGGAGGAGATATTTCCCGGCGATGCGGGTGAGAAGTTCCGCGATCCGATCGCGCGCGATCCAGCGGCGTTCGAGCGCGAAGTGCGGGCGCGGTTCTTGAACAGTCCCTTGGGTTGACGAGCGGCCCAAAAAAAACGCCTCGCATGGCGAGGCGTGTAAGCAGCAGTTGTCGACTCCGGTCCATCGCTGTCAGCAAAAAAAATCGCCTGCGCGAGTGCTAAGTATCACGGCTGGCATGTTGGTAGCGTGCGCTTCCGGCCAACACCTGTGGCCAACGCGTCAATTCGCGCTATTTCCATTCCAGACAGCCGCCTGACTAATAACGACCGCCTATACCGTGCTCGCGAGCAAGTCCGAGGTTTCTATTTGATCCAGTTCCTGTTGCAGATCCTTCTGTGTCACACACGCATCACCAGGATGCTTAAGGCTTTACAGCAAGATCCCTGCCGCATTCGCCAAAACCATTAAGATCAGTATCTTACGTGGTTTGTTGCTCAGCAGATGTAGCCAATTGTAAAGAGTTCTGACGAAGAAACAATGTCGTAAGAGCGCGACAGTCAGTCGCTGGTGCGCGCCAGTGTGACACTGAGGCGCACACCGCTGTGGTCTGGCAGGTTGGCGGCGCGGGCATATCCGCCGTGAAAATCGGCGATCAGGCGGACAATGTAGAGACCCAGGCCAAAATGCGGTCGCGCGTCCGTGCCCTGGCGAGACTGCCACAGCGACTCGAACAGCGAGTCGCGCGTGTCGGGCAGCAAGGGCCCTGGGTTCTCGACTTCGAGTCGTGCGCCGGTCGGATCGGCCAACAATCGGACGATGATCGTGTCGCCATTTGCGCTGAAATCGACGGCATTGTCGATCAGCTTGTCGAGCATCTGCACGATCAGATCGGGCGAGCCGCGCAGCCTGCAGCTGCCATCCGGCTGCTCCAATGTGAACCGGCGTGCAGAAAATGCACTCGCGTACGCATCTACCGCAGAGCGCACCACGTCGCCCAAATCGAACTCGACCCGCTCACTGTTCGCGATCGCTTCTTCAACCCGCGTGGCAGCGCCCATGGCGAGCAGAATGCCATTGAGTCGTTCCGCGCCGTGCCGGGCACGGGCCACGTAGGTCGTGGCGTCCGCAGACAGCGGCTCGTGCTCCAGGTTGTCGAGCGACGACCGCACGATCGTGAGCGGCGTACGGATCTCGTGCGCCAGCTTGCCAGCGAGCGTCCGCAGGTAGCCCGTGTAGCCGTTCAGCCGACGCAACAGCGCGTCGAAACTGCGCGACAGGTCCCCCAGTTCATCAGGCGCGTTCGTTTCGGGGAGGTCGACCGCCAGTCGCCCCTCGCGCGTGAGAGCGCTTTCGCTCGCGGCACGCAGACGCGCGATCCTGAGCGCCAGGCGACCGGCAAACCAGAATGTGGCGAGAACGGCGAGGCCAGTGGCCAGCAGGGTCAGATTGAGCAAGCGTGTCAGCGCACGATCACGCAACGTCAGCCAGCGATCGGCAGTCTGCGCAAGCTGCAATACGCCGATGACCTGTTGGCGATCGTTGTCGAATATCGGTACGGCCGCGGTGACGATGACCCGGTTCTCGTAGCGCCCGGCGGTCAACGCGGTGGTGGCCTTGCCGGCACTGGCGGTGGCTACCAGTTCGCGGCTCAAACGCTCACGCTCTGCGTCTGACGTCCGCCTCGGGATGCGATCGCCGTCTAGAAAACGCCGATACAGCCGCGGCAGCAGACCGCGCATGGCGGTGTAGTCCTGTGGCAAGGCTGGCGCCTCAAGTCGTGCCAGCGTCGCGCCGGTCCGACTGGCTACCTGCAGCTCCACGCCCGGCTGTGCAAACTGCTGCAGTCGGTCGCTGAGATCGGGAGATGCCGCTATCAACAGGCCGGTCGCAGTGAGTTCTGCAGGATCGAGCGTGCCGAGACTGCTGCGTACGCCGCCGCGGCGATCGCGATCGTCGATCAGCACACCGAAATGCTGGCCGATCATCGACAAGGGGATGCGAAACTCGATCGCGTAGCCGTCCCGCAACACGCGCCAGGCGCCTTCGACACGCAACTCATCCACGACTTCCTCGCGGCCATACTCGCGCGTCTCGATGCGTCTGCCGCGCAGCGCGCCAGGGCCTGATGCCGACAGAAACACCCGCTGCTGGCCGCCGCGCGGATCGTCGAATGCCAGCCACAGTCGATCTCCCAGGGTGGCGCTATCGAGCGGCGTGACGTCGGAGCGATCGAATACCAGCTTGTTGTCGCGCACGATCGCGAGCCCGTACAGCCAGCGATCCCTGGTAGTCGTCAGCAAGCGCAGGCTGTCGCCGTCCGACTTTTCCAGCACCTTGGTATTGCGGCTGTCCGACGGCCATTCGTCCGCGATGCCGTCGAGCACCGGCGTTGCCGTCATGACGATAGGTTCGATGTCGAGCGGCCCCGCGGTGCGCGACTGTTTCGCGGCGCCGGTTCGATACAGCAATTCGCGCCGCCCTTGCAGCGAGGCGGCAATCGTACTGGCGACGGCGAGCAAGGACTGCTGTTCATTCGCCCGCAGTACCGATTCCATTTCCTTGGCGTATTGGCAGCCCGCCCACGGCAGTGTCAAAGTCGTTAGTGCAAGCAGCAGCAGTTTGGTGCGCAGGCGCAAGCCGCTCGTGGGGCCGAGGTTCATGCGAGGCGGCTCACTCGACCCAGCGATAACCCATGCCGTACACGGTCTGGATGGCATCGAAGCTCGGGTCGATCACCTGAAACTTGCGGCGAATGCGCTTGACGTGAGAGGTGATGGTATTGTCATCCAGCACCACATTGGCTGCGTCCATCAATTGCTGACGATTCTTGACGTGTCCGGGATGTTTGCCGAGCGCGTGCACGATCCAGAACTCGGTGAGCGACAGCAGCACCACCTGCCCCTGCCACTCGACCGCCATGCGCTCGGCATCGATAGTCAGCGCGCCACGCCGGATGATCTGCTGGTCCTCGGTCGGCCGTCGCAGGGCGTCGACGCGCCGGAACAGTGCGTTGACGCGCGCGATCAGATGCCCGAGCGACAGGTCCTTGGTGAGAAAATCGTCGGCGCCGAGTCGCAGTCCCGAGACGGCGTCGAGCTCGGAATCGCGGGCGGTCAGAAAGATGATCGGCAACTCTGGCGAGAGGCTGCGCAGATCCCGACACAAGTCGAAGCCACCTTCCGGCTCGTGCTCCAGCGAAATGTCGATCACCGCGAGATCCGGCAGCCGGGTCGCAAACGCCGTCATGGCCTCACGGCGATTCGCGAATGTGCGCACCGCATAGCCCTCGCGGGCAAAAGCAGCGGCGTAGTTGTCGCGGATGGCCGGTTCATCTTCCACGATTGCAATCTGCTTCTTCATAGACCCGCAGTGTAGCGCGCGCCCTGGCTCGCGCGCAGGCCGGCCACAATTGGTCAGAATCGGTCCGCGCAGCGCCCGAAATCGTGCCCGATGTCGGCCGGATGCGTGTGTGCAATGGTCTGCAGGCCAACTGGAGACTGCATCATGAATACGACGCCTCGCTACCCACTCAACGCCGCCCCCGTCTCGCCGCCGCTGCGCTGGCAGCGCTTCCTCGAACGGCGCGGCACCTGCGATAACGACTATGGCAGCCGGCTGGCCCGCGCGCGGCTGGTGTATCTGCGGCGCCGCGAGTCACTCGGCAACTGGTTGGCCCTCACGGTCGGATTCCTGCTGATCGGCGGCTCGATCAATTTCTGACGATCAGGTGTTAGCACGCGACGAGATGACTGCAATGAGCTCGGTCGTCTCGGTCACCCAGTGCGCATCGAACGCGCCGGGCATATCTCATGTCGGTTGTTGTGGATAGCGTCCGAGCGCCAGCGGCAATGCTGCCGCGATCAGCGTCGCGATCGTGAACGCGGGCACCGCCGCATTCAAGGACCCGGTGGCATCGAGGACGCGCCCGCCGATCATAGCGCCGGCCGACGTGGCCAGTGAGACGGGCAGAATGATCATGGCGAAGATCTTGCCGTAATGCGCAAGTCCGAAATAGCGCGCAAGGAAGTAGGCGAGGAAGTCGTACTCAGCTCCAGCCGCGATGCCGCACAGGATGACCGCGAGTGCCAGCTGCCATATCTGGGGCTCCACGATGTAGAGCATGTTGAAGCCGATGATCGGCAGCAGGAAGATCATCGAATTGATCGCCGGCGCCCAGAACCGGTCGAGCAGCATGCCGGCGCCGATGCGCCCGAAGATGACTGAGATCCCCAACACGCCAGCCAGCCTGGCGGCGGCCGGTGCGTCGAGATCCTTGGTCATCAGGACCGGGACCAGATTGGCGGTCCACGCGCCGAGGCAAACTGAGATTGCACACAGGCTGCCCGCCAGCAGCCAGAACTGGCGCGAGCGCAGGGCCTCGCCCAGGGTCCGGCCCCACATTGCTGCGTTGGCTGCAACGTGCTTCGAGGCGGGCTCGCCATGGTGCGCGCGTTCGTCGCGCACGAACCACCACGCCAGCGGCCAGGCGATCAGGACTGGCAGGGCTGCGAGCACCAGCCAGGCACTCCGCCAGCCTGCCGCGTCGATCACCGTCTGCGTCAAGGACGGCAGAAAGATGGCTGCAACACCGCTGCCGGACAGCGTGAGGCCGAGTGCTGCGCCGCGCTGCCGCAGGAAATGCGTGTTGACCAGCCGCGTCCAGGTGATCGGCAGAATGCCGCAGGCTAACAACACCAGCGGGAACATGCAGAAATAGAATGTCCAGGGTGACGCGGTGACCAGGCTGAAGGCCGCGATACCGAGCGAGAATGTCATGATGCCGATCAGTGCCACGCGCCGCGGTCCATATCTGTCGACCAGGTAGCCGCCGAGCGGCGAAGCAAACATGATGCCGAGCGGGATCAACAGATTGACGGTCTGATAGGCCTGCATCGACCACCCCAATTCCTGTGTCATGGGCCGGGCGAACACACTCAGTACATAGGGTGGGATCGTGGCGATCGACAACCCGACGCCTGCCATCGTGGCCAACAGGATTCCACGTCGGCTCCACAACTCATTCATACGTGCTCTCCCCGTCCACTGCAGTGCACGACTGGTAGCAAACCTGTCGCCGCCCAAGGCCGCAACCGGCTATCATCGCGCCGCACCGTGCCGGTGTCGTACGCAGACCCAACCCAAGGAGAGGCAGCATGTTCGAGAGTACTGGTTTCAGGCGCCGGCTGGCGGCATTTGCGATCGCTGCCTGCGTGGCAACCGCGGCACTCGCGGCGCCGCCAAATCCACCCCCGGCGAACAAGCTGGCAGGCTATTCGGCTTATGAGCTGGCACCGGTACAGCTACAGCCCGGCATCGAAAGCAAGAAGAACGCGGGCAAGGTCCTGGCCAAGGTGGACGAGAACATGCGCGCGGCCGTCGATCCCATCCTGAGTGGCTGGAACGCCAAAGCAGACCTACAGGCTCCTAACAAACTGGTGATCGAGTCGACGATTACCACACTGCACAAACCGTCGGGTGCCGGTCGCTTCTTCGCAGGCGCGTTCATGGGCGATGGCAAGATCGTGATCAACGTGAAGATCGTCGAGCAGCCGTCGGGCAAAGTGATCGCAACACCAGAGTTCTACCAGCGTGCCAACGCGATGGCCGGTGCCTGGACAGTGGGAGCGCACGACAATGCCATGTTGCAGCGGGTAACCGTACTGGTCGCCAACTATCTGAGCGGCAACTACGACGAAGCCGTGGGCGGGGCGACCGGTTACGAGCCTTAGCGCGCCGACGATCAGCCGCGGCTGAGTTCGGCCAGCTCGTAGTAGGTCTGCATATAGCCGGCAACGCCACCTTTCAGGAACAGGAACTCACCATCCGCCGTGCACCAGACATCGTACGGCGGATGCTCCTGTGGCAGCTCCGGGTTGGTGACGAATTGGTAGTGCCAGGCATCGAACGTGCCTGCTTCGACTGTCACCTTCTCGGGGCCCACATAGACGAGATTGAGGCCGATCGAATACAGCAACGGGCCGGTCGCGCCACGATGATCGGGCGACGACAGCAGGATCTGCTTGATGCGCTGCACCTGTCCGGGCTTCTTGCGGTCGATCAGGCGTAGATGCCAAGCATCGCAGGCAATTGCGTGATTCTGGAAGGTAACCAGCGGTTCGGCAAGATCCATGCGTTGTGACACCCGACCCTCGAGTGACGTCCAGGTTTCACATTCCGCATATTGCGGGTGGAAGCGGAACCAGCCCGACCCCATGAACTTGCTATCCACCGACAGGCGCATCGCGCAGTCGGTCGGCATCCAGTCCTTGTCGAGGGAATAGATCGCATCGCGCATCACGCTCGGTCGATCGTCGATTTCGGTGTGAGCGACGCAGGTGCGTGTGCCATCAGCGTGCACATCGATCCGGAAATACTCCCGGCCGCGTTCCTGATCCATGCGTTCGGGCTTCTTCGACAGATACTTGATGCGGCCCATCACGCTCTTGTGGTCGCGCTGCAGGATCGGCAGATTCGATGCGGCTGATTGGCTCATGAAAGCGGTTCCTGATTGAATAAGGCGAGCAGACGGTGCTCGACACCCGATTCTTGCATTATTTCTCGACCAATGGTGCCAGTGCGGCGCTGCGCGCACGGTATGGTCGCACGGCCACCATGATCAGCGCCGCACCGACCGCAGCAGCGACGAAAGCGACGATGGCCAGCGAGTAACGCAGCATGTTCTCATCCTGGAAGATGTCCTCGGTCAGCCATGCCACGGCGATCGGACCGATCGCGAAGCCGATCAGATTCAGGGTGAAGTAGTACACTGCCGTTACCTGGGCCCGCATGTTGGCCGGCGCGATGCTGATGACGGCCGCCGCCCCGGCCGCCGTAGGAATGGCGCCGCCGAGGGTGGCTGGGATCACCATGGCGAGTGCCAGCTCTGGCGTCGGCATCAGCGGCAGCAGCGTGTAGCCGACGATCAGGAAGGCATAGCCGATCAACGCGACCCGCAGATAGCCATCAGCGTATTTGCGACGCAGTACATCGCACAGCCAGCCACCGCCAATCACACCGAGCATGCCGAAGATAACTAACAAGACTCCGCGCCAGCGGATGAAGAAGCCGTAAGTCTCCGTGTCGAGTGCGTAAGTGCGGCGAAAGAACTCAGGTACCCAGTAATTGACCCCGTAACCCATGATGGCGATGCCGGCGAGTCCGACGAACAATGGCACGAACACCTTGGCGTGCTCACGCAGGTGTCTGAGCGTAGTCGGAATGGATACTGGTTGGCCGGCGGCAGTTCCTGCATCGCGCCGCACCGGTTCACGGACAGTCGTCGCAATCAGCAGCGCCACGAGCAAGCCTGGCAGTCCGACTACCACGAACATGAGTTGCCAGGGCTCGAGCACGCCGGCGAGTGGCACGGTCACAGCGCCGGTAGCCACCAAAGTCGGCAGTACGCTACCACCGATGATATTGGCGATACCAGCACCGCTCGAGACACCGGCCGTGTACAGACCGATCGCGCGCCCGATGCGCTCCGGCGGGAAATAGTCTCTCAGCAACGACAGTACCGGTGGCGTGAGCGCCGCTTCACCCACGGCAACGCCAATGCGCGCCGTGAACAGCTCCGTGTAATTGGACGCAAAGCCGCAAGCCACGGTCGCGATGCTCCACAGCGTGACACCACCGGCTATCACCCACTTGCGGCTGCCGCGATCGGCCAGCCAGGCAATGAAGATCCCACACGTGGCGTAGAACAGTGCGAACGGTGCGCCTAACAGCCAGCCGATGTCCTTGTCATTGAGCGACAAGTCACGCTGCAGTTCACCGATCAGCAACGACAGGATGTCGCGATCGATGAACGACAGGATGTAGGCGGCCAGCATCACAGCAACCACGAACCACGCATAGGCTGGTCTGGGATAGGGCGGAGTGTCTGCTCGCATGCTTGTCAGCCCTCGAACTGGTGTTGGTTGGCGAGATTGGTGGCGAGATCATCGAACAGGATCATGCGCGCCTTGGGCTCACGCTTGAGTTCGAGGCCGGCTTCTCGATCCAGCACGACATTCACCACGCTCGGCGTGCGAGCTGCAAACGCGCGCTCCAGCGCCGGTTGCAGCTCGCGGTGACAACTGACGTACTCGGCATGGCAGCCGAACGCCGCACCGATCATTTCATAGCGCTGCAGGCCGAGTTCGGTGTTGACGCTGCGCTGGATGGCCTGCATCTGCCCATGCAGCTCTGTTCCCCAGGCGCCGTCGTTACCGATGACGACCACCAGCGGCAAGCAGGCCGCCGCCGCCGCGTGCAGCTCCGCCGGATAGAAACCGAAGGAGCCGTCGCCAGTCGTTAGTATGACCCGGCGGGCGGGTTGTCCGGAGCGCTCGGCGAGCTCGCGGGCAGCCGCCGCCGCCCCCACCGCGAGCGGCGTGCCCACGCCCATCGCGCCCATCGGATAGTGATCGAGAAATCCCGGTGCTTGCGTCACCTTGAGCGCGCCGTACATCCAGTTCTGCACGTCGGCGCCATCGCCGACGAAGATGCTGTTGCGGGGTGCCAGCGCTGCAATTTGCCGGCCCATCGCCAAGGGGTGCACCGCGCGATCGGCGGCTGTCGGCGCTGCGCAGCGCGCCTGTAGATCGTCGAGGTACTGCAGCCGCTCCGCCAGTGCGTCGCGCACCCACAGTGCATTGGCACGCGGTTTGGCGCCGCGAGCACGCAGCGCGGTCAGCAGTGCAGCGCTTGCCAGGCCTGCGTCTGCCGCGATTGGTACGTCGACGCGCCGATTGCGCGACAGTTCTTGTGCCTCGATATCGATCTGAATGAACTTCGCTACCGGTGCAAACCGGGGTGGCAGGCCATAGCCCAGTCGTTGCTTCAGCCGCGCGCCAACGACGCAGACTACGTCCGCCCGATCGGCAGCGATCTGCATCAGCGGCCAGTTGAACGAACGCTCCCAATCCTCCGCAACGATGCCGCGGCCGAGACCGTTACCCGCTATCGGCAGACCTAACTCGTGCACCAATGAGTTGATCGGTGCCGCTGCCTGGCCCCATGCGGCGCCCGCACCAGCAATCAACAGGGGGCGTTCGGCATTCGCCAACAATTCCGCCGCGGCAGCAACGGCAGCATGATCTGCTCCCGGTCGACCGATGGCCGGTGGCGGCTGTTGCGCCGCGCCGGCAGTGGCTAACGACTGCGCCAGATACTCCTGTGGAATCTGCAGTACGACTGGGCCGGGGCGTCCGGACAAGGCGCGTTTGGCCGCAACATCCACATACTCTGCCAGTCGCTCTGCGGCCGGTACGGTGCGCGCCCATTTGGTGATCGAACCCACTAGCGGATGCTTGGCGTTGTCGTACTCGGACTCCGCCTCGGTCCAGGAGTTGGGCAGGCGCGCGATGATGACGAGCACCGGCGAGCAGGCATGAAATGCGGTGGCGATGCCGTTGATCGCGTTGGGCGTACCCTGGTCGGCGATGATCAGCGCGACGCCCAGTTGACCACTGATGCGGGCGTAGCCGTCTGCCGCGCCGATCGTGCCGGACTCATGCCGACCGCTGACGATGCGAAAGCCATCACGATCGAGCGCATCGAGCAAATGCGTGTGCGACGCTCCCGCCAGTGCGAACACTGTGCGCGAGCCATAGCGAGCCAGTGCGCGACTGACGACTCTGCCGCCAGTGAGCGATTGCGTCATGCTGTTTACCCCCGGCGCCAGCTCGAAACCGTGCAGACTTGCGATCAGTCGAGTAGCGTCATTAGGTTCGTAGTAGTCATCAAACAGCGCCTGAATGCAACTCAGCCATCACAGCGACTACGTCGTACCGCTACCAGACGGGCACCCGTTCCCGATGGGCAAGTACGCGCTGCTGCGCGAGATCCTGCTCGACCGTGGGGTCGTAGCGGCATCCCATCTCATTGCTTCCGAGCCGATCGCGATCGAGCTGCTGCGGAGCGTGCATACCGACGCCTATCTCGCGAAGTTGCAAAACGGTGGCCTGACCGCAGTCGAGCAGCGCCGGATCGGTGTGCCCTGGTCACCCGCCCTCTGGCGTCGCTCGCGACTCGCGGCCCAGGGTACGCTCAACGCAGCTCGCAACGCATTGCGCGTTGGCTTGAGCGGCAACCTGGCCGGCGGCACACATCATGCGTTCGCCGACCGAGGCGAGGGATTCTGTGTGCTGAACGACGTGGCGATCTCGATCCGGGTGTTGCAGCGTGAGCGATTGCTGCAACGGGCGCTGATCATCGATCTGGACGTGCATCAAGGCAACGGCACGGCCGCCATCTTCGAGCACGACCCGAGCGTGTACACGTTTTCAGTGCACGGTGAGCGCAATTACCCGAGTGACAAAATGCGCTCGTCACTCGATATCGGGCTGGCTGATGGGACGGACGACCAGCAGTACTTGCGCTGTATCGAGCAGCATCTCCCCGCCATCCTGCGGCAGTTTCGCGCCGATATTGTCTTCTATCTGGCTGGCGTGGACGTGGCCGCGGGCGATCGCTACGGACGCTTCGCGCTGAGCGATGACGGCATCCGCGCCCGCGAGCGCTACGTCATCGAGCAGGTGCGAATCGCTGGCCTGCCCCTGGTGATCACGCTGGCGGGCGGCTATGCGGCAACGCCGCAGCGTACTGCCGAGCTGCATGCGCTCGTGTTCGAGGAAGCGCGGCGAGTCGAACGCTCGACTGGTTAGTATCGGATCCCGGCGCGGCGATAGAGGAACGAGAGGAGCCACAGTGGCCCGATCAGCAGGAACTGGACATCCTTGAAGAACGACGGCCGTTTGCCTTCAATGGCGTGGCCGATGAACTGGCCGATCCAGGCCACGACGAATATCCCGAGGCAGATTCCCCAGAGAGGCCAGGCGAGCCGGTCGAGCCAGGCCACGATGGCCGCCAAGGCGACCAGCGCTACCGTGGCACCCATGGCCAGGCGAGGCGACAGCCACGAGTAGTAAGCTACCGAGAGAACGATGGCGAGCGTGCCCCAGTTGAGCCACGATCCAGCCGTGCGCGCGGCGGCAGGGACCGGCAATGCCCACAGGAAGCCGATCACCGTCAGGACGATGGGCGGCACGCACAGCCAGTGCAGTCGCTTGTTAGTCGGGTGCTGGTGGCTGGCGCCGTATTCGTCCAGCCATTGTTGCACGGTGCGCATGCCGGAAAACTACGCTCGCCGGGGCGACTCTGCAACAATAAGCCATGGCAACCTCGACGATCATGCAGCGATTCATGCGCTGGTTGGTGCGCAAGCGCTATGTGTCGGACGCGCGGCTGCTCGCGATCTACCCACCGTTCCTGTTGATGCGCATCAAGGTCTTGCAGCTCGCCTCTGACTGGCGCGTCGTTCGTATTCGCCTGCCACTCAACGCCGTCTCGCGCAATCCGGGCGGGGTGATGTTCGGCGGCTATCAAGCTGCGCTGGCCGACCCTATCGCCGCGCTGGCGTGTTCACGGATCTTCCCGGGCTACGAAGTGTGGACGCGGGCGATGACCATCGATTTCCAGCATGGCGGTACCACCGATCTGGAAATGCGGTTTGCGGTCTCGGCGGAGCAGGAGAAGCAGATTCGCGCGGATCTCGAAGCTGCTGGTCGTGCGACGCCAACCATCGAATACGGCTTTTACCGCACCGATGGCGTGCGCTGCACCGTGATTCAGAACACGGTGGCGATCCGACCGAGCGGCTACGGCGAAACGGCCGCTGCGGAAGGCCGCAGCGGCGCACCCAAGGCCTGATTGCGGTCCCGGCGGAGCAACTCCGCTGAGTCGTCAGGCCAGTACGGCTCGCAATTTGCCGATCGCAGTGGCCTCGATCTGCCGGATACGCTCGGCCGACACCTGATACTTGTCCGCGAGGTCGTGCAAGGTCGACTTCTCCTCACCACTCCAGCGGCTCATCAGGATGTCGCGGCTGCGCGAGTCAAGCGTCTTCATTGCCGAGGCGAGTCGCTCGCTGGTCGCGTCTTCCCATTGCGCGTTCTCCACCTGTTCGGCCGGATCCGCATCCAGCGCGGGCAGGTAGTTGCCGGGCGAGTAGTTCTCTTCCTCGCTCGCATCGGGGGCCGGGTCGAACGAGAGATCACGCGCCGACAGGCGCTTCTCCATCTCGGTGACTTCAGCGACCGATACGTTCAGATCCCGCGCCACCGCGGCTGTTTCATCGTGCGACAGCCATGCCAGGTTCTTCTTGCGCTTGCGCAGATTGAAGAACAGCTTGCGCTGCGCTTTGGTAGTGGCGACTTTCACCAGGCGCCAGTTGCGCAACACGTACTCATGGATCTCGGCACGGATCCAGTGCACGGCGAACGACACCATGCGCACGCCGACTGAGGGTTCGAAGCGCTTGACCGCCTTCATCAGACCAACGTTGCCTTCCTGCACCAGATCGCCGAGGGGCAGACCGTAGCCGGAGTAACCACGCGCGATGTGCACGACGAACCGCAGGTGCGAGAGCACCAACTGCCGTGCAGCTTCGAGATCGCCATCGTCCCGAAATCGATGCGCGAGCTCCTGCTCTTCCTCGCGGGTGAGAATCGGGATGCGACTGACCCGGTCGACATACGCATCGAAGCTGCCCAGCGGGCCAGTCAGTGCGAGTTCGGCCTGGCGGGCCATCAATGCGGTCGTGGTCATCTCGGTCGTCTCCTCCTGCGCGGGCACACGGGCCCACCGCGAATACATCTTAGCAGTCGTGAACTTAGAGTGCTAAAGGTCGCAGCGGTTCCCCATGCACAGCGTCACAGGCCTGGGAAGTGACGATTCATGCCCTCGGCTCGATCCGGCGCAGATGGCGTCCTGTCGAAATCAGGGCGCCAACCCACCCTAAAATGGCGCCAACACCGGCTAACGTGCCGAAATCCCGCCAGCTGAGCCCGGCCAGCTGGAATTTGCTGCCGTATTGGGCTGCCAGTGCCGCGACCGAGCGGTCGAGGTAACTGACCCCAGCCCAGATCAGGAGGGCAGCCAGCAGGGCGCCCGCCAGGCCGTACAGCGTGCCGGTATAGAGGAACGGCCGGCGCACGAAGGCATTCGAGCCGCCAACGAGCTTTGTGACCTCGATTTCTGCCCGCCGGTGCTGAATTTCCAGCCGGATCGTATTGCCCACCACCGCCAGCACGCCCAGACCAAGGACAAATACGCCGCCCCACAGCCCGCGGCGCAGCACATCGAGAATCGCGTTGAAACGTCGCACCCAGTCGGAATCGAGCTGCACGATATCGACTTCCGGCCACGCGGCGAGATGGCGCCGCAGCGACTCGACCTCAGTCGGTACGGCGTTCTCCGGCTTGGGCCGCACTAGCAAGTGATGCGGCAGCGGATTGTCCTCGAGCGCCGCCAGCGCTTCGCCGAAGCCTGACACGCGGCGGAACTCCTGCAGTGCCTGCTCCGCGGGCGTGACGATCACCGTATCGATCCCGTCGCGCTCGCGGAGTTGTTTGGCGAGTTGTTCGACCCGTGCGATCGGCGTGCCCAGCTTGAAGTGCACGGTGAAGTCGATCGCATTGCGGAAATCGCCAGTCGCGACGCGGGCATTGTGCACGACCAGCGCCAGCGCCACCGGGATCGCGAGCGCCACGCCGATCACCGTAATCGTGAGAAAGGTAGCCAGCGGCATCCGAGCGAGTCGCCCGACTGCCCCCAGCATCGCTTGCGCATGCCGCGCACCCCAGGTGCTGACGCCGCTCAACGGCGTGCCTCGATGTTGGGCAAGTCTGACGGCCGCGGCGCATTGGCCGACATGCTGAATTGTTCGCCCGCGACGGCGATTCCCGCCGACAGCAAAGTGCCGTCATCGAGCACGATCTCGCGCTGACCGAATTGATCGATCAGATGGGTGTCGTGCGATGCCACCAGCACGGCCACGCCTACTTCCTGAAAGCGTTTGAAGACCCGCATGATTTCCATCGCGAGTTCTGGATCGAGATTGCCGGTGGGTTCGTCAGCGATCAGGATCGGCGGCTTGGTGATCACCGCGCGCGCGATGCCCACGCGCTGTTGTTCACCGACCGATAGTTCGCTGGGCAACGAGCGCTCCTTGCCGCGCAGACCCACCTGGTCGAGCGCGGCGCGCACGCGCTTGTCGATCTCGCGCAGCGGTGTGTCCGCCACGATCAGCGGCAACGCCACGTTGTCATGGACGGGCCGGTCCATCAGCAGCTTGTGATCCTGGAAAACGACGCCAATCTGGCGGCGGAAGGCCGGAATCTTTCGTGACGGTAGTGCACCAGTATTGACGCCGTTTACGATCACTGTACCGCGGGTGGGACGTTCCAGCAGGGCGATGAGCTTCAGCACGGTGCTTTTGCCGGCCCCTGAGCGCCCGGTGAGAAACACCATTTCGCCCGCGCCAATCGAGAAGCTGACGTTGGCCAGCGCTTCGCGCCGATTGGGGTAGCGCTTGGAGACATTGTCGAAGGAGATCATGTTCACAGTGTCGCGAAAGGCGAGCGCCGCGGCAACGGCCGTTGAGGCACGCAATGCTTCCTTGCAGACAACGTGTGCAGCAAACTGTCGTCCTGGGACTCGCGCGATCAGGAGAATCGGATGAATCTATCGTTGCTGCTTTGGGGCATTCCGCAGGCGATGCGGGCGGCGGCACGCTTGTACCCGGAGTACGCCGCGCGTCTGCACGAACGGAATCTGATTGCGCAGTTCCGGCTCCGCGACAAACCGGAAGGGCGCTGGATCCAACTCGACAACGGCAAGGTTCGCTCGGGCAAGGGGCTGCATGCCAAGCCGGATATCACGATCCACTTCAAGAACAAGGCGATTGCCGAGAATTTCCTGACGCCACCGTTCGACATGCTGGAGCGCATCGACGCGGCCAAGAATTTCAAGATCGGTCTCGACGGCCCGGACGAGCTCGCGGTCTGGTTCATGCAGACGCTGGCGCAACTCGAACGGGTGACCTGGAAGTCTGGCACCGACATGGGCGACGGCGTCACGCGCTACACGAATGGCACCAACAGCGGCCCGATCTTCGTCTACGTCAAGGACGGCAAGATCCTGCGCACGACGCCGATCGATTTCGACGACGACGACGCCGCGTCATGGGAGATCACCGCGCGCGGCAAGACCTTCAAGCCACTGCGCCGCACGACGGTGGCGACGCACGCGATCTGCTTGAAGTCGATGGTGTATTCCAAGACTCGCATCAACTACCCCATGAAGCGCGTCGACTTCGACCCGGACGGCGAGCGCAATATCCAGAATCGTGGCAAGTCGAAATTCGTGCGCATCAGCTGGGACGAGGCCACCGACATCGTCGTCAAAGAGATCAAGCGCGCCAAGGCGGTCGGCCCCGGCGCGATCTGCGTCGCCAATGGTTCGCATCATCAGTGGGGCAACCTCGGGCATTACCTGAGTGCCTTCAATCGCTTCTGGAACCTGATTGGCGTCACCAAGCTGGTGCATACGCCGGATAGCTGGGAGGGCTGGTTCTGGGGCGCGATGCACCACTGGGGCAACAGCATGCGGCTCGGCTGCCCCGAGTTCTACGGCACCGTCGAGGATTGCCTCAAGGAAGCCGAGCTGATCGTGTTCTGGTCCAGTGACCCGGACGCGACCTACGGTTTCGACGGCACCGAGCGGCGCGAGTGGGCCAAGCAGTTAGGGATCAAGATGGTGCACATCGATCCCTACATGAACCACACCGCGGCGCATCTCGGCGGCAAGTGGATCTCACCGAAACCGGGCACCGATCCGGCGTTCGCGCAGGCGCTGTGCCATGTGTGGATCACCGAGGGCCTGTACGACAAGCAGTTCATTGCCGAACGCACCACCGGTTTCGACGACTGGAAGGCCTACATACTCGGCGAGTCCGACGGCATCGCCAAGACGCCGGAGTGGCAGGAGAAAGAGACCGGTATACCGGCGCGGGACGTGCGCGCCCTGGCACGCGAATGGGGCACGAAAAAGACCTATCTGGGTGCGGGCGGCTGGGGCGTCGGCTTGGGCGGCGCCGGTCGTGGACCGATGGGCATCCAGTGGGCGCGGATGATGACGATCCTGGGCGCCATGCAGGGCTATGGCCGGCCGGGCTCCAACTTCGGCAATCTGCAGTTCGGCGCACCGCTCGATTTCAATTTCTACTTTCCGGGCTACGGCGAGGGCAGCATCTCGGGAGACCTGCAATACAGCGCCAATTCTGCTAACAACTACCAACGCATGCCGCATATCGTGACCATGAGCTCCGTGCGCCAGTCCATCCCGCGTATGTGGTTCCCCGAGGCCATCACACAGGGCAAGGCGATGGGCTATCTCACCGACGTGGCGTCGATACAAGGCCAGTTCTTCCCGTTCGGCTATCCATCGCCGGGGCACGTGCGGGTCGAGATGCTCTACAAGTACGGCAGCTCGTCACTCGGATCGCAGGGAGCGTCGAACCGTTGGATCAAGGCCTACCAACACGAGAGCCTGAAGTTCGTCGTCAACCAGTCGGTCTGGTGGGAAGGCGAGACGCCGTTCGCGGATGTCGTCCTGCCGGCCTGCACGGTGTTCGAGCGTTGGGACATCGGCGAGTGGTACAACGTAGGGGCGGGCTACGTGCATCACATGTACTCGATGAACAATCATCGCGTGATCGCCCTGCAGCACAAGGCGATCCAGCCCTTGGGCGAGTCGAAGTCCGACTACGATATTTTCCTGTCGATTGCCGAGAAGCTCGACCTGGGGTCGGTGTACTCGGAGGGCGGCACCTCGGAGTATGACTGGTGCAAGCGCGTGTTCGATTCGTCGGACATGGCCAAGCACATCACCTGGCGTCAGTTCCTGAAGAAGGGCTACTACGTCGTGCCGGCGGATCCGGAAGCGGCGCGCGCGCCGACCGCGAATCGCTGGTTCTATGAAGGCCGCAAGAAGGACACGCCGGAGCCCTATCCGCTGCCGTCGGACTACGTCGCCGGCTACGGCAAGGGCCTGCAGACACCGTCAGGCAAGTTCGAGTTCGTCGCGACCAACCTGAAGCGCATCGACGATCCGGATCGCCCGCCGCTCAATAGTTACATGCCGGTGTACGAGGACGGCAAGCGCGAGCCGGAGCTGGCTGAGTTCCCACTGCAGCTCTTGTCGCCGCACTCGCGCTATCCCTTCCATTTGATGGGCGACGATGAGGGCAGCAGCCTGCGCGATATCCGCGAGCATCGGGTCTTCAAGGATGGGCACTATTACCTGGTCGCGCGCATCAGTCGCCAGGATGCTGCGGCGCGTGGCATTGAGGATGACGACCTGATCCGCCTGTTCAATCATCGCGGCTCGGTGGTCTGCGCGGCACAGGTGACCGATAGACTGCGCCCAGGCGTCGTGTCGGCCTCGACGGCGTCCGCTGAATACCGGCCGGTTGGTGAGCCCGGCAAGTCGACGGATCTGGGCGGGTGCATCAACATGCTGAACCCGAGCAAGGCGATCGCGAAGAAGACGCACGGCATCCGGCCCAACACCACGCTGATCCAGATCGAGAAGTGGACTGGCGTCGACACCTGGCAGCCGCTGGCGGAGACAGCCTGATGAGCAAGAAGTGGAATCAGGTCGTCGATGTCGAAAAGTGCGACAACTGCCGCGTCTGTTTCATTGCCGTGAAGGATGAATACAACGGCAACGAATTCCCGGGATATGCGGCGGCACAACCACCGCAGGGCCACAAGTGGCTCGACATCGTGCGCAAGGAACGCGGCAGCTATCCGCTCGTCGAGGCGCATTTCATGCCGGTGATGTGCAATCACTGCGACGATGCGCCGTGCATGAAGGCCGCGACGGGCGGCGCCATCAAGAAGCGCGACGACGGCATCGTGATCATCGATCCCGAGAGATCGAGGGGACAGAAGAAGATCGTCGATGCCTGCCCATACGGGGCGATCTACTGGAACGAGGAGAAGCAGATACCTCAGGCGTGGATCTTCGATGCGCACCTGCTCGATCACGGCTGGACGAAGACTCGGGGCGAGCAGGCCTGCCCGACCGGCGTGTACCGCACGCTGAAGCTCGAAGATGCCGAGATGCAGCGCTTGCAAGCGGAAGAGGAACTGGAAGTGCTGCAGCCAGAGCTCGGCACGCGGCCGCGCGTGTACTACAAGAACTTACACCTGATGACCAAGTGCTTCGTCGGCGCGTCGGTCGTGGCCGACGTGCGCGGCGTGGAAGAGTGTGTCGCGGGTGCCGAGGCCGTGCTGAAGCGCAATGGCGCGGAGGTGGGCCGCGCGATCACGGACACGTTCGGCGAGTTCAAGATCGACAAGCTCGAGCCGAACAGTGGTCGCTACGAGTTAGTAGTGAGCGGTCCTGCGGGCCGCCATGCCATGCAGTTCGAGCTGGGTGCGGATAGCTTGTATCTGGGCGTGATGAAGCTTACAGCCGCCGCTAGTTAGCAGCGGGTTCGCGACGAAAACGGTATCCAGCGGTGAATTAAGGTTCTCCACCAAGTCAGCGCGTTGATGGTACCGTATGCCGGTGCAAATTCATCGGCACGGAAGAGCGAGCAGCTCATGCCGGCTTGCGCATTGCGTCCAATGCGGCGCGCGCTAGAAACCCGGATCGAGTTTCACCCTGTTTCCGGGCGTGGGCGTCGACTGCGCGCAGAATGCGCTGTGGCAAAGTAATGTTGATTCGTGCGGCCATGTCTCCTAGCTCACTGGGATCAACGTCAACGACTGCCCAAGTTCAGCCGTGCTGCGGCGGGAGGCGAAGCCACGCCGCCACGACGGCCGGGCCGAACAGCCGGCGCATTTCATTTCATTGCTGCGGATGCGAAAAGACAGGCCACCAGCGGTGCTTTACGAACATAACCCAGTTCAATCGGCTGCGCGACGGAACGGGTTCTCGACAGTCAGCGTCCCAAACTTCTGGCCGTGCTGAAGATCTTCACTGAAGAGAGTCCTGCAACCGGCGTCTTGGGCCGCAGCCACGATCAACGCGTCGTAGAAGGGCAACTCGTGCTCGCGCGCCAATGCCACGGCCCGAGTGTGGATGTCCTTGGTCAGCGGAGCCACTGGAGCGAACAGTTCCTCGACGACTGCCAGGGACGCTTCAATCTGCTCCCACTGCCAACAGAGCTTGCGGCGCGTGACATTCGCGAACTCGTTGAGAACCTGTACGCCTATAGTTCCGCCTTCCGCAATCAGGGACTCCGCTCTGGCGCTGCGCGGATCGTTCGAGGCGAAGGCGTAGATCAGAATGTTCGTGTCGAAGAACTGCTTAGCGGGCATTCGCCTCGTCCCGATCGAAGCGGAACCCTTTCGGAAGCGGCTTCCTGAGTGCCCGCAACCGCGCCAGCGCGCGCTGACGACTCGCGTCGCGTTCCACCTCGAACACGCGCTCGCCGCGCAGGACGATTTCTATTTCGTCGCCCGACTTGAGTTTCAGTGCGCGCACAATAGCGTCCGGCAACCGGACGGCAAGGCTGTTGCCCCATTTCGACACTCGCATAATAGTCTCCACAATATACATTAATAATGTATATCATGCGCGCGATTGACCGCGCTGGCAAGGCGGTGCAGATCAGCTTCTGGACCGGTCGCAACGCGCAACGTGAGCGACCTTTCCATCGATGAGCTGAAAGTTATCAACCCGTGGTTCGCCGGCGCGTGATCATGCTCGCCGCGGTGCCAAAAAGGCCCGGCGCTGCCGCCGGGCCCGTTCGCAGCTGACACCGATTATGGTGCGAAGCACATGTCGTCGATGCGCCAGGTGTGGCCACCCAACGTGAAGCTCTCGATGCCCTTGCCGGGCTTGGCATCAAGCTCGAGTGTGCCGCTGTGCCAGTTGCCGGATGACGGCGGCACGATGTTCGACGTGATCTTCGCTCGTCCTTTCGCGGGGCGTCCAATGGTCTTGCCGTTCATGCCGGCAAACCCGTCGGGGCTCTCGTGCTTCTCGCCGTTGACCTCGATGTTGGCGTTCGCGAAGCCGCCGGTCTGGCTGATGCTTTGCGCGAGACGCGTACGCATGCGCGTCACCGGCTGCTTCGGCACGACGTTCACCGAGACGAGGTAAAGGCTCAGCTCGGGTGCATCACCACCGGCGATTCTCGACGGCGCCGACTCGGCGCGGCGGCCGGTGGCGGTCGCCGGATTGCCGTTCGTGACGTATTGCTTGATGGTGATGCGGGCGTGCTGTGTATCGATGACATCGCCGACCGTGTAGCTCGCATCCGTTGCGAGATTGTCGAAGTTGTAGCATTGGTATTGAGCGGGTGCGGCGTGGCTCGCAGCACCGCCTGATGCGGCCGCAAGCGTCGCGACGATGAGTAATACAGATCGAATACTCATGGAATTCTCCTGATAGTGGATTGAGCGCAGTGGTTACTAGAGCGAGTCCTTGACGACGATCGGTCCGTACTGCTTGCCTTCCTTGCACTTGCGATAGGTAGGCGTGAACGGCTGGGTGATGAATTCCTTCGACCAAGTGTCGTCGTTGTTCTTGTGTCGGAACACGACCTGAATGTCGTACAGGTCCACCTTGTCGGCGTCGGCGATATTGTCGCCATCCGTGCTGCAGGTCGCGCCCCAGGCGCACACCTTGTTCTTCACGTCTTCCGACTGCAGCTTGCCGCCCTTGTGAGGATTGCGGAACTTGACGCTGCGAATCTCGATCGAACGCTGCTCGAAGTGTTGATTGGTCACGTTGAACACGACGTCCTTGCAGATGCCGGCCAGCGCGCTGGGCGAAGTGCCGGCCGCCAACGCTGCCAGAAGCAATGGGGTCAATAGCCTGATGGGTTTCATGATCTGGTCTCCTTTGCGGGTTGAATTGGTTGATGCGCTGCGGCGGTTACAACTGGGCCGCGGCGCTCGCAGGGAGACAAACAGAAGTGCGCCGGAAACTGGCTCAACGGATGAAGGTAGCCGGTTGCTTGGGACGGGCTGAGCCGCCGAGTAAGGCTAGGGCAGGGCCGTGGAGGCGGTCAGTTGCTCGGCCGCTGCAGCTGCAAACGAGAGATTCTCGTGCGCCTCCTGCGTCCGCTTGTCGTCGACGCCAAAGGCTGTCAGCAGGGCAACATGGGCTGCACGCGCATGCGCTTCCGCTTCGGCGTGCTTGCCTACCTCGGCGAGTGCGCGGCCAAGCCGGCTACGCACCACATTGACGTAGGGGTCGTCAGGCGTTGCTGCGGCGAGCGCCCGGTAGGCGTCTCGATAGGCGGCTGCTGCTTCGACGTACTTGCCGCGCATGTACAACAACTTGGCGAGGTTGGCTGTGTATACGGCGACCTGCGGGTGCTCGGCACCAAAACTGTGTGCCAATTGGCTGATCGCTCTACGGTAGTTAGCCTCGGCGTCGTCGAATCGGCCCAGCCTGCGATAGACGACTCCGAGTCCGTTGTACAGGTACGCTTTGTCGCTATGTGTTTCAGGCAGCAATTTGTCCGCGATCGCCAGCGCTTCTTGGTAAAGACTCAGCGACTGGTCGAAATGGTCGAGCTGCTGCTCCAGATCGGCAAGATTGTTCAAACTGCCAATCAACCTGATGTCTTGGGAGCCATAGAGCTTGCGCCGTATCGTGAGCGCCTCGTTCTGAAACTTCTGCGCGGACTCAAGATCGCCCTTATGAGCCATCAGCGCGCCCAAATGAGACAGACTGAGCGCCACGCTCTCGTGACTGTCGCCGTACTCTGCCTGATACGTCGCAAGGGCGCGTCGATAGAGCGGTTCTGCTTCATCGTACGCACCCTGCAGATGCAGCACGCGACCCAGGATGTTGAGACTCTCGGCGAGCCCAGCCGCGTCGTCCTGCTTACCGCGCAGGGCGAGTGACTGCCTCGCGAACTCTTCGGCGCTCGCGTATTGGCCGTTGGTTTCCTTCAGACGCGCGTACAGCCCGAAAACCGCGGCGAGTTCGGCGTCGGCAGGATCAGGCAAGGCACGATACTGCGCGATGGCTTGTTGGAAGAGTGGATCAGCGCGGTCGTACAAGCCCAACTGCGCGTAGATCGTGGCGATCGTGGCAGCCATCGCAGCGCGTGTGTCGGGCTGCCGCTCAAGATCCACGCTCAATTTATCGGCGCTGCGGTCCAACAGCTCGCGCGCGGTGATCGTTTCGCCCTTCGCCACATTGGGATCGGACAGCGCGAAGATATCGAGCAGGAAATCACGGATCTCCGCCGCCCGCGCGCCTTCGCGTGCCAGCGCCGCAGCCTGCCTCGACTCCGCAATACTACTCGTGATGGTTTGCACGACGACCACTGCCAGGAACGCGGCGGTCGCCGCAATACCGGCGACCAGCCCCCGTCGGCGTTTGAGAAACTTGCTGATGCGATATGAAACACGCCTGGGACGAGCCAGTACTGGCCGGGCCGTGAGATGCCGCTCGATGTCCTCGGCCAATGCCTCGACGCTCGAGTAGCGGGCCACGGTTCGCTTGTCGAGCGCTTTCAGAACGATTGCGTCGAGATCTCCGCGGAGCCGAGCGCGGCAGTTCTGCGGGGCCACCCGACTCGGACTGGGGGCGTCGGCATGCAGGATTGCCTGCGTCAACGCCGCGAGCGATTCGCCGGTGACTTGGTAGGGGCGTCTATCGGTCAACAGCTCGAACAGCAGCACGCCGAGTGAATATACGTCGGTCGTTACAGCGAGCGGCTCTCCGCGAATCTGCTCCGGCGACGCGTAATCCGGCGTCAAGGCCCGTTCGGTCACTGCAGTCAGCGGTGCCGCCGAGCTGGCGGCGTCGCTCAGCAGCTTCGCAACGCCGAAATCGAGCAGTTTTACGCGTCCTTGGGCGTCGATCAGAACATTCGCTGGCTTGATGTCGCGATGAACGATCAGGTTCTGATGCGCGTAGTGAACCGCTGCGCAGACCTGTTGAAACAGCAACAGACGGCCAGTGACATCGAGCTGATGCCGCGCGCAGTAGGCATCGATCGGCTGGCCAGCGACATACTCCAAGACGAAGTACGGCGTGCCGTCCTCGCTGACGCCTCCATCCAGCAAGCGCGCGATGTTCGGGTGCGATAGCCGTGCGAGCACTTGTCGTTCCAGCAGGAAGCGTTGCTGGAGCAAGGGGTCAGTCATGCCGATAGGCATGATCTTCAGCGCGACATGCTGCTCGAAGTGTCCGTCAGCGCGCTCGGCGAGATAGACCGCGCCCATGCCTCCGCGCCCCAGCAGGCTCACCAGGCGATAGGCACCGATCTGACGGACTCCAGGCGTCTCTGAGTGCGCTGCGAGGAGTGCGTTCATGCCGATCCGCTGTGCGAGCGAATCGAAGTAGCGGTCGGCGTGGCCATCGGCCAACAGTATTCCCTCGATCTCCCGACGCAAATCGCCGTCGTCGCCGCAAGTCGCAGCGAGATAGGCGGCGCGAGGCTGGCTGTCGAGCGTGCGCGCGTGCTGAAAGATGGCTTCGATCCTCGCGTCGATGCACGGTGCTGCACCGGGCGTTGCCGGTTGGTCGGGCTGCAGAGTCATGACGCGGCCGCTCCTGGCGCGAGTTCGCGATACAACCAGGCTCGCGAGATCTGCCAGTCGCGCTTCACGGTAGCGACTGACACGCCAAGCGCCTCGGCGGTCTCTTCAATGCTCATGCCGCCGAATACGCGGCATTCCACGACTTGGCAGCGCCGCGGGTTCTCCGCCTCGAGACGCTCCAGCAGTTGGTCCAGTCCCAGCAGTTCTTCGGCCGAGGCGTTCGTATCGATGTAGCCGTCCTCGAGCGGCACGCGTATCGCGTCGCCACCCCGCTTCAGCGCGTTCTGCTCGGTAGCGTAGTTCACGAGGATATGACGCATCGCCTTCGATGCCGTTGCGTAGAAGTGCGTACGGTTCTGATACGACTGCGCCTCGTGGAGTGACAGCTTCACGAACGCCTCGTGAATCAGTGCGGTCGTGTTCAAGGTGTCGTTGCCGTGCCAGCGCCGGCGCTGAGCACGCGCCAGCTTCTTCAGCTCGGCGTACACCTGTGAAAAAAGCTCGCCCGTCGCGGCGTGCTCGCCGCGTCGAGCCGCATCGAGAAGCATCGTGATCGGCGGACCACTCATGATCGCCCCGCTAACCCCGGATAACGACCTGGCCCGCATCGTGCGGCGGGCTGAGCCGTTATCGCGCCGACTTTGGTATGTGTAGTACGAACTTCAACTATCGACGAGCGTTGCCGAGAGTATACCGCCACACACCGAGGACAGCACAGATGTACACACTGACAACCGCGGCGCTGGCTTGCGCAGCGATGTTATATTGCGTTGCGCCATCAGCCAACGAACTGCAACCGGCGAGCGAGCCGAATGAATCGCTCCAGTCTGCGGCGAACGCGGCAGAGGAGGCGACGGTTGCGGAGGAAGCGACGGTCGCGGAGGAAACCGCCCTCACCGAGACGGCGGCGGCAGTCGAGGATGAGACCGCAGCCCAAGAGGGCGAAGTCGAAGATTCAGCGGCGCTGGCTGCAGGGGTTGCTCGGCTGATCCGGCAACTGACCGATACCAATCGCAAGACGTATAAGCGCAAAGCAGGAGGTCGGACCAAGCGCGCGCGTCCGAAGTAGCGATCGCCGTCTCACGACCCGATGCACGGTCGACACGCCCGCGTGTACTCACTTCAGGGTTTGTGGCCTCTGCCGCGCGGCGGGAAGCGGATCCATGCCACAGCGCGAGCTGCATTGCAGCGATCGGACCAGTGTGTGGCTAATCGAAGTATGGGCCGCCGTTCAAGGCGACGGCACTACTTGTCCCACTAGCCAAGCCGTGAGGACGATCGCAGCCGGCCCCAGTACCAACCAGAGCGATGCCAGACGTTTTGAGGTCTTGGGACGCTCAAAATACAACGACAATCGAAGAACAAGCTGGGCACGCGTGTCCGATGCTGCAACCAAGAAGATGCTAATCGTTGCTAACCACATAAAGCTTGCGACGAGAATTGAATTGTTAGCCGGAATCTGTGCATACACATTCATTCCACCAAAAAACAAGCCGGCGCCAACTCCGAGGAAATATACCAAGTTCATGCGACGTTCGGCGCGACGGTCGAGTTCCTCCAGTGTCTCGATACCAACCTTTTCTACCGCAACCGCTTCCCGCAAAGCCCTTGGAACCAAATAACCAGTCTTTGCCAGCGAAAAGAATGACATGCCAAACAGCACATACCCGAAGGGCTTGACTAGTGGTAACCAGTCCTCGCGAACACCAGGGCCTCCCAGAAATCGCAATATCGGTAACAGGGTAACCAAAGTGATAGCAAGACTGACAAGGCTTGCTCCGGCCCTGCGGCTCGGGTCTTGCTCGCCTTCAGCGTCTAGCGGCATACTTTCTTGTTGCAATCCCATTGCACAACTTGAGAGCGCACCTTGGCATTGTAAGTTGCGCCGGCGGTCATTCCGCCTAGCGTCTGTCGGAGCACCGGCTGGCGATTCTGGTGAAGTGCCGCCTCAATTGCCCCTGCGGCTGCGCTTTCCCATGCCATACCATCGCCGGGGCGGCTAAATCGCGCATTCATTGCCTACCTCCGTAGAACGCTACCAGCACGCTCGCAGGTCGATTTGCGTCGCCGGCATCCCTCTCGATGCACTCACGCGGCGGAAGCGTCGCCAGCGCTTCTACAGTCGGGCGATCAACGCATTATCGGCTTGCGAAGAAAAACACGATGCCTGTTATAACGAATCCAATTCCAACAGAAATCACAAGAGTGCTAGCTCAGCGTACGGAAATGCCACTTCTTCTCTCTGCTAATAACTCGTACTGTCTCTTGAAATCCGCACCGATGATACGGGTGACGACAGCAGGGATCACAATCATGCTGATAATTACAATTCCAACATAAACCATGACCAGTGGCAACGAAACGTACTCGGGTTCCAAGGCATTCGCTGCTAGCAGAAATCCGAACCCTCCCGCAAGGAGAATAATCACAGGTAGTAGTGATATAGCCGATTCGAGACTCGTAAAAGGGCGCGACGGTCCCAGATCCGGGTCTAGTTCTTTTCTCGAGACCTTCTGAAGAAATTGGAGGCAGATATGAGTCGAAGCACTGGCCGCTACTAGCGCCAAGATGACCACTGCCAGTTCTTCAAGTTTCATTTGGCCTATCGCGTGATGCTCTCTTCGACTCCACTTACGCTCCGGTGGTCACTCCGCCTAGCGCCTGTCCCAGCACCAGCTGGGAGTCCCGGCGAAGGGCCGATTCAATTGCCCCTGCGGCTGCGCCCCCCCATACCATACCATCGCCGGGGCGGCTAAATCGCGCATTCATTGCCTACCTCCGTCGAACGCTACCAGCCCGCTCGCAGCCCGATTTGCGTCGCCGCCACCACTCTCGGTGCACTCACGCGGCGGAAGCGGCGCCAGCGCTTCCGCAGTCGGGCGATCAACGCATTATCGGCTTGCGAAGAAAAACACGATGCCTGTTATAACGAATCCGATCCCAACAGATGTCGAAAAAATGTTGGCGCGTCGCAACGATATGCCGCTGCGCTGCTCACCCAGGCGATAGAACTCGTTAAAGAACTGGCGACCAAATGCCCGAGCAACTATCAGCGGGACTAACATCATACCAATTATCAGTCCGCCGAGACATATCAAGACTACCGGCACTGTCAGCCGCTGCGGCCCGATGGCTCGTCCTGCAAACATAAATCCGAAAACGCCGACCAGAAACACAATGAGCGGCAGTAGCGACAGCAAAAACTCGCCGCCGGTCAACGGGCGCGGTGGACTAGTAGTCGTTGCTCTTTGTTCATGTCTGCTGAATCGTTGCAGCACGAAATTGGATGACACGCTGGCTACTACTAACACCCCGACAATCCACATCCATTGATCGATATCCATTGGCTCTCCTGCACAGACACATCAATGGCTGCAGCTATGTTCACACAACGTGTTTACGAGTGAATCAGCGGCCGCCTTCGCGCCGAGCCCGGCCGCCGCAGCCGCGCCGCCACCTGACGCCGCACCCAGTAGTGCCGCCCCACCGAGGCTACCACCCGCGGCGGTACCAGCAATGGCGCCTACGCTGGCCGCGACTACCGACCCTCCGCCTAATCCCGTCACGGCGCCACCCGCAACGCCACCGGCAAACCCGCCGCCAACGCTCGCTCCCGCAAACGCAGTCCGAATTGTTCCGCCAGCTGCACCCACAACCACGCTCTGAGCGGCCGATGGAGAACCAATAGCCCCCACGGCTGCGCCTGCAAATCCGCCACCCAACGCCCCGGCAAGAGCGCCAGTCAGCGCAGCCTGAGGCCCGAAGCGAGCTGCTAACAGTCCTCCGTAGACCGCTCCGCCGACAGTGCCTCCGACAGTCGTACCGACCGAGGAATACTTTCCATTGCAGCGTTCAACACAGTTTCGAAAGTCATTGTACCCATTGGTAACTGCGTCGACGGCGCTGCTCGGCAAATTTCCTGTAATGCCACCGAAAATCACTGGAACAAAAACAAGTCGTGGAGGATCAGTGTTCCCTATCCTCGTATCCTCGACCAACACCTTCTCGAGCGGCGCATTTTCTGTCGAACTTGTGCCTCCGCCGCCGCCACCATCATTGGAGCCGCTCGCACCGCCGCCCGGGTTAGTGTCGATGCCAGAGTACGAACGCGCGCCAGCCGGCGGATCCGATATTCGCGACCCAGTTACCGTTACGGTCGGAAGGCCAGGGCTCGGACTGATCGGGATTATCGTGCCCCGTTCTTTGAACCCAGTCGGATCAGTTCTACTGAGCGGATTGTTCTTCACATATGTGTACCGATTCCAGCCTTGCGTGTTCATCGCGCAATCGATGAATGGATCCGCTGACACGAACCGTGCGATCAGCGGGTCGTACACGCGACCATTCATGTGAATAGGATCGGTCGAGTCGAGCATTTCGTGATCGGTGTAGCCGCGGCGCGTAAGGCCATTGATCGTGGTGAGATCGGCGGCTGGCGGCGCGCCCGTCCAATTCGTGCCCCGCCGCTTGCCGAACGCATCGAAGCTCTCGCGTACGACGACCCCGCCGCTGCTGTTCGTGATGACGTCCGTCGCACCCAAGTGATCACGCAGCAGGTAGGAGGTCGTATTGACGCCGGTGGACTTGCGCGAGACGAGCGCCACGGTGCGACCGCCGGCCTGCACGTAGTGTTTCCAATCGACGGTTGTGCCCTGGGTCTCTTTGGTCAGCAGGCCGCCGAGATTCACCTGGGTATAGGTGACGTTGGCGGTCTTGTAGACGTGCCGCCAGCGCTCCCCGCTCGGCGTGTACTGAAAGACGCTGGAGTTCTGGCTGTTCTTGGTGATGGACTTGCGCAGATTGTTGGCGTACCACACCAGCGTCGTGCCATTGCGGTTCGTCATGTTGCCGTTGGCGTCATAGGTCGTGTTCACATAGCGATTCAGTGTCTGTGCACTCTCGGGCGCGGCGGGAAACGAATCCACGCCGCCACGACGGCCAGCCCGAACAGCGTATACACGAGCGTGAAGACCCAGGCCGGCGCGTCGTAGTAGAGCACTCTCTGCAGCCAGTGCTCGATGAAGCTGCCCGAATAGCTAGTCAGCCCCGCCTGCTCGCGCAGCCACATCTCGAGCGTGGTGAGCGGGCAGATGGCGCCAAGCCACGCTTGGGCCACGACGATGCCGATCGCGGCCACGTGCGCGTAGCGAAACCCGCGCGCGTTGGCCCAACGCCAGCCACGCAGATTGCCGATGATGATGGCTGCCAGCCCGCCGATGACGAACAGAACGATCGCGACGTGCAGCGTCAGCACAAGGTCGGCGAGCAGCTGATACATGTTAGTCAAGTCGCCCGGGTCTGCCCCGATGGCAGCGTAGAGATAGCGCTCCTCATGCGTGAGGTATTACTCCAGCGGCGGCCACGCCGACGCGTCCAGCGTCTCGCGATAGCCATGCCAGGCGGCATAGGCCAGCCACGGCATGATGACGACGAGCCCGAGGAACGCTGTCGCAAACCCGATGGCGGTCAGCAGCACGATCAGCGCGGCCCATAGCAGCATCACCGTCTTGTTGCGCAGCACTGCGTTGATGCTGGAGACGCAGGCGGTGATCATGTCCACATCGCGGTCCGCAATCATGGGCAGCGAGAAGGCTGCCGTTGCGAACGTGAGCGCCGCAAAGATGGCGCCGAACAGCGAGCCCAGCGCGAGAAAGTCGACCAACGACGCCCATTCGCCTTCCTGCACTGGAAAGAACGCGCTGACCATCATGCCGGCGCGCGACCACAGCAGCAGAATCACGAGCAGTGCCAACGCAAAGATGCCGGCCTGTCCGAGCACGCGTCGCGCCAGCGTGAACGAATCGCGCAAGCTCGGCTCTCGGCCGGCACCCAGCTCGCGACTGACGCAATATAGGCCCACGGCGATCAATGGCGCGATGAACACGAATCCGGACAGTAGCATGGCTAACAACGCGAACCGCCCGAGGGAATAGGCGAACACGGAGATCGCGATGCTGAGCAGCATGATGACGATGCCGAACAGCAGACTCAACGCCGGCGCGCGTTTGAAGTCCTGCCAACCCAGGCGCAGCCAGCGTCGCGGCGCATCGAGCCGCAACTTGGCACAAGGTACGACGAAGGGGCGACCCTCGGCCGGTGCGGTCGTCATCATGGCTCGGACTCCAGCCCCGCCAGGAAATCGGTCGGCATGCCTGATTGTCAGAGCAAAGCTGCGCTGTGCGCAAGCTGGGACCCGTCATGCGCCTGATGCGCGGGCGGCTGGGCTAGGTGCCGACGCCGTCGACCAGCGCACTCGCGAATGCTTTGGCGTCGAACTCGCCGAAGTCGTCCGCATGTTCGCCGATGCCGATGTAGCGTATGGGCAACGCAAGCCGCCGCGCGATGGCGATCACGATGCCGCCCTTCGCCGTGCCGTCGAGCTTGGTCAGCACCAGGCCCGTGACCCCGACCGCTTCGTTGAACTGGATCGCCTGCAACAGCGCGTTCTGCCCCTGCGTCGCATCCAGCACTAACAACACCTCGTGCGGCGCTGAGGCATCGAGGCGCTGCAACACGCGCTTCACCTTCTTCAGCTCTTCCATCAGGTGCGCCTGGCTGTGCAGTCGTCCCGCGGTGTCGGCCAACAGCACATCGGCGTTGCGATTGCGCGCGGTCTGCAGTGCATCGAAGACCACGGCCCCGGGGTCCGCGCCGGCATCCTGCGAGACGATGTCAGCGCCGGTACGGGTCGCCCAGATATCGAGTTGTTCGATCGCGGCTGCGCGGAACGTATCGCCGGCGGCGAGCACGACCTTCAGATTGCGGTCCACCAGGCGCCGCGCGAGCTTGCCGATGCTGGTGGTCTTGCCGGAGCCGTTCACACCCACGACCAGCACCACGTACGGCTTGTGCGCGGGGTCGATCGTCAGGGGCTTCTGGCACGGTGTCAGTATCTCGACCAGCGTTTCCCGCAGCGCCGCGAGCAGCTTCTCGACGTCGTCCAGTTCCTTGCGTGCGACGCGGCGTTTCAGGCTATCCAGTATGTGCTGCGTCGCGTCGACGCCGACGTCCGCCGTGAGCAGCCGGGTCTCGAGCTCCTCCAGGATTTCCGCATCGATCTTGCGACCGCGGAAAACATTGGCCAGATCGTAGGAAAGCCATGAGTTGGGACGATTGAGCTTGGCGCGTAAGCGGCCGAGGAAGCCGCCCTTGGTCGCGGGCTCGCTGTTGTTAGTGGTCATCGGGGATTCTGCTGCCTCGAAAAAGCGAAGGGCGGCCGCAGCCGCCCCCGCTACCCAAACGTATCAGACCGGCTACGGCTGAACCACCGCCGCATTGGCGATGTTGATCGTGCCGCCCGTGGCGGTGAACGTGGCCGCCTGCGTCTGCATTTCGGTGAGCACAGCCAGGCCTGTGGCACTCGGTGGGCTGCCCGGCGTCAGCAGCGAACCATGCTCGCCCGCCACGAAGTTGACGTACCCAGAGCCGACGACTGGCGCCGTGCTTGGCGTGACCCGCGGCAGACCCGCGCCTGCGGCGCGAATCAGGCGCTGCGTCGACGAGTTGGGCACCACCTGGTCGGGCAAGGATGGTGGCGTGCCGGAACCACCGATCACCTGCGACACATATATGCGGCGCTGCGCCACGGCCGCGCCGATGTAATTGAGGGGATCACCGGCATCGATGATCGTCTGCGCATCGCGGAAGAACTGCGCATAGAGTGTCGAACCCGGCGTGAGACCCTGCGCCGCGAGACCGGCATTGATGCGCGGCCCGAAGCTCACCGAGTCGCGGATCAGCTCGGCGATTCCGCCGCCGGGCACCGACAGGACTGCCGTCGGCACGAGCGCCGGTGCGTTCGGCAGCACGGCGGCATAGCTGACGCCCGTGATCGAGCCGAGCGAGAGACCGACGAACGCGATCCGCGTGCCATCGATATCGACCGTCGCCGGATTGGCATCGAGATCGAGCGTAGGCAGTGCGCGCGTCAATGCTAACAAGTTGGCCGCACCCTGACGCAGGCTGTCGCGGCTGGCGCGCACGTTCGTCAAGTTGATGTAGTGAGTGCCAGACGGATCGATTGCGCCGTCGGGCCCTGGCGCGCTGGTCGCATTGTTGACGAGATCGAGATTGAACGTCTGCTCGTTCGTGGCCTGGTAGAGCGGGTTGGCGCTGCTCGTGATGCCGTGGAACGGCAGATCCACGGCGACCACCACCCAGCCTGCCTGAGCGAATGCGGGCGCCAATGCCAGTGCGTTCGATCGATCACCGGTGATCCCATGCTGGAAGATCACGACCGGCCAGCCATTCGTAGGCTTGATGCCGCCGGGGCCCGCAGCCCCATTCGGTACCGTGACCAACAGCGGAATGGCCTTCTGCGCGGTCACCGCCGGGACTGGATTGAAGCGCGTCAGATTGCGTTCGTTGGCGGGGTCGGTGAGCGGCGCGGGCGGCGGGCCTGCGGCCACCCAGTTCTTGGTGAGTATCGAGGCGTCGTTGGGGCCGCTGGCGATCGGGCTGTAGTAGGGCACGGTCACTGTACCGACGCGCGCATTGGCAATGGGCGGCAGCGACGCCGAAAACACATTGAGCGGAATGCTGACCGACGGATTGATCGCGATCGGCGGCGACGGTGCGGCTGGATTGAAGATCAACTGGGCTACCACACCCATGGTGTCGCGGGTGGCTACCGTCGAGAAGCTGAATGACAGCACGACGTTGGCCGGATTGACCGCGGCGGCGCCGAGTGCGGCATTCGACGCCAGTTGCAGGTGCGCGCCAGTGAGTCGGCAGACACCGTTCAAGGTGGCATTGGCGATGCTGGCGCAAGTCGGTAGCGCCGCCTTGATGGTCGCGTAGTCAGCATCGGGCGTGACCGCAGCGCCGGTCGCCGTGCGCAGTCCGTCGGTCAACACCACGAGGTACCCGTTGTTAGTGGCACCCGTGCTCGGATTGAGCGGTCGCAGTGGCTTGATTTCGAGGATCGTATTGCCGACGCCCGCATCGGTCGCGAGTCCGGCGGAGTAGTCGGTACCGAAGGTCAGCAGCGGGGCGTTGGGTGGTGCCTGAAAGCCGATCGTCGCCTTGGTCGTATTGTCGATCGACACCTGGTAGACGCGCACTGTCTGGGCGGTGATGCTCGCCGGATCCAACGCGCTGGCGAAGCGCGCGCGGATTGGCGCGGTGGTCGAGAAGCCGTCGAGCGCGTTGAGCCCGGCCTGATTGGGAATGAGCGCGCTGGCCGGCTGGATATTCACCGTGCCGTCGGTCGTCCCCGAGAAATACAGATCGGTCGGGAAGGGCAGGATGCCCTGCGCCACCTGAAACAACGCCGCGGTTGCCGCGGGCGACATCGGGTTGTTGGCGCCGCCCGCTGGATTGAGGTTGCCGCTCGTCGGATTGGTGGCGGTGACGTCCGGTGGATTGTCGATCGAGCTCGAGCAACCAGCAGCCAGCAGCGCTGCGGAGACGAGAGCGGCCACATAAAGCCTGTTCATTAGAATGCTCCTCAAGACCAAACCCGCTACGACAAGCTGACCTGGTTGCAGCGCACCAAGCTTGTCGCGGTAAGTGACTAGGGTACGCTTCGCTACTCAACTGTGGCAAGACGGCGACAGACGGCGGGTGCAGGCTCGATGAACAAGACCCAAAGCAGGCAAGCGACCGCCAAGGCGAAATCGCGGGCTGCTGATGCGCGGATGCTACGCATCATCGCCGGCCGGCATCGCGGTCGCCGCCTGCGCGTTCCAGCGGTGGACGCCATCCGCCCGACGCCCGACCGCGTGCGCGAAACGCTGTTCAACTGGCTGCAGGGCAAGATCGAGGGAGCGCGCTGCCTCGATCTGTTCGCTGGCAGTGGGGTCCTCGGGCTCGAGGCCTTGTCGCGTGGCGCGACGCACGTGACGCTGATTGAGCGCGACAGAGTGGCCGTCGACGCGATTGCCGCCGTGGTGCGTGCGTGGGGCGAGACGGGGGCGACAGTCCTGCAGGGCGACGCGTTCGCAATCCTGCGCCAACCCTCTGCTGCGCCTTTGGGCGGTCCGCTCGATATCGTGTTCCTGGACCCCCCGTTCGAGTCGGGTGCGCTGGCGACCGCCGCGGCGCTGCTCGAGCGAGGTGACTGGCTGGCAGAGACCGCCTACATCTATCTCGAACATCGCGCCCGCGAGCCCCTGCCGGCATTGCCACGCGGCTGGCGGCCGCTCAAGTCGGGTCGCGCCGGCGAGGTCGAGTATCATCTCTGGGTCCGCCGGCCGGCGGATGCAGGGCCGGGGGACCCGATTACATGAAGCGCACAGCCGTTTATCCGGGTACGTTCGACCCGATCACCAATGGGCACCACGACCTAGTGCGTCGGGCCGCCAGGATCTTCGATCGCGTAATCGTCGGTATTGCGGCCAACCCCAACAAGACGCCGATGTTCCCGCTCGAGATGCGCGTGTCACTGGCACAGCAGGTGCTCGAGGACGTGCCGAACGTCGAAGTGAAGGGTTACGCAGGCTTGACCGTTGATTTCGCGCGCGACTGCCAGGCGCTCGTCATCGTGCGTGGCCTGCGCGCGGTGTCGGACTTCGAGTTCGAATTCCAGCTCGCGAACATGAGCCGCCATTTGTCGCGGGACATCGAAAGCGTGTTCCTCACGCCCAAGGAGCAGTTCACCTTCATCTCGTCGACGCTGGTGCGCGAAATTGCGGTGTTGGGCGGCGACGTGCGCGAGTTCGTGCACCCGATCGTCGAAGCGGAGCTGAAGAAGCAGCGACGCGTCTAGTTGGTCATCGCCGGTTCCTGCGGCGTGCGTGCGACACCTTCGCGCCGACTGTCGGCGCCGCCAGCGAGCGTGCCATCGGGCATCAGCATGATGGCGTGCAGCCCCGAGCCTTCCGCGCCCCGGCCGGACTTGATGTCGTGCCCCATCGACTGCAATTGTCGCAGGAGCTCTGCATCGAAGCGTTCCTTCTCGATCAGCACCGGGCCTCGGGCCACGACATTCGGTAGTTCGACCGCCTCGTCCGGCCCCAGGCCCCAATCGAGCATGCCGACCAGCGCTTTGGCCACGTAGCCGATGATCGAATTGCCGCCGGGAGAACCGACGCCCAGCAGGAACTGCCGATCGCGGAATACGAGCGTGGGCGACATCGACGAACGGGGCTTTTTTCCCGGCGCCGGCGCATTGGCTATTGGCACGCCATCGGCATCGATCGGTCGAAACGAAAAATCGGTCAGCTGATTGTTGAGAAAGAAGCCACCCGCCATGCGCTGCGAGCCGAACAGCGATTCGACCGTGGTCGTCATCGTGACGACATTGCCCGCTGCGTCAACGACGACGAAGTGACTCGTGCCGGTGGTGCTGCCCGTGTGGTCGGCACCCGCTGCCGGCGCGCCTGGCGGCTTGCCGGCTGCCACCGTCGGCATCGCGCGCTCGAGTGAGATCAACGCCGCGCGCGACTTCAGGTAGTCAGCATCGAGCAGTCCGTCGACGGGCACGTGCACGAAGCGATCGTCACCCACGTACTTGTCCCGATCGGCGTAGGCCAGTCGTTGTGCCTCGATCAGCAGATGCCAGCCGGTCACGGTGCCCGCGTTGTTAGCAGTCATATCGAAATTGGCGAGCGTGCCGAGCACCGACAGCACGGCGATGCCGCCCGAGGACGGCGGTGTCATGCCGCAAACCTCATAGACGCGATACGGGCGGCAGACCGGTTCGTGCTTTTCGGCGCGATAGGCGGCGAGATCCTCGAGTGTTAGCGCGCCGGGCCGCGGCTGCGCACGCACGGCGGCGACGATCGCGGCAGCGATCGGGCCGGTGTAGAACGCCTGCGCGCCGCTCGTGGCAATCTGGCGCAATGTATCGGCATAGGCTGCATTCTGCACAATCTGGCCGACCGGCAGGATGGTCTTGCCGTCAGTCGTCAGATAGCGCCGCGCGTCCGGTGCGAGCGTGGTGAAACGCTCGGCCATGAGCGCAATATCGTGCATCCGTTGCGGCACGGCGAAGCCGCGCTCGGCGAGCGTGATGGCCGGCTGCCACGGCCGCGCCCACGGCAACTTGCCGTGCTCGCCATGCGCGAGCTCCAGCATCCTGACGACGCCGGGTACGCCGACCGAGCGGCCACTTTGTATGGCGGCCGGGAAACTGAGCGGCGCACCTTGTTCGTCGAGGAACATCGTGGCGCTCGCACCCATCGGCGCCACTTCGCGTCCGTCGTAAGCGATCACGTCGCCCGTCCTGGCGTCGTAGTGCAGCATGAAGGCGCCGCCGCCGAGCCCCGAGGACTGTGGTTCCACCAGCCCGAGCACGGCCTGGATGGCGATCGCGGCGTCGACAGCGCTGCCGCCGTCACGCAGGATCGCGAGCCCGGCCTCGACCGCGTATGGGTTCGCGGCGGCGACCATGGCGCCCGCGCGCCAATCGCGTGCCGGCGCCGCTTCATAGACATTTTTCTTGGCGGCCTCACTGGGCGTCGTGAGGCTGCTGCAGCCAGCACAAACGACGAGCCACGCGCAGGTCGAGGCGAGCAGTGCTCGCCGGATAGTGTTCAATTCGCTCATGGCGCGACAGTAATGCAAAATGTTGCGATGTGCTCGGATGAAAGCCCTGGTCGGCACGGTGTGGTGCGGCAGTCCGTCGCTTCGCTGGATGGTAACTGGCTGCCGATCGCCGCCTATGTTTCCGGCCAGGTCCTGCCGGTGCAGGAACTGCGCATCGCTCGGCTGGTGTTAGCCGGCGGTACCTATGAGATCCACGATCGCGAGCAACGCGTGGTCGATAGTGGCGCAGTGCGCGTCGATACGGACGTTTCGCCCGCGTCTCTCGACATCGTGGGACATGACGGACCAGGCGCCGGCAAGACCATGCTCGCCATCTTCGAGCTCGACGGCGATCTACTCACCATCTGTTATGACATGGAAGCGAGTCTGCGACCGGAGACGATGGAGCCGCAGCAAGATCAGGTGTTGCTGCAGATCACTTATTCGCGCGCCGCGCGCCGGCAGTAGCCTTGGGCTTCACCATTGCGATGCGCGTCCGCACCGGCGGCGCGGGCAGTTTGTTCAGTTTGGCCAGATCGCCGGCACGCCACAGGTACCACGCCGCCATCGTCCGATACGGTGCCCAGCGCGTGCCGAATTCACCGAGCGCCCGCGGAGTTGGCATGTGCTTGATGCCGTAAGCGAGTCGGAAGCCATTGCGCACGCCGAAGTCGTCTACCGGCAGTACGTCGGGCCGACCTAACTGGAACATCAGCAGCATTTCCACCGTCCAGCGACCGATACCGCGCACGGCCGTCAGGCGTTCGATGATGTCCGCGTCGCTCATGCGCAGCAGTGATTCGCCGTCGGGCACGACGCCGGCTTGTGCCTTGGCCGCCAGATCCTTCAAAGTCGCCACCTTGGCGAACGAAAAACCGACACCGCGCAGTGCGTCGTCCGGCGTTCGCAGCACCTGTTGCGGCTCCGGAAACTCGACCCCGGGATAGAGTGCGACGAAGCGGCGCAGGATCGTGGCGGCTGCTGTCCCGTTGAGCTGTTGATTCGCAATCGCCTGCGACAGCGAGCGGAAGGGCGCGTGGTGCAGGCGCGGCGCAAGCGTAAAGCGGCCCGCGGCGCGCAGCAGCTGGCCCATCACCGGATCCGCCCGACGCAGATGTCGCCGCATGCGGGTGATCTCGGTCGGCGGCGCGATCATCGCTGACACCTCGGGCACCAATACGTGGAGCGCTGGCCTTGGACGCGATGGCGGATCGGAGTGCCGCAGACACGGCAGGGCGCGGCAGCGCGCTCGTACACGAACAGCTTCTGCCGAAAATAGCCGGGCGTACCGTCGGCACCAACGTAATCGCGCAGCGTCGTGCCGCCCACCTTGATCGCCAGCGCGAGGATCGAGCGCACGGCGTCGACCAGCCGTGCGCATTCGGCGCGCGTCAGGCCACGCGCGTGCCGCCCCGGCCGGATACCGGCGCGGAACAGCGCTTCGCTGGCGTAGATATTGCCGACGCCGACTACCAACTTCGCATTCATCAACAGTTGTTTGATGGCGACGCGTCGGCCGCGCGTCACACGCCACAGGTACTCGCCATCGAAAGAATCATCGAAGGGTTCTGGTGCCAGCCCGGCGAGCAACGGGTGGGTAGCGGGATCGCCGCTCGTAAAGTGCAGACTGCCGAACCGGCGAGGGTCGTTGAAGCGCAGCGTCTGGCCGCTGTCGAGTTCGAAGTCGAGATGGTCGTGCACGAGACGCGGCGTGTCGGCCGGCAGCACACGCAGACTGCCCGACATGCCCAGGTGCAGGATGAGCGTGCCGCGCTCGAGCACTAACAACAGGTACTTGGCGCGGCGGTCGGCGCGGACGATGCGCTGGGCGGCGACCAGCGCCGCAATGTTCCGCGCCACGGGCCAGCGCAGGCGGCGCTCGTGGACGACGAGCGCACGAATGCGCCGGCCAAGCACGTGGGGTTCGACCCCGCGACGGGTGGTCTCGACTTCCGGAAGTTCGGGCGGCGGCGGCACGCCCGGACGTTACTTGATCTTGGTCTCTTTGTACGCCACGTGCTTGCGCACCACCGGGTCGTACTTCTTGATTTCCATCTTGTCGGGATGCAGACGCTTGTTCTTCGTCACGACGTAGAAGTGGCCGGTCTTGGCGGTGGACAGTAGTTTGATCTTTTCGCGCATGGCCTCTATCTCCGGCTCAGATCTTCAGGCCCTTGCCACGCAGCTCGGCAATGACCGCGTCAATGCCGTTCTTCTCGATCGTCCGCAGCCCATTGGCCGACACCCGCAGGCTGACCCAGCGCTTCTCAGTCTCGAGCCAGAAACGCTGCGTATGCAGGTTGGGCAGAAAGCGACGGCGGCGCCGATTATTGGCGTGCGAGACGGTATTGCCGACCGTCGGGCTCTTACCGGTGACTTGACAGACACGGCTCATAAATAGACCTTCAAACCAAACGCCATTAAATTCAGTAACTTACCGCCACCAGCAGGGCCGCGACGAGCGCGGCGGGCAGCGCCTTTTGGCCGTGGGTGCGGCGAAAGGGCGGCTTTTATACCAGCCCGACCGACGCCGGGCAAGTCACCTGCCCGCAGGCACGGCGTTTCCGGCAGGCGCGGCGGCCTGGGCTGTCACAGCAGGCCTCTTTCGGCGAACGAGACACAGGTTGTGTCGCCGACGATCAGGTGATCGAGCAGGCGGATATCGATCAGCGCCAGCGCCTCGCGCAGTCGCCGCGTGATCAGCTCGTCCGCCTGGCTCGGCTCGGCCACGCCTGATGGATGATTGTGCGCGAGGATGACGGCGGCGGCGTTGTGCCGGATCGACTGCCTAACGACTTCGCGTGGATGTACGCTGGCGCCGTCGATGGTGCCGCGGAACAGTTCTTCGAAGCGGATCAGCCGATTGCGATTGTCGAGATACAGGCAGCAGAACAATTCATATGGCCGGTCGCGCAGCTGCGCGACCAGGAACTCACGCGTCAGGGTGGGTGAATTGAGGCCCGGCTCCTGGGCGAGGCCGGCGCGATAGTGCCGACGCGCGATCTCCAGTGAAGCTTGCAGCAAGGCATAGCGCGCGGCGCCGAGTCCGCGCTGCGCCAGACATTCGTGCTGCGCCGCAGTGAGCAAAGCGCGCAGCGAGCCGAAACGCGTCAACGTCTGACGGGCGAGATCGAGCGCGTTGCTGCCGTTGACGCCAGTGCCGAGCAGGACCGCGAGCAGCTCGGCATCCGAGAGCGTCTCAGGCCCGGAATCCAGCAGCTTTTCGCGCGGTCGCTCGCCGCGGGGCCAGGTGCGCAAGCGCTGCGGTACAGCGCTGGTCGGGATGGATGATGTCATGTCGAAATGATCGACTCACCGTCGCAAATGGGCCACCACACTATCGGCGGCGTATGGCGACAAACATCGGCTTTGTGTTTGCACAGCGGGCGATTTGCCCGGGATAATGGCACCATGCAAGGCATGCGCATCGTACTGGGTGTCACCGGCGGCATCGCGGCTTACAAGAGCCCGGATCTCGTCCGCCGTCTGCGTGAACGCGGCGCCGAGGTGCAGGTGGTCATGACCGCCGCTGCGCGGGAGTTCATCACGCCGACCACCTTTCAGGCGGTCTCGGGTCGTGCGGTACGCAGCGATCTGTGGGATGCGGCCGGCGAAGCCGCCATGTCGCACATCGAGCTGGCGCGCTGGGCGGATCTGGTGCTGGTAGCTCCGGCGACCGCGGATTTCCTGGCGCGGCTCGCACATGGTCATGCTAACGACTTACTGACGACTCTGTGCATGGCGACGACGGCGCAGATCGCAGTGGCGCCGGCGATGAACCGGCAGATGTGGCTGAACGCAGCGACCCAAGACAACGTGGCGTCGCTGCGCTCGCGCGGTATCGCCATCCATGGGCCGGGGTCGGGTGAGCAGGCCTGTGGTGAAGTGGGCGAGGGCCGCATGCTCGAGCCGCAGGAGCTGGCCGATCTCGTGGCGGTCGCGCCAGCGACCGGCGCGCTCGCGGGCAAACGGGTGGTGATCACAGCGGGCCCCACGCGCGAGCGTATCGATCCGGTGCGTTTCATCAGCAACCGCAGTTCCGGCAAGATGGGTTTTGCGGTGGCACAGGCCGCGCGCGCGGCCGGCGCCGATGTCGTGCTGATCGCCGGCCCCGTAGCGCTCGACACGCCGCGCGGCGTGCAGCGCGTCGATGTGGACGACGCGGAGCAGATGCTGCGGGCGACGCTCGAGCAGATTGCCGGCGCCGACATTTTCATTGCTACTGCTGCGGTGGCCGATTACCGGCCGGCGCAGCCGGCTTCCAAAAAGATCAAGAAGACGAGCGAGTCGCTCGATCTGGCGATGCAGCGCACTACCGATATTCTGGCGACGGTGGCTGCGCGCGCCGATCGGCCATTCGTCGTCGGGTTCGCCGCCGAGACCGATTCCGTCGAGCAATATGCCCGACAAAAGCTCTTGAAGAAGAAGCTCGACATGATCGCCGCCAATGAAGTCGGGCATGACAAAGTATTCGAGAAGGACGACAACGCGTTGTTGGTGCTGTGGCGCACAGGGCGTCGGGAGTTGCCACAGGCGTCCAAGTCGGCGCTGGCCGAGCAGTTGGTCGCGTTGATAGCCGAAGTATTCACGGAGACGCGCGCCGCGGCGCGACAGGAGCAGGTGCGCGCATGACACTATCGATACCGACCCTGGTGGCCGCCGACGAATTTGTGGCCGGCGGTAGTGGGCGCCGGGCGCTGAAGGTCAAGATTCTCGATGGCAGGCTGGGGGACGAATTCCCGTTGCCGGCGTACGCCACCGCGGGTTCGGCCGGGATCGATCTGCGAGCCTGTATCGCCAAGCAGCTCGACCTCGAGCCGGGCCGGGCCGAGTTGTTACCCACAGGTCTCGCGATTCACCTGGACGATCCGGGGCTCGCAGCTATGATCGTGCCGCGCTCGGGTCTCGGCCACAAACATGGCATCGTGCTGGGTAATCTGGTTGGACTCATCGATTCCGATTACCAGGGTCAGCTGATGGTTTCCTGCTGGAACCGTGGTGAACGCACCTACACGCTGCAGCCAGGCGAGCGCATCGCACAATTGGTCATCGTGCCGGTGGTGCAAGTGGATTTGCGAATCGTCGACGATTTCGATGCCACCCTGCGCGGCGCAGGAGGCTTCGGCCATACCGGCCGCAGTTAGCGCTGCGCTGTAGCGCGGTCGACCAGCGGCTTCTTGAGTTCTTTATAGCGCGCCATGTCGATCTGAAACTGCTCGCGCAACGCTTGCTTTTCGCCGTTCTTCACTTCGAGTGCCGTGCGCTGCGTGCGTATCTCACCCAGTAGCCGCACGATATCCTCCGCCAGGCTATCGGGCATTTGGCGCGCATTGGGGCTGTCGTTGTACGGGCGAAAGACAGCGGCACGCTCGCGCAGTGTGCCGAGCCGCGCCTCGAGATTGGCGATGAAGGCTTCGGCCGCGAGCACCTGGCCCTGCAGGGCGTCGAGGCGCACATCACGGTCTTTCTGCAGGTCTTCTACTGTCTGGTAGGTAGACAGGAGGAACATATCGTGTTGTTTGCGGCGCGCCAGCTCGCGCTGCTGCTGCGCTTCGAGCGCCTGCTCTTCCGCGGACTTCTGGGCGGCGGTGCGCGCCACTTCCACGCCCTGCTGATTGAGGACGCGCTGTTCGCGGGTGGCGTACTGGGGCGGCACTGCGTCGCCGTAATGGACGACGCCGCGCTCATCAGTCCATTTATAGGTGCGCTTGGCGTTTTCCGTGCTCGACTGCGCCCACGCCGCCGGCAGGGCACTGAACAAGGCTGACGCTAGAATGGCGAGTATCAAGGCACGCATGATTCATATTCTGCATCATGACGGCGCTGCTGGCTGCTATCCGGCACCGTACGTCGCGCGATATGTGCGGAGCGCTGCGATCTGCGCGCTGGAAATGTGAACCGCGTCACCTGCGCCACCGCCGAGGCCCTCTATCAAAGTGGCGAGGGACAGTACGCTGATGCAGCGCAGGCCGAATTCCGCTGCCACTTCCTGCACGGCCGACTGCGAGCCCTGGCCACGTTCCTGCCGGTCGAGCGCCAGCAGGACCCCGACCGGCTGCGCGCCTGCGCCGCGGATGATCTCGACCGACTCGCGAATCGCCGTGCCCGCCGTGATCACATCGTCCACGATCATCACACGACCGGCGAGCTTCGCGCCCACCAGACTGCCGCCCTCGCCGTGGTCCTTGGCTTCCTTGCGATTGAAGCTGAAGGCGACATTGCGATCGTGCTCGGTCGCCAGCGCCATGGCCGTAGCCGTCACCAGCGGAATGCCCTTGTAGGCAGGCCCAAACAACATGTCGAACGGGATGTTAGATCGCAGCAGCGCGGCGGCGTAACTGCGTCCCAGTGCCGCGATCGATGCGCCGTCGTTGAACAGCCCGGCGTTGAAGAAATAAGGACTCAGTCGCCCGGACTTGAGTTTGAACTCGCCGAAGCGCAACGCCTCGCGTCGTAAGGCGAGTTCGATGAACTCGCGCTGATAATCGTGCATCGGTACTCCTGCCAGGCTTGCCGCGTCGGTATGATGCGGCGGTGCGAATCATAACGCTGAATGTCAACGGCATCCGCTCGGCGGCGCGCAAGGGCGCGTTCAGCTGGCTCGAGCAGCAGAACGCCGACGTGATCTGCCTGCAGGAAACCAAGGCCCAGGAGCACCAACTGGCCGAGCACGGCTGTACGCTGCCCGGCTACCAGTGCTTCTTCTTCGATGCCGTTCGCAAGGGCTACTCCGGTACGGCGGTGTACACACGCCTGCCGCCGACCAAGGTCATTCGCGGGTTCGGTGTGCCCGAGTTCGACGACGAGGGTCGTTATCTCGAAGTGCAGATCGGCGCGCTATCCGTGGTGTCGCTCTACCTGCCGTCGGGGTCGTCGGGGCCAGAGCGGCAGGCGTCCAAGTTCCGCTTTCTGGCGGCCTTCGAGCCGCAGCTGCGCGCGATGCGACGCCGGCGCCGCGACTACGTGCTGTGTGGCGACTGGAACATCGCGCACAAGGAGATCGATCTGCGCAACTGGCGTTCGAACCAGAAGAACTCCGGCTTCCTGCCCGAAGAGCGCGCCTGGCTCGATCAGGTCTTTGGTCCCGTGGGTTTCGTCGACGCATTTCGCCGGGTGAATGCCGACCCCGACCAGTACACCTGGTGGTCCAATCGCGGTCAGGCCTGGGCCAAGAACGTTGGTTGGCGGATCGACTATCAGATCGTCAGCCAGGGATTGGCCGACAAAGTGCGCGGTGCGAGCATCTATAAGGAACAGCGCTTCTCCGACCACGCACCCCTCATCATGGACTACGCGATTGCGACCAGGGCTCGCAAGTGAGCGGCGGTGCTGGCAGCGCGGGCACGGGGACGCGCAGCCTATGGGGCTCGCTCAAGCCGTACCTCGAGAAGGAATCCCTGGCGGCGTTCTTCGTTGGCGTCTCGTCGGGTTTTCCGTATGCGATGATCGGCGCGACACTAACGACCCGACTCGCGCAGGACGGTATCGACAAGAAGACCGTCACCGCATTCACGCTCGCGTTCCTGGTCTACAACCTGAAGGTCTTCTGGGCGTGGGTCGTCGATGGCGTACAGTTGCCGCTCATCGGGCGGCTCGGCCAGCGTGTGTCGTGGTTGCTGTTCGCCGGTGCGCTCACGATCGCCGCAGTCGTCAATCTGGCACTGGTCGATCCCAGCGCCAGTATTCAGTCGACGGTGGTCGCGGCGGTGCTGGTCGGTGTGGCGGGTGCCACTTACGACATCGTCATCGACGCGTATCGCATCGAGACACTCAAGCCCTACCAGTTGGGTGTCGGCTCCGGCATGTCGCAGTATGGCTGGCGCATCGGCTCGGTCAGCGCGGGTGCACTCGCGCTGGTGGTGGCGGCCCGTTCAGGCTGGTCGGCGGCTTATATCGCCTGCGCCGCGTTCGCGCTGCCGGCGATGCTCACCGGCCTGATCGTCGGCGAGCCCCTGCGGCACGTGGTCGCGATCGACAAGAAGCCGCTCGCGGACATCTGGGCGGCGATCGTCGAGCCCTTCACCGAGTTCCTGAAGCGCTCGGGTGCCGTGTTGGTGCTGTTGTTCGTACTGGTGCACAAGGTGGGCGACACACTCGCCAACCTCACATTTCGCCTGTTGTTCAACGATCTCGGCTTCAGCAACGATGAGATCGCCATCTACGACGTGGGCTTTGGCTTCTGGGCCTATCTCATCGGCATTTTCATCGGCGGCGTGTTGTACGCACGGATTGGCATGAAGCGGTCTGTGTTGTTAGCGCTGGTGCTGATGGCGGTCTCGAACCTGAGTTTCGCGGTGCTCGCGGCGGCCGGCCACAGCAACTGGGGGATGGCGGGTGCGATCGGCTTCGAGAATCTGGCGAGCGGCTTCGGTGGCGTGGTGGTGGTGGCGTTCTTCTCGGCGCTGTGCAATCTGCGGTTCACAGCTTCGCAGTACGCGCTGATCAGCGCCGGCGCGAGCGTCGTCGGTCGTTTGCTCACCGGCACGACGGCGGGCGGCCTCATCGAGAGCCTGGGCTACGTCAATTTCTATCTGCTGACCACCATCGTGGCCGTGCCGGGTGTATTGCTGTTCTGGTACATGATGCGCACGGGACTGGTGGACAGCGCGCTGGGGTCGGCTGGCAAGACCGAGATCGAGCGGGATGCCGGAAATTGATCTCGAACGGGTGCTCTGCTCGCTGGCCGAACTGCGCGACACGGGCAGCCGCGGGTTCACGGTAGGCGAGGGCTCGTGGCCGCTGCGAGGGGTGGTGGTCGGTACCGCAGGTGGTGCAGCAGCCTACGTCAATCGCTGCCCGCATGCGGGGCATGGACTCAATCTCAGGCCACACAAGTTCCTGACACCAGACCGCACGTTGCTGGTGTGCAGTTCGCATGGTGCGTTGTTCGAGAAGGAAACCGGATTGTGCGTGGCTGGGCCATGCGCCGGACAGGCACTGACGCCCGTACCAATCGAGGTGACGAACGGCTACGTGCTGCTGGCGCCGGAGGCGGACGCCGAGTTGTTAGCGAACGGCACTACTCGAACAGATCCAGGTCGTCGAGACGGCTAGCGTATTGCTTCTTTTCGTCATCGACATAATAGTTGTCGGTGGAAATCGGTTCTTCGTCATCGCCGTCCGCATCCACCGAGCCGCTCCAGTCTTCGGGTGGTTCGATGGTTTCGACGCGGCCCGCGCTGGCCTCGCTGACCCAGTCCTCGATATCCAGCTCTTCGATCGTGCCGTCGTAATACTGCAGGTCGACCGTGCCGTCGTCGACATCGACCGCAACAACTTCGAACTTCTCGCCGTCCTTGAAACGGTACCAGTCGCCCACGATGGGCCGAGGATTGAGCATTGCATTACCCTCCGAAACGCCCCCGAGTTGATTCCGGCTGCTGCGCGAAGCCTGTGCGCCGCTGGTATGCTGCGCGCGATTTCGCGAGCTTCGACTTCATGTTGCTCCCGGAACGTTTCGCTTTCAAGTCGGGATAATTGGCGCAGAGCATCATGATTGAGCAGTTGATCAAATTCTTCATCGTGTTCTTCGTCGTGGTGGAGCCGATCTCCTTGATCCCGATCTTCTCCGGGCTTACCGAAGGCGCGAATGCGCAGTACAAGCACCGGATGGCGATCAAGGCGGTCGTCGTGGCGAGCTTCATACTCTTGCTGTTCGCGCTCGCAGGCGCCGCATTCCTGGGCGCAATGGGCATCTCGATCGATTCGTTCCGGATTTTTGGCGGACTGTTGCTGTTCCTCATCGCGCTGGAGATGGTGTTCGCGCGCGAATCGGGCACGCGCACGACCACCGACGAGCAGGCCGAGAACCGCAAGCGAGCCGATATTTCGGTGTTTCCGCTCGCCTTTCCACTGATGGCCGGTCCGGGTGCGCTGACCACCATGCTGCTGTGGTTTGGCCCCGTACCCATTACGCAACATCCGGTGAAGTTCACAGCGCTGTTTCTGTGCGCCATCGTCGTGCTGCTGCTGTGCCTGCTGGCGATGTGGGTGGCGACGCCGTTGATGCGGGTGATCGGCGTCACCGGCACCAACGTCGCCAATCGCCTGTTCGGCGTCATCCTGGGGGCACTGGCCGTCGAGTTCATCGTTGCAGGCATTCGCGCCAGCTTCTTTTGACGAGCACGCGCGGTAGGCCGTAGCCGATGGCGCGGCGAACTAACTAGGACGGAGAATGCCGTATGGCTGAATGGATCATCGGCATTTTCGAGAGCTACGGCTATCTCGGCATCGTCGCATTGATGATTCTCGAGAACGTGTTCCCGCCGATACCGTCAGAGCTGATCATGCCCTTCGCGGGGTTTGCGGCGGCGCGCGGCGAGATGAGTACGACCGGCGTCGTGCTGGCCGGGACCGCCGGCTCGTTGCTTGGTACGCTGCCGTGGTACGCCGCGGGCCGTTGGCTGAGCAGCGAGCGGCTGAAGACGTGGGCGGACCGGCACGGACGCTGGCTCGCCGTGTCGGCGGATGATATCGATCGTACGGACCGCTGGTTCGATCGGCGCGGGCGATTGGCGGTTTTCTTCGGACGCATGGTGCCGACCGTGCGGACCCTGATCTCCGTACCAGCCGGACTCGTCGCCATGCCTTGGCCGCAGTTCCTGCTGTGGTCGGCGGCTGGCTCGATCCTCTGGGTAGGCGGGCTGACCGCCGTGGGCTATGTGCTGCACGAGCAATACGATCAGGTGGGCGACTGGCTGAACCCGGTCGCGCAGATGGTGCTCGTCGTGATCGTCGGCGTGTATCTTTATCGGGTCGTTACTTTCAAGAAGCGAGCTGCGCGGTAGCGGCGGCCGCGACCCCGCGCGCCGCCAGCTCGCGCATGAACGCATCCCGGTCGCGCGGTGAAATCATCAGCAAGCTGCCGCGGCCATAACTGATCTGCAGCCGGTCGAGCGAGAGCGCCGGGCTCGAGAGCGGACTGCGAGTGTGTTCGATCCCGTTGATCTCGGACAGCGGGATCCGCCAGCGAAATGGACCGCTGCGGACCTGCAATGTCGAATCCGTGAGCGTGTAGTGCGTGCCGAGCAGCACCCAGAGTGGCAAGGCCACGCCGACGCCAGCCAACAGGGCGGCGATCCATATGCCGGCGCTCGGCAGCCGTGCGAGCGGCACGATCGCTGCCAGCGCGACAATGGCGGCACCTGTCATGACAACCGCCAGCCAAACGTCGATCTTCGAGCGGAAAACAGCCATGCCGTGTCCCCCTGAGGCGGTGCGCGTGTGACTACTCTATTGTAGCGCCAATGCGCTCTCAAGATCCGCATGTTCGAACGCACTCGCCATTCGCTCTATGCGAGCCGGGCTTTCGCCTATTCTGGCAGCCAGCTTGCGCCATTCTGCAACGGCCCGGCCAACGCTAGCCGCGATGCTGATCGCGTCCGGTGCTGGAATGCCGAACAGCCCCGCTTGATCGAGCGCCAGCTGCAGCGAGCATGTTGCCTCCTCCAGGCTTATGTTAGTCGTCAGGATACGCGGCTTTAGATCGACGGGAGTAGGATTCAGGTCGTAGACGGGCGTCAGACTCCAGCCTGAGCGACCGGACCAGAGGAAGCCGTGATTGCGCAAGTGATCGTCGACATTGGATATCAGAATATTGAAGAGCATTCGCCGAAACAGCTCGACCGAGTCCGCTTGTGTACGAGCGCCGTGTTGAACCAGGCTGTCGACGATTTCCGGATAGCTGGCGCGCTCCCCGTCGCGCGCTTGCAACATGGACATGGCAGACAGAAACGGAATTCGTACCGCCCCGGCTCGATCGAAGCGCCACGAGATGAGTACCGGCTGATCGCCGACACGCAGAAGCTCATGGCGCGGGGTCGAGATCCCGGCTTGCGCCGCGAGCGACAACGCGATGTGCTCCCAGGTTTCCATGCTGTAGTCGTCACTCGGCCGCGGGAACTTGGCGATGGCCAGCGCGCCGCTCTTGTCGATGACCGAGGCTTTGGGACGAGCGCCCCCGAGTGACGAGCCAGGCGCAAAAATCATTGCGATGTCCTCGTCTGTCGCCTGGTCGCGCTCGATGCGCTCTGAACTTGCGAGCAGCCGTGGAAGCTGGACAAAGCCCGGTACCCCCGTGTTGATCGGCCGCTGAAACTCCGGGTCTTCAGGCAGTCTGAAACGCAGCGCTCCCATCCGGGCAACATCCGTCACGCCTAACAGGTAGTCAGATTCGTGGAGCGTCCGGGGTGTGCGGCCTTCGGCGTGGGCTCGGCGGCGCTCCGCGCGCTGCATGAGTCGTCGGCCCCAAGTGTCCGGCGCGGAGTCGCCGATCGAACCAAACATCTCTCGGCCGCCGTCTGGATGAAACGTGCCCTCTCCGACGGCAAGACTCGGCTCGAGCGAGAACGCCGCCGGATGTCGACGCCAATCGGCGTGATACTGAAATGTCACGGATTCGCGACCACGAGCGGCCTGTCGGAACAGGGTGCCAACTCTGTGCGTCTCACCCTCGAGCGAAATATGTACCTCGATGGCGCTCATCGCTTCGGCGTGCGAACACGCTGCGGCAGATCCGCGGCAGAGAGTGCTAGGCCGAGCTCGTCCGTCGCAGGATCGGCGAGATCAGCCAGGCGCTCGAGCATGCCAAGCGCGAGCAATACCGACGCATAGATGCCACTGCTGACAGCGAAATCGCCTTGCTCGACGCGTTGCAAGCTCTTGCGTGTGGTGAACGCACGTTCGGCCACGACAGTCGTCGTCAGCTTGCGCCGTCGGCGCGCATCCTTGATGTCGGCACCCAGTTTGCGCAATGCTCGTCGGACAGCGTTCGATGGTAACGTGGGGGTTGGCATTTTTGTATCTTTCAAGACTCATTAAATGCATATATTGAGTCCTGAAGGAGACAAATGCAAGTATGCCCCGTGCCCGGCGGCCTGCCGCGTCAGGCGCGCCGCTCGAACGCCAGATCCCAGACGCCGTGCCCCAGCCGTGCGCCGCGCTTCTCGAAGCGGGTAGGCGCGCGCTCATCCGGGCGAGGCATCCAGTCGTTGGTCGGCGAGAGGTTTGCCAGGGACGAGTTGTTACGCAGAACTTCCAGCATCTGCTCGGCGTACGGCTGCCAGTCCGTGGCGAGCCGCAGCACGCCACCGGGCTTGAGCCGCGCGACCGCCAGATTCACGAATTCCGGCTGGATCAAGCGCCGCTTGTGATGGCGCTTCTTGTGCCAGGGATCTGGAAACAGGATCAGCAGCTCGTCGATCGAGGCCGGCGGTATCTGCTCCGCGAGCACGTCCACCGCGTCGTGACAGATGGCGCGCACGTTGGTCGATCGATTCGCCTCGGCTAACAACATAAGATGGCCGACGCCCGGACGGTGAACCTCGATGCCGAGGTAGTCCCGCTCGGGGTGCTGAGCGGCGAGTGCTGCCAGGTGCTCGCCGTTGCCAAAGCCGATCTCGACGACGCGTGGCCCATGCCGGCCGAATACCACGTCGAGATCCAGGGGCTGCGGCGAGAACTCGATGCCATACACAGGCCAGAGATCCGCCAGTGCCCGCGCCTGCCCCGCCGTCGTGCGCCCCGCGCGCACCACGAAGCTGCGGATCGAGCGGTGATGGACGTTGTTCATCGCGGCATGGTCGCATACAGCGCGGCGAACGCGAGCGAGGCGCCTTCGAGCGCCGTACGCCAGTCGTTGCCGGCCGTACCATCCGCGCCGTCCGTCACGTACTTGGCGCAGGCGAAGCGCGCGCCCTCGGCCACGCAGACCCGCGCCAGTGCGAACGCTTCCATATCGACTACCACGTCGCCATCGATCGCGTGCTCGTGAGTGGCGAACGAATCCGCAGTCGAACAGACACAGTGCGGCAGAGTGTGGAAGTGTTCGGGCATCTCGATCGTCGGCGGCACCTCGTCGTAGGGTGTCTCGCCACGCACAAAGCCCAGGCCGCTGACGTCCATGTCGCGCTGCATGAAACGGTGGCACGCCACCAGCGATCCCGACGGCAGGTGACGACTGCCCGCCGTGCCCAGATTGACGACCAGCGGCATCGGTACGCCCGCGTGTCGATAATCGGCCAGGCGCCGCGTCAGCGCCATGGCCGCCAGCAGCTTGCCGACGCCCGTATAAAGGAGCGGCGCGCCGGCGCGCTCGAGCAGACCGCGCGACTCCATCGGCAGGGCCATCGCTATCAGGTGGTCGGGAAATGCTTCGCGTGCCGCGGAGGAGAGCTGCGCCATCGGCCGGTGGTTGTCGTTCGACGAGGGGATGGCTATTCTCCCAGATAACCGGCCGGCTCACCGTGCGCGGGTGTAGTTCAATGGTAGAACTGCAGCTTCCCAAGCTGCTAACGTGGGTTCGATTCCCATCACCCGCTCCAAGCAAATCAGCAAGTTATGGTGATGATGAAAGGCGAAGCGCGGTTCTTGGGCAACAGTGAGGAAGCGTTGGTCCGCCTGATCCGCGTTTCCTGGTCGAGGATCGTGATCAGTTCCAACGTGCCGCTACCGCAACAGCATCTCCATGGATTTAGCTCTTGCGCGATCTGGGTGTGGAGGACCGCAACTTCGCCCGCATCGAAGTGTTCGCACCGCGTGCCGTCGTCGTCGCTAGCGATCACATGCTCCATACTTAAGCGAATGCTGGCTGGGGTCCTTCGTTTGGATTGTGGACAGATGCTCCCGGGCCGCTATGGGAAGTTGACTCGATGGGTATGTCCGGAGCTCGAGCTGGAGCGGGTTACGGTGGAATGTTTGTCGTCAGGCCAGGTAAGCAGCTTACCCTGGCGACGCCAACCCTTGGTCAGATGCAGGACCTCGCCAAGTACGCATCTAACTGCTTGGCGCACTAACCGCCCGCCGATGAGTCCGTTCCTTCGAGAAACGGTGTAATGCGCGCTGTCTTGGAGTTCGCTGGGTTGTTGGGGTGTATTTGGTTTTTGATGAGTGCGGTCGATGCAGGTTCGGCTGCGGTCGCAGTGATTGCTCCCATCCCGTTTCTCGTAGCGGGACTATTGGCAATGCGGCAGGGATCATTGAGCAAAGCCGCGAGATTGGTGCCCGCAATTGCCAAAGTGTTCTTCACGGTTGTTATGTTAGGTAACTGGGGATTCATCGTGTATTCCGCATTTCGCAAGGGACATGACCTGCCTTTCTATGCTCTCCCACCCTTTCTCGCCGTTGCATTCGCGGCAAGCTGTATCAGTACGCGATTCATGCCGCAGAAGAATCGCCGGAATGATGATCTGAATTGACTAACAATACGCGACAGCTCATCGATCGATTCAGATCTACGCGCTCGTAATGCAAGCGGGCCTTCAAGTTGTCGCGATGTTGGTATGTGTCTGGCTGCTGATGACAATCGTTGATCCAGAATCCGCCGTCGTGGCAGCAGTCTTTCCCATTCCATTCTTGGTCGTGGGACTCGTCGTTTTACGGGAAACACCGCTGAGCAAGGCGGTCCTCTGGATTGGTTCGACCCGCATCCCCATTCCCGTGGTCACGATTCTTTCGATTTCTGGGGAGACACTGCGGCGCCTGCAATGCGCGTTTGCGGTTGTGCTCGCCATCAACCAGCCTTGGCGATCCCAGCGGCTAACCAGATTCATGACTTCACAGTATGTGCGACGAGCCGCTTGGCGTAGCAGTGTTGCGACGCCGTATCGCTTGGGGAGGTGAATGGACGTGCTACGCGCCGGCTTGGAGTTCGCAGGATTGCTGGCCGGCATTTGGCTGCTGGTGGGCTTGGCTGATCCAGGCTCCGCAGTAGTTGCCATACTGGGCGTCATCCCGTTTCTGGTCGCGGGCCTTTTGGCCGTTCGGGAGTTTTCTCTTAGCAAAGCTGTTCGTCGACTCAACGTAGCAGTCAGTCTATTTTTTGCGGTCGTTATGCTGGGCAGCTGGAGCTACACTGCGGCGCATTTTTCTCGCAGAGGTCTCGATCTCCCCTACTTCATTCTTCCAGCCACGCTTGCCTGGGCGTTTACCGCTGGCTGCATAAGTGCGCGTCTTGGGTGGCAGGTGAATCGTCGCAAGGACGAGCCGCAATGACTCATTGCAGCTGACAACGGACACTAAGACTAGCCGGGAGCGCGATCCATGCCGAGATCCAAGCAGCGCCAAGGCAGCGTCTTGCCTGGCAGTCCCTTTCTCACTCATGCCACGCTACTGGGTGATCGAGTAGCGCCCGGCACGTTTCCTTTCACGCTGCCACTCTTGGCGCAGCATCGCCTGGATCTCGAGCTCACGACACCGGTGACGTTCTTTGTGGGCGAAAACGGCTCGGGGAAGTCCACATTGTTGGAGGGGCTGGCCTGGGCGGCGGGTTTCAACGCGACGGGTGGCAACGTTGACCGCTCCTTCGCAGAGGGAGCGGCCGGTCACGCCCTCGGCCGCGCGCTGCGCTTGGCGTGGCGTCAGAAGGTGAGCGGCGGGTTCTTCTTGCGCGCCGAGACGTTCTTCAACTTTGCTACCTATCTCGAGGAGGTTGGTAGCACCTTCCTGGCTTACGGTGGTAAGTCGCTGCATGAGCAGTCTCATGGCGAAGCCTTTCTTGCATTGTTTCGGCATCGATTCGAAGATGGTTTGTATCTGCTGGACGAGCCGGAAGCAGCGTTATCGCCGCAACGGCAATTGACGTTTCTGCAAGTGCTGTATCAGCTCAGCACCGCGAAAGTGGCGCAGTTCATCATTGCGACGCATTCACCGATGCTGATGACGCTACCGGGAGCGCGCATTCTGAGTCTCGATAATGGTTTAATGACCGAAGTGACCTATCAGGAAACCGAACACTTCAGGCTTTCACGTGATTTCCTGAACGCGCCGGAGCGGTTCCATCGGCACCTGTTCGCCGCGGATGATGAGCCGGGCGAAGACGAGTAGGACCTATGCAACAGTATCTACCCCGATTGAAGAGAGTGTTTGGCATCACGGCACTCGCCGTTGCGCTGTCGGCATGCGCATCTGTCGGCGATGTGCACGAGCGCGTCATCACGTTCGATGCGCAGATGGATATTCCACTCGACTTCATGAGCGCCGACAAGGACGTGGGCAAAGACACGACGATGCAAGTGGACTTGCCGAAGATGGATGCCGGCGGGCTGGATGGCGCGGCCTTCGTGCTGTTCGCGTGGCAGACCACACGCACGCCGGAGAACTACGCGAAGATGCGCGCCGAGATGGACACGAAACTGGCAGCGATCGAAAAGATGCTGCGGACGTATCCTGATCGCATCGTCCTCGCGCGGCGTGCGGCGGATGTGCCTAGGATCGTGAGATCCGGCAAGCACTTCGTCGTGCTTTCCATGGTCAACGCCTCGGCCTACGGCGAGGACGTCGAGTGGTTCCAGGGACTTTATCAGCGCGGGCTGCGCATCGTTGCGCTCACGCACGCGGGTAACAATCAGTTCGCCGACAGCAATCGTCCGCTGGAAAAGCTCGACGACCGGGAAGGCGAGCAGGGTGGGCTCACCGCGCTCGGACGACGAGCGATCGCCGAGATGAATCGGCTGGGGATCATCGTCGACGTGTCACAGCTCACGAGTCAGGCTTTGATGCAGACGATCGCCCTGTCGCGAGCACCACCCGTCGCAACGCACGTCGGTGTGAAAGCCAAGGTCGATACCTCGCGTAATCTGTCCGATGACGAGATGCGCGCGATCGCTGCCGCGGGCGGCGTGGTGCACATCGTCGCGTTTCCCCTGTACCTCAAGAACCCGTCGCGCGCGCAACAAGACGATCTGGCGGCGATCGAACAGAGCTTTGGGCTGAAGACTTTCACGGACGGATTTTCGAAACTGTCCAAGGACAAGCTGCCGGCGTTCGCGCAAGCGATGCAGGGCTATCGGGAGCGCTGGGCGAGCGCCGGGGCTTCCGTGGCGGATCTGGTCGATTCCATCGACTACGCCGTGCAGTTGATAGGGATCGATCACGTGGGCGTATCGACCGACATGGAGCATAGTGGTGGCGTCATCGGCTACAACAGCGCGGCCGAAGCGCCGAACCTCACCGCCGAGCTACTCGAGCGCGGCTATAGCGAGCGCGACATCGGCAAGCTATGGAGTGGCAATTTTCTGCGGGTGTGGCGCGCCGTCGAGAACGCCGCCGGCAAGTAGCCTGCCCCGTTCGAAAAGCTTGAAGCAGGACGTTCCGTGCCTAAGCTCTGGCTGTGTCGGCGTCCGCGCTCACCCGCTCAATCGCCGGCGGACGAGATCTTCTTGCAGCGTGCGCTGGCCTGCTGACCACCGGGCAGTTCGTCACCCACGCCGAAGCCCACTCTGTCGGCGTGTCCCGCTGTCCAGCCGTTCGCCAGAGTATTTGCCTTGCCAGCTTCGTACAGATAGACACTGAGCAGCTGCGTGAAATTGTTGCCGGAGTTCGAGGGCCACAGACCGCGGCGCAGGATTAGCGTGAGTTGGCGTGCTGGCTCCTCGGGTGTTACGAGCGCGATGCTGCCACCGCGATCGTGCAGGGTAAGGCCAGTCATCGCGTGGGGTTTGCCGTTCGCCAGCCGTACTGCGACGAAGCAATCGTAGCTTGCAGCCTTCAGCAGTGTGCTGGCGACTGGCGCGGCGGAGTCGTCGACCCAGAGTTCGTCCGCGCTCAACAACAACTTGCCGCGTGAAGCAAGCCCGGTACCGGCCGATCGTGCACATCCGGCAGCGCGCGTCCCGCGGAATATCGCTGCCTCGCGTGTCCAGTGGATGCTGCAATTGCCCGCAGCGCTCGTGGCCGCACCGGTTGCGTCGGCAGGCGTGACCATCATGTGCACGAAATTTGTGCGATCGTCGACGACCAACTGCCACAGGGCGCGACGCGCGATCGCGTCGTGCTCGCTGCCGTCGCGTTCTTCGACCAGAAACCGGCCGCTCTTCGTGTCGCCTTCGTAGGCGCGGATCGTTACATGCGTTCGGGCCGGTGCATCGCCGCCGCGCTTCATTCCTTCGAGAAAGAACCGCTGCGGCTCGTTGTCGTAGGCGCCCGGCAGCCAGCCAGAGATGTCCTTGAAATCGAGCTTGCCCTCGGCGGGGCTCTGCGTGCGTCCGGCGCTCGGCGCACTGGCGGAGTCCGCCGCCGGCGCAAACCCCACGAGGCCGAAGCCGATGGCGAGTCCGATCACCGCGCGTATGGCGCTACGCAGGTAGGGCACGCGCGGCGCGCCAAATTTACGATTCTTCATCAGTTCTCCCGGCAGCTCGACGCGCGCATCATAACGCGTCACTCGAGCGGCTGGTCGATCTCGCCGGGTGCGACCGCCTCGAGGCGGCGCAACAGCCGATCCGGCAGACTCTGCTGGTTGTGCAAGACCTGCGCGTCGATCTGCCAGAGCGAATAACCAGGATGATCTTTCATCTGTAACCAGTTCTGCCAGTTGGTATGACTGGTCCACGTGTAAGTAGATGGCAGGTGTGTTGCACGCGGGTCGAGCAGTTCGTCGCGCGCGCACACCCAGGCGTCGATGGAGAATTCCTGCCGTATGCCACCCTCGCTCGAGCGGATTGCCGACGCGGTGTGCCGCGAAATCCACACGCGCTGGCCGTCGTCACGCCAATGCAGGCGAAGAGGCGCGCCGAATGCGGTGCTTTCTATGCGTGCCGCGTTCGGAACGACTGGTCCGTGCACCGTCAGGCGTAATTTTGCCGGCCCGCCACGCACGCGCGGTACGGCGATCTCTTTATCAGTGTAGGGGTTGACGTAGCTGTCGAGATACGCGCCGGTTGCCGCACTGCGATACACCATCCAGCTGCGCGAGCTATCTTCGATGCTGCCGTCGGACAATGCGCGCGAGCGCCGCTTGGTGCAGCCCTCCACCTGATAGAGCAATCGGCCGAATTCCCCCGGCGCGAGGCTGCTGTCCGGCACGATGCCGTACACGAAACCTGCATTGTAGGTGTAAGTCGTCTGCCCAGACAGATCGCCTTGCAGGCGACCGATCGTGCGCAGCGCGAAAGCCGGATCGTTAGTCGGAATAGTAACCGAGCGCGCGGTGCGGTGCGCTGCGGAACTCGCCCAACTGGAGCCCGCCGTCAGGCTTGCGCCTAACAGGCTATGCATTGCGTCTCGTCGGTTCACTATTTGTCCCTCTGCGGTACGACTGCAGTATTATTCAATTCAGGCGCGCGCGGCGACTGCAATCCTGGAGATTCGCTTGGATCGGAGAAAATTGCTCACTTCTGCGGCTGCAGCGGTCGCTGCCACCGCTGTGCCCGGCCCGCAAGCCGCTGCGCAGACTGCTGCAGCGGCGCCGTCTGAACGGAAGAACTACGTCCTCGTGCATGGCACCTGGCTGGGTGGCTGGAGCTGGCAGCGCGTGCGCCGAATCCTGCAGGCAGCTGGGCACGAGGTCCACGCGCCATCGCTCACCGGTTGCGGCGACCGCAAGCACCTGATGAGCCGCGACATCGGCCTCGATACGCACATCACCGATGTGGTCAACCTGATCGAATACGAGGAACTCGATCAAGTGATCCTCGTCGGCCATTCGTTTGCCGGCATCACGATTACCGGCGTGGCCGACCAGATGCGTGGCCGCATCCGTCGTCTCGTCTATTTCGATGCGCTGGTACCCGACGGCGAACGCATGTCTGGCGTGAAGAAGGACCCGGATGGCGCTTTGCCCGAGTACTGGCGCAAACGACAGGCCAAGTTCATCGACGGTTACCAGATGGATTTCTTCGCCGAGTATCCGATGAAAATGCTCGTTCCAGAGGGCGACGAGGCCAATGCGGAGTGGGCGCGGCGGCGCATTACGCCTCATCCCGCGCGCGGTTGGTCGGATGACCTCATCGTGCGAAATGGTGGGTATACTGGTTTGCCGAAAAGCTACGTGCTGTGCACCGGGCAGGAATTCGCCCAGTCGAGCGAGTTCATGTACGGGCCGGCCAAGCGCCAGCCGGGTTGGGATTTCATCGAGTTTCCGTATCCAAGGGCGCCGATGATGACGCACCCCGAGCCGACAGCCGAGTTACTGCTGCAGATGACCTGAGGGGATTTTCATGAAACAGTCGATCCGATCCATGCTGTTAGTCGTCTGCGGCATTGCGCTGCTCAGCCTGTCTGCCTGCGCGGCGTCTACCAGTGGCGCAATGAGCAACAGTGATGCATTGCGTGCGGCCGTCGACGGCAACTGGCGTTCGGCTGAGGCGAAGGCGCGGGACGCGGCGCGCCATCCCGCCGAGTCGCTGCGGTTCTGGGGGCTGCGGCCAGGCATGACGATCCTGGAAGTGAATCCAGGCGGGGCCTCCTGGTGGACGGAGATACTGGCGCCTTACGCGAAAATGACGGGTGGCGAGTTCTACGCGACAGGTGCGGATCTGGATGACCCGAAGGTTTCGGAGAATGCCCGCAAGGAGCGGGCCGCGTTCGAGGAGAAGTACAGCGACACGGCAACCTATGGCACGGTCAAGGTGATCAACTGGAGCAGCACATCGGCCTTGCCTCCCGCCAACACATTCGATTTCGTGCTGGTGTCGCGGTCCTTTCACGGCTGGATGCGCGGTGACGCCGAGGAGACCTATCTGCGACGCATTTTCGAGATCCTGAAGCCCGGTGGCATCCTCGCGATCGAGCAGCACCGTGCCAACCCCGGACCACAGGATCCGAAGGCGCCGCTCGGCTACGTCACTGAGGCCTATGTGATCGAGCGAGCGGAGAGGGCCGGTTTCCGGCTGCAGGCCAAATCGCAGGTGAATGCCAACGCAAAGGACACCAAGGACCATCCCTTTGGCGTCTGGACCTTGCCGCCCACGCGCCTCACGGCGCCTTTCGGCAAGCCCGCTGACCCGAACTTCGATCGTACGAAGTACGATGCCATCGGTGAATCGGATCGCATGACACTGCGCTTTGCGAAACCGAATTGAGTGCAGCAGATACGAGCGGCTTCATGCGCAAGCTCGGCCGCGTCATTCTCAAGGGCCTGGTCACGATCCTGCCGATCGGGCTCACGGTCTATTTCATCTATTGGTTGGGGGTAACCGCCGAGGCCGTGTTGTCGGTGCCCATCAAATGGGTGATCGACGACGCTAACTACTGGCCTGGGCTCGGCCTGATCACCGGCTTCGTGCTGTTGTTCGTGGTCGGTCTTGCCGTCAACGCATTTCTCGTGCGGCGCGTACTGGGCTATGGCGAGCGACTGCTGTTGCGGGTACCGGTCGTCAAGACTGTGTACAGTGCCATTCGCGACATGACGCGGCTGGTCAACACCGATGCGAGCAAGCGCGAACTCGAACGCGTGGTGACAGTGGCTTTTGGCCCCGGGCGGGTCGTCGGCTTCGTGACGCAGGAGCAGGCGAGTTCGCTCGGCGTAGTCAGTGGCGATGACATCGTCGCCGTGTATCTGCCGATGAGCTACCAGATCGGCGGCTATACGGTGTATCTGCCGCGGTCGGAGATCGAAGCGACCGATCTCACTGTGGAGCAAGCCATGCGCATCGTGCTGACCGGCGGCGTGCAGGGTCGTTGAGCACCTGGTCAGCCGCCAGCCTTCTTCACGTCGCGATAGCCGAGCGCCAGCATTTCGGCGACCAGACGATCGCGCTGATCGCCCTGGATCTCGATGGTGCCAGCGCGCACGGCACCGCCGCAGCCGCATTTCCTCTTGAGGGTGGTGCACAGCGCTTCGAGTTGCGGTCCAGGCAGCGGCACGCCAACGATCACCGTCACGCCTTTGCCGCCACGGCCAGCTGTCTGACGACCGATGCGAATCGCGGGGGGTGTGGGACTGGCGGACGACTTCGTCATGGTTCTGCTAGATTGTCGCGCTGTTCCCAGGCCGAACGTGGGGCTGCACGATGTTGTTGAGGGGGATCCATTTTCGCGCGCGAGTTGCCGCGGCGGCAACGGTTTTGACGCTCGGCGCTTTGCACGTCACCCATGCCCATACTGCCGGCGGCTCGGCCCTGCTGCGCACCAACGCGGCCTTCTGTCTCGCCGCGCAGTACCTGATGGCCGATACGACCGAGACACCCACTGTCGAGTTGCATGGGGACTTCGAGTCGTTCAAGAAATCCAAGACGAGCATTGCGCCTTTTGGCATTCATCAGTTCGTGCAGTACGCCGACGTTCGGCAGTCGTTGCCGACGCGAATTTCGTGCAAGCTGAAGACCGTCGATCACCTGCAGAATGAATATGGCGCGCAGGCAGCCGGGCCGACACAGCTCTCCTGTCGTGACCTCAATGCGATCATGGTTCGCAACGTGTTCGCCGCGATGTCGAAAGAAGAACAGGCGCGAGTCGCAATTCCGCTGGCGCGAATCTGGCTGGAGCCCGACCTGAATTCCGTATTGGGCTCCAAGTGGGTGGCCGACTATCAGCATGTATGGCAGGCCGCCGACGGCGGGCTGCATTTGTTCGCGAAGACCTTGCACGTGCCCTACGAGCACTGGTTATGGCGCTTCGCACCCGAGCGATTTCGCGGTGTGTACTACTGTCACCTGGTTGCGCCGGAATACCTGCGTGCACTCGTACTGGGTGAATCGACCGCACCATCTTTGGCCGAAGGAGAGACGTGAGTGACCAATCGACGTGAGCTATTGCTCGGCGCGGCGGCGGCTGGATTGACGACGGCGGCAGTGGCGTCGGCGCAGAACAAGCCTGCGGCCCGCAGCACCGGCCGTATCCGTGTGGTCGAGCTCGGGGAGCAGCAGAGTCTCGAGACACTGCGCTTTGCAGAGCGGCCGCGGCCGACGCCGGCGCGGGATCAGGCGCTCGTGCGTGTGGCGTGCAGTTCGCTGAATGCGCGCGACATCGGTATCGCGCAGAACATCTTTTTCGGCAAGAAGCCGACGACACGGATTCCGTTGTCGGAGGGCGCGGGCGAGGTGATCGCCGTTGGTGAGGATGTGAGGAACGTCAAGGTAGGCGATCGCGTGACCGGTTGTCACTATGCCAATTGGCAGGATGGGCGCTGGTATCAGGACAACTTCGAGGCCGACATCGGCAATACTCTGGATGGCTGGCTGGGCGAGGAAGTGCTCATGCCGGCGCGGACACTGGCGCGCTTGCCCGATGCGGTAAGTGACGAGACTGCCGCGACGCTGGCATCGTCGGCCGTCACGGTCTGGCACGCGCTGTACCACGTTGCCCGGATCAAGGCTGGCGATATCGTGCTGTCGTTAGGTACCGGCGGTGTATCCACCTGGGGCACGCAGCTGGCGCGCGCGGCCGGTGCGCGGGTGGTCGTTACCTCATCGAGTGATGACAAGCTCGAGCGCATGCGCGCGCTCGGCGCGGACGCCGGCGTGAACTACCGGACGACGCCGGAGTGGGGCAAGGCCGTGCTGGATGCGACCGGTGGCCGCGGCGTCGACATCGTGCTCGAGAACGTTGGTCGCGCGACGCTCGATCAATCCATGAATGCCTGTGCCGAGAACGCCACGATCGTCCTGATCGGTACCGGCCCATTGCCCAAAGAGCTGCCGCGGATGCCAGGCGTCTATCAGAAGAATCTGACCCTGAAGGCCATCAGCAATGGCAGTCGCCGCATGTTGGAGGAGCTGTTGCAGGCGATCGCTGTCAACAAGCTCGAGGGCGTGATCGAGCAGGAGTTTGCCTTCGCGGATGCCGTGGAGGCATATCGGTTCATGCGCGACGGCTCGCGACTGGGCAAAGTACTGATCCGACACCGGGCCGCGTAATGACGCGCGCGCCGTGAAGTCGGCCGATGGCACGGGAAAACGTGACCTTGATCACCGCCGACGGGGAATTTGACTTCTGTTGGCGGTTTTCGTGTAGTATCGCGCCCGCTGAAACAGGGCAGCGCGGTCAGCGCCCCTTCGCTCGTAGCGTTGCGTCCATCGAGACGCCCTCACTCCGATAACGTAAACCCTTCTCGCTACTGACCGCTACGCAGCTTTGACTGCGTGTTGCGAGTCCAAACAAATCAGGTTCAAAAATGAATTTTTCCGATCTCGGGCTCAAGCCCGAGCTGCTCCGTGCTGTGGTCGACAAGGGCTACACGACCACCACTCCGATCCAGGCTGAAGCGATTCCGGCTGTACTCGCCGGCCGCGACGTGCTCGCCGGCGCGCAAACCGGCACCGGCAAGACGGCTGGTTTCATGCTGCCCATCCTGCAACGACTCGACACCAGTCGGCCCGGTGCGCCGCGCGTGCTGGTGCTGACACCGACGCGCGAGCTCGCGGCCCAGGTGGCGGCCAGCGGTGCTGATTACGGCAAGTACACCAACCTCAAGGTCGATGTCGTCTTCGGCGGCGTCAACATCAATCCGCAGATCGGCAAGCTGCGCCGTGGCTGTGACATTTTGGTGGCGACACCGGGCAGGCTGCTCGATCTCACGTCGCAGCGCGCGGTGTCGCTCGCCGAGGTCGAGATCTTCGTGCTCGACGAAGCCGACCGCATGCTCGACATGGGCTTCATCCGCGACATCAAGCGCGTGATAGCACAATTGCCGAAGCAGCGGCAGAACTTGCTATTCTCCGCAACCTACTCCGACGACATTCGCGGTCTCGCCAACAATCTGCTGCGCGATCCGGTCGCGATCCAGGTGACGCCGCGCAATGCGACTGCCGACAAGGTGGACCAGGTGGCCTACAAGGTGCCGAAGGATCACAAGCGCCACTTGCTCGCGCATCTGATCCGCGCCGGCAATTGGCAACAGGTGCTGATCTTCACGCGCACAAAACATGGCGCCAATCGTCTGGCGCAGCAACTGGATCGCGACGGGATCGTTGCAACCGCGATTCACGGCAACAAGAGCCAGAACGCGCGGGTGCAGGCACTCGCGGCCTTCAAGAACAATGAAGTCGTGGCGCTCGTTGCGACCGAAGTCGCGGCGCGGGGCCTCGATATCAAGGAACTTCCGCACGTGGTCAACTATGAGCTGCCCAATGTGCCCGAGGACTACGTGCACCGTATCGGCCGCACAGCCAGAGCGGGCGCCAGCGGCAGTGCCGTGTCGTTAGTGTCGCCGGACGAAGCGCCGCTGCTACGTGACATCGAACGCCTGTTGAAGCGCAGCGTGCCCTTCATGGCGACGCCTGAGTTCGAGATTCGCGAGTCGCGCGGACCATCGCCGGCTGAGCGTTCTGCTCCCGGGCAATCGCGCCAGTTCCAGCAGCGACCGCGCCGTGATGCCGGTGCCAGACGACCGGCCCGCCAGGGTGCGGACGATCGTGGGTCCAGCGGCGGCTCGTCAGGCTCATCGGGGCACACGCCAGCACGCGATCATGTTCGCAGCGATCGAAATGCACCGTCGCGGCGCGCGGGTGGTGGTCAACGGCACTCGGCCGGTGGCCGTTCTGGCAGCGGTGGGGGTCGACGCTCAGGCGGTCCCCGCTCGGGTGGCGGCCAGAGTTCAGGCGGTGGCGGCTTTTCCCGTTTCGGCTGAGTAGAGCGCTGGTTAGCTTGAGTTCTGCGCGGACATCCTCAATATGAGGGGGATGTCCGCCGCTCCTGTCGATAACAACAATCCCTTGCGGGCATTCGTCGGCGTCTTTCGCTATAGCCGGCGCGCGCTCGAGCTCGTCTGGAGCACCAGTCGTCCGCTGACCATCGCGCTTGGCCTGCTCACACTGATTGCTGGCGCTTTGCCCGCTGCCGTCGCGTGGGTAGGTGCGCAGATCGTCGATGCGGTGGTCGCCGCGATTCAGGCGGGCGGCATCGACGGCACGCGGGTGGTCGAGTTCGTGGTGCTGGAGGGCTTGTTAGTCGCTGCGATTGCAGCAGCGCAGCGCGGCTTGTCCACGAGTCAGTCGTTGTTGCGGGCGCAGCTGGGGCAGCGCGTCAACGTGATGATCCTCGACAAGGCGTTGACGCTCGATCTCGAGCAGTTCGAGGATTCCGAGTTCTACGACAAGCTGACGCGTGCACGGCGCGAAGCGTCCAGTCGGCCGTTGTCGCTCGTCATGCGCACCTTCGGACTCGCGCAGAACGCGGTGTCACTGGTCAGCTTCGCTCTGTTGCTCGCCGGCTTCTCACCGTGGGCGGTGGTCGTGTTGTTTGCCGCCGGATTGCCGGCCTTCATCGCCGAAACCAAGTTTTCAGGCGATGCGTTCCGGCTGTTCCGTTGGCGTGCGCCGGAGACGCGCATGCAGATGTATCTCGAGACGGTTATCGCACGCGAGGATTACGCCAAGGAGGTCAAGTTGTTTGGCCTCGGGCCGCGGTTGCTGGATCGCTATCGTGCGATCTTCGAGAAGCTGTACGCGGAAGACCGTGCGCTGACCATAAGGCGTGACCTGTGGGGCTTTTCATTGGGCCTGATCGCCACGGTGGCGCTGTATGGTGCCTATGCATGGATCGCGCTGACCGCGGTCGCGGGTGCGATCACGCTCGGTGCGATGACCATGTACCTGATGCTGTTCCGGCAGGGGCAGAGCGCAGTGTCGGCCAGTCTCGCCGCGGTGGGCGGCATGTACGAAGACAATCTCTATCTGTCGACGCTCTATGAATACCTCGAAACGCCGGTGGCGGCGCAGCGCGGCGATCTGCAAAAGGGCCCCGATCCGACCGACGGTATCCGCTTCGAGCATGTCAGCTTCACCTATCCGGATGCCGCCCGACCAGCACTCGAGGACATCACGCTCCATATCCGTCCGGGCACGAGTATCGCCCTGGTGGGCGAAAACGGCTCCGGCAAGACCACGCTCATCAAGCTCCTGACGCGGCTGTACAGACCGACAGCCGGGCGTATCTTGTTGGACGGTCTCGACCTCGAACAATGGGACAGTGAAGTACTGCGCCAACGGGTCGGAGTCATCTTTCAGGACTTCGCGCGCTATCAACTGCTGGTGGGTGAGAACGTCGGCGCGGGCGACGAGCCGAATTTCGACGACGAAGCACGCTGGCGCGACGCGGCCGCCAAAGGTCAGGCTGATCGCTTCATCGAGGAGCTACCCGCTGGCTATCGGACGCAGTTGGGCAAGTGGTTCAAGGATGGGCGTGAGTTGTCAGGCGGTCAATGGCAGAAGATCGCGTTGTCGCGCGCCTTCATGCGGTTGCGCGCCGATGTGCTGGTGCTCGACGAACCCACGGCGGCCATGGACGCGCAGGCTGAGGCCGACGTATTCGAGCACTTCCGTCAACTCGCCCGCGAACGCATCACGATTCTGATTTCGCACCGCTTTTCGACCGTGCGTATGGCCGATCAGATTGCCGTGCTCGATGGCGGCCGAATCGTCGAGCGCGGCACGCATCAGCAATTGCTGGCGCAGCACGGTCGCTACGCGACCTTGTTCGAACTGCAGGCTCGCGGCTATCGCTAGGGACGAGACAGCGCCGCGAGCGAGTATCAATTATCGAGTTTGGCCGCCGATGACTCGAGCACTTCCCAGCGCGCCAGCTTGTCATCGAGGAGTCTGTTGAGCGCCTCGACCCGATCCTGGTCAGCGCGCATTTCCGCTGGCGTTCGCTGGTAATAGTCGGCGCTGCTCATGCGCTCAGCCAGCGCGCGCTGCTCGGTTTCGAGTGTCTCGATCTCACCGGGCAGCGCATCCAGCTCACGCCGGTCCTTGTAGCTCATGCGACGTTTGTCGGCTGCCGTAGTGCCGGCTGATGAGGCTGTCGCCGGCCTGGCACTCACCGACGTCGTGGTCGATGCGCGCGCATCACGCTGCGCGATCCAGTCGGTGTAGCCGCCGACATACTCCTGCCAGCGCCCGTTACCTTCGGCGACTAACGACTGTGTCACCACGTTGTCGAGGAACCGGCGATCGTGCGTGACGAGCAGCAGTGTACCGGCATAGTCCTGCAGCAGCTGCTCGAGCAGCTCGAGCGATTCGATGTCCAGATCGTTGGTGGGTTCGTCCAGCACCAACAGATTCGCCGGCGTGGCGAACAAGCGCGCCAGCAGCAGCCGATTGCGCTCGCCACCCGACAGCATCCTGACCGGCGCCTGCGCTCGCCTGGCCGGGAACAGGAAGTCGGCCAGGTAGCTGCTGATATGCCGTCGTCCGCCGCCCACGTCCACCCAATCGGAGCCGGGGTTCACGGTCTCTGCCAGCGTGCACTCGGGATCGAGCTGCTCGCGCAACTGGTCGAAATAGGCCACCTGCAGGTTGGTGCCCCGCCGAATCGAGCCGCTGTCGGGTTCCAGTGCGCCGACGATCAGTTTGATGAGGGTCGTCTTGCCCGCGCCGTTTGGTCCGATGAGTCCCAGCCGGTCACCGCGCATCACTCGCAAGTCGAGACCGCGGACCACACAGTGCTCGCCGAAGAATTTGCTGACGCCTTCGAGTTCGGCCACCAGCTTGCCGGAGCGCTCGCCCGCATCGAGCGCCAGCCGTACCTTGCCCGGCTGCTCGCGTCGGGCCGCACGCTCGACGCGCAATCGTTCCAGTCGTTTGACGCGGCCCTCGTTGCGCGTACGCCGCGCCTCGATACCCTTGCGGATCCACACCTCTTCCTGCGCCCAGAACTTGTCGAAGCGTCGATTGGCGACTTGTTCCGCCTCCAGCTCCGCTGCCTTGCGCGTCTCATAGTCGGACCAATTGCCGGGATAGGAGCGCAGGATGCCGCGATCGAGCTCGACGATCCGCGTCGCCACGCGATCCAGGAAATATCGATCGTGGGTGATGATGACGCGCGTGCCGCCGCGCAGTACCGCGTCCTCGAGTGTGCTGACAGCGTCGAAGTCCAGATGGTTGGTCGGCTCATCGAGCAGCAGCAGGTCAGGCTCGAGCGCAAAGCCCAGTGCAAGCGCCGCGCGCTTGCGTTCGCCGCCTGAGGTGGTCGCCGGCGCGCGCGCTGGGTCGACGCCGAAGCGTTGCATCGAAGCGGTCAGCTTCGCGAGCACCGTCGTGCGCTCACGGTCATCGTCGATCTCATCGACAGCGCCGCGCAACAATAGACTCGTGTAGACATCAGCGGCATCGGGCAGCTCGGGTTCCTGCTCGATGAGCACCACTCGCAGACCGCTGCGACGCTGAACTTCGCCTTCGTCCAGTGACACGCGCTCCGCGAAGATCTGCAGCAGCGTCGACTTGCCGGTGCCGTTGCGCCCGATCAGTCCGATCCGCTCGCCGGATTCGATCGTGAGCGCCGCCCGATCGAGGAGCGGCGTCAGGCCGAAGGCGAGCTGCGCATCGCGCAGCGTCAGCAACATCATCGGCGCGGTTCCGCGCCGCGTTTCCCAAACCGCGCCGACCCCATCGCCACGATGGTGGCCCACGCCCGCATCAGGTCGTTAGCCGCCGGCGCCGGGCTTGAGTACGCCAATCAGGGCCGACACCGCGACGCCGAACCAGATGTACCAGACATAGACGCGGGCGGCGCGCATGCCGTCGAGCATCTGCTGATCGCTCTCGGGTGTCGGACCGGTGGTTGCGAGGGTCTTGAAGCCGGCGTTGAAGGCGGGCAGCGTCAGACGTATGAGCAGACCCGCCAGTATCAGCGTGGCGAACAGGTAGAGCTTGGCGGCTAGCCAGGGGTAGGGCCGCAGTCGGCCGTCGACGAACAGGGCATAGCTGACTGAGACGATGATTGCGGCGATCATGAACCAGCGGAAATACAGATCGATCTTGGCGAGCTTCGCTCCCAACGGCTTGCCCTGGTAATGATGCACAGCCCATACCATCCAGACCCACAGCGGGCCAAGGATGATGATCAGCGGTAGCTGCCAGGAGAGATGTGGAACATCGATGTAGTAGGCGAGCACGCCACCTACGGTCAACATCAGTGCCAGGCAGTAGCGCGGCAGCATGTCGAGTTCGATGAAGATCTTGGCGGCTGTGAGCCGCGCGTCACGCGAGCGCTTCGGGTCGATCACGAAGCCCGAGGAGTAATACACGCCCGCATCGCCGCCCAGCCAGTAGACGAACAGCAGCAGATGCAGGTACTTGACGAGCCCATAGGCCAGACCGACTTCTTCCATCGTTGAGATCCCCGTAGTTTCGTTAGTCGCACCAGGGAATGGCGCGAAAACCTAGTAACTCCACCTCACGCGAACCATAATGCTCTTTGCACTCCTCGTCGCTGCACAGGTCGGTTGACAGGTACTTCTTGTTGCAGTCGCAGAATATCGTGGCAACACAGGCATCCTCGCCTTGCTCGGCGGCGATCTGCAAGGCGCCCAGCAGATTGGCGCCGGAACTGATACCGACGGCGATTCCCAGTTCGCTCGCCAGGCGCTGCGCCATGACGATCGCGTCGCCATCCCACACGTCGACCAGCCGACCGAGTTCGGCCAGCTTCACGATCGAGGGTACGAATTCGTCGCTGATGCCCTGAATGCGATGCCGCCCGACCTTGTGGCCGGTGCGCAAGGTCGGTGAGTTGGCAGGTTCGAGCGGATACGCCTCGGCACCCGGAACCCGCTCTTGCAGATAACGCCCGACGCCCATCACCGTGCCGCCGGTACCGACGCCGGCGACGAAGCCCGTGGGTTTGCGACCGATCGATGCGAGTTGGGCCACGATCTCGGGCCCCGTCGTTTCATAGTGGGCCTGCACGTTCGCCAGATTGTCGAACTGCTGCGGTCGAAAGACATTGCCGGCTTCGCGCGCGAATTCGTCGGCCATACGGATGCTGCCGAGGAAACCGCCCTGTTCATGTGAGACTGGAATGACCGACGCACCCAGGCTCTGGATCACGAGCACGCGCTCACGACTCATCCAGTCCGGCATGTAAATGCGCACATGGTGCCCGAGTGCGCGGCCCATCGCCGCGAACGAGATACCCGTATTGCCGCTGGTCGCCTCGCCGATCTCATCGCCTGGCTCGATCGTGCCCTCGGCATAGGCGCGCTCCAGAATATAGAGCGCCATCCGGTCCTTGATGCTGCCGGTGAAGTTGTAAGCCTCGTGCTTGGCGTAGATGCGATGTTCGCGACCGCGAAACCGGCACTGGATTTCGAGCAACGGGGTACGACCGACGAGGCGCTTCAGCGCCTGGAGACGTTCTGTGGGCATGACGCGCGCATGGTACAGGACGCGCGGCCGCGCGGCTGCCACGCGCCGGCTTGACGAGCTGCCGATCGCCGCGTCGCGGTCAGGCTTTGCGTGCTGACGCGGTGAGGATGCCGCTGTAACCGTATTGGGCGTTGTCCGGGCAGGGGATCACCTGCACATCGATCGACGCGCGGGTGCAGCCGCCGGCCAGCAACACACTATGCATGTCGTCCATCGAGAGATTGCTGCCGGGGAACATGCGCTCGCCGCACTTGTACGATTTGCATTGATGCAGGGCGTGCATGATCAGGGTGCCGCCCGGCTGCAGCATCGACAGCAGATTCTTCATGCAGCGGCGCCATACTCGTTGTTCGCTGGATACGGCGTCGAGGCAGAAGCCCGACACGATCAGATCATAGAACTCGACGCGTTGCGGACCAAGCGGCTCACGCCAGCGCGCATCGCTGAGATACAGTCCGCGTACCACCTTGCGCGTGTGCGCTTCGCGCCGGTCGATTTGCCGCGCGTCGGGGTTGCGGATTCCTTCGCACCCCAGAATGAATTGAGTGAATTGCTTCCAGTCGGGATTGTCGAGGTCAGCCAGCAACCATTCGCGTGCGGCGGCGAGGTTGTCTGCTAACCAGTCCGCCATATCGATACGGAAGGCGTACTTCGCCGCCGCGATCGCCCGATGCAGCGTGGGTCCGCAGCCGTACTCGAGGCCGCGACCGAAACGTTCACCGGCTGCGGCGAGCACCTGTACTTGGTAGGCGAGCACGGCCTGCTCGTCAGGTAACACGACCTCGCTGTAGTACGTTTGGAAATAGTCCCGCGCTCGCCACTCGGAATAATCCGCCACGACGCGTGCCCCGCCAGATGAGTCCGCCACGTTTTCCCCTGAGAAATGGGCTGGTTTTCAAATAGTTGTACCAGACATATTATGTATGAGGTGTTAAATAGAGTCATGCCCGACTTCGGCCTGGTGGAACGCCTGAGCGTCCCGGTCGTGCCTCGATTGCGCTGCGGTGCAACGCCGATTTGTCGCGGTGCTGTCGCTTGTGTCGCGCTGCTGGCCGAACTCGCAGGGCAGCGCGATGCGCCCAGCCCGACCGTGGCGTACCCGTACACCGATAATTGGGTCAAGGTGTCGTCGACGCGATTGCGCAACAATAGCGGCTCATGAGCGCGCGCCCCAAACCCGACCCCCGGCCGACTGCAGCCCCGATCGACCGCCAGCTAGCCGAGCTCGCATTCGACGCGGCGGATGCGGGCGCATGGGTCTGGCGGCCGGCTGCGCAGAGCGTCCAGATCGAGGCCGGTTGGGCAGCCGCTCGCGATATCGAAGTCGCGGGCGGCCGCCTCGACCTGCAGCAGTGGCTGAGCCGGGTCCACCCCGACGATCGCGCAACGCTCGACAAGCAACTGGCGGCTGCAGCCAGCGCGGACCGGATCGAGTGCGAATATCGGCTGGCCCGCGGCGAGGATGCATGGATCTGGGTGTTGCAGCGTGGTCGCGTGCTGGAGCGCGATGCCGCGGGCGCGCCGCAGCTCGCGGTCGGCTTGTTAGTTGATATCGATACGCGCAAGCGCGCGGAAACGATGCTCGCCGTCGATCAGACCCGGCTCGCCACGGCCTTGTGGGGCGCACGAGCCGCCTTCTGGCAATGGCACGTGCCGACCGATACGGGCACTTCGAGCGCGATGTGGTTCGCGATGACCGGCTATTCGCGCGAGCAGTGGGAAAGCGTGCCGCAGCCTTGGTCATCGCGGCTGCATCCGGACGATCGCGAGGCTGTCAATCGGCATCTGGCAGATCACGTCGCCGGCCGCAATGACAAGATCGAGCACGAGTATCGCATCAAGGTTGCCAACGGCAGTTGGAAATGGATCCTGGATCGCGGCCGCGCGATTGAATGGGACCTGGAAGGCAAGCCGACGCTGGTGATGGGCGTGTCGCTCGATATCGATTCGGCGAAACGGGCCGAGGAGCAGTTGCGCTCGGTCGAATCGCGGCTGCAGACCGCCGTGTGGGGCGCCGGCGTCGGCTTGTGGGAGCTGGATTTCCGCACGGGGCTGACACGTTGGTTCAACGATTGGTGCACGCGGCACGACATCGATCCGTGCGATGGCGAAGACCACGTGGCACGTTGGGACGACAACCTGCATCCGGACGAAGGCCCGGAGGCCGTGCGGCGTTTCAGCGCACATGTGGCAGGCGAGCGCGATCACTACGACGCGGAGTATCGGATCCGCACGCGGTCGGGCGACTGGCGCTGGGTCTTCGAGCGCGGGCGAGTGGTGGAGCGCGATGAGCAGGGCGCCGCGCTCAGGATGGTCGGCATCTGCATGGACATCGCGGAGCGCAAAGCGGCCGATCTGGAGTTGCGGGCCGACAACGAACGCCAGGAAGCGGCGCTGCGTCTGGCCGGCGGCGGCCTGTGGCAGCTGCGCTTGTCGACCCATGAAGTGAACCACAGTGACGCGTTCTACGAGTTGTTTGGCGTCGAGCCCGCCGCCGGCCGCGGCAATCGTCGCTTCTGGCAGGACCACGTGCATCATGAAGACATGCAGCGCGCCGTGGCAGAGTTCCAGCGCGCGGCGGCTGCCGGCATAGACGAGCACGAGTCGGAGTACCGCTTTCGGCACGCCGATGGCAGCTGGCACTGGGCGTTCGATCGCGCGCGCATACTCGAGCGCAATGCGAGTGGCGGTGCCGAGCTGGTGGTCGGAATGATCGTCGACATCACTACGCGCAAGACTCGCGAACTGGCACTCGCCGCCAGCGATCAGAGATTTCGCGCCGCCGCCGCGGCCGTGTCGGGTATCGTCTATGAAATCGATCTCGGGACCGGCATCGTCGAGCGGCATGGTGTCGAGCGAACCTTGGGCTACGTCGATGATGCGCTGGCGCCGGATTCGGCCACCTGGCTGCAACTGTGCCATCCCGACGATCACGCTTCCATGCAGCAGCAATGGGACCGGTTTCTGGGGACCGGTGTCAAGACCGAATCTGCCATCTATCGCGTACGGCATCGGGATGGTCACTACATCACGGTGTCCGATTCACCCATGCTGCTGCACGACGCCAGCGGCAAGGCGATCCGCGTCGTGGGCTTTGCGATCGATGTGACGGAGCAGGCGCGCGAAAAGACGGCGCTGGCGACGAGCGAAGCGATGTTCCGGACGGTAGCGACTTTGACGCCGGGCTTCGTGTTCGAGAGTGTTTTCACGCCTGACGGCAAGTCGCAGTTGGTGCGCGTCAGCGAGGGCTTTGAAGCGGCGATGGGGTGTGGCCTCGAGGAGTTCCAGCAACGCGGCGATTGGGGCAGATGCCTCACCGACGACTGTCGCGCCGCCGGTCTCGCGATGCATCGGCAGCTGCACGCTGGCACTGACGGAGTATGCGACGAACTGCATATCCGCCGCCCGGACGGCGCTCTGCGCTGGCTGGCGATCCGATCGCGCAGTGTTTTCGACGGACTGGGCCGGGTGGTTGGTTCAATCGGGTCCGCCACTGACGTTACCGATACGCGTACGTCGCAGGAGGCACTGCGACGCTCCGAGGCGCAGTTGATCGCCGTTGCGGCGAGTTCGCCCGACTGGCTGGTACTCGTGGACGCCTCGCAGCGCGTGCTCTATATCAATCGATCGATGAGGGGCCGTACGCCGGAGCAATTGATCGGCCGCTCGATCCGCGACATTTCTGTGCCGGAGGATGCGGATCGCGTCGTTGCAACGGTGGCGCACGTGCTGGCAACCGGTGAGCCAGTCGACTTCGAGCAATCGTACGACGGCGGTATCAAACGTATCTTCGACATGCGCGTACGGGTGGTACGCACGGATGAGCGGGTCGCCGGTGTGGTCATCAGCGCCACTGACATTACCGCGCGCCGCGCCGCCGACGAACTGCGCGCCACACAAGCGCGCATACTCGATGCGTTGCGCGAGGCGGTGGCCGTGGTGGATCTCGACAACGTCATTCGAATCGCCAATCCGAGCTTCGACGCGATGTTTGGCTTTGCGCCGGGTGCGGCGGTCGGGGCATCGCTGGAACCGCACGTAGCGCCTGGTGCGGCAGGCGAGCGCAGTCGCATCGATCGGCAGATGCGCGAGGCTGCGGGCTTGCCGCACGCAGTTCCGGTGGAGTTCGAATGCCTGCGGCGCGACGGCAGTGCGTTCACGGCGAACTGCGTCGCGACGCAGATCCTGATCAACGATCGTGAGCACTGGCTGGTAGCGTTCACGGACGTGACGGAGCGCAAGCGGATGGAACGCGAGGTGCTCGAGATCGCGAGTCGCGAGCAGTTGCGGATCGGCTCCGATCTGCACGATGGCCTCGGGCAGGATCTCACCGGCATCGCGCTGATGATGCGCAGTGTCGTGGTGCAGCTGCGCAAGGAGAACTCGACCGTCCGCGCGGACGTCGAGGACATCATCGGACTCGTCAACGCGGCGATCGAGAGTACCCGCGCGATGGCGCGCGGTCTGTCGCCGGTCGGTGCGGATCGCGGTGGACTGATTGCCGGCCTGCAAACTCTGGCGGCGCGAGGCATGGAGCGCTTCGGCGTGCAAACCAAGCTAATCACTCGCCTGGACGACCCGCTGGTGTTGGACGATACATCGGCGGGACACTTGTACCGCATCGCGCAGGAAGCGTTCACGAATTCCGTGCGGCACGGGCGTGTGACCGAAGTGACGATCGAGTTGCAGACTGCCGATGGCAGCCTGCAACTGACGATCGCCGACAACGGCTGCGGCATCGATCCTGCGGTGGCGCCGGGTAATGGCATGGGTCTGAAGCTGATGCGCTACCGTGCGCAGATGCTGCAAGGGGATCTCGTCGTGAGCAAGAGCGCGTCCGGCGGTGTGGAGATACGTTGCACCTGTGCACATCCACGTGTCGGCATGGGTTGACGGGTGCGGCTGCGCGCTGCAGCATGCTAGGTCATGAACGCGACGTCGACTGGTCAGCAACCCCACAGCGTCATCATCGTCGACGATCATCCGATCGTCAGGCAGGGCCTGCGGCGGATGCTCGAAGCGGAGCCCGATCTCACGGTCTGTGCCGAAGCTGATTCCGAGGCGGCGGCCCGCGACGCCATTCGAGCCCACAAGCCCGATATTGTCATCGTCGATCTGTCGCTCGAGCACGGCGATGGCATCGAGCTGGTGCGTGCGATGCACGCCGAGTTGCCGGAGCTCCGGATGCTCGTGCTGTCGATGCACGACGAGACGATCTATGCGGAACGGCTGCTGGCGGCCGGCGCGATGGGCTACATCATGAAGCAGGCTGCATCGGATCAGCTGTTGACGGCAGTGCGGCGCGTCCTCGCTGGTCGGAATTATGTGAGCGACATCGTGCAGCGCTCGCTCGATTCGCGCGCTGGCGAATCGCGTGGCAGCGACCCGGCGGATCCCGTGTCGCGACTGTCCAATCGGGAAGTGCAGATCCTCAATATGGTTGGCCGAGGGCTGAGCTCGCGGGACATCGCCACGGAATTCAGTCTGTCGGTCAAGACGATCGAATCCCATCGCCAAACCATCAAACATAAGTTGGGCCTTGCCACCAACAACCAGTTGTTGCAGTACGCGATGAAGTGGTTCGGCGGGCAGCGCCGCGGCTGACGCCCGCTTTCCAGACGCGGCGTTCAAACCCCTGGGTCTTCCCGTGCCTCCAAGCAGTACCAGGGGGAGTGGCGGATCGGTGGATAGTGCAATTTCCAGTCTGATGTCGACACCGGCCGACCTGGTGGATTTGCAGGCGGCTGTCATCGAGCGCGCGCGTGCCGGCGACGCCCGCGCCTTCGAGCGGCTGTATCGCGAGCACGTGGGTCGGGTCTATGCCCTGTGCCTGCGCATGACGCGCGACGCCGACGTGGCGACCGATTGCACGCAGGAGGCGTTCATCAGTGCGTGGCGGGCACTGCCGCGGTTTCAGTCCCGCTCGAGTTTTGCCACCTGGCTGCACCGGATCGCCGTCAACGCGGTGCTGGCGCGGCGTCGCCAGCCGTCGGTGTCACGCGAGCAGTCGCTGGATGCCATGGACGATGCGGAGCCGGGCGAGGTGACCTTCGACAGCCCGGTGGAGGAGGCGGAGCTGGAAGCGGCCATCGCCTCATTGCCACAGGGCGCGCGCGACGTGCTGGTGCTGTGCGGTGTCTATGGCTATGAGCATCGCGAGGCGGCCGAGATGTTAGGTATCGCGGTGGGAACCTGCAAGGCGCAATTGCATCGCGCGCGCGGGTTGTTACGAGAACGGCTAGAAAGAGGTGTGGCGTGACTGATACCAAGCAGCCTGCTGACCAGTCTGACGACCTGCGCAACAGTCGCGCTCGTTCGGTGCGGGCGTTGCACGAGTTGCCAGCCGCACTCGCACCACCCCGCGATCTGTGGCCGGACATCGCGCGCGCGATTGCCGCGCAGGCGCCACAGCCGCAACAGTTCCGGTTCCGCGGCGGCACGCGTTTGCTGACGAGCCTCGCGGCGTCGCTGGCGCTGATTGCCCTCGGCGTGCTGTTAGGACGCGGTGTGCCGCTGCAGAACGCGACCGTCGCTGCGAGTGCTGGCTCGAGCTCCGCCGCGCCGCCGTTTCTGCGGACGGCGTTGCAGGCCGATCCGCGGCTGGCAGCGCTGCGCAACGAGTTGCTGGATCAGGCCGAGCAGCGCCTGACCGAGATGTCGCCGCAGGAGCGCGCCAAGGTCGTCGCGAGCCTCGCATCGTTGCGGCGTTCGATGGCGGAGATCGAAGCGGCCATGGGCCGGGAGCCGGCCAATGCATTGCTGCAGGAATTGTTAGTGGACACCTACCAGGAAGAGATGCGGGTGCTGGCGGCGGTGGCCGGCGATCGGCAGGAGATATGATCATGCAGACCAAATTCCGAATGACCATCAGGACGGTATGGATGCTCGGCGCACTGTTGCTCTCGGCAGCGTGTACCGCCGACTCGACCCCCGGCGGCGATCAGCGCAGCCGCACCTTCGAACGGGAAATCCCCGCGAGTGCCGCTGGTGTCGTGGAGATCAGCAACGTTGCAGGTCTGATCGATGTTACTGGCTGGGATCGTGCGGCGGTGCAAGTCGTGGCTCGGTTGGGACGCGATGTTGAGCGCGTGGAACTGGTGAACGAGTCAGGTCGTATTCGGGTACGAGTGGTTTTGCCGCGCAAGGACAATGTGAAGGGCACTACCGATCTCACGGTACGTGTGCCGAAGGATTCGAGCGTCGAGGTCAGCTCGGTCAGCGCCGACGTCCGTCTCGGCGGTACGACAGGACGGCAGGATCTGCAAACGGTGAGCGGCGACGTGCAGACCGAGATCGCCGGCAACGATATCGAAGTGACGGCCGTCAGTGGCGATATCCGCCTGCGCGGTTCCGGCGCCGCAACGAATGTCCGCGTGAACTCAGTCAGTGGCGATCTCACGCTCGAGCGGATCGCTGGCGTCCTGAATGCAGTATCGGTCAGCGGTGACGTCGCGCTCGAGATGGACGACGCCAGCGATGTGCGTGTCCGCACGACCTCGGGCGACGTCCGCTTGCGAGCTGGGCTGCAGCGCGGCGCGCGGCTCGAGATGGCCACCGTCAGCGGCGACCTGACAGCCAGCGTGCCGGCCGTCGCCGGGTTTACGACCGATATCAAGACCTTCAGCGGGGACATCAGCAATTGCTTCGGCGCTGCGGCGGAACGCACCAGCCAATACGGACCGGGCCAGCGCCTCGACGTCCGCCACGGCGAGGGCGCAGCGACCGTGCGTCTGAAATCGATGTCGGGCGACATCGACATCTGCGATCGCTGACGCGCTTCTCTACAATCAGGGCTGCATGCGTGCGGCCAAATGGATACTGATCGTCTTCGGCGTACTCGCCACCTTGGTGGTGGCGGGCATCCTTGCGCTGACGCTGTTCGTCGATCCGAACAGTTTCAAGGACGACATCGTCGATGCGGTCGGCCGCGAAACGGGCCGCACGTTGCAGCTCGACGGTGACATCGATCTGGCGTTCTTTCCGTGGCTCGCCCTGACGACTGGCACTGGGTCATTGAGTAACCCGGACGGATTCGCCGGGGCGCCATTCATAAGTTGGCGTGAGGCGCGGATCCGCGTGCGACTGGTGCCGTTGCTGCGGGGACGGGCGGTCGTCGATACCGTTCGCATAGTCGGAGCGGACGTGCGCCTGGCGCAGCGCGCGGACGGCCGCGGCAATTGGCAAGGCTGGAACAGTACGAACGGTGCGCCGCAAGACAATGGTGTTAGTGGCAATGGCGTCATCGCCGGCATCGAGCTGGTCGACAGTCTGCTCGTGTACGGCGACGAGTCGTCCGACACCGAGATCGAGCTGACCGACTGGAACCTGGTAGCCGGTGCGATCCGGCCGGGCGAGCCCGTGGAGCTCGAGACCACGTTCGCAGTCGATTCGAACGACGATTTCCCGGCAGCTCGCCTGCGCATCATGGGTCGATACGTGCCGCGGCGCGACGCCACGGTGGTCGAGAACTTCCGATTGGCAGGCACCTTGCACGCCAGCTCGTTCAACGTGGCGGACTTGCCTGTCGAGGTGACCGTACCGATCGCGCGCCTGACTACTGACAGAGCGGTGGATGTCCCACTGTGGCGGGTGCAACTCGGGTCGTTGGATCTGCAGGGGGTCGTGAACGGTCAGCTCGACGGAACTGCCGGCTGGTCTGGTTCGCTGACGCTGACAACGGCCAATTTGCGCCAGGCGCTCGCGCAGTTTCTGATCGAGGCACCGGCGACGCGTGATCCGACTGTGTTGGGGGCGGCGGAGATCAAGACCACCTGGTCCTTCGAAGCCGGCATCGTGGCGGCCAAGCCGTTGCAGGTCGCTCTGGACGACTCGGCACTGTCCGGCGAGCTGCGGATCACATTGGCGAAAGAGCTATTGACCGAGTTCCTGCTCACCGGTGACCAGATCACCATCGATCGCTATCTGCCACCTGTCGATGCCGAGAGCGAGCCTTTCGTGCTGCCGACGGCAAGACTGCGGGCAATGCAGGCGCGTGGCACGCTGGATTTTGCGGAAGCGTCGCTGGCGGATGCGCGCATGAAGCGCGTACGCATCCGCCTGCTGTTGGATGACAAGGGTTTGCACACACGTGAGTGACGAGTTCGCCGCCCGGCTCATCAGTTGGCATGAGCGGCACGGCCGCCATGACTTGCCCTGGCAAGCTGCACGGACTCCGTATCGGGTGTGGGTGTCCGAGATCATGCTGCAGCAGACACAAGTGGCAACGGTCATTCCTTACTATGAGCGGTTCATGGCGCGCTTTCCGACCATTGCGGCGCTCGCCGCCGCCCCGCTCGACGAAGTGCTGCATCTATGGACTGGACTGGGCTACTACGCTCGTGCCCGCAACTTGCACCGCGCCGCCAAAGTGGTTAGTGACCTGTATGCGGGCGTGTTCCCTGCCGAGATGGCCGCGGTGGTGGCATTGCCGGGCATAGGGCAATCGACGGCCGCCGCGATTCTGGCGCTCGCTAACGACCAGCGCCACGCGATCCTCGATGGCAACGTCAAACGTGTGCTGGCTCGGTATCACGTGGTCGATGGCGCGATCGACGACCGAGCAACGCTGGTGCGACTGTGGGCGCTCGCAGAGGCGCACACGCCAGTCACTCGCGTCGCCACCTACACGCAGGCCGTCATGGATCTCGGCGCGACGATGTGCACTCACGCGAGGCCCCGCTGCGGCGAGTGTCCGGTGAGCGGCAGTTGCGCGGCACTGGCTGCGCAGCGTGTCGACGAGCTACCGGCGCCGAAGCGGGCGCGGGGCAGCCGTCGTTCACGTGCGGTCTGGATGCTGATCGCGCGGCAGATGAGCGGTGCAGTGCTGCTCGTGCGGCGTCCCGCCAGCGGCATCTGGGGGGGATTGTGGTGTCTGCCAGAGTTCGAGTCGGCCGACGAGCTGCATACCTTCGCAGAGCACCGGCTGTATGACTTGCAGCAGCCGTTCCGGCCGCCGCTCCCCGCCATCAAACACGCGTTCACGCATTTCGATCTCGCGATCACAGCGCAGCCTGTGGTCTGCGCCGGGTCACGGCCCACCGTGGCCGAGGAGGGTGGTATTGTCTGGTTCGATCCGCGCAAGCCTATCCGGGTCGGGTTACCGGCGCCGGTGAAAACGCTCCTGGACAATATGATGGAAGCCACCTGATATGACTACTCGCACAGTGAAATGCGCGCTGCTCAAGACCGAAGCACCCGGCCTCGACCGGCCACCTTATCCCGGGGCGCTGGGCCAGCGAATCTTCGAGAACATCTCGAAGGAGGCCTGGGGGCGGTGGGTGGCGCATCAGACGATGCTGATGAACGAATACCGTTTGAGTCCGATCGAGCCCAAGGCGCGCAAGTTCCTGGAAGCGGAGATGGAGAAGTTTTTGTTCGGCGACGGGTCGGAAAAGCCGCGCGAATTCGTCAGCCCGGGCTCTGGATCGTAAGTTTCGGCGGTTTTACCGCTCGATCCGGACATTTCCGGCCAATTGACTACGTTTCGAGCAGTAGCGCACGCCTTGAGGGTCGGTTATTCTGTAGGCCGGCTCGTGCCCTTCTGTCTTGCTTGTCGGTTTTCTTCTGCGTCTGTCCCCCATTTGGCCTACCCGCAGCAACGAGCTAGCCCGATCGTGTCCGAACCAGGTGGCTTTGCCGCCCAGAGTATTCGTATCTGTGCGTCACGGTCGTTTGTTAGTTGTTTTTCTGTGAGTTTTGTATGACCAAGTTGTATGTGGGCAATCTGCCCTTCTCCGCGACGCAGGAGTCTCTTCGCGAGCTGTTTGCTGCGCACGGTACGGTCGATTCCGTATCGCTCATCACCGATCGGGACACCGGGCAACCGCGTGGTTTCGGTTTCGTCGAAATGCCCGCTGCCGATGCGCAGCGCGCGATGCAGACGCTCAACGGCCAGAACTTCGGTGGGCGCCCATTGCGCGTCAACGAAGCGCAGGAGCGTGAGCGTGGCGGCGGTGGCGGTGGTGGCCGTGGCGGCGGCGGCGGCGGTTACCGCGGCGGCGGCGGCGGTGGCGGTGGCTATCGCGGCGGTGGCGGCGGTGGCGGCGGCGGCGGCGGCGGCTACGGTCGCGGTCGCTAAGGCCCCGGGGCGCAACGCCTCGAATCGATGATCAAGCCGGGGGGTGGCCGCAATGCCACTCCCCGCGCTTTTTTCAGCCTGACCTTTTTCGCTTGACCTTTTCGCTTGACCTTTTCGCTTGACGATAGCAGGCAGGCGCGGCGTAATACGCCCCCTTCAGCAGCTCCCAGATGGCCAGGTAGCTCAGTTGGTAGAGCAGCGGATTGAAAATCCGCGTGTCGATGGTTCGATTCCGTCCCTGGCCACCATTCGCCCCTACGCTGTTCGAGCCAGCGCTGCGGGCTCATACCGAACCAGGCGATCCCGTCCGGCCCTCTTGGCGGCATACACCGAGCGGTCCGCCGCCTCGACCAATTGTGCGACGCTGGAGAAAGGCGTGCACACCGTGTGCGTAGCGAGCCCCAACGATGCGGTGGACTGAATGAGTCTTCCCGCCACCGAGTGGCGCGCCTCTCGCAGGCGCGTCAGGATTCGCTCACACACGAATGCCGCGGGCCCCGCGTCCAAGCCCGGAAACAGAATGACGAACTCTTCGCCGCCATAGCGCGCTACCAGATCGGTGTCGCGCACCAGATCGACCAACAGTTTCGCGGTGGCCACCAGCACGACATCACCGACTGGATGGCCATAGGTGTCGTTGACGAGCTTGAAACGATCCAGATCGATGAACACGACGCTCAACGGCCAACCGCCGTCCGTCGCCGCGCGAAACTCCTTCTCCAAAACCTCATCCAGATGGCCGCGGTGGAACACGCCGGTCAACGGATCGCGGCGGTGCTTGTCTTCCAGCATTGTCATCCGCGAAGCCAGCTGTTCCGAAGATGCTTCGAGTGTCGTGATCTGCTCGAGTGCCTGCAGGTTGCGCAGCGTCAGCAGTTCCTGCGCCTGTTCCACTATCGCTTGCGCACTGTGTGGTTCCAGCAATGTGGTGTCGAACAGGATTTCCGTCTCCGGGATTTCGGCCACCAAGGCGGACATCACCTCCGCGAGCGTCTCAGGGCCGAGGTTCAGCCACTCGCGGGTGTGTCCCGCCAGTTGCGGCCAATCCGTCTGTCGCTCGCCAGCCAGCAATGCCTCCGCGCACTCGCTCCCGAGTGCGATACAGCGTGCTGCTGCACCGTGTGGGGATTCTGGCGCCAGCATCGTCGGGTCATGACTGGCCTCGACCGCGGCGCACAGTGCCTCGGGGAGCTTCCAGTGCCGCAGGAGCCATGCGGTGAGGTGCGCATGATCAACACCCAGCGCCTGACATTCGTATTGCAGCAATTGCGTGTGGCTCGCCGGAACCGGCAGGGTCGCATAGAAATCCGGCTGCACCCGATCGATCGCCAGCACTGCCAGGTCCTGCAGCAGGGCACCGAGGAATACTTCATCGACTCCAACGTGCGCGGCGCGATTGGCTAACAACCGTGCGGCTGCTGCTGCGAGGATCGCGCGCCGCCAAAAGCCGGGGTAGTCAACACCCGTCCCCTTGCCGCCATTGTAGGTGCCGATGAGCGAGAAGCTGAGCGCGAGCGTGGTGGTCGCCCGGAGGCCGAGCAGCTGCAAGGCCTGACGCAGGTTATGACTCGTACGCCCTCTCGAATACATGGACGAGTTGGCGACTCGCAGGATCTTCGCGGTGAGGCCCGGGTCTTTGCTGATTGCCACCGCGATCTGTGCGATATCCACATCCGGACTGCTGGTCAGCGCAATGATGTTCTGCGCGATGGCTGGCGGACTGGGAAGGTTCACGCCCAGCCGTAGTTTCTTCTTCAACTCGTCAAGCATCCCGGCCACCAAGCAGAGGTAGTACACCAACGACCGGTTAACGGCCGAATGCAGTACGCCTAAAGGTGGACCGACCCTAAGGTCCCGCCGCGCTGAGCCTGCTTGCCAGAAATGTGTAGTAGTTCACGGTTCAGCGTGCCTCAGAGATAGCCGCGGCGTCCCAAGCCTGTCGGCGGGCCTTTGAAGCCGGGTGGTCGCTTTGCCTTGGCGGTCCAGTCATAGCCTGGCGTCTCTGGCGGCACGTCCTGAGCGAACGCCCCCCAGGTCTCGATGCGCCGATTCGAACTCGGCGATTCCCAGCTTGCAGGCAAGGTCAGGTACTCGGGCGCATGCTTTTCTATGTACGCGAGCACCTTCGGCGGCACCTCGGCTGTGCCCGGCAGGCCTTTGTGCGAGTGCATGCGACCGAACAATGTCAGACCGCGATGTTCATGTTTGCCCATGCGCATCCACGGCCAACATTCCGACATCCGCGCGAAGCCGGCGCGCATCCGTGCAGTCGGCAGATCCCGGTTCTCGACGTCGGCCAGCGAAGCGTACATCATGAAATGCTCCGACGGCGTAATCCTGCTGCCGGTGGAATAGGTAGGCCAGCCCGCCGGCGTTACTGGGTTGGTGTGCTCATGGGCATAGTCCCAGGACAGCAGCAGGTCGTCGCCGAGCTTGGTGAACGGCAATCGAAACGGATAGCGGCCGTTTTCATCGGGAAACACCGTGCCGTCGTTCATGACGGTTGGGGCATCATCCTTGCTGCCGTAATTGAACTGGGGCACCTCAGTCGTCAGCGTGCCGGCGATCAGATCGTTGTAGAAGTGGTAGACCTCGCAACGCTCACCGGTCAGCGGATTGTCCCAGTGCTCGAGCACCTCGCCGGTGCGAATGTCCGTGAACAGGCCGACTTCCCGCGATTTGACCTTCAGGAACCCCTGCGGATCGAACTCGGCCTGCAGTGTGCCAGTGCCGGTGAAATTGAATACGGGTATCAGTCGCTTGCCGGGGATGCGCAAATACATCAGCCCATGGAAGCTGCCGATGACAGGTCTATCGTACCCGCACCAGATCTTGCCGAAGGCGTACAGATTGTCGATCGGGTTGGCGAAGTCGAGTGCTGGCGAATGCTTGCTCGGCTTGCGTTTGGGCGCTGGTACCGCCGTATTGCTTGCCCCCGGTGCGCCGCCCAGCGCTGCACCAGCCGTGAGACCGATCATCGCAGCCAGAGCCGACCGTCGACCCAGGAGCGCTTCCCGCACGAACATCGATTGCATTGCGAGCCCTCAGCAGCGAGCGATGCCCGAGCAAGCCACGGCGGCAGTAGTTGCGCTAGCGAAAGTTCCCGCTGGCACCAACGTCCGGTCAGCGTTGCATCGCCGGACTGCTCCGGCGTGCCTCGCCGCCGAACACCGCGATGGCGGCTTCGACGTCTGCGGTCGTCAGGACATGCGTGCGCCGGGTCGTCGGGTTGATGCAGGTCCGCTCGAGAACGGTCGGCGTGATCGTGCCGACGCCGCGATGCCGGATGCACTCCAAGCGCGTCGGCGTCGTGCTGCGCTGCTCCCTGCACAGGCGTTGAAACTCGGCTTCATGAAACGCCAGCAATGGTTCGACGTCGACCGCGCGGATCTCGCCCCAGGGGGCATGGACGATCTCGACTTGGCGCCGCTCGAAAAGTGGCCGCATGAACTGGTGCAGAAAAATCTGCAGTAGCGCGCCGGTGTGGATACCGTCCGCATCCGGATCCAGCAACAGCAGCAAGCGCCGATAACGCAATTCGCCGAGTGGCAGCGCAGTGCCTGCGGCGTTGCCGAGCGCGGCGGTGAAGGCAGCCAACCACGGATTGGCGAGGATTCGTCGGCGCGATGCTCGCAGCGCGTTCGTCGGCTTGCCCTGTATCGGCAGGACGGCCTGAAAGCCGACGTTGCGCACCGCGCATACTGCTTCTGCCGCCGAGTCTCCCTCCACGACGAACAGCTCTGCATCGACCTCGGGCGCATGGCGCAGGCTGTCGAACAGTTTGGCGCCCCGTTCGTTCCGACGATGCACGGATCCTGACGACGGCGCCCGGTCAGCGGGTATCGCGATGCGAGGTCACGTGTGCCTACTTGACGCGGACGCGGCCGGTGTAATCGCGTTTGCCGATCGGCATGCCTTTCCAGCGAAGGATGTCGTAGGCGGTCGTCGCGTGAAAATAGAAATTGGGCTGCGAGAAAGATAAAAGGAAATTCTCGGCGGTGAAATCGAGCCGCATTTCGCCGAATTCGAAACGCATGTCACGGCCGATAAAATTCTCGAGCTCCGCAGCGTCCAGTGCTTCGAGCCCTGCGATCGCGTCAGTGGTTAGTTGCTTGAGCCCGGCGAAATTGTCGGGCCATGGCGTCCGGTCGGGCGAAAACACGCCCTTGCGAAGGCCGACAATCGCACCGAAGGAGTGCGCGGCGGTCGATTTTATCTGATAGCCGAACGGCAGCATGTCATCCGCGAGCCGGGCCTGGATGAGATCGGCGGGTTGCAAGCCCTTGTCCGCGCAATAGGCTTCAGCCTTGCCAATCAAGCGGTTGACAGCACCGAGAATCTGCAGATACGAGGGAATCGTTGCATCGAACAGCGAGAGGGGCATGGCAATCCTAAGGAACTAGCGGGTGGCCAGAGTGTAGTCCCGCGCAGCTCGCCGTGAAAGGCGGCGCCGCCGGTTGCGCTCGCTAGCCGTTCAGGGATCGCCGACCAGCGAGTCGAGCGCGTTGCTCAGCACGCCGCCCAATCCGCTGCGCTCCCACTGATAGTGAAAGCGGATGCGAACGGGCATGCCATGGATAGCCTGCGTTTTCGGCCACGGGCTGTCGGTGGCCAGCTTTAGTACCACCATCATCGGTCGCATTCCAAAGCTGTCGACCAGATCTGCCGGCATCCGCCGGGTGATTCGCGCCGGCTCCGTGACGCTGGCCAGTGCCTGTGTGCCGTCGGCGAAGAAGATCGTAGCCGGCGTGCCGGACTCTATCCTGGTCGCAAAATCCGGCGGAACATAAGCCACGACTTTGGGGCTGGTACTGCGCCCGATCAGCGCCAGCGGATCGCCTGCGCGCACGATCTCGCCCTGCGAGACGAAGACGTCCAGCACTTTGCCGGCGAAGGGTGCGCGGTTGATGGTTGCGTCGAGCGCTGTGTTGCGCGCTCGTGCGGCGGTGCCGGCGGCGGGTCGGGTGAGTTCCGTGATGCTGCGGCGTACCTGCAGCTCGGCGGCGGCGGCATTGTCGAGCGCGTACTCGGCCTCGCGCAGTTCTGCGCGCGTGGCTGCGCCGTCGCTTACCAACCGGGCGAGCGAGTCGCGGCGCTCGCGCGCCAGCCGCAGCATTCTGTCCCTGAGTGCCAGTTCCTCGCGCAAGGTCGCCGTGGCGGATTGTGAACCTGTGGCGACGGCCAGCGCCAGCCGCGGTTCACTGCTCGATCGAGTAGTTACCAGTGATGCATCGGCTTCGATATCCATCCCGACCTCGATCGCAACCGCATCGACTCGTCCGGACGCGATGGCGCGCACTTCCAGCTGATCGAGCATCACGGACCCTTCGGCGCTGCGGGTGATGAAGCCGCCCAGCAACCCGAGCGCGAGCAGCAGCGCGGGGCTCGCAACTGCCGCGATGATCAAATACCAGCGCCACCTGGGCGACTCGCGCTTGGCTGGCGCGTAGGGCACTTTCAGGCCGCCGATCGTTTCAGGTGTGGCGCGCGCGGTGCGCGAAAACTCGATTTTCATGGCCCGTCCGCCTGGGCATCGGTCAGGTAGGTACCGCCTTCACGCACATCGCAGTCGGCTGGCAGGAAGGCGGCGACCGATATCTGCCAATCGATTGCTTCGCGTGTCGCCTGATGTTCCGCCAGTGTCGCCCGGTAGTTTGCATAGCGCGCCTGCTGCAGTTGCTCGATCACATCGCCCGCGAGACGTGCTGCGCGCAGCGTTCGCTCGTGCAGCCGCACGGCACTCGCTTCGGCGCCGAGCCTGGCAAGCTCGGTGCTGTTGTCGAGCGTGCGCCCGAACTCCAGCAGGCGCGTGAGTTCACCGGACAGTTGCGCACGCCGCAGGCGGTAGGCGCTCGCGGCGCGTCTGACGCGCAGTCGCGCCGTGCTACGCTCGACTTTGGCAGCGCCGAAAGCGTAGTCGAACGACAGACTCACGAACGCCGCCTGACCGGCATCGCCGCTCGTGGGCTCGTAGGAGCTGCTGATACCCACGCGCAGATCCGATTGCACCGCTCGTACGCCGGTGGCGTCTGCAAGCCGTGCGTAGTGTTCGGCGCGGGTACGCAGGAGCACGAGTTCGGGATGGCGGTCCAGGATCGAATCGACATCGTCCGAGCTGCGGCTCGGCAGCGTACAGCCGAATTCGATGACCGGCGGGGTGATGGCACCCACCTGTGACTCGGTCAGGATCGCCAGCTCCGCCGCTGCATTCTGTTCGTCCGCCTCGGCGCGTGACCGTTCCAGTGCCGCACGGGCAAAGCCACTCATGAACTCCAGGCGATCGGATTCCAGCAGCAATGCAGCGGCCGTGCGCTGTTGCAGGATCGACCCCATTGCGGTCGCAGTACCCTGATAGCGGGCGGCCAGCTCGCGGCGCACTCGTGCCGACCAGAGTTCGATGTAGGCGCGTCGCAATCGCGTGACCAACTCGCGCTGCTGCGATTCGAGCTCGGCCGCATCGGCCAACTGAGCAAGCTCCTGATCGGCGAGCTCATCGTTGTAGCGTAGCCGACTACCTAACAACGGGATGCGCACCCCGCCGGCCAACGAGAACTGCTGGTAGGAGCGGCGGCGCCCCACATCGATGACTTCGTCGACGCTCGAAAAGGCGCTGCTCGAGAACACGCTGGCACCAGCGAGCAGGCCGCGTGCTGCCGCCGGACTCGCCAGCGGCACATCGAACGCGACTCGCTCGGCCGCGCCAGTGGCAAACCACGAGGATGCGCGCAACGCCTGCTCGAACTGTGCGAGCGATTGCGGCGCCGTGCCCGCCGGCGCCAATGCATCGGCACCGGCAGCAGGCAGTGCCATGGATAGCGCTATGACGAGTAAATGGCAAGGCTTACGCATGTCAGAACTTCGTCCGTTTCAGTACCCACCAGGGCGCCATCGAGGAGTCGAGGTGTGAGCGCGTGAACATCTCGGAGAGTGTCGCGAGGGCGTTCCAGACACGGGTGATGAACGCGAACGCCGGAAACAGGAACGTCAACCACCAGAAGCTGAGGTCGTAGCGTTTGCGTTCGGACAGTTGCACGATGTACTGCACGTACATGGCGACCGTCAGCAGCCAGTAGAAGATGTACACGAAGGCGAGCACGCCGATGACATGCCCGGCCGGATAGAGCCAGAAGACCAGCGTCATGTACGTGAGTACGACGAACGGCAGTGCGAGCTGGAAGAACAGCCCCGTCCAGAGAAACGCAATGAAGTTGGGCCAGCCGAGCAGCCCTGGCCGCAGGGCGTCCGGATACTTGCGCAGGTACAGGTAGGACAGATCGCCGTCCCAGCGCAGTCGCTGATTGAGAAACTGCGTCAGCGTGGTCGGCGCGTCGGTGTGGCCGATGGCGCGTGGCTCGAAGCGAATCCTGAGATGCGGATAGCGACCAAAATATTTCTTGATACGCAGGGTGAGATCGAGGTCCTCGGCGGTGCCGGAGTCCCAGCCGCCGATCTTGCGCAGGAAATCAGCGCGAAAGATGCCGAATGCGCCGGACACATTGTTGACCGCGTTGAACTGGTCGAGCCCGGTGCGGCTGAGGTGAATTGAGAGCATGTACTCGAGCGCCTGCAGGCGCGTGACCAGAGTCTTGCGGGCATTGCGGACCCGCAGATTGCCGGAGACTGCCACGACATTGGCGTCGGCGAAGTGCTGCACGACGTTGCGCACCATGTCATTGTCGAAAGACGTGTCGCCGTCGAGCGCCATCACGATCTCACCGCGCGCCAGTGCCAGACCTTGGTTCAGGCTCGACACGCGGCCGCCGCGCTGCGTCTTGGCGACGAGTTCCAGCGAGCGCATGGGACGCTGCTTGACCGTCGCCCGCATCGATTGCACGGCGTCGGCCGTCGCCTTGTTGCGATGCGCGCCGTCGACGATCGCCAGCATGTCGATCTGTCCCGGGTAGAGTTGCTCGGTCAGCGAGGCGATCGTCTGCTTGACATCATCGCCCTCGGAATAACAAGTGATGATGCAGGTGACACGCGGCGCAATCCGTGACGTCGGCCGCTGGTTCCGATTGCGCCACCAGTAGCGACAGGCACCCAGCATCACGGCGGCCTGCACTGGCATTTCGAACAGCATCACGAACGGAAAGAAACGTGTCGCCACCTCCGCCCATTCGGAATGCCATGCGTCGTGCAACATCTGCTGCAGCGTCAGCCAGCCCACCTGCAGTTCGTGCGCGTCGATCATGACAGCGCCGCCCGCATTTCGCTCATCAGCAACGTGGCGGGCATCTTGCCGTCCGCCATTTCGTCCGAGCTGACGGCACTCACCGCTATCTCGAGCGTTGAACCGTCCGCCTCGCTCACGAGTGCCGGCAGTTCTTCGATCCGGCTGCGCAGCACCGCAAGCCCTGCCGAGGGCGTCTGCGGCAGGAATAGCCAGCAGTGCTGCTCGTCCGAGCGCGTCAGCAGATCCGTCGAGCGGATCAGCTCGCGCAGCCGTAGGGCGAACGCATCGATGATCTGTGCTGCGCGGGCGCGCGAGGTCGTATCGATCAGCTGCCGCAGGTTGGCGAGGCGGATACAGACGACGCCGAATTCCACCTCTTTGTGGCGACGGCGCAGATCCAGCTGCCAGTCGAGCGTACGCTCGAAGTAGCTGAGATGCGCATAGTTCAGATCGTCTATCAGTGTGAACAGATCGCCGACGTTGCCAGTGCGCGCGGCCAACGCGCCACTCGTCGATAGTTGGTAGCTGTGAATGCGTCGCTCCGGCAGATCGAGCGACGTGTGGCTCTTGGCGCAGTGCAGGCAACGGGCGCGAACATCCGGCTGGGCGAAGCGCGTGGTGCAGGTGCCGCAATGATACGTCTCGAGCGCGCGGTCATAGTCGACGCCAATGTGCCGCAGCTGCGTCTGACACTTGGGGCAGCGCATGCCGTCGCCAGCGAGATAAGCGTCCTGGGTCGCGACGTGTCCGCAGCAATAGCAGTGCAGGAATATCGTCTCGCTGATATCGATGCTGGCGCAGTTGGCGCACTGATCGATGTAGCTGAAGTGCGCGCCTTGGCAATCGGGGCAGGCTCTGATCCGGTCGACGAGCGCGACCGGCTCCAGCAGACGGCGGCGGGTCAACGTCGTCAGCCAGTCGACGCTGCTCGCCATGCTGTTGTCGAACGCGTCCAGCAGCGGGTAGTGATAGAGTTGTTTGACGCGCCAGTCCTGGATCGGCACGATGCGCCGGCCGGGGCGGGTGAAGAGAAATGCCAGCAGCCGCGACTCCGGGTCTGCCAACGAATCGCGTGCGAGCGTTTCGCAGCGTTCTGCGATGTCGACGATCTGGCGATGCATGGCATCGCGGGACATGGCAGCACCATCGGCAAGTGAGCGCTCAGGATGCTCAAGCGCCCGGTCGACGAACAGCGGCAGCAGGGCGAAGCGCGAGTCGTTGCGAAGCGCGGCCAGCCAGTCTTGCTCAGTGGCTGCATCCGATGCCGCCAGAACCACTGCATCAGGCAGATCTACGGTCTGCAGCAGCTGCTCGGGGTTGGCAAAATGCGGATCGCGTCGGCCACGCGCGCCCGTGACGCCCACCGTGGCAACGGATGGCAGCGCACGTAGTGCGGCGGTTGCTCCCGACATCGAAACTCCTCACGACCAGACTCAATGACTCCTGTGAGGTGATCGGCCGCAGAATCGCGCGCTTGAGCGACGGATGAGATCGCGGTCACATTTGCTGCAGGCTATTGGCCTGTTACACGCGCAGGCGGATAATTCGGCGATGACAGATCGGGATTACTCGCTGGGTACGCATGATGCCGAGATCGCCCGGCTCGGGCTGCAGCACCGCATCTGGCGCCCGCGCACGCTGGCCGCGTGGCGTGCGGCCGGGATAACGGTTGGGCAGACAGTGATCGATATCGGCGCGGGGCCGGGTTACGCTGCGCTCGATCTCGCGGAGATAGTCGGCGCGCAAGGTCAGGTGGTCGCGGTCGAGCGATCGCGGCGGTTTCTCGATGCGCTCACCATGGCCGCGCAAGCCCGCGGCCTAACCAACGTTCACTGCGTCGAGCAGGACGTAACCGAGCTGACTCTCGCGAACGTCGCCGCCGATGCTGCCTGGTGTCGTTGGGTGCTGTCATTTGTTAGTCAACCCGAGTCGGTCGTGCGCCGACTACGCAGCGTCCTGAAGACCGGCGCACCCGTGGTGTTCATGGAGTATGCTCACTACAGGAGCTGGCGGTTTGCACCGGCTTCCGCCGCCCACGATGACTTCGTCGAGGCTGTCATGCAGCATTGGCGCGCCGATGGTGGTGAACCCGATGTCGCCTTGGAGCTGCCCACCTGGCTGGAGCGCAACGGCTTCGAGATCGTACGCATGCAGCCACACGTCGAGGCAGTCCGGCCTGGCGACTACTTTTGGGAGTGGCCCAGGGCATTCATCGAAACAGGGGCTGCCAATATGGTGGCGCGCGGCCGTCTCGCGCCCGAGTCTGCCGGCAAGCTGGCGGATGAAATGGCTGCCGCGGCCAATCACCGCGGTACCTACATGCTGACGCCGTTGGTACTCGAGGTGGTCGCGAGGGCCCGTTGAGTTGCCGGCGCGCGAGCAGTCCGGCGCGGCACAGATTCCGTATTCTTGCGGATGCCAAATACGCGAGAGAGCTTCCACATGACATTGCAAAAACCTGCCCTCGATCCCGCCACGTTGCCGGGGGTCAACCGATCGGGTTACCCGGACCCGTTTCGTTCGCGCTGCCTGCCGCGCGAGAAGCGGGCGCTGGGCGATCCACTCGGGTTGACCAAGATCGGCATCAACCTCACGACCTTGCCCCCCGGCAAGGAGTCCTCGATGCGCCACTGGCATACGCGTGAGGACGAGTTCATCTATGTATTGTCCGGAGAAGTCGTTCTGAAAACCGATGGCGGCGAGCAAGTGCTGGTCGCTGGCATGTGTGCGGGCTTTCCGGCCGGCAATGGCGATGGCCATCAGCTCATCAACAGGAGCGCTACACCGGCCAGCTATCTCGAAGTGAGCAATCGCGATCCTGCGGACGGCGCACACTATTCCGATGTCGACATGGATTTGCCGACGCGCCAGGGCGGCTTCCTGCACAAGGACGGCACACCGTACTGAAGCTGCTGATGTTGCTCCGCGGCGTGCGTCGTAGCTCCGCAACGCTTTGACTGTCGCACAGCGCAGTGCTGCAATCCGCACTGCACCGATAGGTTGCGCGGTAGGCGGAGAACACGATGCCACGACTACGCCGAGGCTGCGGCACGATGGCCGCACACATGCTACTGCTGGAGCAGCACCCTTCGTATCGAACGAATCTCGCGCGACTGGAACTCGCGACGGAGCGTTGGCGTACCCGGCGGCTGGCACTGGCGAAGCAACAAATCGTCACTGTCAGAACGGTGGTCAATGTGGTTTGGAACGAGAAGCGACAGAACATTCCCAAATCGCAGATCGCCAGCCAGATAGCCGTGCTCAATCGGGACTTCCGCGCCCGCAACGCTGACAAGTCGAAGGTTCCAGCGCCCTGGAAGGGGCTGGTCGCGGATTCGTTGCTGCAATTCAAACTCGTGAAGATCACCCGCACGGCGACGACCCAGCGAGCGTTCGGCGTCGACGACGGCGTCAAACGAGCACGTTCAGGTGGCATCGCGCCGTTCGAGCCGCGCTCGCATCTCAATATCTGGGTCTGCCCGTTGGGTGGCGGCCTGCTGGGTTACGCGCAATTTCCGGGTGGTCCCACCCTAACGGACGGCGTCGTGATCAACTATCAGGCCTTCGGCACACGTGGCACCGCGCAGTCTCCATTCAACAAGGGCCGCACGGCGACGCACGAGGTAGGTCACTATTTCAATCTGCGCCATATCTGGGCAGATACGCCTGACTGCAGTGGCTCAGACCTCGCTGCTGACACGCCCAATTGCGCGGGTCCCAACTATGGCAAACCGCGCTGGCCCTCGATTTCCTGTCGCAATGGCCCCAACGGCGACATGTTCATGAACTACATGGACTATGTCGACGACGACGCGATGTTCATGTTCACGTCGGCGCAGATACTGCGCATGCAGGCGGCGCTCGCCGGTCCACGTGCAGGGCTCACCCGTTAGTGATGGCAAATCCGCGGTCACCTATCGATCTGTCGCTGCTCTGTAGCGCGACCTGGGTGCACTCCTTCGAAGAAGACACGGCGGCCGGCGATGTCTATCGACCGATGACCGCCGAGATTCCGTTGGCGCGCCGCCCACGCGAACGATTGGAGTTTCGGCAGGACGGGACAGCAACGCTCTACACGCCCGGCGCGGCCGATGGCCTCGATGCCCATCTTGCCACCTGGCACGGGCGCGACGACATGGTAATAATCCGCAGGAACGAGCCGTCCCGAGGGTCCGCCCGGGAGTTCAGGGTCATCCCGAGGGCCTGACTAATCCTTGACCTTGATATGCAGCTGCCGCGTCTTGTAGTCGATGATCAGCTGCTCGACGGTGCCGAGCGCATCCATTCCCAGCAGGATCGCCGGCTCCTGGGTCAGGCGCCAATGCTTGAAGATATGCACATCGCTGAACGAGATCTGCGCACCGCGGATGACGATGCCATGTAGATAGATCGCCGGCATCTTGACGCGATTGGCATATTCCACGTCGAGTGTGACGCCGACGACTTCGACAGGCGGTTCGTCGAGTGGTTGCCGCTTGAGCGCTTCCTGCAAGGCCAGATTACCCAACGACTGGGGTGAGCCGCTGTCGATGATCGCGATGGCACGCACGCGGCCGATCGTTACATCCACAGCGAGTAGATAGTCCCGCATGATCTTGATCGGGATCGTCCGGTACTCGTGCCCCATGGTTTCGCCCTTGGAGCGCTTCACACTAATAGAATCGCGCTTGAAGTCGATGAATATGCGTTTGTCGCGCATGCCCTCGTTACCGAGTACTCCATCGGCGCCACCGAACACATCGGCGACGACCGGGAGCATGGCCGGTTCGAGCACCAGATCGCCGATGTCCATCCGATCGACGCGCAGCAGCGGTACTTGCGCGTTGCCCGTGACGCCGCGCACTCGCACCGTGCGATTCGTCCGGGCAGCTTCGCCAAGTTCTGCCGCCACTCTTGGTATGACTGCCGATCGATTGGCGCCGGTATCGAGGACCAATCGATACGGGCCCTGGCCGTTGAGATAGACCGGCGCCCAGATGCGGCCAATTCGATCGCGCAATGTCGGCGCGACGTAGCGTGGCTCGGGCGCGGTGATCATCACTTCCGGAGTGGCCGCAGGATTCTCGGCTGCTGGTGGGTCTTGGTTCTGGGCCGCGGCAGTCAGCGGTATGCACAGGCCCAGTAGCAGTCCTCGCACTGCCTCATGAATTCTCGGCATGGTCGCCTCGCTGGTGACGACGCAGGAAATATCGCGTCCAGATCCGATACGCTTCCAGCGCCGCGAGCGGCACGAAATGCAGGCTGGCGGGCAGCGGCTCGAACGCCGACAGCAGCCAATGCAGATAAGTCAGCATCGCGGCCGGGTAGACCCAGCGGTGCAGCTTCTTCCAGGCGCGCCGCAGCATTCGCACTGCCGCATCGCTGCTCGTAATGGCTAACAACAACAGCAGCACGAGCGCGAGCCAACCGGTCCACATGCCCACCTCGCGCGCGTCGTCGAGAATCCGCGCCAAGTCTGCTTTGCGTTGCAGATAGGCCAGCGCATGCAGCGCCGAATAGCCGAACGCCGCTACGCCGATCGGTCGACGATGCCGCAGCAGCCAGCGCGTGAGGGACAGGCGCGGCAACAACATCTGCAGCGGTGTCGCGGCCATGGCCAGGATCAGCAGGCGCGCGCCGAGCTCGCCACTCGCATGCAGGAACTCGCCGTAGCTGAGCGCATCACGCCAATAACCGCCCAGCCAATAGATCGCGGGTAGCGCAAGTACCAGCCACAGCCAATACGGCGAGGTCGTCGCACGGGCAGAATCAGTCACAGTCCTATTCACGAATTCTCAGCCATTGGCCGACAAGATTGCATCATTGAACCAGATGCCGCACAACCGGGTCAGATGTTGGCTAGACTATTCGCTGCCACCGGGCGCAACGATGCTGGACAGAAGGAGCTTTGCCTTGAAACTTTGCCGTGTACCGCAACCAGTCGGTCGATATCTGCCAGCCATGCTGGCCAGCCTGTTTGTGACTGCAATGGCTTGGGCGCAGGACGGGAATACGAACGAACGGCTCAACCCGAACACGGTGGAGCTCGCTGCGCTCGCCGGCCTGCCGCACATGAGCGAGACGCTCAGCAAAGCAATCGTCGCGCAGCGACCGTTTGCGTCGATGGCTGCTGTCGATGCACTCATTGCCAAATCGCTGAACCCGACCCAGCGGGGCGAGCTCTACCAGCGGCTGTTTCTGCCAATCGATCTCAACACGGCGAGCCGTGCGGAGATCGATCTGATTCCCGGGATGACGAAACGCATGGCACACGAGTTCGAGGAATATCGGCCGTACAAGTCACTGGATGAGTTTCGCCGTGAGATCGGCAAGTATGTGGATGCGACAGAGCTGGCGCGGCTGGAGAGCTACGTGACGCTGAAGTAGTACCGGCTCACATCAGTGCCAGCAGGGCAAAGCTGGCCAGCCAGTGTTCGCCCATATAGTCGCCGGCGACGTGTGGCAGGCTGGCATCGAGATGTCGACGCACCGCTGCTCGTGCGACTGGCGCTGCCGTGCTGGAACTGTCGAGACAGCGCGCAATCGCTCGCCAGCACCACGCGCGACTCAGGTTCAACCCGTCGAGGTGCACGGTCTTGCCGTCGCTGCGGTCGGCGACGACCGCCGGTGTCAGCAGCGTGGCCGGCTGGCCGGCAGCGATGTCTGGCAGGAATGCGCCGAACCAGGCGAGGAACTCTGATCGTGGCAGCACTTGGCTCATGAGCAACGCTTCGCACAAGGCCGACGACAGAAAATCGTCGCCGCTCGGCTCCCAGGCCTGACAGTCGCGGTCGCCGCCGAACCAGTCACGCGAACGCTCGGCGATGAGTCCGGCGAGTGACGGGTCGTTAGCCTGCGCCCAGTCCAATGCCAGCACCAATGCGAAAGCCGTGTTGTAGTGCGTGCCAACCCGCACCGGGTACGTAAGTTTGGGCAGGTAGGCGTGCAAGCGTGCCGCGATCGCCAGCGCGAGCGGCTGCAGGGCGACCGCCCACGGTTGCTGCGGCTGACGCAGGGCCTCGGTATGCAGCGCCAGCAGCCAGGCCCAGCCGTAGGGCCGCTCGAAGCCGGCGGACGCCGGCCGTGCGAGATACGCGAGCTCGCCCGCCACATTCGCGGCAGTCAACAGCTGCCGTGCCAAGGATTCGATGTCGCGTCGCACGGGCAGCGTCGGGAAGAGCCGCACGAGCGTCAGCAATTGCCACCAGCCGTGTACACAGCTGTGCCAGTCGTAGCTGCCATGGAAGATCGGATGCAGCGCAGCCGGCGCAGCCACATCCGCCGGACTCGTCATGACGTGGTCGAGCTTGTTAGGATACTCGCGGGTGACGTGCCCCAGCGTCAGGCGCGCGAACTGCGTGGCGATCGCGGGCGTCAATTCAGCCATCGGCAAACGTGCTCCACGGTCGTATACTCGCTGGCAACATACTGCGGAGTGTAGCAATCGTGAAACCGATCATTCTCGTGTCCGTAGTTTCGATCACGACGGCGCTGCTGCTCTATACGATCGCTATCTGGCGCAACTGGCGACTGAAGGTGCTGACCTCGGCCCATGTCGTACTGTTGTGGTTCGGGCTCGCCGCCGATGTGCTGGCGACGCAGATGATGGGTATGTCGATCGACGGCCCGATCGTCTGGGACCTGCACACGATCGCCGGCTACACCGGGTTGTTGTTGATGCTGCTGCTGGCAATAGTCGGTACCTGGGCTCGATGGACCGGCAAGCAGACTATGCTGACGTCTTTCCACCGCTATGCAATTCCCGTCTGGCTGATCTGGGTCGCGTCCTATATCACCGGCGTCATGGTGGGCATGCAGCGCGTGTGAGGACTGGCGAACGAAGCTGTATGAATGTACAGTTCCGGCATGGACCGGCGGAAGTCAGCGTCAATCAAAGGTCGTGGTGCGCTGTCGCAGCCGCCCGGCCGGTTCGAGCGCCACACCGTTGCCGCTGCCGACGACGGCTGGTGGCCGGAACCGATACCGAACAGCATCGCCACGAGCGTTCTGCCGGACCAGGCGCTCACGGTCATCACCTACAACCAGTCACCGGACCTGCCGTTCGACCGCTCGATCAATCCGTATCGCGGCTGCGAGCACGGCTGCATCTATTGCTACGCCCGGCCGACGCATGCCTGGTTAGGTCTCTCGCCCGGGCTCGATTTCGAAACCAGGTTGTTCGCCAAGCATGACGCGGCGCAGATCCTCGCGCGTGAACTGGCCAAGCCGGGTTATCGGTGTCAGCCGATCCTGCTGGGTGCCAACACGGACCCTTACCAGCCCGTCGACAAGCGGCTCGGCCTCACGCGGCAAGTGCTGGAGGTGCTGTTGCGCTGGCGTCATCCGGTGGTGATTGTCACCAAAGGAGCCTTGGTACTACGCGATCTCGACCTGCTCACCGAACTCGCACAACGCCGATTGACCCGCGTACTCATCACGATTCCCACCCTCGACAACGATCTCAAGCGTGTGCTCGAACCGCGCGCCGCGGGACCGCGGGCGCGGCTCAACATGATGGCGACACTCGCCGCCGCCGGCGTGCCCGTCGGCGTCATGGTCGCGCCAGTCATTCCGGCGCTCACCGACGGCGACCTGGAAGCGGTGCTGAGTGCCGCAAGCGAAGCCGGCGCCGGTTACGCGGGCTACACGTTGTTGCGCTTGCCATACGAGGTGAAAGATCTGTTTCGCGAATGGCTTGCCACGCATTTTCCGCAGCGTGCCGCGCATGTCATGTCCCTGATCCGCGCCATGCGGGGCGGTCGCGACAACGATCCCGGCTTCACGAGCCGCATGCGTGGCCAGGGACCATTCGCCGACCTCATTCGCAGCCGGTTCAGGCTGGCCTGTACACGCCTGGGTCTGACGTCGGAGCGGGATTTCGCGGCGCTCGACACGCAGCAGTTTGCTGCGGTGTCGGCGAAGCCGGTGTCGGGTCAGTTGGATCTATTCGGCTAGCGCCGGACGGAACTGGTTGGAACCGTCGCCGGCGGTCGTTGTCGAAGTCTTGGATGGGGGTGTCCGTGGCATACTTGTGTGCCGTGGAGGCGGCCCCTGAGTGTCGCCTGCCGCGAGTCCGACCGCTCTCCATCGATGGGAGACCTAGCCATGGCACTAGTCACTCGTTCAGTCAGGTTGACCGGCATTGCGCTCTTGTGTGCGGGCCTGTCGTTGCTCACCGGCTGCATGCACGCCCGGATCGAGGAATCGCGCAGCCTGCCGACGCAGATCACGGGCGAAGAAGCTGTGGTGGTACTCGCTAAACCGCAGGTGGAAGGGGCTGCCGCCGAGGACGGGTTCATGGATTGTCTGGGCCGCAATCTCGCGCGTGGCCAACGTTCGATCAAAGTGCACGGGAATGATGAATTCGTCGACAAGATGTTTCCATGGTTCGAGCCCGGTACGGCACCCACCAAGGCCGAAGCCGTGACTGCGCTGCTCGAACGGCCAGGTGTTACGGACCGCATTGCCGAGACCGGCGTGCGTTATGTCGTCTGGCTGGATGGTGCAACGCGCAAGACCGACGGCGGTGGCAGTCTGGCCTGTGGCGCGGCGCCGGGCGCGGCGGGCTGCATCGGCTTCGGCTGGTGGGAAAAGGAATCCGACTATGAAGCCACCATTTGGGATCTGCAGCAGGCCAAGTCGGCCGGCACGGTGGGCACCAATGTGACTGGCACGTCGGCGATCGTTGGTGCGGTCATCCCCATCCCGTTCATCGCGCGAGTGGAAGGCACCGCCTGCAACCGGTTGTCCGAGCAGCTGCGTGAATTCTTCCGCGGTGGTGCTGAGCCGCCGACCGCCGCAGCTGACGCGGGAGCACCGTGATGCCGCGCTCGGGTCGCTTTCCTTTACAGCGGCTGGTGGCCGTGCTCGCGGTGGGTGCCGCTCTGGCGATCATCGTTACCGGTTGCGCGACGCCGCCGAGCGGCACCCCTGGCATGCCCAGTCCGCCCAGCTCGCCGGGCAGTCCGAGTCCGCCGAGTGCTCCTGCCGAGCCGGGCGCGCCGACTCCAAGCGGTATGCCCGCACCACCCAGCGCGCCGAGCCCGACGAGCGCGCCGGGCGCGCCGGGCGCCCCTGGCGAGCCGTCGCCGCCGGGTACGGGCGATGTGCCGGCGGCACCAAGCGCGCCGTTGCCCGCCGGATTGCCAGACTCCGGCTCAGCTACACCGGGCAGCGCGGCGGATGTGACGGTCGACGGCGACGCCGATGTGGCGGCCGGTACCGCTGCGGGCGAGGGTGCGCAGACAACGATAGAGCGTCGCGCCGCGCTCGACCAGCGGCTGGATGAGTCGTTAGGCGAATTCGATGCAACCCTGCAAAAAGAGCAGGAGCGCGTTGCGCGTGAGCGTGACGCGCAGGCTGCAGCGGGCGGTACGAGCAACGACGATCCAGGCAGCGCTACGGCCGACGATCGCAATGTGTTGACCGCGTCGACCGGCAAGCGTCCCGGAGACCTGCGCTCGGATCGCAGCGGCGGCTCGTCGGAATCCGGTGGCAGTGAGAGATCGGGCGGCAGTTCGGGTGGCGCTGCCGCGGGTGCGGGTGGTGCTGGTGGTGGCGGCGCCGCACCGGTGAACGTGCCAGATGGCAGCGACGATGACATCGTAGCGCGTCGCCTGCGGCGCGCCGCCGAACGAGAAACCGACCCGGAGCTGAAGGAGAAGCTCTGGAAGGAATACACCGAGTACAAGCGCAACACGCAAGGAAGGTCCTAGTGGCAAGCACAGTCTTCATACGTTGGGCCAGCGCCGCGGCGATGATCGCTGCACTGGCTGTGAGTGGTTGTGTGGTGCAGGAAACCAAGCCGTTGCCCAAGCTGGCAGCGGTGCAGGCCACCACCCAGATCCCACAGAACGAGTTGTTAGATGTCGGGATACGCGAATTCGACGCGGGAATTCCGGCTGACAAGGCTGACGATACCGAGGCGCTCGCCAAGCTGCGTATCTATCCGGATCTGCGCAAGGCCGAGGCGCGTTACCTGCCGACGCTGCTGCGTCAGACACTCGAATCCAGCGCGCAATGGGGGGCAGTACGTGTCGTGCCGCAGAATGCGGAATTCGTCGATGTGCTGGTTTCGGGTGAGATTGTTGAATCGACGGGCCGCGAACTCGCCTTGCAGATCACGGCGCGGGATTCGGCAGGGCGCGTGTGGATCGACAACCAGCGCTACAGCAGCGTGGCGGATCTCGGCTCCTACAAGACGCCCGAGGCACTCAAGGCGCGCGATCCGTTCCAGAACGTCTATGTCGAAATCGCCAACGATCTGCTGGCCGCACGCCAGCGACTGACCGCGGCCGACCGGCAGGACCTGCAGCGTCTCACGCGTCTCAAGTTCGCGCGTGATCTGGCGCCCGAAGCCATGAGCGGTTTCGCCGAGCCTGACAAGAAGGGAATCCTCAAGGTCACGCGCTTGCCAGCCGCTAACGACCCGTTCGTCGACCGCATCGATCGCATCCGTGAGCGCGACGATACCGTGATCGATACCGTCAACGGCTATTACTCGAGTTTCGCCGACAAGATGAGTGAGTCGTATGGTAGTTGGCGGCAGACCAGTGCTGTGGAGATCGAAAAAGAGGAGCGGGCGCGGTCGTCTGCCCGGATGCGAGCGGGACTCGGCGCCGCGGCAGTGCTCGCCTCGATCCTGGTGCCCGATCAATGCGCGGGCGACGCCTATACGTGCCGCAACGTGCAATCTGCCGCACGCACCGCCGGCGCTGTCGGCGGCATCGCGGCGGTATTGTCGGGAATCCAGAAGTTCTCGGATGCGCGCACCCATGCCGAGTCCCTCAAGGAACTGAGCGAGAGCTTCCAGGCCGAGGTGGCACCGCAGGTGATAGACATCGAGGGCCGCACGCTGCGCCTCACGGGCACGGCGGAAGAACAGTACGAGGAATGGCGCAAGCTGCTGCGGCAGATCTACCTGGAAGAAACTGGTACAGCCGAAACAGTGGCCTTGCCGTCTGCTGCCGCTACAGCCGACCAGAATGAGTCGCAGAATTAGAGTTCGGTAACCAGATATGAATGAAGCCAACGCACGCCTGTGCGGCCGCTTCGTATTGCGCGAGAAGATCGGAGCTGGCGGTTTCGGTGAGGTCTGGCGTGCGTACGATGAGGTACGCGAACAGGATGTTGCGCTCAAGATTCTCTATCCGCAGCTGACCCAGTCGCCCGCCGCCTGGCAGGTGCTGGAGCGGGAGTTCACGCTCTCATCCCGCCTGAATCACCCGGGTGTGCTGCGCGTGCACGAACCAGTGCGTGACGAGCGGTGTGCGGTGCTGCCCATGACCTACGCGCCCGGCGGCGATCTGCGCAGTCTGCGCGGCCAACGCTATACGCGAATCGTGCCGCTACTGATCGAAGTCGCGCGTGCCCTCGAGCATGCGCACTCGCGCGGTATCGTGCATCGCGATCTCAAGTCGGGCAATGTCCTGCTGGATGTCGGTCGTCGCGTCCTGCTCGCCGACTTCGGTTCGGCTGCAGCCGAAGGTGATGCTGACAACTCATTGCCCGGTTCGCCATTCACGGCGAGCCCGCAGCAGCTGGCCGGCGAGCCGCCAACCGCTGCCGATGACATCTATGGGCTGGGCGCGCTGGCGTACGAGTTGCTCTCTGGTGCGCCACCGTTCTATCCCAATTTCGACGTCGCCAGAGTACGCAACGAACCGGCGCCACCGCTACGACCGGCTTATCCAGTACCACCGCGGCTCGAGCACCTGATCATCCGCATGCTGGCCAAGCGTCCGGCGGCTCGGCCGGCGACGATGCATGATGTGGCCTCGGAGTTGAATGCGGTGCTGCACGATACGCTGGCAGCGCCCGAAGAGATGCTGCAAGCGTTACGCGACGACGCGGGGGCTTATCCGGACCCTGAGGCGAACACCACGCTCGACGCGCTGAACGTGACGCAGGCGTTGCCGATGCCGGATGCCGATCGGGATGATGATCTGGACATCGGCATCGAGCTGGACTCACCACCGCGGATGGCGCCGCCTGAGCCGCCGCAGCACGCGGAGCCGCCGGCGGCTGTTCGGGATGGCAATCCGCACCGTGCTGCCGGCAGCCGTACGCGCGCGACCGACAAGATTATGGTCGATGCCTTCGACGAGGCGGCCAATGATGGTGACGATCTGCCGCTGGTCGATCTGAAAGAGCTGGTCGACAGTGCGCGTGCACCGCTGCCGCGCATTGAAGATGTGTTCCGCGCCGGCTCGTCGCGGCCGCGCGCGCGCCGCACCGGCGTCTGGCTGGCCGCCACCGCTCTGGTCGCTGCGGCGGTGGGCGTGTTCTTCTGGTTGCCCAAGCTCGCGGTCAAACCGCAGGTCACCGCGCAGCCGGCTGCCGCGGAATCGGCCGCGGCTGTGGCCGCCCGTGAGGAGCTGGCCAAGTCGTTAGCGAACAAGCGCGCCGAGGTCGACGCCTTGCAACAGCGGCTAGGCCTGCTCGACCAGCGTGCGGCGGCGTTGTGGAGCGGCGAGAATTTCGCGCGCGCCAAGTCGCAACTGGCCGAGGCGGGCGTGGCGCTGGAGCGCAGCGATCTCGAACTCGCGACCACAGCCTTGCGGGCAGCCGACAAGACGGTGGCAGCGATCGAAGCGGAGGCGCCGGCGGCGCTTGAGGCGCAGCTGGCGGCTGGTGATGGCGCGCTGCTCGCGGCGGATGTCGCAATCGCCCGGCAGGCCTACGAAACAGCGGCGCGGATCGAGCCGGACAATGCACGTGCGCGCGCAGGTCTCGCCAGTCTGGCCAAGTTGTTAGATGCCGCGCCCTTGTTGGCGCAGGCGGAGGCCGCCGTGCAGGCTGGTGACAGCGCTACTGCCGAGCGCGTCTACGCTCAGGTGTTGGCAAAATACCCTGGCAACGCAGCCGCCACGACCGGCCTGCAGCAGTTGCGACAGAAGAATAGCGACGCAGCTTTCGCGCGCGCCATGGGTGATGGCTTTGCGGCGCTGACTGCGGGCCGCACCGACTCGGCCCGTGCAGCATTCACGCGCGCGCAGGCGCTGCGACCTGAGGCTGCTGAAGTGCGTGAAGCCATTGCGCAGGTGGACGCGGCCAACCGTGGCGCCGCAGACGCCAATCTCGAAGCGCTAGCCGCTCGTCTGGTGGCGGAAGAGCGTTGGACCGAAGCCCTGGCACTATATGAGAAGGCGCTGGCAACCGACCCAACGCTCGAGTTCGCACAGCGAGGCAAAACCCGGGCGCAGCCGCGTGCCGATTTGTCGCGTCGGCTCCAGAACGTCATCGAGCGGCCTGAGCGTCTCGCCTCGGCTGAAGTGCGTGCCGAGACGGATCGACTGCTGTTGCGGGCACGTGGCCTGCCGGACCAGGGTCCGGTGATTCGTTCGCAGATCTCGCGACTCGAAATGTTGTTGCCGGCGTTCGATCGTCCAGTGACGCTGGCGCTGGAGTCGGACAACGCGACGGAAGTGGCGATCCAGCGCGTGGGTTACTTCGGCACATTCGAGCGTCGTGAGCTCGAGCTGAAACCGGGGCAATACACGATCATCGGTCGCCGACAGGGTTATCGTGACGTCCGACGCGATTTCACGCTGGCACCTGGCACCGACACACAGACGATCGTCGTGCGCTGCGTCGAACCCATCTGAGAACGAGTGGCGGCGGACCATGCAGACGCTCGCAGACAAAGACTCGCCACCACGTATCGTTGTTCGCACCAGCGGAGTCGAACATGAGTTCGAGCGCGCAGTCGGTTTTGCCGCCGACGGCGAACCATACGCCGATACCGCGCAGCATTCGGCCATCGTCTGCCGATTGGCCTGGAGTGGTTCGTCGTTGTGCGTGAGCCCGGTCGCTGGCGGCGCGCTTCGCTTGAATGGCAAGCCGCTCGAAGCGACCCAGGCGTTGTCGCTGCACGATGCAATTCGCTGCGACGCAGCTGATATCGTCATCGATCGACTGGCTGCCACGGCAGCGCGGGCATCTGTCTATCCGCTCGACGGCAATGCAACATTGCCGCCCGACACCGACGCTGCGCCGCGCGAGATCACCACGCCCGCGGACAGCATCGTCGTTCCGGACGCCGACCTGGCGCTCGATGCGGCTCCAGCCAGCGTGTCGGCGGCTGCGCAGCATCGGTCGCGCTGGCAGGCGGCAGCGTGGGTGGCGTTGCTATTGTTAGCGCTGACTTTCGGGGCGTTGGTGCTGGTCCAACGAGTCTCGTTGGAGCTGTCGCCCGATGATGCCAGCGTGCGTGTGCCAGGGACCTTGTTCAAGTGGCATGCGGGCAAAACGGTGTTCGTATTTCCCGGTACGCATCGGCTGGTTGCGGAACGCACGGGCTATCGTCCCGCAGAAGCAACGGTCGATGTGAGCCGGGTCAGTGATAGTCGCGCGACGCTGCGGCTGGCGAAGCTGCCGGGCCGTGTCACGATCGATACCGGCGGCGTGCCGGCGGGTGTCAGTGTCGACGGTCGGCCGGCAGGTCAGGCGCCGGCTGAATTCGAAATCGAGGCCGGACCGCGTACGCTCACCGTCCGCGCCGACCGCTATCTCGATCAGATCGTACGCCTCGAGGTGGTAGGCCTTGGTGAATCGCAGACAGTGGCGGTGACGATGCAGCCGTCGTTCGGTGTAGTAGCAGTGGCCAGCGAACCGATTGGTGCCAGCATTGCCGTGGATGGGAAAGAGGTCGGTCGTACACCAGCGAGATTGGAGTTGTCAGCCGGCGTGCGGCGTATTGCACTCGAGTCACCGGGTCTGCGCCCGTGGCAGTCCAGCCTCGTGGTGCAGGCCGGCGCAGAAACGGTCTTGGGACCGATCGTGCTGGGCGCGGCCGACGCACGCTTGCAGGTGCGCTCGCAGCCAAGCGGCTCAGAGGTGTTGGTAGGCGGCGCCTTGCGTGGCAAGACGCCGCTGACAGTGGCGTTGTCGCCAGGCGTGGAGCACGAGATCGTCGTCACGCACGCGGGCTACGACAGTGCGCAACGACGTGTGTTCGCTGAGGCTGGCAACGCCACCAGCCTCTTGGTCACGCTGGTGCCGCGACTGGTCAAAGTGACGGTCGCAGGTGAGCCGGCGGATGCGGAGGTGTTAGTCGACGGCGAGTTGCAGGGTAGGGCGCCACTAGAATTGCAACTGCCGGCGGCCCGCCATCGCGTCGAGATCCGCAAGGCTGGTTTCGAATCCTATACGACCGAGCTCGTGCTGGCGCCAGGACTTGACCGTAGTCTGCGGTTCGATCTGGTCGATCCGCGTGATATCGTCGGCAATGCCGCGCCGGTTATCACCACCAAGAGTGGTATCGCGCTCAAGCTCGTCGCTGGTGGCGTCTTTCAGATGGGCAGTGGTCGTCGTGAGCAAGGCCGTCGCCCCAATGAGGGTTCGCGCCGGGTGACCCTGCAGCGTCCGTTCTACCTCGGCGTCACCGAAGTCACCAATGAGCAGTTCCGCAGGTTCCGCCCGACGCACAATTCGGGCTTCGTGGGGGGCAGCTCCCACGATCTCGACAGCCTGCCAGTGACGCAGGTGAGCTGGAACGACGCGGTGGAGTTCTGCAACTGGCTCTCCGGGCAGGAGGGTCTGCCGCTGGCTTATGAGCAGCGCGGCGGCAACTGGGTGCTGAAGTCGCCGGTCGGCAATGGCTATCGTTTGCCGACCGAGGGGGAGTGGGAGTATGCCGCCCGCTATGCTGGTCAAGGCCGCTTCCGACGTTATGGCTGGGGCGACGCACTACCGTTGCCGCCCAACAGCGGCAACCTGGCTGGTACGGAAGCGCAGGCAACTGTCGCCGTACCGCTCGGCGATTACCGTGACAATGCGCCTTCGTTGGCGAAACCGAAGCAATTTCCGCCCAATGCGCTCGGTCTGTATGACATGACTGGCAATGTGTCGGAATGGACCACGGACCGTTATTCGTCGTTCTTCGATCCCACCGCTGCTACCGATCCGCTCGGACCGTCCGAGGGCACGCAACATGTCGTGCGCGGCGCGAACTGGCGGACGAATGGGATGTCAGAACTACGGTTGGCCTGGCGTGACGGCGCGGACGGGACCAGCGATACGATCGGATTTCGCGTAGCGCGGTACGTTGCGCCGGTAACCGGGCAAGCTCAGGCTACGGCCACGGCGACGAACTGAAGGGGCGAGCATGAGTCGAACGATGCGTAGTACCTGGCGCATGATCCTGGTGACGGTGTTTCTGTCATTGTTGGTCATGGCCGCGAGCTTTGCGGCGCTGCGCGCCACGGCGCAGGATGTGCCGCCGCCTGCCGATCCTGCGGCGGCACCGGCCCCGGCCGAGGATGCCCAGCCAGCCGAGCCAGCTGCAACAGCCGACGACGCGACTCCGGACGACGACGTGGTCGCTCCCGCCGATGAACCACCCGACCTCAAGATGTCGGCCGACTCCACGATCAGCTTTCCGGTGGATATCTGATGACGCGACGCGCACCAAACGAGTTGTTCTTCACGTTGTTCGTGCTGGCGATCGCCATCCTGATCGTGCACAGCGCTTATGTGTTGCATATACGGCCGAGCGCACAAGCGATCCTGGAGGCAGACCGTGCGGCCCAGATTGCCGACCCCGCCTATGTCAGCCAGCGTTCGTTCTACGTGCTCATCAAGGACTATGAGCAGGAAGTCGTGCTGATTCTCATGCTGTGGGCAATCGGCATCCTCGGCTACAAATCCTATCAACAGCGCATCGAAAGGCGCGCGCTCGATGCCGATGTCCTCAAATTGCCAGATGGCATGAAAGTGCTGCCGGAGGATACGCGCGAGTATTCGCGGCAAATCGAGGCGCTGCCAGTGGAGCAGCGCAATCTGTTAGTGCCGCGGGCACTGCTGGCGTCGCTCGGCCGCTTCGGCGCCACCCGCAACGTGCAGGACGTCTCGACCGTGGCACACAATGTTTGTCAGACCGAGGCTGAGCGGCTCGACTCGGAGCTCTCCATGCTCCGCTATATCGCCTGGGCGATCCCGGCCATCGGCTTCATTGGCACCGTGCGCGGCATTGGCGATGCGTTGTCACAGGCGCACAAGGCGGTAGGCGGCGATATTTCGGGCGTCACCGAGGGGCTGGGCGTCGCGTTCAACTCGACGCTGATCGCGCTGCTGCTGTCGATATTGCTGATGTTTCTGCTGCAGGCGCTGCAGCGCTCGCAGGAGCGACTGGTGCTCGACACCGAGACGTATCTCGATCAGCGCCTGATCCGCAATATGCAGGTGCGGTGAGCAGCGTGACCGAAGCGATCGGTCTGCACCTCGATCGCGAATCTTTGGCGATCGCGCGCGCAACCGACGTCTCGGTGGCCCCTGTACTGGTTGCCACGGAGCGCCAGGCCGCTGACAGCACCGTGATGGGCGCGCGGCGGATCCTTGATGCGTTGCGTGCCCGCTTGCAGCCGCCACCTGAGACTGGTGCGCGCGCCGTGACTGCGGTGCCTGCGGATTTCGATATGCCCGCGATCGCGCGGCTGGCGCAAGTCTGCCGCACCGCGGGATTCGAAGACCTTGCTTACGTGGATGCCGCCGCCCTGACGTTGGCGATCGAACCGCGGCTGGCAGCCGCTGTCGTGTTGCAGTTGGGTTGGCGAGATTTGCTCGTCAGTCGGGTGCGCGCTGCAGGCGCAAGCTGCGCACGCGAGGCAACCTGGCTGTATCCCGACGTCTCGCTGACCAACGTGCACGATCGCTGGGTCGAGAGTATTGCGGCCGCGATGGTCAAGCAGACCCGCTTCGACCCGCTGCACGATCGGGATGGCGAGCAGCAGCTGTTTGCGCAATTGCCGCAAGCGCTGGCGGTCGTCGCCGACCACGGTCGCGCTAAAATCGAGGTGACAGCAGCGGGCAATACTTTCGCCGTCGAGCTGCCGGCGCGGCTGTTCGAGGAGGCCGCGGCAGCGAGCTATCAGGTGGTCATCAATGCACTCATGGGCGCGCAACACGCCACCGAACCACTCGATTGCATCGTGCCGCAGACGGTCGCGCGCTGGCCCGGTTTTCTGGCGCGGCTCGTTGCGGCCGCACCAGCCCGTGTCTGGACCATGCCGGCAGGCTTGTTAGCCGAGACCGCGCGGTCGCTGGTCGGTGTATTGCAAACGGACCGGGCTGTTTGGCAAGTGGATCGATCCGCTGTCGCGCCGGGGCCGAGTGCGCTGGCGCTGTATGGCAAGCCGCAATCGACGACGATGGTCGCGCCCGTTACGCACGTGGTTCTCGACGGAGAGCCGTTACCGCTGACCGACCGGCCGACGATCGTCGGTCGCTCGGTGGGCGGTGACACACCAGCGATCGTCGTGCCGGAGCCGGCACCAGGCGTGTCACGCCGGCACTGCACGCTCATCCGCAGCGACCAGGGTTGCCACGTTATCGACCACAGCGTGCATGGCACCTGGCTGAACGGTACCCGCATCGTGACCGCAGCGGATGCGCGCCCCGGCGATCGACTGCGAGTTGGTGTGCCCGGCATTGAACTCACGTTCATCTCAACAGCGGCACCAGACGATGGCGCGGCGCAAGCGTAATACCGAAGTATTCAGCCTGTCGTTTCTCGACGTCATTTGCTGTGGCTTTGGCGCGGTCGTCCTGTTCTACACGATCATCAGCGCGCAGAGCGGCGTCGAGCGTGTCCGCAAGGTCGAGGATCTCACGGGCGAGGTCAACAAACTCGAAGAGCAGGTGCTGGAGGGGACCAAGAATCTGGTAGTACTGCGCAATACGCTGGAAAAGACCGAGAGTGAGACAGTCGCGGCGTCGCGGCGGTCGACCCGGATCGTGGAAGAACTGGCGCAACGACGCGACCAGGCGTCCATCTACGACAAGGACAGCATCGCGCAGCGCGAGAGCGTGGAGAAGCTCAAGTCCGACATCCGCCAGCTGGAAGAGAGTACTCGCCGCTTGCAGGCCGCGGCGACCGAAGTCGCGCCGGAGGGCGAGAAGGTCAAGGCATTTCGCGGCACCGGCGATCGTCGCTATATCACCGGTCTGCGATTGACGGGCAAGCGTGTGCTGGTGTTGATCGATACCTCGGCCAGCATGATGAGCGATGACATCGTCGAGATCATCCGGTTGCGTAATTCGCCGGACGCCACCAAGCGCAGCGCCCGCAAATGGAATCGGGCGATCAATACGGTGGAGTGGCTGTCGACGCAGTTGCCGCGCGGCAGTCAATTCCAAGTCTATGGTTTCAACACCAAAGCGCTGCCAGTGTCCGCAGATCTGGGTGCAGCGTGGTTGTCATCCGGGGATGTAAAGGCTATCAACGCCGTTCTGCGCGGGTTGCGCGGCATCGCGCCGGCAGACGGCACGAGCCTGATCAATGCGCTCGCGGTCGTCGATGTGCTGTCACCAGCACCGGATCAGATCGTGTTGATCACAGACGGGCTGCCGACTCAGGGGGCGACGCCGCCGGCCATCAAGAAATACATCGATGCGCGCGGCCGCGAGCGCCTGTTCGACGAAGCGATCAAGAAAGTGCCACGCAAGGTGCCAGTCGACGTCGTGCTGTTCCCGATGAAAGGTGACAACCCGGCCGCGTACCGCTTTTGGCAATTGGCGCGTACTACCGGTGGGTCCTACCTCATTCCATCGCGGGACTGGCCATGAAGCTCAAACGCCGCGACGCAGAAATCTTCAGTCTGTCGTTCCTCGATTGTATCTGTTGCGGCTTCGGCGCGATCATTCTGCTGCTGGTGCTGTCGGAATTTGGTCAGCCGCTGGTGATCGAGAAGAGCCGCGAGAATCTCGACGGTCAGGTGCTCAAGCTGCAGCAGGAACTCAATACGATACGCGGCGAGACCGATGTCCTGGAGCGCGAGCTGCAAGGGCGCGTTGATCTGCTCACGCGCGAGCAGCGCAAACTGGCGAATCTGAGCGGCGATCTGTCGAGCGTACGTGGCCAGTTCAATGCGAGCAGGACGGACGCAGCGGTTACCAACATCGTCCAGAGCGAACTCGTCTCGGCGTACCAGACGCTGACGCAGGAAATGGAGCGGCTGCGGCAGCAGGTGCCGCGCCGTCCGCCCACCGAAGCCGTCGGCGGCATTCCGGTGGACAGTGAATATGTCATTTTCGTGATCGACACGTCGGGCAGCATGACCGGCACCCACTGGGACACGGCGATGGATGTCATGAAGGAGATTCTCGATATCTATCCGCGCGTGCGAGGCATCCAGGTACTGGACGACGAGGGTCGGCCGATGTTCGAGGGCAGCTACGGCAAATGGCTCAATGATTCGCCGTCGCAGCGCCAGCGCATCATCGAGCGCATGCGCAACTGGCGGGCGTTCAGCAATTCGAGCCCGGTGGAAGGCATCGAAGCCGCGGTGCGCGGCTGGTGGGCGGCGGACAAGCGGATCAGCGTTTATGTGCTGGGCGATGAGTTCACGGGCGAATCCATCCAGCAGGCACTCGACGAGGTCGGCCGCATCAACAAGACCGATGCGCGCGGCCGTCGCCGCGTGCGAATTCATGCGATCGGCTTTCCGGCACCGGGCGGGTCGCTGGCGTTTACAAACGCGCGCTTTTCCGCCTTAATGCGTGCTATGTGCGATCAGAACGAAGGTACATTCGTAGGTCTGACTCGCGGCAAGCAATGCAAGGCCGTGATCGAGGTGTTCGGTGTGCGCCGCTGCATCGAGTAGTACGTGCCGCAACGGGCAGCTCGCCGCCGCCGGGCTGCTCGCGCTCGCTTTGGCGGGCTGCGGCGGCGTCATGGTTCAGCCCGATGGCGAGTTGCCTGCGGCGCTGATCGAGAAGGTCGATGCAAAAGTCGGCGTAGTGATCACCCCGGAACTACGCGACTACACCCACGACGAAACCCGCGCCGGTGTCAGCTGGCAAGCGCAGCTTGGGCCGGGACACGTGAAGTACGCCGAGCAGTTGTTCAGCGCCTCGTTTCGCGAAGTACAGATGACAACTTCGCTCGATGAAGCCAAGGCGGCAACAGGTCTGGCAGCGATCTTCGAGCCGCGCATCGAGCAGTATTCTTTTGCGACCGCGCGGGACACGGGCGCTGGCTACTATGCCGTGACCATCGGCTACCGGCTGAATGTCTACGCGCCAACCGCTGAATTGGTCGATTCGTTGACGGTTTCCGGCTACGGCAGCGCACCTGCGGCCGGCATGAGTGGCGAGAAGCCGCTCGCCGTCGCCACCTTCGCGGCGATGCGTGACGCCGCAGCGAAGTTCCTGGTGCAGTTCCCGGAGCTGGCGGTGGCGCAGGTGCTGCGCGAAGGCCGCGCGCTAACAGCCGAGTCCGCGGCCAAGACACTCGCGGCCTCTGCGACAGCGGCGGACGTGATCGAGACCGTACCCATCAATTGACCTGGAGAGACTGTCTGTGAGCGCAACATTACTCAAACGCACGACGTTCCTGGTGCCGGATGCCGTGCAGGCGGCTAAGTTCTACCAGACCGTCTTTGGTTGGCGAATCTGGTACGACAATCATGTCGCGGCGGACTATCGCTTTCCGCCGTCCGGCGCGGCTGATGGTGCCAAGGTTCGATTGATCATGCTCGAATCAGCCGATCCCAATCTCGGCAAGCTCGGGATGATGAGCTATCTGGAGCCGCCGTTCGACGTCGGGGTCCTGCAGAAGCGCACCATGGTGCGCATGGGCGAGCCGATTCTCGTGATGAACACTGACGACATCGACGAGGTATACCGGCGAGCATTGACTGCCGGAGCCACGATCGTCACTAAGCCGATCGACTGGACCGTGCCGGGCCATGATGGCAAGACCGTCAATCTGCGCACGGTGTCGATGTTCGATCCGAATGGCATATACATGGAAGTGAGCCAGCGCTAGCTGGTCGTTGGAGCTCGGGCCGGTCAAGGCGAGGTCTCAGACGCACTGTCGGACGGATTGCGCACCAGTACCTGTTCTACAAAGATCACGCCGTCGGTGTCGACTGCCTCGCCATTCTCGATTCGCGGCGCGTACCGCGAACGACCCAATGCGGTGCTGACACTGCGCACGATGCCGTCGCTGATGTCTGTCGGCGCAGCGGTCACGCCGCGCACGCGGCCTTCGCTCGTCACGGTAAAGCGTAGCTCGACAGGCTGCGCCGTAGCCTCGGTGGGATCGAGACGTGAGCGGCCGACGGCGAATGGCGAGGGTCGATATGCGAGCTGCCGTGGCGTGTTCAACAGCGCGGTATCGCCGGCCTCACGCAGCGCATCCCATGCTTTGCGGTATTGCTCCTTGGCGGCGGCGACTGAACCGCTGATGAGATACCAATCGCCGAGATCGACCAGCGTTTCACCCAGCAGGCGCTGATCGACCGGTTCGTTGGTCGCCACGATCTGTCTGGCGAGCAACAGCGCTTGCTCGAGGCGACGTTGCTGCTGCCCGGCCTGCACGTTTTCGAAGTTCAGCAGCGGTCTGCCGAAAGCGTCAGTCGCTGGCTCCTCGGCCTTCTCGGGGCCGTACAGATACTCGAGTCGGTAGCTGCGGGCGATGCCTCGCAGTGCCTGCACTTTGCGCGGGTCATTGCGCTTGCCGTCGCGGTCGATGATCCCGAGTGCGCGCTCATGATACGAGCGCGCCGTAGCGTAACGCCCGACGAACTCGTACCAGCCCGCCAGCTGATCGAGCGGCTCCAGCAGACGTGGGTCGTCGTTGCCGTAAGCCGTTGTGACCACGCGATATGCGTAATTGTGCTCTTTCTCAGCGTCGGCGAAGTCGCCAGTGGCCACATAAGCGTCGATCAATTGTCGCAGAATAGGTAGTTGTTCCAAGTTGTACAGGCCATCGAGATTACGCGTGAGATCGAGTGCCCGTTTCAGTGGCGCGACTGCGCTGTCGGGACGCTTGACTGCCAGGTAGGTAGAGCCGAGTCCATGCAGCGGCGCAATGAATTGCCGGTCGGTAGTCGTCGCAGAACGTTCGAGTATCTGCACCGCCCGCAGGTAGCTGGCTTCGGCTGCCGCATGGTTGCCGAGCTTGAGTTGCGTTGTTCCGACGTTGGTCAGCGGATTGACCAGAGAGCGGTCCTCTGCACCGTGCTGGATTTCGGTGAGTTTGACGACGTTCTCGGCGACCGGCAGCGCAGCCTGATAGTTGCCGGCGTCGAACAACGTGCGGAAGGCCCGATACGCCGCCACCCGATCGTCGTCGGTGACTGCAGAGGTAGTCGGCGCAACCAGCAGGCCCAGCGACAGCAGGATCAGGCTACGCACGATCAGTTGCATGGGCCGGATCCTACCGCTTTTCGAACAGGTAGTGCGAGACCAGCCATTCGCGCCCGCGGTCGTAACCGAACAGTTCCGCGCACGACATGAAGAAGACGCGCCAGTAGACCCACCATTTGGTGGCCTGCGCCGCGCCGTAGGTGCCTGCGAGGATCGGCATGAGTCTGTCCCGATGGCGGTCTTGGTTGGCAAGCCACGCTTCACTCGTGAGCTGATAGTGCCAGCCAGGTACTTGCCAGTGATCAACGAGCGTGACGTCGCGCTGGAAGTAGTGCAGCAGATCGTCGCTCGGCATGATGCCACCCGTGAAGAAGAAGCGCGCCATCCAATCGGTCTCATCGCGAACTTCGAACGGGTAGGCATAGCGATTGTGCGTGAAAATGTGGACGAACAACGTCGCGCCCGGTTTCATCCAGGTGGCCACGCGGCGCAGCAGCTCATCGAAGTTTCGCATGTGCTCGAACATTTCGACGGAGACAACCCGGTCGAACTGCATGCCAGCGGGGAAGCCGAGCACGTTCATGTCGCTGGTCACGACCTCGAGATTGCGGAGGCCACGCTCGGCAGCACGTCCATCGATGAACGCCTTCTGTGTGCGGGAGTTCGACACCGCTGTGATCCTGGCCGCTGGAAAGCGCTCCGCCATCCACAACGAAAGCGAGCCCCAGCCACAACCCAGTTCCAGAATGCGCTCGCCGTCGTGCAGGCGTGCACGCTCGCAAGTGAGCTGCAACATCCGCGCTTCGGCTGCATTGAGGCCGGCAGCTGGGTCTTCGTCGGTGCGCTCGTAGTAACAACTGGAGTACTTCAAGTGCTTGCCGAGAACTTGCAGGTAGAACTCGGTTGGCACTTCATAGTGCTGCATGTTGGCAGCAGCGGTATTGATGGCGATGGGGCTGGCACGCAGTTCCCGCACGAACTCCATCATACGCTGTTGCTGGCGCGCCGGGTCACCCTGATCCTCTGCGGCGAGCCGCGCGGCGAGCAACGCACGGATGCGCGACCGAATGAGCGCATCCGGCACCAGATCACGTTCCAGTAGCCGCATGGAGAACGATGACGTATCGGTGGCAGCTGAATTCGTGGTCATAAGGCAGTGTCTCGGTGCTGATAGCGGATGAGCAGAGGACGCAGGGCGACGAACAGGAGCAGCGCTGCGGGCGGCGCTACCAGTATCCATGCCAGGGCCGCATGGACGATGGCATCCCACAGGACTCGGATCGCAGGCAGTACGCCTTGCGACAGCAGCTCGAGGCCACTCGCGATGGTGATAGGGAAGGCCGGCGCACCAGTGAGCGATTCGCCCAGGCGAACGAACGGAATGATCAGCAGCAGTTGCAGTGGCGACAACACGTAGTTGACTAGTTGCATAGCAGGCATATTCAGACCAAAGGCGAGCGCGACGATCGCGCACAGCGCCGTGGACACGCCCAGAATCGGGATGAGGCCGATCACGACTGCGAGCGCCAGTGAGAGCGCGAGCTTCTGCGGTGCGATTCCCTGCCTGAGCAGTGCCAGAATCGGATCCAGCAACCGCCGGCGTAGCCAGGCTTGCATGGCGAGCGCAGTGCGAGGGCTGTCAGGCCGCGCCGTTGCGACGTGCCAGCAGCTCAGCCATCCCGTCGTCGCGGCCCAATCGGTGCAGCTGCAGCAGAACGTATCCAGCCATCGCCATGTTACCGAGCAGCATGATCGCCACGAACCAGCCGATACGTGCCCCCCAGCGCGGTTCTTTCCACAACACCCAAACATAGAAAGTGAGGAATGCATAGTACGCATCGATCAGCGTGGCGATCGTCCACCAGTTGTCGGGTCGATTGACGAGACCACCCCAGTCGCCGAGCGACTGCTGGAAGCTTGCCCAGGACGTATACGCAAACAGGGACAACAGGATGAAGCCGAAGAAGATCTGCAGCGGGCGTTTGTTCATATCGACGGAAGTCTCGCGAGCGCCAGGCCAGACAGCCTATGCTGGGTATTCGTGGCGGTCCAGCCGTTGGATTCAAGCGGCCACCTGCTTGTCGGGCTATCGTTCCGGTCGTAAGCTCTGCCGCGATGCCGAACCCCAAAGTTGCGCTGCTGGCCGGTACCACCGGGCTCGTCGGAAACCTGCTGTTGGAGGAATTATTGGCTGCGCCAGAGTATTCGCGCGTCTACGCCTTGTCGCGGCGACCTGTCCAGCGTGAGCACCCTCGGCTCGCCAATCGCGTGGTGCGTTTCGAGCAGCTGGCAGCCGAGCTGAAAGGCCTGGTCGCCGACGACGCCTTCTGCTGCCTTGGCACGACGATCGCCAAGGCGGGATCGGAGGCAGAGTTTCACAAGACCGACGTCGATCTGGTGTTGAGTTTCGCGCGTGTCGCGCAGGCTGCAAAAGTAAGCCGTTTCGTCGTCGTGACGTCGGCTGGCGCGGATCCGGCAGCCAAGAACTTCTACCTGCGCACCAAAGGCGAGCTGGAGGCAGCGCTGCCTGCCGTTGGCTTCCAGTCACTCGATATCATGCAGCCAGGGCCGTTGTTAGGCTGGCGCCGTGAGATGCGGCCCAAGGACCTCGCGCTCAGCATGTTCACTCCGCTGGTGAATCCGTTCCTGTTCGGATCACGGGAAATGTATCGCGGCGTCTCGGCCAAAATAGTGGCACGCGCCATGCTGGGCGCGACGCGTACCGGACGGCGGGGCACCTATCGCTACACCTATCGCGGGTTGCGGCAGTTGGCGGAACTCCAGCCCAAGGTGGAGTACCGCGCGAAATAACGCAGGGCGGGCCGCAGCGCCCGCCCCGCGTCGCAGCCGCTATTTCTTCTTGGCTACGCTCTTGCGCTTGGCTTTCTTCGCGGCCTTCTTCTTGGCTGTCTTTTTCTTGGCGGTCGCGGCTTCTGCCTTGCTGCCGCGCTTGATGTCCGCAGCATGCGCCCGCTTGTAGCTCTGAATGTCCTTGAACTTGCCGGACTTGTCGCGCACCGCGTACAGCTTGGTGCCTTTGCTACTGCGATGCGTAGTGCGGCGAGCTTTCTTCCTGGCCTTTGCCATCCCTGTTACTCCCACGTGTTGATAACGGCGCGACGCTACAGGCAGTCCGCGCCGCCGTCAATGGTGTGCACGCCGTGATCTGCGGGACTTGCCACGCTCGAGTCGGCGTAGTGCAACGCCGATCGCGACTACTAACGCGGCTGCCATTACCAGCAGTGGATCGGCAACTTCGGCAACTCGTCCGGGTAGGTAGCGCTGTGCAAACTCGATGAACGCAGCGATGCTGACACCCAGGATCGCGGCTAGCACGACGGTGCCACCCGCAGTGACGATCAACCAGACAACGCCTAGAGACAGGAACGCCTTCTCGAAGAACTGCAGGTAGCCGCGCTCGACCTGATTTTCGAGAAATCCACCGAATGGTAGCCAGCCGAATGGCCCGGCACGATTGACGAAATCGAATGGCGCCAGCCCGTAGATGAGCCAGCAGGCGATCACCAGCAGCGTAACTGGCACGCACGCATTTTGGTGGGGCGTACTGCGCAACATGGCGATCACGGGTAAAGCGAGCAGCAGCCCCAGTAGCTCGTCGAACGGCAGCTGCTGTCCAACGACGAAGACGCGCGCAGACAGCGACAGGAACACCAGCGCACCGAACGCGATCCAGAAGTGCTCACGTTTCACGAGCGCTCGTAGCGCTGTCGAGACTATGAGGTAGCCCGCGAGGTAGCGGGCGATGCCGCCAGCCGACCACTGCAAGCTGAGAATCGATTGCAAGGAGTCGCGCAGTTGTATGAATCGCAAGCTCGGGATGAACGGCGCGGCGTGAAATGCCAGCCACGCCGCCAGCATCAGATACACCGCCGGGTCGAACGATCGCCGCCGTAGTTGCGGCAGCTCCAGAACGCGGCGCACCAGCAGGAAGCCGCCGGCACCCAGTGCCGTGCTCGTCGCATTGAGCAAAGTGTCGGTGAGGCTGGGCGTGCGAAGCGGCGTTGCATACTGCAGATACTCGACGCAAACGCTGAGCGCCGTACCCAAGGCAACGGTGCGCACGAATAATCGTACGCCGCGCACACTGCCGCCGCCGCGTGCCATCAGGAGTGCGCCCAGTGGGATATAGAAGAGGAGATTGGCGACGACATCACTGCGTAACGTCGGCCCCCACGGCAACGACGTCGGGAAATGGCCGTTCTGGGCAGTCGCGAACCGCTGCCACCCCCAGTCGAAGGGATAGAACGAGGCGTACAGGATCAGTCCGATGGTTAGCGCGAGCAGCCATCCCGAGGCGCCGCCGGCTGCCGAAGTCCCAGTCCTGGAGTGTCCCATCGGCGAATTATGCCTGCTGCAGCGCAAACGTGACGCACTGCTCATCGTGAGGGCCATGCAGCTTCTACAGTTCGCTCTGTGGTCTCGATCGCGGCGTAAATGAAGCAAGCAACAGAATCCGCGGTGTCCGAAAGTGACTTCGGTCGAAGAGTGCTGGCGGTGGTCGCTGCGGCTGTGCTGCTGCCGCTACTCGTCGCGGTCGCAATCGGCGCCGATCAACTGTACGAGCAGCGCAAGGAGCTCGGTCGCACGTTGCTTCTGGGCGCGGCGCATGAGCAGGCAATCGCACTATCGGCAAAGCCACGAGCCGTCCCGGAGGACTTCGCGGCGCGCCTCAACGGTCGGTACGCTGCGGTCTTCGATGCCGATGGCCGTGCTACTTACTCGAAAGCGCCGCTGTCGGATGACTTCGTCGCGCTACTTGTCATGGGCTCGTCCGAGCTGCGGAACTCCGGCTTGCTCGAAAAGGAAATCAGTTGGTACGCGGATTCGGTCGAGTGGGTCGGCGTCATTCGAGCGCTGACGCCGAGTACACGCACGCAACAACCGCGGCGTTATCTGGTCGTGTACGAGCCAGTGCTCCATTGGGGCGAGTTCGCTGTGTCGGCGGTACCGATAACCGCATGGCTGCTGGTATTCGGCATTCTCGTTGCGCTGGTCGCGGCGCTCTATCTCATGCGCTGCTATGTGCCAGCGCTTCGGGCTTTGCAGAGCGCGCTACGGTCGTTAGCCGATGGCCGGCAAGTGGCGGTGCCGACGCAGGGCGTGGACGAGGTCGCGAAGATTGCAACGCAGCTGCGCGCCACAGCCGCGGCAACCTCGCGGCGTCTCGCTGCGCATGCTGCGCAATCGGAAGTCGACTGCGCGCTGCTCGGCACGCTCGAGGTCGATCAGGGCATCGAAGCTGCACTGCCAAAGCTGCGCGAAATGACACTCGCGCGCGCGGTTGGCGTCATCCTGATCGATGAGGTGACGAGTACCCACGGACGTCTGCTGTTGGCGGCTGACAAGGACGAATCGTTGCCCGTTGAGCGCGTCATGCTCGATAGCGACATGCTGTTGGCTGTCAGTGCGGCGCCCGAAGGCATGACCGTCGCACGTGTCGAGAAGGAACGGCACGCATTCCTCGCGCCATTCACGCACTTGAGCGCGGGTTTCTTCTGGCTTTGGCCGATCGTGCGCGGCGACAAGCTATTGGCGCTGTTGGTAGTAGGCTTCGAGTGCGAACCTGTCAGCGCCGCAGAAGGCGCGCGCCACGGTGCGACTTTCGCGCAGCGTCTGCGTCTCGCGTTATCGCAGAGTGCTCGCGACGAAGCGCTCTATCGACAGGCGCACTTCGACCCCCTGACACAACTACCCAATCGTTCACTGTTTCAGGACCGTTTGTCGCAGGAGCTGGCGGCGGCCTCATCGGGATTGGTACGTGGCGCCCTGTTGTTCGTCGATCTCGACCACTTCAAGCGTATCAACGACACGCTGGGTCATGAGGCCGGCGATCAACTGCTGGTCATCGTCGCGCAGCGACTGAAGTCATGCGTCAAGGAAGGCGACACCGTCGCGCGACTGGGTGGTGATGAATTTACCGTAGTGCTGCGTCACGTCGGCGATCCGGATGCCGCGCTGGCAGTGGCCGAGCGCATCATCTATTCACTGCGACTGCCGGTCAATCTCGCGGGTCGCGATCACCATGTGCGCGCCAGTGTGGGCGTCGCACTGTTCCCTGACGATGGTTCGACCGTCGAGGACTTGATGCGCAACGCCGATCTCGCGATGTATCGCGCCAAGGAGCTCGGTCGCGGCCAGTCGGTCTTCTATGAGCGCAACATGAGCGTGCGGGCTATCCGGCACTCCGACAGCGGCCTGTATCGAGCGCTGAAACGGCGCGAGCTGTCGCTGTTCTATCAGCCTCAGTTCCGCGTTGCCGATGCCTCGCTAGTTGGAGCCGAGGCGCTACTGCGCTGGCAGACTCGTTACGACGGCCTGAAGATGCCGAGCGAGTTCATTCCCTCCGCCGAGCAGACGGGACTGATCGTCGATATCGGCAGTTGGGTGCTCGAAACTGCCTGCGCGCAGTTGGCTGAGTGGCGTCGCCGCGGCCTGCCGGAGGCGCGGCTGGCGGTCAATGTCTCGGTGCAACAACTGGTGGATCCTGCATTTGCCGAGCGTGTCGAGCGCTTGCTGGCTCAGCACCGCTTGCCGCCACGGCTGCTGGAGCTGGAACTGACGGAAACAGCCTTGGTGGATTCGCAGATCGCAGCCGCGCTCAAGAATCTTGCCGAGCTCGGCGTCACGCTGGCGATCGACGACTTCGGCACCGGCTTTTCGTCGCTCAACTACTTGCGACGTCATCCGATACACACCGTAAAGCTCGACGGGTCGTTTCTGGAGGAAGTGCCGAACGATGCCTCTGCGGCCGCCGTCGCCGAGTCCGTGATCACGATGGCGCACTCCCTCGGCAAGAGCGTCGTCGCCGAAGGCGTCGAGACAATGCAACAGCTCGAGTTCCTGCGGCAGCACCGTTGTGCCTATGCGCAAGGCTATTTCTTGGCGCGCCCGATGTCCGTCGCGGCCATGACAGAATTGCTGGATGCGCGCAGAATGGGCGTCACCGATGAGGAACAACGCGCGACCGGTTGAGTGTCTGCGAGCGGCTATCGTTCGCTGTGTAGTGGTACTGTCTGCTCTCCTGCTGGCAGCGTGTGTCGGTGCGCCACCACCGCGACAGTTGCCGGCCGACGCTGCGGCGACTGCAGTCGAGCAACAGTCGCCCGGACAGGCGATTGCGCAACTCGCCGATTCATTACGCGGCACGCCATATCGTTTTGGCGGTGCAACGCCTGGCGGCTTCGATTGCAGCGGGCTCGTATTTTTTACGCATCGTGAGCTTGGACTGCGGGTGCCGCGCACAGCACGCGGACAGTTCGCCGCCGCTGCCCTGATAGACGTTCGCGATCTACAGCCGGGTGACCTCGTATTCTTCCAGTTGAACAGCAGGACGGTCGATCACGTCGGCATCTATGCCGGCAAAGGGCGCTTCATTCACGCACCCAGAACCGGCCGGACGGTTGATTATGATTCGCTGCTCGACAATTACTATGCCGATCGATTCGCAGGTGCCGGCCGCGTGTGGCAATCGCTTGCCGCTGCGTCGCCATGATTCGATGGGCTGCAGGTCGATTTGTCCCGCAGAACGCAAGCTTATGTTCACTGCAGCGGCTGTCACCGAATGGCGGGTCGCCGTTCTGCGACAGCGGCCACACTCATGAGCATTGACGCTGCAGTGCTTTGTTTCGCACACTCACGGTTATTGAAAAAGGCAAACTCGTCGCAAGGCGAGGACGCAAAACCACCGGTCCCTGCGCCTGCGCGGGGACAGCGGGGTTGCCACGGAGGCAGCTCACGTCCCGGCACTAACCAGTGTCGCGGGCGCGCCGGTCGTCCCCTGCGTCGCTTTGCCAGCGTCGATCGGTATCCAGCGGGGAATTAGATGAGCGTAAACATGAAGTCAGCGTCTGGCACGCCGCCGGCCCCGTCGCGCGCTGTCCCCGCGCCGGTCGACCCTGCGAAGGGTGACTTCGTCATCAATCTTTGTTCGTCCACGACGCCGATGGCACTCGCCAAGCCGCAGGATCCGGCGTTGGCGCGGTTTTCATTTTTTGTCAGCCGACGTCGTGAGGACGGTCGCGAACGTTTTCGTCTGCATATGGGCTACTTTCCGACGATGGCGGCCGCTGAGGAGTGGCTGCTGATCGTGCGTGAGGTATATCCCGGCGCCTGGGCCGGCGATGCGCCGGGCCGCAAACTCGCAGCGCGCGGACAGCCGTCGGCAGCGGCACCCCAGCCCGTCGCACCTAAAGTCGCGGCGCCAGTAGCCAAAGCACCACCGCCGCGCGCGCCCGTACCGGCAACGCAGGTCGCACCTGCGCCAGACGATGCGACGGTCATTCAGCGCGCGCCGCGCCAGCCGCAGGCCCCAGTTGTTAGCCCGTCGAGTGCCAAGCCGCCAATGCAACCGAGCGCGCCGCAGGTTGTCGCGCCGAAGGCGCGGCCGAAATTACCCCCTGTCGTGCCCGTCCTGTCGCCGGAAGCGGCTACCGCCAAGGCTGCCGTGGTCGCCGCGGCGACTCAGGGCAAAGCAGCCAAGACACCGCCTGGTCCGGAGTCGAATATCCGCGAGGTGCTGGCGGAGCTCGACGAGCTGAGCGATACGCAGACACTGCGGGTGCTGGAGGGGCGCAACCCGACCACCAAGTCCGGTTCGACCGCGACTTACGATGAAGCGATTCCGCTCGTTAGGCCGGATGACACGCTGACCATGCGGGCGATCAAGGCGGACGTGCAGCGTCAGGCGCCTGTGTCCTTTGCCGTGCAGCTCGAGTGGTCTGTTACGCCGATCGAAACCAGTAAAGTGCCGCCGCTGGCCATTTTCAGTGCGTATACGTTGTACACGACCGAGGCCAATCGTCAGGGGCGTCGCTGGTACGGCTTGCGACTCGGCTTCTTCAGCGACGCGATCTCCGCCAAGCAGGTGGCCTACTACGTGCGTTCCGACTTTGGTGCGGTGGCGGTAGTGCCGGTTTCATCGGATGAGAAAGAGAATGCCACACGGCCCAAGGCTGACAGCAGCGTGGTGCCGCAAGTAGCGGCAACGGAGATCGAGCGCGTCGAGGGTGACATCTTCCGTTTGCTCGATGACGACACGCCACCGCCGATCGAACTCGATGTGGTCGGCGAGACCTCGCCGCGTGCCGCCAGAAAACCAGTGCCGGATCTGGTGGTCAATAAAGCGAGTGTCAAAGCCGCGGTTGAGGCGGCCCGGCCGAGTGGCCGCAAGAGCGAGCGCAAGGGTGGTCGGCTGGCGCGCCAATCTGCCAAGTCGAAATCGAGCGCCAGTCGTCTCGATGAAACGCTCGAGATATTGGGCGCCGATCAACTGGACTTCGACAAGGGTCGTGGCGAGCTGATCTCCGATTCCGGCGTGCGGCATCTGAGGATGCACGTCGATCAGCGTGGCTCGAAATTTACTTCGCTGCTCGATCGGATCGCCCAGAAGCTGGGTCGCAGCTGACCAGTCAGCTTTTCTTGCCGAACAGCGCGTCGAGAGCGGCGCGCGATTGCTCGATGGCCGCCTTGTCTGGCGGTCTATAAGCACCCACCTTGGGTTTGAAGTGATCGCAGAAGTTGGCGTGCGTTTTGTCGCGCACTTCGTCGACGGTCGGTTCGCGGCAATGCTTGGCGACCGCCGTGTCGTACTCGACGCACATCCGGCATACGTGCAGCTCGGCCCGGCAGGCCGGACATTCCTCCAGCCTGCGCAGCGGCAATGTGTAGGCTTCCAGTGAGGCACCGCATTGCCAGCAGCTCAAGCCGTGTTGCATGATCACGCCTCCGTCGTGCGTTCGCGCAGGAAGTCTACCAAGACGCGCCCGGTGTGCGAGCGTGCTGCGCGCTTGGCGATCGCGGCGGGTGGCCCCGCGGCAACGATTTTGCCGCCGCCGGCACCGGCCTCCGGACCCATATCGATGATCCAGTCCGCCTCCGCCATCACATCGAGGTTGTGTTCGACGACGACCACAGAATTGCCAGCATCGACCAGGCGATGCAGCACCTCGATCAGCTTTTCCACGTCGGCCATGTGCAAGCCGACGGTCGGCTCGTCGAGCACATAGAGCGTGTGCTTCGGCTTCTGGCGCAACGAGCCGCGCGCGTCATTGCGTACTTTCGCCAGCTCCGTCACCAGCTTGATACGCTGCGCCTCGCCGCCTGACAGCGTGGGACTGGGTTGTCCCAACGTCAGATAGCCGAGCCCGACATCCTGCAGCAACTTCAGCGGATGCAGTACGGTGGCGTGGGCAGCGAAGAACTCGACCGCGTCGTCGACACTCGTCGCGAGCATATCGCCGATGCTCTTGCCCCGCCACAATACGCCGAGTGTCTCCGTATCGAAACGACGTCCGCCGCAGGTATCGCACAACACCTTCACGTCCGGCAGGAAATTCATCTCGATCGTCTGCACGCCCTGACCGCCACAGGCTTCGCAGCGGCCGCCCGCCGTGTTGAATGAGAATCGACTGGCGGTGTAGCCGCGGATCTTCGATTCGGTGGAGCCGGCATAGATGCGACGTATGTCATCCCAGAAGCCGATGTAGGTAGCCGGGCAGGAGCGCGGCGTCTTGCCGATTGGTGTCTGATCGACCTCCAGCACCCGATCGATCAGTTCGGTGCCGGCGATCGCTTTCGCACCGATCAGCGGGCGACGGGCTTGCTTGCGCCGAGGTTGCGCATCACCCACCAGCGACTTGACGTTGGCAAACAGCACGTCGCGGGCGAGTGTGGACTTGCCGGAGCCAGAGACACCAGTGATGACAACCAGCCGTCCCAGCGGGATGCTGACATTGAGCTTGCCGATGTTGTGCAAGCTGATGCCCTTGATTGCCAGCGACGGCGACTTGGTTGACGTGGCACGGCGCGGCACGGCCGGATGGGTGAGTGGCTGCGCCAACAATCGACCAGTGGTCGAGCGTGGGTTGGCGATCAGATTCGCGACTGTGCCGCTGCCGACGATCTCACCACCGCGCACACCCGCACCTGGCCCGAGATCGATCACGTGATCAGCGCGCCGAATAGTGTCCTCGTCATGCTCCACCACGACCAGCGTGTTGCGGTGCTTCGCGAGCTCGCCCAGTGCGTCCAGCAGGATCTTATTGTCGCGCGGATGCAGGCCGATGGTTGGCTCATCCAGCACATAGCATACCCCCTGCAGGTTCGAGCCGAGCTGTGCCGCCAACCGAATGCGTTGCGCCTCACCACCGGAGAGCGTGGGGGCGGCGCGATCGAGCGACAGATAGCCGAGCCCGACTCTCTGCAGAAATGCGAGTCGCGCGCGGATCTCGGCGAGCAGGTCGCGACCGATTGCCGCCTCGCGACCGGTCGTACGCAGTTGCGTGAAGAACCTGGACGCTGCATCGACCGAATGGCCCGTGAGCTTCGCGATCGGCAGAGTGCGAAAACGCACCGTGCGCGCGATTGGATTGAGACGCTCACCATTGCAGCTCTCGCAGGCCAGCGCTTCCTCACCCGCGGTATCACGCCAACTCGCTTCCTCGCCGCTCTGCTCAGCGTCGAAGTCGGGCAAGGTGACACCCGTGCCGAAACAACCTTCGCACCAGCCGTGCTTGGAGTTGAATGAGAACAGTCGTGGATCGAGCTCGGAGAAACTCGTGCCGCAGGACGGGCAGGATCGCCGCGTCGAGAACACCTGCCCCCGCTTGTTAGTGAACTCGCCATCGAGTGCAACGACGTGGACCACACCCTTGCCGAAATCGAGCGCCCGCTCGAGATTGCGCTGCAGACTGCCGTCGTTCGGCACCTGCACTGCGATCTGCGCCACCGGCAGTTCGATCGTGTGCTCCTTGAAGCGGTTCAGCCGCGGCCAGGGCTTGGTCGGCAGCAGTTCGCCATCGACCCGCAAGTGCTTGAAACCACGGCCCGCCGCCCATTTCGCGAGATCGGTGTAGTAGCCCTTGCGGGCCAGCACCAGCGGCGCGAGCAGCGTGATGCGCGTGCCCTTGTGTTCCTTCTGAATGCGCGCGCTGATCGACGCGGCACTCTGTGGCTCGATGGGCACGTCGCAGTCGGGGCAATACTGCGTGCCGAGCTTGACGTACAGCAGGCGAAGGAAGTGGTAAACCTCGGTGAGGGTTGCAACCGTGCTCTTGCGACCGCCGCGACTCGTGCGCTGCTCGATCGCGACCGTGGGCGGGATGCCGTAGATCGCATCGACGTCCGGTCGTGCGGCCGGTTGGACGAACTGCCGGGCGTAGGCATTGAGTGACTCGAGGTAGCGGCGCTGCCCCTCGTTGAAAATGATGTCGAAGGCGAGCGTGGATTTGCCGGAACCCGAGACGCCGGTGATCACCGTGAATGCCTCGCGGGGCACGGAGACATCGATGTTCTTGAGGTTGTGCTCGCGTGCACGATGGATAACGATCGATTTGGTAGCGCGACGCCGCGCCTGGTAATGCGCGGCGGAATCGGCGACGGCTGCGGCGAGTGGCACCGCCGGCGCTGCATGCGTACGCAACGCCTGCTCGTACTCGATCAGTGCTCGGCCAGTGTGCGAGCCCGCCTGGTCGCGCACCTGCTGCGGCGTGCCCTCGCAGACCACGGTGCCACCGGCGTCGCCGCCCTCGGGGCCCAGATCGATGATCCAGTCGGCCGCACGGATTACGTCCAGATTGTGTTCGATCACCAGCAGCGAATGGCCGGCCTTCTGTAGCTTGCGAAACGCACGCAGTAGTTTGGCGACGTCCTCGAAGTGCAGTCCGGTAGTCGGTTCGTCGAACAGGAACAACTTGCCGCGCAGCGAGGGCTTGTCGTCGGCTGCGGCGGTTGCCAGATGACCGGCGAGCTTCAACCGCTGCGCCTCGCCACCGGACAGCGTTGGCACGGGCTGGCCGAGCTTCACGTACTCGAGGCCCACATCAGCGAGCGGCTGCAGGCGCAGCGTCACGGCGCGCACATCCTGGAAGAATTCGAGAGCCTCCGTCACGGTCATGTCGAGCGCGTCGGCAATGCTGGCTCGCCGGCCGTTGGAACCTTCGCGCTTGATCTCCAGCGTTTCGGCGCGATAGCGGCGGCCGTCGCACTCGCCGCAACGCAGATAGACGTCCGACAGAAACTGCATCTCGACGTGTTCGAAGCCGTTGCCATTGCAGGCGGTGCAACGTCCGGTGCCCGAATTGAAGCTGAACGTGCCAGCGGTGTAGCTGCGCGCCCGCGCCGCCGGTTCCGCGGCGTACAATTCGCGCACCGCATCGAAGGCGCCTACATAGCTGGCGGGGTTCGAGCGCGTCGTGCGGCCGATCGGCCTCTGGTCGACCATGACGACGTCGTCGATGAGTTCGGCGCCGACCAACTGGTCGAACTCGCCCGGTGCCTCGGTAGGCTTGCCGGTGGCCTTGAGCAGCGCCGGGTGCAGGACGTCCTCGACGAGAGTGGACTTGCCGGATCCCGAGACGCCGGTCACGCAGACCAGTCGCTTGAGCGGAAAGCGTACGGTGACGTCCTTGAGATTGTGCTCGCGCACGCCCTTGAGTTCGAGGTGACGCAGCGCCGGGATCATGGTGGCGCGTTTCTCGTCGTCGCGCGGCTTGGCAGACGGCTCGGCGACTGGGATCTGTTTGCGGCCACTCAGATACTGGCCAGTGAGCGAGCGCTCGTTAGCACAGATATCGTCGGGTGCGCCATATGCCACGATCTCACCACCGTGCTCACCGGCGCCGGGGCCGAGATCGAGTATGCGGTCCGCCTGCAGCATGATCTGCGGATCATGTTCGACAACGACCAGCGAATTGCCGGCGTCGCGCAGCCTGTGCATCACTTCGATCACCCGCAACATATCCCGTGGATGCAGCCCGATCGACGGCTCGTCGAGTACGAACAGTGTATTGACCAGCGAGGTGCCGAGTGCGGTCGTCAGGTTGATCCGCTGGACCTCGCCACCTGAGAGGGTGCGCGACTGGCGATCGAGCGTGAGATAACCGAGGCCCACATCGGCGAGGAAGCCGAATCTTCCGCGAATCTCGCCCAACAGCAGATCGGCTGCTTCATCCAGCGGTTTCGGCAACTGCAAGGCGTCGAAGAAGCGCCGGCAGCGTTCGATCGGCAGCAGCATCAGATCATGGATCGACAGGCCCGGGAGTTTCGTGAGGGTCGCATCGGAGTAGGTTGATCCAGTGGGGCGATGGCGCTGCCGCGCGCCCAGGGCTGCGTCCGCCAGCTCACGCGAGCCCACCCGCCAAAGCAAAGACTCCGGCTTCAGCCGGGCGCCGTCGCAGGCGGTACAAAGTGTATAGGCGCGATAGCGCGACAACAGCACGCGCACGTGCATCTTGTACGCTTTTGTTTCGAGCCAGTCGAAAAAGCGCTTCGCGCCGTACCACACCTTCTTGTTCCAGGGCCCTTCGCCCTCCAGCACCCACTTGCGCTCAGCCGCAGTGAGCTGGTTCCAGGGCGTATCCACGCGGATATCGCGCTTGTTAGCAAAGCTGAGCAGATCGTCCTGGCATTCCTTGTAGGCGTTGGTTTGCCAGGGGCGGATCGCGCCGCCCGCGAGCGTCTTGTTCTCATCTGGGATGACGAGACCGTAGTCGATACCGATCGTGCGGCCGAAACCGCGGCAGGTTTCGCACGCGCCGAGCGGCGAATTGAACGAGAACGCGCTCGGCGACGGTTCGCGATAGGCAATATCGCACTGAGCGCAGTGCAGATCGCTGGAATAGCGCCACGTATCGAGTACGTGCGGTGGCTGCTCGCCGGCGGTGGCCGGTGCGTCGACGACGTGGACATGGACGCGGCCTCGGCCGACACGCAGTGCCGCCTCCAGCGATTCGACCACGCGACCGCGCTCGGCATTGCCGAGTCGCAGGCGATCCTGCACGACCTCGAGTGTCTTCTTGTCGACCGCATGGATACGCGTGTAGCCCTGCGCTTCGAGGAGCTTGCGGATCTCCGTGGCTTTGAAGTTCTTCGGCACCGGCACCGGAAAGCAGACATGGACGCGCGGGTCGTTAGCGGCCGCGGCCCGGCGCATGATGTCCGCATAGATGCTGTCGGAATCGTCGCGGCGCACGGGCGCGCCACAGCCGCGGCAAAACAGTGCGCCTGCCCGCGCGAACAGCAGTTTGAGATGGTCGTTGAGCTCGGTCATCGTGCCAACCGTCGAGCGGGACGTGCGCACCGGATTGGTCTGGTCGATGGCGATGGCAGGCGGTATGCCCTCGATACGATCGACCGCGGGCTTGTCCATCCGGTCGAGGAACTGGCGCGCATAGGGCGAGAACGTCTCGACGTAGCGGCGCTGACCTTCTGCGTACAGCGTATCGAAGACCAATGATGATTTGCCGGAGCCGGACACGCCGGTAACGACCACGAGCTCCCCGAGCGGAATTTCGAGATCGAGGTTCTTCAGGTTGTTCTGGCGAGCGCCGCGAACGACGATCGTCTCGCTGGCGGGCGGACGTTTGGGCATGTGGCTCTGATGGTGGGGTCGGGCGGGCCGAACGCAATCGGGTATTGTAGCGGGCCTTGGGGGGATGCGGTGCGAGGTCTCGTCGTGCAGGACAATATGAGCGGTATCGACAAACAGCATCGGCGGGTGATTCTTGCATCCTCGCTCGGCACGGTGTTCGAGTGGTACGACTTCTATCTGTACGGTGCTCTGTCGGCCGTGATCTCGCGACAGTTCTTCTCGGGTGTCAACGAAACCACCGGCTTCATCTTCGCGCTGCTGGCCTTCGCCGCAGGCTTCTTTGTGCGGCCATTCGGCGCGCTAGTGTTCGGCCGCCTTGGGGATCTCGTCGGTCGCAAATATACGTTCCTCGTCACGATTGTGATCATGGGCGTCTCGACGGCGCTCGTCGGGCTACTGCCCAATTACGCGACCATCGGTGTCGCAGCGCCCGTCATTCTGATCATGCTGCGTCTGCTGCAGGGGCTCGCGCTGGGTGGCGAGTACGGTGGGGCGGCTACCTATGTCGCTGAGCACGCGCCCCCGGGTCGGCGGGGTTTGTATACGAGCTGGATCCAGACGACCGCGACGATGGGGCTGTTCCTGTCGCTCGCCGTCATTCTCACCTGCCGCGTGTCGATGAGCGAGGCGGCCTTCGACGCGTGGGGTTGGCGCATCCCGTTCCTGTTGTCGATCCTGCTGCTCGCGCTGTCAGTGTATATCCGGCTGCAATTGCAGGAATCGCCGGTGTTCGAAGAGATCCGGAACGAAGGCAAGCTGTCGAAGGCGCCGCTGACCGAAGCGTTCGGCCGCTGGGGTAATCTCAAGATCGTACTGCTGGCCTTGTTCGGTGCGACTGCGGGCCAGGCGGTGGTGTGGTACGCCGGTCAGTTCTATGCCCTGTTCTTTCTCGAGAAGATCCTGCAGGTCGAGGCCAAGGCGGCCAACATCATGATCGCAGCAGCGCTCGTGATCGGTACGCCAGCCTTCGTGTTCTTCGGCGCGCTGTCGGATCGAATCGGGCGGAAGAAGATCATCCTCACAGGTTGCGCACTCGCCGCGCTCACCTACTTTCCGTTGTTCCAGGCGCTCACGCACTACGCGAACCCTGCCTTCGAGCGCGCTGTCGCCACGGCACCTGTCACTGTCGTGGCCGATCCGGAGGACTGCAGTTTTCAATTCGATCCGGTGGGCCGCAAGGCGTTCCGCAATTCCTGCGATGTCATCAAGACGCTATTGGCGAAGCGGGGTGTGCCATACAGCAACCAACCCGCGGCGCCGGGCACGGTCGCTTTCGTGCGGATCGGCGCGGGCGATGCACCGCTCAACATCGAGTCGTTCGTCGGTCTCGGACTGGACAATGCCGCGTTCAAGGCACGCAACGACAGCTTCAGCGCGGCAGTGCTGGGGGCCCTGGCTGATGCCGGCTATCCTGAGAAGGCCGACATGAACCATGTGAACTACGCGATGGTGATCCTGATCTGCACGATACTCGTGCTGTACGTCACCATGGTGTACGGACCGATCGCGGCCTGGTTGGTAGAACTGTTCCCGGCTCGCATCCGCTATACCTCGATGTCGTTGCCGTACCATATCGGCAATGGTTGGTTCGGCGGTTTTCTGCCGGTTACCTCGTTCGCCATCGTTGCGGCGACGGGCAATATCTACTATGGATTGTGGTATCCAATCGTGGTTGCCGTGCTGACGGTGATCATCGGCGGGCTGTTCCTGCGTGAGACGCATGGTAACCCGGAAAAATAGCTGGTCTGCCACTGACAAGAAGCGCCGACGGCGGCGCGGCACGTCGATCGCTGCAATGGTGGCCGCGGCGTTGTCGGCGCTCGTTTATCAGTGGCAAACGAATCGCGGGACGGAGGCGCCCGCCGCCGCTATACAGGCTGACAAGTCGTTCGACTTCTATCTCATGGCGTACACATTGCATCCGGCGTTCTGTGAGGACGGCAATGCCCGCAAGCCGGACTGCCAGCGACTCACTGCCGCTGACAACTCCCGGCGGCCTCTCGTTGTCCATGGCCTGTGGCCCGAGAATCGCCGGCCCGGGGCCTATCCACGCGATTGCCCCGGACCCAAGCTCACCTTGTCGCGCGCGCTGCGCGCGGAGTTGGATCAGTGGATGCCGGGCACGGCGAGTGGTCTGCATACGCATGAGTGGCGCAAGCACGGAAAGTGCTCGGGTCTCGATGCCGCGCAGTACTTTCGTGTCTCCATCGATCTGGCCCGTGGCTTGAACGATACGATCGGCAGCACGATACTCGCCAGCACCGAGCGGCAAATCACGGGCGAACAACTGCGCGCGGCGGCGAATGCCCGCCAGCCCAGTCTGGGCGACACGCTCACTTTTCATTGTCGCAATGTGCGCAGCGCCGATCCAGCGAAGCGTGGTCGGCCGTATCTGATCGAGATTCGCCAATGTATCGACAATGATGCGGTGGGTGGCGCGCCAGGCACACTACTCGCTTGTCGCAGCGTCGAGCGCCGCGATCAGGGCTGTGGCGCGCGGTTTTGGATCGACGGCGTGTAGGAGTAGGCTGAACGTTCGCAGGCCGATGCGGGCAACTTTCGCGCGTATAATGTGGTCAAAGCCTGGCGTATCGGACAGGCGCTCCAATTGCCGCGAAGGATCAATCAGATGCACAAGTTTATTGCACCGGCAGCGGTCGCCGGGCTCATGTCGTTTCCCTTTTGGTCCATGCCTGCCTGGGCGGCCGTCGCGGCGGGTGGCGCAAACACCCTGGAAACGCGGCTGATCGCACGAGCCGCGCTGTTCGGCAATCCCGACAAGGCGCAGGCGCGCTTGTCGCCTGACGGCAAGTACAATTCCTTCATCGCCCCGCGCGATGGTGTGCTCAACGTGTTCGTCGCGCCGCTCGGTGATATCGCCAACGCCAAGCCGATCACCAACGACACGAAGCGCGGTATTCGCCAGCACTTCTGGGCGTATACCAATCGGCACGTGCTGTTCATTCAGGACGAAGGCGGCGATGAGAACTGGCACCTGTATGCGGTCGACGTCACCACGGGCCAGCAGCGGGACCTGACACCGTACCCCGGCGTCACCGCACAGGTCGTCGGCCTGTCCTGGAAACGACCTGGGACTGTGTTGGTTGGTCTAAACGATCGAGCCCCTGAGTGGCACGATTTGTATGAGATCGACATCGCGACGGGCGAGCGCAAGCTGATCGAGCGCAATGAACAGGAATTCGCAGGCTACGAGGCGGACAGTGATCTCGTGCCGCGTCTGGCGCTCAAAACCGGCGCCGACACTAACGAGATTCTGCGCCGCACGGACGAGGGCTGGGAACCGCTCATCAGTTATGGCCGCGAGGATTCGCTGACGACCAATCTGTTGACGATCGAAGGCGATGGCACCAGCGCCTTGATGCTTTCGTCCGTGGGGCGGGACAAGGCTGCGCTGCTGCGGATCGACCTCGCCAGCGGCAAACAGCAGGAGATCGCTGCCAGTGAGCGGGCAGACATCGGTCGCGTATGGCTGGCGCCGAAGACTTACCAACCGCAGGCCTATGGTATCGAATATCTCAAGCCTGAGATCACGCCATTGGGCGATGCCGTCAAGGACGATATCGCGTTTCTGACGACCAAGCTCGGCGAGACCTTCGACATCGGCAGTCGGACGCTGGCAGACGATCGATGGATCGTGGTCACGGACGAGCCGCAGGCGCCTGCGGTGAGCTACCTGTATGACCGCAAGGCGAGAAAGATCGACAAGTTGTTCGAGATGCGCCCGCGGCTCGCCGGCGCGCCGCTGGTGCCGATGCAAGCGCTCGAGATCAAGTCGCGTGACGGCCTGACGCTCGTGTCTTACCTGTCATTGCCGCCGGGCTCAGACAAGAACGGTGATGGCCGGCCCGATGCGCCCGTGCCGATGGTGCTGAACGTTCACGGTGGTCCCTGGGCACGCGATACCTACGGTTTCGATCCCGAGCATCAATGGCTGGCGAATCGCGGCTACGCCGTGCTCTCCGTCAATTTTCGTGGCAGCACCGGGTTCGGCAAGGGGTTCATCAATGCGAGCAATCGCGAATGGGCCGGCAAGATGCATGACGATCTGATCGATGCTGTCGAGTGGGCGATCAAGCAGAAGATCGCGCAGCCTGACAAGGTGGCGATCTACGGTGGTTCCTACGGGGGCTACTCGACACTGGTCGGACTGACATTTACGCCGGATAGATTCGCTTGTGGCGTCGATATTGTCGGTCCTTCCAATCTCAACACGCTACTCGCCACCATTCCGCCTTACTGGAAGTCGTTCTTCGAGGAGTTCGCGACGCGCGTTGGCGACCCGCGCACAGAGGAAGGCAAGAAGTTGTTGGCGGAACGATCACCATTGACGCGCGTGAATTCGATCAGGCGGCCACTGCTGATCGCGCAAGGCGCGAACGACCCGCGTGTCAAGAAGGCGGAAGCCGATCAGATTGCGGCGGCGATGAAGGCCAAACAGCTACCCGTGACCTATGTGCTGTATCCGGACGAGGGCCATGGATTCGCGCGCCCGCAGAATCGGACGTCCTTCTACGCGATCTCCGAGGGATTTCTCTCGCAGTGCCTCGGCGGACGATACGAGTCGGTTGGCGATGACTTCGAGGGCGCGAGTCTGCAGGTGCTGGATGGCGCCGGCTATGTCCCGGGGCTGGAAGCTGCGCTCGCCGGCGGTAAGTAGTCAGTGGAATCCGCCAACGACATTCGTTCGCATCGCAAGTACTGGGCTGCGCGCTTCGGCACGGCGCCGTTCCTGCCAATGTCGCGCGCGGAGATGGACGCGCTGGGCTGGGATTCCTGCGACATCATCATCGTCACGGGCGATGCGTATGTCGATCATCCGAGCTTTGGCATGGCGATCATCGGGCGCGTGCTGGAAGCGCAGGGCTTTCGCGTCGGAATCATTGCACAGCCCAACTGGCGCAATGCCGAGGCATTCAGCGCGCTGGGGAAGCCCAATCTGTTCTTCGGCATCACGGCCGGGAACATGGATTCAATGGTAAATCGCTACACCTCGGAACGACGGGTACGCAGTGATGACGCCTACACGCCCGGCGGCGAAGGCGGCTCACGGCCGGACCGCGCGCTGATCGTGTACGCCCAGCGAGCCCGCGAAGCCTTTCGCGATGCGGCTATTGTCATTGGCGGAATCGAAGGCAGCCTGCGGCGCATCGCACATTTCGACTACTGGTCCGAGAAAGTACGACGTTCGGCTCTGCTCGATGCCAAGGCGGACTTGTTAGTGTACGGCAACGCGGAGCGACAGATCGTCGATATCGCACACCGCCTGGCCGCAGGCGAATCCATCCGCGACATCACGGATCTGCGCGGCACCGTATTCACGCGCAGCAAGTTGCTATCCGATTGGATCGAGATCGATTCGACCCATCTCGATACACCAGGGCCGCTCAATCCGCCGATCGATCCGTACGCAATGGAACCTGCTGCGACGCCCGAGCGTGCAGCGTCGACCTTGGGTGATGAACGTGTGGTCAAGTTCGTTCGGCGTGTCAAGAATGCCGATCGCGATCGGAGCGTGATTCGCTTGCCGTCCTACGAGCAGGTGGCGACAGACGCGGTTCTGTATGCGCACGCGTCGCGCATCCTGCATCTCGAAGCGAATCCTGGCAACGCGCGCGCGTTGGTGCAGCGTCACGGTGATGTCGACGTGTGGCTCAATCCGCCGCCGATTCCGCTGACGACTGCCGAAATGGACTGGGTGTATGAGTTGCCATACCAGCGCAAGCCACATCCCGTGTATGGGGATGCGAGTGTTCCGGCGTACAAGATGATCCGCTTCTCGATCGCCATCCAGCGCGGCTGCTTCGGGGGTTGCACCTTCTGTTCGATTACCGAGCATGAGGGACGCATCATCCAGAATCGCTCGGAGGATTCGATCTTGCGCGAGATCGAGCAGGTCCGGGACAACGTGCCGGGTTTCACGGGCGTCATCTCGGATCTCGGCGGCCCGACGGCGAACATGTATCGACTCGCGTGCAAGAGTCGGGAGATCGAATCCGCCTGTCGTCGGCCGTCGTGCGTATTCCCGGGGATCTGCCCCAATCTCGAAACCAACCACGCACCGCTGATCGAGTTGTATCGCAAAGCGCGTGCACTGCCAGGCATCAAGAAAGTGCTGATCGCATCGGGCGTCCGTTACGATTTGGCGAGCGAGAGCCCGGAGTACGTGAAGGAGCTCGCGCAGCATCACGTTGGCGGCTATCTCAAGATCGCTCCGGAGGCGATCAGCGAGGGCCCGTTGTCGAAAATGATGAAGCCGGGAGTCGGCACCTATTATCGTTTCAAGGAACTGTTCGAGCGCTACTCGAAGGAGGCGGGCAAGGAGCAGTACCTGATCCCGTACTTCATCGCCGCGCACCCCGGAACGACGGACGAGGACATGCTGGAGTTGGCATTGTGGCTCAAGCAGAATGGTTTTCGTGCCGATCAGGTACAGGCTTTCCTGCCGGCGCCGATGGCCACTGCTACCGCCATGTACCACTCGCACAAGAATCCGCTGCGTCGAGTGACACGCACGAGTGAGGAAGTCAGGATTCCCAAGGGCCTCAAGGTGCGGCGGCTGCACAAGGCGTTCCTGCGCTACCACGATGCTAACAACTGGCCCGAGCTGCGGGAGGCGCTGCGCAGGATGGGTCGTGCCGACCTGATTGGCAGTGGCAAGCATCAGCTTATTCCCGCGTGGCAACCGGCCGGCACGGGCACGGGCCAGCCGGTGCGCGGCAAGCGGACAGCAGCACAGCCGTTTCGTACCCAACATACAGGCTTACCCAAAACGCCAGGACGAGGTGGTCATGGCCGATAATCCACTGCAACAACTGCGACGATTGGGCCAGCAGGTCTGGCTCGACGACATCCGGCGCGAGCTCTTGACGAGTGGCGAGCTTGCAGGTTTGATCGCGGCCGATGGCCTCGCAGGTCTGACGTCGAATCCGGCCATTTTCGCCAAGGCCATTTCAGACACCGACGACTACCATGCTGACATCGAGTCTGCAGATGAGGCGGCAACGACTGAGCAGATCTATGAGCAGTTGGCGATCGCCGATGTGCGTAGCGCCGCCGACGCATTTGCCGGCGTGTATGGCGATACCGCGGGCAAGGCGGGTTACGTCAGTCTCGAAGTGTCCCCGCATTTGGCTGAGGATACCGACGGCACCATTGCGGCTGCCGCACGACTCTGGAAAGCTGTCGACCGGCCGAATGTGATGATCAAGATCCCGGCAACGCGCGCCGGACTGTCGGCGATTCGCCAATCGATCGCGGCGGGCATCAATGTCAACGTGACGCTGATCTTCGCGGTTGCAAGATACCTGCAGGTTTTCGATGCGTTCCGCGAGGGCATTGCCGCCCGAATTGCCGCGGGCAAGCCGGTGGACCGCGTCGCGTCGGTCGCCAGCTTCTTCATCAGCCGCATCGATACGCTGGTGGACAACCGGCTCGAGCAACGCATCGCAGCAGGTGATGCAGGCGCGACGTCGCTCTGCGGTACAGCCGGCATAACGAGTGCTGCCGGCGCCATGCAGGCCTGGCGCGAGCGCATCGGTCAGCCTGACTGGAAGCTATGTGCCCAGGCCGGCGCACGGCCCCAGCTCCTGCTGTGGGCTTCGACGTCGACCAAAAATCCAGGCTATAGCGACGTCAAGTATGTCGAGGCATTGATCGCACCAGATACGGTCAATACCATGCCGCCCGAAACGCTGGCGGCGTACCGCGATCACGGTGAGCCCAGTGTGCGAATCGAGCAGGCCATCGATAGCGCGCGCAAAGTGCTGGCAGGCTTGGCTGAACGCGGTATCGACCTGGATGAGGTAGCTGAGCAGCTCGAGCGTGAAGGTGTACGCAAGTTCAGTGAACCCTATGATCAGTTGCTCGGTGTGATAGCCGACGTGCGCAAGTCGGCGGCGAACTGAAACGCGACGGCCGTGCCGCGATCGAGCCAGCGCTCAGAGGAAGCGGGTGGCTGCTGCGGCCAGCTCCGATTCTTCGTCCACCGCCAGAACGCGGCAATCCACGCTGCTGTCGTCCGCACTGATTCGGCCGCCGGCCTGATTGCGCGCCATATCGATCTGCACGCCCATGAAGGCGAGCCGCGCGAGGATTGCTGCACGAACCTCCGGCACGTTCTCACCGACGCCGCCGCCGAAGCAGATGCCGTCGATGCCGCCCAGCACCGCCGCGTAGCTCGCGACGTACTTGGCGGCACGGCGGCAATAGATATCGAGGGCAAGCGCGGCATGCGGATCGTCGGTGCGTAGCAACTCGCCTGCGCTCGACGAAAGCCCCGACACGCCTTGCAGTCCGGATTCGCGCGACAGCAGTGATTCCAGTGCCGCCGGGTCATAACCCAGTTCCCGCTGCAGATGTACTAACAATCCGGCGTCGACATCACCCGCGCGCGTGGCCATGACGAGTCCTTCGAGCGGCGAGAAACCCATCGAGGTGTCTTGTGGTGCACCGTTCAGGACCGCCGCAGCGGAGCAGCCACCGCCCAGCTGCAGGGTGACAAGTCTACCGCCGTGGTCGAGATCGGGCCGCAGCGCTACGAATTGCTTCCACATGCTCAGGTGCGCGATGCCATGGAAGCCATAGCGTCGCAGATGGTGCATGTCCGCCAACTTACGCGGCAGAGCATAGCGCCAGGCTGCCTCTGGCAGGGTGGCGAAGAACGCCGTGTCGAACACGGCGACCTGCCGCACGCTTGTGGCGCACGCAGCGCGACACGCATCGATCCAGCGCAAGGCCACCGGATTGTGCAGCGGCGCAAACGACGCCGCGGCGGCGAGCGCCGCGCGCGCCGCCTCATCGATGACAGTCGGCTCGGACAACCGATGTCCCCCATGTACAACGCGGTGCGCAATCGCATCGGGTAGCTGGGCGCCGTGCTTGACCAGCAGCGTTTCGAGGGTCGCCAGTTCTCCTGCCGGGAGTTTCTCAATCCGCGCGCGCAGCACGCAGCGCAGGCTGGCGGGTGACGATCGGTCCGCAACGAAGATGCCGAGCTTGATAGACGAGCTACCGGCGTTGAGCGTCCAGATATTCATAACGCCCCATCATAGCAGTATACACGTAGTCGCTAGATTAGCGAAATCTAATATAATGAACGCATGACAAAGAACACAGTTCCGCCGCCACTGTTGTGGCATTTCTTCGATGCGGCCACCTCGACGTTCACGCACATCGTTGCCTGCCCGCGCACGCGTCGTGCCGCCGTGATCGATCCGGTGCACGACTTCGAACCTCGATCCGCACGCTTCAGCAGGCGGTCTGCCGATGAGATCATCGCCGCCTTCAAGGCTGAGAATCTGACCCTCGACTGGATACTCGAGACCCACGCGCACGCCGACCATGTGTCGGCAGCGCCGCTGCTGCAGCAGGCCCTAGGCGGCAAGATCGGCATCGGAGCAGGGATCCAGGAGGTACAAGAGACTTTCGCGCAGGTTTTCGATCTGGGCGCGGCGTTCCCGATCGACGGTTCGCAGTTCGACCACCTGTTCCAGGATGGCGATCGTTTCCAGCTCGGCGAGCTGCAGATCGAGGTGTTGGCTACGCCGGGCCACACGCCCGACAGCATCACCTACCGCGTCGGTCAACATGCTTTCATCGGCGACACACTGTTTCCGCCAGACTATGGCACGGCACGCTGCGATTTCCCGGGTGGCGACGCAACTCAGCTCTATGACACGATTCAGAAACTGCACGCGCTGCCAGCTGACACCTTGCTGCACTTCTGTCATGACTATCCGTCGGGCGACGATGCGCCGACCGAGCACGTCAGCGTGGCGGTTTCACGTGGCAAGAACATTCACTGCAAGGCCGGCACGACCCGCTCGGAGTTCGTTGAGTCGCGCCAGGCGCGCGACAAGACGTTGGCGGCGCCAGTGCTGATCATTCCGTCGGTACAACTGAACATTGCCGCCGGACGACTGCCGCCTGCTGCCGCCAACGGCATCGTTTACCTGAAGACGCCGGTGAATGTCATCGGGTGCCCACCGGGTTAGCGAGGAAAGCTAGTCCCGTCAGCGTTGTCGAGCAATCGATACCGCCACCAGTAGCCACGCGAGCATCAGCAACGATCCGCCGATGGGGGCCAGCGCAATGACCGCACGCGGAGCACCGGCCGTCAGCAGATAGATGCTGCCGCAGAACAGCGTCAAGCCGACGACAATGATCCACGCCGCAGTGGCAAGCAGCCTGCTTGCCGCATCGCGTAGCAGCAGCGCGATTCCGAACAGACCCAGAGAATGGTAGAACTGGTAGGTGACGGCGGTTTCGAAGGACTTCAGCCGATCGGGTGCCAGGCGCGGCGTCAGCGCGTGCGTGCCGAAGGCGCCGAGAGCCGTGGCGATGGCGAGTGACACGGCGGCGATCAACAAAAAGCGACGAGCAATGGGTGGCATCCGGACGATCATACTCCGACTTACAGTTCCCCTACAGCACGCCGCAGCTCGAGCCTCGCCAAAGCCGCATCGAGCAACGCGTCGCTCGCATTGTTCTTGGCGGCAACACGCAACGCAATCGCCTCGAGCACCTGCGTATTCGTTGCCAACCCGGCGCCGTACAGTTCGCGGCTCAAACGCAGGTTCTCCTCGCCCTCCGCCACGGCCTGACGTGTGACGCCGATCCGCGCGTCGGCCTCCTGTACGCCGAGCCACGCAGCCCGCACCTGGTACTCAATGCCGCTGCGCAAATCGTCGAGCCGATACGCCGCTGCCTGGCTGGCTCGGCGCAGCGATGCGGCGCGATTGCGAGCCTGCCCGCCGTCGAACAGGTGCCACTTGATGCCGACGCCGATGGACGAGAAGTCCTCGCGATCGAGAATAGTTGTCTCGAGATGATTGTAGCCGCCGACCAGCGCGATCTGCGGCAGTTGTTCGCCCGCCGCAGCACGGCCGCGCGCCGCGAGCGCCGATGATTGCGCCTGGAGAGTGGTCATCTCGCTGCGTGTCGCCAGCGCGCGTTCGATCAACGTCTCGACAGGCTCTCGATCCAGAGTCCCACTGGTAGCGACGGCAGCGCCGAGGTTGTCATCGAGTACTGGTATCTCCGCAGCAGGCGCACCCAATTTGCGGTTGTAGTTGACATGGGCGAGTCGCAACACATGCTCGGCGCGTAGACGCTGCTGTTCTGCGTCGGCCAGCGCGACCCGTGCGGCTAACAGATCACTCTGCGCAACCGACTGCGTATCGACCATCACTTGTACGTCGTTGACCTGGGAGCGCAGGCTCGCCACGCTCGCTTCGGCCGCTTCGAGTGACCGGCGCGCGCGCAATACTGCGATGTAGTTGCGCGCAACCTGCAATTTGAGATCGGCGTGTGCTCCGGCTTCGGCTGCCTTGGCGCCACGGGCTGCATCGCGGGCCGCACTGACGCCAGCAGCAATACTGCCGCCCGCATACAGCGGCTGAGTGACCTGTGCATAGGTCATCACGGCGTCGTCGTTGTCGAAGATACGCGGCGACTGAAAAGAAAACTGCGGTGTCGTGACATCCAGCGCGGGCGCGTCCGCATAGCGCGTATAGCTGCCGCCGACCTCGAGCTTCGGCAGACGTGCGGCCCGTGCCGCCCGCGCGTCCGCTTCGGCAGCGGCGGCGTCCGCCGAAGCCGCCGCAAGAACCGGGTCGTTGGCGATGGCTCTCGCCCAGGCTTGCTCGAGCGTGTCAGGATCGGCGAGCGCGGCAAGAGGCAAGGCGCAGCCCAGGCAGCCCAGCAAACCGACTCCAAGTGGTCGAGCCCACTGGATCATTTATGGACTTCCTTCAGCGACACGATGCCGAGCGCCTTCAGTACGTACTTCTCGTAGACCGGTGCAATCGAGCCGGTGCGCACCTTGCGCAAGAAGTACTTCTCGAAGGCGATCTTCGCCAGATGGGCCCACTTTCCCTGCTTGGCCCAAGTGACGTTGCGCGGTGGAATCTGCGGGAGCGCGACGAACGCGGCGCCCGTATCACCGAAATCAGCGATGCAGATCGCGTTCCAGGTGCCGCTGGCGGTGGCGGGCTTGCCCTGGATATCCGCGGTGATGTTCTCGCAGATCGCGCTCACCATCGATTCGATCATGTAACCGGTTTTCGGCGCGCCCGTCGCGACCGGTGTCGCCTCGACCGGTGGAATCGCTACGCACACGCCGGCGGAGAAGATGTTCGGATAGCGCTTGGATCTTTGATGCTCATCGATCAGTACGAAACCGCGCGGATTGCAAAGTTCCGGCACGTTCGCCACGGCATCGACACCCTTGAAGGCCGGCAGGATCATCGCGAAGCGGAACGGCAACTTGTGTTCCTTGCGCGGCTTGCCGTCATCGTCGCACTCACTAACTGTCATTTCCGCCGGCGCCACATCGTCGATCTTGGCGTTGGTGATCCACTTGATATGCCGTTGACGTAACTCCGATTCCATCAGCCCCTTGCTGTCGCCAACGCCGCCGAGACCCATATGGCCAATATATGGCTCGCTGGTCACGTAGGTGATCGGTACACGATCGCGCAGCTTGCGCTTGCGCAGATCGGCGTCGACGATCATCGCAAACTCGTAGGCCGGTCCGAAGCAACTGGCACCCTGCGCTGCGCCAATGACCACGGGTCCCGGATTCTCCAGGAACTTCTGATAAGCATCCCAGGTGGTTTGCGAATGCGCATGCGTGCAGATCGAGTGGGTATGGCCACCCTCGGGGCCGAGCCCCGGCACCTCCTCGAATGCGAGACGAGGTCCAGTGGTGATTACCAGGTAGTCGTAGGCAAGCTGCTCGCCGCCCGCCATCGTGAGCGTATTGCCCGGCGCGTCGATCGATGCCACCTTTTCGGCGCGCCATTCGATGCCTTTCGCGCCAATATGCTCACGCAGCTCCACTCGGGTTTCCGCCAACTTGCGCCAGCCGACGGCGACCCACGGATTGGAGGGTGTGAACTCGAAGTAAGGTGTCGCACCGATCAGTGTTATGCGATGTTCCTTGCCGAGCATCTTGCGCAGCTCGTACGCTGCGGGAACGCCACCGATGCCGGCGCCGACGATTGCTATGTGAGCCATAGGTGTTCTCCTGTTATGGGGCGACCGCGGGCGGTGGCCGTCGTCTGAGATAGGCGTAGTAGAGTACTGGTATGACGATCAACGTCAGTAAAGTCGATACGAAGATGCCGAAGATCAGCGCGACAGCGAGACCGTTGAAGATCGGGTCGTCAAGGATGAAGAACGCGCCAATCATGGCGGCGAGTGCAGTGAGCGTAATGGGTTTGGCGCGGATCGCACCGGCACGAACTACTGCATCCTCGAGTGTGCTACCGCCGGCTATTTCGATATTGATGAAGTCAACCAGCAGGATGGAATTGCGGACAATGATGCCAGCGAGCGCAATCATGCCGATCATGGACGTGGCGGTGAATTGCGCACCTAACAAGGCGTGGCCCGGCATCACGCCGATGATGGTGAGCGGAATCGGCGCCATGATGATGAGCGGCAGGGCATAGGAGCCGAACTGCGCGACGACCAGTAGATAGATCAGAACCAGACCAACCGCATAGGCCAGGCCCATGTCGCGGAATGTCTCGTAAGTGATCTGCCACTCGCCATCCCACTTCACCGCGAGCTCGTTGGGATCCTCAGGCGGCGCGATGAAGTGTTGCGTGACGGGCAGCTCGCCCAGTTTGCCGACGATGTCGAACATCCCGTACAGTGGACTGTCGAGTGGCCCAGCCATGTCACCGGTGACGTAGACTACCGGCAACAGGTCCTTGTGATAGATCGCGGCGTCCCAGCTCGCGGTCTGCACGCTGACCACCTCGCCCACCGGCACTGTCGTGCCATCCATCGCGCGCAGCTCGAGCTGTAACAAGTCGTCGATTTGCGCTTTGCTCTCGACCGGCAGCTCCATTCGCACCGCTATCGGTTGACGCTCGCGTCCGGTATGTACATAGGTGACATCCGTGCCGGCGAGTGCGGTGGTGATCAGCTGGCCAACCTGGGCTTGCGAGACGCCCAGCAGGGCCGCCTTCTGCTGATCGAGACGCAGTATTAGCCGGGGACTGGGTGTTTCGAGGCTGTCGTCGACGTCGACGATGTCGTCGGTGCTGTCGAACAACTGCCGAAGCTCGCCCGCGAGCTGCTGCTGTTCTGCGTAGCGCGAGCCATATACTTCCGCGACGATCGGGGCCTGCACCGGTGGCCCCGGCGGCACCTCGACAACCTGCACCGAAGCTCCATGGCGTTTACCGATTGCCGCTAGTGCCGGGCGGACACTGAGCGCGATCTCGTGACTCTGTCGATCACGCTCGTGCTTGTCGAGCAGGTTCACCTGAATGTCGCCAAACTCCGGCGCCTGCCGTAAGTAGTACTGGCGCACCAGTCCGTTGAAATTGATCGGTGCCGCCGTCCCCGCGTAGACCTGGTAGTCCGTGACTTCAGGCACATCCTCGATCACGCGTGCCAGCTCGCCGAGTACCTGGCTGGTCGTTTCGACCGGCGTGCCCTCCGGCATGTTGACGATCACCTGGAATTCGGACTTGTTGTCGAACGGCAGCATCTTCATCACCACCAGCTGCACGACTGCGAGGCCAATGGCGAGCGCGATCGCCGCGAGGATCGCCCAGTAAAGCTTGTGGCGACGCGCGCGGCCGCCGGGCCCAGCGAGGAACGGGCGTACCGCGCGTTCGAACAGCTGGGTCATGCGCAATCCTGCCGCTGATTCCGCAGCGTGACCCGCATCCGTGTCATGTACGCCAGCCAACAGTTTGCGACACATCCAGGGCGTGAAGACCAGCGCGATGGCGAGCGAAATCAGCATGCCCATGCTCGAATTGATCGGGATCGGGCTCATGTAAGGCCCCATGAGGCCGCTGACGAAGGCCATCGGCAGCAGGGCGGCGATTACGGTGAAAGTGGCCAGTATCGTGGGGCCACCCACTTCATCGACGGCACGCGGAATGATCTCGGCGAGCGTACCGCCGCCTCGCGAATGAATATGGCGATGAATGTTCTCCACTATCACGATCGCGTCGTCAACCAGGATGCCGATCGAGAAAATCAGCGCAAACAGCGATACGCGGTTGATAGTGAAGCCCCAGGCCCAGGACGCGAACAGCGTCGCAGCCAGCGTGATGACCACCGCTGTACCAACGACCATGGCCTCTCGGCGTCCCATCGTCAGAACGACCAGCAGTACGACCGATGCGGTGGCAAACAGGAGTTTCTGGATCAGCTTCTTCGCCTTGTCGTTAGCTGTCTCGCCGTAGTTGCGAGTGACGGCGAGTTCCACACCATCCGGGATGTAGCTGCCGCGCAGCAATTCCATCCGCCGCAAGACTTGCGTTGCAACGTCACTGGCGTTCTCGCCCGGCTTCTTCGACACAGCCAGCGTGACGGCCGGCGAATACGGCATGGCTGCGATGCCCAATTGTTCTGCGCCGGGCCCGGTGCCGAACCAGACGTACGACTCAGGCTGGTCGGGCGTGGCGCTGATGGACGCAACGTCTGCCAGAAAGATAGGTTTGCCGGCTGCGACGCCGACGACCAGATCAGCGACCGCGTCGCTATCAGCGAGAAATGCTCCTGCCTGAACCGGGGTCACGCGGCCTTCGCCTACCAACTGGCCGGCGTGTCGAACGAGATTGGATTGCTGCAGGGCGCCTGCGATCTCGGTGACCGTCAGGCCATGGCCCGCCAGTCGTACGGCATCGAGTTGCACGTGTACGATATTGGCTGGGCTGCCGATCGTTTCGACGTCGCGGGTGCCGGGAACTCGCTTGATCTCAGTCTCGATTGAGCGCGCCACCTTGCCAAGGTCGGCCGCGCCGCGGGTCTGATCGCGGGTCCAGAGCGTGAGTGAGAGGATCGGGACGTCATCGATTCCACCGGGCTTCACCAGCGGTTGCAATACCCCGAGACCAGTTGGTCGCCAATCCTGATTCGAGTAGATAGCATTGTAGAGTCTGACAATCGCCTCGGTGCGCAGCTCACCGACCTCGAACTGCACGGTCAGCACTGCCATGCCGGGCTTGGATACCGAATAGATGTGCTTGACGCCCTCGATCTCGCCCAGCACCTGTTCCATCGGCGAGGCGACCAGGTTCTCTACCTGCTCGGACGACGCCCCGGGAAACGGAATGAATACGTTGGCGAACGTGACATTGATCTGCGGCTCTTCCTCGCGTGGCGTGACGAGTACTGCAAACAGGCCGAGCAGCAGCGCGGCGACTGCCAGCAGCGGCGTCATCGTATTGCTGAGAAAGAACTGCGCCAGGCGTCCTGACAACCCCAGCGGCTTGGGCGGGGCCATCAGCGTTCACCGGACGTGCTGTGGCGCTGCTGCAGCAGTTGGCGCATGGCAACGAGCGGATCGATCGCAACTTGCTCGCCGGGTGTCAGCCCCGCCAGCACCTCGCGTCGATCGCCGTAAGCCCTGCCAATACGCACTTGGCGCAGGCTCGTACGGCCACCATTTTGAGGATCGAAGACGTATACGCCGGTGACTTCGCTGCGCTCGACGAGTGCGCTGGCCGGGATCAGTATTCTCGCTGCCTCACCAGTGACCAGCCCCACTTTGACGAACATCCCGGGATAGAGATCGGCGGCGTTCTCGGGCAGATCTAGCCGCGCACGAAAAGTAGCCGAGCCGGCGGCTGCTTCCGGGAAGATCGTGAGATCGGTGGCTACTATGCGTCGCCCGTTGAGATAGACCGCCGCCTGGCGTGTTTCGCGCACCTGCTCGATTGTGCCTTGCGGGATGTCGACCGTGACGCGCAGGAACTGCAACGACAGACCACTAACGAGCGGCGTACCTGCTGCAACACTTTCGCCCACCTCCACGAAGCGCTTGGTCACGACGCCTGCGTATGGCGCGCGGACCTCCGTGTAGGCGACGCCCTCGGTGGCGCTGGCAACGCTGGCACGCGCAGCTGCCAGACGCGCGACTGCCGCGTCTCGATTGGCCGCCGCTTCATCGAGACTGGCTTTGGGCACGACCTTGCGTTCGTACATCTCGCTGATGCGTTTGAAGCGTGTCTGCGCCTCGCTTTCACGCGCGGCCGCCTCACTCAAGCTGGCACGCGCCTGCTGCAGATTGGCGCGCTGTTCGGTGGCACGCAGTCGTACAATTACTGCGCCTGCCGGCACGAAATCGTTCACGTCGTAGTTGATGTCGACGATGCGACCGGCAGTCTGGGCGGAGACCGTCCCTTGGTTGACAGCTTCGATCCGCCCGTCGAGCAGTCGCTCGACCGGCACCGTTGCAAGCGTGACAACCTCGGTGGGATAGGCTGGCTCGGCTGGCTCGGCGCTGGTCGTTGGCGGTTGGCCATTGCCGCACGCAGCCAGCGAAAGGACGACCGCAATTGCGGCAATGCCTGCGGTCGCCCGGCAGTTCGTATAGGTGGTCACGCCGCTGCGCCGCGGTTCAACGAAACGCGGTGCCCGGCGTCACACCGAGCTTGCGCAGGATCATCGCGAGCGGACAGAAGCCCGTGAAAGCCGCTTGCAGCAGATTGAGGCCCACGAAGGCCGCGAGCAGTAGCCAGTAGGGGCTTACCGCGTAACCGAGCGCCAGGCTCACCAGTACCACCGTACCGGCGAACGCCATCACCATCCGATCGATATTCATGTCACCGCCTCCAGTTCCAAGTCCGTGACCGCATTATATTAGTATTTGCTAAATTAGAAAGAGGTCATTTATACTTAGCCCGTATGAATACCACGGAGAGAAGAGGGCGTGCTGCCGGAACGGCCAACGCCATGCTGCCGCACGCCGAGGCGGCGGCCGGACTACTGCGCGCACTCGCCAACGAACAACGCCTGATGGTGCTGTGCAATCTGGCGGACGGCGAGGCGTCCGTTGGTACCTTGAACGACCGGGTGCCGCTCAGTCAGTCGGCGCTGTCACAACACCTCGCGGTGCTGCGCGACAGCGGGATCGTGTCGACGCGTCGCGATGCGCAGGTCGTCTATTACTCGCTGGCGCCAGGGCCTGCTGCACAAGTGATAGCCACACTGCACGACATCTTCTGTGCGCCGTCCGCGGGCCGCACGCCGAAGCCGCGGCGGACTGCCGCGTCCTGATGCGTCGTCAGATTCTCCCTGAGACTCAACGTCGAATGTATTTCTGATAGTAAGCCGAGTAAGTCGGGCTGGCCTCCGGAAAGTCCGCCCGGATCGGCGCATTGTAAGCTCGATTGCGCAGTGGCGTCGGCAGCGCCGCAGGATAGTCGACCGGTGACAGGTAGTAAAAGAAGGATAGCAGCCGCAAATAGAACCGCCAGCGACCACCTTCGCGCCGATACTCATCTTCGTAGCGGATCGCGGCGATCATCGGCTTGCCGCTGCGCACGACCTCGGCGTGTGAGTTGGCCAAACCGAAAGCTCGATTCGAGTTCTCGCCATCGAACCAGATTGCATGGTCGTGCGTGTAATGGAAGCTGGGCCCAAGCACCGCGAAGCGCTGATGAAACTGCGCCATCACGGCATCGCGGCCTACCGCGTTCATGGCTCCATCGCGCGATGCCATCGAGCCGTCCTCACAGAAGCACTCCGCGAGGCTGTCCGTGTCCCGGCTGTCGACGACCAGGCAATAGGTAGCTACTAACTCGCGGATCTGCTCGCGATCCTCCAGTTGTCGGATGCGTTCTCCCAGCGAACGTTCGGTTTCATCGTCGATGGCATCAGCCATGAGCGCTGCGCGGGCTCAGCCTGCGCCGAAAGTATCGCAAGCCTGCAATGAGCCGGATTCGAAACCGCGCACGAACCACTGCTGGCGCTGCTGCGCTGAACCGTGCGTCCAGCTCTCGGGCACGACATACCCTTGCGTGCGCTTCTGGATGACATCATCGCCGACCGCCGCGGCCGCACGCATGGCCTCTTCCACATCGCCAGGCTCGAGTATCTGGCGTTTCGCATTGGCGTGATTTGCCCAGACGCCGGCGAAGCAGTCTGCCTGCAGTTCCATGCGTACCTGCAACTGATTGGCTTGTTCCTGGCTGGCGCGCTGCTGCGATGCGCGCACGCGTTCGGAAATGCCCAGTACGGTCTGCACGTGGTGCCCCACTTCGTGCGCCATCACGTAGGCCATCGCAAAATCGCCGCCTGCCCGGAATTCAGTTTCGAGCTGTCGAAAGAATGCCAGATCGATGTACACCTTCTGGTCGGCCGGACAGTAGAACGGGCCGGACGCCGAGCTGGCAAATCCACAGGCTGATTGGGCTGCCTCAGTGAACAATACCAGTCTCGGCGCAGGGTATTGTTGACCGCCTGCGCGGAAGATCTCGCCCCAGGTATCCTCCGTCTCGCCCAGCACCCGTGCCACGAATTGGCCCATTTCGTCACTCGGCGCGCCGGCTGGTGCCGATTGCTGCGGCGCTCGTTGCTGGATCTGACCGCCAACTTCCGCCAGACCCATGACGACACGCGGATCGATGCCGAGCAGGTAGGCGATCACGACCAATACGATGGTCCCGAGACCAAACTTCATGCCCATCCCGCCGCCGCGCGGCGGCCGCTTGCCGCGGTAGTCTTCGACGTTCTCGCTTGCCCTGCTGTCGCGCCACCGCATACGGAGCTCCCTTCGATCTGTTGTCGGTCCTTAGCGCTCGCGATGGTAGCAGACCGCCGGCAGACCGGTATTATCGACAGTCGTGTCTTGGATTAAGGAGCTGCTATGGGTGTCGTGTGTCGTTCGCCGTTACGGATTGCGGTCTGCGCCGCGGCGCTGTTGCTCCTGCCCGGCACCCTGCCAGCCCAACAGCCGGCGGCTGGCACGAGAGGTGCGCCCACCGTAGTCGTTACTGGCGCGAATCGCGGCTTGGGGCTCGAGTTCGCCCGGCAATATGCCGCCAAGGGCTGGCGTGTAATCGCGACCTCGCGCAATCCGGAGGCGTCGTTCGACCTGAATCGGCTCGCCGATCAGTATCAGAACATAGCCGTGCAACAGGTCGACGTGGCGGACCTCGCCAGCGTAGCTGCGCTGGCAGCGCGCCTCGCCAACCAACCTATCGATGTGCTGGTCAACAACGCGGGCTACTTTGGCGATCCTGCGGATGCGCAGCTCGGCAAGATTGACTTCTCCAAGTGGGACGCTTACTACCGGGTCAATGCCCTGGGTCCGCTGCAGGTTGCCGAAGCGCTGCTGCCGAATCTGCTGGCCGGGCAGCAGAAGAAGATCATCGCCCTGACGTCGCGTGCTGGTGCGTTCAGTTACAACACTGATCCACAGGCGCCCAAGATGCCGGGGCACTACTTCTACGGCGGCTCGAAAGCCGCGCTCAATCTGATGTACGTCACGTTGGCGAACGACACGCGCAGCCAGGGCGTGACCGTTGCCGTGGTGTCGCCTGGCCAGGTGGACACGCGCGATCTCGGTATGAAGGGACCGCATATCGTGCCGATCGAGCGCAGTATCGCTGGATTGATCAGTGTCATCGACGGTTTGCAGATCGCCGACAGCGGCGACTTCTGGAACTGGGACGGAACGCGTATCGATTGGTAGTGAGCAGCGAGCTCCCGATCCACTCGGCGCTGCCGGCCTTGCGCGCGGCGCTCGCCGAGCACACACGAGCCGTGCTGCAGGCGCCGCCGGGAGCAGGCAAGAGTACCGTCGTGCCGCTCGTGCTGCTCGACGAGCCATGGATGCGCGGCAAGCGCCTGTTGATGCTGGAGCCGCGGCGACTGGCGGCGCGGGCGGTAGCTATGCGGATGGCACAGTCACGCGCCGAGGCCGTCGGTGAGACCGTGGGTTATCGCATGCGGCTCGAAACCAGGGTCAGCGCTGCGACGCGGATCGAAGTCGTGACCGAGGGCGTGTTGACGCGCATGCTGCAGAGCGATCCGGCGCTCGAGGGCGTCGGTGCGGTGGTGTTCGACGAGTTTCATGAGCGCAGTCTGGCGGCAGATCTGGGGCTGGCGTTGACGCTCGATACCCAGGTGAATCTCGCACCTGAGCTTAGGGTGCTGGTCATGTCAGCGACGCTCGATGCCGCGCGCGTGGCTGAGTTGTTAGAGGATGCGCCGCTCGTGAGTGCGGCAGGTCGTTCCTTTCCAGTCACGATCGCTCATCTCGGCGCTGGTATGCCACTGCTGCCGGGCGGCCGTGATTCCCCCGAGCGCGCAGTCCTGAGCGCCGTGCGTCGCGCGCTCGCGGAGACCCGCGGTGACTTGCTGGTGTTCCTGCCGGGCGCTGGGGAGATTCGGCGGCTGCAGGGGATGCTGGCGGCTGACGCCGATGCGGCGACCCACGCGGCGGAGCGGGTGCGAATAGTGCCGCTGTACGGTGAATTGGCAGCTGCCGAGCAGGATGCCGCTTTCGCCCCCGCGGCAGCGGGCGAGCGCAAGATCGTACTGGCGACCAACATTGCGGAGACCAGCCTGACGATCGACGGCGTGCAAGTGGTGATCGACAGTGGTCTGGTGCGGCGTGCAGTTTTCGATCCAGGCTCGGGCATGAGTCGGCTCGAAACCCAGCGTATCTCGCGCGCTTCGGCCGAGCAACGCACGGGCCGCGCTGGTCGAACTGCGGCGGGGCAGTGCTACCGCCTCTGGAGCGAGGGCACGCATCGCAGTCTCCCTGCCTACGCTGCTGCGGAGATTGTCGCGGCCGATCTCGCGCCGTTGGCCCTGGATCTCGCCGCCTGGGGCACCTCCGAGCACAGCTTGCGCTGGCTCGATACACCGCCCGCGGCGATGCTGGGCAGTGCGCGTGCGTTGTTGCAGATGTTAGGTGCAATCGATGCCGACAACCGCATCACGACGCACGGTCGCGCCATCAACGCGATTGGGGCGCATCCACGTCTGGCACATCTATTGTTAGCGGCGCAGCGTAGCGGGCAAGTGGCGGCGGCCGTCTGGCTGGCCGCGCTGCTGTCGGAGCGCGATGTCCTGCGTCCGGTCGGGCGCGCGATGCCTGCGTCGCAGCCTGGCGCGCGGGACAGCGATATCCGCTCGCGCCTGGCAGCGTTGCGCGGGCAAGACACCGAGGGGATGGTGGTCGATCGGGGCACTATCGACCGCGTACGGCGCGGTGCGCGCGCGTTTGCGCGCCAACTGGACTGCGAATCCACCATGGATTTTCGGCAGCCCCCGCTTGCCTTGCGCGACTCGGCAGGCTCGTTGCTGGCATTGGCGTATCCAGATCGCATCGGTCGCCGTCGCGACGGCGCCGGCGCGCGGTTCCAGCTGAGTGGCGGCCGTGGTGCGACCTTTCGCGGCGCGGAGTCCATCGGTCGTGAGGAGTTCATCGTGGCCGTGGACCTGGACGATCGGGAGCGTGAGGCTGAGATTCGTCTGGCAGCGCCGCTCGAGCGCTCCGATCTGCTACTGCAGTTCGCCGACAGTTTGAGCACCGTCACGGAAGTCCACTGGCAGAGCCGTGAGCAGGCGGTCGTTACTCGGGAAGTCGTCCGGCTCGGCGCCATCGCGATCGAGGCGCGGCCATTGACGACGCTCGCACCGGAGCAGTTGGTAGCGGCGATGCTGGCGGGTGTGGAACAAATGGGTATCGACTGTCTGCCTTGGTCTGCCGAGTGCCGCATGCTGCAGGCCCGCATGGAGTTCGTGCGCGCCCTCGAGCGGCCCGATCTGGCCGATTGGCCGGCTGTGAATGATGCGGAGCTCGCCGCAAACCTGAGCTGGCTGGAACCTTGGCTTGCCGGCGTGACCAGACGGACTCATCTCGATCGCTTGCCGTTGCTGCAGGCCTTGCATGGGCGGCTCAGCTATGCGCAGCAGCGCGTGCTCGATGAGCTGGCGCCAGAAACGCTCGCACTGCCGACGGGCAGCCGTGTACGGGTCGACTATCAAGACGACAATGCGCCGTGCGCGTCGATGCGTATGCAGGAGGTCTTCGGGCTCGCGGAGACGCCGCGCATCGGGGGTGGTCGCGTCGCAGTAACTTTCAAGCTATTGTCGCCCGCGCAGCGGCCGTTGCAGATCACGCGCGATCTCGCCAGTTTCTGGCGCAATGCCTATGCGGAGGTACGCAAAGACATGCGCGGGCGCTATCCTCGACACTATTGGCCCGAGGATCCGCTGCAGGCGGAGCCTACCCGCAGAGCGAAGCCGCGTGCGTCATGACAAGAGGATCATTCAATGCCTACAGTTCTCATCACAGGCGCCAATCGTGGGATAGGGCTCGAGCTGGCGCGGCAGTATGCTGCGGCAGATTGGCGGGTCATCGCCACGGCACGCGACGTCGCGGGTGCAAGCGAGCTGGCTGCGATCCAGGCGCAGCATACGAATTTGACGATCGATGCGCTCGATGTCACAGACAACGGGGCGATTGCCGCGCTGGCGCGGAAACACAGTGGTCCGCTCGACGTCCTGCTCAACAATGCGGGGTGGTTAGGCGACCCGCAGAAACAGGGCATCGGCGAGCTCGACGCAGGCATATTCGAGCAGGTCATGCGGACGAACGCTTATGCCCCGCTCGCGCTGGCACGCGCCTTCCTGCCGCAGGTCACTGCCAGCGCGCAGAAAAAGATCGTCGTGATCACCAGCGGGCTGTCGTCGCTGACCAATACGCGCAACTTCGGCAGTCTCTATTTCTATCGGATGAGCAAGAGCGCTGCCAACATGGCGATGCGTGCACTTCAGGCAGACCTGCGCGCCAAGGGCATCCAGGTAGGTATCCTCGCCCCAGGTGTGGTGGACACTCGGCTGTTGCGGCAGAGCGGCTGGACAGGTGAGGCGCTCGATACCGAGACCAGTGCCGCCGGCGTGATCCGCAATATCGCCAATCTCACGGGTCAGGATCCCACGATCCAGCTCTACAACGGCGAGATCGTGCCCTGGTAGGCCTCGCCAGTCAGGTCAGTCCGGCAGCCGGACCACCAGCTTGCCGAAGTGATTGCCGCTTTCCATGTAGTCGTAAGCAGCCTGTGCATCCTCGAAGTCGAACACTCTGTCGACGACCGGCTGCAGTTTATGTTTGGTGATGAAGGTGTTCATGGCCTCGAAGTCGGCGCGTGAACCGACGAAAATGCCGGTGACTGACAAGCTGCGACCCATCAAGCTGACAGCTGGGATGTCGCCGCCGAAGCCAGCGAGCCCGCCGATGATCGCGACATGGCCGCCGCCACCCATGCTGGCGATCGACTTGGCCAGCGTTCCCTGACCACCGACTTCCAGCACTTGATGTACCCCGGCGCCGCCAGTGGCTTCGCGCACGACTTTTTCCCACTCCGGCGTCGTGCGATAGTTGATGGTCGCCATGGCTCCTAACGACTTGGCGCGGGCCAATTTGTCATCGGAGGAACTCGTGATGATTGGCTTGGCGCCGCTGGCGGCGGCAAACTGCAAGCCAAAGATAGAGACGCCGCCAGTACCGAGCAGCAGTACGTTGTCGCCAGCCTGCATGTGGCCGCGCGACACCAGTGCATTCCACGCAGTAACGGCCGCGCAGGGCAGCGTCGCGGCTTGCTCGTAGGAGAGATGTACAGGCACCGCCACCAGGCCGTCTTCGTGCAAAGTCACGTACTGAGACAGCATGCCGTCGATCGAACCGCCCAGTGCGCTGGCGCCGACGTCGGCCGCCGGTCGCCCCGACAGCCAGCGTTGAAAGAAAATGGCGACGACGCGGTCGCCGACCTTGAAGCGCGACACCTTGCTACCAATCGCGGCGACTTCCCCCGCACCATCGGAGAGCGGTACGAGGCTCTTGTTGGCGCCAACAGAATAGAATCCTTTGGCGATCATCACGTCGCGACGATTGAGCGACACGGCGCGCACCTTTATCAGCACTTCGTGCTCGCCAGGCTGCTTGACCGGCGCGTCGACCAATATCAGTTTGAACGGCTCGTCTGCCTGCTTGACGAGACGATATTGCTTCTGCATGGCTTGAGCGGACACGGCTTGACTCCCCAATACGACTGCGAGCAGCAGCAAGACTGTCTGAAGGCCCCGACAAGTGGGCACGTATTTCAACATGAACTGGACTCCGGCACCTGGCTGACGACTCGCGTCAGAGCGAGCGACCGCGCCACACCAAGTCATTGTACTCGCGTGCCAGGAAACTGCGCTCGTACTCGTGCTCGCGTAGCCGGTAGTTGATCCGGCTGCGGGCGTCGGCATCCAGCTTGTCGCTCTTCAGCGCTGCAGACAGGCTGCGGATCTCGTTCTCGACGTAGTCTAGCCGGGTCTTGACGCGATTGACCTGCTTGCCGAGATCGTAGCCACGGAGGAAGGCGCTCTCATCATTCGCGAAACACACGCCGTTGTAGCTGCCGCCGACTTCGCCCACGCGATAGCCATTGCGCGTCGTGCAGTAGCGCTCGAGACCGCGATCGCGACCATCCAGCCACAACTCGCGATCCGGCGTGATGTTGAGCTGGGCGCACGCAGTGGCGTGCTCGGCGAGGTACTCTTCCCCACGACCATTGGCGCCATCGCGCACGCCGATGGCATACCAGTCAGCCGCGGCGCATTCCTTCTGCGACAACGACGCGCAGCCGGGCATACAGGCCAAAGCCAGCACGGCCAGTGTGTTCAGTATGTGGCGATTCATGACACAGCGACCTCCTGTATTGTGAGGTTACCCTCTGGCGCTGAATCGCGGCTGAACTCGCCGTGCATTCGACCCGGCGGCGGGATCGTCAGACGGTGCCGCCGTCGTCACGCTCGATCGCGATGACCGACGCACGCGGCGGTTTGCCGCCTCGGTCGGGCCAGTCGCTGAGCGGCTGGGCCAAGGTGCCGCCTTCACCCGGATGTTGAATGGACAAGAACAACGTACGGCCGTCGGGCGTGAATTCGCAGCCGCACACCTCGCTGCCCGCAGGACTACTCAGCAATTGTTGCAGCCGGCCTCGGTCGGCGCCATCCGTGGGCACGACGTAGCAGCCGTTGTTAGGCCAGCCCTTGCCGTCGCCGTCCGTGACGATCCAGAGCCGGCCGGCCGGATCGAAGCCGAGATTGTCCGGGCAATGAATCCGACTGACGTTGTTGCGATCGGAGTAGCCCGCGAAATACGTATCGTTAGGTGCCAGCGCGCCCGGTGTCAGCGTACTGGCGTCGGTGAGAAAGCGACCGGTGACAGGGTCACCGGCAAGCAGGAATATGTTCCAGCTGAAAGTGGTCGCCGCTGGATCGTCATGGTTCTCGATCAGCTCGATGACATGCCCGCTGCGGTTGTCTGAACGGGGATTCGCCGCGTTGGCAGCGCGATTCAGGTAGCGACCGTTGAACAGCGTCGTGGCGGAGGCGCTGACACGTTCCGCCAACTTCGTGCAGGCAATGTAAACGCGGCGCGACAACGGGCTCGGCTCGACGTCCTCGGGACGGTCCATCGGCGTCGCGCCCACTAGATCAGCTGCAGCGCGAGCCTTGATGACCACGTCGCCCTGATTCTGGAAGCCGGCGCGCGAGCTGAGCGGACCGTTCTCGTCGTGCACCAGCGGCAGCCATTCACCGGTGCCGTCCGCGTCGAAGCGCGCGACGTAGAGTGTGCCCTCGTCGAGCAGATCGCGATTGCGGTCCGGCTGTTTGGCGTCGAAGGCATCGCGGGTGACAAACTTATAGACATACTCGAACCGCTCGTCGTCGCCCATGTAGACCGCGACGCGCCCGTCCGGCGCCAATATAGTGTTAGCTCCCTCGTGCTCGAAGCGACCGAGGGCTGTCCGTTTGCGCGGCGGCTGGTCCGGTCTCTGCGGATCGATCTCGACTATCCAGCCGAAACGCAACAGCTCGCTTGGGTTCAGTTCCAGGTTGAAGCGCGGATCGACGTACTCCCAGCCATAGAGACTGGTCTGTAGTGGTGGCATGCGTCGGTGCGCCTCACGCAGCGCGCCGTCGGGCGTCGTCGCCAACATCGATTCGCCGCGTCCGAAGTAGTCAGTAACATTCTCCTCCGCCGTCAGGTACGTGCCCCACGGAGTTTTGCCGCCGGCGCAATTGGCGAAGGTGCCGAGAACGGTCATCGCCTGCGGGTCGGCGTCGGTCGCTAACAAGGCATGTGCGCGCGCTGGTCCGGACAATTCACAGCGTGTATTGGCGGTGATTCGGCGGGTGCCGATGGCACCGCGGACTAACGACCAGCCGCGCATCCCGCGCCGAATCTGCACGACACTCACGCCGTGTGCGGCCTGCATCCAGGCGACCGATTCGGGGTAGGCTAAAGTCCAGTCGCGTCGTGCCGCAACGCTGTCCGCATCGCTACGACGCCGGCCTGCGTAATCCGCGAATACCAGCTCAGCGTTCACGTACTCGTGGTTGACGCAGAGCAAGCCCTGGACGTCCCGACCACCGCTCGTTAGGCGTAACGGAAAGTACGCCAGCGCGTCGCAGTTCGTGCCAAACCGGCTCGCCTGCGCGGCGGTGGCGGCCGGCTCGAGCCAGTCGATGGTGCGTAGCCGCGACGTGTCGAGACCGGCATCGCGTCGCAGCAGCGGATCGCCCCAGCGCGCGACGATACTGTGTCGATAGTCCCCCGCCAGCACCAGTCGGTCGCCGGTTTGCGGCTGGATGCTTCGCAAGGGCGTTGCAGCCGCGCCTGGGGATGCGGTCGGCAAGCCCACGGTGACGACGCCCATGGCGGCAGCAACGCCGGTGAGCACCTGACGGCGCGACAGGCGCTCAGCCCATACATCGTCAAACGTCGCGCCAGCTGCCCGATCATGAGGTTGCTGAATCATTGCCAAGGCTCCAAAAGCGGCGCTATCAATACAATCTATCATTCTCGCCGTCCAGCTCATGCCGCGCGTCCGCGTCGTGGCGGCACGGGTCTAGGCTCGCCAGCCCAACCCCGTTACCATGAGAGTCATCTGCCGAGTTACCACAGTCTGAGGTCACGGTCATGACAAACGCCATCAGTACTCGTCTACGACAGCACGGTCGAGCTGAGTTGTCGTTCGTAGCCGATCTCGGACTCGTCGGCGGACATCTGAAGCGAGTCGTCCGCCACGACATCGAGGCGCGCGGCCTCAACGCGAAGACCCTGGCGGCGGATTTGGACGAGCGCGACGAGCAGGTGGAGAATGCGCTCAGCGACTCGCGCGCCTACGCCAATTACCGGATGCTGCATCGCTGGGGTCTCGGCAATCTCACGCGCGCCGCCTTTGACGCGTTCGACGAGAATCGCGCCGAGCTCGAGCCGCAGCTCAAACGACCGACCAAGGGTCCGGCAACGCTCACAGTGCCGGAAAACATCGAGATTCCGAAGTATTGGCACAATTGGTTCCACAACACGACCGGCGGTTGGGACGGCCATGAGTACATGGGCTTCATTCACGGCGAGCTGATCCATCGCTGGATCGTTGGCACTACGTTTCCGGGCAATATCTTCAAGCAACGCGAAGAGGCGGCAGCGCAGGCGCCGCGCACCGATTACAAGCGCGTGCTCGACATGGGGTGTGGCACGGGTCACTACACGCGCGCACTCACGGCACGCTTTCCCGAGGCGGAAATCTGGGGCGCGGACTGCTCGCTGCGCGAGCTGCAGTACGCGGTACGAGTGGCCAACACCAATGGCTGGGCCTGGCAGTTGCATCGCGTGCCGAACGAAGACACCGGCTTCAAGAGCGGCCACTTCGACCTCGTCACCAGTTATATCCTGCTGCATGAGGTGCCCGCCGACAGCATACGCGCCACGTTTCGCGAGGCGTTCAGGTTGTTGGAGCCGGGCGGCGATATGGTGATGTCGGACGTCACGCGGTATCAGGAAATGGATCCGATCGCGGTCTGGTTGCAGGATTCCGCCGCCAAGCGTGAAGTCGAGCCGTTCTGGCGCGAGTCGGCGACGCTCGATCTGAAGCGTGCAGCCGAGGAGGTGGGCTTCGTCAACGTGGCAAGCTATGGCCTTGGTGCGATGAAGTATCCCTGGATCGTTCGCGGCACCAAGCCACGCTAGTCAGTCATTCAGGGAGCTACCGAAATGGCCAAGAAGAAAGCGCGCGCCGCCGCAAAGACCACCAAGCCCAAAGGGCGCACCAGCTCTTTGCGCGCTACCACCCGCGCAGCCAAGCCCGCGCGTCGGGCGGTGATGCGCGAGACATCGGACCGCGAGTTCCTCACGCGCCAACGCATCGAGGATCTCGGCCAGGGATTCGTTACTTTGGCGGGCGAGTTGTGGGTGGTCAAGGATCGGCTCGCAGTCATGGAGAACTTGCTCGACAAGCACGGCATTCCCGCCCACGAGATCGATACGCATGAACCAGACGAGGCGTTCAAGGAGCAGTTGGCGAAAGCGCGCAAGGCCTACATCCAGCGTGTCATCGCCTCGCTGTTTCCGCGCGGGATGCCGAAAGCAGGGTAGCGCGACGGTCAGGTGCCCGGCAGTCCTTCGAGCACCGTGACGAAGAACGTACCTTTGCCCTCGCGCAGTTTCTTGGCGGCTTCATACTCCGCCGATTTCCAGAATCCCCAAGCTGCGTCCTTCGACGGGAAACGTGCGATCAGAATGCTTTCGCCGCGCGGCGCGCCTTCTGCGACTTCGACCTTCGGCGCCGGTGTGACGGTCAGATAGTGGCCGCCGAATTTCTTGTAGATGGGTGGTAGTGCGGCGTTGTAGGCCTTGAACCCCTCGAGGTCAGTGACCTTGCCTTGTACGAGTAGGTACGCGGGTGCGGTTGCAGTTGTCATGACTTGATCAGTCCTTCTGTTTTCAACGTTGCGATCACTTGCGGTCTTGCGCCGATTCGCGCATGGTAATTTTTCAGGCCGGGCCAGCTGCCCAGATCGAGGCCTATGAAGCCCGTCCAGTTGAGCGTGGTGAACAAATAGGCGTCCGCTACGGTAAACGCGTCGCCCAGCAGAAACGGCCGATCGCCCAGCTCGTTCTGCACCCAAGTGAATTTCTTGCCGAGATTGTCCAGCGCGCGCTGCTTCTCCGCATCGGTGGCAGTCGGCGTGAACATGGGTCCATAGGCCTTGTGCACCTCGGTGCCGATGTAGGCCAGCCACTCCAGTACCCGATAGCGCGACGACATCCCTGTGCGTGCCGCCAGCTTGCCGTCAGGACTGTGATCGCCAACATAAAGGAGAATTGCGACGCATTCCGTGAGCACCGAGCCATCGACCAGGCGCAGAGCCGGCACATAGCCCTTGCTGCTCACGCGCAGATAGTCCTGACCATCAGCGGTAGTCTTGCTCTTGCCGTCCACGCGCAGCGTGTCGAATGGCAGCCCTGATTCCCGCAGCGCAATGTGCGGCGCGAGCGAGCAGGCGCCTGGCATGTAATAGAGTGTCAATGACATCGGTCTTCTCCAGTGCGGCTGAGCGATTGCGGCCATGCTAACGTGTCGAGCTTGGGTGTCAAAGCCCAACGGTGTCGCGGCAGTCAAATGGAACGAGGCAGGATCATGATGCGATCGAAAGGCATTGATCACCATCCGGTGCGCTGGCGAGCTGTGATGCTCTTAGCTTGCGCCGCCGGGTTGCTCACGGCATGCGACAAGGCCGCGGATTCACAGCCTGAGTTGGCAGCGGCCGCCGCTACCGAACCCGTCGCAGCGGCAGTGGATCTGGAAGCGCTGCATGCCGATGCGCCGGCGATCGATTGGTTCAAGGGCGATGTCGATGCAGCGTTCACGGCCGCGCAGGCTGCTGACAAGCCAGTGTTTCTCTATTGGGGCGCGCAGTGGTGTCCGCCGTGCAAGCAACTCAAATCGTCCGTCTTCTCGCGGCCAGATTTCATCGCCAAGTCACGCTCGTTCGTCGCCGTCTATCTCGATGGCGACCTGCCGAAAGCGCAAAAGTGGGGCGACGAGTTCCGCGTTACGGGTTATCCGACGGTTGTCATCTTCAAGCCAGATCGTACCGAGATCATGCGCCTATCCGGCGGCATGGACCTGTCGTTGTACGGTGCCGTGCTAGACAACGTCCTGGGCGACGTGCGCCCGGTGCGGGACGTGTTGGCGGCTGCAGCCGCACAGAAGGAACCCCTGAGCGCGGATGACTGTCGCCGGTTCGCCTATCATGCTTTTGGGCTGGAGGACGGCGAGATATTCTCGAATGAGCTGTTAGCGGACGGCTTCGAGTCCGCGGCGCTGCGTTGCCCGCCGCAACTCACGCGTGAGCGCGGGCGCTTCCAGATTCTCGCAGCGGGTCGAGTGGCTGCCATGGAGGCCGATGCCGTCAGCCGCGGTGAGCCGCCGAGTACCCGCCTGAAGGTGCTGATCGCAAAGGTCGCCGACCTGTTGAAGGACAAGGATCTGGCACTCACCAACAGCGATGCTCTGCGACAGCTCGGTCCGGAGTTCTTCGTCGCGGCGCGCGCGGGCACGCCGCAGCTGCTTGGAAACCTGCGCGACCGGTGGATGGCAACTGCCGATGCTGCCGCACTCGATGAGCGCTTCGCGCCGGCCGACCAACTCGCCGCGCAGCTGCTGAAGATCAACGCGGCGCGTGCCTTTGCGCGCGATGGGCGAGTGCCGACGGATATCGCTGGCGGGGCGCTCAAAGCAGCGAGCGAGATGCTCGCTGCCAGTCACGAATCCTATGTGCGTGCCAGCGTGGTCAATTCGGCCGTCAATATCTATCTCGCGCTGAACGAGCTCACGCGCGCGCGCGATCTGCTCGCGGCTGAGGCCAGAACGTCCAGCAATCCGCACTATTATCTCGGTGACCTGGCCGACGTCGAGGAAAAGCTGGGCAACAGCGACAGTGCGCTCGAGCACTATGCCGCCGCCTACGCGCAGGCCAAAGGGCCCGCTTCGCGTTTCCAGTGGGGCTTCAATTACCTGAGTGCGCTGGTGCGCCTGCGGCCGGATGATGCCGCGGCCATTGAGCGCGTCGGTACATCTGTCTTGGCTGAGTTGACCGGACCGGACAGCGTCCATCGCCGCACTCGCGGACGTTTGGATCGACTCGATGCGCAGCTCCGGCAGTGGAACGATGCGGCACCGCGTGCAGCGGTCATCGCGAAATTGCGGCGGCAATTCAAATCCATCTGCGGCGCGGCGTGTCCTGATTTTCTGACCACCAACGCCGCCTGAACCTTGCGCATTCAGCGGGTAGTCAAGGATGCAGCGTGCCCGCGTTGATGACCGGCTGTACCTCGGTCTCTGCGCACAGTACGACCAGCAGATTGGAAACCATCGCTGCACGCCGCTCATCGTCCAGTTCGACGATGCCCCGTGACTTCAGACCATCGAGTGCCATCTCCACCATACTCACGGCGCCCAGCACGATTTGCTTCCGCGCCGAGATCACCGCGTCCGCTTGCTGCCGTCGCAGCATCGCGCCGGCGATCTCCGGTGCATAGGCCAGGTGCGTCAGACGCGCGTCTTCCACGGCCAGGCCAGCTTTCTGCAAACGTTCGGACAGTTCCGCCTTCAACTTGCCGATCAATACATCGCCGCCGCCGCGCAGCGTGAGCTCTGCATGCTCATCCTCCTGCGTGTCATAGCTGAACTCACTCGCCAGATGCCGAATCGCCGCCTCAGCCTGGATCGGCACGTAAGCCTCGTAGTCATCGATGTCCAGCACCGCTCGTGCCGTGTCGTGCACGCGCCAGACAACTGCCGAAGCAATCTCGATCGGGTTACCTCGCTTGTCGTTCACCTTCAGCAGTTCGCTGTTGAAATTGCGCAAGCGCAGACTGATCTTTTTGGTCGACATGAAAGGATTGGCCCAGCGCAAGCCCGTGTTGTAGTCCGTGCCGCGGTAGTCGCCGAACAGCAGCATCAACGCGGCCTGGTTCGGCTGCAGCATGTACAAGCCTTTGGCGACAAATAGGAACGCAATCAATGAACCGATGCCGAGCAGCGGATTGAATCGCATGAACGCCCAGATGCCAAAACCGAGCGCGAGAATGGCGACCACCAGCGCCGCGTAGCCATTCGTGCTCTTGAAATCGAGCTCGTCAGATCCAGTACCAATGCCCATCGCGGCCTCCCAGGTGACGAATATCGCCAAGATAGCACTAAGCCAGCAGCTCAAGAGGCGCAGCAAGCCCGCGCGCGCATTGCTAAAATGGCGGCACGGGCCTGTAGCACAACGGTTAGTGCAGGGGACTCATAATCCCTTGGTTGTAGGTTCGAATCCTACCGGGCCCATATCTCCATTCCCCGCGGTTCGTGTGTTGGCGCTCACTCCTGTTCAACCCAATGGTTGATTCCCGCGACCGAAGCTGGCGATGTCGTAGCATTCTGGGGCCATAGATAACCGTTCGGCCACAAGTAACCGTTCGGCCAAAGGTAACCATTCGCCCATAGATAGCCGTTCGGCCATAGGTAACCATTTGACCAGAGGTAACCCTGATTCCAGAGGTAGCCGTTGTTCCAGAGGTAACCCTGCTGGTTGATCGGGTTGCCGAGCGCGTCAATGATGTAGTAAGTCCCGTCAGCCCTCTGGCGGGCCGGACCGGCGTAGCGCTTCGTACCGGCAAGATCGGCTGCGATGTTGAGGCCAACGTTGGCGCACGTGGTGTTCTGCGAGTACACGGCGTCGTAGACGTTTATCTGTCCGGCGCCTTGCTGGAATACGCTGTACGCCAACTTGTGGGCGCCGTCGACCGCGGGCCGCGCCGAACTCATCAGTTTGCATTTCACCTGATCGGGCGTAAGTGCTGGCTGAGCCTGTAACATCAGCGCTACGGCACCGGAGACGACCGCCGCTGCCTGCGATGTGCCAGACATCGTATACAGTCGATCATTCGCCGTCGCGTATTCCGGGTGCTGCTTGGCAATCCGATGGTTACCGTCATCCATCACGCCGATCAGGTGGCCGCCGGGCGCCACGAGTTCGGGCTTGACGAAGCCCTCGTAAGTTGGACCAGTCGAAGAAAAAGATGCGAGACGGTCGTCATTGGCAGTTTTCGCAGTGTAATTGTTAGTCATTGCGCCGACGGTGATCACATACGGCACGTTGCCAGGGACGGTGATCGACTGCGCATCCGGCCCCCAGTTGCCAGCAGATACCACGACGACGACGCCAGCCTGCCAGAGCTTCATTACTGCCCTCGCAAGTGGATCGTTCCAGTAGAAAGATCGCGGTTTCGCTCCGAAAGAAAGATTGAGTACCCGGATGTTGTAGGTCGCTTTGTTGGCGAGTACCCAGTCGAGGCCAGCAATTACGGTCGAGTAACTGCCCGAGCCATCGTCGTTGAAGGCTTGCACGCCGACGAGACCGACATCCGGTGCAATGCCCTGCGGTTCGCCCGTTTCGGAGATAGTCGATCCGGCGATAATGCTCGCAACATGCGTGCCATGGCCGTTCTTGTCCGCGGTGTTCTGCACCTTGTTTTTGCTGGCGTTGTACATGGCGAGAATACGATTCTTGCCGCTGAGATTGTTCTTGACGGGGCCCCAGCTGTACCAGAGACCGGTATCGAGAACGGCCACCGTCACGCCGGAGCCGGTGAAACCTTGCGCGCCGAGACGATCCGCACCGATGGCTACGCGCTGATAAGTGTCGAGCTGCGGCCCGCCCATGGTTTGGAGGTCCCGGTCCTGTTGGACTTGGATGCCGGGCTGCGTGCGCAATGCGGCAAGCTGACTCGCTGTCAGACGCGCCGTCACGCCGTCGATGATGGCCAGTTCACGTGCAATGTCACCGCCGATACGCAGTACGGCCGCGCTTGCTGCCGTCATGGTAGATGCCTGCACGATATAACTCGATTGGCTTTCGGCGGGAGCCCTAGACACACTGACTGCACTCGCCAAGAGGCAACAAGCGGTGATCAGAATGGCGGCCAAAGCAGTAGATTTGTACATGAGTTACCCAATTCACATCGGTGCGAGGACGGTACGTCTCTCTGCCGAGTATTTCGCCCGAAGAGCGCTGCTATCGCGGTGACAACCGCATAGCCAGCCCTATGGCAAAATGTGATTCACTTCGCATAACTCCAACGGTCAAATCGCGGGAGGTTCGCCGTCACTGGTTTGCCTCGCTCGCCGGCCTGGCGCCAAATCTGCGACATGGATCCTGACAGTCTCATCAACGCCGTATTGGGCCCACTGGCGCAGCAAATCGCTGCCGTCGTCTTCTACGACGTTCCGGCCTTTGGCACGCGTGTTCCGCTGATCGTGGTATGGCTGTCGCTGGGCGGCATCGTCACTACCCTGGCATTGCGGTTCGTGAACCTGCGCGGGGTTGGGCATGCGCTGCGCGTCATTGGTGGTCGCTATTCTTCACCGGATCAGCCGGGCGAGACCACGCCGTTTCAGGCGCTGGCCACGGCCGTCTCTGGCACGGTGGGCCTCGGCAATATCGCTGGCGTTGCCGTGGCCATCGCGATCGGCGGGCCCGGCGCGGCGTTCTGGATGGTGGTAGCCGGATTCTTCGCCATGAGCGCGAAGTTCGCCGAGGTGAGCCTGGGGGTGAAGTACCGACGTATGCGGCCGGACGGCACGGTAGCGGCCGGTGCGATGTACTACGTGCCGATCGCGTTGGCGCGCATCGGTCTGCCGCGAGTCGGCAAAGCGCTCGCGGTGTTCTTCTGTGTCGCGGCGGTCGGCGCGTCGCTGACGGTATTCCAGGTTAACCAGGCCTATTCGCAGTTCCGCGAAGTGACTGGTTTTCAATCGGGGCTGTTGTTTGGCCTCGCCGTCGCGATCTGGGTGGCTCTGGTGCTGTTCGGCGGCATGCGGCGGATCGCACGCTGGACATCGCGCCTAGTGCCGGCGATGTGCGTCTTGTATCTGCTGGCGTGCATCGTAGTGCTCACAGCCAATGCAGACAACCTGCTCGCGGCGCTCGGCCGAATAGTTAGCGAAGCCTTCGCGCCGGTGGCCGTGCAGGGCGGCGTGATAGGCGCGCTGTTGCAGGGCTTTCGGCGCGCCGCGTTTTCGTCCGAGGCGGGTATCGGTTCCGCGCCGATGGCGCATGCCACGGTGCGCACACGCGAGCCGATGTCGCAGGGTTTTGCGGCGTTGGTAGAGCCGTTCCTCGATACGGTCATCGTCTGCACGATGACGGCCCTGGTCATTGTCGTATCGGGCGTCGCTACGGATGGCGATGCGCAGGGCGTGGCGTTGACGTCGCGTGCATTCGCAACGGTCGTGCCGTGGTTCCCGATCGTGCTGGCGGTCAGTGTCATTCTGTTCGCACTGTCCACCATTCTTGGCTGGGGCTACTACGGTGAGCAGTCCTGGCGCTACTTGTTCGGTGACTCGTCGCGCAGTCGCTACAGCTATCGCCTGCTGTTGTGTCTGATGCTGTCGGTCGCCGGCACCTTCCCGCTCGAGCAGGTGGTCAATCTGGCGGACTCGATGAATTTCTGCATGGCGATTCCCAATCTCCTGGCCGTCTACATACTGTTGCCGGAATTACGGCGCGATCTGCACTCTTATCGACAACGGATCATCCGTGCCCGACAATAGCGCGTATGCATCGCAGTCGGCTGGCGGGATTCATCATCGATTGTCAGACTGACGATCCGGTCGCTGCCGCGCAGTTCTGGTCGGCGGCACTGGGCATGCCCTTGCGTGAGTTGCCGGGGGCCGAGGGTGCCAAATATACCCAGCTCGAGCCGCCGGCGATGCAGTTGCACGTCGAAGTACAAGCGGTCGAGCATGCCTCGCGGGTGCATTTGGATATCGAGACCGACGACATCGATGCAGAAGTGGCGCGACTCGAAGCCTTGGGCGCCAGGCGTTTGCAGCGAGTGCAAACCTGGTGCGTGATGCAAGCACCCACCGGGCAGAAGTTCTGCGTCGTGCGCGTCGGCAACGCGGACTTCGCTGCCACTGCCAACACCTGGGAATAGTCGACTATGAAGCGCACCGTCTGCCGAGCGCCGATTGCCCTACTGGTTGCTTGCGGCCTGCCGATGCTGGGTCACGGAGCGCCGCAGCCGCGCGATCCTGCGCTGGCACATGCCGAGCGACTGCTGTCCCGCACGATCCTGGTCGATGGCCACAATGACTTGCCGATCGCGATGCGCGGCTACCGCGAGGCGCCCAGCGACGTGGTCGCGTACGATCTGCGAGGACGCGCACCGGGAGATACGGATATTCCGCGGCTGCGCGCCGGTCACGTTGGTGCGCAGTTCTGGTCGGTCTATATACCGAGTGAGGGTCGTGGGCCATTCGCCGCGACTCAGCTGGAGCAGATCGAGCTCACCCGGCGCATGATCGAGCGCTATCCGGATACCTTCCAGTTTGCGACGAGTGTTGCAGATATTCGCGCCGCGCATCGCCGCGGGCGGATCGCCTCGTTGTTGGGTATGGAGGGCGGGCAGGGGATCGAGAACTCTCTGGGCGCCCTGCGTGCCTACTACCAACTCGGCGTCCGGTACATGACACTGACGCACAACTCGCACACGGATTGGGCGGACTCCGCCGCTCAGGTACCGCCGCGACATGACGGCCTGACTGAGTTTGGCGAGCAAGTGGTGCGCGAAATGAACCGTCTCGGCATGCTGGTCGATCTCGCCCATACCTCGCCTGCGACCATGGCCGATGCGCTGCGCGTGGCGGTCGCACCCGTCATCTTCTCGCACGCGGCGGCGCGCGGCGTTTGCGATGTACCGCGCAATGTGCCGGACGACATCCTTGCCAAGCTGCCGGAGAACGGGGGTGTCGTCATGGTGACTTTCGTTGCCGGCTTCATCGATTGCGAAGTGGCCAAAGTGACGCAGCCGGCGATCATGGACATGACGCTGCGCGCCCGCGCCGCCGCGACGCCGGAGGAGCGCGCCAAGGTGTTCGAGGACGGCATGCGCGATCTAAAGGTGCCGCCAAGCTCGATCGCCAAAGTGGCCGATCACATCGAGCATATCCGCAAGCTCGCCGGCGTCGATGCGCTCGGCATCGGCGGTGATTTCGACGGCAATAGCTGGTGGCCGGAAGGCCTCAGCGATGTATCGATGTATCCGAACTTGTTCGCCGAGCTGATCCGCCGGGGGTGGTCGGACGATGATCTGCGCAAACTGGCGGGCGAGAACCTATTGCGGGCGATGCGTCAGGCAGAGTTGGCGGCGGTGCGATTGCAGCAGGAGCGGCCGGCGTCGACACTGCGGCTGATGCCGTAGCCAAATGGCGCAAGGCCAAGGCGGCCCGATCTCAGTATTCTCGCTCCAAGTCGACCACCGATAGCATTCTTTCGCCCGCGATATAGCGGCGCAGATTTTCGCCGACGACTTCGCGCTGTGCTTCGTCGCCGAGATCCGACATACCCGCGACATGAGGTGTCAGGATCACGTTCGGCATCCGCCACAACGGATGATTCTTGGGCAATGGCTCCGGGTCGGTCACGTCTAGCGCGGCGCCGGCGATGCGCTGCGATTGCAGGGCCGCGACCAGATCATCGGTGACTACGGCGCCGCCGCGCGCGACGTTCACGAAGTAGGCAGACGTCTTCATGCGCGCGAACATCCCGGCGTCGAACATGCCCTGGGTCGCGGCGGTCAATGGTGCCGTATTGACCACTACGTCGGCGGTTGCAATCAGCGACGTCAGCTCCGCCGGCTTGCCGACATACTTGACGAACGACGGCGCGGGCTTGGAACTCGCACGTGTAGCGATCACCTGCATGCCGAGAGCCTCGGCGCGCTTCGCCACCTCTGTGCCGATGCCGCCCAGACCCACGACGAGTAGAGTCTTGCCTTGCAGTACGACCAACGGGTTGGTCCGATAGTCGTCGGACAGCTCGCCATTCGCTTGCTGAGGAATCGAGCGGTGCAGGCCGCGACTCAGAGCTAACAACATCGCTATCGTATGTTCGGCGATGATTGGGCCAGCAACTGCGCGCATGTTCGTCAGCAGTACTTCGCCACTCTGCAATCGGCGCTTGCCGATGCAGTCCTCGATACCGGAGTAAATGGATTGCAGCCAGCGCAGGTTCCTGCCGGACGCAAGCACGCTTTCATCGCAGATCACGCTTGTCCGACCAATCGCAGCATCGGCACGCGCGGCTGCCATCTCGGCGACGTTCTGCGCCGCGACGATGTTCACGCCGGGTGCGGCTTCCCTGACTGCTGCCAACAGGCCAGGTACGGCGCTGTCGACCACGATGCGTTGCGGTTTGCGCCAGTTGGGCAGGGCCGCGACCGGCGTGGTGGATTCCACCAGGCCGTACTTGTCTACCAGGCCTGCGGTGCTAGTGGTATCCGCAAGCGCTGCCTGTGCCATGCCAAGAGCTACGAGTGTCAGAGCAGCGGCGCGCATGCATGCGTCTCCGGTCGTTCGTCAGCTAACTACTTTGGTTGCTCGATATGGTCCATCGGCGAGACGGGCTGGCCCACATCATTGCCGTCTGCATCGATTGCGGGTGCCTTGCCCGCAGCGAGACGCGCCTGCTTTTCCTGATTGCGCTTCTTGCGCGCATCTTCACGGCGTTTCTTGTCCTGCTTATAGTTCGGTGGTTTGGCCATTTTCTGCAGTTCTTTGCCTATTGGCGGTTGGCCCATGAAAATACCATGAAGTGCCCGTTGCGAACGGGCCGAATGTGCGAGGCGCCGGTTGGCTATAGGCCCGATGCGGGCGGTTGACTTGGCGATTCTTGACGATCCGACCGGCGTATGCAGTTTTCCCCAACTGCCGGCCCCGTATAATTGGCGCCAACACGTAACTTTCGGAGTCTGCCCTCATGGAGAGACGAGAATTTGTCGTCGGCGCGGCGGTTGCTGCCGCTGTTGCTGGTTGTTCGGGTGCCGCGCCCGTCGCTGTGGATGAGAGGGTCACAACGGTGCCGCCGCCTGCGCTGGACGCAATGCTGGCGCCCTGGACCGGACCGCACGGCGGCCTGCCGCGCTTCGATCTGATCGAAGTAGAGAGCTTCAAGCCGGCACTGATGCGGGCGATGGACTTGATCCGGACGGACATTGAGGCGCTCACCGCACTCGAAGTGGGTCCCACGTTCGCCAACACAGTGGAGCCATTCGAGGACGCCGGGCGCGAGTTGAGTCGCGCGCTGAGCTTCTTCGGTGTCTACAGGTCCAACCTCAATGACGAGAACGTGCAGGCGCTCGAGACGGAAATGTCGCCTGTTCTGGCGGCGTTCGATGACGAGGTGATCCAGAATCCGCGGCTCTTCCGTCGGCTGAAAGCCGTCTATGAGTCGCGCGCCGCAGCCGGGCTGACGGCGGAGCAGCGCCGTTTGACGGAAGTTCACTTCGAGCGGTTCGAGCGCCGCGGCGCCGCGCTGGCCGAGCGCGACAAGACTCGTCTCAAGGAGATCAATCAGCGTCTCGCAGCACTCTACACGGTGTTCAGCCAGAACCTGTTGGCAGACGAAGAAGCTTACATCCTGACACTCGACGGCGAAGCGGATCTGGGCGGAGTGCCGGAGCCGATGCGCGCCAGTGCAGCGCAGGCGGCCAGGGATCGCGGCCTGACCGGGAAATGGGTGTTCACCAATACCCGCTCGTCGATGGAGCCGTTCCTCAGCTACTCGTCGCGACGCGACCTGCGGGAGAAGGGCTGGCGCATGTGGGTGAATCGTGGCAACAACGATGATGCGCGCGACAACAAGCAGACGATCAGCGAGATCCTCAGGCTCCGCGCTGAACGAGCGCAATTGCTCGGCTACCAATCGCATGCGCATTGGATGATCGCCAACAATATGGCCAGGACGCCGGACGCCGCGCTGGCGCTCATGTTGAAAGTCTGGAAGGCGGCGGCAGCGCGTGCCCGGGAAGAAGTGGCTGACATGCAGGCGCTCGCGGACGAAGAAGCGGACCGCGCAGGGACCCCAAGATTCAAGATCGAGCCTTGGGACCACCGGTACTTCGCCGAGAAGGTGCGCTTGGCCAAGTACGCGATCGATCAGAACGAGGTGAAGCAGTATCTGCAGCTCGACAAGATGCGCGAGGGCATGTTCTGGGCCGCCAACCAGGTGTACAGGCTGGAGTTCGTCAAACTGAACGACGTGCCCGTGTTCCATCCGGATGTCACCGTGTACGAGGTGCGGCGCACGGGCCAGCGTGTGGGCCTGTGGTACTTCGATCCCTATGCGCGCAAGGGCAAGCGATCGGGCGCGTGGATGACTGACTATCGTGCGCAGGAGCGATTCAAAGGCGACATCACACCGATCGTCTCTAACAACTCCAATTTCGTCAAGGGCCAGCCCGGCGAGCCAGTGCTCGTTTCATGGGACGACGCCAACACGATGTTCCATGAGTTCGGCCATGCGTTGCATGGTCTGCTCTCCAATGTGAGCTATCCGTCGCTCTCGGGGACCAACGTGAAGCGCGATTTCGTCGAGTTTCCGAGCCAGGTGAACGAATACTGGTTTTCGACGCCGGAGCTGTTGAGCCGGTTCGCGGTGCACTACCAAACGGGCAAGCCCATTCCGCAAGAGCTGGTCGACAAGGTGCTGGCGGCGCAGAATTTCAACCAGGGCTTTGCGACGGTAGAGTATCTCGCCTCGGCGCTGTATGACATGAAGATCCATCTGGCCGCGAAGACGGATCTGGCCATCGATCCGGCTGACTTCGAGAAGCGCACGATGGCTGAGATTGGCTGTCCCCCGGAAATCGTGATGCGACATCGCCCGACACAGTTCAGTCATATCTTTTCCGGCGACGGGTACTCAGCCGGCTACTACGTCTATATCTGGGCCGATGCGATGACTGCCGACGTGTATGAAGGTTTCATGGAGAAGGGCGGGCTGTACGATCAGTCGGCCTGCAAGCTGCTCGAAGATGCCATCATGAGCGTCGGTAACTCGATACCGCCCGACGAGGCGTTCCGCCGCTTCCGTGGACGCGACGTCGATACCGACGCGCTGATGCGCGATAGGGGTTTTCCGGTGGCATAGCGACAGCGGGCAGGCAGTCGACAGCGGTCGACGCCAGCTCACTGCGTACAATCCGCGATCGTGCCGGCACCGCGTTTGCTGCTAGCCTGAAATAAGGATTGGCAACAGCGCATAGGGGCCGATGCGAACGTATCGCTATTGCGCTTGCGCGGCACTGCTGCTCACAGTGCTCGCGGCGTGTTCCAGCAACAAAGGCGATCCCGGTCCGGGCGGGCCGGTGGGTCCGCCTGGGCCTTCGGGCCCGCCCGGAGCTGCGATCGTCCCTAGCATTGCGTCGGCCGCAAGTATCGCTGCAGCAATTTCGAGTGCTTCGGTACCCGCTTCGGGCCAGCCGTTGGTGAGCTTTCGGCTCACGAACGAACAGGGCCTTGGTCTGACTGGGCTGCAGGCCGTCAACATCAGTTTCGTGATCGCGCGGCTCGAGCCAGCACTCGATGGACGATCGAGCAGCTGGCGTGCCTATACCACGCGCGTGGAGCAACCTGGTGCGGTCGGGCCGGGTACGGTGGCCGTGCGTCAGGCGACGACAGAGCGCGCCACAGCGGGGCAGTTGGTCGACAACCGCGACGGCAGTTATCAGTACACGTTTGCGAAGGACATCACGAATGATCCGGACATTGTCTACGACGCCCGTCTGACCCATCGCATCGGCTTCGAGATCCGCGGTTTGCAGGCGCCGGTCAACAATCCTGTCTTCACCTTTCAACCCTCGACTGGCAACAGCCTGGGGTCTGTGCAGCGTGAGATCGTCGCGGACGCGACCTGCAACGCCTGTCACGACCAGCTCGAGTTCCATGGCGGGGCACGTTTCGCGCTGCAATACTGCGTCACTTGCCACAATCCCGCCTCGACCGATGCACAGAGCGGCAATTCACTCGACATGGCGGTCATGACGCACAAGATCCATCTCGGTAGTGCGCTGCCGAGCGTGCAGGCAGGCGGGCGCTACGAGATCTACGGCTTCAACAACACGCGCTACGACTACTCTGCGATCCGATTTACCCAGGATGTGCGCAATTGCACCACCTGCCATCACGAGAGCGATCCGGCTACACCGCAGGCCAGCGACTGGCGGCTGGTAGCCAACAGCGAGAAGTGCGGTTCCTGTCACGACACGATCGATTTCGTCACCGGTCAGGGCCATGCCACCGGCGTTGCGGCGTTGGACAAGGATTGCCTGATCTGCCACGGACCGTCTGGTCTCGTCGCGACGATCGATCAGTCGCACGCTCTGCCGGAGGCGCAGGCCGCGCGCAAGTTCCGCTACGAGATACTCGCCGTCGAGACTACAGCGCCGGGCGAGCGACCACGTGTCACGATCCGCGTGTCCGATCCGACGAATAACAACTCGAGCTACGATCTCGACTCGAATCAGCCGCCGTTCCGCGTGGCCGACCGCGCGTCCGTGGTCGTCGGTGTCGCTTGGACGACCGCCGACTTTGGCAACAACGGTAGCGGCAGCGCGCCGACTGCGGTGACCGGTTCCCCCGCGCAACCGATTCGCATGGTGTTCGTCGGCAATGGTGCGTTGCCACTCACGCAGAATGCAGATGGCAGCTTCACAGCGACAGCCACTGTGCCAATACCAGCCAGCGGTGTCGCCGGGTCGGGTGTTGCGGCGCTCGAAGGTCGGCCGGCGCTCGACGTCAATCTCGACCTGCCCGGGCCGGAGACGTTGAGTGTCCCGGGTGTCACGCGAACCTTTGCAATCACCGACTCGACACCCGTGCCGCGTCGCGCCATCGTCGATATCGCGCTGTGCAACGACTGCCATCAGCAGCTGGCGCTGCACGGCAACAATCGCACTGACAACACGGAGTTGTGCGCCACCTGTCACAATCCGAATGCGACCGACATCAATCGACGTGTCGCGGGTTCGGCCTGTGTGACGGCACTCGGCGCTGATGATGCGTCGATCGACCTCAAGTACATGATCCATGCATTGCACGCCGGACCACGCGCTAACTATAGTGCGTGCGGCTTTGGCAACCTGCCACATGAATACGGTGACGTGCGGTATCCAGGCAAACTCGACGACTGCGAGGGTTGTCATCGTGCCGGTACGTATTATCCAACCGACGATGCCACGCGGCTTGCGAGCAGTTTCGATGCAGGTGCTGACCGTCGTACCGCGGCGGACGATGTCGCGACGAGCCCTGGTACCACTGCCTGTTATGGCTGCCACACGGGCGCGCTGGCGAGCGCGCATATGGAACAGAATGGCGGCAGCTTTCAGGTGAGCAAGCGTCCGGATGGCACCACCGCGGCTGCGCCAACCGAGACCTGTGCGCTGTGCCATGGTCCCGGTCGCCTTGCCGATGTCCGGGCCGTACACCCAGCCATGCGCCGCAGTCTGCCCTGACGTATGACGAAATCGATCCGCATTGGGCTCGTGTGTCTGGCAGCGCTGTTCGTCACCGACATGCGAGCAGGCAATGGCGTGGCGCCGGCAGAAGCCGACGAGTCATTGCAGCCGTACAGCGAATTCGGAGCCGATAGTTGTCTGACTTGCCACGCGGATCAGCAGACGGCCATGTTGTTTGGCAGCTCACACGGTCGTCGTGATCAGCGCGCCGGACCATTTGGTCCCGAGCAGCTGCAGTGCGAGGCTTGCCATGGTCCGGGCGGGGTACACGCACGTCGCCTCGCCAAGGGACAAAGTCGTGCCGCCGTAGTTGGCTTTGGCGTCGCCAGCAAGACGCCAGTCGCGACTCAGAACGCGATGTGCAGCGGTTGTCATGGGCCGGCCATTCATCGCGATTGGAGCGGCAGTTCGCACGCGCGTGCCGACGTACCCTGCGCCGCTTGTCATCGCAGCCACACACGCACCGATCCGGTGCTCGCACGCGCGACGCAGCCGGAAGTCTGCTTCGCCTGCCATGCCGCCGAGCGGCATGCGAGCAAACTTCCCTACGCGCACCCGATTCGGCAGGGGAAAATGAGCTGCACGGATTGCCATGGACCACACGGCGGCGCCGGTGAGTTCGAACTGCGGCACTTCACGATCAACGACACCTGCAACAGCTGCCATGCGGACAAGCGCGGCCCGTTTCTGTGGGAGCATGCGCCGGTCGTCGAGCGTTGCACGCTCTGCCACCAGGCACACGGGGCGGTCCAGTCGTCGCTGCTCGTCCAGCGCGCGCCATGGCTCTGTCAGCAATGCCATGCGGAGGCCGGTCATCCGAGTATCGCGCTTGGTCCGGGCAGCATCGCGGGCGCACAGCCGTCGCCCTATCTGTTAGGTGGCAGTTGTTTGAACTGCCATTCGCAGGTGCACGGGTCCAACCACCCCTCTGGCTCGAAACTGACACGCTGATGAGGCGCACCGCTGCAACGCATGTCCGCATGCTGCTGTGCTGCGGTGGGCTCGGCGTCTGCCACGCAGGCCTCGCGAACGATGTGGCCTATGAGCGCCCCGACACGAGTCGATGGACTTGTGCGCTCTGCCCACCGGCGGCCCGAGGTGCGCGTATCGAAGCCGACGTCGGCGCGGCGCATGTGAGTGACGCGGCCGCGCGCTTTGGCGACTATCGCGGACTCGAGGAGCGCGGCGGCTACCTTGTTCTCGGCGGCGCGCTCGACTACGCGGGTGTCGCCGGTCAGCGAGGTGCCGTGCGTGCCCAGGATCTCGGCTTGGCGTCGCGCGAACTGCAGGCCGAGGTCGAGTGGCCAGGACGCTTGAATCTGGGGTTGGAGTACCGGGCGTTGCCGCGCTACCTGTCCGCCAACGCACGCACGCCGTTTCGCACTTTTGGACAGACGAACATCTTGCCGTCGGACTGGGTGCGCGCGGGCGCGACCACTGGCATGTCGCAGCTCGATAGGAGCGCACGCGCGGTGCAACTCAGCTTCGACCGCGCGATTCTGCAGGCGAGCAGTCAATGGCACCCATCGCCGCGTGTGGGCCTGGCACTCGACTACCGACGCGATGCGCGCAACGGTCGTGAAGACATCACGGCAGCGTTCGTCAATCTGGGGGCGCAGCTGCGGCGGCCGATCGATGATCGCACTGACACCGTTATCGCAACTCTGTCGTTCGACGGCGCCCTTGGTGGCGGGCAGTTGCGCTATCTTGGCTCGTTGTACACTAACAAGGTCGCAATGCTCAGCTGGGAGAATCCGTTCACGGCCGTGGTGCCGGGCGCCGACGTCGGACAGTTGGCTCTGGCGCCCGACAACTCGCTGCACCAACTGCAGGGCACCTGGACACACCGCATGGGCGTTTCCGGTCGACTATCGATCAATGCCGCCTATGGCGAGTCGCAGCAGGATTCGCAGCCGCTGCCCTATACCACCAATTCTGCCCTCGCTCTCGGCTCGCCACCCGAATTACAGGACGCATCGGTCGCAACATCCCATGTCAGTGTCCGTTTCCATTCGGACCTGCGCGTCCTCGGCCGAGCGTGGCGTGGCGCGCGCGTGACATTCGATGCGCGGCGCGATGAACGCAACGACCGCAGGCCGCACGCTTGGTTCGAGCGAGTCGAAGGCGACAGCTTCGTGGCACCCGCAGTGCTCAACGCGCCCTATGACTTCGTGCGGCAGCGTGTGACCGCAGGGATCGACTACGATCTGCGCAAGCTGCTGACATTCGTGCCGGTAGGGCAGCGCCTGACGCTGTCAGGCGGCTGGCAATACGAATCCGCCGAGAGGCCGCAACGCGAGGTAGTGAGTACACGCGAACGCAGCGGCTGGGGACGACTCGCCTACGCGCCCAGGTCATGGCTGCGGACCGAGCTCGAGGTCGGCAGCGGCGTGCGCGAGCTAGGTCGGGTGAACGCAGGAGCAGGGCTGGGCGCCGGTCAGAATCCGTTGTTGCGTAAGTATGATCTCGCGGACCGCGAACGCCAGTATGCAGAGTTCAGTCTGGCAGTCGTGCCGGCTTCGGATTGGAGTGTCCTGCTGAGCGGCGAGTATGCCAGCAACGATTACATCAACTCGCGTCTCGGTCTTGCCAGCAGCCGCGATCGCAGGGCGACACTTGCGTCCCACAAGTCGATCGGCTCGCGGGTGACGATGAGCGCACACTATAGCTGGGACAGGCGCACCGCGCGTCAGCTCGGCAGTCAGGCCTTTGCGATGACCGATTGGTCTGCGACAACCGACGATAGTTCCAGAACCGCCGGTACGGGGTTTCGCCTGGACGACATCGGTGGGCGTGCAGCATTCGCGCTCGACTATTCGTACTCGCTTGCGCAGGGTGAGATCGCGACGGACCGTGGCATCCTGCCGAACGCCGAATTTCCAACTATCACTCACAGGACGCGCAGTCTCAGTGCACGACTGGACTACCCTTACAATCGGCGCGTGACGGTGCGGGCAGAACTGCTGGTGGAGCGTTACGATGCCGATGATTTCGCGATCGATGGCGTTGGCCCCGCCACGATCCCGACCTTTCTGACGCTGGGGAGCACGACGCTGGACTACGACCTGCGCTACGTGGCCCTGTCGTTTCTGTATCTGCTGGATGACGAGGCGCGCACGACGCGTTGACATCGAATGGGACTGCTTTTCCGCGGCATAGTCTGGTTCAGCGTTTATGTGCTGCTGGTGCTGCTGCCGCTGGCCCTGGCAATGCTGGGCGATCCGATCGCGGCAGCGCGTCCCTGGTCGCTGGAGTTCGCGGTCGCCGGTGGCTTCATTGCCTATGCAATCATTGCGTTCGAGTTCGCGCTGGTTTCGCGGCTGCGAGCGGCCTCAGAACCTTTCGGCACCGATTCACTGCTGCAGTTTCACGCCCAGATGGGCGTGGCAGGCATGCTCTTTCTGCTGCTGCACGTACTGCTGCTGCTGCCGCACGCAGCCTCGGCGTCGATGTTCAATCCGTTCGCGGGCGGCGTCGCCGCACGTAGCGGCGCACTCGCATTCTGGGCGTTGCTGATACTCGGCGTGACGTCTGCCGGTCGCAGTCGACTGCGATTGCGCTATGAGACCTGGCAATGGGTTCATGCCAGCGCGGCGCTGCTGGTCGGGGGCTCCGCCCTGGTCCATATTCTCGCCGTCGGTCACTATGCGAGCCGGACAGCGCTCAGGGTGATCCTGATCGTCTATGCCCTGGCATTCGTCGCTTTGCTGCTGCGTTATCGCATCATCCGGCCACTGCGGCTCGCGCGGCTTCCATGGGAAGTAGTTAGCAATACGGACGTTGGCGGTGACACACGCAGCTTGGTCGTTCGGCCGGTTGATCATCCCGGGCTACGATTCCAGCCGGGACAGTTCGTATGGCTGGCGACCGGAGCTCGCCCGCTGACAGCTCAGCAGCATCCCATCACGATCGCATCGTCGGCCGAACCCGACGAGGCGCACCATATCGAGCTCGCGATCAAGGCGTTCGGCGATTGGTCCGGCAACGTCGTGCCGCAGCTTCACGCGGGCGCACGGGTCTGGCTCGATGGCCCTTACGGCGCGCTGACTCCCGATCGCTTCCCGGGGCAGGGTTTCGTCCTGATCGCGGGCGGCATAGGTATCACGCCCATGTTGTCGATCCTGCGCACGATGCGCGACCGCGACGACGTGCGGCCCGTCGTGTTGATCTACGCAGCTAATCGACCCGAACGCATGGTATTTCGTGACGAACTCACGGCGCTGCAGTCGGAGCTGAACTTGCGTATCGTGCTGGTGTACGAGTCGCCGCCGCCGGACTGGCGCGGCGAGCAAGGCCTGGTGACCACTGAGCTGCTACGTCGGCATTTGCCGAAACAATACAAGCGCTTCCAGTATTTCGTGTGTGGTCCAGCGCAAATGATGGACTTGCTTGAGGACGAGCTGCTCGAAGTGGGTGTGCCAGCGGCACAGATTTGTACTGAAAGATTCAATATGGGGTGAAATCATGCATCATACGATCGTCACGCGCGTCTCCATTGTTCTAACTACACTGTGCTTGTGTGCGGCGGCGGCATTCGCCTGGCTCGTGAGCCCTGGCGCGGTTGCGCAGGCGGAGCCGACACCGACCTCGACGCCGGTCGCAAGCGATGCGTTGTTCGCCAAGTACTGTGGCGGCTGCCATACGCAAGAGGAAATGCTGGCCGTGCTGCGCAAGAGTGATGATCTCGCCGCCAATGCGGCTGAGATGCAGCGCTTTCTCGAGCGCCATGGCAGGTCGTCAGCGGAAGAGGACGCGCAGATTGTCGCGGCGCTGCGGGAGCAAGCCGCACGTAAATGAGCAGCCAAGTTGCCACACGCTCGATCCAGACGATCAGAGGCGGGCAATCGATCGAAAATACCGTTTCTGACTACCGATCGCGGTAGCCGGGTAGCCAGGCTGCAAGTAGTCGCAACGCCTCGTCGATTTCGGCCTCGCTGACCGCGAAGGAAAAGCGCACGAAACGCCGGCCGTCGACAGTGTCGAAGTCGATACCTGGTGCGAGCGCCACGCCAGTTTCGTCGACCGCGCGTCGGCAAAACTGCAGGCTGTCATGCGTCAAGTGAGTCAGGTCAGCATAGAGATAGAACGCCCCGTCGGGTAGCTGGATGTTGCGGATGCCTAGTGATTCGAGTCCTGCGGCGAGCCGCAGGCGATTGCGGGCATAGATTGCGACGAAATGCCGCAGATCGTCCGGCACGTCAAAGGCCGCCAGTGCGGCGTACTGCGCCACGCTCGAGGGCGTCAGGAACATGTTGATGAGGTAAGAACTCAGGGACGTGGTCCATTCCTGCGGTACGACCAGCCAACCGAGACGCCAGCCCGGCATCCGATAGAGCTTGGAAAAGCTGTTGATGACAACAGCATCAGAGTCGCATTCGAGCGCGCTGGTGGCGCGAGCGCCGTAACTGATGCCGTGATAGATCTCGTCCGACAGCAGCAGAATGCCGCGTGCCTTACAAACAGCGATGACCGCAGCGAGCTCCTGTCGATCGAGCATGGCCCCAGTAGGATTGGCAGGGCTTGCGAGTATCAGGCCTGTCGGCGCCGGTTCGAGCCGTGCCACCATCTCGGCTGTCAGTCGATAGCGATGCTCGGGTCCGCAACTGATTTCCACCGCATTCAGTCCGAGTGCGCGCAGCGTGTTGCGATACGCGGGATAGCCGGGGCGTAGGATCGCGACGGAATCACCGCGGCGGAACATCGCCGCAAAGCACGCGACGAGTGCGGCACTGGCGCCCGCTGTTAGCAGAATTCGTCCGGGCTCGACAGCTACCGAATAGACCTCCTGATAGTGCTGCGCGAGCCGTTCGCGCAGCGCCTCGGATTCCCAGTACCCCAATGGATCGCTGTCCAGTGCACGATGCGCGGCTCTGATGGCAGCCGCGGGCGCGCCTGCTGACGGCTGTCCGAAGTGCATGCCGATCACCGGCAGACCAGCGCGCTGACGGACGGCGACGCGACGGCCGATTTCACCGGCATGAAATGGTGGTACGGACGCACCCCGGAGAGTAGCTGAGCTCATGGCGCGCACTGTAGCGGTCGATCACGCGCATGGGAAATGGTCGGTGCGGCGATCGCACGTGAACCACCGGCGCCGCCGGGGCAAACTCTGGCAACCATGATCAACCGTCGCAGCTTCCTGTCCGCCGGCGCGGCGCTCGCCGCCGCCGGAACGGGGTCATGCTCACGTCAGGAGGAATCGACCGTGCAACCCGAGGGTGTTCCGCTCAGTGCCTTTACCAAGTCGTCGACTGCAACTGAGGTGGTGGCGGATCTCGACCTGACCGGCAAGACGGTGCTGATCACGGGGGCTACCTCCGGACTGGGGCTCGAATCGGCGCGCGTGCTGACGACGTGTGGCGCGCGTGTGCTGGCGACCGGCCGTACGCTCGAGAAGGCCACGGCGGCCTGTGCCGAGATCGGTGGCAGTGCGGTGCCGCTCGAGCTCGAGCTCGAGAGTCACGCTTCCGTTCGTTCTTGCGCCGAGGCTGTGCGCAAGCTCGATACGCCGCTCGATGTGCTCCTCTGCAACGCGGGCATCATGGCTCTGCCGGAGCTCGAGCAGGTGCGCGGCATCGAAAAGCAGTTCTTCGTCAATCACCTCAGTCACTTCCTGCTGGTCAATCTGTTGCTCGATCGCGTGACCAATGCACCGCAGGGCAGGGTCGTCGTTGTCTCGAGCTCGGCCTACAAATGGGCGCCGCCGGCCGGCATCGAGTTCGACAATCTGTCGGGCGAGCGCGACTACACGCCTAACAAGGCGTACGGACAGTCCAAGACGGCCAATGGGCTGTTCTCGCTGGAGCTGGCAAGCCGCCTCGCCGGCACCAATGCGACCTCCAATGCCATCAATCCGGGGCCGGTCGACACCAATCTCAGCCGACACTATCCTGGCTGGCAGCGCAGGATATTGGGCCTGATCTCCGGATTCCTGCTCAAGCCAGTCGGCGTTGGCGCGTCTACGCAGTGCTATGTGGCGACCAGCCCGGCGCTGGCTCAAACCAGCGGCTACTATTTCGAGAATTGCAATCCAGTGATTCCGGGGGGGCAGATGACCAACAAACCCCTGGCGGCGCAACTGTGGCAGAAATCAACGGAGCTGGTCGCTAGTCATCTGGCTTGACGGCCGCGACCGCACGTGGCGTGAACACGACGATCCGGTTGTTAGCAGGCATGACGTCGACAGACTGCAACGCGAAGCCTGCTGCTTCCGCAGCCGCCTGTACGTCGAGCAGATCGCGGACACCCCACTCGGCGTTGCGGGCGCGCAGTGACTGGTCGAAATCCTGATTGGAATCGGCCGTGTGCCTGCCATCTTCCATGAATGGCCCGTAGAGCACGAGCGCACTGCGCGGTGCCAGCAGTGGGCGGGCACCTCTGAACAATGCCGGCGTCGCGGACCACGGCGCAATATGAATCATGTTGCAACAGACCAGACCGGTGAAGCCACCGTTCACGGGCCATGGCAGCCTATGTACATCGAGTTCGATCGGCGCATGGATGTTGGTGAGCCGACTCGCGGCAATTCGTGCTGCGATCGTCGCGCAGTTGTCGAGATCCGCATCGGACGGTTGCCATACCATGCCAGGCAGCGCCGTCGCGAAGTGTACGACATGCTGACCAGTTCCCGATGCGACCTCCAGTACTTCGCCGCTGGCCGGCAGCACATTCTGCAGAATCTCGACGATCGGTTGTTTGTTGCGTTCCGCCGCAGGACTGAAACGCAGCTCGGATTGCATCGTCAGGCTAAGGTTTCACAGGAGCAGCGGGCTGCACGGGCGCGGGCTGCTGCTCGAGTGCATAGCGCTCCAGACTCGAGAGGCTGCGGTCGTCGGTCCATTCAGTCGGCGCGTCGAAGTACTTGGCATAGTGCTTGTGGGCATAGTCGAGCAGACGCCGGTCGAGCACCGACTCGAGATCCCGCGTCGTACCCTGGAAGCAACCGTACTGCACATGTCCGGGGCGCTGGCCCATGAGCATCCACGGCAGCCACGGCGTGATCCGATTCCAGGTGCCCTGGAAGTCGAGCGCGGTCAGTTTTGGGTTCTGCAGGTCCGCCACCTTCACGTGATGCGCGAAGAACTCGGATGCTTGCACCATCGGTCCCGACGATTCGCGAGGCCACTTGTTAGGCTGCAGCGCATTGGGATACAGCAGGTGAATGTGGATCTCCATCGCCGCCATGTCGCCATGCTGATACCAGGGCAACAGGAATTCTGCGCGCGGCGGCGGCTTGGTCTTGTCGAGACCGCCGAAGGTCGGCGGTGCCGGGAAGTGGTCCTCGATCAGATAGTTGAACGGGTCGTTAGCGACGTGGACAACTTTGACGGTTTCGTTGGTCAGCGGATTGCGCCACTCGTCGAGTACTTCGCCCGAGCGCAAATCGGTATACAGGATGATCTCGCGGCACAGACGACGAATGGCGCCGTCCGGCCCCTGCTGTAAACGGATCACGCCGAAGCCGGCCGTGCCAAGCAAGTCCTGGATCTTCTTGTTCGGCTCGACCGCCATACCGTAGCCCTTGAACCAGAAGTATTTGGGCTTGCCGAAATCCAGATCACCCTGCAACCGTGCGTAAGCGAGCTGGTTGCCCTTGCCGGTGCCGAGATCGAGATACGGGCCTTTCAACCCCGGGCCGCTGCCATAGTGTGATTGCATGGTCTTGCGGGCGGCCGCGCCAGCCGTTGCGGACAGCGCGAGTAGTGCCGCGCCACTCATGCCAGTGGCGGCCGAAGTCAGGAGATCTCGACGGGTAGTCATAGGTATGGTCCTAAGCGGGTGACGGGCTGCCCGGCAGCATGGCCGGACGTATTGCCGAACACAACCTGGCGCCGATAGATCGTTCCAACCAGCGGACGCGTGCTGCGCTAACCGACTGGCTGCGACAAGGCCATGCCGGCAAGTTCGTAGCCGCGTTTGAAGTCACGGATGTGCTTCGCCATCCAGTCGTGCGCGGCAGCGGTATCGCGCGCGCGCACGGCCTCGACGAGACGCCTTTCCGCCGTGACGATCCGGGCGCGGGCTTGCGGCACTTTGTCGATCATCGCGTCGAGCGAGGGCTCGAGCAGTTGCAGCAATGGTTCCTGCGCCAGAATCAGCACTGGATTGCGAGCGCAGTCGCCCAGGCGACGAAAGAAGTCCGCGACTTCACGCACCGCCACGGGCGTATCGACAGCCTTGGCATCGGCATTGTGCGCGCGAAACTGGGCCGCGGCGTGTTCGAGCGCGGCGAGCGCTTCCGGCTCGCGACGCCCGGCAGCCGCTGCCGCGAGCGGCGGCTCGAGCATCGTCATCGCTTCCCAGACGTCCTGGAAGGTGACGTCGCTCAACGACAGCGCACGGCATACCCCTTCGGCGACAGCGTCATTGGCTGGTCGTGTAACAACCATGCGCTTCGATCCCCGCCGCCGCTCCAGCAGACCATTGGTTTCGAGTTCACGGAGCGCCTCACGCACGGTCGAGCGGTGCACGCCAAGCTGCCGCGCGAGCTCGATTTCTGGTGGCAGATGCTCGCCCGCCGGCAGGCTGCGGTCCAGTATCCTTTCGGTCAGTGCGGCGGCGACCTTGCGATAGCCGGGTGCAAGGCGCAGCGGTGCGAATTCAATGTTCATGCTGCAACGTCGAACAACTCGCGGCCTATCAGCATGCGGCGCACTTCCTGCGTGCCGGCGCCAATCTCGTACAGCTTGGCATCGCGGAGCAGGCGGCCGGCCGGGTAATCGTTGATATAGCCATTGCCGCCGAGCGCCTGGATCGCCTCCAGTGCCATCAGCGTTGCTCGTTCGGCCGCGAACAGGATCACGGCGGCCGCATCGCGCCGCGAACCGCGGCCCTCGTCGCAGGCTTTGGCCACCGCGTACGTATAGGCGCGGGCGGCGTTGAACTGTGTGTACATGTCGGCAATCTTGGCCTGCATCAACTGGAACGTACCGATCGGCTGCCCGAATTGTTTGCGCTCGTGCACATAAGGCAGCACGAGATCGAGCGCCGCCGCCATCAGGCCCAAGGGACCACCCGCGAGCACGACGCGCTCATAGTCGAGACCACTCATCAGAACCCTTACACCGCCGTTGACCTCGCCTAACAAGTTGGCGGTCGGCACGAGACAGTCTTCGAATACCAGCTCACAGGTCGACGAGCCCCGCATACCGAGCTTGTCGAGCTTCTGGGCGGTGCTGAAGCCGCGCATGCCGCGCTCGACGATGAACGCGCTGATGCCGCGCGCACCCGCATCCGGCGCCGTCTTGGCATAGACGACCAAAACGTCGGCATCAGGCCCGTTGGTGATCCACATCTTGCGGCCGTTCAGCAAATAGCCGCCGGCGTGTTCGTCGGCCCGCGTCTGCATCGAGACTACGTCCGAGCCGGCACCCGGCTCGGACATCGCCAAGGCGCCGACATGCTCGCCAGAGAGCAGTGCCGGCAAGTAGCGCTCGCGTTGCGCGTCACTGCCATTCAGACTTAGCTGGTTGACGCACAGATTCGAATGCGCGCCGTAGGACAGGCCGACTGAACCCGAGGCGCGCGAGATCTCTTCCATCACCACGACATGCGCGAGGTAGCCGAGGCCAGCGCCGCCGTGGGTTTCAGGCACTGTGACCCCGAGCAGACCGAGCTCACCGAGCGCCGGCCAGAGTGCACGCGGAAACTCATTGCTCCGATCGATCGTATCGGCCAAGGGCGCGATATGCTCACGTGCGAAGCGCCGCGCCTGACCGCGGACTTCGTCAAGTGTGTCGCCAAGCCCAAAATCGAAATCGCAGTTGTCGAGACCGCTCATGACGTACTGTTCCAGTAGGACTAATGGTAGTATTGTCGGACAATTAACGGACCGCGGCAAGGCTCGCGGTGGAGCCGGGAGGCGGCGATGCCGGTGATCGAGTCCAAACTGAAGCTGCGGGGCGCGGAATTCGAGGCGAATGCACGCGCAATGCGGGCGTTGGTCGCCGATCTGCGCAACAAGGCAGGTGCCATGGCGCTGGGAGGTGGCGAGTCGGCCAGACAACGACATCTCGGCCGCGGCAAGCTGCTGCCGCGCGATCGCGTCGGCACATTGCTCGATCCAGGCGCGCCCTTTCTGGAGTTCTCGCAGCTCGCAGGATTCGAGTTGTACGACGGTGATTGCCCAGGCGGCGGACTCATCACGGGCGTCGGGCGAGTGAGTGGTCGCGAGTGCGTCATCGTTTGCAACGATCCGACCGTCAAAGGCGGCACCTACTATCCCATCACGGTGAAGAAGCACCTGCGCGCACAAGAGATCGCACGCGAGAATCGTCTGCCGTGTATCTATCTGGTCGATTCCGGTGGCGCGCATCTGCCGAGTCAGGACGAAGTATTCCCGGACCGGGATCACTTTGGCCGCATCTTCTACAACCAGGCGCAGATGTCGGCCGAGGGCATCGCGCAGATCGCCGTCGTCATGGGTTCGTGCACTGCCGGCGGCGCCTATGTGCCAGCCATGAGCGACGAGTCCATCATCGTGCGCGAACAGGGCACGATCTTTCTCGGTGGTCCGCCGCTCGTCAAGGCGGCGACCGGCGAAGTAGTCAGTAGTGAGGATCTGGGTGGCGGTGATGTGCACACACGGCTGTCGGGAGTGGCGGATCACCTGGCCGATGACGATACGCATGCGCTACAGATCGCGCGCCGGATAGTCGCGACACTCAACCAACCCAAAGGGTACGCCATGGAGCTGCGCCCGGTGGTGGAACCGGCATACGCTGCTGACGAGATCTACGGCGCGGTGCCGGCCGATCATCGCAAGCCATACGACAGCCGTGAGATCATTGCCCGCATCGTCGATGGTAGCGAGTTCGATGAATGGAAAGCGCGCTACGGTACGACGCTCATCACGGGATTCGCGCACATCCACGGGATGCCGGTCGGCGTGATTGCCAACAACGGCATTCTGTTTGCGGAATCTGCGCTCAAGGGCACACACTTCATCGAGTTGTGCTGTCAGCGGCGCATACCGCTCGTGTTCCTGCAGAACATCACTGGTTTCATGGTGGGTCGCCAGTATGAGAACGAAGGCATCGCCAAGCATGGCGCGAAGATGGTGACGGCAGTCGCGTGCGCGAACGTACCGAAGTTCACAGTGATCGTTGGTGGCAGTTTCGGTGCGGGCAACTACGGCATGTGCGGCCGCGCCTATAGTCCACGCATGCTGTGGACATGGCCGAACGCCCGTATCAGTGTCATGGGTGGCGAGCAGGCTGCGAGTGTGCTCGCGACCGTGCGGCGTGATTCGATCGAGGCGCAGGGCGGCGCGTGGAGCGCAGCGGCAGAACAGGAGTTCAAGCAGCCGATCCGCGAGCAGTATGACCGCCAGGGCCATCCATACTACGCGAGCGCGCGACTGTGGGATGACGGTGTCATCGATCCGGCTGAGACGCGCAGCTGTCTGGCACTCGGGTTGAATGCAGCATTGAATGCACCGGTCGGTGCCACGCGTTTCGGCGTATTCAGAATGTAGTGCGTGACCACGACATGAAGTACTCCACGATCGAACTGACACGTACCGATGCGGTCGCTACTGTCTGGCTGAACCGGCCCGACGTACGTAATGCCTTCAACGACACGCTGATTGCCGAGCTCGACGCGGCGCTCGCGGAGCTGGCGAGCGACAGCACTGCCGGCGTAATTGTCCTGGCTGCGCGCGGGGGCGTCTTCTCGGCCGGCGCGGATCTGAACTGGATGCGCCGCATGGCTGACTACTCGCAGGCAGAGAATCAGGCCGACGCCGAGAAGCTCGCACGCCTGCTGCACCGGCTAGCGACCCACCCGCGGCCGACGATCGCCAGGGTGCATGGCGCGTGCTTCGCCGGCGGATTGGGGCTGGTCGCGGCCTGCGACATCGCCGTGGCGGCGGACGCCGCGACGTTCTGTCTGACGGAGGTGCGGATCGGGTTGATGCCCGGAACTATCGCGCCGTACGTAGTGCGCGCGATGGGCCCGCGTGCCGCAAGTCGATACTTTCTGACTGCTGAAGTCCTGTCGGCACCGGACGCGCGGCGGCTGGGCCTCGTGCATGAATGTGTGGCAGACACGGCGCTCGATTCGACCATCGAGCAAATCGCGCAGCAGTTGCTGCTCGGCGCTGCAGGAGCAATCGCCGAGAGCAAGCGATTGATACGGGACGTTACGCACGCCGCGTTCGACGAGCGCTTGATCGTCGAGACCGCGGCGCGCATCGCGACCGCGCGCGCATCCGCTGACGGGCGCGAGGGTGTGCAGTCGTTTCTCGAGCGGCGCAAGCCTGCGTGGGTGAAGCGCTGATGTTCAACAAGATACTGATCGCCAACCGCGGCGAAATCGCCTGCCGGATAGCGCGCAGTGCGCGGCGGTTGGGTATCGCAACCGTCGCGGTTTTCTCGGATGCAGATCGCGGCAGCCTGCACGTGCAGAGCTGCGATGAGGCACGCTACATTGGCGCATCGCCGGCAACGATGAGCTATCTTCGCGGCGATGCAATCCTGGCCGCTGCGCTGGCGAGTGGCGCGGAAGCGATTCACCCAGGCTACGGATTTCTATCGGAGAACGCCGAATTCGCCGCGAGCTGTGCTGCGCAGGGCGTCACTTTCATCGGGCCGCCACCGGCAGCGATCCGTGCGATGGGTAACAAGTCGGCGGCCAAGACACTGATGCAGCAGGCCGGTGTGCCGCTGGTCCCGGGGTACCATGGCGCGGATCAGGACGATGTCACGCTGCAGCGTGCGGCGGATGCTATCGGCTATCCAGTGCTGATCAAGGCGAGTGCGGGCGGCGGCGGCAAAGGCATGCGGGTTGTCGAGCGCGCCGCCGACTTTGCCTCACAACTCGCCAGTTGTCGCCGCGAGGCGGCGGCGAGCTTCGGTGACGCGACGGTGTTGATCGAGAAATATCTCACGCAGCCGCGCCATATAGAGCTGCAGATATTCGCCGACGCGCAGGGCAATGTTGTGCATTTGTTCGAGCGTGATTGCTCGGTGCAACGCCGTCATCAAAAGGTGCTGGAAGAGGCGCCAGCACCAGGCCTCGCGCTGGCGCAACGCGACGCGATGGGCGCGGCGGCCATCGCCGCCGCTCGAGCGGTCGATTACGTCGGCGCTGGCACGGTGGAGTTCATCGTCGCAGATACGGCGTTCTACTTCATGGAAATGAATACGCGCCTGCAGGTCGAGCATCCGGTGACCGAGATGATCACTGGTCTCGATCTGGTCGAATGGCAGCTCCGGGTGGCTGCCGGCGAGCAGCTGCCGCTCGCGCAGGACGCAATCGCGATGCGCGGTCACGCGATCGAGGCGCGCATCTATGCGGAGAATCCCGACACGGGATTTCTGCCGGATACGGGCCGGCTGCGGCATCTCAGCGCACCCACCGCGTCGGCAAGCGTCAGGGTCGATACCGGCGTCGCCGCGGGCGACACGATCGCGCCGTTCTACGATCCGATGATTGCCAAGTTGATCGTCTGGGGCGAGTCGCGCGAGCTCGCTCGTGCCCGGCTCGCGCGCGCGCTGGCCCACTATCAGATCGTAGGCATTGCTAACAACATCGACTTCATGCAGCGCTTGATCGCAACACGATCATTTGCTGATGCTGCCCTGGACACCCGCTTGATCGAGCGGGAAGCGGCGGCACTGCAGCCGGCTCGTGCTGTGCCAGAGCTGCGGCACTGGTTCACGGCGGTACTCGCGCAACTGGCACGCGAGGCGCTCGAGACTGCCGCGGCGGCGCACGTACGCGGCGTGGCCGATTCCCCGTGGTGGCGCAATGACGGCTGGCGTCTGAACGGTCCGGGGCGTCGGCAGCTCGAGCTGCGCTTTGCCGAGACGAGTCGTACGTTCGAGATTGAGTATGTGACCGATGGCTGGCGCGCCTCGTTCGACGACGACGCCGAGGAATTGCGCGGCGTGCTGCAGCCAGATGGCCGGCTGACGGCCAGCGTTGGCGCCAGCTCGTTCGCGGCGACAGCCATATTCACGCCACCGCACGCACTCGACCTGTTCACCGCGACCGCCAGACTGCGTTTCAGCATCGGCCAGCGTGCGGCAAGTGACGATCGGGATGGGGACGCCCTCGGACACTTGCGAGCGCCGTTGCCCGGCCGGGTGATTGCGGTGCTGACGGCTATTGGCGCAGAGGTCGAGAAGGATGCTCCGCTCGTCGTGGTCGAGGCGATGAAAATGGAGCATACCGTGTTGGCACCGCGCGCTGGCCGGATCGCGGCGATCCACTACGAGGTCGGTGACAGCGTGCAGATCGACGCGGATCTGATCGAGTTCGTACCCGACTGACGTTTGTCGGTCATGGCTTTGGCGGAACGCTATCATACACCGCTCGAGGCGCTGAGTTGGCCGGTCTGGAGGGTTGCGGTATGCGGGTTGTGGGCAAGTTTGGCGTGCGCTGGGCACTGCTGCTGATCGTGCTGGTGGTCGTCTGGCTGTTGTGGTCGGGCATCTACACGCCGCTGCTGCTCGGACTCGGCGCGTTCTCCTGCGTGCTGAGCGTGTTTATTGCTCATCGCGTGGGCTTCTTTGGGCGCGACGTATTTTCGCTGCACTTGATGCCTCGGTTGCCGCGCTACTGGGGTTGGCTGACCATCGAAGTGGTCAAGTCCAGTATCGATGTCGCGCGTATCGTGCTCCAGCCTCGCATGCCCATCAGTCCGACCGTGGTGACGTTCCACGCCACGAGCTCGAGGCCTGTGGCGCAGGCGATCCTTGGGAATTCCATCACCTTGACGCCCGGTACGGTCACTCTGGATATCCATGACGGCAAGTTGCAGGTTCACTGCCTGACCAAAGCTGGCGCCGCAGCGCTGCTGGAAGGCGAGTTCGATCGTCGCGCTACTGCATTGGTGAAGGACTAAGCTTGTATTTCGTTGTTGCTGTGGCGATCCTGGTCACCATGTGTCTGGCGCTGGCGCGGGCATTGGGTGGGCCGACGGTCTACGACAGGGTGTTAGCGGTCAATATGTTCGGCACCAAGACGGCGCTCCTGTTGGCGGTGCTCGCATTCATGTTCGGTCGACCAGATTTCCTGGATCTCGCGCTCGCCTATGCGCTGATCAATTTCATCAGCGTTCTCGCTGTGCTCGCCTTCTTCCAGAATCGTCGCACGAACGCTCGTCAGCCGGACGAGATCTAATATGGTTGCGGTCATCATCGACGGATTGAGCTGGGCGTTGCTGACTGCCGGCGCCGCGTTCGTATTCGTGGGCGGGTTGGGAGCGCTGCGGCTGCCCAATTTCTATACACGTATGCATGCTGCCAGTCTGACCGATGCCATGGGCACGATTCTGATTCTCACGGGAATCATGTTGCAGAGCGCTCTGTCGCTGCCGACGATAAAGCTGCTGGCGATCCTCGGTTTCCTGCTGGTCACGGGTCCGACCGCCTCCTATGCACTGGCCAATGCGGCGCTCTTGTCGGGGCTCAGGCCAGAGGCCGACTCGATCGAGCATCAGGGCTGATTCGTGGTTCTGCTGTTCGCGGTATTCCTGCTGACGCTGCTGGTCTTTACGGCGGTGGCGATCGTGCGCACGTCCGACCTGTTCGTAGCCGTGATGCTCTCGGGCATATTCAGCCTGCTGATGGCCGCCAACTTCTTCGTACTGGATGCTGCGGACGTGGCGCTCACGGAAGCCGCTGTAGGGGCAGGCATTACGACAGTGCTGTTTCTCGGTGCGCTGGCGCTGACGGCGGAGCGAGAACGAGTCGTGACGAAGGCGCGGTGGCTTTCGCTCGGTGTCGTCACATTGATGACTCTGGTGCTGATCTATGCAACCTTCGATACACCGCGGCTCGGTGACCCCAATGCTCCAGTTCACCAGCATGTGGCACCCTGGTACCTGCAGCAAACTCCGGCGCTCATCGACGTTCCGAACGTCGTAACGGCCATCCTCGCGAGCTTCCGCGGTTACGACACGCTGGGTGAAGTGTTCGTCGTGTTTACAGCGTGTATCGGCGTGCTGCTCGTGTTGGGGACACGCACGGATGACTCCGTCTTGCGCCAGGCTCGCCGTCTCGATACCGAGCGGCAGGGATTGCGACATCACCTCATTCCGCGGATTGTGGCGCCACTACTCATCCCGTTCATCGTGCTGTTTGGTCTCTACGTACAATTCCACGGCGACTTCGGGCCGGGCGGTGGTTTTCAGGCGGGCACGCTGATCGCGGCCGGGATCATTCTCTACGCGCTCGTGCAGGGGGAGAGCGCAGCACTGCGCGCGGTTCCACGAGCGGCGCTCATGGGTCTGGTGGTTGGCGGCACGCTGCTCTACGGCCTGGTTGGGATGGCCGGTATCGTGCTGGGTGGAAACTTCCTCGACTACGCGGTGCTGGCCGCCGACCCGGTGGCCGGGCAACATCTCGGGATCCTGCTGATAGAAGCGGGTGTCGGCATGAACGTGTGCGGCGCATTGCTGTTGATCTTTCACGCGTTTGCCGCGCGGTGACGAGCGATGGAACTGTTCGGTCTCTATAACTACTGGGTGTTCGCCGTCGTTCTGATGACCGGCTTCTACGCGGTCATTGCGAAGGGCAATCTCATCAAGAAACTGATTGGTCTGTCGATCTTCCAGTCGGCAGTGTTTCTGCTCTACATCACCATGGACAAGGTGGATGGTGGCACTGCGCCGATTATTCAGGAAGGTGTTACCGGCCAGATCTTCTCGAACCCGTTGCCGCAGGTGCTGATACTGACCGCCATCGTCGTTGGCATATCTACCACGGCGCTCGGTCTGGCAATAGTCGTACGCATAAAAGAGTCCTACGGCAGCATTGAGGAGAGTGAAATTCAGGCGCTGGATAGCGATTCGTGACCCTCACCGCGCATCTGCCCGTACTGCAAGTCGTGGTACCAATGCTGGTCGCGCCGCTCGTGCTGCTGCTGCGTGTCCGCAGCTTGCCTTGGGCGACGGCCACTGCGGCCAGCCTCATTGCGTTTGCCATCGCCGTGAGCCTCACGCGGACCGTTCTCGAGCATGGCGTCGTCACCTATTTGTTAGGGTCATGGCCCGCACCGTACGGTATCGAGCTGCGAGTGACGTCCTTCGGCGCGTTGTTGCTGCTGATCGTGACTGGGGCGTCCTCGCTCACCTTGCTGGCGGGCAGGCTCAGCATCGCCACGCAAATCGCCTATGAACAGCAACCGCTGTTCTACGCTGCCTGGTTGCTGGCGCTCGCCGGGCTCACAGGTATCGTGGTAGCTGGCGACGCCTTCAATATATTCGTGTTCATCGAGATCACGTCGCTCGCCAGTTACGTACTGATCGCGGCCGGGCCCGACCGGCGAGCCCTGCCGGCGGTATTCAAGTATCTGGTGATGGGCACGATCGGTGGCACCTTCTATCTGATTGGTGTCGGGCTGATCTACATGATGACTGGCACGCTGAACCTCGCCGATATGGCAGCGCGGGTGCATGATGTGGGCCATCTGCGGCCGGTCCTCGCGGCCGCCGGGTTCATCACCATCGGGCTCGCACTCAAGGCCGCGGTATTTCCCCTGCATGCGTGGCTACCCAAGAGCTACACCTACGCGCCTCACATCGTCACCGCCTTCCTGGCGGCGTGTTCGACCAAGGTGGCGCTCTACGTCCTGCTGCGTTTCGACTTCCTGGTCTTTCAGAACAACTTGCTGGCGCACGATGTGCAGTTCATCCGGTTCCTGATGCCGCTCGCCTTGACGGCTATGCTGATTGCATCCGGTATCGCTGTATTCGAAGCCAGCCTGAAGCGTTTGCTGGCGTACTCCTCGATCGCTCAGGTGGGCTATATCCTGCTCGGGGCGAGTCTGCAGACGCAGGCGGGTTTGACGGCGGGCATTCTGCACATGTTCGTCCACGCGCTCGCGAAAGGAACCTTGTTCCTGGCAGTGGCAGCGCTGGCGTTGCGGTTTTCGCGCTTGCGGCTTGAGGATCTCGCCGGTGCCGGCAGGCAGATGCCCTGGACCATGGCCGCCTTCGTGATAGCCGGCCTCAGCTTGATCGGCATACCGGGCACTGCCGGCTTCATCAGCAAATGGCTGTTGATCTCCGCCGTGCTGGAGCACGGGGCATTGGGAGTTGCGCTGGTCGTCATGATATTGGTCAGCTCGCTGCTAGCAGCAATCTATGTCTGGCGTGTCGTCGAGACCGCCTACCTGGGTGGCACGGCCAGTCCCGCCAAGCCAGTGGCCGAAGCACCGTTGTCGATGCTGCTGGTGCTGTGGGTGGCGGCGCTGGCAAACATTTTCTTTGGCCTCGCGCCGTCCCTACCGACCGCGCTCGCGAGTCAGGCTGCGTCAATACTGCTGCGGCACGGATCGTGACTATGCAGGTACATCTGCTCTGCACGTTGTTGCTGCCACTACTGGGCGCTTTGGGCATGGCGCTTCTTGGGCAGCGACGAGCGAATGCTCGCGAGGCCGTGACATTGGTGACCGCGGTCGGACTGGCTGGGCTTGTCTGGACGCTGTTGCCGAGCGTACTGCATGGCGGGCGCCCAGCGCTGCCGATCGCCGAGTTACTGCCTGGTCTCGCTGTCGAGTTTCGACTGGAGCCGATCGGCATGTTGTTCGGCGCGCTGGCGTCACTGCTGTGGCTCGTCAATTCGATCTACTCCTTCGGCTATATGCGTGCCAACGCGGAACGGCATCAGACCCGCTTCTATGTGCTGTTCGCCGTCGCTATGTTTGCGACCCTCGGCATTGCCTTCGCAGGTAACCTGCTGACGCTGTTCCTGTTCTATGAGCTATTGACGCTCTCTACCTACCCACTCGTCGCGCACAGCGGCAGTCGCCAGGCAATCATCTCAGCGCGCGTCTATCTCGGAATACTGCTGGGCACGTCGATCGGCTTGTTTCTGCCAGCCATGATCTGGACGTACCGTGCGACGGGCACGCTGGACTTCATGCCGGGCGGCATACTGAGCGGCCATGTGAGCGGGCCGGCAGCGGGCTTGTTGCTGGCGTTGTATGTGTTCGGCGTCGGTAAGGCCGCTGTGATGCCGGTACACCGCTGGCTGCCGGCTGCCATGGTGGCGCCCGCGCCGGTCAGTGCGTTGCTGCATGCAGTGGCAGTAGTGAAGGCGGGGGTGTTCACGCTCACCAAGGTGGTCGTCTACATCTTCGGCATCGACTTCCTGGCCGGCCAATCGCAAGCTGGTTGGCTGCTGTACGCGGCAGCGTTCACCGTCATCGTGGCGAGTTTCGTAGCATTCCGTCAGACGAACCTGAAACGGTTGTTAGCCTACTCGACGATCGGCCAGCTATCCTATGTGATCATGGCCGTTAGTCTTTTCAGACCGTTGGCTGAATTGGGCGCGGTAGTGCACATGGTGGCGCATGCTTTGGGAAAGATTACCTTGTTCTTTGCGGCGGGCAGCCTGTATACGGCAGCCGGGATAACCGAGATCGGCCAGCTCCGCGGTATCGGGCGGCGTATGCCTTGGACCATGCTGGCGTTCACGGTCGGGGCTCTCAGCATGATTGGCATGCCGCCGACGGCGGGCTTCGTCTCGAAATGGTTCATCCTGAGCGGTGCACTGGAGGCCGACAACTACGTCGCGATCGCCGCTATCGTGGCGAGCACCATGCTGAACGCCGCCTATTTCCTGCCGATAGTTGTCGCTGCTTGGTTCGACAGCGCGACCATACCCAGGGAGGGGCAGGGCGAAGCGCCGGTCGTGATGCTGATGGCAGTGGTCGCCACGGCGGCCATGACAGTGTTGTTCTTCTTTGCCAACGGCACGGCGCTCGATCTCATGGCGCAGTTGTTTGGGGGCGCACATGGCTCATGATGACCGCTCGGATCACTGGCTGGTGCGTGCGCGCACGGTACGCTGGTTGTGGGTGCTATTCGTCGCAGTGCTGGTGACAACGCTTGCACTGCAGCTGTTGGTCAAGGTGAAAGGCCATTTCGCCTTCGATCAGTGGTTGGGCTTCGGCGCAGCATTCGGGTTCTTTGCCTGCGTGGCGATGGTGTTGGTCGCCAAAGTGCTGGGCAGACTGCTGAAACGTGACGAGCGCTTCTATGGCGATTGAGAACCTGCCGCCGGGCATCATTCTGTTGGTCGCGGCCGCACTGATCGCACTCACGCGTGGTGCGCTGCGCACCGCGGTCGTATTGATCGCGCCGCTCGTGACAGCGTGGACGGTGTGGCATGTTCCGGACGGTGTCTCGCTCAGCACGGCCTTCATCGGTTATCAGCTCGAGCCGCTCGAGGGCAGCGCGGTGCGCCGGCTGTTCGCACTCGTCTTCACCCTGATGACCTTCGTCGGTGGCCTCTATGCGCTGCGTCTGGCGCGTGGCACAGAGCTTGCGGCGGCATTTGCATACGCCGGCGGCGCGATCGGCGTGGCATTCGCCGGCGACCTCGTCACGCTGTTCGTCTACTGGGAAGTCATGGCGATCTTCTCGACCGCGATCGTCTGGTGCGGTGGCACGGCAGCGTCCTTGCGCGCGGGAATGCGCTACGCGGTCATGCATGTGCTCGGCGGCGTCATCCTGATGGTGGGGATCGCTGCCGTGGCCGTGCAAACAGGTTCGGTCGACGTGCGAGCGATGCGAGCCGAGGACTTCGCCACATGGATGCTACTGATCGGACTGCTCGTCAACGCCGCGGCGCCGCCCGTCTCGGCGTGGCTGGCGGACGCGTATCCCGAGGCGACACCCACCGGCGCGGTGTTCCTGTCTGCCTTCACCACCAAGACCGCGGTGCTGGCGTTGATTCTGCTGTTCCCCGGCGAGCCCGTGTTGGTAGGCGTCGGGCTGTACATGGTTTTCTACGGCATCGTGTACGCACTCCTCGAGAACGACGCGCGTCGTATCCTGGCGTACTCGGTCGTCAACCAGGTCGGTTTCATGGTGTGCGCCATCGGCATCGGTACGGAGCTGGCGCTCAACGGTGCCGCCGCCCACGCGTTCGCCCATATCGTCTACAAGGCGCTGTTGTTCATGAGCGCGGGAGTGGTGCTGTATCGCACCGGCAAGCGCAAGTGTACGGATCTCGGCGGCCTGTTTCGCACCATGCCTCTGACTTGCGTGTGCGGCATCGTTGGTGCCCTGTCGATCTCCGGCTTTCCGCTGACTTCTGGATTCACGACCAAGACACTGATCTCCGAAGCGGCCATCGGCGATGGATTTGCCGTTACTTACTTGTTGCTGGCCGCCGCCTCGGCGGGCGTCTTCCTGCACGCCGGCATCAAATTCCCGTGGTTCGTCTTCTTTCAGAAGGACTCCGGGCTCAGACCGAAGGACGCACCGTGGAACATGGCGCTGGCGATGCTGTTGTTCGCCGGCGTATGCATCTTCCTGGGTGTCTATCCGCAGCCGCTGTACGAGCTGTTGCCTTATCCGATGGACTATACGGCGTACGTTCCCGGGAAAGTCGTCTTCTATCTGCAGCTGTTACTGTTCTCCGGGCTCGCATTCTTTCTGCTGCTGCCGGCCATGCAGCGAACCCGGACGATCACCCTGGACATCGATTGGTTGTGGCGAGTTGGTCTCGCGCGCCTCGGTGACAACTCGCTGCGGTGGGCTGCTCGGATCGGAACCGTCATGCAGCGGCAGGCAACTCGGCTGGTCGACGGATTGCACAAGCGCGTCGCGCGCTATGTGGGCGCGGACGGAGTCCTATCGCGTTCGTGGCCGATCGGCACGACTGCGATATGGATCACCATCTTGCTGATCGCCTACGTCATGATGCACTACGTGCAATGACGGCGCACGGCAGCGCGGGCCCGCCGCTCACTCCTCGATCAGGAAACTGCGCAGCTGCTCCGACCGCGACGGGTGCCGGAGCTTGCGTAGCGCCTTCGCCTCTATCTGCCGAATACGCTCGCGGGTGACATCGAACTGCTTGCCGACCTCTTCCAGCGTGTGGTCGGTATTCATGTCGATGCCGAAACGCATGCGCAGCACTTTCGCTTCGCGCGGCGTCAGCTGCGCCAGCACCGAGTGCGTGGTCTCGCGCAAGCTCTCGGAGGTGGCCTGGTCGATTGGGGACGCCACTGAGGTGTCCTCGATGAAATCGCCGAGGTGCGAGTCTTCGTCATCGCCGATCGGAGTCTCCATTGAAATGGGCTCCTTGGCGATCTTCAGCACCTTCCGGACTTTGTCTTCCGGCATTTCCATCCGTACGGCCAATTCATCGGGTGTGGGTTCGCGGCCCATCTCCTGCAGCATCTGCCGCGAGATGCGGTTCAGCTTGTTGATCGTTTCGATCATGTGCACCGGAATACGAATGGTGCGGGCCTGATCGGCGATCGAGCGCGTGATGGCCTGACGAATCCACCAGGTTGCGTAGGTAGAGAACTTGTAGCCGCGGCGGTATTCGAACTTGTCGACCGCCTTCATCAGGCCGATATTGCCTTCCTGGATGAGATCGAGGAACTGCAGACCGCGGTTGGTGTACTTCTTGGCGATCGAGATGACCAGACGCAGATTCGCCTCGACCATCTCCTTCTTCGCCCGGCGCGCCTTGGCTTCGCCGATGGATACCTCGCGATTGATCTCCTTGATCTCGGTGATCGACAGGAAGAAGGCCTTCTCCAGCTGTTCGAGCTTGCCCTGACGGCGCGTGATCTCGTCGCGCATCGCCTCGAGCGGCGCGGACCATTTCTTGCCGGCTTTCACCTGCTTTTCGAGCCAGCGCGGCGAGGTCTCGTTCTTCGGGAAGCTGCTGATGAACTCCTTGCGCGGCATGCCGGCATCGCGGACGGCGATGACCATGATCTCGCGCTCGAGCTGCCGTACCACGTTGATGTGGCTGCGCAGATTCTCGATCAGCGCTTCGAACATCTTGGGCGCGAGCTTCAGTTCCATGATCTCGTCAGACAGCTTCTTGCGCAGCTTGAGGATTTTCGGTTCCTTGCTGTCCTCAGCTTTCTCCAGCGCGCTAACTACCTGCGCATGCAGTTTGGCGATCGAAGCGAAGCGGCGAGCGGCTTCTTCCGGGTCGGGGCCGGTATCGACCGGCTCGTCGGTCGTATCGGAATCGTCCGACTCATCGTCATCGCTCTTGTCCGCCTTGTCGGCGCTTGCGTCGACCTTGGTCGGGTTCTGCGGCTGCGCGATCACATCTGGCGCATTCGGATCTATGAAGCCCACCAGCACGTCGGTGAGGCGCGATTGCCCAGCCTTGACCGGCTCGTATGCTTTCAACAGATAGGCGGCGGTGTCCGGGTAGTTAGTCAGTGACAGGCGCACCGCATCGAGGCCTTCTTCGATGCGTTTCGCGATGCGGATTTCGCCTTCGCGTGTGAGCAGCTCCACGGTGCCCATCTCGCGCATGTACATGCGCACCGGGTCGGTGGTACGGCCGAGCTCGGCGTCCAGCGCTGCCAGCGCGGCGGCCGCCTCTTCGATGGCTTCTTCGTCGGTAGGCTGCGACGGCTCGGCCGCCAGCAACGCCTCGCTGTCCGGCGCCTTCTCGTACACCGGAATGCCCATATCGTTGATCGTGTTGACGATTTCTTCGATCTGCTCAGGATCGACGATCTCGGACGGCAGATGGTCGTTGACCTCGGCGTACGTCAGGTAGCCTTGTTCCTTGCCGCGCGCGATCAGCAGCTTGAGTTGTGATTGGCGCTCTTCGGGCAGGACGTTGCGGCGCGCCGGCATGGCGATCAGCTCGGCCGCAGCCTTGGAGCCCTTGCGACGACGCGTGCGTGGCGCAGTCTTCGCGGCTGCGGCCACCTCGATCGTGGCCTCGACAATCGTGGCCTTGATATCGGCTACCTTAACCTGGGCGACGGACTTTCTCGCCTTGACGACAACGGCACCGGTATCCGGCGCGCCCGTTTTCGACGCAGCTGACTTTTTCTTCTTGACCGCAGCCGATGCCTGCGCCTTGCTGCGGGTCGTCTTGCGCGCACTTTGTGCGGCGCTCTTGGCCGCTGGCGCCTTGGCCTTGGCAGCCGATTTCTTCGCGACAGGCTTGGCCTTCGCGGCAACCTTGGTCTTGGTGGCCGCGCGATTGGCGGATTTCTTGGCGGCCGGCTTGGCAGCGCGGGCAGCGGATCGCTTGGCTGTTTTCTTCATGAGTTCCCGAATGTAGGTATGCGCATGACCGTGTCGTGGGGGTGGCACGACGGCGATCAAGGGGGTGTGGGAAAAGCCGCGCATTGTACTCACAATTGCGAGTCTTGACAAAATGAAAATATCAGCACTTTCAGTGGGTTCTGTGTTGCTTGCGCGCGCCTGCGCACAGCAATTTCCGGGCCACCGTGGGCCATTTGGAGGCCACCTATGGCGCGCGCGGCGACTGAATCGCCGCGGTGGTCTCCCGCATCGCTGTGGCAAGTGCCATCAGGTCTTCCTGCTCGGCCTGCGTCAGCGGCGCGTGCGAGCTCTTTTGCAGCAGTTCGTCATAGCGTTGGGTGAGCTCAGCCAGCGCGATCCGGGCAACCGCCTGCTCGAGTTCGGGCAGGGCCGCTTCCTCATCGCTGATCAGGACTTCCTCGGTGGCGAGCTGCTGCAATCGCGGGTGCTCGGCACGCTCGCGCCAGCGCTCCAGCAGCTGCCCGGTATGTGCAACCGGCGCCTCTTGCAGCTCGACGATCATGGCGCGCAGGAACTGTGCGCCGGGGTCGTCGGTTGCCGCCAGTCGCTGCAGCGAGATGTCAGAAAGTCGCGTGGCGACGGCCGGAAATCGCACCAGCAACTTGACCGCCTGGGTGACCACTCCGCCGCGGCCGGTCGATATTCCGGCCCGCGGACGGGCTGGCGTCGGTTGAGCCAGGCTACCGCGGTCGGTTTCAGGCAAGGCTTCATTGAACCAAATGTGATGCAATCTACTACTGGCCAAGCCGATTGATACAGCAAGACGCTCTACCAACAAGTCCCGAAATACGCCCGCGGGTACTTTGGCCACCAGCGGTCGAGCCAATTCGGCCAGCTGCGCGCGGCCGTCTGCATGGGCGAGGTCCACTTGCTCCGCGAGCGCCAGCACCAGGTACTCGGACAACGGCAGCGCTGCGTCGAGTCGCTGCTCGAAGGCCTCGCGTCCTTCTGCGCCGACCAGCGAATCCGGATCCTGCCCGTCGGGCAGAAACAGGAAGCGGATCTGTCGACCGTCGCGCGCCTCTGGCAGGGCATTGCCCAATGCGCGCCACGCCGCCGCGCGACCGGCTCGGTCACCGTCGAAGCAGAAGATCACTTCGCTGACGAGCTTGAAGATGCGCCGCAGGTGTTCGGCGGTGGTCGCCGTGCCGAGCGTCGCGACGGCATACCTGATGTCCGCCTGGTGCAGCCGCGCGACATCCATATAGCCTTCGACGACCAGCAGCCGCGTGAGGGGCGACCGCTGCTGTCGGCATTCGTACAACCCGTACAGTTCGCGTCCCTTGTGGAACAACGGTGTTTCGGGCGAGTTCAGATACTTGGGTTCGCCGCCGCCGATCACTCGCCCGCCGAACGCCAGCACCCGGCCGCGCGCATCCCGGATCGGGAACATCAGCCGGTCGCGGAATCGGTCGTAATATCGGTCCGGGGCACGCGCGCCGCCGCCGCCGCTGCTGCGTTCGCGTTCGATGATCAGGCCCGCATCCGCCAGTTGCCGACGGGCGTCGTCGCTGCTGCCAAAGCGCTGCAACACGTCGCTCCAGGAATCCGAAGCGTAGCCGATCATGAAGTCCTGGATCGTGCTGGTGGTTAGGCCACGGTGCTGCACATAGCGCAGCGCGGTGGGAGCGGTCGCGAGGTTGGCAGCGTAGAATTTCGCGACCCGCGCATTGATGTCGTACAGCGAAGCGCTGCCGGCATCGCGGGCGTCATGTGTGCCCGCTTCGCGTGGCACGTCGACGCCGAGCCGGCTGGCCAGTTCCTCGACAGCGTCGACGAACGACAGCTTGTCGTAGTTCATCAGAAAACCGAGCGCCGTGCCGTGCGCGCCGCAGCCGAAACAGTGATAGAACTGCTTTTCCGGGCTGACCCAGAACGAGGGCGTCTTTTCGTCGTGGAACGGGCAGCAGGCTTTGTATTCGCGGCCGGCTTTCTTCAGCGGCACGCGCGCACCGATCAGTTCGACGACGTCCGCTCGCGCGACCAGATCATCGATGAAACTCTGTGGAATACGGCCGGCCATGCCGTACAAGAATAACTGGCTGTCAGCGCAGCAGGGCGAACGCGACGATCGCGGCCAAAGCCAGCGCACCGAGCGCGCCAAACAGCGCGAGCCGCTTGCGGTGGGCGGGTAAACGGCCCAACTGGCGGCGCTCGGCCTCGAGACGCCGTACGACGCCAACACAAACCAGCGCAATCATGATGAGGATGGCGGCGGTAGCGAGCCCGCGCATGAGGTTGCTCGGCTAGGCGCCGAGTTTCGCTTTGATGAGGCCGCCGACGGCGCCCATGTCGGCGCGGCCCGTCGCCTGCGCCTTCACGACTGCCATGACCTTGCCCATGTCCTTGATCGTGCTCGCGCCCGTTTGTTTGAGCGCGGCATCAATGAGGGCCTCTAGCTCGGCGGCTGACAGCTGGGCGGGCAGATACGGTTGCAGCACGGCGATTTCCGCCGTTTCTTTGGCAACGAGGTCGGGGCGGTTGCCCGCTTCGAATGCGGCGATCGACTCTTTGCGCTGCTTGATCATCTTCTCGAGCACCGCAAGGATCTGGGCATCGTCGAGTGTGATGCGTTCGTCGACCTCGCGCTGCTTGATGGCAGCCTGCACCGATCGAATGACGGCCAGGCGATCCTTCTCGCCTGACCGCATGGCAGTCTTCATGTCTTCGGTGATGCGCTCTTTGAGCGTCATCGCGTGCTGCTCAACGCGCGGGGCGCGCGGTAAATTCACGCGGTGAATTGCGCTTCAGATGCCGTTTGACGGCCGCAGCTTTCTTGCGCTTACGTTCCTGTGTCGGCTTCTCGTAGAATTCACGGCGCCGCAGCTCGGTGAGCACACCGGCTTTCTCGCATGCACGCTTGAAGCGCCGCAAAGCGGCATCAAAATACTCGTTCTCACGTACACGGACGCTCGGCATCGAAACCTCAATTTGAGTTTGCCCCGGCAGAACCGGGGCGCGCATTCTAGAGAGCCTCGGCCGAAAACGCAAAACCACCGTTCATTTTTCTACTGACATGCGAATTTTGGCTCTCGAATCCTCCTGTGACGAGAGCGCCGTAGCGGTATTCGACGCGGCGCGCGGCCTGCTGGCGCATTCGATCTTCAGCCAGATCGAGCTGCATCGGGTCTATGGCGGCGTCGTGCCGGAGCTCGCATCGCGCGATCACGTCGTCAAGCTGCTGCCGCTCCTGCGTGCCACCTTGGCAGACGCGGCAACGGCGCCACAGGAGCTGGCCGGCGTCGCCTACACTGCGGGGCCCGGACTGATCGGGGCCCTGCTCACCGGTGCCGCCCTGGGACGCAGCCTGGCCTACGCCTGGGGCGTGCCGGCAGTCGCGGTTCATCACCTCGAAGGCCACCTGCTGGCACCGTTGCTGGAGGCGGAGCCGCCGCCGTTCCCACATCTGGCGCTGCTGGTTTCAGGTGGCCACACCATGCTGATCGATGTGGTGGCGCCCGGTGATTACCGCCTGCTGGGTGATACCCGCGATGACGCAGCCGGCGAAGCCTTCGACAAGAGCGCCAAATTGCTGGGCCTGCCGTACCCCGGCGGGCCGCAGCTGGCGGCCCTTGCCGCCACGGCGCCCGGCGATAAGTTCAGTTTCCCACGGCCGATGCTCGATCGACCGGGGTTCGAGTTCAGTTTCTCGGGGTTGAAGACCGCCGTGTCGCTGGCCGTGCAGGCAGCGCCACTCGATGCGCGCCGGCGCGCGGACATTGCCGCCAGCGCCGAGGCTGCGATCGTGGACACGCTGGTGCAGAAGTCGCTGCGCGCCCTCGATGCGACTGGGCGCGCAGCGCTGGTGGTTGCCGGGGGCGTGGGCGCGAACGTCGCGCTACGCCAGCGACTCGCCGAAAGCGTGGCCCGCCGCGGCGGTCGTGTCTACTATCCACGCATCGAGTTCTGCACGGACAATGCTGCGATGATCGCCGTGGCTGGGATGGCCCGCCTGCAGGCGGGCTGTACCGAGCCGCTGGCGGTTTGTGCACGTGCCCGGTGGCCACTCACTGAGCTCACGCCGCTCGGCCGTTAGTTACTAACAACCATAACCATAGTTCACAACAGTAAAGACAATCCGCCATGCCATCGACGCCCAAGAAGAGCACCGTGCCCGCCGCCCACGCCGAACAGGCTGGCGACCGTATTTTCCTGCGCGGGCTCGAAGTCGAGTGCATCATCGGCTTCATCGACTGGGAGCGCCGCATCAAGCAGAAAGTGGTGCTCGATATCGAATTGCCGGTCGACTGCCGACGTGCGGCGGCCAGCGACTCGGTGGCGGATACGGTCGACTACAAACGGGTGGCCAAGCGACTGATCGCGTTCGTCGGTGAGTCACAGTTCCAGCTGGTCGAAACGCTGGCGCATCGCGGCGCTCTGATGATCCTGCAGGAATTCGAGCTGCAATGGATACGTTTCTCGATCAACAAGCCGGGTGCCGTCCGCGGCTCACGCGACGTTGGTGTCGTGGTGGAGCGGACGCGGGCCGATCTGGGCGCGGCGTGACGCAAGGCGACGCAGCGGTGCGTGTCTTCGTGGCGGTCGGCAGCAATGTGCAGCCGGAACGCCATCTGGCAACTGCCATGCGCGAGATGACGCGCACCTGGCCGGATGTGCGGTTCTCCAGCGCCTACCAGAATACGGCGGTGGGCTTCGACGGGCCCGACTTCATCAACCTGGTGGCTGGCTTCACGACCGGGTTGCCATTGGCGCAGGTGATCGCGCGGCTGCACGACATCGAAGCACAATGCCATCGGCCGCGCAGCGCGCCGAAGTGGGCACCGCGCAGCCTGGACTTGGACGTGTTGTTATACGGTGATCTCCTGGCCGAGACGCCGGCGTACCGCTTGCCACGGCCAGATCTCGTCAAGCGCGCCTACATGCTGGGTCCGATGGCCGAGCTCGCGCCGGAGGTCAGGCACCCAACGCTGGGGCTGACGATCGGCGAGCTATGGCAGCAATTCGACCGCGGCGCGCACCCGATGCGACGTGTCGAGCTGGCCGCTGCAGCCAACGACTGAAGGCGTGGCGCGCGTGCGGCAATGGAGCGGGCGAGCTGGACTACCAGGCGACGCTGCGGCCGCCGTCGACCGCCAGTATCTGGCCAGTCATGAACGGCGCATTGGCTGCCAGGAACAGCGCAGTGCGCGCAATATCGTCCGGCGAACCCATCCGTTTCAGCAACGTCCGGTCGACTATGTTGGCGCGCAACTCCTCGTCGGCGCCGGTGACGGGCCACAGTACCGGGCCCGGCGCGATGCCATTGACGCGGATCTCCGGCGCCAGTTCCTTCGCCAGCGAGCGGGTCAACATGACGAGGGCGGCCTTGGCGGTGCTGTACACCGGGTGGTTCCGCAGCGGTCGCGTGCCATGGATGTCGACGATGTTGATGATCTGACCCTTGACCACACGCAGATGCGGTGCGGCAGCCTGCGACAGGAACAGCGGTGCCTTGACGTTGCTGCCCATCAGGTCCTGCCATTGCTGCTCGGTGATGCTGCCGACCGGCGTCGGATAGAACGACGAGGCATTGTTGACGAGCACGTCCAGGCGGCCAAAGGCTGTGAGGGCGCTTTGCACGATCGTCGGCAGGTAGGTCGTATCCAGCAGGTTGGCGCGCACCAGCTGCGTCGAGCCGCGGCGCACGACTTCCAGTTCGTCGGCCAGGGTCTGCGCCTGGGCGACCGAGCTTCGATAATGCAGCACCAGATTGGCGCCCGCTGCGTGGAAGGCGCGCGCCATCGCCGCGCCGACCCGCACGGCCGCGCCGGTGATCAGTACTGTGCGTCCCGTGAGCGAAGTCGCGTCATCCATAGGCAGACAGTATGACGATCCCGCCCACGCTCTCAACTCTGCCCGCGCTCGATGCGGCCGAGCGAGCGCACGCCGAACAGGTGACGAGCATGGTACGTGGACGGATCGAGGCGGCTGGCGGCTGGTTGGGGTTCGCCGATTTCATGCGTCTCGTCCTGTACGAGCCGGGACTCGGCTATTACAGCAGCGGGGCCACCAAGTTCGGCGCGGCGGGCGACTTCGTCACGGCGCCCGAGATGTCATCCCTGTTCGGCCGCTGTCTCGCGCGGCAGTGTGCCGACGTGCTGGCGGCCACCGGCCGCGATCTGCTGGAGTTCGGTGCCGGCAGTGGCGCGTTGGCTGCCGTTCTGCTCGAGGAATTGGCCGAACTGGGCACATTGCCGGATCGCTACCGGATTCTCGAAGTGAGTGCCGACCTGCGTGAGCGGCAACGCACGCGGCTCGCAGCCCTGCCAGCCGCATTGGCGAGCCGCGTCGAGTGGCTCGATCGCTGGCCAGCGCAGCCGATCACGGGCGTCGTCGTCGCGAACGAAGTGCTCGACGCCATGCCGGTTGAGCGCTTCGTACTGCGCGCGGGAGTCGGCGCGATCAAAGTGATCGACTCGTTAGGCGTGGCACTCGATTCGCACGGTGCACTGGTCGAGGCGACACGGACAGCTGCACCCGCGCTTGCCAACGCGGTTCGACTGCTCGAGCGAGACCTGCCGCAGCAACTGCCAGACAACTACCACGGCGAGATCTGTCTGGAACTCGACGGCTGGTTGGCTGGTCTGGGTGCCGCGCTGCGCCGCGGTGTCGTGCTGCTGATCGACTACGGCCTGCCGCGCTCCCACCTGTATCATCCCGACCGCACTGCCGGCACGTTGCAGTGTCACTTCCGGCACCGGGCGCATGGCGACCCGTTGCTCAATCCGGGCTTGCAGGACATCACCGCCTGGGTCGATTTCACGCGCGTCGCCGCAGCGGGGCAGGCGGCCGGTCTCGAGTTGCTGGGATTCGTGACGCAGGCCGGGTTCCTGATCGGCTGTGGGATGGAGAATGTGCTGGCTGCCGCTCACGATGAACGCGAGCGGCTCGCCCAGGCGGGCGAGGCGCGGCGCCTGATGATGCCGGGCGAGATGGGCGAGGCCTTCAAGGTCATGGCATTGGGTCGTGATTACCGGGCGCCTCTGCGGGGGTTCGGTTGGCAGGACCTGCGTGGGTCGCTGTAGGGAGTTTGGACATGGAATGGTGGCAGGCAGTCGTGCTGGCGGTGATTCAGGGACTCACGGAGTTCCTGCCCGTATCGAGCTCTGGTCATCTCGTGCTGTTGCCGCGGTTGTTAGGTTGGACGGACCAGGGGCTGGCATTCGACGTGGCCGTGCATGTCGGCACCTTGCTCGCCGTGGTCGGCTATTTTCGTCGCGATCTGGTGCCGCTCACGACCGGCGCAGTGCGCTGGGTCGCGGGCGATCGGCAGGATTCCTATGGACGCCTGGCCATCAATCTGCTGATCGGCACCATTCCGGTGGGCCTGGTGGGGCTGCTCGGCAAGGATTTCATCGAGACCGCATTGCGCAGTCCTGCCGTCGTGGCGTTCCAGCTGGCGGTGTTCGGTATCGTGCTCTATGTAGTCGATCGCCTGTCCTCGAGCCACCGCGATGAGCGCTCGCTCTCGATCCGCGATGCGCTGGTGATCGGCTGTGCGCAGGCGCTCGCGCTGGTGCCCGGCACGTCGCGCTCGGGTATCACGATGACCGCCGGCCGGGCGCTCGGCTTGTCGCGCGAAGCCGCAGCACGTTTCGCGTTCCTGTTGTCCGTGCCTGGCATTGCGATGGCAGGTCTC